>NZ_BAABXI010000002.1:0-1265298 GCF_042854785.1 Bacteroides sp. f07 | reverse complement strand
ATTTATACACAATGTAAATATATAGATATCCAATACATCATTATGTCATAAAACTTCTCCAAAGTCCTACATTTCAAGGACTTTTCATCTTAAAAACAAAGAGAAAAAATCGGAAGTCTTCAAAAAAAGACAGAAAGAAAATAAACAAGAAAGGATTTGCAAATCAATAAATTATAACTTAATAATTAAAGTATGAAAAGCAACAAAAAAGGTAACCACCTGTACGCCTGTAAGGATACTATCCGACGGCTATTTTTCTTCACTTTGTTCTCCCTTTTAATAGTTGGAGCCTATGCCCAGAATAAAACGGTCACAGGTACAGTTATTGACTTTACAGGAGAACCGGTCATTGGTGCCAGTGTATTGGTCAATGGCACTACAAATGGTACGATAACAGATTTGAATGGTAAATTTACTCTCTCTAATGTACCGGCTAAAGGTACGATAACAGTTACTTATATAGGATATAAGAAACAAGAAATTTCTGTCGCAGGAAATACCAATTTCAAGATTACGCTTCAAGAAGATTCGGAAACGTTGGATGAAGTAGTAGTTGTGGGATATGGCGTTCAGAAAAAAAGCGATGTAACCGGTGCCATGGCACGAGTCGGTGAAAAAGAACTGAAAGCAATGCCTGTCAAGAATGCCTTGGAAGGAATGCAAGGAAAAACAGCAGGTGTGGATATCACTTCCAGTCAACGCCCCGGTGAAGTAGGAAATATCAATATTCGCGGACAACGCTCTATCAATGCCGAACAAGGGCCGTTGTATGTTGTTGACGGCATGGTTATCCAAAACGGCGGTATTGAAAATATCAACCCTTCCGATATTGAAGCTATTGATATTCTGAAAGATGCTTCGGCTACGGCTATCTATGGTTCGCGTGGTGCAAACGGTGTAATTCTTGTCACTACTAAAAAAGGGAAACAAGGGAAAGTAACTTTGAACTATTCCGGTACTGTTACTTTTGAGACATTGCATGACGTAACAGAAATGATGTCTGCATCCGAATGGCTGGACTATGCCCGTATAGCTAAATACAATGCAGGTTCCTATGCATCCGCTACTCCGACCTACGAAGCTGACAAAGCAGCCTTCGGCAGTGTAGCCGCTTCCTGGAAAAATATCGAACAGGCATGGTCAAACGGTAATTACGACCCTTCAAAAGTAGGTTCTTACGACTGGGCTTCCCACGGCAAACAAACCGGAATTACCCATGAACATACATTAAGCGCATCCGGCGGTTCGGATAAATTCCAAGGGTATGCTTCATTCGGCTATATGGATCAGAAAGGTACACAACCCGGCCAGGCTTATGAACGTTATACCTTAAAGACTTCATTTGACTCAAACCCGGTGGAGTGGTTCAAAATGGGAACTTCCATTAACGCTTCCTACTCTACCCAAGACTACGGTTATAGCTTCTCTAAATCCGTAACCGGTTCCGGTGATTTCTACAGCGCATTGAGAAGCATGATTCCATGGACAATGCCTTATGATGAAAACAATGAATACATCCGCTATCCGAATGGTGATGTCAATATCATCAATCCTATTCGCGAACTGGATTATAACACCAATCAGCGTCGTACCTTCCGTGCATCAGCCAGCATGTACTCACAAATTGACTTCGGCAAAATATGGAAACCGTTGGAAGGCTTGTCCTACCGTATCCAGTTCGGTCCTGAATTCCAGTTCTATACATTGGGAATTGCCAACGCAGCCGACGGTATCAATGGCGATGGAAACAACGGCGCACAATATAAAAACGAACAGAAACGTGCATGGACATTAGACAACCTGATCTATTACAACAAGACATTAGGCCAGCATAATCTAGGGTTGACATTGATGCAATCCGCATCGGCTTACCATTACGAAATGGGAGATATGAGAGCTACCAATGTTGCGTCGGCAGATGAACTGTGGTATAATATGGGCTCTGCCGGTACACTGAATTCTTTCGGTACGGGTCTGACAGAGACTCAAATGGCATCTTATATGATTCGTCTGAACTATGGTTATAAAGACAAATACTTATTAACAGCATCTATGCGTTGGGACGGTGCTTCGCAATTGGCCGAAGGACACAAATGGGCGAGCTTCCCTTCTGCTGCCCTTGCATGGAGAATGGACCAGGAAGATTTCCTGAAAGATGTCAGTTGGCTTAATCAGTTGAAACTCCGTGTAGGTGTCGGTGTCACAGGTAATGCAGCTATCAAAGCCTATGCTACCAAAGGAGCAATCACCGGCCTATATTACAACTGGGGACAAAATGATTCTTCATTAGGTTATGTGCCTTCGGATCCATCACAGAAAACACCGGCTAAAATGGCGAACCCGACTTTAGGCTGGGAAAGAACGACCCAATACAATGTCGGTGTTGATTATGGCTTCTTTAACAACCGTCTTAGCGGTAGCATTGACGCATACAAGACCAAGACGAACGATTTGCTGTTGGAAATGACCATTCCTTCATTGACCGGTTACGTTTCCACTTATTCGAATGTAGGTAAGACATCCGGTTGGGGTATTGACCTGCAAATAAACGCAATCCCGGTACAACTTAAAGATTTCTCATGGAGTACAACCCTGACATGGTCTATGGATAGAAACCGGATTGACCAGCTATCTAACGGCAGAACGGAAGATGTAAACAACAAATGGTTTGTAGGAGAAGAAATCGGTGTTTACTATGACTGGGTATATGACGGCATATGGAAAACGGAAGAGGCTGAAGAAGCAGCCAAGTACGGACGTAAGCCGGGACAAATCAAAGTGAAAAATTTGAATAATGACGATAAGATAGATGCTAATGACGATAAAAAGGTTGTAGGTCATGTACGCCCTCGCTGGACAGGCGGTTGGAGCAACACTTTCAATTACAAGAACTTTGAATTATCTTTCTTCATTCTGTCACGCTGGGGATTCACCGTACCCCAAGGTGCTGTCACACTTGACGGCCGTTATATGCAACGCAAGGTTGATTACTGGGTAGCAGGAACAAATGAAAATGCAAGATACTACTCACCGGGCTCTAACGGTGAAGGGGCAGACACTTACAACAGTGCCATGAATTACCAGGACGGTTCGTATATCAAAGTGCGTAACATTTCATTAGGTTACAACTTTACTCCGAAACAATTGGGCAAACTGGGTATCAATAACCTGAAATTATATGTTCAGGCAATGAATCCATTCAATATCTATAAGGCATGTGATTTTCTGGATACCGATTTAGTGAACTATGACAACAATACCAAAACGTTCGGTTCACCCACTACTTTAAAGAGTTTTGTCATTGGTGTCAATATCGGATTCTAATAAACAATTAAAAGTAAGAACATTATGAAAATAAATAAATTATTATTCGCAGCTATACTAACCAGCGTTATGGGCGGTTCGTTCACTTCGTGCAGCGAATCATTCCTTGACGAAGAATTAAAGACCCAATATAGCACCGACCGTTTCAAGACACAGGAAGGTCTTGACGAGTTAGTAACCGGAGCTTATCAAAAGTTGAAATTCAAATTCAATTATATCTGGGGAATCCAATGTTATAACATGGGAGTGGACGAATTTACCGATGCCAACAATGTGATACCGGCATGGAATCATTACAGCCAGGACTTGAATTCTTCAGAAAATGCTGCTAACCAACCGATATGGGATAACTATTACGGATTGGTTGAACCGGCCAATATACTTCTCCAGAACTTGCCGCAGTATTACAATACAAGTTCGCCTACCTATAACACCCGTTTGGGAGAAGCCTATTTCCTCAGAGCTTATGCCTATTTCGAACTGGTGAAACAATTCGGCGGTGTACCCTTGAAACTGGAACCTTCTACAAGTGCGGAAACTTACTTCACCCGCAACTCGGAAGAGGAAATATACACTCAGGTAATATCCGACTTTGGAGAAGCATACCGATTGCTGCCGGAACAAGGAGAATCTGTCGGACGTATCAATAAATACGCAGCCGCCCATTTCCTGGCAAAAGCACATCTGTTCCGTGCTTCCGAATTATATAGCGGTTGGAACGGGAATTATGTATCTTCCGATTTGGACGCAGTTATCCAGTATGGTTCAGAAGTGGTAGACGCACATCCACTGTGTAAGGACTATGTGGAATTATGGGATTACCAGCAGCCGAACGGCGCAAACGAAAAAGTCAGCGAAGTAATTCTGGCTGCCCAATTCTCCAATGACGAATCAACATGGGGACGTTATGGAAACCAAATGCATCTTTATTATCCGTCTGTATATCAAGACCTCAGTGGTTGTAAGCGTGACATTTCCGGCGGACGTGAGTTCTCGTATGTCAGTGCTACAGAATATACCATGCAAGTGTTCGACCGTGTCAACGACTCCCGTTTCTGGAAATCATTCATCACTTGTTACGGAGCCAACGAAACAAAAAGTGCCCCGGAATGGACAGAAGAAGATATGCCTTATGCTCCGGCAGGTGTCAACAAGGGTGAAAAACGTTTCAAAGGCGGTGAGCTAGGTATAAAATACATCGTCAACAATCCGGGTGACAACCGATATGAAGAATATCCTAACGCTCCGGCATATACAGTATTGAAAGACGGAAAGATGTGTAACACATATACATATGTACGTTATTTCAAAGGACAATCCCATAGCTGGAACCTAAATGAAAAGACCGGCAACTATTACAATATTATCCCGCACAAGCGTTCGGTCGCTTTGTCTAAATTCCGTGACGGTTACCGTGTTTCTATCGCTTCACAATTTGGTACTCGCGACGCTATCATTGCCCGTTCGGCTGATGATGTGTTAATGGTTGCCGAGGCTTATATCCGCAAAGGTGAAGCTAGTTATGATAAAGCTATCGAGTGGATTAATAAGTTACGCGACCGTGCCGGCTATGCTGACAAAGAAGACCGCAGCAAGAATGTAGACGGCGGACAAGCCTATAAAAACAATCCTTACTGTTCAGGAAAAGGTGGCGGTCACTCTGACGAAGGTGCTATTTATTGGGACAAAAACACATACTATGAATCCAATAATATGGAAGATGCAGAGACTACGGCTTCAACCAAATCAGCAATGAAACTGAATAGCGTAGCAGACGTTTATAATTCTACAGTTGACACTCCTATTTATAATGAATTAGGCTGTACGTCCAATGCAGAAAAGATGATGTGTTTCTTATTAAACGAACGTACCCGCGAACTTTGCGGTGAATTACAACGTTGGGAAGACTTGGCCCGTACCAAATCATTGGATACCCGCTGGCATAAATTCAACGACGGTGCTACCCGGGGGATTGGCGAATTCAATCCAAGCAAACATTATTATCGCCCAATCCCACAGGCATTCTTAGACGGTATTACAAATGCAAGCGGCTCTGCCTTGACTAACGATGAAAAGAAAGCAATGCAGAATCCTGGATATTAATCTTAAATAGATATTGTCGATATTGCCACTTATGCTTCTTGAATATAAAGGCTTATTCAAGAAATATAAGTGGCAATTCTTTTTATTTGTAATCAACAATAGTTTGTATTACTAATAAACACTTTTGTTGATTTCTAATAAAAGCAATAGCATCCTACAAAATAGAATCAAATCTTCAATTATCTGTATCTAAACTAGCCAAAACTCTCTTACTGAATTTTTATGCAATAATCCGGTTTCAGCCGTTTCAGTTTTATTCGCAAACGCCTTGGCAGAAGGTGATAGCGGCTGAAAGCGAAAAAAAACATCCCCTGCGAGAATAGGTTGTAGCCAGGGGGGAGTGCTTTCAGCGCATTCAGCTTTTTCAGACTTGACGGTAGATCTATATATTCACCGTGGTAGGTATATATACTCACCGTACTGGATCTATATGCCCACCACGCGGGATATATAGATTCATCACCCGGGCAAAAGTGGGTGGCACGTGGGCTGAGGGCTGCTTACCTGTGGGCTGGAAATTATCGGCACGTGGGCTGGACAAAACAGAGCCTCTGTCTTGATGAAACAAAGGCTCTATTTGAGTGAAACAGAGGCTTCGTTTTGTTACAACAGAGCCTCTGTTGAAAGTAATTATAGCAAAAAGAAGGTAAAGTTATACACTTTTGCATTCAGGGGTGACTTCAGCCAAAAACGCCGATGAAAAGGGACTTTTTTGAAGAACTGAAAGCTGAAGGCGGTTTTTTACTTTTTATATTTGGTAGGAGATTTAGCTGTAACAAGTAGGAAACTTGACTGTAGCAAGTACTACACTCAATGAAATGATATAGGAGACTTGAGTAAGTCAAGTACATGGCTCGGCTTACTTCAGTACTGCTTTGATTCATCCCCGCATGGAAAAAACTATTCAAAGATAAGAATTATATGTTATTCTATATTCATATTGAAAAAACCAAAACGCCCGCCGTAGGAATTTCCGGGGTTCCTATCAATACTTTGCTACCTTTTGGCAAGTCGAAAGTATAAGGCTGGTCTGAATAGTTCAGAACAATTCCAAAGCCATTGCGGTATTCAAGGGTTACGCCATAAGGCAAATCCATTACCGGAATATCGAGTTGTGCATATAGTTTCTTCAACAGGTCTTTTTCCAATGCACCGTTGTGGCTATCCACTCCGACATAAGTAATCGTTCCTTTTCCCAATTTACGGAAAGTCACCGCAGGACTTCCTTCGTAAAATTCATTGGTATATGTCGCCCATACTTGTGCATCGGCCGGGGGATTCAGGATTTCTCCCCAGGTATTCCAGGAATACTCCTTTCCGTTCATGATAACAGTGCTGGGGTCTTCGGGAAGAAGCAAGTCATAGAAATTCATTTCGTTTCCTGTCAGCGGGGTAATCATAGAGCCGAAAGGGGCTTCCGGCAGACGGCCGTAACGGTCTTTCTGTGCAGTGCGACAGGTCAGGACGAGATTTCCGCCATTCTTCACATAAGCAATCCATTTATCTACCAGTTCTTTATCAGCTAATTGATAAGCCGGAGCGATGACAATCGGGTAATCCGACAGATTCTTGGCTTCTGAGATAAAATCGACAGGTGCTCCGAAGGATTTTAAAGTACGGTAATACTTTTCGATGTGTGCAAAAGTATCCCATGTGCGGTTCTGTTTCTGGCGTTCGATGCTCCAGAAGTTTTCATGGTTGAAAAGAATAGCCGTACGACGTGCGGTGTATGCGGCGGGTTTCGTTTCGCGGGGAGAATAGTGCTTGCGGAGTTCGCGAATCTCTTTTATAAAGGTTTCATATTCTCTCCCGCCGGGAGTTACGGTCACTCCGTCCGTACCTACTATCCCGTAATGATATTGCTCTGTGCCGTAGAGAGGCTGACGATAACGGTAGGTGCAGATAAAATCACTTCCACCGGCAAAGACACTCCACATCCACAGGCGGACTGCTCCCGGAAGCGGTTGGGGATTGATGCTGCCCCAGTTTACCTGTCCCGGCTGAAGTTCCATTACGCCGTAAGTTCCCTGTATCGGACGGAAGAAATCATTTGCCCACGCGATACGCAACGGATTGCCGACACGATACCCCCGACGGCCGATACCTTCATTATCTCCATATACCATATAGCGGGTGTAACTCTGAAAGTCAAGGGAAGGGCTGCCGCCGATATGCCCTTCGTCATAGTTCGGTATATAGTTGGTAGTTACCCATTGGTTCTTGGCGTATTTCTTGATTAGCAGGCATTGTTCATTCAGGAAATCATTGGTCTGTGTTGCCGCAAAACGACGGTAGTCCAGGATTTGATGATGATTCATAAACATCTGTACACGCTTGGGAAGGGTTATTTCATCAAAAGACGAATAGGCTTCGCTCCAAAAAGCCGTTCCCCATGCATCGTTCAATTGCTGTATGTTATTGTGGTATTTGGCACGAAGGAAATCGCGGAAGGCAAGTTCCGCTTTCAGGTTATAGTCGAATTGTACGGCAGGCTCGTTATCGAGTTGCCAGCCGATAATACGGGAGTCATTTCCATAATGCTGTGCCAGTTTCTCTATCATTTTATAAGATAGTTCCCTATACAGGGGGGAAGCAAATGATGCGTGCTGGCGGGCGCCGTGGTCGAGGATAGTGCCGTCTTCGTTCTTCAGCAGGATTTCGGGATATTTCCGGCTCATCCATACAGGCGGTGTGGCGGTAGAAGTACACATGATTACTTTCAAATCATATTTGGCAGCTAAAGCTACGGCTCTGTCGAGCCAGGCAAAGTCGTAACGCCCCTCTTCGGGTTCCAGTTGCGCCCAGGCAAACTCGGCAAAATGGGTAAACTCAAATCCCAGTTCATGCATTTTCTTAAAGTCACGCTCCCATTGGCTTTCATTCCAGTGTTCGGGATAATAATAGACACCTGTCAATGTCAAGTCCTTGTCATTAAACCAGGAAGAGGTCTGTGCTGTGGCTGAAAGGGTCAGCAGGCAGGCGGCACAAAAAGCTGCCAGCATTTTACTTTTTATCATATATTTCATAAATTCGATGAGGTTATCGGTGTGATTATTAGTTCAATATTAGTTTTATAAATGGAGAATTAGGCACGGATTACACGGATTTCACGGTTTTTCCTAAATATGTGTGCATATTGCAACAGCGTAATCCGTGTAATCCGTGCCTAAAAATCATCATTTCTCATAGATTTTCCATTCCCATAATCCGGCATCTCCCCTGCGGATATGAAGGCGAAGATAACGGGATTTGCCAATGCCGTCAGCTATATGAGGAGAGCGTACCTGTACTTTTCCTTGTTCGGCACACGTCTGCCAATGCTTTCCGTCCATTGATTTCTCCAGTCTCCACGTATGTCCTTCGGTGGGGCGGGTAAAGTAGAACTGACATTCACTGATGTTGCGGATTTCTTTCAAGTCCGCCGTGATATAGGGACTGCTGTCCGTATCGGCAGCCATCCAGCGGGTTCCATTTGATTCGTCAGCTACAGATGCAGCTTGATAAGTATGTGTACGCGTATAGCTTTTCACCGAGCCTTTATCCGGCAAAGGTTGGTTGGGCCGGGTTTCGATATTGACAACGGAAGTTCGGGGAGCTTTCTCGCTGGAAGCATAGAAATGAGCCTGCAAGGCGAGGTTCTTCCGTGCCTCTTGCGGAGTTGTCAGGTAGCCGACACCACGGATATCGGGGATTAAAGTCTTAATCGTTCCGTCGTCATTAAACTCCATGCGGTTGGCGTACACCTGGCGGGTAGTTCCGCCGTCCCCATATTCAAGATAGAGGAAGATATATTCATCCGTTCCCTCGTCATAGAACACATTGCCGTGTCCCGGTCCCCATACCTGGTTCTCGGGAGAAGAAAATAAAAAGATGTCGTTGCCTTCCGGCTTTACGAAGCCGGTAAGAGGGGATTCACGGCTCATCATATAGGCATTTGCATAATTCTGATGTCCGCTCAACGTATAAATATAATAATAGATGCCTTTGCGCTTGAACAGAACAGGGCCTTCGGAATATCCCTGACGGGGTGTTTTCAATGTCACCGGTTCACCTTCCAAATGAAGCCTGTCCGCGGAAAGGCGTGCCGCGTTCCGGCGACGCCAGTAAATATATCCTGTACCATCATCGTCAATAAAAGGTTCTCCGTCAATATCATCAATGAGAGCCGGGCTGTCGATACCGCCTTCTCCGGCGGAAGCTAAGAGTCCCTTACTGTCAGCCAAGAGCCCCTTACCGGGAGCAAAAAGCCCCTTACCGTCGGCAAAACGGAAAGGCCCGTCCGGACGGTCTGCCACGAGCACATATGTTCCCATTTTCTCGTCCGGCTTCACGAATGTAGTGTACAGATAATATTTGCCGTCCTGTTCAATCACTCTTCCGGGAGCCCAGTAACGGAAATACCCTTTCTTCTTTTCACCTTTATCATTCGTATATTCATATTCCTTCGACCAGTCGAATCCGCTAATATGGGAACCTTCAAAGCTCCAGTTCACAAAGTCCTTCGATTTCCATACGACAGGTGTTCCGGCACGGTTCAGACCGTAATCCAAATCGGTCGTTCCATACAGATAATATGTATCACCGAACTTGGCTACGGAAGGGTCTGCCACATTATCGGGAATCAAAGGGTTGTAGTTGCGGTTGGCTTTCAGCGCTTCCACTACGGAAATATCGACCGCAAAAGCTGTTCCGTGGCGGATACCCCGGGGAAAGGAAACCTGTTCGGAAACATCTTCCCACGTCTCGCCGTAATCCAGCGAACGGACAGCGCCATAACGGTGGTCACGGTATTTATCGAAATAGACATAGAGTGTATCGCCTACAAAAAGAGGAGCCGGGCCTTCCGCCCAGTATTTTCCTGTAATGGGTGCAGATACTTTGGTAGGGAATCCTTTCGCTATCTTCTTCGTGCGTGTAACACGCAGATTCTTTTCCGGCGGATTGGAATTTTCGTTCTTCACTACCATTATCAGGTCTTCATGCTTCGGGTCTTTCACAATGGCAGCGTCAATTACGCTGAAATCAGGATTGAAGAACATCTTTGTCTTTGAGAAAGTACGGAAGTCTTTTGTCGTCACATAATAAATGCGATGATTCAGTCCCTTCTCGCTTTCGCTGGTCGGCACTTCTTTGTGACGGCCGGGGATGGTGGTAGCCCAAAAGATATAGTAAGTCTGCGAAGGTTCGTCATAGAACAGTTCGGGCGCCCAACAATTATGGGCTTCCGGCTCATGCATCATCACCGGAATGGCTTGCTGTTCACTCCAGTGAATCAGGTCGCGGGAAGAGGCATATCCGATAATCCGGTCTGTCCAACTGGAAGTCCATACCATATGGAACGTTCCGTCCGGAGCCTGACAAATGCTCGGGTCACGCATTAATTTATCTTTACCGACAGAGGGTGTCAGATAAGAGCGCCCGCCATTCAGGGGCAGCCAGTTTAATCCGTCGTAACTGTATGCCAAATGCAGTCCGTCCTTACTGTCATTGATAAAAAAAGAAAAGAGATAGGCTTTCTCACCGGCAAAGATTGTCATTATCGACCAAAGACTGAGAGCTATCCAGACAAATACTTTTTTCATGGTTCCTTTTAAGATTAAAAAGTTTACTTCGCAAATATAGGGCATCCCGCAAACTCCTCAAAGACAAAGGGCATGGACAATATTTCAAATACATGTAGTTTTGTACACCAACCACCCGATAAGCCCATTTTGATACAATATTCTATGTATCTGTACATCTTTCTATTTACCAAACCTTTAAAAAGCCCTACTTTAGCGGCAGATTTTCAGAAGAAATGAAAAACATATCAATCCTATATATCATGAAACGACTTTTAGTAAGTATTGCTATCGTATTTGCCGCTATACTGACCGCAGTGGGGCAAAATCATTCTTTCAGCTTATCCGGCAAGTGGAACTTCCAGATAGACCGGGAAGATATCGGCGTCAGGGAACAATGGTTCAAAAAATCCCTCGACGACTCTATCAACCTGCCCGGCTCCATGCCCGAAAAGCTAAAGGGGGATGAAGTGACCGCCCGCACCCAATGGACGGGAAGCCTCTACGACAGTTCTTACTACTTCAACCCATATATGGAAAAATACAGGATAGAGGGACAAGTGAAACTCCCCTTCTTCCTGACTCCCGACAAACATTATGTAGGCGTAGCCTGGTATCAAAAGAAAGTTACAATTCCTTCCAACTGGAAAGGGGAAAGAATCTCCCTTTTCCTGGAACGTCCGCATATCGAAACCACCGTTTGGGTAAACCAAAAGGAACTCGGCATGCAGAACAGCCTTTGTGTTCCTCACGTCTATGACCTGACTTCTGCAGTCGCCCCCGGAAAGACGTGCCTGATTACTATCCGCATTGACAACCGCATCAAGGAAATCAACGTAGGCCCCGACTCCCACAGTATCACCGACCAGACGCAAGGCAACTGGAACGGTATCGTCGGACGAATCGAATTGCAAGCTACACCGAAAATACACTTTGAGAACATTCAGGTATATCCCGATTTGAGCAATCAGAAAGCGCTGGTGCGTATGAATGTACAGTCCGCTTCTTCCGCCAAAGGAGAAATCATGCTTTCTGCCGAGAGTTTCAACACGGACATCCGGCACAAAGTTGCTCCCGTACAGCAAAGTTTCAGTATCCGTCCGGGAGACAATGCGGTCGAGATGGAACTTCCGATGGGAAAGGATTTCCTGACATGGGATGAATTCAGCCCTGCACTCTATAAACTGACAGCCACGTTGAGCAACGGCAAACAGACGGATACAAGGCAGGTGCAGTTCGGTATGCGCGACTTCAAGATAAAAGGAAAATGGTTCTACGTGAACGGCAGAAAGACAATGCTTCGCGGCACGGTAGAAAACTGTGATTTCCCGTTGACGGGCTATGCGCCGATGGATGCAGCTTCCTGGGAACGGGTATTCCGCATTTGCCGCAGCTACGGGTTGAACCATATGCGTTTCCACTCTTTCTGTCCGCCGGAAGCCGCTTTTATCGCTGCCGACCTTGTAGGGTTCTACCTGCAACCGGAAGGGCCGAGCTGGCCGAATCATGGGCCGAAGCTGGGCAACGGACAGCCGATTGACAAGTACTTGATGGATGAAACGATTGCTTTGACGAAAGAATATGGGAATTATGCTTCTTATTGTATGCTGGCCTGCGGCAATGAGCCTTCCGGTCGTTGGGTGGCATGGGTAAGCAAGTTTGTGGATTATTGGAAAGCGACCGACCCGCGTCATGTATATACGGGAGCTTCCGTAGGAAATAGCTGGCAGTGGCAGCCTCACAATGAATTTCATGTGAAAGCCGGAGCACGAGGATTGAGTTGGGCAGGTGCGCGCCCGGAAAGTATGTCGGACTATCGCGCCAGGATAGATACGGTAAAACAGCCGTATGTTTCGCATGAGACGGGGCAATGGTGCGTATTCCCGAATTTCAATGAAATCCGCAAGTACACCGGAGTCAACAAAGCGAAGAATTTTGAAATCTTCCGGGATATTCTGAATGACAACCACATGGGAAGCCAAAGTTATGACTTTATGATGGCTTCGGGCAAACTTCAGGCTCTCTGCTACAAGCATGAGATTGAAAAGACATTGCGCACTCCCGATTATGCCGGATTCCAGTTGTTGGCTCTCAATGATTATTCCGGTCAGGGAACTGCATTGGTCGGTGTGTTGGACGTATTCTTTGAAGAAAAAGGATATATCAACGCAGAACAGTTCAGACGTTTTTGCAGTCCGACTGTGCCATTGGCGCGTATCCCGAAATTTGTATATGCCAATAACGAAACATTCCATGCCGACATCGAAGTGTCTCATTTCGGGGCAGCTCCTTTGCAGGAAGCAAAAACGGTTTATATCATTAAGGATAAGTTTGGGAAAGTATATGCTCATGGAAGTGTAGGTACTCACAATATACCTATCGGTAATCTCTGTTCTTTGGGTAGTGTAGATATGGATTTAGCAGAAGTCACTACTCCGCAGAAACTTAATCTGGAAATACGCATCGAAGGCAGTGACGCCGTGAACGACTGGGATTTTTGGGTATATCCCGCGCAAGTGGAATTGACGCAAGGTGATGTTTATACCACAGATACGCTGGATGCAAAGGCTTTATCAGTATTGCAGGAAGGTGGAAACGTTCTGATTACGGCAGCCGGAAAGATTCAATACGGCAAAGAAGTCAAACAATATTTTACTCCGGTATTCTGGAACACTTCCTGGTTCAAGATGCGCCCGCCGCACACGACGGGTATCTTCGTGAACGAATATCATCCGCTTTTCCGCCAATTCCCGACGGAATATCACAGCAACCTGCAATGGTGGGAACTGCTGAATAAAGCACAGGTGATGCAGTTCACCGATTTTCCGGCAGAGTTCCAACCGACTATACAGAGCATTGATACGTGGTTTATCAGTCGGAAAATAGGAATGTTGTTTGAGGCAAAGGTATTGAACGGAAAGTTACTGATGACCAGTATGGATATTACTTCACAACCGGAAAAAAGAATCGTTGCCCGGCAGATGCACAAAGCAATCCTGGATTATATGAATTCGGATGCTTTCCGCCCGTCAACGGTAATAACACCGGAGCAGATACAAACGCTGTTTACTAAAGTAGCGGGAGATGTGAAGTCTTACACCAAAGACTCGCCCGACGAACTGAAACCGAAGATTAACTAAACGGAAATTATCAGGCACGGATTACACGGATTACGCTGTTGCTTTACGTAAAGCATAATTCTGAAAACCGTGAAATCCGTGTAATCCGTGCCTAATATTATCCAATAAACCAATATACATTAATTTATATTATAATGAAAACTACTATCATAGGCTTACTACTTCTGGCAACGATAACTGCCAATGCCCAAGAAGGAGAAGAAGTCCGAACCTACCAACTGTCGGACGCACCACGATATAGCGAGGAGACGGGATACGGATACGACCTCGTCGCCACCCCCGAAAAAGGAAATAAAGCGCCTTTCTTTTTCTCTGTCCGCGTACCGGACGGAAACTATAAAGTGACGGTACGTCTCGGAAGCAAGAAGCAGGCAGGAGTGACAACTGTACGGGGAGAATCCCGTCGCCTGTTCGTTGAGAATCTGCCGACAAAGAAAGGCCAGTTCATAGACGAGACGTTTATCATCAACAAGCGGAATCCCCGCATCTCCGAGAAAGAATCCGTGCGCATCAAACCACGCGAGAAAACCAAATTGAACTGGGATGATAAATTGACACTGGAATTCAACGGTGATGCACCCGTATGCCAGAGTATCAATATAGAACCTGCCGACCCATCGGTTATCACTGTTTTTCTATGCGGTAACAGTACGGTAGTAGACCAGGATAACGAACCGTGGGCCAGTTGGGGACAGATGATTCCCCATTTCTTCGGAACAGATGTCTGCATTGCCAATTATGCGGAATCCGGCGAATCAGCCAATACCTTTATCGGAGCAGGACGCCTGAAAAAAGCATTAAGCCAAATGAAGAAAGGCGATTATCTCTTTATGGAGTTCGGACATAACGACCAGAAACAGAAAGGGCCCGGCAAAGGAGCGTATTACTCTTTTATGACCAGCCTGAAAACATTCATTGACGAAGCCCGTGCACGTGGAGCACACCCCGTACTGGTCACTCCCACCCAACGCCGGAGTTTTGACGCAACCGGACATATCCGCGACACGCACGAAGACTACCCGGAAGCCATGCGCTGGCTTGCCGCCAAGGAGAACGTGCCATTGATTGACCTCAACGAAATGACCCGCACGCTCTATGAAGCCCTCGGCCCCGAAACGTCCAAACGTGCTTTCGTACATTATCCGGCAGGCACTTATCCGGGACAGACCAAGGATTTTGCCGACAACACCCACTTCAATCCTTACGGGGCTTATCAGATAGCCCAATGTGTGATTGAAGGAATGAAGAAAGCCGTTCCCGAACTGGCGAAATATCTGAAAATCGACCCGGCATACAATCCGGCACACCCGGATGATGTGAATACTTTCCACTGGAACGAATCACCTTTCACAGAAATAGAGAAACCGGACGGAAATTAAAGAATCCCAATATTGACCAATATGAAAAGTAAAAGCATCTTTCCCCTACTTCTAGCAGGCACGTTTTTTATAGCATGTACTCCAGCCAAACAGGCAGGAAGCAACAGCTTCGAATGGGGACAGGTTCCGCAGCAACCGGATTTGTCGTGGGCGGACAGCGTAGGAAGCCGACAAACTCCCGGAAACAACCATCTTTTATCCGCCAATTCTTTTGGCGCAGTAGCAGACAGCACAGTGCTCAGCACGGAAGCTATCCAGAAAGCAATCGACAGTTGTGCCGTCTCCGGCGGGGGAACCGTCACTCTCCAGCCCGGATATTATCAGACCGGTGCACTGTTCATTAAAAGCGGTGTCAACCTGCAACTGGACAAAGGCGTCACCCTACTCGCCAGCCCCCATATCCAGCATTATCCCGAATTCCGCTCACGAATTGCGGGTATCGAGATGACATGGCCGGCAGCAGTAATAAACATTGTCAACGAGAAGAACGCCGCTGTCAGCGGAGAAGGGACTTTGGACTGCCGGGGAAAAGTCTTTTGGGACAAATATTGGGAAATGCGCAAAGAATACGAAACGAAAGGGTTGCGCTGGATTGTAGATTACGACTGCAAACGTGTGCGGGGTATTCTTGTGGAACGCAGTTCGGATGTCACCTTAAAAGGATTCACCCTGATGCGTACCGGCTTTTGGGGATGTCAGATTCTTTATTCCAACTATTGCACCATAGACGGACTGACGATTAATAATAATATAGGCGGTCACGGCCCGAGCACGGACGGCATCGACATAGATTCTTCCTGCAACATTCTGATAGAGAACTGCGATGTAGACTGTAACGACGACAATATCTGTATCAAATCGGGACGGGACGCGGACGGTTTGCGGGTGAATCTTCCTACGGAGAACGTGGTGATTCGCAATTGCATTGCCCGCAAGGGCGCCGGACTTATCACCTGCGGCAGCGAAACTTCCGGCAGTATCCGGAATGTATTGGGCTATAACCTCGAAGCTGCCGGCACTTCCGCCGTGCTCCGTCTGAAAAGCGCCATGAACCGCGGTGGGACAATCGAAAACATTTACATGACTAACGTAAAAGCCGAAAACGTCCGCCACGTACTGGCAGCAGACTTGAACTGGAACCCCAGTTACAGTTACAGCACTCTTCCCAAAGAGTATGAAGGCCAGGAAATCCCGGAACACTGGAAAGTTATGCTGACTCCGGTAGTACCCCCCGAAAAGGGATACCCACGCTTCCGCAACGTATATGTATCGCGGATTAAAGCCGAGAACGTAGACGAATTTATCTCTGCTTCGGGATGGAACGACTCTTTGCGTCTGGAAAATTTCTATCTTTACGCCATCGAAGCACAGGCTAGGAAACCGGGTAAAATCTGCTATACGAAGAATTTCAACCTGTCGGAGATTACATTGGACGTAACAGAGAAAGACGCTATCGAACTAAAGGAAAATGAACAAAGTAATATCAAATTCAACTATGCTGAAACAACTCCTGACCATCGTACTGCTGGGAATCTTGCTCATTGATGCGCAAGCACAGTCTCTGACGCCGCCTGCCGGTACTTTCAAGCTGGGAATATCGAAAGGAAACGAAAGCCACTGGCTGCAACCTAAGGAAAAGACACCGGGGATTACTTTCCAATGGAAAGCCTTGCCCGATACCCGTGGATTTATACTGGAAATAGAGGTAGCTTCCTCTCCCAAGGCCGATGCTTTATTCTGGAGCTTCGGCGATTGCCGGCCGGATTCGGACGTGAATGTGTTTAGTGTGGAAGGACAGGCTTTTACCTGCTATTACGGAGAAAGCATGAAATTACGGACTGTACAGGCGGTCACTCCTACCGACGATATCCGCCTGAGCAACGGGCACAAGGACGAAACTCCCCTGATGCTTTATGAATCGGGAAAACGAACCGACCGCCCCGTACTGGCGGGACGTTGCCCGCTCGTTCCCGGCAGCAGGATTTATTTCTGCTTCTATGAGCAGAATGAGAAGGCGGATTATAACTACTATATGTTACCGGATATTTTTGCCCAAACCGACAAAAAATGAAAAAGATATATTTACTATTCAGTCTCTTAGTGGGTTGCATCTACAGCCATGCAGCCATCTACAACGTGAAGGATTTCGGAGCCAAAGCGAATGGAAAAACAATTGATTCCCCCGCCATCAACAGCGCGATTGAAGCAGCCGCACAAGCCGGTGGCGGTACTGTTTACCTGCCTGCCGGAGAATATGCCTGTTATTCTATCCGACTGAAAAGCAACATTCACCTCTATCTGGAACAAGGCGCACGCATTGTTGCCGCCTTTCCCGGGAAAGAGGAAGGATATGATATCGCTGAAGCGAATGAACATAATAAGTACCAGGATTTCGGTCACAGCCATTGGAAGAATTCCTTGATTTGGGGAATCGGACTGGAGAATATAACCATCAGCGGTTCCGGACTTATCTACGGTAAAGGCTTGACCCGTGAAGAAAGCCGGCTGCCGGGTGTAGGCAACAAGGCTATCAGCCTGAAAGATTGCCGGAATGTGACGCTCAAGGATTTGTCCATGCTTCACTGCGGACATTTCGCCCTGCTCGCCACCGGAGTAGACCATCTGACTATCTTGAATCTGAAAGTAGATACCAACCGCGACGGATTCGATATTGACTGCTGCCGGAATGTGCGTATCAGCCAATGTACGGTAAATTCTCCCTGGGACGATGCCATTGTGCTGAAAGCCTCTTACGGGTTAGGACGTTTTCAGGATACGGAGAATGTGACTATCAGTGATTGTTATGTAAGCGGTTTTGACCAGGGAAGCGTAATGGACGGAACCTGGCAACTGGACGAACCGCAGGCTCCCGACCATGGTTACCGTACCGGACGCATCAAGTTAGGTACTGAAAGCAGCGGCGGATTCCGTAATATTGCCATCACTAATTGTATCTTTGAACATTGCAGGGGTCTGGCATTGGAAACCGTAGACGGGGGACGTCTGGAAGATATTGTTATCAGTAATATCACGATGAGGAATATTGTCAATGCTCCTATTTTCCTAAGACTGGGCGCACGTATGCGTAGTCCCGAAGGCACGCCCGTAGGCACAATGAAACGTATCCTTATCAGTGATATCAATGTGTGGAATGCCGACAGCCGATATGCTTCCATTATCAGCGGTGTGCCGGGTGCTTGTATCGAGGATGTCACTCTCCGTAATATTCACCTATATTATAAAGGTGGATACAGCGCGGAAGACGGTAAACGTGTTCCGCCCGAACAGGAGAAAGTATATCCCGAACCGTGGATGTTCGGCACTATTCCCGCCAAAGGATTTTACGTCCGCCATGCACGGAACATAACTTTCGACGGTATCCGCTTCCATTTTGAACAGCCGGACGGACGACCGCTCTTTGTAACCGATGATGTAGAAAAGATAGAATATTATAATACGCCGAAAGAATGATGAATAAGAAACAATTGATATTCCTCTGCCTGCTTGCAACAGGCGGAGTCATACAAGCGCAACAGTGGCCGAACGTTCCAGCAGAAGCGCGTCCCGGCACCCGATGGTGGTGGCTGGGAAGTGCCGTAGACGAAAAGAACCTGACATACAATCTGGAAGAATATGCACGTGCCGGCATGGGTGCGGTGGAAATCACACCTATCTACGGCGTGCAAGGGAATGACGCAAACGAGATACAGTTCCTCTCTCCCCGCTGGATGGAAGTGCTCAAGCATACACAGGCGGAAGGTAAACGCACAGGTGTTGAAATCGACATGAATACCGGTACCGGATGGCCTTTTGGCGGGCCGGAAGTCAGCATTGAAGACGCAGCGACCAAGGCAATCTTCCAAACCTACGAAATAGAGGGCGGCAAAGAGATTGTACAGGATATTAATGTGACTGACCCTAAGCAACAACTTTATTCCGTATTAAGCCGGGTGATGGCTTATAATGAAAATGGCCAGTGTCTTAATCTGACTTCTCATGTAAAAAAAGACAAGTTGCAATGGAAAGCCCCTGCCGGCAAATGGAAAGTGGTAGCCCTCTACGTTGGAAAGACACGGCAGAAAGTGAAACGGGCAGCACCGGGCGGGGAAGGATATGTCATGAACCACCTGTCAAAGAAAGCTGTCAAGAACTATCTTTCCCGCTTTGACCGTGCATTCAAGAGTAGCAAGACAAGCTATCCGCATACATTCTTCAACGACTCTTACGAGGTGTATCAAGCAGACTGGACAGACGATTTCCTGGAACAGTTTGCCCGCAGACGGGGATATAAACTGGAAGAGCATTTCCCTGAATTTCTGGATGAAAGCCGTCCCGAAGTCAGCAGACGCATCTTGTCCGATTATCGGGAGACGATTTCCGACCTGTTATTGGAAAACTTCACCTGTCAATGGACAGACTGGGCACACAAAAACGGTAGCATCACCCGCAACCAGGCACATGGTTCACCGGGTAATCTGATTGATATTTACGCAGCCGTAGATATTCCCGAATGTGAAGGCTTCGGACTGTCACAGTTCCATATCAAAGGATTGCGGCAGGATTCACTGACCAAGAAGAATGATTCGGACTTGTCTATGTTGAAATATGCTTCTTCGGCCGCACATATTGCAGGTAAGACCTATACTTCTTCCGAAACATTCACTTGGCTGACGGAGCATTTCCGCACTTCCCTGTCACAATGCAAGCCGGATATGGACTTGATGTTTGTTTCCGGTGTCAATCATATGTTCTTTCATGGGACGCCTTACTCTCCGAAAGAAGCCGAATGGCCGGGTTGGCTGTTCTATGCGTCTATCAATATGAATCCGACGAACAGTATCTGGCGTGACGCTCCTTCTTTCTTTAATTATATCACCCGTTGCCAGAGCTTTCTGCAAATGGGACGACCGGATAATGATTTCCTGATTTATCTTCCGGTATATGATATGTGGAACGAACAACCGGGACGATTGTTATTGTTCACCATCCACCACATGGATAAACTGGCTCCCAAATTTATCGACGCCATCCACCGTATCAACAACAGCGGATATGACGGGGATTATATCTCCGACAACTTCATCCGCAGCACCCGTTTCAAGGACGGGCAGTTGGTTACTTCGGGCGGAACGGGTTACAAAGCATTGGTAGTGCCTGCCGCCCATCTGATGCCGGATGATGTGCTGGCGCATCTTTTAGAACTGGCCAAGCAGGGAGCTACTATCGTATTCCTAGAAAACTATCCGACGGATGTACCGGGATATGCCCGACTGGAACAGAAACGTAAGAGTTACCAACGTACGCTCCGCCAACTTCCGTCTGTCTCTTTCTCCGAAACAACTGTCACTCCGGTTGGAAAGGGAAAGATTATCACAGGAACGGATTATGCGCGCACATTGGCCAGTTGCCATATTCCTTGCGAGGAAATGAAAACAAAATTCGGCCTGCAAACTATCCGAAGAGTTAATGACACGGGACATCATTATTTCATCTCTTCCCTGCAAGACAAAGGAGTGGATGGCTGGATTACCTTAGGAACGAATGCAACCGCAGCCGCCCTCTTCAACCCTATGACCGGGGAATGTGGAGAAGCACTTATCCGTCAGGCAGACGGCAAGACACAAGTTTATCTACAACTGAAATCCGGCGAATCGGTTATCCTGCAAACTTATCAACAGCCTTTAAAAGCGTCCAAACCGTGGAGATATATAAAGGAACAACCTTTCAGCCTCAGCCTTGACCATGGCTGGAAACTACACTTTGCCGAAAACAAACCGGAAATTCAGGGTGCATTCGATATAGACCGCCCGTGTTCATGGACAAACATCAATCATCCGGCAGCCAAAATCAATATGGGAACCGGAGTGTATTCATTGGATATAAAACTGCCTGCCTTGAAAGCTGACGATTGGATACTTGACTTGGGCGATGTACGCGAAAGTGCCCGTGTCCGCATCAACGGACAGGAAGCGGGTTGTGTATGGGCAGTGCCTTATCAGTTGAGAGTAGGTCATCTGCTGAAATCCGGGAAAAACCACATCGAAATAGAAGTCACGAACCTTCCTGCAAACCGAATAGCAGAGCTGGACAGACAGGGAGTGCAGTGGCGCAAGTTCAAAGAAATCAATATTGTCGATTTAAACTATCGCCCGGCTAATTACGGGCATTGGAGTCCCTTGCCTTCCGGCTTGAATAGTGAAGTGCGGTTGATTCCGGTAGATTTTATGCAGAAGTAAGTGTTTATCTTTATTTGATTTCTCAGCTTCTTAATCCAAAAAACAAGCCCCTTTTCCGAATTTCGTGGAAAAGGGGCTTATTTTATAAAATCAAGTTGCAGTTTGCTTCTTTAATTCTCATGCAAAACAGTGTATAGTTCTTTTCAAACCCTATAATAAACAGCAACTTACGGTCATCTATATTCTCTAACTTTTTTATGCCTATGAGAAAACATTCTCATCGTAATGAGAAATAATTCTCAATGGCATGAGAAAAAGTTCTCACTACGATAAGAATTATTTCTCATTTCGGTGAGAATTATTCCAATATAATAATCCCATCCTAAAGGAATTACTTTAAGCTTATTACCGCCCGCTCCAACTGCTTCAAAGCCCGTTCTAACGTAGCACGCGGACAAGCAATATTCAACCGCATGAAGCCTTCGCCTTCCTTACCAAATGTTGTTCCGTCGTTCAATGCCAAATGAGCATCTTCTATGAAAAGACGGTTCAATTCTTCCTGATTTAGTCCTAATTCGCGACAATCTAAAAAGATAAGATAGGAAGCTTGCGGACGAATCATCTTGATGGCAGGAATATACTCTTTCAGATAGTTTTCGGTAAAGTCTACATTTTCCTTGATATAAGCAATCACCTGATCAAGCCATTCCGTACCATGACTATAAGCAGCCGCTACACTCAGGTAAGCAAACAGATGCCCTTCACTGAACTCGCTTGCTTCCATATATGTCTGGAAACGGTGACGAAGCTCCTCATTTTCTATGATAGCATAAGAACTTGCCAGTCCCGGCATATTAAACGCCTTGCTCGGAGACATAAAGACAAGTGAATTCATCCGTGCCTTTTCTGAAATAAGAGCGAACGTAGGATGCTTGTAAGGCGGTAAAGTCAAGTCGGCATGAATCTCGTCAGAGATGATTAATGTACCGCTTTCATGGCAAATATCGGCTATTTGAGCCAGTTCCTCTTTTGTCCATACACGTCCGCCCGGATTATGAGGATTACTTAAAACAAGCAGTTTGCAGCCCTGAATATCTTGGCGGAAACGGTCAAAATCAATATGATATTGTCCGTCTTTCAATACTAACGGGCTGAATACGACTTCGCGTTCATTCTTCTGAGTTACCAAAAAGAAAGGATGATAAACAGGCGGCATCACCATGACTTTATCCCCTTTCTGCGTAAAGCAGTGGATAGCAAAGGCCAATCCACGAACAATGCCGGGAGTGAATGTCAGCATCTCTTTGCTTACCGTCCATCCGTGGCGTGTCTGTAACCAGTTGATAATAGACTCCGACCATTCTTTACAGGCAAATGTATATCCGAGCACTTCATGCTCCAGGCGTTTTTTCAAAGCGTCTATCACAAAAGGAGCTGTACGGAAATCCATATCGGCTACCCACATCGGAATCAAGTCCTTGCGTCCCCAACGACCTTCCACTCCATCCCATTTAACGGAGTCTGTACCGCTACGGTCGATTATTTCATCAAAATTATATTTCATACTGCATGATGTTGTTATGTTATGTGAGACAAAAGTAGTACTTTTGTATTCAATTCAAAAAGGAATTTATGACGAAAGCATTATTTTTTGATATAGACGGAACGCTTGTCAGTTTTGAGACTCACCGTATTCCGACTTCTACCATTGAGGCATTGGAAGCCGCCCATGCAAAAGGGCACAAAATATTTATCGCTACCGGACGCCCGAAAGCTATTATCAACAACCTTTCCGAACTACAAGACCGGAATCTCATAGATGGATACATAACCATGAACGGGGCTTATTGTTTTGTCGGTGAACAGGTTATTTACAAAAGTGCCATCCCCCAAAAGGAAGTAAAAGCAATGGCAGCTTTCTGCGAAAAGAAAGGAGTGCCTTGCATCTTTGTAGAGGAACATAATATATCTGTTTGCCAGCCCGATGCTATGGTGAAAAAGATATTCTATGATTTCCTGCATGTGAATGTTATCCCGACTGTTTCTTTTGAAGAAGCGACCAGCAGGGAGATTATACAGATGACACCCTTTATCACTGAGGAAGAAGAAAAGGAAATCCGCCCGTCCATCCCGACTTGTGAGATAGGTCGCTGGTATCCGTCCTTTGCCGATGTAACCGCCAAAGGGGATACAAAGCAAAAGGGGATTGATGAAATCATCCGTTACTTTGATATTAAGTTGGAAGATACAATGTCATTCGGAGATGGTGGAAACGACATTAGTATGCTTCGCCATGCCGCTATCGGAGTAGCTATGGGACAGGCAAAAGATGATGTAAAGGCCGCCGCCGATTACGTGACGGCTCCCATTGACGAGGATGGAATCAGCAAAGCGATGAAACATTTCGGAATCATTGAATAAAAGGATTTACAATACTTACAAGAATGAGCGTAGACACCAACAACGCTGAGTTTCAGGATGCCCTGAGCTTGATTCAATATACACGCCAGTCGGTTTTTCTGACCGGAAAAGCGGGGACAGGGAAATCTACATTCCTGCGTTACGTCTGCGAGAATACGAAAAAGAAACATGTCGTACTTGCTCCGACGGGTATTGCCGCAATCAATGCCGGGGGAAGCACGATGCATAGTTTCTTCAAACTTCCTTTCTATCCGCTATTGCCGGACGACCCGAACCTCAGCCTGCAACGGGGACGCATCCACGAGTTTTTCAAATATACCAAACCGCACCGGAAGTTACTGGAACAGATAGAGCTGGTAATTATCGACGAGATTTCAATGGTACGGGCAGATATCATTGATGCCATCGACCGTATCCTGCGCGTATATTCCCATAACTTACGTGAGCCTTTCGGTGGAAAACAGTTGTTATTGGTAGGCGATGTATTCCAGTTGGAACCTGTCGTAAAGAATGACGAGCGGGAAATATTGAACCGCTTCTATCCTACTCCCTACTTTTTCTCTGCACGAGTGTTCAGTCAGATAGATTTGGTGTCTATCGAACTGCAAAAAGTTTACCGGCAGACTGACCCTGTTTTTGTCGGTGTCCTTGACCACATTCGTACTAATACCGCCGGAGCTGCAGACTTGCAACTGTTGAATACCCGATATGGAAGTCAGATTGAAGAATCGGAAGCAGACATGTATATCACGCTTGCTACTCGAAGGGATACGGTAGACTCAATCAACGAGAAGAAACTAGCCGAGCTTCCGGGAGAACCGATTACTTTTGAAGGAGTAATCGAAGGAGATTTTCCCGAAAGTAGTCTGCCTACCTCACAAGAGCTTGTGCTAAAGCCCGGTGCACAGATTATCTTTATCAAGAATGATTTCGACCGTCGTTGGGTAAATGGTACGATTGGTGTCATTGCCGGTATTGATGAGGAAGAAGAAACGATATACGTTATCACTGACAACGGAAAAGAATGTGACGTGAAACGGGATTCATGGCGCAATATCCGTTATCGCTACAACGAAAAGACGAAAGAGATTGAGGAAGAAGTACTGGGCAGTTTCACCCAATATCCTATCCGATTGGCTTGGGCTATCACTGTTCATAAAAGCCAGGGACTGACTTTCAGCCGGGTAGTCATTGACTTCACAGGCGGAGTATTTGCCGGTGGACAAGCATATGTCGCACTCAGCCGCTGTACCTCATTGGATGGTATCCAACTCAAAAAGCCGATTAACCGAGCAGATGTTTTCGTCCGTCCCGAAATTGTGAACTTCGCGGGACGCTTCAACAATCGACAAGCCATCGACAAGGCCTTGAAACAGGCACAAGCCGATGTGCAATATGCCGCAGCCGCACGCGCTTTCGATAAAGGGGATATGGAAGAGTGCCTGGAACAATTTTTCCGCGCCATCCATTCCCGCTATGACATAGAAAAACCTGTCCCCCGCCGATTAATCCGCCGGAAACTCGGTGTCATCAACACCCTGAAAGAGCAGAATAAAAAACTCAAGGAGCAGATGAAGGAACAGCAGGAACGTCTGCGCCAATACGCTCATGAGTATCTGTTAATGGGTAATGAATGTATTACTCAGGCACATGACGCACGTGCCGCCCTTGCCAATTATGACAAGGCGCTCAGCCTCGACCCGAACTACGTGGATGCCTGGATACGAAAAGGAATCACGCTCTTCAACAACAAAGAGTATTTTGATGCGGAGAACTGCTTCAATACGGCTGTAAATCTTCATCCGGCAAATTTCAAAGCTGTTTATAACCGGGGAAAACTCCGATTGAAAACGGAAGATACGGAAGGGGCCATTGCCGACCTGGATAAAGCGACAAGCCTGAAACCGGAGCATGCCGGTGCACATGAACTATTCGGTGACGCTTTGCTGAAAGCAGGAAAGGAAGTGGAAGCTGCGTTACAATGGAGAATCGCAGAGGAACTGAAGAAAAAGAGAAAGTAATAAATCTATATAAATGAAAAAGACGGAAACCGACCGTTTTCTTCCTCACCGACCAACACATCGTTCCTCACCGAGGAAAGCCCCGTTCCCCACCGAGGAAAAGGTCGTTCCTCACCGAGGAACGAATCCCCCACTTACAACGCCTTGGAGAGCCATTGTCTACTTTGGAGAGCTATACGTAAATATATTTACAGTTTAAGTTATCATCCCCTACTCTCTATTCTCAACCGTCCCAAATACAATCCCGTACTTTGGATTCTGCTAATTTAAAAATAAGAATCCCTAAAAAAAACTCTTTTATCCCTTATTATCAAAAAATTTTATTAGTTTTGCTCCTTGCATATTATCAGACTCTTAAAATAGAAGCAAATGAAAAAAGGTTTGAAAATCGCAGCTATCACCGTAGGAGTAATTATCATTCTGATGCTCCTTCTTCCTTTCGCCTTCCAAGGTAAGATAGCCGATATCGTAAAGACAGAAGGCAACAAGATGCTCAACGCTCAATTTGACTTTAAGAAACTCAACATTAGCCTGTTCCGTAACTTCCCGCAGGCTTCTGTCACTCTCGAAGATTTCTGGCTGAAAGGTACAGGAGAATTCGCTAACGATACCCTTGTACAAGCCGGAGAAGTTACTGCTGCCATTAATCTATTCTCACTTTTCGGAGATAGCGGCTATGATATTTCTAAAATCTTTATTGAAGATACCAAGCTGCACGCCATTGTATTACCGGACGGGCAAGTCAACTGGGATATTATGAAACCGGACACGACCGCAACTGCCGAAACGCCTGCCGCTGAGGAAGAAGAATCTTCTCCTTTCAAAGTGAAATTACAACGTTTCGTCATCAAAAACATGAATCTGGTCTATGATGACCAACAAGGGAAAATGTATGCTGATATCCGCGACTTCAACGCTATCTGCGCAGGAGACTTGGGAAGTGAACGTACTACCCTGAAACTGGAAGCGGAAACTAAATCCTTGACTTACAAGATGAACGGGATTCCTTTCCTGGCAAATGCCAATATCTCCGCAAAGATGGATGTAGATGCCGACCTCGCCAATAACAAATACACATTAAAGGATAATACGATTCGTCTTAACGCCATCCAAGCCGGCATCGACGGTTGGGTAGCCTTGAAAGACCCGGCTATCGACATGGATTTGAAACTTAATACGAATGATATCGGTTTCAAGGAAATTCTTTCGTTGATTCCTGCTATCTATGCGACTGAGTTCTCCAGCCTGAAAACAGACGGAACCGCCACCCTTACCGCAACAGCCAAAGGTATCCTGCAGGGAGACACCGTTCCTTCATTCAATATTGATATGCAAGTCAAAAATGCCATGTTCCGCTATCCGGCTTTACCAGCAGGTGTGGACCAAATCAATATTAGCGCTAACGTTCAGAATCCGGGTGGAAATATTGACCTGACTACCGTTGATATCAATCCGTTCAGCTTCCGCCTGGCAGGAAATCCGTTCAGCCTGACTGCTAACGTGAAAACTCCAATCAGCGACCCGGACTTTAAAGCTGAAGCGAAAGGTATTCTCAACTTGGGCATGATTAAGCAGGTATATCCGCTTGGAGACATGGAATTGAACGGAACAATCGACGCCGATATGCAAATGTCAGGACGTCTCTCCTACATCGAACAGGAACAGTATGAACGTATGCAGGCTGCCGGCACTATCGGACTGACAGACATGAAACTGAAAATGAAAGATATGCCGGATGTAGAGATTAAGAAGTCCCTTTTCACTTTCACTCCGAAATATCTCCAGTTGAGCGAAACGACTGTCAATATAGGCAAGAACGACATTACTGCCGACAGCCGGTTTGAAAACTACATTGGTTACGTACTGAAAGGTACTACTTTGAAAGGAACACTGAATATCCGTTCCAACTATTTCAACCTGAATGATTTCATGACTGCTTCCGCAGATGAAACTGCTACACCGGATGCAGCGGCTACCGATTCCGTACCTACTTCCACCGGAATTGTTGAAGTGCCGCGTAACATTGACTTCCAGATGGATGCCAATCTGAAACAGGTATTATTCGACAAGATGTCCTTCAACAATATGAATGGCAAACTTATCGTAAAAGACGGTAAGGTAGACATGAAGAATTTATCCATGAGTACTATGGGCGGAAACGTGGTTATGAACGGATATTATTCGACCGCCAACGTGAAGAAACCGGAACTGAAAGCCGGATTCAAACTGTCGAATATCGTCTTCGCTCAGGCTTATAAAGAACTGGATATGGTGCAGAAGATGGCTCCTATCTTCGAAAACCTGAAAGGTAATTTCTCCGGCAGCATCAATGTATTGACAGATTTGGATGCAACCATGAGCCCTGTACTGGATACGATGCAGGGAGACGGCAGTCTTTCTACCCGCGATCTCAGCTTAAGCGGAGTGAAAGCAATCGATCAGATAGCCGATGCAGTGAAACAGCCAAGCCTGAAAGACATGAAGGTAAAAGATATGACACTTGATTTCACTATCAAAGACGGACGTGTAGAAACGAAACCGTTCGATATCAAGATGGGTGATTACAATCTGAATCTCGCAGGCAGTACAGGGCTTGACCAAACCATTGATTATACTGGAAAAATCAAGCTACCTGCATCCACCGGGAATATCTCCAAACTGATGACTCTCGACCTGAAAATCGGTGGTTCGTTTACCTCACCAAAAGTCAGTGTCGATACCAAGAGCATGGCAAACCAAGCTGTTGAAGCGGTAGCTGATGAAGCTATCAGCAAACTTGGTCAAAAACTTGGTTTGGACTCTGCCGCTACTGCCAATAAGGATTCCATCAAGCAGAAAGTAACGGAAAAGGCTGCTGAAAAGGCATTGGACTTCTTAAAGAAGAAACTTAAATAAAGAACAAGGGAAGGAGAAGAGGTTATGCTTCTGAAATTATATGATAAAAATAATAACCCGCAGGATTTACAACGAGTAATTGACATCCTGAACGACGGCGGGCTTATCATCTATCCAACTGATACGATGTATGCCATCGGTTGCCACGGTCTGAAAGAGCGTGCAATAGAACGGATATGCCGAATCAAAGAGATAGACCCTCGCAAAAACAACCTGTCTATCATTTGTTATGACTTGAGTAGTATCAGCGAATATGCCAAGGTAGACAATAGTGTGTTCAAGCTTATGAAGCATAACCTTCCGGGGCCATTCACCTTTATCCTGAACGGTACGAACCGCTTACCCAAGATTTTCCGTAACCGGAAAGAAGTCGGTATCCGTATGCCGGACAATAACATTATCCGTGAGATTGCCCGGTTGCTCGACGCCCCCATTATGACTACTACCCTGCCTCATGACGAACATGAGGATTTGGAATACATGACTGACCCCGAACTTATAGACGAAAAGTTCGGTGATATAGTAGATTTGGTCATTGACGGGGGAATCGGGGGAATAGAACCCTCGACCGTAGTAAAATGCACAGAGGACGAGCCGGAAATCGTACGTCAAGGGAAAGGCTGGCTGGAAGAAAACTAATCTTTTCTCCTGCTGGAAATTCTATTATAACAAAATGGGCTGCAATCAATCAAACACCGATGCAGCCCATTTTTTATAGAGTTTATCCTCTCCTTATTTTATCAAGGATTCCGGATCCAAATGAGTAGATTCAATATCTTTAAAGTAACGATAAGTACCTACTTTCAGTTCAACAGTAGCAGCATCGTCACAAACGATAATACCTTTTTCATGCATCTGCAAAGCACTGATAGTCCACATCTGAGTGATAGCGCCTTCTACAGCGTGATACAAAGCACGCGCCTTGTTATGCCCGTTCACGATAATCATCACTTCTTTTGCAGAAAGTACAGTACCCACTCCCACTGTCAATGAAGTCTTGGGAACTTTGTTGATATCATTATCAAAGAAACGAGAGTTGGCAATGATTGTATCCATTGTCAATGTCTTCTGACGAGTGCGTGAAGTCAGGGAAGAACCCGGCTCATTGAATGCGATATGTCCGTCAGGTCCGATACCACCCATAAACAAGTCGATACCACCGTAAGACTTAATCTTTTCTTCGTAACGTGCACATTCCGCATCCAAGTCAGGAGCATTACCATTCAGGATATTTGTATTCTCCGGTTTGATGTCGATATGGCTGAAAAAGTTATTCCACATAAAAGAATAGTAGCTTTCCGGATGTTCTTTCGGCAATCCCACATATTCATCCATGTTGAATGTCACTACATTTTGGAAAGAAACGATACCTTTCTTATTCAAGTCAATCAACGCTTTGTACATACCCAGAGGAGAAGATCCGGTAGGGCAGCCCAATACAAATGGTTTTTCGGGAGTCGGATTGGCAGCCTTTATTTTTGCAGCAACATAATGTGCAGCCCACTGAGATACGGACTGGTAGTCCGGTTGAATAATTAATCTCATAAGTCGATTGTTTTATAGGTTAGTAATAAATATATTATCTCATTCACTGTATTAACGGTCTTTCTTCAAGCGCTCCGCCATTGCACGCGCCAGATTTTCGCATTGAGTATAAGTAATGTCTTTCATCGCCTGCTTCATCTCCACCGGATCACCTATCAACTCAAATTTGCTCTTTTCCGCAAACTCAGCCAGACGCTTCACAGCAGCACCTGCCCATGTGAAAGAACCGAAATAGCCTAAATAGCGACCTTTCACCTCACGCAACAGAATCTTCGAAAGTAATGCTTCCACTTCCGGGAAAATCTGATTGCTATAAGTAGGCGAACCTATGATTAATCCCTTGTAACGGAAAATATCTGCTATAATATAAGAAGGATGACTCTTCGTCACATTGTGCATAACGATATTCTTGACTCCCTGCGCCGAAAGTTCCGCCGCAATAGCCTCAGCCATTTGTTCTGTATTTCCATACATACTTCCGTATGCAATAACTACCCCCTCATCTGCGTCATAACGGCTCAAGCGGTCATAGATACCTATCACTTTAGCTATATTTTCTGTCCATACCGGCCCGTGAGTAGAGCAAATAGCAGAAATAGGAAGTCCGCCCAGTTTCTGCAACGCTTTTTGCACAGGGCTTCCGTATTTACCTACAATATTAGAATAATAGCGAACCATTTCTCCCCAGTACTTGTCTACATTCATACGGGTATCCAGAAAACCACCGTCCAGCGTACCGAAACATCCGAATCCGTCACCGGAGAAAAGAATTCCATCCGTTTCGTCAAATGTCATCATCGTTTCCGGCCAGTGTACCATCGGAGTCATATAAAAACGCAGTTTATGACGTCCTAAAGCAAGGAAGTCTCCGTCCTTCACCAGATATTGTTCCCCGGTCACGCCATAAAAACCTTCAATCATACCGAATGTCTGCTTATTCCCCACGATAATAATTTCAGGGTAATGTTGCTTTATCAGTCGGATAGAACCGGAGTGGTCAGGCTCCATATGATTTATAATCAAATAATTAATAGGACGTTCTCCGATCACTTGCTTAATCTTACGCAAGTAAACTTCAAAATAACAGATGTCCACCGTATCCACCAATGCCACCATTTCATCATCAATCAGATAAGAGTTATATGAAACTCCATAGGGCAATGGCCACATCGCTTCAAATCGGTGCTTATTCCGGTCATTTACTCCCACATAGTGGACATTTCCTTTAATTCTTGTTTTATGTTCCATTCTTCAGTTACATTAAAAAGTCTCTCTCACCACCCGATATTCCCCAAATAGATATTTATCAGGTAGTAAATTTATCGTCTGCAAAAATAATCCTTTTTTCTGAATCCCTATACTTCTTGCCTTGATAAGCATCCCTTTCTTTCATTCTTTTTTGTAAACGTGCTACAAATTCATAATTTTTCAGCCCCCAGTCCGGAGCTATTAATAAATCTTTAGGAGATTGGGAGACAAAACGCTCCACTACTATATCGGGACGAAGATGCTCTACATAGTCAATCACTAAATCGATATACTCGCTGACCTCTGTAAACAAATGAAAATCAGCGGGATTCTCAGCATACTCATGAGCCATACGCGTGCCGCGAATCAGTTGCAACTGATGAATTTTCAGAGTGCTCAACGGCAGTTCTGAAAGTATCTCCGCCTGTTCCACCATCGTATCATGTGTTTCTCCCGGAAGCCCGAGGATAATATGCCCACCTGTCAGGATGCCACAGGCCGCAGTCCGCCGGACAGTTTCCACAGTATCCACGTAAGTATGCCCCCTGTTTATACGTTGTAACGTCTTATCGCAAGTACTTTCAATACCATATTCCACCATAAGAAAAGTATGCCTGTTCAATTCTTCCAAATAGCGCAACAAGCCCTCCGGCATACAATCCGGACGTGTCCCTATTACCAAACCTACAACATCTTCTACTTTCAGCGCCTCTTCATATTTACGCTTCAGTCCTTCCAATTCCGCATAAGTATTGGTATAAGCCTGAAAATAGGCCAAATACTTCATATCCGGATATTTATGAGCGAAAAAACATTTCCCCTCTTCCAGTTGGGTAGCGACAGATTTCTCTGTCCGACAATAATCCGGGTTAAAAGTCTGGTTGTTGCAATAGGTACAGCCACCCCACCCTTTCGTCCCGTCCCGATTGGGACAAGTGAAACCCGCATTCAACGAAATCTTTTGTACTTTGTAGGGAAAATACTTTCGCAAGAAGGTCGGAAAATCATTATATAAGATATGTGTAGACATCTTCATTCTGTTATTTTACTATTTAATCAACAAACATAAGAAAAATCAGTGAGTTACGGAAAGATGCCCCAAAATATCTTCAATATATTAAAATAATCATAAAGTCCATAAGATAAATTAATAAATATGGTAATTTAAAAATCTATTTAATTAGCTTTGCCTTGATTTTAGGCATTGACGGGAGGATACTTGTGAAAGTCTTGTGCAATTTATTCCCCAATTATGATTTCATCTCACCATACCCCATGCAACTCTCGTCAATAAAATTATCCTTTTTATATTCTTAAGAATATAAAAAGGATTTTTTATTCAACAATGTATGATATACAAGTTCTCCTTCAAACCAATGAGCCCAAGATTTAATCTTTATCAAAAGAAAGAATTTATAATCCCAGTCTTTCTTTCAACAATCGATAACCGGAAAGGCTCACCCGAAGTTTAACTCCGTTTTTCAGTAATAACTGATAGGTTTCCTTTCCGAAAAGTTCGACACGGGAAATCTGTGTCACATTGACAATAGTCGAACGATGAACACGGACGAAAGTTTCAGGCGGAAGATGTGTTTCGAAATACTTCATCGTCTGTTCCTTCAGATATTCCCCGGAAGGAGTTATCAACATCACATAGTCTCCACAAGCTTGTATGTAAATCAGTTCTTCCGACTTTACCAGATGAATTTTAGAGCCATCCTTTACTGTGATACGGTCAATTAACTCAATCGGTGGTTCAGTTTGCTGTTCAGCCACCTGATGTACAACCAGTTCTTTTTCAAGTTCCCGGTTCAAGACTTCTTCTTTAGCTACAATCAAGCGATACCATAGAGTCACCGCAATCAAAGCCGGTAGTCCGAATAATAATCGGAAAGGTACTGTTTCGGCAAAAGGGATATAAGATACACCCGTAATTCGCACCATAATATCATACACCATAAAACTACCTGCCAGCCAGAGCAAACTTCCAACCAATATCATAATGATATCCGTCTGAAACAGCGAAACAAGTCCGATGACAAACCAAGCCAGATAGGCAATAGCTGCCAGCCAACCAACCGTTGCTATTCCGTCCACCAAAGCGGGAATATAGTCGACTCCGGTATACCAACACACCAAGGCAACCTGGAATGCCACTAAAATCAACACCAATGCCAGCATCGGAATCCAACGATAAGGATAATCTATAATCGGATGTGCCTTCATATGCTAACCTTTCACTTCCAGGCCACCGAAAGAAATCGTACCCCGAATCACTAATATACTATCTTGGTTAACATTCCCATTTTGCCAACGTTTGTCATCACACCCGCCAAAAAACGCATTACATTTAAACACAACTTTCCAATCGGAAGGCACATAAATTTCAATTCCGCCCCAACTGCAATCCAAGTCGATATATGTTTCTCCCGATGCAATATGGGTATGGCGCAAGTCAATAGTCGTTCCGCCGAATGAGGTACGTACTTCGGCTCCTCTGAAAAGTTCATCAAGCACTACGTGGCGTGCAGCACCCCACACATTTTCCGAACGCAAAAAGCCATCGACCGAATCGGACTGTTGTTGTTCACCCTCAATGTTAACATCGGAGCTGCTTTGTTTCATCTTCATCCCCATCAAATTCCGCTGGTGATGCATAGCATGATGACGTGCCCATTTCGCTCTCTTATCCCTGCTGGGTTTGAAGAAAAACAGAATACCCGCTATAATCAGCGCAAAAGGCCATACCATTGCCTGTGAATTCTCAGGCAACCATGAAAGTCCGCCTATCAAAAAATAAACACCTATTAATAAAAGGACGATTCCACCGATGAAATGACGCCGAATCATTGAATAGATACCTATTATAATAAGGAGGGAATGCCAGGAGACGATAATATCAAATACCTCATTAGTAATCCATCCCATATTACGGGCAAACAACAATACTCCGGAAATAATAAAAAGCGAAGCTATCAGTATTTTACCGGAAAAGCCTCTAGCAGGTGAAAATGTTTGTTTCTCTTCCATCGTCTTTATATTTAATTGATTGATGGTTCAAAGATACGCCATTTCCCAACGCTTCTACAGTCTTTTCTGCCGATTTAGGGTTAAAAAGCCGGTGAATACCGGATAAAAATCGATAAATTCAGCAATAATAATCTATCGTACTCAAAACATATTTCCACTAATATTCCCTCATCAGAAGCACCCACGGGTTATTTTAATCCCAAATTGTCTACCTGACGACACTAAAAAACAAAAAATACAAGGTGAAAAACAAATATTGCACATAACTATATCTACATTCTCATACTTTTGTAGCGATGAATAAACTCTTTTAAAAGATTTTAAAATAATAAATAATAACCATAAATTATAAACATTCAAAGTATGTCTAACAAAGTGAAAAACATGCGCTCTTTATTGCTCATATTATTCTCGGCAATATCGCTCAGCGTATCTGCGCAAACGATTACTGTCACAGGTAACGTGAAAGACACCAACGGAGAACCTATTATCGGAGCCTCTGTTGTAGAAAAGGGGAATACGACTAATGGTACGATTACAGACCTAGATGGCAACTTTTCTATCAAAGTCGATGGAAAAAAAACTCTTGTGATTTCATATATTGGTATGAAAACGCAAGAAATTGCTATCCAAGGAAAAAAATCTATTAATGTGACCATGCATGACGACTCACAAGCATTAGATGAAGTAGTCGTTATCGGTTATGGTACAGTAAACAAAAGAGATTTGACGGGGTCAGTAGCTTCAGTAAATTCTAAAGACCTAGCTGTGGTACCTGTGTCAAGTGCAACTGAAGCACTTACTGGTAAACTTGCTGGTGTCAATATCACGACAACGGAAGGTTCTCCTGATGCAGATATTAAAATCCGTGTACGCGGAGGTGGTTCTTTGTCACAAGACAACTCACCACTCTATATAGTAGACGGATTTCCAGTCTCAAGTATAAGTGATATAGCTCCGTCTGAAATTCAAAGTATCGACGTTTTGAAAGATGCATCTTCTACTGCAATTTATGGTGCCCGTGGCGCCAACGGTGTTATCATTGTTACTACCAAAAGTGGTAAGGAAGGCAAAACACAAGTAGATTTCAATGCATCTTTTGGTTTCAAAAAAGTAGCCAAAATGACTAAAATACTCAGTCCTTACGATTATGTGGCTTATCAACGTGAGATAGGCTCTACTGCAAATTACGGTAATTATGCAGACCTAGATCTTTGGAAATCTTTCCCGGGAGAAGACTTACAAGACGAGATATTCGGCCGTACTGGTAACCAGCAACAATACAATGTAAATATAAGTGGCGGTAGCAAACAAATTAAATATAGTGTAAGCTACGCTCACAATGAAGAAAAAAGCATTATGCTTGGTTCCGGTTTTAACAAGGATAATGTAAATGCTAAAATTAATGCAGAATTGAATCAATGGATGACTCTTGATTTCAATGCACGTTTCAGTTACTCTTCTATTGAAGGATTAAGCGGTGGTGCAGATACAAACGAAAGCAATGCCGCCAACTCAATTGTTGCAAATGCCATTACTTTTCGACCGATAGATGCTTTAAGCAATGGTGACTTGGAAGATGAAGAGAACAACTCAACAACAAGTGCAACACCATTAGAACGCTTATTAGCAACAGAGAAACAACGAAAGACATTCAACCAGAATTATAACATCGGTTTAAATTGGAAACCTTTCAAAAATTTCACATTCCGTTCTGAATTTGGTTATGGGTGGAAATATGATGACACTGAGCAATACTGGGGTACAGATGCCGTATCAAATTCCAAATATGGATATAACGGACGCCCGCAAGCCTATTTATTGAGAGAGACATCTAAAAACTGGAGAAACGCAAACACCTTAACTTACGAAAATAAGAAACTTTTCAACGGTCGTGACCGCATGAATGTTCTGATTGGACATGAAGTAAGCAGTAGTTGGAAAAATTCCATTGAAAACGTATCAGTATCTTTTCCTACATCAATGGGGTTTGACGATATGAAAGCGAATATGGGTGCAGGTACTGCATTACCGACACAGTCGACTCTTGGTGCTAAAGAAAATATGCTCTCTTTTTTCGGACGTATCAATTATACCATGATGGACAAATACTTACTAACGGTTACAATGCGTGCTGACGGCTCCAGCAAATTTGGCAAAGGTAACCAATGGGGAATGTTCCCTTCTGCCGCTTTAGCATGGCGTTTATCAGATGAGACATTTATGGAAAGCACTAAAGATTGGCTTTCCGCATTAAAAATCCGTTTAAGTTTCGGTACTGCTGGTAATAATCGTATCAACTCGGGACTATTGGCTACTACTTTCTCTATGTCGGACAACTCTGCACGAGCCCCCTTCTTCGGTGAATCAATGGCTAACATGTTACAGCATACAACTACACTTTATAATCCTAATCTAAAATGGGAAACAACCGTTACGCGTAACTTGGGCGTTGACTATGGTTTTTGGAACAATCGCATTTCGGGTTCTCTGGATGTATATTGGAATACAACAAAAGATCTGTTGATGCAGGCGGAAGTACCCTCAAGTACTGGCTATTCATATCAATACCAAAACTTTGGTAAAACGTCCAACAAAGGTATCGAGTTCACAGCTAATGCCGTCCTGGTAGATCAAAAGAAATTTGGTTTGAACTTTAACTTTAATATCGCTTACAACCGTAGCCGTATCGATGAATTGAATACCGACAACCCGTGGCAAGATTATAAATGGGCAGGTAGCAATATTTCCAAATATGAAGTCTTCCGAGTGGAAGAAGGCGGACGATTAGGTGAAATCTGGGGATATCGTGCCAACGGTTTCTATACGGTGTATGACCCAAAAACCAATCCAAATGGTGATTTAGTGTGGAAAGGTGGAAACTGGGTACTACGAGACGGACTTAAAGACAACAGTGCTTCCGTAACAGGCGGTACTTACAAACCCGGGGGATTAAAGCTGAAATGTGATGAAGACGGTCAACCTATCAAAGAACGTCTGGGCAATACTATTGCTCCTGTTATGGGAGGATTCGGTTTTGACGGTCATATCGGAAATTTCGATTTCAACTTCTTCTTTAACTATTCGGTAGGTAATGTGATTCTGAATGGGACCAAACTTCTGTCATCTTTCCAGACGGGAAGCAAAAAAGGGTATAATCTGAATAATGATTTTGCTTTAGGCAATCGCTATTCCTGGATTGATCCTGCAACCGGATTAAATCTTTCAGCAGAAAGCACCGCCGTGAAAGAAGCATATGGTGACATGATGACTGCCGGATTACGTCTGAATGAACTGAACCGGAACGCACAAATCTACAACCCGGCTTCAATGACACAGGCACAAATATACGATTATGCAGTAGAAGATGCTTCTTTCCTACGAATCAACAATATAACAATAGGTTATACATTGCCCAAAACATGGGTGAAGAAAGCTTTCCTGCAAAATGTCAGAATATATCTGACAGGATACAACTTGTATTGTTGGACAAACTACAGCGGTTCAGATCCGGAAGTAGACACCATGAGCAAGAAAAATGCAATGAACCCCGGTATCGACTATGCAGCGTATCCTAAGAGCCGTACATTTGTTGGTGGCATTAACGTAACTTTCTAACTAAATCAAATTAACGAATTTATGAAACATATATATAAATCTGTATTTTTGGCTACCGGACTGTTGTCTTTGACTGCATGTTCCGATTTCCTTGACCAGTCATCTCCTTCTGAGATGAACGACAAAGTGGTATTCAACAACGAATACTACACAGAACTTACGTTGAATAAAGTATATGGCGGACTGACGCAAGACAAAACCTATTCTCAGTTCATGCCTATCCAAGCCGGACTAAACACCGACTGCGAATTAATAGACGGATTGGGGAGCGATGCTCAAAACACAACTCATCAACGTGGTGTGTTCAATTACAATGCTTCTCCCGGATTTGCAGATTTGGAAACCGTATGGAATAATATGTACGGAGTAATAGAAGATGCCAACCTAGTAATAAACGGAGTGGACAATAGCTCCCTTATTGAAGAGGGAAATGAATCAAGAGCTACCATGCTACGTTTCAGAGCAGAAGCCAAGACATTACGCGCAATGATTTACCTTGACTTGATCCGCTTGTTTGGAGACGTACCTTATAAAGTAGAAATCTCCAAATCCGACCTGAGTAATGCTTATTTAGGAAAAACGGATCGGGATGTTATTATGGAAAACTTGATTGCGGATCTGGAAGAATCTATTCCTGACCTGCCTTGGGCCGGCGAACAGACAACAGAACATGTCACACGTGGTTATGCACATGGTCTGTTAGCCAATATAGCATTAACACGTGCCGGCTGGTTTATCCGTGAGTCTGCTAAAGAGGGTTATATTACTGCGACAAAAAATTCGGATGACAACTATCCAACGCAACGTTGTGACGATGAAACCAGAAAGAAGATGTACGAATTGGCAGAGAAGCATTTATCTACTATTATCAATAGCGGAAAACATGCATTGACAAGTACTCCTGACCAATATTGGCTGGACATGAATGTGGGAAATTTACAAACCAGTACACCGGAAAATTTATTCGAGATTCCAATGGGTATTAATAAAAGCGGGGAATTAGGATATACTGTAGGTTTCCGCGTAAATGGTCCTACTCCCGATTATGGCAAGAAAGGAAATTCTACCGGTACTCTGAAACTGACAGCTCCCTATTTTTATTCTTTTGACAGAGACGACACACGCCGTGACTTAACTTGTGCCACTTATCAGTTAGAGAACAAAAGTTCATACACAGAAGCAATGTTAGGAAATGCCCCTTTCGGTATCTACTGTGGAAAATGGGATTATCGTAAGATGGCAGGTAACCCAACTTGGTTGGAAGCGGTGCTGGCCGGTGATGAAAAAGCTAAAATCAGCTCCGGAATCAATGTAGTAAAGATGCGTTATGCATACGTATTATTAATGTATGCAGAAGTAGTCAACGAGTTACATAAAACCCAGACTGCATACGGAACAGATTTAGACGGAAAGAATTGTACGTTATCTGCTTATGACGCTCTACTGCAAGTACATCAAAGAGCCTTTACCGACCAGAATGCAGCAGCAACAAAACTAAATCAACTGATTGCCGATAAAGGTTTCTTTGAAGCTATCGTACAGGAGAATGCCTGGGAACTGGCAGGTGAAGGAGTCCGCAAATTCGACTTGATTCGTTGGAATCTGTTAAGTGACAAGATTGATGAATTTAAATCAACTTATGAAGCCCACATCGGAAATGATGATGGAACAGGAACCAAGTGGCCGCAAAAGATTTACTTCAATTATAAGAAAAACAGTGATAAGGCTTATAAAGAAATCGACCTGTCTTCGATTACCTGGTATGAAACACCGGCAGATACAAAAGCTTACGAAGCCAACAAAGACAGTTTTGGTAAAATAGACACCAAACAAAAAGATACTAATCTGCCCTCTATCAGTAGCGGGTTGAATACACCGATAAAGAATCGTTATCTGTTGCCGCTTTATTCAAGAACCATATCTACATCAAACGGCACTTTGAAAAACTCCTACGGATATAACTAAAAAAGGAAAGAACATATGAAAAACTTAAAATATATCATTAGCGCAGGAACCTGTTTACTCCTGACAATATTCCTCTCTACATCTTGTACCGATGGTAACGACTGGGAGGTTATAGAAGCCAATCGACTGTTTGGTCCAACACAAGGCGATTTCAGCCTAACAGCCGATGACGAGATTGCCCAAATCGAAATAACGTGGAAAGGCGTAAAAGACGCACAAGGATACGTATTAGAAATCAGTACCGAACCATTGTCAAATGACATTGCATTGGGTGAAGCAGCCGGAAGTCAAGTTTTCGGCAATGATGGAGAAAAAATATCAAGTCCGTTAACGGTTAAGGAATTACTTCCGGAGACGAACTACTATGCCCGTATCAAAGCAGTAGGTTCAAATAAGGAATCCTATTGGGTTTACGCAGAAAAGTCCGTTAAAACAACAAAAGAGCAATTATTGGAAATACCGACTGAGAATGCGGGAGATATCACCAAGGAATCTATTCGCGTTTCTTGGACGGAAGGTTGTAATGTAACAGCATTACGCATCAGTTCAAACAGTGCCTCTACTCCATACGAAGAAACTTTTATATTAGAAGAAGCTGACAAAGAGGCTTGTTCATTCCTTTTTGAAGGTTTATCATCTCTTACAGAATATACCATTGAATTGCTGAACAACGACATTATTCGTGGTACTATTAAAGTAACGACAGCACAAGGTGAAATGATTGAGGTCACAGTAGATGAACTCACTCATAATAGTGCTTCATTCTCATGGGCAGAAGTCGCAGATGCGTATACGCTTGTTCCGGGTGAAAGTCCGACGGCAGATGGTGCAGAAGCTTTCCCGGCAGGTTCGGCTACTACATTCACTGCTTCAAATCTGAAAGGTAGTACTACTTATACATTCTCGGTTATTAAAAATGGGGCGATTATCGGTTATGCAACATTTGAAACAGAATATGAAGCTCCAGCAAATGCTATAGATATTGAATCTTTTGAAGCATTCAAAAACGCGATAACAAACGGAAACGGTGATATAGCTCTGAATCTCATTTCTGATATTACACTAAACGAAGAAGTTATCGTTCCTGCAACAACCACCTCGTTAACCATTTTCTGTACTAGTACAACCCCTATACGATACACAAAAGCAGATAAAGGAGACTTAGTTGTGGCAGCAGATGCTTCTTTGACAAAGATTGAGTTTTACAACATATACTGCATAGACGAAACGACTAGCGGTTATTTGTTGAATGTGAAAAACTCATTCCAAGTGAATGACATTACTGCCAATCGTTTAAGTTTGTCCAATTTCCGCGGCATTATCCGTACACAAACGACTGCTAATGCTACAAAATTCGGCACGATTACCTTTAACAATTGCGTTATCACCAATATCGGTAGTTATGGTATTCTTAATACAAAAGTGAGCGGAGTAGAACTGGCAAAAATCAGCATGGCTAACACAACAGTCAATCAAACATCTTCCGGTTCTATGTTTACATTACTACAAACACCAGAAATTACTATCGATCGTTGTACATTCTATAACTTAGCTAAAGGAAAAACTGTCATTGATACCAACAAAGTAAAGGCCGGTTCTATCACTATCACAAACACTCTTGTAGGTATGACTGAGGCTACTAAAGGATATGAAGGCCCAACTCTAAAATTCAGTGATTCTTTCACAACTAGTGATTGTAGTTTTGGTTCTAAAAATACTTGGGGAACAGCCTTAGACATTTCATCTGCAGATCTGTTCACAGACCCAGCAAACGGTAACTTTACTGTGAAAGAGGCTAAATACAAAGTATACGGTGATCCCCGTTGGAATAAATAATAAACAAATTAATCTAAGAAAACATGAAAGATAATATATTTTCAATTTGTGAAAGTTTGGCAATAGGCGCATTTTTAATAACGTCTTGTGCTGACATAGATCCTAAAATGACAAATGATACATTACCACTACTTCCTAATGAAGTAGAACAAGGTACTATTGTCCAATTAGATTATGGTGAATTATTAGCTTTCCCTGGTGCAGAAGGACATGGAAAAAATACAGTAGGCGGACGTGACGGTTCGGTTTATCACGTAACCAAACTAACAGACGACGGAACAGAAGGCACATTCCGTTGGGCCGTTTCACAGAAAGACAAAAGGACAATTGTTTTCGATATAGCAGGTACCATCCATCTAACCAGTGAACTAAAGACAACAAACGATTATTTAACTATTGCTGGACAGACATCTCCAGGAGGTATTTGTATCGCAGGTTACCCGTTTATAATAAACTCAAATAATGTTATTATACGCTTTATCCGTTTCCGTCCGGGAAATGTCGACATTGACTGTGACGGTTTAGGAGGCAGTGACAAAGAAAACATTATTATTGACCACTGTTCCACCAGTTGGTGTACAGATGAATGCTTATCAGTATATGGTATGGTAAATTCTACCGTACAATGGTGTTTAGCTTCACAAGCTCTACGTGTCGTTCCCAGTAAGCAAGAAGGCAATAAAGTAAAAACACATGGATTTGGTGGAAACTGGGGTGGTCGTTTCGCTACTTACCATCACAATATGATTGCCCATTGTGAAAGCCGTGTTCCACGCCTTGGCCCGCGTCCTACCACATTGAAATTGGATGAAAAAGTAGACATCCGTAATAATGTATTCTACAATTGGGCAGGTGAAGGATGCTATGGTGGTGAGGCACAGAATGTAAACATCGTAAATAACTACTACAAACCGGGACCTGCAACAGCAAAAGCATCCGATAAAGTAAAATACCGTATTGCTAAAATTGGTATCTATGCAAAAGATTATGATAATGGAGCGGATTTTGAACCCTTCAAAGGAATATGGGGAACATTCTTTATTGATGGTAATCTCATGAATGGAAATGAAGAGGTTACAGCAGATAACTGGACAAACGGTGTCTACGCCCAACAACAATCAGACAAAAGTAACGACTTTTCATGGGATAATAACAAAGATAAAATCAGAAAAGAAACTCCCGTTACTAAGTCAAACGGTGTAACTACCCATAGTGCAGAAGTAGCCTATACCAAAGTACTATCGTATGTAGGAGCCTGTAACTATCGTGATGCAGTTGACAAACTAATCATAGATGACGTAAACAAAGGAGAAGCTACGCAAACATCAACAACTGACAGTAATGGAGAACCTACAGACAACAAACCGGGTTACATCAATGACCCGTATCAATTCTGGAATGGAAATCCATATCCTGCATTAACTGTCGATACCAAACGTAGTATAACCGACACTGACGGTGACGGAATACCTGATGAATGGGAAATAGCCCACGGTCTAGATCCTAATTATGCTTTAGACGGAAATATGCGCACTATAGATATACATGGCAAATATTCTAATCTTGAAATGTATATGAACAGTCTGGTCAAAGATATTATGGACCAATGTATAGAAGGCGGTAATGTAGTTGAATAAACAACTAATGTCACCCCGTTAACATAAGACAAGAAGGAGAACCTTCGTCTGAAAAAGATGAAAAGAGAATGTGTTTACAGATTTACCACATTCTCTTTTCATTTTAAAGTAATTTTACAACAATTATATCATGAATAAAATATTACCAACAGTAATTCTAGGTCTTTTCGTAACAGCCTGTTCAAATACTGACCCAATAACGTCTCCCCTTCTGCCTGAACAAGAACCGGACAACAGCCAGCTAGAAAGTCAACTTCCCGACCGAAAACACACCCCAGCCTTTCCGGGAGCTGAAGGAGCAGGTAAATACACAACCGGCGGAGCAGGCGGAATTGTATACACCGTCACAAAACTCACCGATGATGGTTCAGAAGGAACATTACGTTGGGCGGTAGAAAAGAGTGGAACAAGAACAGTTGTATTTGCTGTAGGCGGAGTTATTCCGTTAAAAAAGAAATTATCTATTAAAAATGACAATATCACTATCGCTGGACAAACCGCACCCGGTGCAGGTATCTGCCTGAAAAACTATACACTTAATATTTCTGCAAACAATGTCATTATCCGGTTCATTCGTTCACGGATGGGGGCAGACATCCAGCAAAAAGGAGATGACGCAATGAACGGATTCCAGTCAAGCTACCCAGGCAAGCAAAACATTATTATAGATCATTGTTCCATGAGTTGGAGTACCGATGAATGTGCATCATTCTATGGAAATACCAATTTCACTCTCCAATGGTGTATCATCAGTGAAAGTCTTACGAACTCTATTCACGAAAAAGGAGCACATGGCTATGGAGGAATATGGGGAGGCACTCCGGCAACTTTTCATCACAATCTGATAGCCCATCACAGCAACCGCACTCCACGACTTTGTGGAAGCCGTTATTCCAACCGTGAAGACATGGAAAAAGTAGACATATGCAATAATGTCATCTATAACTGGACTAATGAAGGAGCTTATGGAGCACAAGGCGGCTCATACAATATTGTAAACAATTACTACAAACCCGGTCCTGTCAACGTAGCGGAGAAAGTACATTGCCGCATTTTCACAGCTTATATAGACGATGGAACAAATAATCAGAAAGCAGGAACCTACGGAAAATTTTACTTGAACGGAAACATATATGATTCTTCCCTAAGTGATTTATCAACCAGTCAATTAACAGAAATTAAGAATGCCAACAATGACAATACTTCTCCTACTGCTTTCTATGTAAAAGATAACGTATATAAAGTTCCGGCTGAAAAGTTGCTGGTTTCTTCCCGTTTTAATATTTTAGCAGATTATTCTTTCATTCAATCTGCTAACGAAGCTTATCAGGCTGTTTTAAAATATGCCGGTGCCTCTAATATCCCAGACATAATAGACAAACGAATTGTAAAAGAAGTGAAAGAAGGCAATTATACATATAAAGGTTCCAATGGTGGAATATACGGCCTGATAGACACTCCAGCTGATGTAGAAGGATGGAATGAATATGTAGAAACCCATTCACCGCTAAAAGATACTGACGGTGACGGAATACCCGATGAATGGGAAAAGAAGAATGGTTTGAATTTTAATGATAAAAAAGATGGTAACCAATGCGTTCTTCACGAAAAGTATACGAATCTGGAAGTATATCTTAATAGTTTAGTCAACACATTATACCCGACACCTAATAACTAAATTACAAAATGAGAAAATTCATTTTCAAGCCCTTATTATTAATTGCTCTATTTTTATCTCCTCAGATAATAAATAGTCAAAGTAAAGGTTATCCTACCCCCGACCGTTCTAAAATAATAGCTTTCCCTGGCGCAGACGGCGCCGGGAAATACACCAGCGGCGGAGCTGGTGGTGCAGTCTACACAGTAACTTCACTAGCCGACGACGGTTCCGAAGGAACCTTTCGCTGGGCTATCGGTAAGGAAGGCTCCCGCACCATCGTCTTTGCCGTAAGCGGAACCATTGAACTTCAGCAACCATTAAGAGTCAATAATGGCGATGTCACCATAGCCGGACAAACCGCTCCGGGTGATGGCATCTGCCTGAAAAACTATACTTTCTCTATTCAGGCAGACAACGTAATTGTTCGTTTTATCCGATCACGTATGGGAGCCGACATCAAACAAAAAGGTGATGATGCAATGAATGGCACAAAAGCTCACAAGAATATTATCATCGACCATTGTTCTATGAGCTGGTGCACAGACGAATGTGCGACTTTCTACGGTAACAGCAACTTCACTCTTCAATGGTGTCTTATCAGCGAAAGTCTCGCCAACTCCATCCACGAAAAAGGAGCACACGGCTATGGTGGTATTTGGGGTGGACAGCCTGCCACTTTCCATCATAACTTATTGGCTCATCACACCAACCGCACTCCCCGCCTTTGCGGAAGCCGCTATACCGGCAGACCGAAAGATGAAAAGGTTGAATTATTCAACAATGTGATTTACAATTATGGCAGTGACGGTGCTTATGCTGGTGAAGGTGGTTCTTACAACTTCATCAATAATTACTATAAGCCCGGCCCTTTCAGTGCAACGAAAGCCTCTTTCAAACGTCTGTTCACTGCCTATGCAGACGATGGCAAGAACAAAAACGCAGCAGGTGTTCACGGTGTATTCTATTTCAACGGCAACTATATGGATCCAACTTGCTCAAAGCTGACGGACAAGCAAAAAGAAGCTCTATACAAAGTGAATATGGACAACTCTTACGGTCTGGTCATCAAAAAAGACTTTGCAACCGAAAAAGAAGTACTATCCAAAAAAGCATTTGATATAGCGGAACATACTTCCCTGCAACCGGCAAAGGAAGCCTACAAAGACATTCTCCTGTTTGCAGGCGCTTCCTATCGCCGTGATGCCGTAGACCGGCGTATTGTAGAAGAAACCCGTAAAGGAACTTATACCCATGAAGGTTCTCACGGAAGTACAAACGGAATGATCGACCAACCGTCCGATGTGGGCGGATGGCCTGAATACAAATCAGAACCGGCTCCTCTAGATACAGATGGTGACGGCATACCCGACGAATGGGAAAAGAAACATAATCTGAATCCCAACGATTCGTCTGACGGTTCCAAATATACTTTAAGTCAAGAATATACAAACCTGGAAATATATATGAACAGTCTGGTCAATCATTTATATCCTAAAAAATAGAATAAACAAGCATATAAGAGGGGGAAACTTTTAACTGAGTTTCCCCTCTTCTTATACCATATATTATTATCTTCCCACCTTTTCCTTATACTCCGTCGGCGTCATCCCCACCTGCGCCTTAAAGCACTTACTGAAATAACGCGGGTCATTGATTCCGACCATATACGAAATCTGCGTCATATTAAACTCTCCGGTCTCAATCAGTTGCGTAGCACGTTTGATACGGATTTCCTTGATAAACTCAATAGGTGCCAGTCCGGTAAGCGTTTTCAGCTTTTTGAAAAACACCGAACGGCTGACAGCCAGTTCGCGCACCAAATCATCCACCACCAGTTCGCCATTATCCATGTTCTGCTCCATCAATTCCACCAGCTTATCCATAAACTTACGGTCATTGGGAGACATATCAGGCACAGTCGGTTGAGCTTGCGATTGCGGTTGAGATGTCGGTTGCGGTTGAGGTTGCGATTGAGATTGCAGTTCCTGCCCCGTTCCAACTTTACTTTCTTCTCCAGATACTTCACTCGAAGATGCAGGCAATTCCTCGGAAGCGGCAGCCATATTGATATGCATCAGGCTCTCCCGATAGAAAGTTTGCAGCTTCTTCCGCTGCATCAGCAAGTTTTCCACACGGGCTTGCAGATACGTGGCGCTGAAAGGCTTCGTTATATAATCATCCGCGCCATACTCCAACCCTTCCAGTTTGCTTTCAATCGTTGTCTTGGCAGTAAGCAGAATAATAGGTATATGGCTCGTCGTCATATCCGCACGTAGTTCCCTAGTCATCCCGATACCGTCTTTCTCCGGCATCATCACGTCACTGATAATAATATCCGGCAAATACTTCAATGCCTTGCTCCAGCCTTCCAGTCCGTCGGCAGCCTCCACCACCCTGTACATCGGACTGAATATACTACGCAGGAATTGACGCAATTCCTGATTATCTTCCACCAGCAGCATTAACTCCTTGGAGTTATCTTCCGCCACCGATTCCTCTACCGAAGACGATTCTTCAGTTCCCGGCCCGTCTGCCGACACCAAAGTTTCAGACTGGAGCGACGCATTGGCTATATCCACCACCTGCCCCATTCTAACCGGAGTTTCCGCATCCTCAAGGATAAATTCCACTTCTTCGTCATAATGCTCTTTCCCTTTCAGGAAATCAACCTTGAAACAACTTCCTTCCCCCAGACGGCTATCAACAGAAATTGTAGCTTTGTGCATCTCCACAAGCTCCTTCACCAGCGAAAGCCCGATTCCTGTGCTAGCCTGATTGAAAAGATTCCTGTCCACCAGATTCTCAAAACGGACAAACAACGATTTCTTCTTATTCTCCGCAATGCCGATACCCTGATCCTGCACACCGACAGAGACGGTATTCTCATCTTCGCGGATAAAAACCGTAATCATCTTCCCGTTCGGCGTATACTTAAAAGCATTGGAAAGCAGATTAAACACAATCTTCTCCAATTTATCCACATCCACCCAAAGATAAAGATGCTGTTTCTCCGTCTCGAACAGAAAATCAATCCGATGTTCCTCGGCAACGGCTTCAAAGTTATCCATCACCTTACGAATAAAAGACACCACATCCACACGCTGTACCTGCATCTTCATCTTCTTGTTCTGAATCTTGCGGAAATCCAGAATCTGATTGACAAGACGGAGCATACGGTTCGTGTTCCGCTCTACCACCACCAACTGCTCACGGGCATCCTCCGGCAGTCTGTCATTCTTCAGGATTTGTTCTACGGGGCCGGCTATCAGCGTAAGCGGAGTGCGGAGCTCATGAGAGATATTAGTAAAGAAACGCAGCTTTATATCCGAAATCTGTTGCTCTACGGACACCTCATGTTTCAACCGATAAATAGTAAACAGGATATAAACAGCCACAAGAATGATAATCAGAATAAACAACACATAAAGCACATAAGCCACCGGAGTTTCCCAGAAAGAGGGAAGAATGACAATACCCAGCGTACGCTCATTATCCACCCACACACCGTCGCTGTTCGTAGAACGGACACGAAGCACATACTCCCCTTTCGGAAGATTCGTATAGGCCACATTACGCTGCTTGTCGGCAAATGTCCACTGTTTTTCAAATCCGTCCAGAATATATGCATACTGCACATTCTGCGGGTTGGTATAATCGAGTGCCGCAAACTGAACGGAGAAGATATTCTCTTTGTGCGAAAGCACCAATTGTTCCGTATCATCAATATCCACCTGCAACAGCGATTGCCTGCCGGGCACAATTTCCTCATTGGATACCATCAATTTGGAAAACACGATAGGCGGGACATAACTGCTCTTACGAATAGAATCCGGATTGAAGATAAAGACTCCGCCACTGGCTCCGAAAAGCATACTGCCGTTCGTTGTCAATGCGGAAGCCGCCTCGCTAAAGCGTACGGGGAAAGTAATACTACGTTCATCATAGCTCTCGAACCGTTCTTCGGACGGAATGAACTTACAGATGCCATTCTCCGTACTTATCCACAAGTTCTGTTTATTATCCTCGCGGATAGAAAGCAACACATCCGAAGGAAGTCCGTCCTGCACCGAATAAGATTTAAACGTTCCGTGACCGTCCTCACTGATAGAAACCAATTTGTTGAGTCCACCGCCAAAAGTAGCCAGATAAAGTTCTTTATTCTTAGTCGGAATAACCCAGTGCACATCATTATTACTCAGACTTAGCGTATCATTCGGCATACGGGAGAAGTGGTAGAACTGTACATCTTCCGGCTTCTTGAAATTCTCGTCGAAGGCGACAGCACCCGTCGTCGTTCCCACCCACAGGCGACCGTTATTGTCGGAAGTGATAAAACGAGCCTTGTAGCAGGGATCGATAGGATACCCTTTCAGGTTGTTCCGATGATTGATAAACAAGACCTTACCGTCCTCATTCTCCGTGATATAATTGATACCGCCTGCAAAAGTAGCCGCCCAGATTCGTCCGTTATGGTCTTCGTACACGCAATACACATTGTTGTCACTCAAACTATACACATCATCTTCATGGTGAAGATAACGGGTCAGCTTATACGACATTCCCGAAGGAGAAGTTGCATCGGCACGGATAAGCCCGTCCCCTTTTGTCGCAATCCAGATACTCCCTTTCGAATCCTGAATGACAAAATAGGCCGTTCCCTTCATGGGAGTGCCGGTAGTGGAGACAATGCCGCTTTCCGTCAGATATCCCTTATAGATTCTGTCGGCATCATACAAACGGAGTATACCGTCCTTCACACCTACCCAAAGATTTCCCAATTTGTCTTCACAAAGGGCACGTATTTCATTATGAATCGACTCGTATTCCTGCGGCACGGGAGTCATCATCGAAAAAGGTACATTGCGATAAGTCACCTTTTCCAAACCTTTGGAATGGGTACAGAGCCACAGATTGCCTTGCTTGTCGGAGAAGGCCGAATGAATCTTATTGGAGAAACGCCAGTCACGGCTGCCCAGCCCGTTATAAAAAGGAACCAGCCGCTTCTTTTGAGGATCGAAATAAGAGAAACCACCCCCGTAAGGATGCACCCAAAGATAACCGTTCACATCTTCATGAATATGAAAAGCCGGACGGGAACGTTCGGGATTACTGTATTCGATAAGAATCCGCTCACACGTCACCACCCCGGTGGCCGGATTGAAATGAGCCACCACGCCCGGTTCTTCCTGCTCGAACCAGACTTCCGAGGAACGGTCTACATAAGCGGAGAGAATCGGTTTTGCCGGTAAATCCCTGCAAGTCAAAAATGAATAATGTACCGTTGCTTTCGTTTTCAGATTATAAGTAAAGAAACCGTCCGAATCGGTAGTGACCACCGACAGTTCCGGTGCAACCATATGAATGGAAGTGATCCGTCCTTTGGTTGGAAGCTCAAGCAGTGTAAATTCTCCGCTTCCTTTCCGGTATAGCCAGATACGACCGCGATCCGAAGCAAAGCAGATATCCTCATCACGCTCTTGTACGGCATAAAAGGCCTGGTTCATTCCGCCGAACTTTCCTTTAGTCTCCGTAAAATAAGAAACAGGTGTTTTTTCTCCGGGACAAATCATGCCGAGTCCGTTGTCTGTCAGCAACCAGTCATTACCGGCTTTATCCTGATGAACTTTAAAAACGTGTGAGGAAGGAAACAATTCCGTTTTACCGGAATAAATATCCCATGTCAGACGATTATTCTTGTCCGGATGGGTAAGGATACGAATCGCCCCGTCGTTTTCAGTCAACAGCCAGACGGTTCCATTCGGCATCACTTCGATAGTATGTATGTTGAATGCGCTCCCCTCCTCACCGGTAGCCGGCACTTGTTCGAAAGTTTCCGTTTTGGGGTCGAAACGATGGACACGATTATCATAAGTCAACAACCAGAGAAAACCGTAACAGTCCTCGTACATACGGTCTACACGATTATTGGTCAGACTGATGTAATTTCCCTGACGTGCCTTGTATGTCTTGAATGTATATCCGTTGAAACGGTTGATTCCATCCCAGGTGGCAAACCAAAGGTTGTCTTTATGATCCTGAAGGATATTCATCACCGTATTCTGTGACAATCCGTCTTCTGTGGAATAATGGGTAAAAAAACTGTTTGTCTGCGCCTGTACGGCCGTCCAGACTAGTAAACTCGAAATAGCCAGATATAAGATTCTTTTCATCATCGATTATGCCCTTAATAATTAATGGTGCTTATAACGAACGGACAAATATAAGAAAATAACAATAGTTTGGCATTATCTTTATCAGCTATTTAACAGAATCGGAGGAGATTACTTAGATGAGAAGCGCCTTCTCCATCCCCGTACTACCCAGTCAGTTATTCGGGATGCCAGCGACTCGTCCAGGTTTGAAATGATTACTCTCTCAATGGCATGAACCCGCTCCAGTTCTGCATCAATCACTTCCGACATCTTTTCTAATTCGTTAATCCTTTCTTGTTGTTGATTGATTTGTATTTCCTGCAATTTGATGACTTCATGATATATTTTGTTCATTGCAGTCTGATTATAACTAAACATTTCCAAATCGTCCAGATAATCTGCCGAAATCCGACATGTCTTTCGCCAAATCAAATATTCTTCAAGTATCTTACCGTCTACCAAAACTTCGTCCCCTCTTTTACGAGTTCCTTCAAATTTTTCCAATTCTATCCAAAGGCGAATGGTTTCTTCCTTTATTCCATACTTTTGGGCGGCTGCTTCCAAGCTTATTAATCCTGACATAGTGTTTGTTTTTTAAGTGTTTAACAATAAGGAGTATATAACAGTATATCGAATGACAGAAGAAGCATTCATGCTTTCAGATTCCCAATCGGCAGGGCGAATTGGTTGGGTCATTCTAAGGGTTATAAAAGACCGACCGGATATAAGAAAGGCATGAATGCTGCTGTATCATATATCCATCTTCAGGCTAGCTACACCCTCTACAAGATAATGATAACAACAGACACCCACGCCAATCATTTATATATAACACATCTTCTACGAATATGTTGATATACATCCGTTCACGTGGAGTATCTGTCGTATCATCCCTCTGTATAAAATTAGCTATTTTGAAGATGAGAGATAATACGTTTTTACTCCATTTAGAAATAAAAACCGCTTTCCGCCTGTTCATCTCGCTGATGGGCAGAAAGCGTGCGACAAAGATATATATATTTTTTTAATACAAGAATAATACAGAGTAGAAATAATGTGCAAATGTCTGTACCTTTGTAGTACTGAATCAATATAGTCATGATACATACTGTACCTAATCCTAAAATGACCGTTCATGAAGTTGAAAAGTTTCGTGACAACTTCCGCAAGTGTGTATCCGATAAACCCACACTTAAAGAAAAAAAGCAATAGAAAATAATATCCTTTCGGGTACAGTCAACGTTTTACATCCAGCAACTTATTTCCATCTTCCGCAGGATTCCAACCATCATCCCCTGCCAGAACTGTTTTTATCTCATATCCTTTCAGATTCTTCAACTGACGGGCGAAAGCAGCACGCGCTTTTGGGTTGGCTCCCTCGCCACGGCTCTCATATTCGGCGTAAAAGGCAGTTTTCTCGTTCTCCTTTTTACCCCAGTTATTCCAACCTTCGGGAAGAATGTGTTTTCCCAGTTCGCAACGGATAAATACAGCCTGAGCATACGGACGCCAGGGACGGGAAAGATATACTTTTGTGGCTTCCGGTTCTGCGGTGAGCTTGCAGTCGTAAAAGACGTAACCGTACTTTTTCCCTTTGTCGGTAGAAGGAGCAGTCACATAGCCGTCACGCTTGCTGTGAATATGGCAGCGGTTGAACACAGCGGTAGACCAGCCGAAGATAAAATCGACGGTTCCTTCGATGTAGCAGTCTTCGTAATATTGGCGGCTTTGTTTGCTGTAAGTGTAGAGGGTATCTTGGAAACCTAAGAAGCGGCAATTCTTGAAATATGCACGGTCGGCAGAAACAAAGCAGGCGACGGCTTGCCCTACGGGACCGGATGAGTTTTCGAATGTGATATTCTCGGCATAAAAGTCCGGAGCATAGATATAGCAACCGGACGAACCGGAAGTTCCCATGTTTTCACCGAATACGTTTTTCTTATTGGCGAAATCGTCATTAGTCAGTACTGCGCCATCCTCTCCTATCAAGGAGATATTAATCTTGCTTTCAGGGATGATAATCTTTTCTTTGTAAGTGCCTTTGCGGACCAGAATCGTGGTACGGATATTTTTACGGAAGTCGGGGACGGCATTGATTGCTTCCTGCACGGTAAAGAAATCACCGCTGCCGTCTTGGGCTACCACATATTCGTAATGACGGATATATTTTGCCAGTTCGGGGATTTCCCTGCCGATGGCATCAACAGCCAAACCTGCGATGATTCGCGCTCCGTAGACATTCAAATGAGTATTGTCTTCGCGGCCTTTCGGGAAAGCCGGAACCTGATTGGGAGCGACAAACATAAACAGTTTTTTCGATTCTACCGGTCCAAGCTCTTGCACCAGGTCATGAGTGATTTTATTCATATCAACAAACACAACTCCGAGTTCTTTCGCAACATTACGGGGAGAATCCAGATAAGCACCATGAGTATCGAACAAGACCGTTCCTTCTTTGGGTTGCTCTTTTTCCCCCGGTGTCCGGCGGACATCTTTAGTGATGGAAGCATCTTGCGGTTGGACGAAGTTACGACGGACGATGGAATTGAACAATACGGGGATACCGCCTTTCGCACGGGTTTCGTTTACATAACGACGGAGATTGTCGTCGAAAGTAGTTCCCGGCTCGGTGTGACGGGTAGAGTCCGCTTTTTCATCGTTATGTCCGAACTGGATAAAGACATAATCGCCTTTTTTCACTTTGGAGATGACTTTTGCCCAACGTCCTTCGGTAATAAAACTCTTGGAACTGCGTCCGTTGGCGGCATGATTGTCTATTTTTATGTCTTCGGAGAAGAATCCGGGAAGTACCATTCCCCAGCCACGCTCAGGATTTCCGCCGTCCAACTTCTTATTTGCCATAGTCGAATCCCCTATCATAAAGATAGTTACGACATGTTTGTCCGCACGAAATGCAGAACAAAGAACAAAGGCAACCGCCAGTAATCCTAGCATTTTAGCCCTGAGTGTTTTCATATTCTTCATACCTTCTATGAGTTTTTATTTTTCATTTTTATCTGCCATCTGCAACATTTTGCTTGTATCTCACTTGCTATCAACCCATTGCAGTGTTGCAGATACCTGTTGCAGATACCGTTGCAGATGTTTATCTGCAACACTGCACGTCCGCCTGTTTTGCACGCATCCAATTCAGTTTCCACGTAGAGAAATTCCGGTTTCCACGTAGGGAAACGCAAGTATCCACGTAGAGAAACGCGAGTATCCACGTAGGGAAACTACAGTTCCCAGCCTGGAAACGGGAGTTCTGTGCCTGGAAACAGGAGTTTCGTACTTAGCTACTGGAAAGTTCAAGCTACATAAGCAGTCGGTAACCTTATTTATTTCTACTTATAAGGATACCAGTTACTGTTTTCTTTAAAGATATTCTCCGGTGTGTACCTCAATGCTTCCTTTTTTGTGAGTTGTTTTCCCCATCCGACACGTCCCGATGTACCTGCACCTTCGCCAGTATTTCCAAATTCGGCATAACGGGCTGTCTTTTCATTCTCCGGATTCTTCCAGTTATGCCATCCTTCGGGGCGGATATGACTGCCAAACTCACAATTAATAAACACCGTAGCGGCGTAAGGACGCCAGGGGCGACCTAAATACACCTTTTTCACTCCCGGAGCAGCGGTCAGTTTACAGTTTTTGAAGACATAGCCGAACTCTTCATTTTGAGGAGTCGAAGCGGCGGTAATATACGAATCACGTTTGCTATGCAGTTCGCAATATTCAAAAAGTGCCGTAGAAGGACCGAATATAAAGTCGGTAGTACCTTCTATATAGCAGTTGGTGAATAAAAGACGGGCTCCTTCCGAACCGGTATAGACAGTATCCTGATTGCCGAGGAAACGGCAATTGACGAACATCAGCCGGTCGCCTTCGGTATGAAGGGCCACTGCCTGCCCCAAAGGAGCCGCATTATTCTCAACCGTCAAGTTCTTGAAAGTGATGTCATTGCCTTCCACCTTGACGGTATAAGTGCGGAATGTTCCCATTTTGTTGATATTGGCATGGTCATCGTACGTGATAATCGTCTTTTCTTCACTCTCGCCTACCAATTGCACGTTTTCCACCCAAGAGGGAATCACCAGTTTTTCTTTGTACGTGCCATTCTTGATATAAATAGTCACCGTGTAGTCCATAAAAGCGCGGACGGCTTCCACTGCTTCCTGAACAGTACGGTAATCTCCTGTGCCGTCACGTGTCACGACCAACGTATCTTTGCGTTGCTGTTGCTGCGAATAGACCGATGTCCCCCCTGCACTCAACAGTAGAAACAACATCATTCCTTTAAAAAATGCCCTTTTCATCGGTAGAAATTATTTTTGTAAACGTTCATACTCCAAGCTCGCCATGATAAAAGGCCCCACTGCTTTGGGGTCGTTATTGCGGATAGTTTCGTTGATATAATACTCATAATCTCCGGAACGGTAGACCTTTCCACCCAGTCCGGCTACGGCACAGGCCTTGGTGATGGTCACCAATCCATCCTTATCCACTTCGATAAAGTTTTTCAGGAAACCTTTGTACCCTTTCAGCGCCACATCAAGGTAAGACTTATCAATATATCCCAGACGGACTGCCTTGAATAAGGAATAAACAAACATGGCGGAACAGGATGACTCAAGATAATTTCCCTTCTCACCACTCTTGTCGAGCACTTGATACCATGCTCCGGTCTTCGGGTCTTGCAGTTTCTTCACCTGAACGGCAATGTTATCCAGAATAGCGAGCAGGGAATCCCTTCCGGCTTCATGCTTCGGAATAAACTCCAAGGCATCTACCAATGCCATGGCATACCATCCCATAGCACGTCCCCAACTGTGTTTGGACTGTCCGGTCACCGGATCTGCCCAACGCTCGGTGCGGCTTACATCGGCAGCATGACGGTACAGACCGTTTTTCGGATCGTACGTATGACGGGCACAGGTGACAAATTGGTTGATTACGTCTGCATAATCCTGCGGAAGATTGTTGCGGAACGCATATTCCGCATAGAAAGGAGCCCCCATGTAAAGTCCGTCCAGCCACATCTGATACGGATAAATCTTCTTGTGCCAGAAGCCGCCGTCCTCATTGCGCGGCTGTCCTTCGAACTGGCTGTAAAGCAAATCGAGCGCTTTCTTATATTTGGGATTCTTCGTCTGCTCATAGATACGGAAAAGAATCTTTCCGGAGTTGATACGGTCGAGACTGTAATCGGTTAATTTATAAGCGGTAATCGTTCCGTCTTCATGAACCATTGTATCTGCGTAGGCGATGGCGTAATCGCGAATTTTCTTGTCGCCGTAAGTGTCGTAAACGTCGAGCATAGCTCCCAGTTCCAGTCCGTGGCAATAATCCCACTTCAACTTCGGCTGGAAGTCGAGCTGCCAGGATTCGGGATAACGGATTATCTCCGATTCAGTCATCCGTACAGACCAGGGCAGCTTGCTGTCTACCTGCTGAGAGGATGCCGGAAGGGCGATTGCGACCAGTAGAGCCAATATAAAAAAATTATAAAAAGAGGTTCGTCTCATGGTTTGTCATTTTAAGGATTAAACATACGAGTCTTTCACGGTACGAAAGTAGTGTTTTTCCGTTAAAGCCAGTGGGATTTTTTAATCAAGTAGGTGCATTTTTTGTTTTTCGTGCACGGAAACGACTAATTTTGTGCACGTAAACGTCAAAAATGTCCATTTTTGACGTAATATCTGATAAATTAATTGTTTCGTCTTGGAAGAAAGCGGAAAAGGTCGTACTTTTGGCACGGTTTACAACTAATACCCTCTGGGGGAAACACAGTAATTTATCATTTAAAACAGAGAAAAAATAGAACAGAATGGAAGAAGTATTCAAGTACATTATCGGTCTTGGAGCGGCAGTGATGATGCCGGTCATTTTCACAATTTTAGGAGTATGTATCGGTATTAAATTAGCCAAAGCGCTGAAAAGCGGTTTATTAGTCGGTGTCGGTTTCGTCGGTTTGTCGGTAGTCACAGCATTGCTTACCAGCAGCTTGGGCCCTGCACTGAGTAAAATGGTAGAAATCTACGGATTGGAGCTGGGTATTTTCGACATGGGTTGGCCGTCTGCGGCAGCAGTAGCCTACAACACATCTGTCGGTGCCTTTATCATCCCGGTTTGTCTGGGTGTCAACTTGATTATGCTGCTTACTAAAACAACACGCACTGTCAACATCGACCTTTGGAACTACTGGCACTTCGCATTTATCGGAGCGATTGTCTACTTTGCTTCCGACAGTATCCTTTGGGGATTCTTCGCTGCTATCATCTGCTATATCATCACGCTGGTAATGGCTGACATGACTGCTCCCGCTTTCCAGAAGTTCTATGATAAAATGGACGGTATCTCCATTCCACAACCGTTCTGCCAAAGTTTTGTTCCGTTTGCTATCGTTATCAACAAACTGCTCGATATGATTCCCGGATTCGACAAGCTGAATATTGACTCGGAAGGTATGAAGAAGAAATTCGGTCTGATGGGTGAGCCGCTGTTCCTGGGTATCGTAATCGGTTGCGGTATCGGAATATTGGGCTGCGGAAGTTGGCAGGAAGTGGTAGACAATATCCCCAGTATCCTGGGACTGGGCATCAAGATGGGTGCGGTAATGGAATTGATTCCCCGTATCACAAGCCTTTTCATCGAAGGTCTGAAACCTATCTCTGACGCTACCCGCGAGCTTATCGCTAAAAAATATAAGAGCAACACAGGTCTGAGCATCGGTATGAGCCCTGCATTGGTAATCGGTCATCCGACTACGCTGGTGGTTTCACTGCTTTTGATTCCTGTCACTATCTTCCTCGCGGTAATCCTTCCGGGCAACCGTTTCTTACCGCTGGCCTCTCTGGCAGGTATGTTCTACTTGTTCCCGATGATTCTGCCCATTACGAAAGGTAACGTAGTGAAATCATTCATTATCGGTCTGGTAGCCTTGACGGTCGGTCTGTATTTCGTGACGGGACTTGCAGGTTACTTCACACTGGCTGCGAAAGACGTGTTTGCCGCTACGGGCGACCCGACAGTGAATATTCCCGCAGGTTTTGAAGGCGGCGCGCTCGACTTTGCTTCCAGCCTTTTCTGCTGGGGTATCTTCCACCTGACTTACAGCCTGAAGATTATCGGCCCTGCCATCCTCGTGGCACTCGCACTCGGAATGGCAATCTACAACCGTATCCGCATGACCAGAAACGATGCTAAAAATGCATTGGACAGTAATAAGGAATAAGTCGAAAAAAACAGAACTGATAATAAGTAGTAGTATATAATATATAATCCAAATAAAAATTCGAAAGATGAAAAAATTAGCAATTGCAATGATGTTGGGTATCGCAGCCATGTCTGCTTCTGCCCAGGTGAATTACAAGATGCAAGTGGCTTGCAGTCCGCAAGACGTGAAAACGTATGATACAAACCGCCTGCGTAGTAGCTTTCTGATGGAAAAAGTAATGGCTCCGAACGAAATCAACCTTACTTATTCCATGTATGACCGCCTTATCTTCGGTGGCGCTGTTCCTACCACTAAGGAACTGGTATTGGAAACTATCGACCCGCTGAAAGCTAAATTCTTCCTGGAACGCCGCGAGCTGGGTGTCATCAACATTGGTGGCGAAGGTATCGTAACCGTTGACGGCAAAGAATATACGCTGAAATTCAAGGATGCCCTGTACGTAGGTAGAGGCAAGCAGAAAGTGACTTTCAAGAGCAAGGATTCAAGCAATCCTGCCAAGTTCTATATCAACTCCGCTACTGCTCACAAGGAATACAAGACTCAGTTGATTACTATCGACGGACGCAAAGGTTCTTTGAAAGCCAACTCTTTCGCAGCAGGAAAGATGGAAGAAAGCAACGACCGCGTTATCAACCAGTTGATTGTGAACAACGTACTTGAAGAAGGTCCTTGCCAGTTGCAGATGGGATTGACAGAACTGAAACCGGGTAGCGTATGGAACACAATGCCGGCTCATACTCACAGCCGTCGCGTAGAAGCCTACTTCTATTTCAACGTGCCTGCCGACAACGCCATCTGTCATTTCATGGGCGAACCTCAGGAAGAACGCATCGTATGGATGCAGAACGAACAGGCTATCATGTCACCGGAATGGTCTATCCACGCTGCTGCCGGAACAAGCAACTACATGTTCATCTGGGGTATGGCTGGTGAAAACCTCGACTACGGAGACATGGACAAGCTCAAATATACAGAAATGCGCTAATCGTTGCGCGGCTCTGCATTACATATATAAAATCCGAGAAACTTCATCCTTTCCTCCCGCCGGAGAGAAGGGATGAAGTTTTCCGGGTTTTATGCATTCCGACACACCCCCCGAAATCACATACTATTTGTGTCATGAGGCGATGAATATGCCCTTTGAAACAAATAGCATATATAATGTAACGAATAATACATGAATTCGACCAATTTTTACAAATAAAATCCAGTCGAAATCCCGACCTTTGTCAACGAATCAAAATCTATTTAAATCCATTATCATGAATGCATTTCAAAAAACAGGCGAGAAAATGACAAACTACAGATGGACTATCTGTGCTATGCTATTCTTTGCTACTACAGTTAACTATCTCGACCGCCAGGTGCTTTCCCTTACCTGGGATGAGTTTATTAAACCGGAATTTCATTGGAACGAAGTTCACTACGGTACGATTACTTCCGTTTTTTCTATTGTATATGCAATATGTATGTTGTTTGCCGGCCGATTTATCGACTGGATGGGTACGAAGAAAGGGTATCTCTGGGCAATCGGCGTATGGTCGGCAGGTGCTTGTATGCACGCACTTTGCGGAATCGTGACCGAACAGTATGTAGGTATGCACAGCGCAGCCGAACTGATGGCTGCTACGGGTGACGTAGTGGTGGTGCTGGCTACCGTAAGTATGTACTGCTTCCTTGCCGCACGCTGTATCCTGGCTCTCGGTGAAGCGGGTAACTTCCCGGCTGCCATCAAAGTAACGGCGGAATACTTCCCCAAGAAAGACCGCGCTTACGCTACTTCCATCTTCAACGCCGGCGCTTCTATCGGTGCCTTGATTGCCCCGGTTTCTATCCCGCTGATTGCGAAAGCATGGGGATGGGAAATGGCGTTTATCGTTATCGGTGCCCTCGGCTTCGTCTGGATGGGTATGTGGATATTCATGTATGATGCTCCGTCGAAGAGCAAGCACGTCAACAAAGCCGAATTGGATTATATCGAACAGGATAAATACGAGGCAGGTGCCGCTCCTGTAGCTGTTGAAGAGAAAGATGAGAAGAAGATGAGCTTCCTTCAATGCTTCACTTACAAGCAGACATGGGCTTTCGCTGCCGGTAAGTTCATGACGGACGGTGTATGGTGGTTCTTCCTGTTCTGGACTCCGTCTTACCTGAACACCCAGTTTGACATCAAGACTTCCGACGGACTGGGGATGGCACTGATTTTCACGCTTTATGCCGTGACTATGTTGTCCATCTATGGTGGTAAACTTCCGACTATCTTTATCAATAAGACAGGTATGAATCCGTATGCCGCACGTATGAAGGCGATGTTGATTTTCGCGTTTTTCCCGTTGGTAGTATTGTTGGCACAACCGTTGGGTACGTTCTCTCCGTGGTTCCCTGTTATCCTAATCGGTATCGGTGGTGCTGCCCACCAGTCATGGTCGGCTAACATTTTCTCTACCGTAGGTGATATGTTCCCGAAAACGGCGATTGCAAGTATTACAGGTATCGGCGGTATGGCGGGTGGCGTAGGTTCTATGCTGATGCAGTTCGGCGCTGGTCTGCTGTTTGTTCACGCTGACGAAACGCACATGACATTTATGGGATTTGAAGGCAAACCTGCCGGATATTTCATCATGTTCTGTATCTGTGCCGTAGCTTATCTGGTGGGCTGGGTAATCATGAAGGCATTAGTACCGAAGTACAAACCTATCGTATTGGACTAAGCAATCCAATCTCAATATTATATTATAACAATGCAAGAGGGCGACTCATCACGAGCCGCCCTCTATTAATTACAAATAATTCTTTCAATGAAAAAAAACAAAAAAGCCTCTTCTCACGAAGAAGGCTTTTTAGGTTTACTTACTCTGCATCATCATCCTGCAACTATTAAATGAAATTGACATACTAAAAAAGCAGTGTCTTTGCATTCCAATAATGAAGAATAGTAAACGTTAAGATGAAAAAAAGGGAAGTCTCACGACTTCCACAATTCTTCTAACCTTAAATCTAAATCTCTATGAAAAAAACGTGCTGCAAATATAGGCGTTTGTTCATTATAGAGGTGTTAATGAATCGCATAAAGAGAGAATAAAAACTAACATCTGCAAAAATTAGCGAATTACCCCCTATTCTCTATTAATTTTAATAAACTTTGGTAAAGCGGACTAGATTCCAAGAACTTTGGTACACCCGTTATAAACATCTGTTTTCGTGCACGGGTAAGGGCTACGTTCAGTTTCCGGTCTATCAGTACCCCATCCTCTTCTGTTAAATTAGAGACTAATTTTAACTGATAATAACTATTAATGCAGCAGGAATAGATAATAACATCCCGTTCGCTGCCTTGAAAACGCTCGACAGTATCTACCAATATCCGGTTGAGTGCCGGAATACCCAATGTTTCTATTTCTTTTTTAATAAGAGCAATCTGACTCCGGTAGGGAGTTATGATTCCTAACGTGCGGGATTCGTCAAAACTCTTCTGATTACTTTCGTAAATACGGACAGCCAGACCGGCAACAATCCGGGCTTCCGAAGAGTTTATCTTGACAGACGTTCCTGCCTGTTCCGGCACGGAAGGATAAAAAGCGACACGGGAAATATGTTCGGAATCCTCCAGTTGGTGAGGTAATCCGACGGGAATCAGACGCCCGCCATAGAAAGCACGGTTGGCAAACAAGGCTACTTCGGGATGCATACGCCCTTGACGGCAAAGCATATCGAATGAACGACCAGTAGCCGACGATGCGTTACCGGCAATAACGGATGACGCGCTGCCGGCAATAACGGGCGACACGCTGCCGTTGCCAGAAGAACAATTCCGGTAAAGACGTTCGAACAGCGAGTCTTTCAGGTTTGCCAGCCCAATCGACAGTAACGCTTCATCATAGATAGCAGATTGCTCCGTATTTTGCAGCACAACGGCAGGAAGCTGTTTATGGTCGCCAATCAGGATAAACTTATCAATAGCGTTCCGGTCATCTTCGCCACGGGCACAAAGAATACCTAATAATTGCGGTTCGAGTATCTGGGTAGCCTCATCTATGATGGATACATTGAAATGTTTCAGACGGAATAGTTCCGGTTTGCCGGAAATAGCAGCGACTGTTCCCACAATAATGCGGCAATTCCGGATACGTTCGTAAACTTCCGAACGACGGTTGCAGGACGACAGTTCGTTTTCTATCAGATGGTCGCGGTAGTTCTCGTCACACGATAATTCGCTTCCGACACGGATAAAATCGACAACCGGGCGGATAGAAGCCAATGACTTGCATATCTCATCAACGGCACGGTTGGTATATGAAAGCAACAGAATCTGAGTATCCTTGTCGGCGTGGAACGTCTCTACCATTTTCTTTAGTGCGCAGGAAGTCTTGCCCGTTCCCGGCGGACCGACGAGAAGGAAATAATCCTGTGCGGCTTTGGCCTTCAGCGCAACACGGGTGAAATCGTCTTCTGCCCGGGAGATAAGGGTATCCAACGATTCATCAAACTTCGGCGGACGTTGCGAAAGTAATAAGTCACGGCGGTCCTGTGTAGCAGAGAGATAAGCATATAATCCCTGATACATGGAACGAAAGGTAGTGTCCATCGTATCGTGCTCTATGGCATAAAGACTTTCTGCAGGAAGCACGGAAGGGTTCTGCTGCGTAGAGCGCAGGCGGATACCGATTTCATTATCTGCCAGGGACTCGATATTTCCCTTGAATACCATTTTATTGGTTACGTTATCCGTCGGATGGTTGCGTTCATAGAGGATGATGGCATCGCCCTGACGGAAATTGGGAAGTACGTTTTGTATTCCGTCGTCTATACTTTCTTTTTGCGAAAGCTCTTGTGGCAATTCTTGCGAAGATTCACAATTTCGTGAGCGTGTCAGCAGCAAATGAGCTTTATACTCATCAGCAGCATGATTTTCCTTTATTCTCAAATCATAGATAATCTCCCCTGCCTCACACTTCTCGGCCAATGTGGAAAGCCATAAAGAAGCGGCTCCCGTGCGTCCTTCATAGTCTACATCTCCGGACTTGGAAGTATAAAGTTCTTTGGTAAGGAAGTTATATACGGCATAGAAATATTTTTTCTCCAGTGGCGAAAGAGCTTTCAATTTCTCTTGGAAGCTGTCGATAGACGGGCGCAGCCAGATTTCCCAAAAGCGTCCTTTCAGCCCCCGTTCATTCAAGGTGGCGGCGTTGATTTCTTCCAGTTTCTGTTCCGTATATTCCAGGCTGTTCCGTAATTGAATACCATATTCATTGGCAACAATCCGGTTGCGCAAGTCAATCACCCGGCGCACCATTGCCCAAGAAGGACGGGACGGATAGAGAAGCGGGTAACGGGTATAGAGCAGATAGGCTTTTACCTTCCGGTGATCCATCCCCATAGAGTATTGAAGAACAGCCTGATAGAGAAGCATCTGCACTTTATTGTTCTCCTTGGGTTCTACTTTGCCACGGATGGCGTACTCGTCGGCTTTGCCCGACTTCATTTCTATGAAGGAAGACATATCCCGTTGCATATAGTCGAGACGCCCTTGCAGGCCGAGTGCCTCGCAGATATAAGAGGGTTCGAGCACTGCGTCTGTCTTATCGAGTTCGTATCCGGCGGCATGAAAAGTATCATTCACCGTTTCGCGAATATGCTCAAAGTGCAGTTTGCAGTCGTCAAAGAATTGGCGTTCCTTCTCCCTGTCCCGCAAATCGGGACAGGCTGCCAACTCGATAGGATAGCGCCGGAAGGCTTTTTGCATACAAGTCCGGTAGTCAATGTCTTCGTCCTGCGCGTGAATCCATTCATCGAGAAAAAGATTGGCTATATTTCCCAGCAACAGGGGACGCGCATTCTCAATCGGCTGAAGACGGGAAAGGTAATAATTTGCCGGATGATGCCCGTAGTCGCGGAAACACTCGGCAAGGGAACTGATGTCAATCAGGTAATCCGGTTCGAGAACAATAAACGAGGGGGTCAGTATTCCTGCTTCATCAATTGCGGTATCCAGCAAGTTGAGTTGGGCATGACGCCAAAGCAGTTTGCACGTTTCTGCAAATTCTTCGTTAATTTGAGGTATATTATAGCGGACAAGATAAGGTTTCTCCGACACTTCATCCAACGGGGTCACATACAAATACTGTTCATCCGCATACTGAAAGCATACGCGCATCCGTTGCACCCGTTCACGGGCGGGGGGAGCAACCAAATAAGTAGCATCCGCTTTCGGAAACAACCGGTACAGTTCTTCCGGTATGTCTTCTCCGGAAAGTTTGCGGATAAAGAAAGCTATTGTTTTTGCATCCCGCAAAAGATGCTCCCTCACCGGTTCCTGTTTACGGTTCAGAATGGCATTCGAAGTCAACCGGAAAGTATGCAGCCTGTTCTGTTCCACAACAGAAAGCCCCACTTTGGCAGCTACAAAACTAATCCGCGCAGAAAGGTCGGTCATCTGCAGGCTTTCATTGTGCATATAAAAGCGGCAGAACCTTTCCAACAAATCCCGCATCTGCTTGTACCCGACCGCCAGATACGAATCATCCGCCCGACAGACAGCTAAAAGTAACTCATAAGATTCTATCGCTTCACTCTTCCGGCAGGGCAACTTCATCTTCAATCTCTTCTTCTGTGTTTTTCTTGTCCTTTATCATCAGAATGCTCATTTCGTAGAGCAAATAAAGCGGAATAGCAACGACGCTCAACGTGAACGGGTCGCCCGTCGGAGTGATTATGGCGGCTGCTATCACAATGACAACAACGGCATGGCGACGGTATTTCCGCAAAAAGGACTTATTGACTATTCCCAGCAATGAAAGCAGCCACGTCACCAATGGCAGTTCAAAGGCCAGCCCCATGCAGAGAATCAGCATCATGAAATTGTCGATATAGGAATTGAGTGACAGGATGTTCTCCACTTCCGAACTTAGCTGATAAGTGGAGAGGAAACGGAGAGTTAACGGATAAACCATAAAATACCCCAGCAAGACACCGATGAAGAACATCACTGTTCCGATGGTTAATGCCTTGCGCACTCCTTTCTTTTCGTTGGGATAAAGAGCGGGGCCGATAAATCGCCACACTTCAAAGAAAAGATAAGGCATAGCCGTCACAACCGACATCCAAAAAGCTGTCGACATATGTATAAAGAAAGGAGCGGCCAAATTTATATTGACCAGCTTCACCTGAAATTCTTGTGTGAAAAAGTCATCGGTCAGGTCGAATGTCTGTCCGATATGACGTAATAAATCGTAGAATATGAAATCATTATGGCATGGCGCCAAAATCACATGATCAAAGAGATAGGGCATAGCAATAAAATAACCTACTGCCAATACAAACCAGACTCCGATCACCCGAAAAAGTACCTTGCGCAGTTCATCCAAATGATCCCAAAAGGTCATTTCTGCCATTCGTACTTACTTTTACTTACTTGAGTCCGCCGGTTTGTCCAAGTCTTCTTTCGCCTTGTTTATTTCTTCTTTGGCATCGTTCACCCCATCCTTGAAGCTCTTCACGCCTTTGCCCAAACCACGCATCAGTTCAGGAATTTTCTTTCCGCCAAAAAGCAGGAGAATAACCAAAGCAATAATAATCCACTCGGAACCACTAGGCAAGAAACCTAATAATAATAAGTTTGTCATACGTTTATCTGATAAAGAGGTTTTTATTAGTTGGTGCAAATATAAAGAAAAACGGCAAACTGTAAACGGTAAACGATGAATTATTTATGTTAGTTCACTTTCATTCATCATTTACCGTTTGCTGTCCACCGTTTATCATTAACGGATTATCGTTTGCCGGTCTTTCTGTTTTCGCTTATCGCCAGACCTTATTCCTGGTAATAGACCCGTTTCACCCGCGTCGAAATGCTGGTAAGGACTTCGTAAGGAATCGTATCCAACTTGTCGGAGAGAACCGTTATCGGCAGGTCGTCACCGAAAATAATCGCCTGGTCACCTTCGCGGCAGTCGATGTCGGTCACGTCTATCATACAGACGTCCATACAGATATTGCCCACATAAGGCGCTTTCTTTCCGTTCACCAAGCAATAGGCATTTCCCCGTCCCAAGTGGCGGTTCAGTCCGTCGGCATAACCGATAGGAATGGCGGCGATACGTGAAGGACGCACCAGATGCCCCATCCGGCTATACCCTACCGTATCTTCTTCGGGCACATCACGTATCTGAAGTATCGTTGTCTTGAGGGTACTTACATTATGTATAATCGAATTGTCTATCGGGCTGACTCCATAAAGCCCGATTCCCAAGCGCACCATATCAAACTGCGCACCGGGAAAACGTTCAATTCCCGCCGTATTGCAGATATGACGGAGAATCTTATGAGAGAAAGCGGCCTGCAATTCCTGCGAACCTTTTTCAAACAGCTCTATCTGCTGGCGGGTAAAGGCATCGAACTGAGGAGAATCGCTTCCTACAAAATGAGAGAATACCGAACGGGGAATCACCGCGTTCTGATTCTTCAGACGGCGGATAAGCAAAGGTATATCTTCGATGGCAAAACCAAGACGGTGCATCCCCGTATCCAGTTTTACATGAATCGGGAAATTGGTGATTCCTTCTTTTTCGGCAGCTTTGATAAGTGCATCGAGCAGATGGAAATTATAAACTTCCGGTTCCAGTTTATAGTCGAACATGGTCTTGAATGCCGTAAGTTCCGGATCCATAATCATGATAGAGGAAGTGATGCCCGCTTTGCGAAGTTCGGAACCTTCGTCGGCAACGGCCACTGCCAGATAATCGACATGATGCTCCTGCAAAGTCTTGGCAATTTCATACGAACCGGCTCCGTAAGCAGAGGCTTTCACCATACATATCATCTTCGTCTCGGGATGGCGGAGCATGGCACGGTAGTGGTTCAGATTTTCAACCATCGCATGCAGGTTTACTTCAAGGATGGTTTCATGCACTTTCAATTCCAGTGCTTCGGATACTCTGTCGAAGTTGAATATACGCGAACCTTTTATCAGAATGACTTCCGAATGAAGGGATTTAAGTATGTCTGACGCCAGAAGGGCTTCGGTATTGGGGAAGAAATAGCGTTCGATATCATCATTAAACCGGGCGGCACACGAAGAAATCTCCGGTCCTACACCAATCAGTTTATTGATTCCACGACTTTGAACCAGTTGGGCTACACGCCGGTAGAGCGTTGCCGTGCTTTGTCCGGTTTCCAGTATATCCGACAGGATAAGCGTCCGGTTCAATCCTTTCTTTTCAGAACGGCGGACAAGAAAGTCAAGAGCGATATCCAGAGATGCCAGATCTGAATTATAACTATCGTTTATCAAGACACAGTTATTCTTTCCTTCTTTTACTTCCAGGCGCATGGCAATCGGTTCGAGACGTGCCATTCGTTCTGTAATCTGGTCGGCAGGAGTCATCAGATAGAGACAGGCTGCCAGGCAGTTCAGCGCATTTTCTATGGAAGCATCGTCGATAAAAGGAATACAGAAAGTATTATCCATATCCAGATAACGGTAGGAAATAACAGTGTGGTCTTCCTTCTTTGTCACGCGACTGATATGTAGCGGACGTTCGATGTCGGTACGGCTCCAGGCAATTTCACGGGCTGTCAGCATTGATTTTGCAACGCAATTGCTGATTAGCTCATTATCACCGTTGTAGATTACGACATCACAGTCTTTGAAAAGTGTCAGTTTCTCCATGCACTTTTCCTGCAATGAGAAGAAATTCTCCTGATGGGCACCGCCGATATTTGTCAGAATACCGATAGTGGGCTTTATCATTCGCTTCAAGGCTCCCATCTCTCCCATTTCGGAGATGCCTGCTTCGAAGATTCCCAATTCCGCTTCCTCATCCAGTTGCCATACAGAGAGCGGAACACCAATCTGAGAATTATAGCTGCGCGGAGAACGGACGATACAACGATCCGGACTGAGCAACTGATGCAGCCATTCTTTCACAATCGTCTTTCCATTGCTGCCGGTAATACCTATTACGGGTATTTTGAAATTCTCACGATGCACTTCGGCCAGCTTCTGCAAAGCTTTCAAGGGATTGGGGACAATGAGGAAGTTGAGAGTGGAGAATTGAGAATTGAGGATTGGCTGCGCACCATCATGCTGCACAGATTTCTCCACTCTCCATTTTCCATTCTCAATTTGTTTAAAGTCTTCTTCGGAGACAACAAAATTACGGACTCCCCTGTCATACAAATCAGGGATATAGCGTGCGCCACTATTTCGTTTGGTAGCTAAAGCAAAAAAAAGAGTTTCTTCAGGAAAACTCAGAGAACGGCTGTCTGTTAACAGCCAATCAATAGTCGCCTCATAGTCGCCCACACGGCGGGCACCGATACTTTGGGCTATGGATTTAATCGCATATGACATAGTTCTGTTTCTTTTTGAAAATCTAAGTACGGGTATTTTCCGATAAGTCGTTCTATTTTTAACACTATTTGTCCTAAAAAGCGTTGATACGCCACTGAACCGGGATGAAAGGGTTTATGAGCCAGATCGCGCCGGATGTCTTCGACTTCTTTCATAATCTGCTTTGTCTCAGCAGAAAAGAATGTTTCGGAGAAGCGTTCCCACAAGTAACGGATTGCCAATGGAGACGGATGCAGCATATCGTCCGCATAAAAACGGTAATCACGCAATTCGTCCAATACTATTTCATAGGAAGGGAAATAGAAGACGTGTTGCGGGAAGAGTTGCTGCAAGCGGTCGATGGCGAGTAATAAAGTGGATTTACTTAGTTGGTTGGCGTGCATCCCGTCGCGGATATGACGGATAGGACTTACCGTAAACAGAATCTTCATATTCGGATTACGGGCTGCCAGGCCGGTAATCAATGAAGTATATTCGTCTACTATTTCATCTACAAGAAGAAGCCTGCGGTTAAAGTTATTTTCGGGCAGTTTATGGCAATTGGCAACAACCTTTCCCGTTTCTTTTTGTTCATAGACGTAAGCCGTACCGAAAGTCAGCATCAGCCAATCAAGTTTCTGCATAGTCCGGTGGGCTTGCTGCAGGCGGCTGTTGATATTCTGTAATGTATCTTCCGGAGCAGATGCGGAAAAAGAACCGTGATGCATCGGGCTGTGCCACAGTCCTCTATAAACAAACAGGTCTTCTTCTGTATATTTCTTTTTCGTTGCAATCTCCCGCAAAGCGGATAAGATAGATAAAGGATTATAAAGAATACCGAAAGGATTCAGGTCCAGCCGGAATTTGGCATCCATCAGCAAGGCACCTATATTCTCGGCAAAACAAGACCCCATCAAAAGGATATGGTCTGCATGGCTGACAGACGGAAGTCCGCCGGGCAATTCCACAGATGTTTGAAAGTTCATACGATTTTCCATCACTTTATTACATTTCGTATGCAAAAGTATACTTTCTTTTCGTACTTTTGCACTAAATTTTCTCGAATCATGAATAGTGAACCGATATATAACTTGCTAAACGCTATTAATTACCCCGAAGACCTACGAAAACTAAACGTAGAGCAACTGCCGGAAGTATGCGATGAACTGCGGCAAGACATTATTAAAGAACTCTGCTGCAATCCGGGACATTTTGCCGCCAGTTTGGGGACAGTGGAACTGACGGTAGCCTTGCACTACATCTACAATACGCCCTATGACCGTATTGTATGGGATGTGGGACATCAGGCATACGGCCATAAGATTCTGACGGGACGTCGTGAAGCCTTTTCCACCAACCGGAAGTTTGGCGGAATCCGCCCTTTTCCATCACCGGAAGAGAGCGAATACGACACTTTCACGTGCGGACACGCCTCAAATTCTATCTCCGCCGCTCTCGGTATGGCTGTCGCCGCCGCCCAGAAAGGAGACTCCCAACGTCATGTAGTAGCTATCATCGGTGACGGTTCCATGAGTGGCGGGCTGGCTTTCGAAGGGCTGAACAATGCATCTGCTACACCAAACAACCTGCTTATTATCCTGAATGACAACGATATGGCTATCGACCGCAGTGTCGGCGGCATGAAACAGTATCTTTTCAACCTGACGACTTCCAACCGTTACAACCAGTTACGCTTCAGAATGTCACGGGTGTTGTTCAAACTCGGCATCCTGAATGAGGAACGCCGTAAGGCACTGATACGTTTCGGCAACAGCCTGAAATCGATGGCTGCACAGCAACAGAATATTTTCGAGGGAATGAATATCCGTTACTTCGGTCCGATAGACGGGCACGATGTAAAGAATCTTGCCCGCGTCCTGCATGATATTAAAGATTTGCAAGGACCGAAAATCCTGCATTTGCACACTGTAAAGGGAAAAGGGTTCGCCCCGGCAGAAAAACATGCTACCGAATGGCACGCTCCGGGCAAGTTCGACCCTGTCACCGGCAAACGTTTCATTGTCAACACGGAAGGAATGCCGCCTCTCTTTCAAGATGTATTCGGAAATACATTGGTAGAACTTGCCGAAGCCAATCCGAACATTGTCGGCGTGACTCCTGCCATGCCCAGCGGCTGTTCGATGAATATCCTTATGGAGAAAATGCCGAAACGTGCATTTGATGTCGGCATCGCCGAAGGACATGCCGTTACTTTCTCCGGTGGTATGGCGAAAGACGGATTGCTGCCGTTCTGCAATATCTATTCTTCTTTTCTGCAACGGGCACATGATAATATCATCCATGACGTAGCGATACAGAATCTTCCTGTGGTATTGTGTCTCGACCGTGCCGGACTTGTCGGCGAGGACGGGCCTACGCATCACGGAGCTTTCGATATGGCTTGCCTGCGTCCGATACCCAATCTGACCATTTCCTCGCCAATGGACGAACATGAGTTACGCCGGTTGATGTACACGGCGCAACTGCCGGACAAAGGCCCGTTCGTAATCCGTTATCCACGGGGACGCGGCGTGCTGGTGGACTGGAAATGTCCGTTGGAAGAAATCCCGGTAGGGAAAGGAAGGAAGTTGAAAGACGGTGACGACCTTGCGGTTATCACTATCGGACCGATAGGAAACACGGCTGCCCGCGCCATCACCCAGGCAGAAGCCGAGCTTGGCAAATCCATCGCTCATTACGATTTGCGTTTCCTGAAACCGCTGGACGAGGAGTTATTACATGAAATAGGCCGCAAATTCGAGCGTATCCTGACTATTGAAGACGGTATCGTCAAAGGTGGTATGGGTAGTGCCGTCCTTGAATTTATGGCGGACAACGAATACAAGCCGACAGTGAAGCGTATCGGTATCCCCAATATATTTGTGGAACATGGTTCAGTAGCTGAACTTTACCATATCTGCGGCATGGACGAGGAAGGTATTCTGACTAAAATAAAAGAATTTATCTATTGACATGAAGATTATTATTGCCGGTGCCGGCAACGTAGGCACCCATCTGGCCAAACTGTTATCGCGCGAAAAGCAAGATATTATCTTGATGGATGATGACGAGGAGAAACTAAGTGCTCTCAGCGCCAACTTCGACTTACTGACAGTAGCCGCCTCTCCTTCTTCCATCTCCGGTCTGAAAGAGGTGGGTGTCAAAGAAGCCGACCTGTTTATCGCAGTCACCCCGGACGAAAGCCGCAACATGACTGCCTGTATGCTGGCTACCAACCTGGGAGCCAAGAAGACAGTGGCACGTATCGACAACTATGAATATCTTCTGCCCAAAAATAAAGAGTTCTTCCAAAAGCTGGGAGTGGATTCGTTAATCTATCCCGAGATGTTGGCTGCCAAAGAAATCGTATCCTCCATGCGTATGAGCTGGGTACGCCAATGGTGGGAATTCTGTGGCGGAGCTCTCGTACTGATAGGTACAAAGATGCGCGAGAAAGCGGAAATACTGAATATTCCTCTTTATGAACTGGGCGCGCCGGATATCCCTTATCACATAGTAGCCATCAAACGCGGAACGGAAACCATTATCCCGCGTGGAGACGATGTAATAAAACTGCATGATATCGTTTACTTCACCACCACCCGCAAATATATTCCTTATATACGCAAGATAGCCGGCAAGGAAGATTATGCCGACGTACGCAACGTGATGATTATGGGCGGAAGCCGCATCGCAGTCCGTACCGCGCAATATGTGCCGGACTATATGCAAGTAAAAATCGTAGATAACGACATCAACCGTTGCAACCGATTGACAGAACTGTTGGATGACAAAACAATGATTATCAATGGCGACGGCCGTGACATGGATCTTCTTATCGAAGAAGGACTGAAAAATACCGAAGCCTTTGTTGCCCTGACCGGAAATTCCGAAACCAATATACTGGCCTGCCTTGCCGCCAAACGCATGGGCGTGAAAAAGACTGTGGCGGAAGTGGAGAATATCGACTATATCGGCATGGCGGAAAGTCTTGACATCGGTACGGTCATCAACAAGAAGATGATTGCCGCCAGCCATATTTATCAAATGATGCTGGATGCCGACGTGTCCAATGTGAAATGCCTGACGTTTGCCAATGCGGATGTCGCAGAATTTACCGTACCTGCCGGAGCAAAAATAACAAAGCATCTGATCAAGGACCTGGGACTTCCGAAAGGAACAACTATCGGTGGTATGATTCGTAACGGAGAAGGAGTACTGGTTACCGGTGATACGCTGATTCAACCGGGCGACCATGTGGTCGTATTCTGCCTGAGCATGATGATAAAAAAAATAGAGAAATTCTTTAATTAGACAGTAAGTAGCAGGAATTTATTTATGATTAACTCTAAGATGATATACCGGATTCTGGGTTTTCTGCTGCTCATAGAAACAGCAATGTTACTATGTTGTGGCGGTGTCTCTCTTTTCTACAAAGAGGGTGACTTTCAAAGTTTCCTGATTTCATCGGCTATTGCAGCCAGCGTGGGCATCCTATTGCTCGCCATCGGCAAAGGAGCGGAAAAATCACTCAACCGTCGTGACGGATATGTCATTGTCAGTGTGGCATGGGTCACGTTCTCTCTTTTCGGAATGTTACCTTATTATATAGGGGGATATATTCCAAGCGTCACCGATGCATTCTTCGAAACCATGTCGGGGTTCAGCAGTACGGGCGCTACTATCTTAAATAATATTGAATCAATGCCGCACGGAATACTTTTCTGGCGTGCCATGACACAATGGATTGGCGGTTTGGGAATTGTATTCTTTACCATTGCCGTCCTGCCTATTTTCGGTGTCGGTGGCATTCAGGTATTTGCGGCAGAAGCCAGCGGCCCGACTCACGACAAGGTACATCCCCGCATTGGCATTACCGCCAAATGGATTTGGGGTATTTATGCCGGAATGACGGGAACTCTCATCGTGTTGTTAGTATTTGGCGGTATGAGTGTTTTCGACAGTATATGCCATGCTTTCACAACGACCAGTACCGGTGGTTTCTCTACCAAGCAGACTAGTATTGAATACTATCACTCTCCTTATATAGATTATGTAATCTCTATTTTCATGTTTATGTCAGGGATCAACTTCACGCTGTTACTGTTAATGTTCAATGGTAAGATAAAGAAGTTTATCCATGACGCGGAACTGAAGTTCTATTTTATATGCGTTTCCTTCTTCACTCTATTTATCGCTGCCTGGCTCTACCAGACATCTTCGATGGGAGCAGAAGAAGCATTCCGCAAATCACTTTTCCAAGTGATTTCATTGCAGACTTCCACGGGATTCGCCACAGCCGACTATATGCTCTGGCCTTCCATTCTTTGGGGCTGTCTTCTCATCGTGATGATTATCGGAGCCTGTGCCGGCAGTACGACAGGTGGTATCAAGTGTATCCGCATGGTTATCCTGTTTAAGGTAGTGAAAAATGAATTCAAACATATCCTGCACCCCAATGCCGTGCTTCCGGTACGTGTAAACAAGCAGGTTATCTCCCCTTCCATCCAGTCCACAGTACTGGCTTTCACCTTTTTGTATGCAGTGATTGCTCTTATCAGCATACTTATTATGATGGGCTTGGGAGTCGGTTTTCTGGAATCGGTCGGAACTGTTATCTCAAGCATGGGTAATATGGGGCCGGGACTCGGCACATGTGGTCCAGCTTTCTCATGGAGCGCATTACCTGTTCCCGCCAAATGGCTGGTTTCTTTCTTAATGCTTCTGGGACGTCTGGAATTATTTACGGTACTGTTGCTTTTCACTTCCGATTTTTGGAAGAAAAACTAAGTAAGGAGTTGATATAAATCAAGTCGAGTGCTAAAAAAACCTTTTTTGCCACCCGGACTTTGCAAAAAGTATAAATATTAGTCCTATATTTGCAGCCGTTAAAAGAGAAAGATGAAACAAAGCTTAAAATTCGGACTACTTTTAGTACTGACTTTGCTTATTCATTGCACTACAAATGGAGCAATAGAAAATATCTGCAAGGTTTCTTCCCCGACTTATCGTCAGGAGAGGTGCTATGTGTCCCAAGACCGTCCGGTGCACAACGCTTTGGAACGTCTCTATAACTTTTATTCTACCCAATCCTGCGATATGAGCCATACGGACGTTACACATGTTCCGGCAGATAAAAGTATGCTATTGCTGATTGCTTATTTCTGCGAGCATTACAAACTTCAAAGTCCGCCCGATTCCGCATCGCTTCACACTCCTACTTATTACCACGATCCTATCTCCTATTATATATATAGGTTAAGAAAGATTGTGGTTTAGACGACAGTACAGTCGGCCTTTTTGCCCGTCACTTATATTACAGTTGGTTTCATCCCCCGGAGGGTGGATAAGCCGGTTGTTGATTTCTATAATATTCAATCTAAACAGCTATTGAATTATGAATTTTACATTTTTAGTTGTTGTTTTACTGACAGCGCTTGCTTTTGTCGGTGTAGTGATAGCCCTCTCACGAGCTATTTCACCCCGTTCGTACAATGTACAGAAGTTTGAAGCTTACGAATGTGGTATACCGACACGTGGTAAATCATGGATGCAGTTCCGTGTAGGTTACTACCTGTTTGCTATTCTGTTCCTGATGTTCGACGTTGAAACAGCTTTTCTGTTTCCGTGGGCGGTGGTCATGCGTGAAATGGGACCGCAGGGACTTATCAGTGTTCTCTTCTTCTTTATTATTCTAGTTCTGGGTCTTGCTTATGCCTGGAGGAAAGGAGCTTTGGAATGGAAATAACCAAAAAGCCAAAAATAAAATCAATTCCGTATGAGGAGTTCGTCGACAATGAATCATTGGAAAAGTTGGTCAGGGAACTTAATGCCGGAGGGGCAAACGTCGCTCTCGGAGTTCTCGATGACTTTATCAACTGGGGACGCAGCAACTCGCTGTGGCCGCTTACCTTCGCTACCAGTTGTTGCGGTATCGAATTCATGGCACTGGGTGCCGCGCGTTATGACATGGCCCGCTTCGGGTTTGAAGTAGCCCGTGCCAGTCCGCGCCAGGCCGACATGATTATGGTATGCGGAACAATCACGAACAAGATGGCTCCTGTATTGAAACGACTCTACGACCAGATGCCCGACCCGAAATATGTGATTGCCGTAGGTGGATGCGCTGTCAGTGGCGGTCCTTTCAAAAAGTCCTACCACGTAGTGAACGGAGTGGACAAGATTCTTCCGGTAGATGTATATATCCCCGGATGCCCACCGCGTCCCGAGGCTTTCTATTATGGCATGATGCAGTTGCAACGCAAAGTGAAAATAGAAAAGTTCTTTGGTGGAGTGAACAGGAAAGAGAAGAAACCGGAAATTAATGATTAATGTAATAGTGATTAACGATTAACTGTTGATTGATACACTGTTGTATTCAAAAGACGTTCATCACTAATCGTTCATCACTAAACACTATATAAACATGCAAGAAATACAATTTATAGCCCCTGCAGCATTACACGACGAGATGTTGCGCTTGCGAAATGAAAAGCAGATGGACTTTCTTGAAAGCCTCACCGGTATGGACTGGGGAGTAGCGGATGAGAAAGACGCTCCGGAGAAACTCCGCGGTTTAGGCGTAGTCTATCATCTGGAATCTACCGTCACAGGCGAACGGCTAGCACTGAAAACTGCGACAACCAACCGTGACCTGCCGGAAATACCATCTGTCAGTGATATTTGGAAGATAGCCGATTTCTACGAACGCGAAGTTTTCGATTATTACGGCATCACCTTTGTCGGTCATCCCGATATGCGCCGCCTTTATCTGCGTAACGACTGGATAGGTTATCCGATGCGCAAAGACAACGACCCGGAGAAAGACAATCCGCTCTGCATGACCAATGAAGAAACGTTCGACACGACTCAGGAAATTGAGTTGAACCCGGACGGAACAATCAAAAGCAAAGAGACGAAACTCTTCGGAGAAGAAGAATACGTAGTCAATATCGGTCCGCAACACCCTGCGACTCATGGTGTAATGCGTTTCCGTGTTTCCCTTGAAGGTGAAATCATCCGTAAGATTGACGCAAACTGCGGATATATCCACCGGGGTATCGAAAAGATGAATGAAAGTCTTACTTATCCTCAGACGCTGGCTCTGACAGACCGTCTCGATTATTTGGGCGCACATCAGAATCGTCACGCATTGTGTATGTGTATCGAGAAAGCGATGGGTATCGAAGTAAGCGAACGTGTGCAATATATCCGTACGATTATGGATGAGTTGCAACGTATCGACTCCCACTTGTTATTCTACTCCTGCCTCGCTATGGACTTGGGAGCACTGACCGCTTTCTTCTACGGCTTCCGCGACCGTGAAAAGATTCTGGACATATTTGAAGAAACGTGCGGTGGACGTTTGATTATGAACTACAATACAATTGGCGGCGTACAGGCTGACCTCCACCCGAACTTCGTCAAACGGGTGAAAGAATTTATCCCGTATATGAGAGGTATCATTCACGAATATCACGATATATTCACAGGCAATATCATCGCTCAAAGCCGTATGAAAGGCGTGGGTGTATTGAGTCGCGAAGATGCTATTTCTTTCGGCTGCACCGGTGGTACCGGTCGTGCCTCGGGTTGGGCTTGCGACGTACGTAAGCGAATGCCTTACGGTGTATACGACAAAGTAGATTTCAAAGAAATCATTTATACCGAAGGTGACTGCTTCGCCCGTTACCTGGTACGTATGGATGAGATAATGGAAAGTCTGAACATCATCGAGCAATTAATAGACAATATCCCCGAAGGGCCGTATCAGGAAAAGATGAAGCCAATCATCCGTGTTCCCGAAGGCAGTTACTATGCTGCCGTGGAAGGAAGCCGTGGTGAATTCGGTGTCTTCCTCGAAAGCCAGGGCGACAAGATGCCTTACCGCCTGCACTATCGCTCTACCGGTTTGCCACTTGTTGCGGCAATTGACACTATTTGCCGGGGAGCCAAGATAGCCGACTTGATTGCCATTGGCGGAACAATAGATTATGTGGTTCCGGATATTGACCGATAAGTTAACGATTAACGTTTAGTGATGAACGATTAACGGAAAAGAATGCATCAATATGTTAATCACTAATCATTAAACACTAAACACTAATTAAATATGTTCGACTTTAGTATAGTAACAAATTGGATACATGAGCTGCTTCTCTCCATTATGCCTGAGGGAGTGGCTGTATTTATAGAATGTGTGGCTGTCGGCGTGTGCATTGTTGCACTGTATGCCATTCTCGCTATCATATTGATTTACATGGAGCGCAAGGTCTGCGGGTTCTTCCAGTGCCGTCTCGGCCCGAACCGTGTGGGCAAATGGGGTTCTATCCAAGTGGTATGCGACGTGCTCAAAATGATGACTAAGGAAATCTTCATGCCGAAAGGCGCCGACCATTTCCTCTACAACCTGGCCCCGTTCATGGTGATTATCGCCTCGTTCCTTACTTTCGCTTGTATTCCTTTTAATAAGGGAGCGGAAATTCTGAATTTCAACGTCGGAGTATTCTTCCTGTTAGCTGCTTCCAGCATCGGAGTTGTCGGCATTCTGCTTGCCGGCTGGGGTAGTAACAACAAGTTCTCCCTGATTGGTGCCATGAGAAGCGGCGCGCAGATAATCAGTTATGAACTTTCCGTTGGCATGAGTATCATGACGATGGTCGTGTTGATGGGAACCATGCAGTTTTCTGAAATCGTGGAAGGGCAAGCCAACGGCTGGTTCATCTTCAAGGGACATATCCCGGCTGTAATTGCTTTCATCATCTACCTGATTGCCGGAAACGCCGAATGTAACCGCGGCCCGTTCGACCTTCCCGAAGCGGAAAGTGAATTGACTGCCGGATACCACACCGAATATTCCGGTATGGGTTTCGGATTCTTCTATCTGGCAGAATATTTGAACCTGTTTATCGTAGCCAGTGTTGCCGCCACTATCTTCCTGGGAGGATGGATGCCGTTGCACATTGTCGGCCTGGACGGATTTAATGCCGTAATGGACTATATCCCCGGATTCATCTGGTTCTTCGGCAAGGCATTTTTTGTGGTATTCCTGCTGATGTGGATTAAATGGACTTTCCCACGTCTGCGTATCGATCAGATTCTGAATCTGGAATGGAAATACCTGGTTCCTATTTCTATGGTGAATTTATTAATCATGGCTTGTTGCGTAGCCTTCGGCTTTCATTTCTGATAAATGAGAATTATGGAATATAAAGATAAGAAATATACGTACTTAGGTGGTCTGGTGCACGGCATCAGCACACTGGCAACGGGTATGAAAACCAGCATCAAGGTGTACTTCCGCAAGAAAGTGACCGAGCAATATCCCGAGAACCGGAAGGAACTGAAGATGTTCGACCGGTTCCGCGGAACACTGAACATGCCCCACAATGAGAATAATGAACATCGCTGCGTAGCCTGCGGATTGTGTCAGATGGCTTGTCCGAACGATACGATCAAAGTGACCAGCGAAACGATCGAAACCGAAGACGGCAAGAAGAAGAAAATCCTGGCGACCTATGAATATGACTTGGGAGCCTGTATGTTCTGCCAACTTTGTGTAAATGCTTGTCCGCACGATGCTATCACGTTCGACCAGAATTTCGAACATGCAGTATTCGACCGCTCCAAGCTCGTCCTGAAACTGAATCATGACGGTAGTAAAGTAATAGAAAAGAAAAAAGAAGTTTAGATATGGGATCAACACTTGAAACAGTAGTATTCTACTTTTTGGCAGCATTTATTATTGCTATGTCCATCATGACGGTGACTACCCAACGGATTGTCCGCTCGGCTACTTACCTGCTCTTCGTGCTCTTCGGCACGGCCGGCATCTACTTCTTGCTGGGCTACACCTTTTTGGGCTCCGTCCAGATTATGGTTTACGCCGGTGGTATCGTCGTGCTTTATGTATTCTCCATCCTGCTAACCAGTGGCGAGGGAGACCGCGTCGAGAAACTAAAACGGAGCCGGTTCCTGGCAGGGCTCTTTACGATGGTTGCCGGACTGGCAATTATCCTGTTTATCACACTGAAGCATAATTTCCTGCAAACCAAGAATCTTGCCCCACTGGAGATAAACATCCACACCATCGGACACGCCTTGCTGAGTAGTGACAAATATGGTTATGTATTGCCTTTCGAAGCTGTCAGTATCCTGTTGCTGGCCTGCATCATCGGTGGTATCATGATTGCCCGCAAGAGATGAAAATAACGGGGTAGTGGTGAGTAATAAGTGATTAACACTTTGCATTACCCCCTTTCAGTTATTAATCATTAATCATTAAACACTAAAGCACTATATATGATACACATGGAATATTATCTGGTAGTCTCTACCATCATGATGTTTGCAGGAATCTATGGATTCTTTACCCGCCGTAACACGCTGGCTATCCTGATTTCAGTAGAGTTAATGCTGAACGCCACGGACATCAACTTTGCCGTGTTCAACCGTTTTCTCTTCCCGGAAGGAATGGAGGGCTATTTCTTCGCACTGTTCTCCATCGCCATTTCGGCCGCGGAAACTGCAATAGCTATCGCCATCATGATCAATATCTACCGTAATCTCCGAAGCATCCAAGTCCGCAACCTCGACGACCTGAAATGGTAAAGGCGAAGCGGTGCCAAGGTGCCACTTCCAGGTTTCCATTCGGATAAACAGATGAGTTTATGATAAATATAAGTAATAATAAAACAAGTAATTAAATAAAACTGTATGGAACTAACAATTCTAATACTCCTTCTTCCTTTCTTCTCCTTTCTTATACTGGGAATCGGGGGAAAATGGATGTCACATCGGACGGCGGGTATCATCGGTACTCTGGTACTGGGAACGGTAACGGTACTGTCTTATGTGACTGCTTTCCAATATTTCTCCGCCCCGCGGCTGGAAGACGGAACATTTGCCACATTGATACCTTATAATTTCACGTGGCTTCCTTTTACAGAGACATTACACTTCGATCTGGGCATCCTGCTCGATCCCATATCTGTAATGATGTTGATTGTCATCTCTACCGTGTCGCTGATGGTACATATCTACTCCTTCGGCTACATGAAAGGCGAGACCGGCTTTCAACGTTATTACGCTTTCCTTTCCCTGTTTACTATGTCAATGCTGGGATTGGTAGTAGCGACAAATATCTTCCAAATGTATCTCTTTTGGGAATTGGTGGGTGTAAGTTCGTATTTATTAATCGGATTCTACTATACAAAACCTGCAGCAATCTCCGCTTCCAAGAAAGCATTTATTGTCACTCGTTTTGCCGATTTAGGCTTCCTGATTGGTATCCTGATTTACGGATATTATGGTGGAACATTCGGTTTCACTCTGGATACGGTATCACTGGTCAGCGGTGGAGCTGCCATGCTTCCGTTAGCCCTCGGCCTGATGTTCGTGGGTGGTGCCGGTAAGAGTGCGATGTTCCCATTGCATATATGGTTGCCCGATGCAATGGAAGGGCCTACTCCGGTCAGTGCCCTGATCCATGCGGCAACGATGGTAGTTGCCGGAGTTTATCTCGTGGCACGTATGTTCCCGCTCTTCATCGCATATGCTCCGAACACTTTGCATATGGTAGCCTGGGTAGGTGCATTCACTGCCTTCTATGCTGCAAGTGTAGCTTGCGTGCAATCGGATATCAAGCGTGTACTCGCTTTCTCTACTATCTCACAGATTGGTTTTATGATGGTAGCTTTGGGCGTTTGCACTTCCATGAACCCGCACGAAGGCGGATTGGGATACATGGCATCCATGTTCCATCTCTTCACACATGCCATGTTCAAAGCACTGCTCTTCCTTGGTGCAGGTAGCATTATTCATGCGGTACACTCCAATGAAATGTCCGCAATGGGCGGATTACGCAAATATATGCCTGTCACTCACTGGACATTCCTGATTGCCTGCCTTGCCATTGCGGGTATTCCCCCGTTCTCCGGCTTCTTCTCGAAAGACGAGATTCTGGCAGCCTGCTTCCAATACAGCCCTGTAATGGGTTGGGTGATGACGGTAATTGCCGCGATGACTGCTTTCTATATGTTCCGTTTGTACTATGGGATCTTTTGGGGCAAGGAAAACAAAGAATTGCACGCTCACCACACGCCGCACGAAAGTCCGTTAGCGATGACATTCCCCTTGATGTTCCTGGCAGCGATAACCTGTGGAGCCGGCTTTATTCCTTTCGGACATTTCATCAGTTCGAACGGAGAGTCTTACTCTATCCATCTCGACCTGTCGGTAGCTGTCACAAGTGTGGTTATTGCCATTATTTCTATTGCCATCGCTACCTGGATGTATAAGAATGCCAAACAGCCCGTTGCCGATTCGTTGGCAAAACAGTTCAAGGGATTGCACAAGGCTGCTTACAATCGTTTCTATATTGATGACATATACCAGTTCATTACGCACAAGATTATCTTCCGCTGCATCTCTACTCCTATCGCATGGTGGGATCGTCATGTAGTGGACGGATTCTTCAACTTCCTGGCATGGGCTACCAATACTACAAGCGATGAAATCCGTGGTTTACAGAGCGGTCAAGTACAGCAATATGCATATGTGTTCCTTTGCGGTGCACTGGCACTTATCCTACTGTTGATTCTCTAAATAGTAAATAGTAAATCTTTAAATAGTAAATTATAAAGATGAATTTCTTATCAATATTCGTACTTATCCCCCTCCTGATGCTGGCCGGACTCTGGGCAGCAAGAGGAATAAAAGCGATCCGCGGGGTTATGGTTATTGGCGCATCGGCACTTCTGATTGCATCTGTCGTACTTACATTCATGTATCTGGGAGAGCGTAGTGCCGGAAATACGGCGGAAATGCTTTTCCGTGCAGACACCCTTTGGTATGCACCGCTTCATATCTCCTATTCGGTCGGCGTCGACGGAATCTCGGTAGCCATGCTGTTACTGTCCGCCATCATCGTCTTCACCGGAACATTCGCTTCCTGGCGTCTGCAACCTCTGACAAAAGAATATTTCCTTTGGTTCACCCTATTGTCAATGGGAGTATTCGGATTCTTTATATCCGTAGAGTTATTCACCATGTTTATGTTCTACGAAATAGCCCTGATACCTATGTACCTGCTGATCGGCGTATGGGGTTCGGGACGCAAGGAATATGCAGCCATGAAGCTGACACTGATGCTGATGGGCGGTTCCGCCTTCCTGCTGATCGGAATCCTCGGAATCTACTTCGGCTCGGGAGCAACGACAATGAACCTGCTCGAAATCGCACAGTTACACAATATACCGTTTGCACAACAATGCATCTGGTTTCCGCTGACTTTCCTCGGCTTTGGTGTACTGGGTGCCCTCTTCCCATTCCATACCTGGAGTCCCGACGGTCATGCTTCCGCCCCGACAGCAGTATCCATGCTCCATGCCGGAGTATTGATGAAGCTGGGTGGTTACGGATGTTTCCGCATCGCCATGTACCTGATGCCGGAAGCCGCTAACGAACTTTCATGGATATTCCTGATACTGACAGGTATCTCTGTGGTCTACGGAGCCTTCTCCGCTTGCGTACAGACTGACTTGAAATATATCAACGCCTACTCTTCCGTATCTCACTGCGGACTGGTTCTCTTCGCCATCCTGATGCTGAATCAGACGGCTGCAACGGGAGCTATCCTCCAAATGCTGTCCCACGGATTGATGACAGCCTTGTTCTTCGCCCTTATCGGTATGATTTACGGACGTACACACACCCGTGACGTTCGCGAGCTTGCCGGTCTGATGAAGATTATGCCGTTCCTCAGTGTATGTTACGTGATTGCCGGTCTTGCCAACCTCGGTCTTCCGGGGCTGAGTGGTTTCATTGCCGAAATGACCATCTTCGTCGGTTCTTTCCAGAACAACGATGTATTCCACCGCACACTGACTATCATCGCCTGCTCTTCGATCGTGATTACAGCAGTCTATATCCTGCGCCTGGTAGGTAAGATTCTGTATGGAACCTGTACCAACAAGCACCACCTCGAACTGACCGACGCAACGTGGGACGAACGTGTAGCCGTTATCTGCCTCATCGTTTGTGTAGCCGGACTGGGTATGGCTCCTTTTTGGATCAGCCACATGATTGGTGAAAGTGTATTGCCGGTTGTCTCACAACTGATACCCTAAATAGTAAATTGTAAATCGTTAAATAGTAAATTACAATATGGATTATTCACAATTTCTACATATGCGAGAAGAGCTGTCGCTCGTAGTTGTTCTGCTACTACTGTTCTTGGCCGACCTCTTCATGAGTCCGGACGCACACAAAAATGACGGAAAAGCACGACTGAACACCATGTTACCCGTCATTCTGATGGCGATTCATACAGCTATCAATCTCGTTCCGGGAACTGCTGCCGACGTATTCGGCGGTATGTACCACTACGTACCCATGCATACGGTTGTCAAGTCAATTCTGAACGTAGGTACACTGATTGTCTTCCTGATGGCACACGAATGGATGAAACGTGAAGATACCTCTTTCAAACAAGGAGAATTTTATGTATTGACACTCTCCACTCTGTTTGGTATGTATCTCATGATTTCCGCCGGACACTTCCTGATGTTCTTCATCGGGCTGGAAACGGCATCCATCCCGATGGCTGCCCTGATTGCCTTCGACAAATACCGTCACAACTCTGCCGAAGCAGGAGCCAAGTATATTCTTACCGCCCTCTTCTCCAGCGCCCTGTTGTTGTTCGGCTTGTCCATGATTTACGGTTCCACCGGAACGTTGTATTTTGAAGACCTTCCCGCCCATATCGACGGAAATCCGTTGCAAATCATGGCATTCGTATTCTTCTTCACAGGGATGGCATTCAAGTTATCACTCGTTCCGTTCCACCTTTGGACAGCAGACGTATACGAAGGTGCACCAAGTACGGTCACCGCTTATCTGAGCGTTGTTTCAAAAGGTTCGGCCGCTTTCGTGCTAATGGCTATTCTTATCAAAGTATTCGCTCCGATGATAAACGACTGGCAGGAAGTGCTTTACTGGGTGATTATCGCCTCTATCACCATTGCCAACATATTCGCTATCCGCCAGCAGAACCTGAAACGCCTGATGGCATTCTCCAGTATCTCACAAGCCGGATATATCATGCTGGGCGTTATCGGCGGCACCGCACAGGGAATGACAGCGTTAGTATATTACGTACTTGTATATGCTGCCGCCAACCTCGGCGTATTTGCCGTAATCACTATCGTGGCACTACGCAGCCAGAAGTTCACACTCGAAGATTATGCGGGACTTTACAAGACGAATCCGAAGATAGCGCTCCTTATGACCCTATCTTTATTCTCATTGGCAGGTATCCCTCCTTTTGCCGGATTCTTCTCGAAGTTCTTTATCTTCATGGCGGCTTTCGATGCAGGTTTCCATCTGCTGGTATTCATCGCATTGGTCAATACAGTGATTTCACTGTACTACTATCTGCTGATTGTGAAGGCAATGTATATCACCCCTTCCGACGATCCGATTCCCACGTTCCGCAGCGACCGCTGTACAAAATGGGGACTGGCGCTTTGTACGCTGGGCATTATCGGACTGGGTATCGCAAGTATCGTATATCAGTCTATTGATAAACTCTCGTTCGGTATATAATAAAAAACAATCGACCGGAACTGTATAACAGAAAAAGGCAGTAGCCTCCCATCAACGGGAGCAGCTACTGCCTTTTCTCTTATTATCGTTACAGTCTGAATGCCTGAAAAGCCGTACATTCCCAATATACTCATTCCGTCACAATCACCCCCGGCAACCTGAACCAGAACCGTGAACCCCTGCCCGGTTCGGAGTCAACACCTATCCGTCCGCCCAGTTGCTCTACGATACTCTGACAGATGGAAAGTCCCAGTCCTGTGCCGGGCACGAAAGAGTTGAGCTTGACAAAACGCTCGAAGATATGCGACTGATGTTCCTCGTCAATCCCCACTCCCGTATCCTGTACATAAAATTCCAGTTCTTCGCCCTTTATCTGATACCCCACACGGATACTTCCGTGCGAAGTAAACTTAATCGCGTTGTTCACAAAGTTGGAGATAACCTGATGCAGACGGTTGCGGTCGCTGATTATATGGCATTGCGAAAGACACGAGTCAAACAGAAGTTCCACTCCTTCCTTCGTTTTCATCTGCATGGAGCGGACAATATCTTCGCACAGTGCGTTCACATCGACATCTCCGATAGAAAATTCGAACGTGCCGGCTTCAATCTTCGAAAGGTCAAGTATATCCGTAATCAGTTGCAGCAGCAAGTCATTATTGTCACGGACTATTTTAACGTATTCTCTCCGTTCCTCAAGATTATCCGCTTCAACCAGCAAGTCAGAGAAACCGACAATGGCATTCAACGGAGTGCGGATCTCATGGCTCATATTGGCAAGGAAAGCACTCTTCAGACGGTCGGCCATTTCCGCCTTGTCACGTGCCAGAATCAGTTCCGCCTCCGTCTCCTTCAACTCCGTGATATCGTAATTGATACCTATGATTTCTATCTCATCCTCTTCCGGCTTGTAGGTAGTCACTACGATATTGGAGCGTACCCAGTTCCACCGGTCTGTCGTCCCCACACGGCGGACACGCATTTCCTTCTGGAAATGACGTCTGTTACCCTTCTTCACTTCTTCGAAGAAATCAAGAATACTTTGCCGGTCGTCCGGATGCACATAGCGGTAAACGCCTACGACTTCACTCAACGGAGTATCTTCGTCCTCTCCCATATTCTTATACCATTGCTTGATGGCATATCCCTTCCGGTTCATGAGGTTCAACTTGGCATAACCCACTTTGGCATAGTCTGATATCAACAGGAAGAAGTTCTCGAAATCACGGACACGGTTCAGCGTGTCAAGACGTTCGGTGTTATCAATGCTAATAAGAATATATCCGTTAAAGTTGCCCTCGTTGTCGTAGAGTTTGCTGACCTTGGTATAGATATCTATCGACTTTGAAAGACTGGAAGTATAATAACCTTCAGCCCGTTCGAAAGAATAGTTGAGACGGAAATCTACCATATCTTCATTCTTCACGCGGTCACGGATAACCTGTGAGACATTCGGGTTTTCAAAGAAATTCACCCCTATCACTGCCGATTTGTCCAGCACTCCGAATATCTCCAAATCCATATTGTTCATATCGACCAGATAACCGTCCTTGTCGTAAATTTCCACTCCCGCCGGAATATTGGCAAAGATATTCTGGAATAGTTTTTCGCTGCGGTCCATTGCCCGGTTGGCTTTCACCGCCTGCGTAGTATCGAGGAACAGGGCAACCACTTCATCTTTCTCCGGTGAATAAACAATCCAATGGGTATAAGTCCCGGTTTTGGCGAAGTACTCATTCCCTTCCTTATAAGTATTATCACGCATCACACTTATCAAAAGGTCGAGTTTAGAAACATAGTCGGGATGTATATCCGAAGCCAGACATCCCTTGTATTCTTCTATCGGCCTGCCGAAAAACTTAACGACCAAGCTATTCCCATCCGTTATCTTATAATCACAAGGCTCATTCCTCTCGTCCCGGACTATCGACAACCGAATATACCCCATCGGCATAAAGCGGAACAAGTTGTTCAGGAAGACCTGTTCACGGATTACATCATCCTTGGCCTTACGCAGTTCGATACAGATGCCGATAATATTGGCTAATGAAGAAAACCACTGATAATCTTCATTGCTCCATTCGTGATAGGACTTGACTAAATCAATGCCCATATATCCCCAGATACGGTCGTTTGCCATCAAAGGAGTCACCATCATCGACAGGATGCCTTGCGCATCAAGGAAATGAAATTCCTCGTCCGCCTCTGCGGGCAACTGATTCAAGGAATTCAGCACAATAGGCTTGCCGGAAAGAATCTGCCGGCTCCACCATCTCCCCTGATCGATAGGAATATCTTGCAGACTGCCTTTCTCGGACGATACGCCTTCGGAGACGACTTCGTAGGTACAACTCTGATGAGTGTGATTTTCATCATATTCGAAGATATAGACACGCCCTTCACCGTAATAGAGATTCAGGATATCATTCAAAATTTCCATGACACAAGAGTTTACTTCTTCATCGCGAAGGAAACGGAGTAAAGACTGGGAGATAAAATTCTGACGGCGAAGCAGACTGTTCACCCTTCTCAATGCGTCTCTTTGTTCGGTTTCTTTAGGAGCTTCCACCCGCTGGATGACTCCGAAAGATTTATCACCATCATTGGTTCCCGTGCCTTTCTCACGGTGAGCCAGACGAGTATGCAACCAGATTTCACCATACTTGGAATGAACAGGAAAAGTCTGTTCATAAAAGTTCCGGTGTATATTCGCATTTGCACGAAACTCTTGAATAATTTGCTCACGGTAATCCTCGCGTATCAAATTCTGAAAATCCTGAAAAGAAATGGTATCCCCCTCCAATCCGAGAAGGTCACAAAGGAAATCAGAGCACAAATAATGTCCTGCGGCAAAATCGGCTTCCCACCACCCTATCTGGGCTAGAGAAGCCATCTTGATATACCGCTCGTAGTCTGTTTGCATATTTTATTTCATTAAATGAAAATGAATAGCAAAGATACGAAAAAGGAATAAAGAGATACTATAAAGCCACTAATAATTATATAGCGGAAAGTACGTGACAGAGATGACAATACCCTGTATCTTATTCCACCGCTATTCAGCTTAAAGTGCCGGAAAAGTATAACCTGTCCACCCCATAACCGAAGTATCCGCACCGGTATTGGAAGCTCCTTCTGTAAGCGTGATGCTTCCCTGGTTCTCTACATTCTTGCCCGGGTCACTGCTGTCTTCATAATCTACTCTTTCCTTTTTGCTGTATGAGAAAGAAGAAAGGTTGCAAGTCACGTTGATTGTCACCGTACCACCTCCTTTGGAGTCGGTTGCGTCCACCAAGTCCTTGGCTTTCAATCCCGTCAGATTCAATGTCGATGTCACCAGAGCGTTCTTGATAGTGGCAGTTGCTCCACGGCGTATTTTAATCACATCGTCCATAGCATTCTTCTGTCCGGTGGTAGTGTTGCCGCCTACGGTATTGTTGATGATAGTCATGCCATCTACGATAAAGTTCGACTGATTCTTATGCTCCGGCCCTTTTCCGTCCAGGTTACCGTCGGCTTCGATGCCGCGCGGGTCTTCTTCCGTACTGGTATATCCTTCTTCCCAAATACCGTAGCAGTTTTTCAAAGTACCTGTATATCCTTGTGTGAAGTCGAACATATCATCATCCGGGTTCACAGCCAGAAGATTGGTTACGTTGACCGTACCGCCAAAAAACTCGATGGCATCATCCGCACTCTCAAGGATATAGATGTTCTCAACTTTCGTTCCGTTTCCCACACCGTTCAGTGTCAATCCGTTGTGCTCGATGTCGGCAGTGTTGCGCGCACCTGCATAGAAGATATTGACGTAAGTAAGCGCCCCAGAATTGTCCGACGCGTTGTCACCACCATATTTATAGGCATTGTTCACTTCGGCATTGGCAGTATTGCCGCTTTCGTTCGCACCGGAGATAGGTGCTTTTCCGTTCAGGATGATTCCGCCCCAGTCGCCGGACTTCGGAGTAGTTTCTCCGGAAGTGAAGGTTACAGGAGCGGCAGATGTACCGTTCGCATAAAGCTTTCCACCCTGTGCCACGAGGATATAGCTGCTGAATCCTTTTGCTGCCTTGATGGTGGTTCCGGCAGGAATAGTCAGTTCGCCGCCGTTTTCGATAATGACAGTTCCGCCCAGCACATAGTCGCCGGCTTCCAGTGTCTGCTTGCCGATAAGATTTCCTTTCAGAGTTTTTCCGTCTGCTGCCAATATGGACGAGTCGCCCGGAATGTTATCTCCATCATTATCACTTCCGCAAGAAGTCAGGGTCAAGGTTGTTGCCATGGCTGCCATAGCCATCATGCTTAAAAATAGTCTTTTCATTTCCTTTAAATATTTAAATAGTTTATATGTAAGAGCCTAAAATGTGCACGACACTCCCAAGCTCACGTTTATTCCTTTCTTATAATCGCCCAACACTACTTTCCGGTTGTTGCTGCTGGCTTCCCGCCTCAACCGGTAGGCCGGATTGAGCAGGTTGCGTGCCTTGAGACTGAACAAGAAATGCTTGCCGAACTTGGCCTGCGATACAAAATCAAGTGTGGTTACTCCTTCTTCCATGATGTTCCGGTATCCTTGCGTGCCGAGGGTATATACTTTCTCGCCCACATATCCCAAAACAAGAGTGTTGGTAAATGAGTGCCTACCGGTAGAATAGGTATGCGACAAATCAAAGTTTGCAATCCACGGCGCTGCCCCTTCGAGCTGGGAGCCTTCCTTGTCGGTAGCCGCGATGTCGGGGTCATCTATTATGGCGTTAGTGTAGATGTATGAGCCGTTGAGCCCTGCCGAAAGCCTGTTCGTGCCGTTTTTCCCTGCCGGACGTACGAGAAGATTCTTACGTATTTCCAGCTCGATACCTGCTACGGTAGCCTGGCCGGATATGTTCTCATAAGAGAGGAATCCGCCTGCGCTCGGAGTTTCGATACGTGAAATAGGGTTCTTTATCATTTTGTAGAAGGCGGTAAGCGAGATAAGTTCCGTAGGTGTGGGGGTAAAGTCCCATTTCAAATCCAGGTTGTAGTTGTCCGACGGTTTCAGATTCGCGTTACCCTGGCTCTTGAAGTTGACTCCTACATAGCGGTAAGGTGAAATCTCTTTTGATTGCGGCAATGTGTATGTCTTACTCGCCCCCAGTCGCAATGTATGTTTGTCCGTCAGGTTATATCTCAGATTCAGGCTCGGAAGAAAATAGTTTTCCCTGATGCTGTTCTTTCCTTTGGAGTTGCCTTTGTCTACGTTGTAATCCACGGTCATATCTACGTTATCATACTTCACTCCCAGGTTTGCCACCCAGCGGGATGAAAACTGGTAGACGGCTTCCGCATAAACGGAGTGTATATTCTTTTTCACTGTATATTTGTCTACGGCATTGTCTACGTTAAAGCGGGTTCCGAAATTGGCGGATGTATAAAAGTCATCCAGTGCAATATCATTCAATGAAGTGAACGACGGCCCGTTAAGAGTTATCAGGTTGTATTCCGTCTGTTCAAAATCATCATTTACGATGCGTCCCGTATAGCCTATGCGAAGCTGCGATATTTCTTCCTGACTGTCCTTTAGCCGATATACCAGTCCACCGCGAAGATTCAGGTCGTTCTCCGTCAATGCGGCAAAAGTGCGGAACTGCGTATTTCCTCCTACCAGCCCGTAACCTGTATCATTCTTCGTTATCTCGTTGATGCGGCGATCCGGTTCGTATCCGCGCACCATATTATAAGAGACTCCCGCGTCGAAGCTCAACACGTCTGTCAGTCCCCAGTTACTCGTCAGTTGGTTGACAATAAGCAGGTTGTCATTCACTTGTTGGCGGCGGGTCATCCCTTGATTACCGTAATCATCGCTGAAGGTATCATTTTTACCTTCATAATTTCCAACAGACTGGGTGCTGTTGTGCACCAGCATAAGATTGTATGCCAGGTGGTGACGGTTCTGCATATCAAAATCCACGTTGGCCAGTGCCAGTTGACTGATATTGACGGCGGACTTATGCCCTGTCATGTCTTTGTAGACGGTTCCGTCGGTTGTGGTATTACGTATGGTTTCATCTGTGTAGCGATAATCCGTGGTATGCCCTGCAGTGGCGAAAAAAGAGAGAACGTTACGTTCTCCGCCTACGTAGAATCTCTTTCCGCCGGATATATTGTAACTGCGGTCTATCTGGAAATTCTGTGCTGCCGGATCCAGCTTGTTTTCAAATCCCCATGCGTTACCCGACGGTTGTGTACGGTTGGCAAATCCGAAGGGGTTCGTTCCGTCCGGTTTCAGGAAGTCGGCGGTCATAGTCTGTGTATTCACTCCTGCAGAAACGCCTGCGCTGACATATCCGCTGCCGACCAGTTCTTTGGAAGCAATATCAATATTGGCCCCTCCCACATCACCGCTTCCACCGGCAGTAAAGGCTTTGTTTACTCCGACAGACTGTATGATGTCTGTCCCGAAGAAATCAAGTGAGATATTCTTGTATTCCGGATCTTCCGACGGTACGGGAAACCCATTGAAGGTGGTGGTATTATAACGGTCGCCCAGTCCACGGACAAAGACGTTTTTTACTCCGTCCTGCTTGGAGATTCCGGAAACTTTGGTGACAGCGCCTTCGGCATCGGAAACGCCTTTACGGGAGAGTTCCTTCACACCTACAGACTGCACGGCGATAACGGCTTTCTGCTGTTCGAGCAAAAGCATATTCTCGTTTTCACGATTCTTCTTTGCTACAACTACTACATCAGAAAGTTCCTGGGCGTCGGTTTCCAGTTCCAGATTCAGTATCACCAGTTTACCATTCTCTACACGAACCTTGCGGCGTACTTCGGTCTTGTAGCCTACATATTTAATCTCAATATCATACATACCTTCCAAAACACCGGCGGCATTCAATTCGAAATTACCGTCCATATCGGTAACTGCTCCGGCTGGTGTGCCTATCAGGCGAATAGTCGCTCCTATCAGAGGTTCCTTTGAAAGTTTGTCTTTCACAGCTCCTTTTACCTTGATATTTGCAGCCAATGCGGGAAGTACACACAACAAGCAGAAGAAGGCCGCAACAGAAAATCTTAAAAGAAATAGTTTTTTCATCGAACTTTGCTCTACGTTTTTAAATCTGTGGGCAAAGGTAGAGGGTAGGTATTACAATGATAAGACGAAGAAAATACAATCAATTGAAAGATAGGTTGCAAGCATGTTACATACCTATCTCCTATCTGTCTAATCCCATCCCACCGGTTTAAAGATTTGTTTCCTCCGGTTCCAATATTTGTTTCATTGGTTGAAACACTTTGTTTCTCGGCGTGAAACACTTCGTTTCTCGGTGTGAAACACTTTGTTTCCCGGTGTGAAACTTTTAGTTTCAAAGCTTGGAAAACTCTTAGTTTCAAGGTTAGAAAAACTTTTAGTTTCAGCATGGCAGAAACCGGTCAATACATGGTTTTAGTTTTATGAATAGGAATTTAATTTAGACATAAGAGCAAAAGAACATAAAGGCCGCACTTGGAAAATTATTTCTGTAGTTTATTAAACTACTATTTTATCTTTTGTTCTTTTGTTCTTATGTTCTTCTGTCTAAAAATAAATTATCATTCTATTATGATACAACACTTATCTATTAAACCAGCTTCTTCTTTTTCCGGTAATTCTCACGGAACTCTTTAGGCGAGCAAGCCTTTTTCTTCTTGAAGATACGGTTGAAATTGGAAAGATTGTTGAATCCGCACTCATAGCAGATTTCGGCTATCGACATGGTAGAATCCACCAACAGACGGGAAGCGAAACCGAGACGGATATCAATAATATAATCGGAAAGATTCTTTCCCGTACGTAATTTAAAGAACCGGCTGAATGACACATCCGTCATTCCGACCATAGCCGCCAACTGTCCCAAACGAATCTCTTCCTGATAATGGGCATTGATATACTCCTGCACTTTCTGCACACGACGGCTGTCCGAATGAATATCTATCTTGGCAAATGACGAACTGGACAACGTGCGGGACTCTTCCTCGAAGAGGGAGAGTTCGTAAAGAATCGTCATAAACTTGATGACCGCATAAAATCCCTGTTTCTCGGAAGCCAGCGTATCCAGCAACGGATATATTTTAAGAATCGCGGACATCGGGAAACAAAGTCCTTTCTGTGCCTTATCCAGCATCCTGCGGATAGAATCGAACTGATTCTTATTGATGAAACTCTTGAAGAAGAGGTCGGAAGAGAACTGAATCGTTATCTCCCTTATCTCTTTCGAACGGCACTCGTTCTGTTCCCATACGTGCTCCAAGTCTTTACCTGTTATCAAGACCAAATCATAGTCGCCTATCACTTCGGAAGAATCTCCGACTACCCTTCTCACTCCTGTCGCTTTCTCCGTAAAGTTCAATTCGAACTCGGAATGATTGTGAATAGGATAAGTGAACTCTGTCTTGTAACGTTCTGCAATATAAAAGCAGTCCTTGTCTGACAAAGGGGTAATCTCACGAATAATCTGGCTAGGTAACGGTGTGTTCATAATATAAGTAGTTTATTGTAATATTATTTGTTTTGTTGTATTGCGCCCATCAGTTTTCTATCTTCACTCCTATCCGGCGCAAGTCCGCCCCCGAAGGATTCTGGAACACCTGTAAGTCAAATTCGGGTATGATGGCAAGCACATGATCGAAAACGTCTGCCTGTATGCCTTCATAAGCAACCCAGACCTTGTTGGCGGAAAAGAAGTAAAGTTCCATCGGAATACCGGTTTCCGTAGGCTGGAGCTGGCGCACCATGCAAGTCATCTCCTGATTGACAGTGGGCAGACTTTTCAGATAGTTGGTCAGGTAAGCGCGGAAGACTCCCAAATTGGTCTGCCGGCGTCCGTTCACCAGTATTGAATTGTCTATATCATGTTCCTTGTTATATTGTTCCACGACTTTTTCCGTTTGATCCACGTAGTCTTTCAACAATTGTATCTTACGATATTTCGCCAACATTTCCGGGGTGCAGAAGCGCACGCTAGTCATATCTATATTGATGGAACGCTTCACACGACGGCCGCCGGATTCCTGCATACCCTGCCAGTTTTGGAATGAGTCGCTAACCAGCAGGTAAGGCGGAATGGTGGTGATGGTATTGTCGAAGTTACGTACTTTTACAGTGTTCAAGGTCACTTCTATCACTGTGCCGTCCGCGCCATATTTGGGCATGGTAATCCAGTCGCCCACTTTCAGCATATTGTTGGCAGAAAGCTGGATGCCGGAGACAAAGCCCATAATACTGTCTTTGAAAACCAACATCAGAACAGCGGCAGAAGCTCCGAGCCCGGTCAGCAATACCACCGGACTTTGCTTGATCAGGATACTGATGATGATAATGGCTCCTATAAAGAAAAGAACCACTTGCGCTGTCTGCAGGAGACCTTTCAATGGTTTGTCTTTGTATTGTTCGCGTGCGCTGTATACTAGATAAACGGCAGTAAAAAGCGCACTTACGAAACGTAGGAAGACTGCGAGTATATAAATCATGCAAAGCCTGCGAAGGAAGTCAAGCAGAGCGGAATCCGCATGTTCGGGAAATGCGATAGGAATGGCTATGTAAATCAATATCGGCGCCACCATCCTGCTAAGGTTCACCATCACCTTGTCATTGAATACAATGTCGTCCCAAGTGGCTTTCGTCTGTTTCACCAGTTTGGATACCGTACGCAAAATTATCTTGCGGCAAATCAGATTAGCCAGCAAGGCTACTCCTATGATAAGCAGCAATATGATAAAGTTGTCAATCTTATCCGCCCAGACTTCATCCACTCCCATCGACAGCAAAGCATCATTCACGCCTTGCATCATTGCATTACCGGCGTCTTGAGTATCTCCATCCGCCAATGCAACAGTCACTGTATCAATCACCTCTTTTACTTCTTCCATAAACAATTTTCTCTCTTCTTCTTTTAGTTTGTTATTTCCCTTTTTCTAAATATTCACTTATATCCTGCCTCAGCCAGTCATAGTGGAAAAGCCGCTTGTAGGCTACGTTTTTCTTCAACATTATTTCCACATTCACCTGACTGTTCTGATAGCAAGTCAGTTCGTTCTTGAATTGTTCATTATGTTCGGCCAGTCGTTTAATCTCCTGTTCACGCTCCCGGCGCAACACCGTGCAAACAGGGGTGAGAAGTTTCATTACCACATTGTCCATCACATGATGTCCCTGCATATACAGATAAGTATTATCCGGCATCAAGCCCAATTCTCTCAGTTCAGCCCGTAGTGCATTCACCTGGCTGATGCTACGGGAGAAACGCTTCTTCAGTTCCGACAACTTTTGGTTGACACGCTGCTGTAATGCTTCCAGGCTCTTTTCCGGATGCTTGAGACTTATCTCACGCAAGGCAGTATAGGTGTGGAAGTCGTACATCGGAAAGGTATAGGTATCCCGTTGGCGATAGAACCATATATTCCACAGGAAAAGAGGATATACGATTTCGGAATACTTCTTCAGGTAGGCATTGAAATCAAAGATGAAGCGATCGTTCAATGTGGCTTGCACGCACACTTCATGCAGGCTTTCGGCAAAGCAGTGGTAGTTCTCAATGGCATACGTATAAGTCTGGAAGATATATTTGTTCCGGTTGATTTTACGGGAAGTATTGGTGGTGCCTTGCAGCAGGAAATCATAATCGCTGTCTACGCAGGCTATCAGGCTTCTTCCCAGTTCGGCGGTATTCAGCGTGTTCATGAGCACCATCTTCTTCCCCTTTGCGAGGGAGTTGGCCGAAGGAAGCATCACCTGAAAATAATGCTCGTCATCTTCAAACTCTTCAAGCAGTGTACGCCAGAAAGCGACATCGTCATAGCTTTCCACATAAGCTATGATACGCCGACGGGCCTTCTTCGGATAAAGCTTGTGGGCTGCGTTGAAGTATGAAGAAGTCAGGTTATCTCGTAGTGAAGTTGCCATGCTGATTATTACAAGTTACTAATTACAAGTTATGGTTTCGTCGGGGAACATTCTTTTCCAAACGCATGCTCCAACGAAGTGGATATATCGCTCACTTCCGTCACGGCATCCAGCCAGCCTTCCATGATGACGGCGGGCGAATGAGTAGTCAGGATGATTTGTACATTCGGGTTCAGTTCACGTATCATGGCTATCAACTTTTGTTGCCATTCGATGTGGAGCGAGGCTTCCGGTTCGTCCATAAAGAGTACGCAGTGACTATTGTCCTGCACGAGCACGGTCAGCAGAATGACGAGCATCTGCTTCTCACCGGAAGAGAGTTTGTAGGGGAATAGCAGTTCACCGTCCTGATAGAAGGCAATGTCGTTCCGTTTGCGGTCTATCTTCTTGCGTGTATAACTGAAAAGCTCGTCAATCATATCCTGGAAACGGCGTTTGACAATGGACAAGGTGGCTGCTTTACAGCGTTCTTCTTCATCGTCACTGGAAAGCATTTCAATCATTTTATTGCCTATATTGACTTGGTAGTCAAGATAGCGGCGTTGCAGGAGATAGAGTTGCCAGTCCAGCTCGGACTTTACATTCTTATCTGCCATGCGGGCTGTGAAGTCGCCCATTATCAGAGGACGGTCGTAGCTCCGGATTACATCATAGGGGATATAGGTCGCTTCGGGATTGTCGAAGAACAGGCGCACTCCGTTCTTCTCATCACTTTTCATTTCGCCGGAGAGTTCTTCGAGATAACCGACGGAACGGTTCAGAATGGTGGTCTTCCCCACTCCGTTGATACCGGAAAGGATATTTACATCGGGACGCAAATCCCATCCTATATTAAAGCGTTCCCATAGCCCGTGGATTTCAATACGACGTATATAATTAGCCTGCTGTTCCATAATATTCTATTTTAATCAAGGCAAATATAAATAAATCATCCGACAAAGCTGCTAGTAAACTCATCAAATTCAGAAAATACAAGAATAAAAAACTACCTTTGCAACCGTTTTCTCCTTTCGTGTGTTATTCTTATTAAAAAATATATCGCAAATCTTATCAGCATGGACAAAAGTAAAAATCTACACGGCCATCTGTTCGCATTGACAGCAAACGTTATGTGGGGATTGATGGCTCCTATCGGTAAATCAGCCCTTCAGGAATTTTCCGCTCTTTCCGTTACGACTTTTCGTATGGTAGGAGCAGCAGCCGCTTTTTGGCTGCTTTCTATTTTTTGCAAGCAGGAACATGTCAACCATCGGGATATGCTGAAAATATTCTTCGCTTCTCTGTTTGCCTTAGTGTTCAATCAGGGAGTGTTTATTTTCGGGCTGTCTATGACTTCACCTATCGATGCTTCGATTGTGACAACGACTTTACCGATTGTGACTATGATTGTGGCGGCTATTTATCTGAAAGAGCCGATTACGAACAAGAAAGTACTGGGGATTTTCGTAGGTGCCATGGGGGCACTTATTCTAATTCTGAGCAGCCAGGCGGGAAGTAATGGTAACGGAAGCCTGATTGGCGACTTACTTTGTCTGGTTGCACAAATCAGTTTCTCTATTTATTTAACCGTATTCAAGGGACTGTCCCAGCAATATTCGGCTGTGACTATCAATAAGTGGATGTTCGTTTATGCTTCCATGTGTTATATACCGTTCTCTTATTACGATATTTCCACTATCCAGTGGACTTCTATCTCTACGATTGCTATTGTACAAGTACTATATGTGGTATTGGGTGGCAGCTTCCTTGCCTACCTTTGCATTATGACTGCACAGAAACTACTTCGGCCTACGGTTGTCAGCATGTATAATTATATGCAGCCGATTGTGGCTACTATTGCTGCCATTATCATGGGAATCGGAAGTTTCGGATGGCAGAAAGGACTTGCCATTGCACTGGTATTCTTAGGAGTATATATCGTGACGCAAAGTAAGTCGAGAGCAGATTTCGAGAAAGCGGGAAGGGAGTTGTGATAGCCTGCAATCATTATTTCAGGTACGAATTACGCGGTTCTTATTCAATCAGAACCGCGTAATCCTTGCCTGGAAAATACCTTTATTCTAATTTGCCAGGATTGTCATTTCCGCACCGGACGCAAAATCCTGCCCGTTCTGCGAACTCAAAGCAGTGAAACGAATATAACGCGCCTTTACAGGCTTGTCAAACATCACTCTCTTCTCCTTTGAATTATTGGCAAAACTACCCTTCTTCACCGGTTCTCCCCATTCTTTACCATCCATGCTGACTTGAATAGAGTAATCCTTGATATTACCGTTACTTCCATTCTGACGCGGCAAATATGTAAAGCCTTTGATTTCCTTCACTTCACCTGCATCAAGGTCTACCCAATGTGGATATTTGGCAACGGTCACCGAATACATCGTATGCCATATCGTGCCGGGGTCACCGTCAACCAAGTTAGCAGCGTCTCCGTCACCAGATTCCTGACTGCTCGCATACACCACCTGCATCTGGATACTTTCTATCTTTTCAAACTTCATTACAGCACTAATCTCCTGATTGTCCTTATACCATGCTTTCACAGTACCACCATTACGTAGAGGAATAGGTTCCTTATACTCCTGCACCTTTTTACTACCATCAATCGTATAGCAGAATACGGCATCTTTTCTCGCCGATGTCAACTCTACCATTCCGGCAGGGGTACGTGTAATGGACAAAGGAATATCTCCGGCAGGTGCAACATTAGCAATAGTCGCCAAGTCCTTACCACCGGCAGGCCGGATAATAAAGCCCATATTATGCTGCCCGGCAAACACCCTGTCTTGAACAAGAGGACCACCCTGACCACAACTATTACCACCCAAACCGGTAACCGCGCAATCCAAATGCAAATAAGTATCACCCGCTTCGGGTAACTGATAAGGATGAGAAGCCAAAATCAAATCAAGAGCAGAATACTGAAGTGCTGAAACAGAAAGACGGTCAGTCGCAATAAACACAGCTCCCTGTCCCTCCTGATTGGTCAGCGCACACCAACGGACATCTTCATGATTGCCCATATCCTGCGGTTTCGGGAAATTCACGAACTCACCCGCCACCGTATTAGTATGTTGCTCGATAAACTGACCGCTCTTACGGTCTGCATAGTTATCAACCGGACCACGGCCATAATAAGTAAAGTTAGCATATTGTTGAGGAACTTTCATCACATAGCCAAGACGGGGCAGAGTCAGACTGGGACGATTGGAAGTGATGCCGGACTGTAATTCAACAGAACCATCCGGATATACCGTCCACACCTGATTGGTGATAAATTTAAAGTCACTGTTACCAAACACCCTGTCTGTCAGTTCCACAATGCTGTTCTTACCAGAACTTGTTCCACCTTTGATGCTTGCGGCATTCGGTGCCTGAGATTCTACGGTAAAGCTCAACACCATTTTATCACCCTTTTCGCGAGCAGTAAACTCTATCAACTTATGCCTCAGGTTATGCAAGCCATGTTCAAACCAAGGAGCATAGAACCAGTTATCATTGTTAGTGAAGGCGCGAAGCGCATCCAGTTTCGGGCCGTTTCCATCCGCTATAACCGTCTCATCGCCATATTTCAGACAATAAAGACTTCCGGTCTGCAAATCGAACTTCATGTCAAAGCCCTCTCCCTTTATCTCGATTTTCTTCGCATCCGGGGTCATGTGAGTTTTCAGAGTTCCGGCAGCGTTAGCCACTTCGCTGATTAACGGACGTTCTGCGGCTTCCTTAACCAACAGTTGTTCTTCTGCCATCACGAAGTCCTTACCTGCCCAAGGTCTTTGGTCTTTCAATACGAACTGTACCTTTACAAAATATTCCGCATCCTTTTTAAACGCAGTACGGTCATAGGGAAGAGAGATTTGCATCCGCTGGCGGGGAGCCAGGTTTATGTCTTTTTTCAGAGTTGTCCGAATAGCTTTGCCATCCTCATAAACCGACCACATCAAATAATAGTCGTCCGCCAGATTCTTGAAATAATACTTATTGAAGATTTCGAACACGCCTTTTTCAAGGTCTACCGCTTTTACTTCAATATTCTGATAGACCTTCTTCACTTCGTAATACTGCGGTTTCGGTTCCAAATCACCGAATACGATTCCGTTCATCACAAACTGTCCGTCATTGGGAGTATCACTGAAGTCACCGCCATAAGCCAGATAACGCGTACCTGTCTTCGGGTCGTAATTGTACATAGACTGGTCTACCCAATCCCATATGGCACCGCCACAGAAGAAGTTGGTAGACTCCATAGCTTCCCAATAATCAATCAAATTACCGCAAGCGTTACCCATCGAATGGGCATACTCCGAAATATGGAAAGGATATTTGATGTCATATTTCCCTTTGACCGCACCACGTACCCAGCCGATGGACGGATACTGGTTAGAGCCCATATCTACAATATCATTGTTACGCTCATACTGTACAGGACGTGACAAGTCGAACTTCTTCAATGCATCATAAGCAGCCACAAAATTCTTGCCCGGCCCGGCCTCGTTGCCCAATGACCAGATAACGATAGACGGATTATTGACATTAGCATGCACCATTTCCATCACGCGCGCCACGTGCGCATTTTTCCATTCAACCGGATGAGAGAGGGAGGCAGCACCATAATAATATTCATGCGATTCAATATTCGCCTCATCTTCCAAATAAATACCGTACTTATTGCACAGGAAATACCAATAAGGATCATCCGGATAATGTGAATTACGCACATGATTGATATTGGCACGTTTCATCAACATGATTTCCTTTTCCATCATCTCACGGGTGATGGCATGTCCCACCGCCGGATTGGACTCGTGACGGTTTACTCCTTTCAGCTTGACAGTTTTTCCGTTAATATAGTAGTAACGTCCTGCAAGCCCGAATTCATCCGCTGATGCAGGCGTATCTTTGATTTCCACCTTACGGAACCCTACAATAGTAGAAACCGTTTCAATCGTCTTATTCTTCTTATCCTTCAATTCGGCTACAAGCGTATAACGATAAGGGAACTCCGCCGACCATTTATTCGGAGCTTTTACATGAAAGACAGTCTGAATCCTGCCCGTTCCGTTCGGTTCAATCTTTTCGATTACGGGAGACAAAACAGCATCCACCAGCGTATTCTCATCAGAGTAAAGTTTGTTGGCATACAATGAATAATATACTTTATAGTTTTTCACCGCTTTCTTATCCAAATTACGGATATCGGCATTGATAGTCAAAACACCGTCCGTATAAGCCGCATCCAAATCAGGAGTAGCAACCAAGTCACGGAAGTGAACTTTGGGAACCGAATACAGAGCTACCGTACGGAAAATGCCCGGCAAACGGAACATATCCTGAGCTTCCAGAAACGACGCGTCCGAACTGCGATACACTTCGGCAGCTACCGTGTTCCTGCCCTTTTGGAGATACGGTGTAACATTAAAGTTGGCAGTGTTGCGTGAATTTTTGGAGAAACCGACATACTTACCATTAATCCACAGATAGAAGAAAGAATCCACCCCATCAAAACTGATGAAGACTTCCCGTCCGTCCCAATCCTGCGGTACATCAAAATCGCGGCGGAACGACCCCACTTCATTACGGGCTTTATACGTAGTCCAGTTAGCAGGCGGAGTGCGCATCACTCCCCCACGCCAGTCGTCCACCTTCACACGATGCTGAAAGATAACCGGCTGATTGACATAAATAGGTGTTCCATACTTCTGACTCCCATCCTTCTGAATACCGTAAATATTCCAACTGGACGGCACCGGGATTACATCCCATGAAGTGACATCAAAATCTGTCTGATAAAAATCCTTCGGACGGGAATCCGGGCCAGGAGCCCAATGGAATTTCCAGTCACCATCAAGCGATTGCCAGAATTTACTGTTCTCAGGCAACACTTTACGTGCGTTTTCCACATCCTGGAATGAAAAGAAATAAGCATGGGGCTGTTCCTTATTCAATGCCAGATTTTCGGGAGATTCCCACTCATTTCCTGCCGGGGCACTCACCGAAGCATACATGAAGCCCTCTAATGGTTGGCCCGCAAAACTTTGCGCTGTGAGGGTGCAGCACAAAAGACCGGTTAACAAGGTTTTGTTCATAAGGTATTTTAGTCGATAAAAATTATTCTTGTCATATGTCTATACTTTTCGCTTTATAATAAATACACACGAAAAGCATATTGTCCCGTATGAACAATGATTTTTTTAACGTATTTTCTCTAGATTAAAGATAAATCATCGAAATAAGTATCAAGCAAGCTCTTGGCAGCAACAAATGAAGTCAGATTACCGCTCAGCACCTGACGTTCCTTTTCCTGAAGTATCGCTTCAATCTTCGGATTATGATAGAAACTGTCACGCAACTGCTCGTTGATGCTTTCATACATCCAATATTTGCTCTGTTCGTTACGGCGATATTCAAAATAACCGTTCTCCTTTACGAAGTCAATGTATGCGTAAACCATGTCCCACACTTCCTTCACACCTATATTATAGAAACCTGAATAGGTCAACACCTGCGGTGTCCAGCCCGATTCGGGGGCAGGAAACAAATGCAGTGCATTACGGAATTGAGAAGCAGCCAACTTGGCGCGTTCCAAATTATCCCCATCGGCCTTGTTTATCACAATACCGTCCGCCATTTCCATGATGCCGCGTTTGATACCTTGCAATTCATCGCCTGTCCCGGCCAATTGAATCAGCAGGAAAAAGTCCACCATCGAATGAACAGCCGTTTCACTCTGTCCCACTCCGACCGTCTCCACAAAAATCTTATCAAATCCGGCAGCTTCACAAAGCACAATCGATTCGCGTGTCTTGCGTGCCACACCACCCAACGAACCTGCCGAGGGGCTGGGACGGATAAATGATTTAGGATGTACAGAAAGCTGTTCCATGCGGGTCTTGTCTCCCAGGATACTCCCTTTACTGCGCTCACTGCTCGGGTCGATAGCCAATACAGCCAACTTTCCCCCTTTTTCGAGTACGTGCAAGCCGAATACGTCTATCGAGGTACTCTTTCCCGCACCGGGAACGCCGCTGATACCTATCCGGATAGAATTGCCGGAATAAGGCAGACACTTCTCTATCACTTCCTGAGCGACAGCCTGATGTTCGGGTTTCACACTTTCCACCAGCGTCACGGCCTGACTCAATATAGTGACATCACCTTTTGTAATACCTTCCACAAACTCAGCTACCGAAAGCTGGCGTTTTTTAGGTTTCCGTTTCAAGTAAGGATTCACAGACGAAGGTTGCTCGATGCCTTTGTTGACAACAAGTCCTTTGTATTCTTCACCGTTTTCAGGATGTTCCATGACAATAAGATTTAGCGTTTGATATTGATTTCGACTTTCGGGCGCATCGGGTCGTTTGTTATCATCAAAATACGTAAATGATGTTTCTTATTACCTACATCACGCTTGCGAATCGTCACTTTCAGCTTCGTCATTCCATCCGGAGGAAGTACCGTTTTCTTCAAGCTCACTCCCACCGATGAATTGAACACCTGCAATTTACTAATAATCAGCGGAGTTTTACCCGCATTGGCAATCAATAAGTCATAGCTTGCCTTTTTCTTCTTAATCAACGGTACACTAAGGTCAATATCCGTTTCCGAGATACGTATGGCAGGAGCGTTCAGAGAATCAGCAGCCGTCATACGTGAAAAGTCGGGAAGAAGAATGGCTGAAACAGGAATTTCGTTATCTTCGCTCACCTTGTCGCCGGAGAAACGGGAAAGGTAGACAGAAGTCTGTGTCAATCCGTAATCTTTCAACTGGCTGGCGTCCAACGTCAACTTGACCGTTCCTTTCTTTCCTTTCAGCAGGACTTTCGGTTCCGCTTCCATCTTCAGATAAGGGGGCAAATGCATCAATACCGGTTCGTACGGACGGTCGGACAAATTGGCTATGCTGAAAGTCAACGAAGGCTGCTGCCCATGATAAACATCAGGGAAAGCAAACTCGTCACGATCCAAACGGATATTTCCGATAGCGTAAGGAAGAGTCTTTGCATAATCCTTCACTTCCTGCACCACCTCTCCGGTAAACTTCAGGTAGACCAGATTCGGAGTGGCATTGCTGTATATCCCGACCGACTTTTCAAAACGTCCCAGCGCCTTCGCATCAAAAGAAGCCTTTACCGTTCCTTTCGCTCCCGGAGCAATCGGCTCCTTCGTCCAGTCGGCTACGGAGCAGGCACAGGAAGTGGTGACATTGGTAAGTACCAACGGCTGGTTACCGGTATTAGTGATTGTATATTCCACCGTCACCGGACGTTTCCACTCTATTTGTCCGAAGTTGTGCGTCTCTTTATTTGAAGAGATACGGGGTTGGGCAACGGCTGCCAGAACGACAGTTAGTAGAAAAAATATAGATAGTAAACTACGTTTCATGCGATACATTTTATTTTGGTGCACAAATGTAGGTGTTTTAGATGAGATATTGGTCGGATTGAAAGGATTATTAACGGTGAACGCCAAACGTTCACCGTTAATAAATAATTATTTCACTTCTACCGTCATCGAAGCGGAATGTGAAGCATATTCCGGTGCATAGGCACACTGCATCGTTGCCAGTCCCGTTTCGTAAGTTCCTGCACGACTGACACGATAACTATATTCAAGTACATACACTCCCTTTCCAAGATGGTCAAAGAAGAAGTAGGTGGCGGCATCCTTGATGTCCACATAGTAGCCGATTCCGTTATTCCAGCGATAACCGGACACGCTGCCGATGGGTTCGAAACAAGCACCACGCTGGTCTTTCAACTGTACGAAGTCCATTGCACGGTCTGCACGGATACTCAATCGGGAGACAACCTTATCGCCCACTTGAAGCACTGTCTTTGACGTGATCGGTTGCAGTTGCGGCATACCATTCACCATACGTTCCACATATAGTTGTTTCTGTACATTCAACTCACCTCCTTGTTGCTTCACATCCTTGACCGGTGATTCGTATTCCGCATAAACGGCTCCCCAGGCAATCCCCGGATTTCTCTTTTCCACTTCAATCTTGCGGGCATCCACTACATTCTTCTGTGTGAACGAACGTTTGATATATCCCAGTCCCGGAACGGTAGTCTTACTCGGACTAACCGTCTCCAACACTTCATCGGCAATCACAATCCGCACATCTCCCTGATTGTCAAGCAAATCAGTGCCTTTCATCAACAATACATATACCGCGTCCGCTGTAGCTACCGGAGAGTTCCACTGCTGTGTCTGCTTCTGCTTCAACAGCCAGAGTTTCATTTCTTCTACCGTCTCCGCATTGCCGCCAATCAATTCCAGTGCTTCCATCACATCCACATGAGCCTGCATTTTCATTCCGCCCCATGTGTAAGGATTCTCGTTGAAAGCGAAGAACATACCCTGCTCATCAGTCTTTGTCAGATGCTCTTTCAGGGATGCGGCAAACGCCTGCGCCTCTTTCTTATATCCGGCCTTGTCAAGTACGATAGCAGCGACAGCCTTAGTATTCATCGAAGCTGACGGAAGCAGTTCTTTTACCTTGGAGAGATAATAAGCATAAGCTGCTTTATTCGTTGCAGGAACCTGCTCACCGGAAATTGCGATGATATACAGATATTGCAGGATACCACTTGAGACTCCCGTGAACTTCACTCCTTCTTTCTGTGCTTTCAGAATGTTCTTGTATTCTTCCAAAGCCGACTGGTGGAGATATGTCAAGGCATTAGTCTGCAAGGTTAGTGCGGTTCCGTTCAACTTCTCGCCAGTCAACAAAGCAAGACGGGCATTCAGTTCCGCAATATAAGCAGTGACATAATTACTGCCGTTCATCCCTTTATACCATGACCACGCACCGTCAGAACTCTGTAATTCCTGTAATCTTGTCAAGGCAGCGATATTGTTGCTGCGGATATTGTTCAAATCGAACAGTGTAGCGATACGTTCTTTCTGCTGCTCTTCGGTCTGTGCTTCGAGCACCCACGGTGATTCGGACAACAGGATGTTCTTCACTTCCTGATTCTTTTGCAGATTGCTGAGGAACGTTTCTTTCGTACCACCTTGAAGTTTCCAGCTATCGAACACAGCCTTGATACGCGGCTGGCTATTCATTATATATGAAGCCAATGTATTCGCATAATAAGCAGTAGCCCACGAAATAGCATTATTATTGACCGGAAGGCTCAATGAAGGCAATGCTTGAATAGCATACCAGGCAGGATTTCCGGTAAACTCAATCGTCAGCTTACGGTCGGTTGCCGTTTTACTATGTTGATTGAACAGGCTGTCGAGAGAGAAAGTACGGGTTTCTTCTCCACGTACAGGCATCGGCAGGGTTTCTACCAGATGCTCTTTGTTGCCGAGTACCGGAAGCAGTTGTTGTTCTCCATCACTGAATGTGCCACTATCGGCTATCATCCGGCATCCCAGTATCCCGTATTTGTCACTTACGGCAAACATGAAGTTCACCCCGATCGTCTTTCCCGCTTCAACAGAGAATTTCTGTTTCTGTGTGCTGACTACCTTTTCCGTCATCGGGTCGAAAAGAATCATGCTTACTGTTCCCGCTTGCGGCTTGCCTGTCATGTTGGAGATAGAAGCAGCAATGGAGGTCTTATCCCCTACACGCACAAAACGCGGCAGATTAGGAGTCAGCATAAATTCCTTACTGGTGATGGCTTCACCGTCCAGTGTTCCTGTCAACATTCCCTTCGTATGGGAATATCCGCGGAAATTCCAGCGTGTCAGACTTTCGGGCATGGTGAATGAGAAGGAAATCTCTCCTTGCTCGTTGGTACGGAGTTGCGGATAGAAGAACGCTGTTTCAGCAAGATTCGTACGCAGGTCGGCAGGAGCTTCGGGGAGAGATTCTCCCTCGAAGGATGTACCCGATTTACCCACTATTCCTGTTTGTCCCCAACCAGCCGCAAATTCCACATCATCAGGAGCTTCGGAAACTAAAGCCGGCACATATTTCAGTTCTACCGCATTGCTCCGGCTTGTCACACTTCCTGTCATCATCCCCCTCTTATATGTAGCCATTCCTCTAATCACCACTCCATCAGCTATCGACTCGGATATTGCATATACATTTCCTATACCTGACTGTATCACAAAATAGTCATATGCCATCGCAGGCACTTTCAGATACTTATTATTCCACCAATAATTGAACGAATTATTTCCGGAATACCCGCTCATCCAACTAGAATAAGGTAATACCTGATTATAGTAAACTTGGAAATCCTGCCGGCGGTTCCATATCTTATCCAACGAGGCATCATACATTGTTGCCAGCATTTCCGCATCGGCTGCTCGTCCTTGCGGTGTCTTAATCGTCAGTTTCCATTCTTCCTTTTGTCCGGGACGCAACTTGTCACGGAACACCTCCCACTTCATCGTCAATGTCTTGTCCGGCAAACGCTTCTTCACCTGAACTTGTTCCTGATATACCTGTCCGTCTCTTACCATGCAGAAATTCACGAAGATACCGTCGCCATAACTGTCCCGATACGGATACTGAAAACGTACAATCGTATCGGATAAGTTCAGCGCCTTGCTTTCCAACAGCTTATCACCGCAGAATACATTCATCATCACATAAGCATCCTTTTCCGAAGTTCCGAAACAGAACACTGCCGGATGTGTTGCATCAAATTGCGTATTTGGTGCATAGAACCATACGGTGGACTGAACAGGCGGACGTTTATCTGCTTCGGAGAAAAGAACGGTATTATCATCTGCCGTCACTTCCTTTCCCCGGTTATCTTTCACCGATGCTTTCAGTACATATGCTCCCGACGGAATCTTCTCCCAGTTGAGCGTCATCTCCTCATTGGAAGTAAATGTTCCCGTCGCAACCGGACTCTCGCCCAAATCTTTAAAATCTTTATCTTTCGCAGAATACAGGGCATAGTTTCCTTTCACTTCCACAGGCTGCCCGTTCAGATTCTGTGCTTTAAACACGATGCTGAACGGCTTGTCCTTGCAAGTCTTTTCCTGCAACTCCATCTGCAAAACCAACGAACGGCTACCCGCTGAAATCACGTCTGTAGACGATTGCGTTTCACCCGCCACATTGGTAGCGGTAGCTTCAACGGAATAACGATAGTAGATCTTATCATTATTCTTATAAACGTCACTTTCCTCCAGACGAACCGGTATCGTAAATTCCCCATTCCCGTCGGCAGTCACCTCGCCGGAAGCAATCTGCGCAGATTCCGAGATTCTCCAGAAACTGTAAACAGAACGTTTCACCGTATATTTCACCGGAAGGTCTTGGAGCAACACGCCGCTATAAGATTGAACCTTACCTTTCACCTTTACCTCATCGCCAAGTTTGTAACTTCCCGTTTGCTTTTCAAAAGTTATGTCGAATGTCGGACGTTTATAATCTTCCACACGGATATTCGTCCTGCCGTCTCCTGCCGTCAAAGAAAACATTCCGTTCAGACAGGCCGAAGGCAATGCAAAATCAGTAGTAAAGGAACCGAATTCATTGGTACGTACCGATTTCTGTCCCACTTCCTGATTATTTGCGTCCAATAAAACGACTGTGTAGTTCTTGTTCGGAAGCACGTTTGCCGTATCCGAATTCTGTGTATAGGCAATACCTTTCACATACACTGTCTGACCGGGACGGTACAGAGAACGGTCGGTCAACAACGTCATACTTTCAACCACCTTGTTTTCATCACCATAATATCCGAAACTTCCGCCGTAGATGCCTTGCAGCTTCATGGCTGTATCCATGCCTTTCGAGGCTTTCAGATACCGGTATTCGGACTTCCAGGGGAATACGACTTTGCCGTCTTCTCCTGCCGTAAATTCCTGCAACGCTTTCTCTGCATTATTATACAGGGTGATTTTCACATTGGGTACAGGATACCCGGTCTGTCCGTCCAATACCGCCACTTCATATTGCTTTCCGGGCAGACGGCACGTCAGCACTTTGAAACGTGTTACGTTGAAGTTACTTTCGCTATCCCTCTTCGCACGAATATCCGGTACGATACGCATCACATAAGAGCCGAGGTCGGGAGCCTTGAACGTGAACACGGTATCTTGTGTACGGTAATCTTTCGGACGAAGAACGGAATAATGCTGCTCTTTCACCAGTTTTTTCGCCTGATACAGCCGTACGGTAAAACCGTCCAGATTCTTATGGGAGACATTCAGCTTTATGTCTTCATCCGGGAAAGCCTGACTCGCTGCCCTGACGTTCAACGAAGGCGCTAAAACCTCTTCCCGAAGATTCTTCAGGGCATTGATCCTGTGGTAATCCGGATAAAGGCGAATTGCCTCATCACAGAGTTGCAGGGCATTGATTTGCTGTTCTTTCTCAATGGCGTAGCGTGCTTGCGCCAAATAGACTTCCGCACTTACAGGCTTCGAAGCGAACTTACTTTTCAATGTATTCAACGCTGTCAGGAACGTATCTTCAGTCAATCCCGGAAGCCCTTCCTGAATTTTGGATGGAACCGCGTATCTATCCGCATTACGTCTCCATTCCAAATAGTTGAGTGTAGTCAAGATATACCCTTCTTTCAGCCCGGCAGCCTTATAGGCGGCTATCATGTCTCCATAGATTTTTATAATATCCTGTTTCACAGGAGAAGGCATGATATCATTGAAGCCGCTGCGTTCCAATCCCTCTATCCGATTCAAAGATTCTATGCCACGGGAAGCCAGCAGATGATACATATCATGGTGATAATATTCGCTAGTCTCACCCAATTCAACAAAAGGAATGTAACTACGTGAGGAGGTTTTGAGTAACAATACCGAGTCTGCCAACGCTTCCTTTACATTTGTCCGCACTTTTTCCACGAACATATTTGCCGTCCATTCGCGCATATCCGTGGAAGGGGCTTCACCTACGATTTCTGTCCTTTGCCGAAGTTGCCATTGGTTATTGGAAGCATAATCCGCATAGATTCCTGCTATCAAAGAATGTAATATAGCACGATCCATAGGTTGGTCTGTCCGCTTCGCCCATTGTTCCAGCCCTTTCAGACCGACATAAAAACTGTCGGGAGTCAAAACCTCCTGAGTTTTCATCCGCCACATATAGGCTTTCAGCATTTGAGCGGAGTTTTTTTCTTTCTCTCCTTTCTGATAAATTCCGTCAATCAATTTGATTACCGTTTTAGGCAAGCTCTTCTTTTGTGCCTGCTCTACTTCTTTCCATAATTTGTCGAAAGTTTGTGCCTGCACCGCCGGAATCACTCCCAGCCAAAACAGCACCATCATACAAATCTGCTTTATTTTCATAATCTTTCCAGTTTAAATTCGCTATAAGTCTCACTGTATAAATAACAAAGTAAAGAAATAAAGTTTAAAGAATCATCTTTTTTTGAATAAATATAATAGATTTGTGCTATCACGACAGTGATTATGACAACTGTGATTGCGAGAATTAAAAACAAGACTTTAGGATGTTCCTTCCAGACAATGAAGCATTATTATCACAATAATATATGTACGTGACATCTCTCTCTACAATAAAAAAAATAAAAACAAAACTGTCACCTGTCACCATTTCCTATTTAACAAATTGATTTTTAAGCATTAACAGTGTGACAGCATCCGGTGACAGCACTGCGATGGCACTGTGACGGCAATCATGCTGTCACAAAGACAAAGTCGCATATTCATCGTAGTGCCTTGGCATCATATAGTCAGTATCAAGGCACGAAACAAATGGTTCCCCTACGTGACACTTTTGTTCCCATTACCCGAAACTTTAGTTTCAAGCGTTTGAAACTAAAGTTTCCATTGCTTGGAACCATTAGTTTCTCACCGATGAAACAATAGTTTCACACCGTTGGAACTACAGTTTCATAGAAAGGAAACTAATTGGGCTGTAAGCATCCTGAAGACATCGTGCCTATATCTAAAAGAAGTGGGGATAGCGTTTTCAAACGTATCCCCACTCTAAACTTAGTTAATGTACCTTTTCTCATTTTTCAATTCTGTATCCCCATGCAAGCATTTCGTTACGACCTATTTCACTGAGGATTTTTCTTACTAAAGAACTCATTTTCTTTGCCATAATCTTTAAACCTTTTAAATTACTAATTCCTGAAAACTAAAAATCACTTCTCTTCGTTCGGGAGAGTATTAATTGTTGAATATCCCCAAACATGTACGTCGGCTTCGCCGAACTTTCTAAACAATCTTTTTAACCTTTTCATTTTGTTATCCTCCTATTTACATGTTTTATAACACAAAAATACGGCCTTTGTTTATACGTTGTACCTAAAAAACGAATAATTCCATGTTTTATAGCATATTAATTGATTTGCATCAATTAATTTAATTATTAAGGAGAGAATTTATATCACGAGTGGCAGCAAATAAGACAAAAAGGGCACGGAAGAAATGTCATCCGTGCCCTTTTCTATACAATACCTATTATATAATAGGAAAGAATATGCCTGTTTATTTCATTGGAGTCTGTTCCAAAGTAGCCACGAGAAAGTCATAGAACTTCTGTACGGTAGGAATCAGCGCTCTTTCGTCCGGTGAGTGCGGCGAGCGTAATGTAGGACCAAAGGAAATCATATCCAATCCCGGAATAATAGCACCGATAATACCACACTCCAAGCCTGCATGGATAACTTTCACTGCGGGTTCTACTCCAAACTGTTGTTTATAAGATGATTTCATCGCCTGCAGAATCGGAGAATTAACGTCGGGCTGCCAACCGGAATAGCCGCCTGTCATCTCGACCTTCATTCCTGCCATAGAGAAACAAGACTCAAGACTGGTAGTCAAATATTCCTTCATGCTGTCACAAGAACTGCGAGCCAGAATCTTAATAGCCGCTTTACCTCCACCAATCGTAATAATGGCAAGATTAGAAGAAGTTTCCACTGTATCGGGAACAGTCGGAATCATACGTGTCACACCATTCTGACAAGCAAAAATCGCATCAATCAAGTTGTCCTGAATTTCTTCGGGCACCTGACCTGCCGGAAGTTCCACACGTTCTGCCGTGAAACTAATCGGAGTTTCGATAGCCGAATATTCTTCATTAAACAGGTCTTCGCAGTATTTCACCAAACCCAGCAATTCTTCTTCATTCTCGGCAGGGATGGTTACGACTGCATGTGCTTCACGCGGAATGGCATTTCGCATGTTGCCGCCTTCCCAACTGGCCAGACGAGCTTCGTAACTGGCAACGGCTTCACGGATGAAGCGAACCAGTAATTTATTGGCATTGGCACGTCCTTCGTTGATTTCCAAGCCCGAGTGCCCCCCACGCAAACCTTTCAATGTAACTTTAACTGCGATGTCTCCTTCTTCCGGAGCCACTTCTTTATATTCCAAAGTAGCAGTGACATCCATGCCACCGGCACAGCCTATATACAATTCACCTTCATCTTCAGAATCAAGATTCAAAAGAATCTCCCCATTCAACGTACCCGGTTTCAGACCGAATGCACCGTACATTCCCGTTTCTTCGTCTTTGGTAATAAGAGCTTCCAAAGGACCGTGTTTCAAGTCTTTGGCTTCGAGCACAGCCATGATGGCAGCTACACCAAGTCCGTTGTCCGCACCAAGGGTAGTACCTTTTGCTTTTACCCAGTCGCCGTCTATATAAGTTTCAATCGGGTCTTTTTCAAAATCATGCACTGTATCATTGTTCTTCTGAGGAACCATATCCATATGCGCCTGAAGAATAACACCTTTCCGGTTTTCCATACCCGGAGTCGCAGGCTTGCGGATGATCACGTTACCTGCTTCGTCTACAAAAGATTCCAAACCTAAGCCTTTTCCGAAATCAATCAGAAAGCCAGTCACTTTTTCCATATGTCCTGACGGACGAGGAATCTGAGTCAACGAATAAAAATGCTTCCACACGTTCTGTGGAGCCAAAGAAAGAATTGTACTCATAACAAATATTTTAAAACTGTTTTTAATCTAATAATTAAACAGTGGCAAGTTATGGAAAAGTTTTCAGATAGCAAAGGACGTTAGCAAAAACATTCATTCCAAAGACAACATTCGCATCTCATCCAATGATTTTCTTCCGGAAAAAACATCATTCCCGATGTCTATAGGTAAATGGCAGGGCAGCCAAACCATAAACGCCCAGCAAAACAACCAGAAAGGTTTGAATACCGTGCACAATAAGGGCGAATATTCCGGCATCCATCTCATTTACTCCATAAAACATCATCATGGAAATGACAGCAAAGTGCCACGGACCTGCTCCATTAGGCGTAGGTACAATTACCGCAAATGTGCCGCTTACAAACATGACTAAAGCTGCCATCACGCCCAAATGGGCAGTAAAAACAAAGCAATAGAAGGTAAAATAGAAATGAAAAAAGTAACATGCCCAAATGGCTAATGTATAAAATATAAAGAGAGGGATATTACGCACACTTTTCAATGACATGATTCCTTCCCAAATATTGAGTACAAAACCTTTCACTCTTTCATAGAAAAACAGCGTCTTCCTTAAACTATAAAGAAGTATCACTACTCCAATGAAACAAAACAGGACAATATAGAACCAGACAGATGTCAGGAGATGCAAAAGAGAAGGTATCTTCGTCCCTGTCTGTTGAAGGAAAGTGACAAATACCGGCATTTGCAGCAATACGGTAACCCCTGTAATGAGAAGAATTGTCAGCGTATCGACCAACCGTTCGGTGACTACCGTCCCCAATGATTTGGCAAATGACACATTATCGTATTTGGCCAATATGCCACAGCGGCTCACCTCACCGACTCTGGGAATAATCAGACTGGCAGCATAAGAGACAAAAATGGCATTCACACAATCGCTTTTCCTCGGAAAAGCATCCAGCGGCTCCAACGTCTGCCGCCACCGCCAGCCACGAAACACTTGGGCAAGTACTCCGAACAACAGTGAAAAAAGCATCCACCACCAGTTTGTGCCGTGCAGCAATACATCGCCCGCTTTTGTAAAATCAAAGCCACGATATACCCAAAACAAAATAAAGCCACCTAAAACAACCGGTAATATAAGTTGCAGCGTCTTTTTTAACAGTTTCTTCATCCTTAATTCTTCATTAGCTTCGCCGACACATCATTTATTTTTTAAATAGTGGCACGTTCTTCATTTAAAAGAATTACCTTTGTCGACTGCAAAAGTAATTATTTAGTTGGTAAATGAAATTAGTAAAGCCTAAAAAGTTTCTCGGACAACACTTTCTGAAAGATTTGAAAGTTGCGCAGGATATTGCCGATACAGTCGACACTTTTCCCGAATTACCCGTTCTCGAAGTGGGACCGGGCATGGGAGTACTGACGCAGTTTTTAGTAAAAAAAGACCGGTTGGTGAAAGTCGTGGAAGTTGATTATGAATCGGTCGCCTATCTCCGCGAAGCCTATCCGTCACTGGAAGACCACATCATCGAAGATGACTTTCTGAAGATGAATCTGAACCGGTTGTTTGACGGCAAGCCTTTCGTACTGACCGGTAATTATCCGTATAATATCTCCAGCCAGATATTTTTCAAGATGCTGGATAATAAGGATATCATACCTTGTTGCACAGGAATGATTCAGAAGGAAGTGGCGGAGCGTATCGCTGCCGGACCGGGCAGCAAGACATACGGCATCCTCAGCGTATTGATACAGGCATGGTATAAGGTGGAGTACCTGTTTACTGTGAGCGAACATGTATTCAACCCGCCCCCGAAAGTAAAAAGCGCCGTCATCCGCATGACCCGCAACGAGACCAAGGAATTGGGATGCGACGAAAAGCTGTTCAAGCAGGTAGTGAAAACAACTTTCAACCAACGCCGCAAGACATTGCGCAACTCCATCAAGCCGATTTTAGGCAAGGATTGTCCGCTGACAGAGGACGTATTATTCAATAAACGCCCGGAACAACTATCGGTAGAAGAATTTATCGACCTGACCAATAAAGTGGAACAAGCATTAAAAACGGTCGGCAACAACGAATAGTTGACAGGCCAAAGCAAGCAGAGAACTGGATTTTGTAATTCATAATTTGTAATAGACAACAATGAACGAGGAATACATTGACAACGTAAAGCATCTTATCGAACAGAAAGATGCCGATAAGGTAAAAGAACTTCTCATCGACCTTCATCCGGCCGACATCGCTGAATTATGCAATGACCTGAACCCGGAAGAAGCCAAGTTAATCTACCGGTTGCTCGATAACGAGGTAGCTGCCGATGTACTTGTCGAAATGGACGAGGATGCCCGTAAAGAGCTTCTCGAAATGCTTCCTTCGGAGACTATCGCCAAGCGTTTCGTCGACTATATGGATACGGACGATGCCGTAGACCTGATGCGCGAGCTTGACGAAGACAAACAGGAAGAGGTTCTTTCGCATATTGAGGACATCGAACAGGCGGGCGACATTGTAGACTTGTTGAAGTATGACGAGAATACCGCCGGCGGTTTGATGGGTACAGAAATGGTGCTTGTCAATGAGAACTGGAGTATGCCCGAATGTCTGAAAGAGATGCGGCAGCAAGCGGAAGAACTGGATGAAATCTATTATGTATATGTCATCGACGACGACGAACGCTTGCGGGGTATTTTCCCGCTCAAGAAAATGATAACTTCCCCTTCTGTATCAAAAGTAAAACACGTGATGCAGAAAGATCCGATTTCAGTGCATGTGGACACGCCAATTGACGAAGTAGTACAGGCGATTGAAAAGTATGACTTGGTGGCTATCCCCGTGGTCGACAGTATCGGCCGGCTCGTCGGACAAATTACCGTCGATGACGTCATGGACGAAGTCCGTGAACAATCGGAACGTGACTATCAGTTGGCATCCGGTCTTTCACAGGACGTGGAAACGGACGACAATGTGCTCAAACAGACAACGGCGCGCCTTCCGTGGCTGCTTATCGGTATGATTGGCGGAATCGGAAACTCTATGATATTAGGTAATTTCGATTCTACATTCGCCGCCCATCCTGAAATGGCACTGTATATCCCACTGATCGGCGGTACGGGTGGAAATGTCGGAACACAGTCCTCGGCTATCATCGTGCAGGGATTGGCAAACAGCTCGCTGGACGCTAAAGATACATTCAAGCAAATCACGAAGGAAGCGGTAGTGGCCTTAATCAATGCCACTATTATTTCGCTGTTGGTATATACCTACAACTTTATCCGGTTCGGCGCAACAGCTACGGTTACTTATTCCGTATCCATCAGTTTGTTTGCCGTAGTGATGTTTGCTTCCATTTTCGGAACACTGGTGCCGATGACACTCGAAAAGCTTAAAATTGATCCTGCCATCGCGACAGGTCCGTTTATAGCCATTACAAATGACATCATCGGTATGATGCTGTACATGGGAATTACGGTTTTATTATCATAAAAACGGGAAAAACAAAAAAAATAAGCAAAATAGTATGAAGTAATCGTTTTATTTCATTAATTTGTGACCCAAAACTAATATACAATGATGGACGCTCATGACACTAATCAACCCTTGAACCAAGGGGAATTAGAAGAAGAAAAGAAAACAGTCGAGGTTTCTGAAGCCATTACAGAGACTCCGATTGAAGAAGTTACTGCCGAAGTTCAACCTGAAGCAGCTCCTAAACCTGCCACAAAGGAAGATGTACTCAACCAGTTGAAAGAGCTTGCGCAGGATGCCGAGAATGCGAACAAGCAGGAAATTGATAATCTGAAACAATCATTCTACAAGTTACATAATGCCGAACTGGAAGCTGCCAAGAAGCAGTTTACAGACAATGGTGGTGCCATTGAAGACTTTGTTTCTCCGGAAGATTCGATAGAAGAAGAGTTCAAGCGTCTGATGGGAGTAATCAAAGACAAACGAAGCAAACTGATTGCCGAACAGGAACGACAGAAAGAAGAAAATCTGCAAGTCAAACTTTCCATTATCGAGGAACTGAAGGAACTGGTGGAATCCGGTGATGACGCCAACAAATCCTATACGGAATTCAAGAAACTGCAACAGCAGTGGAATGAAACGAAGCTGGTTCCGCAAGGCAAGGTGAACGAACTTTGGAAGAACTATCAATTATATGTAGAGAAGTTCTACGATTTATTGAAACTGAATAACGAGTTCCGCGAATATGATTTCAAGAAAAACCTGGAAATAAAAACGCATCTTTGCGAAGCTGCTGAAAAGTTGGCTGACGAGGAAGATGTGGTTTCTGCTTTCCACCAACTTCAGAAGTTGCATCAGGAATTTCGTGATACGGGTCCGGTAGCGAAAGAGTTGCGCGATGAAATCTGGAATCGTTTTAAAGCTGCATCCACTGCTGTCAACCGCCGTCATCAGCAACATTTTGAATCCTTGAAGGAAGCGGAACAGCATAATCTGGACCAGAAGACCGTTATCTGCGAAATCGTGGAAGCGATAGAGTACAACGAACTGAAAACATTCTCGGCTTGGGAAAACAAGACTCAGGAAGTTATTGCCTTACAGAACAAATGGAAGACCATCGGTTTTACTCCGCAAAAAATGAATGTGAAAATCTTCGAGCGTTTCCGCCATGCCTGCGATGATTTCTTCAAGAAAAAAGGAGAATTCTTCAAGAGCCTGAAAGAAGGAATGAACGAAAATCTGGAAAAGAAGAAAGCACTCTGCGAAAAAGCGGAAGCTCTGAAAGACAGCACTGACTGGAAAGCAACCGCCGATGCACTGACCAAACTCCAAAAAGAATGGAAAACCATCGGTCCGGTATCCAAGAAACATTCGGATGCTGTCTGGAAACGTTTCATCTCGGCTTGCGACTATTTCTTTGAACAAAAGAACAAAGCTACTTCTTCCCAACGCTCTGTTGAAATAGAGAATATGGAGAAAAAGAAGGTATTGATTGAAAAATTATCCGCTATTGATGAAAATATGGATACCGAAGAAGCCAGCACACTCGTACGTGATTTAATGAAAGAGTGGAACTCTATCGGTCATGTACCATTCAAAGAGAAAGATAAACTGTACAAGCAATATCATGGCATAATCGACCAACTCTTTGACCGTTTCAATATCAGCGCTTCCAACAAGAAGTTGAGTAGCTTCCGCTCGAATATCAGCAATATACAAGGCAGCGGTTCTCAATCTCTGTACAGAGAGCGTGAAAAACTGATGCGTGCTTATGAGAATATGAAGAATGAACTTCAGACTTATGAAAACAATCTGGGCTTCCTTACTTCTACTTCCAAGAAAGGAAGCAGCCTGCTTACAGAATTGAACCGCAAGGTGGATAAGTTGAAAGCGGATCTGGAACTGGTATTGCAGAAAATCAAGGTGATTGATGAGTCTATAAAGGCAGAAGAGTAATCTTTCTGTTCACTTCAATAACAAAGACAGGTTTTATCGTCTCTACATGAGTGATAAAACCTGTCTTTGTTATTTGTACCATTAATACTTCAATTCAATTATACATCCTTAAATGCGGTTTAAAATAATAAAACCCGCTAAAATTGCATTTTTAGCGGGTTTTTGTCAGTAAAAAGCTGGTGATTTGTTGGGCTACCTGCCCTCAAACTTTAATTCCTTTATAGTCTCATTCATAATGAATTAACAGCTTCCTATTTTCGTGATGTCACCGAATTAGACACCGACTTTGGCAAAAACCCTCTTTTAATATCCCATTGAGGATTCAAGTTTTGTAATACAAAGGTATCGTTTTTAATCGGATAAACCTAATTAAAGTGACAAATAGTGATAAATATCGCATTTAATTTATTAACTTCACAGCGTAAAAAATATAAATTATGCAAAATTACAAGTATCAAAATTCTTATATGAGAGGCTTGAAAAGAAATGTTACCAATAACATCATAGCGGGAATCGTTATAGCAGGAATAATCTTCATTATACAACTGATAGGAAGCTGCGAACAACCGGAAATAACTCATCAAAAAACTCTCATTGACAGCCTGCAAATAAATACGAATAATGAAATTAATGACTGGGACACAGACACCACCATCTACCATACAACCACTAAACCAACTAAATAAAACATTTTTCTTGCTAAATAATTAACCTATAAGTTTATTATCTCATTACTTTTACGTATCTTTGTCTTACTATAAAACAAGGAGATATGACATTTGACGACATTACTGGAGACAGAAAATTATGGGCTGTACACTTTGAAGGTGAGGATGATAACGAATTTTATAAGGTGTTCAACAACTGGGCCGACGTGGTTTGGCTACGCACTTTCTTCAAGGAGAACATTGACGACTTGAACGCCTACTTTAAAATAACGGATATAAAAGAAGCTATCAGCGATACTATTGAAGATAGTGAACGCCTTCGATACATCATAATGGACATCTCCCCGGAAACTGACTTAAGCAAGATTTTCCGTCCGCTGGACAATAACCAAGCTTCGGATGTGATGCTGCAAAAAGAAAAAGCCCGGTTAAAACGTAAATACGGTCACTCGTCATGGCTTCGACTGTACGCTATCAAATTGATTCAAGGCAACTACATCATCACCGGAGGCGCCATCAAGCTGACGGCTACGATGCAGGAAAGAGAGCACACCAGGCAGGAACTTGTGAAAATTGACAAGGTTCGACGATACTTGCTTGAAGAAGGAATCATTGACGACGAAGGGTTTATAGAATATATTAGTGAATTATAATTTGGGAGGAATAGTATGGAAAATCGTATGAAATCTGTCGCACAAAGGCTTGAAGAACATTCTTCTCCAACGCCTTCGAAATGGCGTGAGCTGTTTGACTTCCTTGAAACAAACAAGTCATGGCTCCGACATTCACAAAATATTGCCATGCTAATGCTGGACAGGATGGAGGAATTAGGAATGAGCCAAAAGCAATTGGCTGAAAAAATGAATTGCAGCCCGCAATACATTTCAAAGGTGTTGAGAGGACGGGAGAACCTTTCACTCGAAACTCTGGCCAAAATTGAAAACGCACTGGAAATCTCGATTATCAAAGAGGAACCAATGGCTGTATAACTCACACCGGGTGCAGTATAAAAGTTGATAGCGGATTCTTCCGGACAAACTGTTGCAGCTCGGGCAAAGTGATAGCAAATGTTTCGCCCTGGAAGAAGCCGGCTGCCATAATCTGCTAGCACATCATAGGAGATATCAGGTTGATGAAGCCGGAAACCCACCAGGTGTGTGATAGCAGTTACCGGGAATCCGTGCGGAATGACTAACAGCTTGGAAACACATCTGATAACCGCCCACACACTGCACAGGAACACATTTTTTTTCCTTTTTTCATCTACATCTCCCAGGACGCGGACGGATGGCAGGCAAGAAATTTCAGATAAAAATACCGCACGAGGTACGAGCGCAGGATATTTTTATCTGAAATAGCGTAGCGGTTCTTGACTGACAGGCGGCTGTGGCCTATCTTTGTAGAAGAAAAGAGGAAAAATACGCTGTAAAAACGGAATTTTCCCATAAAACACCATCCATCTGAAAGTACTTGCGCTGATAGTGGTTGGGATGCCGATTCCTATTGATTCCGACAGATACTCTTGTTGCGGGCTTATCGTCTGATTGCTCACCGCAGCGCAGCCGCATCAGGGCGCAGCCTTTCAGGACTGCACCCCCATGCGTCCGCCCTGCTCCGGCAGTGTTTAATCGGAACATTCCTTCACGTCTCCTGTTTTTATCGAAGTGCAGTGTTTTGTTCACCGTGCCGCTTGGTAGGTGAAGCGCGGCTCGCCGCACAATCCCCCACCAAGCCGCCCTCTGACAGTGATTTTAAGAAACATTCCTAGGGGAAGTCTCCCCGAAAGTTACTCCAGTGCATGACAGTCGAAGCTTGCAAAGTGGGTAATAACAGAAGTTACTACCGCCTGATATATCCAGCTCCGGCTGTCGCTCCCTCACTTGCTGAATACAGCAAAGGAAGCACCAGCCTATGCAGTGGACACCCTTTCGGATGATATCCTTTGCGGAACGGGTGACAGCTACGATGCCCGGTGCGGTTTCGCTCCGCCCGGCACTAACGCCGGGACTAAGGCGAGAATCCGCTACCTCTTTTCGTCTGACTATAGGAACGGAAGTGTTAGCCAGGAGTGCAGCCATGCGGTGCGGGGTTCCCGTGTTTATGATTGAGCGGGTTTGTCCGTTTGAACTAGAGGCGGCGCAAGCTTCCGCCGCCGTGCTGACGTGATGTCGCCTGCGCCGTGGTCTTCCGGTTTTTCTAGTGAAGTGCAGCTTTTGCGCAGGAAATCCGGAATAGCAATTATGTTTAATTAGTCCCAAAACCGTTCCGGATTTTGTGCTTTAATTCAACATAACAGCCTATTCCAGATATTCCTGCTGTTTTGCGGGCTTTCCGTTGTTTCAGGAACGGGCTTAAAGTTACCCCTTGCGGATGATAGCCCCTGCGGAATAGAAACGCCACCACTATGGCGGCAAGCCGCCACCCCGACCACCACCCCTTAGTTACTCCTGCCAGTCCCAAGCCTTGTGGGTTTCCGGCCTATTACGGGTTTCTGTATTCCCTGCGGGTTTCTGTATTCCCTGCGGGTTTCTGTATTCCCTGCGGGTTTCTTGCGAACTGCGCCTGGCGGCGTGCCCGGCTGACTGTTTGCGCCTTGCGGACAGTCTTTGCAGAATAGCGGAAATTCCCAGCGGTCGGCTTCGCCGTCCGCTCCATGAAGCGGGGCGAAACGCCCCGCCGAAAAGTCACAGACAGAAGAAATTTGTGACAATTGCTCAAATGTCACAAATTTCTTCTCCACCAAGCATATATAACTATATCTACCAAGTATACGGGTAACAACCATGCATTAAAACCCCTACCTTTACATCTATAAACCAATATCATAACCATGTATACCAACATACACCTACAAAACAACTGTCAAAGCCTGACCAACCGGAGTTACGGTTTTAAAGAATTAGCCGTACTCTATTTCCCGAACATCGCACCTGCTTCCGCTTCTATCCGCCTCAAACAGTGGATAAAGGACGACACCGAACTACTCGAAGCATTGGAAGAAACAAACTATCAGCTAAGCAACCGTATCCTTACCCCAAAACAAAAGGAACTGATAACCACCTCTTTCGGCTCGCCCTTTTAAGCCACAGCGCAGCAACTCCCACGGCTACAGCCCGAACCCTCTTCGCTCGGGGAGCGCCCTGCGGCAAGGGGCGGGAGCACCCGTCCCGACAAGCGTTTCCCCCAACGGGGGACGGAAGGGGGGTAGACAACCATACACAACTAAAAAAAGCACCCACATAATCACCCCAAAAAACAATGATTAAACAAAGAAACATCACCCTAATTGTAGTACACTGCACCGCATCCCGCTGCACAAGTAACCTCACCCCGGAAGCCCTCGACGCCATGCACAAACGCCAAGGCTTTGCCGAATGCGGCTATCACTATTACATCACCAAAGACGGAACGATACACCACATGCGCGACATCACCCACATCGGCGCCCACGCCAAAGGCTACAACACCTCGTCGATAGGAGTCGCCTACGAAGGCGGTCTGAACGCTGCCGGACGTGCCGCCGACACCCGTACCGACGCCCAAAAACAAAGTCTTGAAATCCTTCTCCGTTTCCTGCTGCTTACCTATCCGGGAGCAAAGATTTGCGGTCACCGTGACCTCTCGCCCGACCTCAACCACAACGGAACCATAGAACCCTGCGAATATATCAAGCAGTGTCCCTGTTTCGATGCGGCTACCGAATACGGGGACTTAACGGTCAACGGGTAAGTGATTAGTGATTGACACGCAGATACACGCATGAAAGCGTAGCCACTAATCACTAACCGTTAACCGTTCATCGCTCTCTCCTACCTTTGCCGGCAACAATTAAAAAGGAGGTCATTATGAAACCATTTTGGAGAAACACGTTGCGAGTACTGAAAGTTATCGGTAAAATTTTCGTCTGGTTGACAGGTGCAGACAGCCCTGTGGGCGACAACGAAAAGAAAAACGATTAACGGAATAGTGATAAATCATTAACGCTATGCAGCAACTGGCACAACCGTCAATCACTAATCATTTTCCCGTTAATCACTCGAATCTCCCCTGTTTTGAGGGCTGCGGAATACAAACCGCAGCCCTTTTTTCATGTACGTAGGTTAGTGATTAACGGAGTAGTGATTAGTGATTAACGTGCAGATACATGTATGAAAGTGCAGCTATTAATCGCTAATCACTAACCGTTAAACACTACTTTGTAGATTTGCAACATTATTAATCACTAACCCGTTAAACACTAAATTAACATGGCTATTACAATCAAACCCGCATTACGCAAGAATCCGCAAGACAAAGACGCAGCAGCAAAATACTACGCACAAGTAGTACTTGCCCCGGAGATGACACAGAGACAAATCGTTGAACAAATCGCAGACCGTTGTACGCTGACCGGCTCTGACATCAAGGCGGTGCTTGACGCATTGATGGTCGTCATCAAGCGCAACCTCGCAAACGGTTCTCCCGTTCGCCTGGGCGACCTCGGTTCTTTCCGTCCGTCCGTTTCCGGCGTCGGTATCACAACCGCCGACAAGTGCGGCGCAAACAGCGTAAAGAAAGCGCGTGTTATCTACGTACCTTCTACCGAAATCAAAGAAGCCGTTTCTATGTATGCTTTTTCCAAGGCAGGAGCAGGCAGCACGAGCGGAGAAGGCGGCAATGAAGGCGGAGAAACTCCGAACCCTGACGACGGTGGGGAAACTCCCGACCCGGACCCGGCAGCCTAAGCCGACAGACAGTTTGACGGTCTGACCGCTAAACACTGCAAACAAATTTGATGAAAGCCCGGTGAATGAAAAATTATTCGCCGGGCTTTTTTGATGTCATTTTCAGAAAATACGCTTATCAGGGGCTCTTAGAAAACATCAGGAGTTTTTCAAAAAACGTCTGACGAAATAAAAAAAACGTCTGATGGATTTTTCAAAACATCTTGAAGGGTTTCAGGTACGTTTTTACTTCCTTTCCGGCTGTTTTCGGGCGTTTCACGTTTCATTCCCGTATGATTCTATCCGTAAATAAACATAGTGACATAGACAGAAACGCAATTATCTATAAAGTGATGGGAGCGGATAAATGATAAGTTTGCTGTTTTACATCGTATTTTTCCTCTTTTCTTCTACAAAGATAGGTCACGGCCGCCCGTCAGTCAAGAACCGCTACGCTATTTCAGATAAAAATATCCTGCGCTCCTGCGTCGTGCGGTATTTTTATCTGAAATTTCTTGCCTGCCGTTCATCCATGCCCTGTGAGATGTAGATGAAAAAAGGAAAAAAATGGGGTGGGCGGTGCGTGGAGGCGGTTAGCGAGCAGCTTTTTATGTTTACGCCCAATACCCGCCGAAACGGTTGTGCTTGATTACTTTGTCCAACTTCAATTGCTTGCGTCGAAACTTGCTGATTGCCCGTTTGAGCGATTTACGTCCCGATGTACTGCAGTTCTTTTTTTCATTCGGCATTGGTAGCAACGGCAGATGCCAATACCTGTATGTGATTCTTTCATTTCTTACTAGGATTTGATTAAAACGGAAGGTCATCTCCAAGTGCCGGGCGGCAATCTCTTACCGTAAACTTGTTTACTTCAAAGGATTTTATAGAGCAAAGGACATAAGCCTTTCTATTCAAAGATTCTGCTAATCGTTTCGCTTCTGTCTCTGCACTTGTTAAATCACTGTGTCTATATGCCGGGGAGTGCTCCCCTTCTACATATACCATAAAGAAAAAATCTTCTTTCTCGTTCATTCTTGGGTTGTTTAATATAAGTTTTGAGAACTTACGTTTTTTACTATTTTATTTTGTGACATTTGCCCGATTGTCACGGATTTGTTATTTGCACTTTTCGGCGGGGCGCTTCGCCCCGCTTCGTGGAGCGGACGGCGAAGCCGACCGCCGGGAATTTCCAATGTTCTGCAAGGCACAAACTGTCAGCCGGGCACGCCGCCAGGCGCAACCCGCAGGAAGCACAAACACCCGCAACAGGCCGGAAACCCGCAAGGCTCGGGACTGGCAGGAGTAACTAAGGGGTGGTGGTCGGGGGCGGCTGCGCCTTTTGCGCCCGCCACCCCGAACGCTACGGAAAGGGCGGTAAAGGCGCTGACCGCTGCGGTGGCGTTAACCGCCCGCATGGCTTTTTTCGCCCGGGGGCGGAAAAATAAGACAATCCATATTAAACATAACCACGCATTATGCACCCGCCTTGCCTGAACGGCAAGGCGTGCGGGCATAATGACCCGTTATGTTTAATATCGCTACTCCTTTGTTTTTCTTCCGGTCTCTTTTTGGGTGTCCCCCAAAAAGGAAGGCGGAAGGAAAACAATTGCTGTCACGGCGCACGCAGCATCACGTCTGCACGCGCCCGAAGGACGGCGAAGGGCGCTTACTTCCACTATACAAACCCGCTCAACCGTAAACACGGGAACCCTGCACCGCACGGCTGCACTTCATGGTAAATGCCCCGTTTCTGTTATCAACCGAAAAGAGGTAGGGGATTCTCGCCTTAGTCCCGGCGTTAGTGCCGGGCGGAGCGAAACCGCACCGGGCTTCTCAACTGTCACCCACTCCGCAGGGGATACCATTTCCGCAAGGGATACCATTCCGCAGGGGATACCATTCCGCAGGGGATACCACTCCGCAGGGGCTTACATTGCATAGGATACTGCTCCCCTTTGCTGTATTCGGCAAGTGAGGAAGCGGCAGCCGGAGCCGGGTATAAGACGAGAGTAGCTTTCGTTATCATCCGCAAGGGATACCACCGCATAGGCTGTCGCTTGTAGTCCGGCTGTGCCGGGGTGTGAGCGGGAGCCGAAGCCGAATACATCAGGCGGTAGTAACTTCTGTAATCACCCACTTTGCCAGCCTCGACTGTTATACACAGGAGTAACTTTTTGGGAGACTTCCCCCCCAAGAATGTTCCGTAGAAACACTGTCAGAGGGCGGCTTTCTTTGCGCCCATTGGGTAGCTACGGGAAAGCAAGGAAAGCGGCACGGTGCACAGAAACACTGCCTGTCCGAGAAACGCTGCCGGTGAAGGTATGTTCCGGTTAAACACTGACGGAGTGCTGCTGCGGGGGACGGGGCTGTGTGGGCGGCGGTATTCCCGCTGCACGCATTGCCACGAACCACACGGCGGCACGGTGAGCAATCAGACGAACAATGCAATCCCGGCTTTCTTCCGGCAATTGCTAGCACATACCTGGTGGGTTCCCGGCTTCATCAACCCGATAACCCCTGTTAACTGCTAGCAGAATCCGGCAGCCGGCTTCTTCCAGGATGAAACATTTGCTAGCAACCTATTGCAGCTCGAGCACGAGATCCGGAAAAATCTGATAGCAAATCTTTCATTGGCCAAGATCTTCCGGAGCGCATTTTGCTAGCAATCATTTCCCTTGCTCTTTTCCCTCTGCTCTTTTCCCTCTACTCTTTTCCCCTGCCCGCTTTCTCCAACCTGTCAAGTGCCGACAAAAATCCCTGCACGGCTTCGCCCTGCTCCCGATACCTTCGTTTCAGTTCCCCGTGCTCCTTTGCCTCCTGCTTGTAGTGGGTACAGAAACGGGGATACTCCCGCACGATGTGTTTGATAGCTTCGCTGGCCGTTCGTTTTCCAGTAAGATTCTTCAAAATCTCAAGTTGCGTGACTTCTTCGGCTGTCAGTCGTAGCGTGATGGTGCTTACTTTCTCGCTCATAATCGCCCACCCCCTTTCTCTCCAGAGACGGACGGTTGCGGCGAACCGGTGGTTTCTCCGGCTTGTGGACCGGTGCGCTTCGTTTCCGCCTGCTGTTGCTGGTTCATGACTTCCGCCCGTCGATATGCTTCCGCATACGTCCGGCAGCGTATTCCGTATCTCTCGATGGTGACGCCTGCGGCTGTCACCTCGTGTGCCACGCACCACCCTGTACGCATTTTGCGAGGGTAATACTGTGGTATCTTGTTTTTATCATCACTCATAACCGTGTGGCTTACGCCGTTTTTTGCAATTCATTTTTCTTCGCTTTTTTCAGCCGTGACCTGATGAAGCAGCTCACCGAAAGAATCCTGCCTTTCGACCGCCGGATTTCCCGTATTACTTCCTGCAGGACGTCTTCTTTGCCTTTCGCTTCTTCGCACAGTTCGTCCATATCGTAGCTCGGCACTCCAACGCCCGCCAACATCTGCCTTACGTTGTGGACGTCCCCTTTCACCTCACCCGTACGCTCTTCCATCATCCGCAGGCGTCCCGTCTTCACCAGTCCCCACAGGGCGGGCAGCACGTCTCCGGTGAACGAATAATGTCCGCCGCTCGCCTTCAACTCTTCAATCAGTTGCCATATCGGGCTGTCGTCCATGGCTATGTTTTCTATCATCAGAACCTTACGGACATCTCCTTTCGAGCATCCCAGGTTGTAGCAAGTTTCACCCAGCCGCCGCAACTTCAAACGGTATTCATCGGAATGTTCCGGACGTTTCCCGCAGAGTCCTGCAGGGATATTCCCGGCATTCCCCCCCGGAGAGAGTGAAACTTTGTCCTCATCATCCCTTGCCTGCGGAATGGCTTGGGGGATAGAGGGGGAGTTTTCTTTACTTTCTTTTTCTTTGTACCGTTTTTCCGCAGAATCCCGCGGAGTTTCCGGAATTTCCGCGGAACTCTGCGGAATAATGGCATCGGAAGATATTCCGGCAGTGGTCACGGTCTCTTTTCCGGTAGCGGTAGCGGTCGCAGTCTCTCTCCGGACATCCATTTTGGGAGAACCATAAACAGCTTTTCCCGTTTTCGTCTCGATTTCCTGACCGGAGAAAAGAGGTAGCGACGCACCTGTCATACCGGAAGCCGCGTCTTGTATCTCGACAAGCCGTATATCCTCGGGTATCACAATCTTCTTCTTGATTCTCCGGCAGATTTCAAGGTAGCGCAGTTGGATATCTACAGAAGTAAGTACATGATTCGTATGCCAGGTGATGGCGTCGAATATTTCCACTTCCGTACAATATTCAATAATCGTTTCTATCCGCTCTTCGTCGATGCACCAATATTCGGAAACGTCAAAGAGTTGGTCGTCCGTGAAACGGACATAGCAGCCCTCAACCCGGTATATCTCATTCAGAATGTACTGGTATATGGCGTATCCCTCACAGCCGTACCGCTTCTTCAGGCGTTTCACCTTGATATCCTGGAAGCGGTCGGTTTCCGCCTGGTAATATGATAATCCTGTTTTTGCCATGATCGTTTAGATTCTTCTACTGTAATTGGAAGCGAGATAGTTCATTATTTCTTCTTTGCTATAAAGAAACGTTCCGCCCAGTTTGTAGAACGGGATGGCGTGCTCCGCACGCAGGTTTCTCAATGTCGAATTACTGATGTTGAGCAATTTGCATACATCGGTGGAGCGGATGAACGCAACGTCTTCCGGCATGGCGTCGAGCATGACGGGGTCAACGGACTTGTATTTCGGTTCTTCCTGTGCCTGCTTGCCGGCTGTTTTTGCAGGTTCTATGATTCTCATGTTCTTGTTTTCTGTTTTCATAACTCTGTTTTTTTATATTGTTAGTAATCAATTCTTTCGGCAATGTAATTCCCCGTTTCATCGTATATCCATTCGCCGGGACGAACGTTTTCGGAATGGATAGCGTAAAGGTGTGCCCCGCCGTCACCGGGCGCAGGTGCTATATGTTCCGTCACGACTTCCCAGTTTCCGGATTTGTAGGCGGCGCTTCCGACCATTTCCCGGAAAGTGCGTATTACATATACTCTGTCTCTGTTTTCCCTGTCGGTATTGTCACTGTACTTCGTCACAGCACACTGTTTTTCTTCACCGGCTTCCATTATTGGTTCATTCAGATATATGAAGGCTACCCGGTCAAGGTCTTTCAGTTGGCTGCTGTCGAGGGCGTAGATGGTTGCTATAATCCAGCCTTTCAAGACTATTTCCCGGTGTCCTTCTTTGTTGCCGTAATGATGGAGCGCGCGGGTGATTGCTTCTCCCATTTCTTGTTCGGGAATGAGGTTCTTCTCATACGCTATCATGCTGTCGATAGCTTTTTGTTCCAGTTCTGCCTGGCTGATGGTTGCGGTTGATTTCATTCGTTTGCGGCTTTGTTGTTGGGTGATTTTTGCGTTTCCTTCCTGGTGTACAATTCTTTGAGAGCTGCCATGTCGTCCATGACTTTCGTATCTAGAATCTTAGCGTAGATTTGTGTCGTCTTGATGCTGGTATGCCCCAACATTTTCGACACGGTTTCAATCGGTATGCCGTGAGACAGGGTGATAGTAGTGGCGAAAGTATGGCGCGCCATGTGGAAAGTAATGTTCTTGTCTACCCCCGCTTCCCTGGCTACTTTTTTCAGATATCGGTTTATCACCTGGTTGGGCGGTACCGGGAATATATGATTTGTCCGTTTCCCTTCGTGGTATGCTTCATACCTCTTTAATATATTGACGGCAGGTTGCAACAAAGGCAGCATGGCGTGTATGTCGGTTTTCTGACGGTAATAGTTGAGCCAGAGACTTTTGTCGATACCGACATTTATATTTTCATTGGTCAGGTTGCTGATGTCGACGAATGACAGTCCGGTGTAGACAGCAAATACGAATACGTCCCTCACGATGGAGAGGTTGGCGGGCAAAGGGACTTCCTCGATGCTCTTCAGTTCCTTTTCGGAAAGGAATCCTCTTTCGACTTTCGTTTTCTTGGCGTTGAGCAGGCAGACAGGGTTCCGGCTTATCCATTCATTTTGCAAGGCGACATTCATCACCTTCTTGAAACGTTGGATATGCTTTAATGCTCCATTGACAGCACATACGGTATCCCCTTCCCTCTTATACCCTTGCAGATAGGCGTAAAACTCATACACGAACGCTTTGTCAATGGCTGCCAAGTCATAATCGGAGACATGGTATTTGATACGTATAAAGTTGAGCAGGTGTTTCTTCGTTACGTGATAGCCGGTAAATGTACTGGCACGAAGATTTTTCTTCTCCATGATTTCGTGGTAATCGAATAGTGTGCTGATAGTAGAGAACTCATTATCCTGTGTCTGAAACATGAGTTTGAAGTTCTCAATGTTGAGAGGGTAGTTTTTCTGTCTGATTTTGGTCACGGTATCTTCAATCGTGATTTTCAAATCTTCGATATACCGATTGGCTTCTTTGTCATTGGCTGTTTTGCCGAGTGACTTTTGTGCTACCGGTGACCATGATTCAGACCGCAGGTGTAGTTTCGTGGGAATTTCGTATCTTTGTCCCGAAATCGTAACCCGACATGAAAGAGGTGACATTTTTTCATTCGTTCTTCCTTTCCTTATCCAGAAAAGAACATTGAAAGTTTGCTTTTTTTGGCTCATCGTTGTTTTTTTTGAGAACCACTCAAAAAAATATCAAAAAAGAGCATTCGTGTCACCGAATTAGCCACCGAATTAGCGTCAACTTTTTTCGGATGGTATTTGTCAAAGCATGAAAAAACCCGCTAAAATTGCATTTTTAGCGGGTTTTTGTCAGTAAAAAGCTGGTGATTTGTTGGGCTACCTGGATTCGAACCAGGAATGACAGGACCAGAATCTGTAGTGTTACCATTACACCATAGCCCAATGCTTTTCGTTTGCGGGTGCAAAGATACAAATAATTTGGGAAATCAAAACATTTCTGCTATTTTTTTTGCTAAAATCCTAAAATTAGCTTTTTATTGGCAAGTATCTCCACTAAAAAACACAAAAATTGGGGTATAACTTTCTTGTATCCAATAAATCAGCGTATATTTGTCAAAAATATCACGTTTATAACCAGAAACAAAGGGTAGTCTTTTTTTGTTATAAACTAAAAAGAACATGAATTATTAATTTCAATTGCAAGGATGAACGATACTAAAGTATTAATTGAAAAAATAAAAGAAGGAATTCAAGAGAAAAAAGGTAAAAACATAATTATTGCCGATTTAACCAGTATAGAAGATACCATCTGTAAATATTTCGTTATCTGCCAGGGAAACTCTCCCAGCCAAGTAAGCGCCATTGTAGATTCAATCAGAGAATTTACACGCAAAGGTGCTGACAGCAAACCTTTTGCGGTTGACGGACTTCGGAATGCAGAATGGGTAGCGATGGACTATTCTGATGTATTGGTACATGTCTTTTTACCGGAAACAAGAAGTTTCTACAACCTTGAGCATCTTTGGGCAGATGCCAAACTTACTCAAATCCCCGATCTAGACTAATTTATGACTATGGACAATAATAGTAATAATAACAATAGCAACAAACCTAACAATAAGGTTAATTTGCCGAAGTTCAATCTGAACTGGATGTATATGATTATTGCCCTGATGCTTCTCGGCCTCTGGTGGGGCAGTGATTCAAAGGGTGCTGGAAGCAAATCTGTTACTTACAGCGAGTTTCAGGATTACGTTAAAAAAGGGTATATCAGCAAAGTATTGGGTTATGAAGATAAGTCAATCGAAGCATACCTGAAGCCAACTGCCGTAGGTGCTGTGTTTGGCGCAGACTCTACGAAGGTAGGACGCAACCCTATCATTACAAGTAGAACTCCGTCCACCGATAAACTGGAAGAATTTTTGCAGGCAGAAAAAGAAGCCGGCAATTTTGACGGTACATCGGATTATCCACCTAAATCGGATCTATTCCCTGCTATCTTGATTCAGATACTTCCGCTTGTTCTGCTGGTTGCTTTATGGATATTCTTTATGCGACGCATGAGCGGTGGTGGCAGCGGCGGTCCCGGTGGTGTTTTCAATGTAGGAAAATCCAAAGCGCAGCTTTTTGAAAAAGGCGGCTCTATCAAAATTACTTTCAAGGATGTAGCAGGCCTGGCAGAAGCCAAACAAGAAGTGGAAGAAATTGTAGAATTCTTGAAAGAACCTCAAAAATATACAGACTTGGGTGGTAAAATACCTAAGGGCGCATTATTGGTAGGCCCTCCGGGAACCGGTAAGACACTGCTTGCCAAGGCTGTTGCCGGCGAAGCGAATGTGCCATTCTTCTCTTTGGCAGGTTCCGATTTTGTGGAAATGTTTGTAGGCGTAGGTGCATCCCGCGTCCGCGACTTGTTCAAGCAAGCAAAGGAAAAAGCTCCTTGCATTGTCTTTATTGACGAAATTGATGCTGTAGGACGTGCACGTGGCAAAAACCCTGCAATGGGTGGAAATGACGAACGCGAAAACACATTGAACCAACTGCTGACAGAAATGGACGGTTTCGGTTCTAATAGTGGCGTTATCATTCTTGCCGCTACCAACCGTGTGGATGTATTGGATAAGGCATTGCTCCGTGCCGGACGTTTCGACCGTCAGATACACGTAGACTTACCCGACCTGAACGAACGTAAAGAAGTATTCGGCGTACATTTACGCCCGATTAAGATAGACGATACCGTAGACGTGGATTTACTGGCACGTCAGACTCCGGGATTCTCCGGTGCGGATATTGCCAATGTCTGCAACGAAGCGGCATTGATTGCAGCCCGTCACGGCAAGAAGTTCGTAGGCAAACAGGATTTTCTGGATGCTGTAGACCGTATCATTGGTGGTTTGGAAAAGAAAACCAAGATTACGACCGAGGCCGAAAGACGTTCTATCGCTTTGCATGAAGCAGGCCACGCCTCTATCTCATGGCTATTGGAATATGCTAATCCATTAATAAAAGTAACAATCGTTCCTCGCGGACGTGCATTGGGTGCTGCCTGGTATCTGCCGGAAGAGCGTCAGATTACTACTAAAGAGCAAATGCTTGACGAAATGTGCGCAACTCTTGGTGGACGTGCAGCCGAAGATTTATTCATAGGCCGTATCTCAACAGGAGCTATGAATGACTTGGAAAGAGTTACCAAACAGGCCTATGGCATGATTGCTTATTTAGGCATGAGCGACAAGTTGCCGAACTTGTGTTACTATAATAATGAAGAATATTCTTTCAACCGTCCATACAGCGAAAAGACTGCCGAACTAATTGACGAAGAGGTCAAGAAGATGATAAACGAACAGTATGAACGTGCCAAGAAAATTCTATCCGAACATAAAGAAGGACACAACGAACTGACGCAGTTACTGATTGACAAAGAAGTAATCTTTGCGGAAGACGTCGAACGTATCTTCGGAAAACGTCCATGGGCATCTCGTTCGGAAGAAATCATGGCTGCTAAAGAAAGCCAGGATGCAGCAAAAGCAGAAAGACAACTTGCTGAAAAGCTGAAAAAAGAAGAACAAGAAATAAAAGAAGAGGAAGCTGAAAATACCGCTGAAGAAAAAGCTGTTACGGGAACGAAGGTGACTGCAGAAGGAACGAAAGTGACCGTAGAAAGAAATACGGCTACGAAAACAGAAACCAACGAGGAAAAGTAAGCTATCCAAAATCCAACTAATTTAAACACGCTGATTTTGATTAACAATTTTATAAAACGAGCTATTACGGGTGTACTCTTCGTTGCCATCTTGGTGGGGTGCATCCTTTACGATTCATTCAGCTTTGGTATTCTATTCACTATTATCAGTGCGCTGACTATTTATGAGTTCGGGCAGTTGGTGAATATGCGGGCGGAAGGAGTCAAGATAAACAAGACGATTACAATGCTGGGCGGAGCCTATTTATTCCTTGCAATAATGGGCTTCTGCATTGACGCAGCCGATTCGAAGATTTTTATCCCGTATGTACTTTTGCTACTCTATATGATGATCAGCGAATTGTACTTAAAAAAGGAGAATCCGGTACTCAACTGGGCTTATTCCATGCTCAGTCAACTTTATATCGGTTTACCTTTTGCTATGCTGAATGTATTGGCATTTCATAACGATCCGGAGTATAGCAGCGTGAGCTATAATCCGATTTTACCATTGTCCATCTTTATATTCCTTTGGTTGAATGACACAGGCGCATATTGCATCGGGTCACTTATCGGCAAACACCGGTTGTTTGAACGTATTTCACCTAAGAAATCCTGGGAAGGTTCTATTGGCGGCGGAGTAGTAGCTATTGGAGTTTCTTTTATACTCGCCCACTATTTTCCGTTTATGTCCATATCGGAATGGGCCGGACTCGCATTAGTAGTCGTTATATTCGGTACATGGGGAGACTTGACGGAATCATTGTTCAAGCGTCAACTGCACGTTAAGGATTCAGGGAATATCCTTCCGGGACACGGCGGAATGCTTGATCGGTTCGACAGTGCTCTAATGGCTATCCCGGCAGCAGTAGTTTACTTGTATGCCTTGACTTGGTTTTAAACCGGTTTACTTCCAGAAAAACAGAGTCGCCACAAAATAGTAAAGGTCGGGATGCTTCCGGAGAAGCTCCCGACCTTTTTTACACACAGTAAATCATAGTTAGAGGTTATCGGATTGAAGAAGTAGAATGTACATCCTTCGCTTTCTCCGGTACACCCACCGGATGGTCAAAGTCAAGTACGATAACTCTTCCTTCTCCATTTTCTTTTGAGTTTATTGCAACCTTAAAACCTTTCATCGGAGTTTCCCCCTCTTTCTCTGTCGGATAGAAATCAGCCAGATTATAAGAAACTCGTCCCCATCCCCAATAACCGGTCTTGTCATCATACGTATTATAACGCAGTTCCAAATGCACATAACCGTCTTCTGCTACCTTGAATGGTGTCGGTTCTTCTGTATCTATCAAGTTTTGCACAAGACTGATACGGTGTTTTTCCGAACGAGGTATATCCTGACGGAAGATAATATTCAAGAACTTTCCTCCCAACCACATATCACCCTCATAAATCACGATAGGATCGTTTCCAAATTCTTCGGATTCTTCTATCGTTTTCATCTCTTCCACTTCTTTCGTCAGCACATCCTGAATCCCCTCCATTTTCACCTGGACACCATTTTTCACATCATATAAAGGATTGAAGAATGCCACTACACGTTCGCCGTCTACCGGCCTGTACCAAGGAATAGAAGTACTGACCGGATCAATAATCCCCCAACGGTCACCCTCCAGATAATAACTACCGCCACCAGTTGTACGAACCGTTGCCCAGTCCCAGCTAAAATCTCCGATAGAATAGCCGTCATTATCATCACACGACTGCAACATTGGCACTAACGCCAATAATAAAACACCTAAAAGCCACTTAATTTTTTTCATATCTGTTCCTTTCTTATTTTAACCTTCTGTACTATAAATAAAAAAGCCGTGCATTTACTGCATCGGCTTTACGTTTATTCAGAAAAAGAAAGCTATTTTTTCAACAGGCGCAACATTTCACGTGCCGCATGACGGGGAGCACCGGCAGGTCCCAACCGTTCTGCCATATACTCGTATTCTTTGAGCATTTGACTTCTATACTTCTCATTTTCAAGTATATTCTTCAATTCATATTGCATATTCCTCACGGTCATCGTATCGGCCACCAACTCTTTCACAACTTCGCGGTCGGCAATCAGATTGACCAACGAAATAAACCTCACCGTCAGAATATGACGTCTCAAAAACGAAATAACCTTTCCGATTGGCGTATGATAACAAACCACTTGTGGAACACGGAACAAAGCCGTCTCAAGAGTAGCTGTACCCGAAGTAACCAAAGCAGCATCCGCATGCTGCAAAAGGCGATATGTCTGTCCGAAAATGATTTTCACTTTCGCATCACCCATGTATTGCTTGTAATATTCGGGAGCAATGGAAGGAGCACCCGCCAGGACAAGCTGATAGTCAGGAAAAGCGGAAGCAGCTTTTAACATATCCGGCAGATTATCCTTTATTTCCTGTTTACGGCTTCCCGCCAAAAGAGCAATTATCGGTTTATCCTCCAGTTGGTTTTCTCCAACAAACGTTGCAAAGTTTTTCGGATGTGCTTCCTGATAGGCAGTGACCTCATCTACCGTAGGGTTTCCCACATAATGAATAGGAAACTGATGCTTCCCTTCGAAAAACTCCACTTCAAAGGGAAGAATGGAGAAAAGCTCGTTCACATCACGTTTTATATTCTTAATGCGATATTCTTTCCAAGCCCATATTTTGGGAGAAATATAATAATAAACCGGAATGTGAGTCTTGGCGTGCACAAACTTGGCAATATCGAGGTTGAATCCCGGATAATCCACCAAGATGACCACATCAGGATTCCAGGAAACAATATCCTCCTTACAACGCTTCATGTTTGCAAAGATGGTACGCAGATGAAGCAGTACAGGAATAAATCCCATATAGGCTAATTCCTTATAATGTTTCACCATTGTTCCACCGACAGCAGCCATCAATCCCCCCCCGAAGAAGCGGAAATCGGCTTGAGGGTCTTCCTCTTTCAAAGCAGACATCAGATGTGAAGCGTGTAAATCGCCGGATGCTTCGCCAACAATCAGATAATACTTCATTTATTAAACCATTTATTAAGTTCGTCCATAAAGCCATAAGCCGTCAAATCAACGGTAGTTGGAGTGATAGCGACATAACCGTTAGCCAGTGCCCAATGATCATTCTTCTCATTTTCGGGTTCATGGTCGGTAAATTCACCTGTCAGCCAAAAATAATTAGAATCAGTCAAACGGGGGCAAGCAGCCCATTCGTTGATCCAACGCCCCTTTGCCTGTTCGCAGACTTTCACTCCTTTTATATCGGCAGTATCCGGAAAATTCACATTAAGACAAGTCAAAGGAGGAAGCCCTTTTTCCAATACCATCGCAGCGATATTGCGGATATAAGGACCGGCAGCATCAAAGTCAGCATCCGGTTCATGGTTGCACAAAGAGAAGCCGATGGAAGGGATTCCATTCACACAACCTTCAATTACCACCCCCATCGTACCGGAATAATGCACATTTGTAGCCGAATTATCTCCGTGATTAATCCCACCGACCACCAAATCCGGCGTCCGGTCAAGCACAGTATTTCGTGCCAACTTGATACAATCGGTCGGTGTTCCCGAACATTTATACACAGTCAGCCCTACTTCTTTCTTGACAAGTTGATAATGAACAGGCTGAGTCACCGTCAGCGCGCAGCCACTTCCCGAACGCGGAGAATCGGGAGCCATTACAACGATTTCCCCCAAGGGGCGAAGAAACTTCACCAGTTCATTTATACCTTTAGCCATTACGCCATCGTCATTCGAAACGAGTATCAACGGCTTTTCATTTTCCATACATTCAATCCTTTCCTTTTAATATTTGCACAAAAGTAACAAAAAGAAGCCGTACCGCCAAACCCTCTTTCCTTCAGATGAAAAAGTATCTTTCCGTCCCCATTCTCACCCGTTTACAAATCTTAATCTTCTGCAAGCGAGCAAAAAAAAGAAATAGATATCCAATATAAATATGTATATTTGCAAGCTCAGAAAGAGAATAGTAGATGAAGAACCCGGCAGAGTTTGATAACCGTTTTGTCCGACAGTTATTAACAAAACAGGTGACTTATCAACAGAAATTGCAAAGTTTCTCTTTTTTCGTAGGCGCTCTAAGGATTTATCACTTATTTCGCTGCCAATAAATTTAGAGAATATGGGAAAAATTATTGCTTTGGCCAATCAAAAAGGCGGTGTAGGAAAGACAACGACTACGATTAACCTCGCAGCTTCGCTCGCTACACTCGAAAAAAAGGTACTCGTGATAGATGCCGACCCGCAAGCTAATGCCTCTTCCGGACTGGGAGTAGACATCAAGCAGTCGGAGTGCACTATCTATGAATGTATTATTGATAGAGCCAACGTACAGGACGCTATCCTCGACACGGAAATTGATTCTTTAAAAGTAATCTCTTCGCACATCAATCTTGTAGGAGCAGAGATTGAAATGCTGAACCTCCCAAACCGCGAAAAGATTCTGAAAGAAGTACTCACCCCTTTGAAGAAAGAATATGACTATATATTGATAGACTGTTCGCCTTCATTGGGACTTATCACTATTAATGCCCTGACAGCAGCCGACTCTGTGATTATCCCCGTACAAGCCGAGTATTTTGCTCTTGAGGGTATCAGCAAACTGCTGAACACCATCAAAATCATCAAATCAAAACTGAATCCGGCCTTAGAAATCGAAGGTTTCCTGCTCACGATGTACGATTCACGTCTGCGTCAGGCGAACCAAATCTATGATGAAGTGAAACGTCATTTCCAGGAATTGGTGTTCAACACTGTTGTGCAACGGAATGTCAAACTGAGCGAGGCTCCCAGCTACGGTATCCCAACCATCCTTTACGATGCGGACTCTACCGGCGCCAAGAATCACCTGGCTCTTGCTAAAGAGATTATCAACCGAAATAAATAAAAGAAGAAGATATGGCAACACAAAGAAGAAATGCATTAGGACGCGGACTTGACGCCTTGCTCTCGATGGATGATGTGAAAACCGAAGGGTCTTCTTCCATTAATGAAATAGAGTTGGCAAAGATTGCCGTCAATCCCAACCAGCCCCGCCGTGAGTTTGACGAAACTGCATTGCAGGAACTGGCTGATTCAATTGCTGAAATAGGAATTATCCAACCTATTACTTTACGCAAGGTGTCGGACGACGAATATCAAATTATCGCCGGAGAACGTCGCTACCGTGCTTCGCAAAAAGCAGGATTGAAAACAATCCCCGCTTATATCCGCACCGCCGACGACGAAAACATGATGGAAATGGCGCTGATTGAGAATATCCAGCGCGAAGACCTGAATGCCGTAGAAATCGCACTTGCCTACCAGCATCTGCTCGACCAGTACGAACTGACCCAGGAACGCCTGAGCGAACGCATCGGCAAAAACCGGACAACAATCGCCAACTACCTCCGCCTGCTGAAATTGCCGGCTCCCATACAGATGGCTCTACAAAACAAGCAGTTGGATATGGGGCATGCGCGTGCACTCATTTCACTGGGCGATCCCAAACTACAAGTTAAAATATTCGAAGAAATACAAGAGCACGGATATTCAGTCCGTAAAGTAGAAGAAATTGTTAAATCATTAAGCGAAGGAGAAGCAGTGAAAAGCGGTACGCGGAAAATAACTCCGAAGCGTGCCAAACTTCCGGAAGAGTTCAACTTACTGAAGCAGCAACTCTCAGGCTTTTTCAACACCAAGGTACAACTCACCTGCTCCGAAAAGGGGAAAGGGAAAATCAGCATTCCTTTCGGAAACGAAGAGGAACTGGAACGCATCATGGAAATCTTCGACACGCTAAAGAAGTAAATGACTAGAAAAAGTAAAAAATATCAATTACTCGTCATCACCCTGCTTCTCTGTTTCTTACAGGTGGCAGGGATTGATGTGTATGCACAATCTAGTGTAACTCCAGTACAAAAAGATACAACCATCATGCAACGGGAAGCGCCGAAAGCCCGTGCACGAAGGCATCGTGAACCGGTTGCGCAGGATTCGTTAAAGAAAGATTCTATCCGGCTCATACCATCCAAAGCACTTCCGTCCGTTGACAGTTTATCTGTCGCCAAGATACAGATAGCGGACAGCTTGGATGCAGCCAACAAAAAGGAACTGAAAAAGATAGAGCAACCGGCATCTATCGTTGTCAAGACAGACAGCGTTCCGCCTGTGCAGGATATCAACAAGAAGATTTTCATCCCGAATCCGACCAAAGCGACCTGGCTGGCAGTCGTATTCCCCGGTGGCGGACAGATTTACAACCGTAAATACTGGAAGTTACCTATTATATACGGTGGATTTGCTGGTTGCGCCTATGCCTTGAGTTGGAACGGAAAGATGTATAAAGACTATTCACAAGCTTATCTGGACATCATGGACAGCAACCCGAACACCAAGAGTTATGAAGATTTGCTACCACCCAACGCAACTTACAACGAGGAGCAGTTGAAAAATACATTAAAACGAAGAAAAGATATGTTCCGGCGTTACCGGGATCTCAGTATATTTGCATTTATCGGAGTTTATCTCATCTCTATCATCGACGCTTATGTAGATGCAGAGTTATCCAACTTCGATATAACTCCCGACTTGAGTATGAAAGTAGAACCTGCTGTTATCGACAACAACAATCAGTTCCGCTCCAGTAGTTTAAAAAGCAAGTCGGTTGGTTTGCAATGCGTATTACGATTTTAGAAAACACAATTTAGATTGATCTTATTATTGAAGCATGAAGAAATTAGTAAACTATTGTTCGATTATTTTCCTTTTACTGGTAGCAACGTCTCAGGTAAGAGCGCAAAGTGTAGATGTAGTGATTCGTGAAAATGGAACTGAACGCAAAGAAAGCATCGACCTGCCTAAGAGTATGACATACCCTCTCGACAGTCTGCTGAATGACTGGAAAGCTAAAAATTACATTGACTTAGGCAAGGATTGCAGTACAGCGGAAATCAATCCCCTGTTCAGTGATTCTGTTTACATCGACCGTTTGTCACGTATTCCGGCCATAATGGAAATGCCTTACAATGATATTGTACGCAAATTCATTGATATGTATGCGGGACGCTTGCGCAATCAGGTTTCTTTCATGCTGAGCGCCTGTAACTTCTATATGCCGATTTTCGAAGAAGCACTGGATGCATACGGACTTCCGCTGGAATTGAGATATCTTCCGATTATCGAATCCGCGTTGAATCCTTCGGCAGTATCCCGTGCAGGAGCCTCCGGTCTATGGCAGTTTATGATTGGTACCGGAAAAATCTATGGTCTGGAATCCAACAGTCTGGTAGACGACCGTCGCGACCCGATAAAAGCGACATGGGCTGCTGCCCGTTACCTCAAGGAGATGTATGCCATCTACGGAGACTGGAATCTTGTGATTGCTGCTTATAACTGCGGTCCCGGCACTATCAACAAAGCCATCCGCCGTGCCAATGGCGAAACGGATTATTGGAAAATCTACAACTACCTGCCCAAAGAAACACGCGGATATGTACCTGCCTTTATCGCTGCCAACTACGTGATGACTTATTATTGCGACCACAATATCTGCCCGATGGAAACTAATATTCCGGCCAGCACAGATACAGTGCAAGTCAACAAGAACCTGCACTTCGAACAGATTGCCGATCTTTGCAATGTTCCATTAGACCAGGTTAAAAGTTTGAATCCGCAATATAAGAAATCTATAATTCCGGGTGATAACAAGCCTTACACACTTCGACTACCCATCGAAGCTATCAGCAGCTTTATCGACAAACAAGATACCATCTACGCACACCGCGCTGACGAATTGTTCCGCAACCGTAGAACAGTGGCTGTGAAAGATGTCACGCCTGCAACACGCAAAACGACAACAGCCGTAGCCGGTAAAGGAAAACTGACCTACCACACAATAAAAAGTGGAGACACTTTGTCCTCCATCGCCGGAAGATATGGTGTCAAAGTTAAGGATATACAGCGGTGGAACGGACTGTCCAGCACAAAGATTGCGGCAGGAAAACGATTGAAAATATACAAATAAACGGCTTCCCGCTTGCACCGTTCGGAAATTTGCTTATTTTTGCAAAACTAAGCAAGTGAAAGGATAACAATTATGGATAATCTGACCCCCAAAGAAATAGCTGATGAAGAGATGATCAATCAGGCGTTCCACGAACTACTGAATGATTACCTCAGCACCAAACATCGCAAAAAAGTTGAAATCATCACGAAGGCTTTCAACTTCGCCAACCAAGCGCATAAAGGCATCAAACGCCGTTCGGGCGAACCTTATATTATGCACCCGATTGCTGTGGCAAGTATCGTATGCAATGAAATAGGGCTTGGTTCCACTTCTATCTGTGCCGCTTTGCTGCATGACGTAGTCGAAGATACGGATTATACGGTGGAAGACATCGAGAATATCTTTGGTCCCAAGATTGCTCAAATTGTAGACGGGCTGACCAAGATATCCGGTGGAATCTTCGGTGACCGTGCTTCGGCACAGGCAGAGAACTTCAAGAAGTTACTGCTCACGATGTCAAACGATATCCGAGTTATCCTTATCAAAATAGCCGACCGCCTGCACAATATGCGAACCCTCGGTTCCATGTTGCCCAACAAGCAATACAAGATTGCGGGAGAGACTCTTTATATCTATGCCCCATTAGCCAATCGACTGGGACTTTACAAGATAAAGACCGAACTCGAAAATCTGAGTTTCAAATACGAACATCCCGAAGAATATGCGGAAATAGAAGAGAAGCTGAACGCCACAGCCGCCGAACGCGACAAGGTTTTCAATGACTTCACAGCTCCTATCCGCACCCAACTGGACAAGATGGGATTGAAATACCGGATACTTGCCCGTGTGAAATCAATCTACTCTATATGGAACAAGATGCAGACCAAGCATGTGCCCTTTGAAGAAATCTATGACTTGCTGGCTGTCCGAATCATCTTTGAACCACGCAATATAGAAGAAGAGCTCAACGATTGTTTCGATATTTACGTTTCTATCTCCAAGATATACAAGCCTCATCCCGACCGCCTGCGCGACTGGGTGAGCCATCCCAAAGCGAATGGTTATCAAGCCTTGCACGTTACTTTGATGGGCAACAACGGACAGTGGATCGAAGTTCAGATTCGTAGTGAACGAATGAACGACGTTGCCGAACAAGGCTTTGCGGCCCACTGGAAATACAAAGAAGGGGGCGGCAGCGAAGATGAAGGCGAGCTGGAGAAATGGCTGAAGACTATCAAGGAAATATTAGATGATCCGCAGCCGGATGCCATCGATTTTCTGGATACTATCAAGCTGAACTTATTTGCTTCTGAAATATTTGTATTCACACCAAAAGGGGAACTGAAGACTATGCCGCAGAACTCAACGGCACTTGACTTCGCTTTTTCCCTGCACACGGATATCGGCAGCCATTGTATCGGCGCCAAAGTGAATCATAAATTAGTGCCGTTAAGCCACAAGTTACAAAGCGGTGACCAGGTGGAAATACTGACGTCCAAATCACAGCGTGTACAACCGCAATGGGAAGTATTTGCAACCACTGCACGCGCCCGTGCCAAGATAGCGGCAATTCTCCGTAAAGAGCGCAAGGCAAACCAGAAAATCGGTGAAGAAATTCTCAGTGAATTTCTGAAGAAAGAAGAAATCCGTCCGGAAGAAGCCGTTATCGAGAAGTTACGCAAGTTGCATAATGCCAAGAATGAAGAAGAATTACTGGCTGCTATCGGCAGTAAAGCAATCATCCTGGGAGAAGCGGACAAAAATGAACTGAAAGAGAAGCAAACCAGCAACTGGAAGAAATATCTTACTTTCTCTTTCGGCAACAGTAAAGATAAACAGCAGGAAGAAAAAGAACCGCAGGAAAAAGAAAAAATCAATCCGAAACAAATACTCAAACTGACGGAAGAAAGCCTGCAAAAGAAATATATCATGGCAGAATGTTGTCATCCCATTCCGGGTGATGACGTGCTAGGTTATGTGGACGAGAACGACCGGATTATTATTCATAAACGCCAATGCCCCGTTGCCGCCAAACTGAAAAGCAGTTATGGCAATCGTATCCTGGCAACAGAATGGGATACACATAAAGAGCTTTCTTTCCTTGTCTATATATATATAAAAGGAATAGACAGTATGGGACTTCTGAATGAAGTGACTCAAGTCATCTCTAGACAGCTCAATGTAAACATCCGCAAGCTGACCATAGAGACCGAGGATGGTATCTTTGAAGGTAAAATACAATTATGGGTACACGATGTGGAAGATGTGAAAACAATCTGCAACAACCTGAAAAAGATTCAGAATATCAAGCAGGTAAGCCGTGTGGAAGAATAATAAAATCAGTATGAACATATAAATAAATGGCGGACAATTATGCAACAGTATGTGTAATTTATCTGCCATTTATCGTTTTTAACACTCATAATATTACAAAATATTCACACTGACAGGGATGGATAAGCCATTGGAAAATCGAACAAAAAAGACTCCTCGATAACTTTTTCCTTCTTCGGCTTTTGTTTTAAAAGATATAGTGAAAGAAGAGTCCGACATCACCTCACCCTGTTGAGCCGTATCAAAAATAAACCAATCCATATCTTTATTTTTAGTCAACGTATAGCTCAAACCTGCCAGTAAGTCTCCAACTTTAATATTAACTTTCCCTGTATCCTGGAATGACATTGTCAACAGGTATTTGTCAGCCTGCACATCTATCGGACGTTGTGGAATCAAAGAAGCCCCCCCATAGGACAATGCACCCAAATCTACGGTTCTCCCTCCATTTTCCGAAATATTCATTTGTATCTGCCCCTTTCCAATGGCAGGACTTTCCGGTAGAAGAGTAAAAACACCCGTCTCCGGACTGACAAATAATGGATCTCCATATACAGCATGCCGTTCACAATCCACGCTTTTTAAGCGGGCTTCCCCTTTCTTATCTTTCTTGTTCGCATCGAAAAACAAATCATAATCAAAGTGATTGTTGGAATGTGAATGAGATTCATAAATACCGCATCCCCTGGCTTTTGGATTATCCTCTTTGCGATTAAAGAATATATTATTTCTGCTATACCCTTGAAACATTCCCCTATCCACATCACTGCCATACCCTACGCTTGATATGCAATTTCCGGAAATATGAAAAGTATTATTTATAAAGTAATGTAAACCATGTGAATGCATCGTCCCACCACCATTTTTAATTCCATAACTATACTCCCTGTTACTATCCCCCAAATTAAAGATTACATTCCTTACCAAATAGGAAGGTCCCCGCTTATTCGGAGCTGTACTGATTCCAACCCGCGCCTGCTCAATACGGTTATTATAAAGCCGGACATTACACTGTCCACCATCCATTTCCAAGCCGTCATCTTGTGAAAAAGCTAAATAGTTTCCATAAACATCGGCATCCATATTCATACCACCGTCTATTTTTCCGTTATTAAACCCACCCAGCAAATCATGCAAACGATAATGGTCTGCACCAACTACATCATTATACCGGATTACCAAACCTCCCCTGCTTCTCATATATATTCCCTGCGGCCCCTGTGGATGCCAAAAACGATAAGGTATCCCTTTCGCTCTTCCGATCTCACGAACTCCATGCCAAGCATTAGAATGCCCATTAGGATCATGAATATAACACCGCTCGATTACAATATTCTTAGGACCGGGAACTTTTCCTACCGTCCCCAAATAAATGCCAGCATCATTGCGGATAACAATCCCCTCATCATCAATGAAACAGGCATTATCCCTTTTATATTTAGATGCAGGATAATTTACAGAGTCCTCCAAATGTACCTGATCAACGGCAATACGGCCCCAAGCAGAGATATCAGCACCAACAATCCTGACATCCTCGCAATTTTCACGTATTGCCACTGCATCTATCCGCCCACCTTTCACTACAAATTTCTCCAATATCAAATATTTACAGTCATCTATCTCCAATGCCTGGCGGTAAGCAGAAGAAACCTCAATAGGGACATCTCCTATAATCTTAACCCAACCGTCTGCACGCCCCTTTATACCTTTTAGCACCACTCCCGTACTTGCCTTAAATTGCTTCATCTCACTTAACTTCAACACCTTCTTTACGGGTGGGCAACTACTCCAAGTAACAAACTTATCCTTCTTTACAGTAACCCATTTGTTTCTACGCATTTTCTCCAACCGAATCTCATACTCTGTATTCTCTTTCAGATTCATAATGGACCCCCTCAACTGAAAACGTCGGATATCATAATAAGGAGAAAAAGTTTCTTTCCATTCCAATTCATCTTTAGACTTATACAAAAGCCTGAAAGTAGCGGCTGTATTCCATGCTTTATCAAACGTAACATCAAAGACCGAATCACAGTAGTAACTGCAATTCTCAAATGTTGGAACCAACTGCATTTTCTTTTGTGCCGATACACTCACCCAACAGCATATCAACACCAGAGCAATCAAGAAAGTACGATGTAAACAATTCATAACAATCATCTTTAATCACTTATTTTTCAACACAAGATCCGCATCATGCAATTCTATCCCAGCCAAAATAAAAGGAGCAACACCTTTCGGATCATTCTCTACAATCTTTTCTGTCACATAGTAATGATAGTCACCTTCCCTATAAGGATTCCCACCCAATCCACAACCACCACATATTTGAGTCAATACCCAAGTACCCGCTTCATCGGGTTTCATCAAGCGGACTATTAAATTATCAAAAGCCTCATGAGCCACATCTAAATAAGAAATATCCAAATATCCTTTACGGGCTCCTTTAGCAAAACTATATATAAACATAGAAGAACCTGACGCTTCAAGATAATTATCCTCTTTACCACCACAATCAAGTATTTGAAACCAAAGTTTACTATCCGGATCCTGCACACTTAATAAAGCAGAAGCCACCTTGCCATAAATAGAGATTAATAAATCGCGTCCGGAATGATTCTCCGGTAAATAATCGAGTACATCCGCAATTGCCATCATATACCAGCCAGTAGCCCGGCTCCAAAAATGACGGGACTGTCCATTCTCCGGGTTCGCCCAACGCTGAGTTTTACTCTCATCCCAAGCATGATAAAGCAAACCGGTCTGAACATCCACAGTTCTATCGTAAATCAACGTAATTTGCCGGACAGCCTCATCAAACCAGCAGGGTTCTTTAAACATCTTAGCATATCCTGCCATAAAAGGTGAGGCCATGAAGATGCCATCCAACCACATTTGATGAGGATATATCTTTTTATGCCAATATCCACCTTCTTTAGTACGCGGATGCGTCTCCAATTGTTTTATTTCCTGATGTAAAGCTCTTATATAACAAGAATCGCCTGTTTTTTCATAAAGTGAGAACAAAGGAACTGCCGGACGTATCTTATCTAGATTATATTCCTCCAACTTATAGTAACGAATATTCCCGATACTATCCACATAATAATCAAAGAACTCCTTCATATATTTTCCATAAACCGGATTACCAGTATATTTCTCCAGTTTTCCTATAGCTTCTGCTAAAAGAGCATAATCATACTGCCAGGAAGCTCTTTTATCAAGATGATCCATATGATGAACAATAGAATCATAACGAACCATCATAGCATCCGCCATTCCTATAGAATATTCCAATGGAGCTTTTACAGCCGGAGTAGTAGAGCACCCTGTCAAGACAGCCGAACAGATCAACGCTACAGAACAAATTATATTTTTTATTATCATCTTACTTATTCCATTATAGTTATTGGTATAGAAAAGCCATTATCCAAACGGAACAAAATCATTCCGTTCTTCTTGTATCTTACATCTCCTGTAACTTTCAAGGTCAACGTTACAACATCACCGGAGTTTATTTTACCGGCTGACGGAAATACATCCAGCCATGGCTTCATATCTTCACTCATACGGACAAAAAAACTACATGATTCTATATTACCGATCTTCACAGTTATCGTTTCAGTCTTTTTTCCCGATAATCTCACCAAATATCTATCAGCCGTCATATCAACAGGACGACGAGGAAAAAGTCTTTCCGGACTTCCGTACTCAAACGCTCCCATATCAGGTGCCTTACCTTTATATCCATCTGTAAAATTAAAAACTTTACTCCCTTTATCAATTCCCTTATCACCTTTTTTAAGAGTTAACAGCCCCCGATCCATATCGACAAATTCCGGTGCTCCATATACAGCGTGTCTTTCACTGCCTTTCACCGCAACAATCTTACCTTTTTGCCGAGGTTCATGCATATTTCCCAAAAAGTCATAATCAAAATCGCATAAAGGATTGAGATGTGGATCATAGATATTATATCCCTTACGAACCGGATTATTAACCTCTATCAATGAGTAAATAATATTATTACGCAAATAGGCATTAAACAGTTCCCGGTTAGCATCTTTCCCGTATCCGACACCTGCCATTCCACCACCAGCATGAATAATGGTATTATTAATCAAATATTGCATACCTTGAGTAAATGTATCTCCACCTCCATTTTTAATAGCGTTACCAACAAATCCCATTGAATTTCCCTGATTCCAGATTACATTATTAAAAATGTAAGAAGGACCTTTACGATTCGGAGCCGTACTTATCCCACAATAAGTCTGTTCCATGCGGTTGTCAAAAATACGAATATTGCATTGTCCGCCGTCCAGTTCAATGGCATCATCCTGTCCGAAAGCCATCACATTACCATATACATCCGCATCTTTGGCAATCCCTCCTATTTCACTCCGGTTCTCCCAGCCTTCGACAGGATCGTTATAGCGATGAGTCTGGCTGCCGATAAAATCATTGTGCCGAAGCACCAGCCCCCCTCCTGCCTGCATGACATACACTGCATTAGGCCCCTGAGGATGTGTAAACGTATATTTCCGTCCCTTGAATTCTCCCAATTCAATCACTCCATTCCACGGATTTGTATAACCGACAGGATCATGAATATAACAACGTTCTATTACAACATTCTTTGAACGATAGACGGTAATTCCCCCATCATTATTTATCATTTTGCCATCCCTGTCCAAATAATGCCCGTCTTTATTCTGTCGGACAGACTCACGTCCCCACTGCGTCACCTCACAATTTATAAAACGAACGTTTTCCACGCGTTCATTCGTTTTGATGCCATGACGGAAACCTCCACTGACCAATAAATTCTCGAATATCAGATATTGACAATCATTCAAATTAAGAGCAGCCTCCTTAGTATCTCCCCCACGCACCGGAACATCACCTATTATCTTTATCCAACCATCAGCCGTTCCTTTCAATCCCGTAATAGAAAGTGTTCCATCCGTATCCGTCTTAAACTGGCTGATTGGTATCGTTCTCTTAATCAAAGGTGTAGAAGTCCAAGTTGTAAAAGTTTTATTCAATGTATACGTTTTTCCTCCCTTCTCCGACAATTGAATTTTAATATCATAGGAAGTGTTTTCCGAAAGTCGAACCAAACTTCCCCGGCATTCCTGCAAACTGTCATCATAGTAAGGCGCAAAGGCCTCATTCCAATCCAATGTCCCACTCTTCTTATAACTCACCTTACACTCCGTATCCCGGCTACAAGATACGTAATAACTACAAGATTCAAATGTGGGTTCAACCACACAGTCCGGTCTATCTCCTCCCCGTTCAATGTGGTATAGTTCTGTCATTCCAGCTTGCAATGTTACCGATAGACATAATAAAAGAAGTAACGTACAACCTGTTTGTAAAATATACTGTTTCATCATCTATTATTTTATTTAGAAAGCATCACTTTAAAAAGATATACTTAGAAATAAAATCGCAAGTCCCAAAAAATCACTTCAAATTTTGAACCAGTTCTTTCAAATTCAATTCACGCATTCCCTCAAGTACTAACGATGCCATTTTCATGGCTCCCTCCTCAGAGAAATGCGTATCATCACTCTTTCCATCCGGAACAATCGGATTTGTACCTGCCGGAACATAATTAAACCATTTCTTAGATTTTTCATCTCCCTGTTCCGCAATAACAGTAGCACTCTTAGCCTGCAAATCTATCAGAAGGACATTTTCTGTCCGGGCAACTTCTTTTACTATATCCGGATATACTCCATGAGAATCACTGAAAACACCCTTTTTAAATTTACGACGGCTGACAGGAGTTACTAATACCGGAGTAGCTCCTTTATTCTTCGCCTCATTTACGAACTTCGTCAGATACTTTCTATAATCCTCGGGAGACGTATATCGATCCGGCTTCTTCTGACTGGCATCATTATGTCCGAACTGGATAAAAATATAAGAACCTTTATCTGCTTTAGCCATCAGTTTATCCCAACGCCCTTCTTCTATAAATGTCCGGGAACTGCGCCCACCTTTAGCGAAATTGAAAATCTCCACCTTTTCATTTAAAAAACGAGGTAATACCTGCCCCCATCCCCAATCTGTATTCTTCTCATGATTTACATCCTGTATAGTCGAATCACCGGCAAGAAGAACTCTGACTTTCTTTCCGCTCTGTTCACCACTGTACAAATAACCATGCCCTAACAGGAGAAAAACCTGTAAAAGCAACAAAAACTTAAATGATACATCTTTCATAACAATAAGTATTTTATCCTATCAAAAACTGTTTATTTATTCATATTAGAAATTACCAGTAAGCCTTACAGCCTCTTTTCCTGCTCCCCGCTCAAACACCACCGGTTTCTTATACACCGACAAATCATTGTTGTAAAGCAGGATATGACTACTATCCGTTCCCTCAACCTGTAGCATGTTATCGTTATGCCCTATCGGAAGATTACCGCTAATCTGTATATTCCTGCATTGATTCAAAATAATAAGAGGAGTCTCATCAGCCGGATTCCCGAATGTAAAACAATGCAAGCTCATATTAGCTACATTTTCACAGTAAAGGGCACTTCGAGGATCTTTATTCTGAACTTCCAAAAACATATTCTGCATCCTAAGTCCTTCCACATTACGGACAAAAAGTCCATAAGCCGGCACATCAGCAAAAATCAATGTTTCAGGATACTCTTTATTACGGTCACCGATATTCCGGCGAAAAGCATCTTCTTCGGAGCCCCCACCTTCACAAATAATGTGAATATTCTCCAAACTCACATTCTGTACCGGATGGTCTGCCAAGCCTGAAATAGAACTGGTCACAAGACCATGCATCCTTGCAGTCATATTTGAAATACTCACATTCCGCAGTATTCCGGCTGGCTGGGAAGGACCGCCGTCATAATAATTACGTCCCCGATCCGCCAAACGAATGAAAATAGGAGTCATGAACCCATTAGAAACAATATTATCTATATGTATTCCATCAACCAAAGCTCCATCAACCGTTTCTAAAGCAATGGCTCCCAAAGTTCGTTCATTCCGAGGATAAATGGTAGAATAGTCCGACCGCCACAAAGAACAGTTATTAACCGTAAAGTTTAAAAACGCCCCATTCGTTTCTGTCCCCCATTTCAAGGCATTGCAATTAGAAGCAATCACACAATTCGCCACCACTACATTTTCACATTTACCGGTAGCATTCGTTGTTTTAAAGCAGATTGCATCATCATCCGTATCAAAACAGCTATTAACTATACGGACGTTCTTACAATTATCGATATCGATACCGTCATTATTATAATTTCCATGATTAAATACAGTAATGCCATCCACCAAAAGATTGCTACAATCCAGGTAATGCTGCATCCAGGCGGGTGAGTTCCGTAAAGTAACCCCATTTATATTTACCCGGTCACAACTGATGACGCGAATAATATAAGGACGCCTGAGTATCGATTTAAGTTCATCCTTTTCATCCGCTTTAAAATTAGGATGAGTCCCTTGTCCGTCAATAATTCCCTCACCGATTATTGATATATTCTTCACTCCTTCCGCATAAATAAGACTGGAATGCGTATATCTATTAATATGGGAAATATAACGGGAAGGTGTGGGCGGATAGTCTTCCAAACGGGTACTGGCCAGCAAGACAGCCCCCCGTTCAAGGTACAATGTAACATTATCCTTCAAGACTAATGTTCCCGTCAGATAGGTTCCGGTAGAGAAACGAACCTCTCCACCCCGTTCAGCCGCTTTATCAATAGCCTTTTGAATAGCAGCGGTATCCAATGTTTTTCCATCGCCTTTCGCCCCAAAGGACAAAACATCCACAGCGCCCATTGATAAAGAAGCCACGCATGAGAAACATCCTGCTATCAATATTTTTATTATCTTCATATAGTCAAAATTACCAAGGTTTCTTAATGTCCATAACTTTTCAAAAAATGCATATTAGGCAAGACTTCCGAATAAGGAGAGAACAGTGGAGTCAATAGCATATTCCCCTCTTTACCTACCAGCATCAAACTAAATTTTCCTTTTATGTTTTTCACTTTATCAGCTTTATTGTTTACAACAGGCTGCGAAAGCTTCGTTCCATAAGAAGAAACAATAGCATTATCTGTAATATAAATAGCTTCCCCTATCTTCTCGACAGCCAAATCCGAAGAGGAACCTATATAACCAATCCCCGTATTTTCATTATCCAATAATACTGCCGCATCCACTAAACCACGATTCCCCATAAAATGCATATCATCTTTATGTAAAGCCCAAACATCCCTTTCGTTATAAGCGGTCTTACCAGGAGTGGAAGTATAAGGCCCGTTCCCCAACCAACGGAATGTCTCTATTGAAGGATGAAGAGCGAATGTAGGGCCACACTCCCATAAGATTCCTGTTGCATGGTATGGAACAAGATCATAATTGACCGTCATCACTCCATTCTTAGTTACAGAAAGTGTCACATCCCCTTCTATATATTCACCTGTCTTGTCAGTTCTGGACCATTGGCAACGTAACTTGGCAGACACTTTTCCTTTCTCTTCCACGCATACGAACTCTTTCACCTCTGGTGTCAGAAGATACGGTTCCCAGCCAAATGCCTTTTTACGCATTAGAAAGTTCACTATATTAATGCTCTGTTTACGTCCTACTCTCAGATACAGATAAGTATCCATCACTTTCCTCTTATCAACATCCAGAATAGTGACCTTTCCATTTTTATCAACTACAAACTGGTAATCCTCTCCCTGGACAGAAAGTGCTACTGATGATTTCTTTACCTTAAAACGCTTCTGTTCAGGAATACGATTCAATAAATTCGGGTAGTCAGGCCTCTGATTATCAACCCAAAGAGGTATCGACTTCTCGTACACAGGTGCTCCCGTATTATCCGTCACTGCCAGATAAAGCATGCAATCATTATTTTCAATATCAGCAGGAAATATACACTGCAAGGAAATAGTCTCCTGTTGTCTGGCCGGAGCAGACAGTTCGACAGAACCATTACACAGTTCTCTTGATAGATTCCGTATCTGCCAGTTACAACGATAACCAGCAAGAGAAATAAAATCAAACCTGTTTTCAACTGTCAACTTAATATTCTGCTTCCCTTTACGGATGCCGATCTCTTTATCCAATACTACTATCGGAGAATAAACCTTACGCAATTGCCAATAGTCTTCCTGAGGATACCCATCAGCATAGACAATTCCATCCGTCCCTTTATCATTATAGCTATCAAGATATCGAAGAGAATCAAGCCATATACCCATAGGTACTGAATCACGCATAAAATCCTCTTTCGTCCGATTCCTCAATAACGCCTGGTCGCTCCAACACCATACTGAGCCTCCGGCTATATTTTTCCTACTCAGAATTGTATCAAACTGACTTTCCAAAGCATCAAAAGCAAGTCCTAAAGCATGGCTATATTCGGTTGTAATCACCGGTTTTTGTTTTAAATCAGCAATCTTCGCCACAGTCTGAGCAGACTGATAATGAAACGCATAAATATCAAGATTATCACTCAGACGTTCCCGGTTCTCCAGAAAATAATTTCCTGCCATCGGAAGAGCACGCGGACGCGTCGGATCCTTCTGTTTAACATACTGCACAACTTTCTCCACTACATCCGTATAGGGATTCTCATTCCCGATTGTCCACATGATAATAGAAGGATGATTCTTGTCCCTGGTCAATGTAGCTTCTGCCCTTGTGCAGAGTTCTGTTGTAAATTCCTCTTTATACAAGTTAGAATCACCATAGCCGAATGGCACCTCGCAACAGACATAAAATCCCATTTCATCACACATCTTATGAAAATCAGGATGGAACGGATAATGTGCAGTACGGATAAAGTTCACATTAGCTGCCTTCATCATTTTCAACTGGTTCAACCGATCGGTGGTAGTCAATGCCCGCCCGTGAACCGGATCTATTTCATTATGACAAGTACCACGCAGAAGCACCGGGGTGTTATTTACTAACAGGATACCATCTTTCACCATAACTTCCCGTACACCTACATTCTCACTTATTTGTTGAATAACCTCATTCTTACTGTTCACAATCCGCACCTCCATCCTATAAAGATAAGGTGTTTCCGCAGTCCACAAGTGAGGATTCGGCAAATTCCAATCAAACTGCAACAACTGACTATCCCCTTTCAACTCTATTGATTGTGAAGAAGAAAATAAATGTCTCCCAGTCTTATCATAAAACAACACTTGTGCACGATACTGCTCACTATTGTCCAATGTCTTAAAAGTAGCCACATCAATCTTGAAAGTAAGAGAAGCCTGTTCATTATCCTCCAGTTTGCTCACAAACGTGACATCTTTCAGATGCAGATTCGGAACTGAAAATAATTCGACATCCCTAAAGATTCCGGCAAGCGCCCAACAGTCGTTTAGGTCAAACCGCCAGCCCTTAGATCGGGTACTCACTTTTACAGCAAGTACATTCGGACGATCAAAATGCAAAAATGATGTTATATCAAACTGACACGGATTGAAAGAGCTTCCCCATCTTCCGGCGTAATGCCCATTTACAAACACTTCATAACCGAATTGTACACCATCAAAACGAAGAATTACATGTCTGTTTTTCCACACCGGATTTGCTTTGAATGTAGTCCGGTACAGCCCCCACGACTCAACAATATCCGCACCATATTGCGGAGTTTTAAAACCCTCAGTCTCCCAATTGGACGGAACAGTTATATAGTCCCACGACGAATCATCGAAGTTCGTTTCCACAAAGCCCGACAAAGATGACGGGATATTTTTATTCGCAACATATTTGAACTTCCATTTTCCGTTCAAAGTCTGAATCTCCATCTTATCCCGCACCTGATAGACTGATTGCTTAGGCACGTCCAAATTCTGAGCCATACTTAATACCGGAAATATCAACAAAAGAAGTTGGACAATATACTGTTTCATTGAATTTTGCTTATACATATATTTAATTAGGTTATTTCAAAAATGATTAATACCATCTCGGATCACCGATATTACCGATCCCCGCATCCGGTGAGATTCTATAATTATATCCATCCCTGTCGGGGAAAATACTATCAGCAGTTCCTCCAAGATCCAACAAGGCTTTAACTGTGGAATCCCCCGAAAACTTACCTTTAGAAACAGTAAGCATATATGAATTATCAACGACCAAAGTTACTCCCTGAACAAATTTATTCGCTATTTTCCGTGCATACATTTCTCCGAATAAACATCCGTCTATTTCCGGCTTAATAGATGCCGTTACGCCAGACACCTTAAAATCCAGGAAAGGCTTTGTCATATCATTATTAGTACCCAACCAACTTCCTTCCATCATCGGCTGATTATTCCCGATTTCATCAAATGTACAATTCTCTATTGTTACTGTCGGATTATTATAACCATCAATTGTATCAAAGACACGCGCCTCAATAAGTCCTCTCATCAAATGATGGAATGTACTGTTACGAATCATGTACTTCTGACAGAAGGCATTGCAGTCCTTTTTACTGGTAATGCTTATAAAGGACGCATACCCTGTCTTATTACGTCCCAAATCATAAGCTTGTATATTATCAACCTCAAGTGCCTGAATTCTAACCTTCCTGGAAGAAGAAGTAACACCGGAAATCAATTCAATAAATGAATTTGCAAAGTTCCTCACCACACAGTCTTTCACCCTTAGGTTAGTTACAAGAAGTTCTGATATATTCTTCAAATCAACACCTATCAGTTGGGCAGCAGGCTCATCTGTTATGTTCTCATTCTGTCCGTCCCATGCCATTCCTGAAAATTCAATACGCTGTAAAGTAACCTCCTCAATGGAAGTAGAAGGAGCATCACCTGACAACAAGATACCTTTTGTATAAAGTACGGGGCGTGTTACCCCCGGTTCACCCGTTAAGACAATATTCTTTCTGATATAAATATGCTCCTGACTATAATCATACACCGCTTCACCGGTAAACATGATTGTTGTACCAGCCGGCGCATCATCTATAAGTGTCTGCAACGAAGCGGCATTTGAAGCGTCTATTGTGATTGTCCCCTCCGGTTTGACAGGCATGGTAAAACACATCACTCCGAAAGATTCTTCTCCGCCATACAAAGTCACCTTATAACTCTGCCCTTCACTCAATCCGGTAATCAACACACTTTGAGAAACAAGGTCATCCTCGGTTAACATCTGTTCCCTTTCTGGGGAAATGCCGGAAGTATGCTCAATCTTTATTTTATCAGCCTCTACAAATTCCCGCCATTCCAATTTAGCAGTCCTAAAAGACAGATTTTCTTCTTCTACGGGCAAGAAAATGGAATAAGCAATGCCAGTAGTCACTTCTGCATAGATATATTTGGAATTCAAAGATTCATCTTCCATGATACCGCATAATCTAAGATAATAAAGATGATTCTCCGCTAAATTAGTCAGTGTTGCCGTCCGGGTCTTTCCGTCAGTATCAATCACCCTGTCAATTGTCGTGAAGTTCTCATCGGAAGCTATTTCCAGTCTGTATCCTTGAGCGCCTTCCGTCCCTACCCAAGTAGCAATAAGACCATCATAATAAGCCTCAGCCTTCAAGCTTTTCGGTTTAAAAAGACGAGGAGTAGCCAGCTCATCTTCATCACAGCCTGCCATAATAAACGGAAATACAATCAAACAGGTTGCTACCAATACCAAATATATAAAATAGTTCTTCTTCATCTTACTTCATCATTAATGTCCGTAATAATTCTTCAAAACTCCCCGGCTGTCCGTTATCACATCCTTATGCAACGGAAGAATATACACCATTGGAGTAGCATTAATATATTCATCCTTATAGCTCTTCACAAAAGTTGTGTTCGGCACTCCGTTATTATCAGCGGTAGCACTTGCCCATGCTTTCTTGGTATACCCGGAAGGAGCACTCGCTAGAGAATTGTCGAAATTCAGTATCTCTAGAGTACCATCGTTATTAGTCTTTACATAAACCGATTGGGGATAATCACCATTACCTTTCATTTCTACTAATTTTGCTTTCATATCCTGTATCTTCTTCTGAAGAAGATTCCATCGGATCAAATCATATTTCCGGATACTCTCACCGCCAAATTCCCAAGCACGTTCATCAACCAAGGCATCAAAGAAAGCATCATGGTCATCCAAAGCATCCACATAAGCATCTACTTTCCGTGCATGGTCTTCTGCCTTAAATGCCCGGCGACGTACCTCTTTCAGTGCATCACGCGCATCGTCCGTCGGTCCGTCATGTAATTCATTTTCCGTTTCAGCCAACATCAAAAGTACATCGGCATACCGTATTACAGGCCAATTGATTCCCGAACTATACTGCACATTCGGTCCTTGAGGAGTTTTCATCCACATCTTAGACCATTTGCCAATATAAATCGACCTCCACTCGGTAAAGACCTGTTCTATATATCCCTTTTCATCATTCCATGCCCATTTGTATGGAGCACAAGTCACATCCCGCCGTGTATCCTTATAGTCAAACGAAGCGTGATAAGGTAAAGTAGCATAATACCAACCATCCGATTTTCCATAAGCGATATGAGAGCTGCCTTCTATCTTATGACCGATAATCACCCCTACACTACCGCTATAAGTTGTCGCATAAGGAATTTCAAATAACATATCTTCGTTTGATGGATATACTTCCTCACATTGGTTCTTAAATACTTGCAGAAAGTCAGTATTAGCCAAAGTATGTTTTCCGGAATCACGGAGTTTACGGCAATATGTATTCGCTATCTCGTAATAATCCAGATAATTATCCTCTTTCATCCGCCTGATTTCTCCCGGAGAAGCCGGATTAGTATAGTCCGGCATCAATGTATACCCTCCCAGCGTCAATGCCATACGGGCAATCAGCCCTTGCACAGCACCACGGTTCATCCGCTCCACACTTTGAGATATTTCAGAAGCATACAGCATGGCAGGTTCTACCATAATCAAATCATTAATCAACGTTTCAAGTATTTCGGTACGTGGTGTCACTTTCTGATAAAAATTATCATCCGGCATAGTTGGTGTCAGTTTGAAAGGGACATCCCCCCAAGCACGTACCAAATCAAGATAAAGCATGGCACGGAGCCCTTTTGCTTCTCCATAAAGTTGTCGCAAAGTTGACGGGACATCAGCCGGATTCTGTTCTAAAAGCGGTCCATTCTCTATTCCGGCAATACATTCATTCGCCGTATTGATAGCCTTATAAATATAGTCCCAGCTTACTAATTCTTCATTATTATCCGTGGTAGAATAGTCCCAAATTCCGCGTCGCGTATTATCGGTCGTCGCGTTACAAGTACCAAACTCTATATCTGTATTAAAAGCAAATACCAAAGGAATAGTACGTCCATATAACTTCTCTTCAGAGATTTGAGCATAAATATTCAGAATAGCCCGATAAATATCCCCTTCATTCTGATATATATCCTGTTCTGTCAATTGTGAACCGGATCTCGTATCCAAAAAATCACTGCATGAGAAAGCAGTAATTCCCAATATTCCTACAAACAGTAAAATGCTATATTTTCTAATCGTTTTCATGCCTTCAGGATTTAAAATGTAATATTAGCTCCAAGGGTAAATGTTCTGGCCTTGGGATAAGAAGAGAAATCAACTCCGGGAGTCAGCGGAGTATCCAAACGAGTACTTACTTCCGGATCAAAGCCGGAATACTTAGTCCACACAAAGACATTGTTTACCGTACAATAAATGCGGCATCTGCTGATTAACGCAGCTTTCGTCCATTGAGCCGGCAAAGTATAACCAACAGTAACATTATTCAGGCGAAGGAAAGAGCCATCTTCGATAGCCCATGAATGCAGAACCGGTATTTTCATGGCCGGACTCCAGATTTTCGCATGAGCATTAAGCGCACGAAGCTGTTCCATATCAGTTATTTTATTGCCCGCATCATCCATATATCTGAAACGATTCGCACTGCTCATATCAGACAGCATATTATAATAGTCTTTCTTCCATTGAGTAGTGAATTGTATTTTATTTGCGTTATAGACATCATTACCATACACCCAGTTAAAGAACAGCGAAACATCCAGATTCTTATACACAGCCGAGAGGTTTAATCCACCGGTATGTTTGGGATTCGTATTACCAATCACCTGACGGTCATTCGGAGTAATCATATAGGTATCCGGATTATTCGGGTCTACCGGAGTAGTCTTTTTCAATTTAAGAGACCCCGGAGAGGGAACACCTGCTCCCTGATTAATCGTATTATATGCCTGAGTGATACTTTGTGAATTGGCAATACCTTCTTTCAAATACCACTTGCCATCGTCTCCTTGCCTATAATCATCTATCTGATAAAAACCATCGGTTACATAACCGTAAATCAGCCCCGTAGGTTGTCCCACACGCAATATAAAATCATCACTTTCACGGAGTCCTTCCGCCCAGTTGCTACGATAGAAGGTTTCATTGACGCCCGCCAATTTATCCACCTTATTTCTATTTAGAGAGAAATTCAATGTTGCAGTTAAAGAAAAGTCCCTCCTACGGATTAGCTGCCCCGTGATAGAAAACTCAAATCCCCGGTTAGAAGTCTGGCCAATATTCTTCAGTTGGTCATTATATCCCGAAGAAGCAGGCACCACAGATTTGAGCAGCAAGTCTTTCGTCGTATTCCAATAGACGTCAATAGTACCGGACAACCGGTTGTCGAAGAACGAATAATCAATACCAAAGTTTCTTGTAATGGTAGTCTCCCATTTCAAGCTGGGATTAATCAATGTTGAAGACGTATTTTCGTAATACAGATTCGGGACATTACCAATCCCCGCAACCGGAGAAGTGATAGCCCCCACATATGTGCGTCGCCACATATCATTATCAATACGGTTGTTTCCTGCCTCACCATAACTGAGACGTATCTTGATATCATCAATCCGGCTCACATTTTTCAAGAACGGTTCACTTGAAATGCGCCAGGCAAAAGCTGCCGAAGGAAATATTCCCCACTGATTACCCGGTGCAAACTTCGTAGAGCCGTCAGCCCTCACGGTCGCAGTAAACAGATACTTATCCCGCAACGTATAGTTTGCCCGTCCGAAGAAAGATGCCAGACGGGTATCCGCCCCATTATTGGTTATTGTATACTCTGTAGAACCAGACTGCATTCTGTCAAATGCCATTTGTGGTGTAAAGTCTTCGGGAAACATTCGGGAAGAGCTTATAATCGAACGATTCTGTTCGGACATGGCCTCGAATCCGGCTACCGCACTTAATGTATGTATATTTTTCAGATTACGTAACTTAAAACTCAAGGTATGTGCCGTACGCCAACGGGGTCTTTCCTGGCTTTGAATTTCCGCAACCGGCTTCCCGGCATTCTTTCGCCCGTTATACGTAATCGGCCCATAGTAACGTTCGGTTTTCCGGTCACTTGTTTGGATTCCAAACTCGCTTTTCCAGGTAAACATTTTATTGATATTCCAGGAAACAGCCGTATTCACATTCAGTTCCTCCCTTTTCTGCTTCTTATAATCCTGATTAATAAGGAGAATCGGATCGTAAAGTTCACTCAGTGCTTCAATATCATCATCTGCCGCTTCTTCAATATTGATATCGCCCCGAGTGTCACGTCCTGTGACCGGACGGAAACTAACCGCATTTTTTATTTGTGTGGAAGAAGTTGCGGATGTACCGGCTCCCATCGTAATAGCATTGCTATAATAAGCAGAGAGGTCAAACTTCAGTGCACGGCTAATCTGATGATTCAGTTTAAAGTTAGCATTAAACCGTTCAAAAGAAGAATTCAGCAAAATAGCATCTTCATTCAGATAAGTAAAACTGGCAGCAAATTTTGTCTTATCCGAACCGCCGCTAATACTTATATTATGAGACTGCCCCCAAGCATCCCGTCCATACATTTCATCCTGCGTATCTCTTGCCGCAATATTCTTATAAATATCAAAGTCATCCACATCACCATAAATATTCAGGAAGTTACTAATATCATCCCCGTATTTAAGACTTAACAGTTCATGTTGCAGTTTGACAAATTCATACGAACCCAACACGTCATATTTCTTCGCCACCTTCTTATACTGAGCATAGCCATTATAGCTGATAGCCGTTTTACCAGCCTGGGCGGATTTTGTCGTAATGATAACCACTCCGTTCGCCCCCCTGGCTCCATAAATAGCGGTAGAAGCAGCATCTTTCAAAATATCTATCGTTTCTATATCATTGGGAGAGATATCAGAAATCCTGTCCATCGGAAATCCGTCAACAATATACAGCGGGCTGTTATCCTGTGTAATAGAACCTCCACCACGGACTCTAATCTGAACTTCCGCATCGGGTGCACCATCAGTCGTTGTGATATTAACTCCGGCCATACGTCCGGTAAGGGCGGAAACCGTATTCGACATTGGAATATTCGCAATAGATTTTCCGGATAAGGTAGCGACCGAACCGGTCAAATCCTTTCTTGCCACGGTTCCATATCCGATTACCACCACCTCATCCATATCAATAGCGGCTTCTTTCATCACAACTTTATAAACAAGATTCTTACGATTAAAAGGAATCTCCACAGTCTCCATTCCGAGAAAAGAAAATACTAATGTCTCTCCTCCCTTAGGTACTTTCAGACTGAAAGTACCATTTGCCGTAGTCAGTGTTCCACTAGCCGTACCTTTCACAGTAACAGTGGCACCTACAACCGGCTCACCATACGAATCAATAACACTTCCGGTAATATCCCGCTGAGCAAAAGCCACCATCGGCAGACATAATACAGCGACCAGAATCAGATAGTGTCTGAACATCTTTTTTTCTTGCCTTGTTTTCATTACATATTAATTTATTATAGGTTAATTTTCATCTTTCACATACACGCTGCTGTATTTTTTGGGAGTTACTCCAAACTGCTTCTTGAATGCTACGCTAAAATATTTCACGTCAGGGAAGCCTGTAAGATAAGCCACCTCACTAACGTAATAACGCTGTTCCCTCAATAATGCAGCCGCCTTTTTCAACCGGATAATCTTAATAAAATCATTCGGTGAAAGTCCGGTCAACGCTTTCAATTTATTGTAAACAGATGTACGGCTCATGCCTAATTCAGAACAGAACACATTAATCGAAAACATAGCATCCGACAAATACCGTTCAATAATCTGTTCCGACTTCTGCATAAATTCATTATCCATATTATTGGCATATTTCACCATCTCCTCTTCGCCCGTACTAGCAGCAAAGGCTTCCTGCAAGTGGAATCTATTCTTCAATATGCTTTCAATCTTCACTTTCAATATGCCAATATCAAACGGTTTCAGGATATAGTCCTCAGCACCGGCTTCATATCCCGCTATAATATTTGACTTCTCATCCAACGCTGTGATAAGAATAACAGGAATGTGGCAATAAGACATATCAGATTTCATCCGCTTGCATAATTCGTCTCCACGCATCAATGGCATCATTATATCCGAAAGGACAATTTGAGGAGAATGTTCCCCCAACAATTCCATAGCTTCTACACCGTTGTGCGCAACAAGAATATGGTATTGAGAAGAAAGACTAGCCGACAAATATTCACACATTTCGACATTATCTTCCACTAATAGCAATACCGGTAATACATCCGTTGCTATTTCCTCATTATCCGAATCAATACCATCCGAATCATTTACTTTCTCATCTACCATATCTTCCGGAAGAAAATGCCCGTTGCCATTTTTAAACCTTAGAGTAAAGGCACTTCCCTTCCCCTCTTCACTTTTAAGGCTGATTTTACCTTGCATCAAAGAAACCAGACTACGAGTTATGAGCAATCCCAAACCACTTCCTGTTTCTGAAGTATTAACCGCATTATCAGCCCGGTAATAACGTTTGAAAAGGTGTTTCTGTGCCTTTACCGGTATTCCTATCCCATTATCGGCAACTGTGAAGCCCCATGAAGTTTCATCTGCATGAGAAATGACCTGTATAGTACTCCCATTCGGACTATATTTTATCGCATTAGACATCAGATTATCAAATATCGTATCCATCTTTGCCGTATCAAACCATGCCTCCACCCTTCTTCCTGTCTCTTCGAAAGACAACACTATATTTTTCTGGTCTGCCAACGGCTTGAAATTCTCCGTCTTACGTCTTAACCACCTATCCAGTTCACATTGGGTAATTGTCAGTTTCAAGGCATTTGACTCGGCACGTTGCAAGTCAATCAATTGGTTTATCAGTGAATTCAGTTTCTCTACATTTCTCAACGCCAAATCAAGGAAATGCCGCCCTTGAGGAGTCAGGTCTTGTTCCTGCTCCAACTCATTCAACGGTGCCTTGATTAAAGTTATCGGTGTACGGATATTATGTGCCGTATCAATAAAGAAACGGGTACGTTCGCGAGAAGATCTTTCTGCCATCCTATTAGTGAAATAACGATAGAGCATATAAACAACCCATAAAGACAGTAATGCATAAAAGACATAAGCATAAATACTACTCCAAAATGGTGGCTGCACAATTATGCCGATAGAACGCATTTCACTGACAGACGAATCATTTTCATTGAATACACGAACCTGTAAATTATAACTCCCAGGCTCCAGATTACTATATGATGCAACAGACAGACTGGAAGGAAGACTCCATTCCCTGTCAAACCCTTCCAGTTTCCAGCTAAACATCCATTTATCAGGATTACTAAAATTGATATTTACAAATGAGACAGAGAAGGTGTTCTGGTCATGCTTCAATACAACTTGTTCTGTCTCATCAATAGTGTTCTGTAAAGGCGTCCCTTTTATCCCCGGATAAACAATCTGATTAAACAGCGAGAACTGGTCAAAATAAAGTTTCGGCTGTGTCACTTTTGTAATCGCCGTCTCCGGAGAAAATTCAACAGCGCCAACAGGAGAACCGAAAACCAAATTACCATTTGCCCGCCTGGTATACGCACCAGTATTAAAGTCCTCACTTAAAAAGCCATCTGCTATGCCAAACTTATAAGTCTGCCCCGTTTGAGGATTCATCCGGATAAGTCCCATATGCGTACTAATCCACAGTTGTGAAAAGCGGTCTGCCAAAATTCCGCAGATAGTATAATTCTCAAAGCCTTTTATATTGACAATACGGTTAGCCAGTATATCATAACAACTAAGTCCTCCCTCTGTCCCCAGCCACAACTTTCCGTTATGGTCAAGATACATTGTATTGATATAAGGGTTATCCAAACTCCCTTCTACTTGCGATCCGGCGGATATCTTCTCTACCTTATTATTGCTTCTGTTTATCAGATAAAGTCCGGAACGAGTACCGGCAAACAAGGTCTGTGCATCCTTTTCTATAAACGTATTGACAAATTGCAGATTAACCTGAACATAAGAATCCGCCCGGGGATTGTAACGCAAAAGATTTCCCTTGAACTGTGAAATCCAAATATCGTTATCCCTGTCGGCATAGATAGCAGTAATATCATTCGTCACCATCTTTTTCCCAGTAGATTCTACTGTAAAATGCCGCATACTTCCGGTACGCTTATTCAAAGAATATACACCGGCCGAAAAACCTGCCCCCCAGACATTCCCATTACGGTCTTCACACAAAGACATTATACTGTTGTCCTGCGTGAAAAAGTGTTTCCATTTACAGGCAGAAGTAATAAACACACTTACTCCTTTATTATTAGCATACCACATATCTCCATCTTTGTCTTCAAGCAAAGCATTGACATAACTATGCGCCAATGAGTTCGGATTCATTTTTTCATGCAGTGTCATAGTCACATCAAACGTATGCGGATTATATACACAAATGCCTCTGTTATAGGTTCCAATCCATATCTTCCCATCTTTATCACAATAAATGTCATAGACGTTCTTGCTAATCAAGTCATTCGACTGATCTTCGCTTTCAGTCATTGTCGCTACAACCTGACGTGTATTCTTATCTATAAACATAATTCCTCCACCGTCAGTCCCGACAATAATATTATCATGGTCGTCTGCCGTCATAGAACGGACAGCATAATGATTGCCCCCAAGAGAAACCGGTATGAATTTCCGGTCTTCAAACTTATATACATAAAGTTCACCGGTAAAATTCCCCAGCCATATTTCTTTATTTGAAACATCGTAGTAAGAGGTGCGCACCTGTGAAACGGCGACTCCCCGGTCGGGTACACTCTGCAAATTCACCTCAAAAGGTTTATCCACCACTTTCAAAAGATAAAATCCTTCTCCGGTAAACAACGCATACCTACCGGTTTCCAACTCATTTATTTCATAAACGGTTTTCCCATTCAAGTCTGTGACCGCAGATAACTTCTTCTCTTGTGGAAAATAACAGTAAAGCCCTTGAGAGGAGCAAATCCAAATAGAGTTGCGAGTATCCACATAGATCTTAAAAATGAACGGTTCATCCGTTTGCAAAAGCGAATCAAGGCTCAACTGTAAACTATAACTGTCTTTATCCTTATCATAATGATACAGATTACCATGACTGCTAAATCCCCATATATCACCGTCAGATGAAGTCGCTAAACCAAAAATACGTGAGCCTTTGGTCTGAGGCAAGGTATAATGACGGATATTCTTACCATCATACCGATCAAATCCTGCCCGCGTTGCAAACCACATAAAATGAGACTTGTCTTTCACAATCTGAAAGACTCTCCGATTACTTAGCCCGTTATCACAATTAATCGTTTGCATATACTGAGCATGCAACGGAGTAAAAATTGATAGAAATAATATGTATATAAATGAGTATTTCATAGCCTTTTTTCTTTGAATGAAAACAAATAAACCACATCACAAATATAGGAGTAGAAACGAATTTACCATAGTTTTAGAAGAGCTTTTTCGGGCATTTGACAGGTAACAAACCATTTATGATAAAGAACACACTTTTTATCTGATGCCGATACCTATATTATCGCATAACCAACTGTTAAATAGACTGTATAAGAGTATTATGAAAGTATAAAGAAAAAAGCTGCTGCAACACAATCAAGTGTTACAACAGCCCTATATTTTTTACTCAACAAAGTAGATTTTGGAAAAAAGGCTATCGTCTACCTTTGGTCTAATTCCGCCTTGATAGCCAACAGTTCGTCTTTTATCGCCTTCAGCCGGTTCACAATCTCATAATTACGAATCGCAGCTTCTTTATTATCTTTCAGACGTTGCCGGGCTCCCGGAAGAGTCATCCCTTTCTCTTTCACCAGATGATAGATAAGCCCGATCGTCTCCACATCCTCTTTGCGGTACTGGCGTATTCCTCTTCCTATTGTCCTGGGCGAGATCTGAGGAAACTCCTTTTCCCAAAAACGGAGCAGGGATTGATTGACTCCGAACATATCGGCCACCTCTCCTATTGAATAATATAGTTTCAGTTCTTTATCCGTATGAAGCATAACATTCCTTTTTTAGAAGATTAATCGAACACCTTACCGTGGTTGGCAGCCAACTGAATCATCTTCTCGTAATCATCCGCACTCAAATCCATGAAATAGTAATTCACCGGATTCACGACCTGCCCTTTCACGTGCACTTCGTAATGGAGATGCGGGCCAGTGCTCTTTCCCGTACTGCCCACTTTCCCGATAATCTCACCACGCACCACTTTCTTTCCTACTTTCGTATTGAATCCCTGCAAGTGTGCATAACGGGTCATATAACCGAAGCCGTGATCGATTTCAATCGTATTTCCATACCCGGTTTCCCATCCTACCTTTACCACAGTTCCGTTTCCGGTAGCATACACGTCCGTTCCCGGATGTGCGGAGAAGTCCATCCCCGCATGAAATTTCGTCGTACCATAAATAGGGTCGATGCGCGTGCCGTAACCGGAAGCCGTCTGCCGAAGATCCTTGTTTGAAATAGGCTGGATGGCCGGAATACATTTCAACATCTCATCGTGATTCTTGCACATATCTATCACGTCGTCAAAAGACTTTGACTGAATATACAACCGCTTAGAGAGCACGTCCAGTTTCTGAGTCGTATTCACAACCAACTTGGAGTTCGCCAAATCCATCAATTCCTCATAACGGTTCGTGCCACCATACCCCGCCTGACGGATAGCAGGAGAAACCGGATCTGCCTGAAGAATAACCCGATAGAGGTTATCGTCACGTTGCTGAATATCCTGAAGCACTCCCATTGCATCGTCCAAGCGACGGGAAAGCACGTTATACTGTGCCAGAAGGCGGCTGTTTTCGATTCTTAATTCTTTCTCCGACGGAGAGCCGAAGATAAGGAGCAACACGATGAAACACCCTGCGCCCAACCCCATTCCATAGAAAAGCCGGCGTAAAATGCTAAGTGCACGCTGCCGGACGGTAGGGTAAATTCGGTCATAAGTCTGGGTCTGTGGATTATAGATGTAGTATACTTTGCGCATCTTTTTGGAAATATTTCGCTTGTTAATACGGCAAAAGTAATAAAAACACGCTATCTTTGCACAGTTTTTTGAGAATATTAACCTCAACGATAGATATATAGAAGATATGTTGACTGCAAAAGAAATCAGAGATTCATTCAAGAATTTCTTCGAGTCGAAAGGACACCACATCGTTCCGTCGGCTCCTATGGTGATAAAAGACGACCCTACCCTGATGTTTACCAACGCGGGTATGAACCAGTTTAAAGATATTATTTTGGGAAACCACCCGGCGAAATACCAGAGAGTCGCGGACTCTCAGAAATGTCTGCGCGTAAGCGGAAAGCACAACGATCTGGAAGAAGTAGGACACGATACGTACCACCACACCATGTTCGAGATGCTCGGCAACTGGTCGTTCGGCGATTACTTCAAAAAAGAAGCTATCGGCTGGGCGTGGGAATATCTGGTAGACGTGCTGAAACTGAATCCGGAACACCTCTATGCCACCGTATTCGAAGGAAGCCCCGAAGAAGGACTGGGCCGCGACGACGAAGCCGCTTCTTACTGGGAACAATTCCTGCCGAAAGACCATATCATCAACGGTAACAAGCACGATAACTTCTGGGAAATGGGTGATACAGGCCCCTGCGGACCATGTTCCGAAATCCATATCGACCTTCGCCCGGCAGAAGAACGTGCCAAAATCTCCGGTCGCGACCTCGTAAACCACGACCATCCGCAAGTGATTGAAATCTGGAACCTCGTGTTCATGCAATATAACCGTAAGGCAGACGGCAGTCTCGAACCGCTTCCGGCTAAAGTTATCGACACCGGCATGGGATTCGAACGTCTCTGCATGGCATTGCAAGGCAAGACTTCCAACTACGATACAGATGTATTCCAGCCGATGCTGAAAGCTATCGCAGCCATGTCGAATACAGAATACGGAAAAGACAAACAGCAAGACATCGCCATGCGCGTGATTGCCGACCATATCCGTACGATTGCTTTCTCTATCACAGACGGTCAGTTGCCGTCCAATGCCAAGGCCGGTTATGTAATCCGCCGTATCCTTCGCCGTGCTGTCCGTTACGGATACACGTTCCTCGGACAGAAGCAGGCATTCATGTACAAGTTGCTGCCCGTACTCATCGACAACATGGGAGACGCTTATCCTGAATTGATTGCACAAAAGACACTGATCGAAAAGGTAATCAAGGAAGAAGAAGAATCATTCCTGCGTACACTGGAGACAGGTATCCGCTTGCTCGACAAGACCATGGAAGATACGAAAGCGGCAGGAAAAACAGAAATCAGCGGTAAAGACGCCTTTACCTTATATGATACGTTCGGCTTCCCGCTCGACCTGACAGAGTTGATTCTCCGCGAAAACGGAATGACCGTCAACATCGAAGAGTTCAACGAAGAGATGCAGCAACAGAAACAACGCGCCCGCAACGCTGCCGCCATCGAAACCGGTGACTGGATTACGCTGAAAGAAGGAACGACTGAATTTGTCGGTTACGACTATACCGAATACGAAGCTTCCATCCTTCGCTATCGCCAAATCAGACAGAAGAACCAGACATTGTATCAGATTGTACTTGACTACACTCCGTTCTATGCGGAAAGTGGCGGCCAGGTAGGTGATACCGGTGTATTGGTAAGCGAGTTCGAGACGATTGAAGTAGTCGACACCAAGAAAGAAAACAACCTTCCGATACATATTACCAAAAAGTTGCCCGAACATCCGGAAGCTCCGATGATGGCTTGTGTAGACACTGACAAACGTGCTGCCTGCGCAGCCAATCACTCGGCCACCCACTTGCTGGACGCTGCCCTGCGCGAAGTCTTGGGTGAGCATATCGAACAGAAAGGTTCGCTGGTGACTCCGGATTCATTACGTTTCGACTTCTCCCACTTCCAGAAAGTGACCGATGAAGAAATCCGTAAAGTGGAACATATCGTTAACGCAAGAATCCGTGCCAACATACCTTTGAAGGAGTACCGCAATATTCCTATCGAAGAAGCCAAGGAGCTGGGAGCTATCGCCCTCTTCGGTGAAAAGTATGGCGACAAGGTACGTGTTATCCAGTTCGGTTCTTCCATCGAATTCTGTGGTGGTACGCACGTAGCTGCAACCGGAAACATCGGTATGGTGAAAATCATGTCGGAAAGCTCCGTTGCTGCCGGTGTCCGCCGTATCGAAGCTTACACAGGAGCACGTGTAGAGGAACTCCTGGACACCGTTCAGGACACACTCAGCGATTTGAAGGCACTCTTCAACAATGCTCCTGATTTAGGTATCGCCATCCGCAAGTACATTGATGAAAACGCAGGATTGAAGAAACAGGTGGAAGACTTCATGAAAGAAAAAGAAGCTGCCCTGAAAGAAAGACTGCTGAAGAATGTACAAGAAGTTCACGGCATCAAAGTTATCAAATTCTGCGCTCCGCTACCGGCAGAAGTAGTGAAAAACATTGCTTTCCAGCTTCGTGGCGAGATTACGGAGAATTTATTCTTCGTAGCCGGAAGTATAGACCACGGCAAGCCGATGCTGACAGTAATGCTGAGCGACAATCTGGTAGCGACAGGTCTGAAAGCCGGCAATCTGGTGAAAGAAGCTGCCAAACTGATTCAAGGCGGTGGCGGCGGTCAGCCACACTTCGCAACTGCCGGTGGCAAGAATGTTGACGGATTGAATGCGGCAGTCGAAAAGGTACTGGAACTTGCAGGAATCTAAGACTAAAACAAGAAGATAAAGATTAATAAAGATAGGAGCTGTTCTTCCCAACAGCTCCTATTTTTTTAGGCACGGATTCCGCCACCGGGGAACACACCGTCCGGCACCGGGGAAGGCCCCCTTCGGCACCGAGGAAGGACGTGTCCGGCACCGGGGAACAAAAACACAACAACAGCGCCCCATCTTCCTCATTAAAAAAATATTAAGTCCATACAGTAGGCTTGTCACAGTTTTTTTCTACCTTTGCAAGCAGATTAATTATTTTTCTTATCCTTCAAATAAATAAAATAAGTAATCACTAATACCGGAAGAATGATGAAAACATCCACTTATCTATGCCTGCTGTTAACCTGCATGCTAATTTCTTGTACTCCTACACAAGATAAACACGAAACAGATTACACATCTTATGTAAATCCATTTATCGGAACCGACTTCACCGGAAACACCTACCCGGGCGCCCAAGCTCCTTTCGGCATGGTACAACTCAGTCCCGACAACGGACTCCCCGGATGGGACCGTATCTCCGGCTATTTCTATCCGGACAGCACGATTGCCGGATTCAGCCACACGCACCTCTCCGGCACCGGAGCAGGAGACTTATACGACATCTCCTTTATGCCCGTCACCCTGCCTTATAAAGAAGCCGAAGCTCCGCTGGGCATCCACTCCAAATTCTCCCATGAGGACGAGAGTGCCTATGCAGGCTACTATCAAGTGCGCCTGAAAGACTACAACATCAACGTCGAACTGACCGCAACCGAACGCTGCGGCATCCAGCGTTACACCTTCCCCGAAGCCCAATCAGCCATCTTCTTAAACCTGAAGAAAGCCATGAACTGGGATTTCACCAACGACTCACATATCGAAGTGATAGACTCCGTCACCATCCAGGGATACCGCTTCTCCGACGGTTGGGCACGCGACCAGCACATCTATTTCCGCACCCGCTTCTCCCGTCCTTTTGAGAAAATGGAACTGGACACGACAGCCATCATCAAGGAAAACAAGCGCATCGGCACGGCCGTCATCGCCCGCTTCGACTTCAACACCAAGGAAGGCGAACAGATTCTCGTGAACACAGCTATTTCCGGCACAAGCATGGAAGGCGCAGCCAAAAACCTGCAAGCTGAAGTGCCCGAAAACGACTTCGACAAATACCTCGCCGAAACGAAAGCAAACTGGAACCGGCAACTCGGAAAGATTGAAATAAAAGGCGACAACAAGAATGACAAAGTAAACTTCTACACCGCCCTCTATCATTCAATGATTGCCCCCACCATTTACAGTGATGTAGACGGAGCCTACTACGGCCCCGACAAAAAGCTACACCAATCCGACGGGTGGGTAAATTACAGCACTTTCTCCCTGTGGGATACCTACCGTGCCGCCCATCCCCTCTTCACCTACACCGAACCGGAACGTGTCAACGACATGGTGAAATCCTTCATCGCCTTCTACGAACAGAACGGACGCCTGCCCGTGTGGAACTTCTACGGAAGCGAGACAGACATGATGATTGGTTACCATGCCGTCCCTGTCATCGTAGACGCCTACCTGAAAGGCATCGGCGACTTTGACGCGGAAAAAGCATTGAACGCCTGTGTAGCAACCGCCAACCTCGACAACTACCGCGGCATCGGGCTCTACAAAGAACTGGGATACATCCCCTACAACGTGACCGACAACTACAACGCCGAAAACTGGTCGTTATCCAAGACATTGGAATATGCCTTCGACGATTACTGCATCGCCGAAATGGCAAAGAAGATGGGCAAGCAGGACATCGCCGACACGTTCTACAAACGTTCGCAGAACTACAAGAACGTCTACAATCCCGCCACCTCCTTCATGCAGCCACGCGATGACAAGGGAGCCTTTATCAAAGACTTCAAAGCCGACGACTACACCCCGCACATCTGCGAAAGCAACGGATGGCAATATTTCTGGTCGGTACAACACGACGTTGACGGACTGATAGACCTTGTAGGCGGTAAAAATAGATTTGCCGAAAAACTGGACAGCATGTTCACCTACCATCCGGCAGCAGATGCCGAACTTCCCCTCTTCAGCACGGGAATGATAGGCCAGTACGCGCATGGCAACGAACCGAGCCATCACGTCATCTACCTGTTCAACTCGATAGGCTTCAGTGACCGCACTCAATACTACGTATCCAAAGTAATGAACGAACTCTACAAGAACGAGCCTGCCGGTCTTTGCGGCAACGAAGACTGCGGACAAATGTCGGCATGGTACGTTTTCAGCGCTATGGGATTCTACCCCGTAAACCCCGTCAGCGGAAAGTATGAAATAGGTACTCCCCTCTTCCCGGAAATGCAGTTGCACCTGGCAAACGGCAAGACTTTCACCGTACTTGCCCCCAATGTGAGCAAGAAGAATATTTACATACAATCTATCAAAGTAAACGGACAACCCTACGACAAAACGTACCTCACTCATGAGCAAATCATGAGCGGAGCCACCGTCGAGTTCGAAATGGGCGCGGCTCCCAAAGCAATCGGAGTCATCTTCGAAGAAAAGAATCCTTAAAATAACCCAAACAAAACTATTGAAAGAATGAATGAAAACTTCGATGTAACCTATCAGACGTTATTCCGCAGGTACTACCCCAGCCTCATCTTCTATTCCACCCGCCTGGTGGGAGACGAAGAAGCTGAAGATGTGGTGCAGGATGTGTTTGTAGAACTATGGAGACGGAAAGACTACATAGAGATAGGCGACCAGATTCAGGCTTTCCTCTATCGTGCCGTCTATACCCGTGCCCTCAATGTATTGAAGCACCGGAACGTGGAAGACGGTTACTGTGCCGCCATGGAGGAAATCAACCAAAGGCGTGCCGAGTTTTACCAGCCGGACAACAACGAAGTGATCCGCCGGATTGAAGACAGAGAGCTCCGTAAAGAAATCCACGATGCGATTAACGAACTGCCGGACAAATGCAGGGAAGTTTTCAAGCTCAGCTATCTGCACGACATGAAAAACAAGGAGATAGCCGATGCTCTCGGAGTTTCGCTCCGCACAGTAGAGGCACATATGTACAAGGCTTTGAAGTACTTGCGCGGTCGTCTCAATCCGCTTTGGATGATTCTTTTCTTATTTTTATGTCGACAATGATAAGTGTTTTTGCGTTCTGAATTGTATTATTAATATGAAGGAAAAGAAAATGAGTAATCTGAGTGAAGATATAATCAACAAATATCTGACAGGACAATGTTCGGAAGAGGAGCTCGTCGAAGTAAATACTTGGATGAAAGAATCGGAAGAAAATGCCCGTCAGTTATTCCGCATGGAAGAGGTTTATCATTTGGGTAAATTCAACCAATATGCCGACGGGCAACGGATGGCACGTGCGGAAAAACAGCTTTACAAGAAGCTGGACGAAGAGAAAGGAAAACAAAAAAAGATACTGCGTATGCATCGCTGGATGAGATACGCGGCTGCTGTTGCCGTGATGCTGGTCATCGGTGGCGGAGCCGGATACTGGTTCTATCAGAACGGAACCGACCAGCAGGTGATGGTTGCCGTCGCCAACGAAGGTATCGTGAAAGAAGTTGTCCTGCCGGACGGCACCAAAGTATGGCTGAACAACTCGGCAACATTAAAATATCCGCGTGAGTTTTCCGAGAAGGAACGTAACGTATACTTGGAAGGGGAAGCCTACTTCGAAGTCACCAAAAACCGCCACAAGCCGTTCACCGTACAGAGTGATGCCATGCGTGTGCGTGTATTGGGAACAACGTTCAACTTCAAATGCGACAAACGTTGCCGGATAGCGGAAGCGACACTGATTGAAGGCGAAATCGAAGTGAAGGGCAACAAGGAAGAAGGGCAAATCATCCTCGCCCCCGGACAGCGTGCGGAACTGAACAAGAACAACGGACGGCTGACTGTGAAACAAGTGGACGCCAAGATGGACGCCGTATGGCACGACAACCTGATTCCATTCCAGAAAGCCGATATCTTCACCATCACCAAAGCATTGGAACGCTTCTACGAAGTGAAGATTATCCTGTCTCCCGACATCCGGCCGGACAAGACCTACTCCGGTGTACTGAAACGGAAATCGAATATCGAATCCGTACTGAAATCATTGCAGAACTCTATACCTATTGATTACAAAATTGTCGGAAACAACATCTTTATTTCTCCCAAATAAGAGAGACGGTTCCGATGAAACTAAAAGCTATTAATACCATGAAATTGAAAACATTCCTAATAGTAGGATGTTTAGGAGGATTATTCACACTTAGCTCCTGCACAGCCCCCACTAGCGTAAAAGACTACAGTGCTTATGTCAATCCCTTTATCGGGACAGGCGGACATGGACACACGTTTCCCGGAGCAGTAGTTCCCCACGGCATGATTCAGCCCAGTCCGGACACACGGATTGACGGATGGGATGCTTGTTCGGGGTATTATTATGCAGACTCCACCATCAATGGTTTCTCTCATACACACGTCAGCGGTACAGGCTGCTGCGACTACGGAGATGTGCTGCTCATGCCCACCGTCGGCAAACAGAACTATCTGACCACCGACCCTCAAAGCCAGACACTGACCTATGCCTCTGCCTTCTCACACGAGAATGAAACGGCAGAACCGGGTTATTATTCCGTATTTCTGGACACTTATCAGGTAAAAGCTGAAATATCAGCCACCAGCCGCGGTGCTATCCACCGCTACACTTTCCCCGAAAGCACCGAATCCGGTTTTATCATCGATCTGGATTACAGCCTGCAACGTCAGACTAATTCGGAAATGGAAATCGAAGTGATTAGCGACACGGAAATCTGCGGACACAAGAAAACTACTTATTGGGCGTTCGACCAGTACATTAACTTCTACGCCAAGTTCTCCAAACCGTTCTCTTACACACTCGTCACCGATTCCGTCACTATGGACAACGGCAAGCGGCTTCCCGTCTGCAAAGCGTTATTGCATTTCAACACGAAGAAAGACGAACAGGTGTTTGTGAAAGTCGGTGTTTCCGCTGTCGACGTAGCAGGCGCACGCAAGAATGTGGAATCAGAAATCCCCGCATGGGACTTCGATAAGGTACGCGAAGATGCACGTACTGCCTGGAACCAATATTTGTCGAAGATAGACATTACTACTTCCGATAAGGAAGATAAGACCATCTTCTACTCCGCCCTCTATCATACGGGTATCAGTCCGAACCTGTTCACCGATGCCGACGGACGTTATTTAGGGATGGATCTCGAAGTGCATCAGGGAGACACTGTCAACCCTATATATACTGTATTCTCACTGTGGGACACTTTTCGCGCATTGCACCCGTTGATGACAATCATCGATCCCGATTTGAACAATCAATTCATCAACTCGCTGATAAAGAAGCATCAAGAAGGCGGAATATATCCGATGTGGGATTTAGCCTCCAACTATACCGGCACGATGATTGGTTATCATGCTGTCCCCGTCATTGTGGATGCTTATATGAAAGGTTACCGTAATTTTGACGCGAAAGAAGCGTACAAAGCCTGCCTGCGTGCAGCCGAATATGATACTACCGGCATCAAATGCCCGGATTTGGTATTGCCGCATCTCATGCCGAAAGCCAAGTATTACAAGAATGCCATCGGCTATATTCCCTGTGACCGTGAAAACGAATCGGTAGCCAAGGCGCTGGAATATGCGTACGATGACTGGTGTATCTCCATCTTTGCGGAAGCAATGAACGACTTTGAATCCAAAGCCAAATACGAGCGTTTTGCCAAAGCATACGAATTCTACTTCGACAAGTCGACCCGCTTCATGCGCGGACTTGATTCGAAAGGCGAATGGCGCACACCGTTCAACCCGCGTGCATCAACTCACCGCAACGATGATTATTGCGAAGGAACAGCGTGGCAGTGGACTTGGTTTGTGCCGCATGATGTAGAGGGATTAGTCAATCTGATGGGTGGCGAGGACGCATTTGTACAGAAACTCGATTCTCTGTTCACTGTCGATTCATCGCTCGAAGGCGAAACGACCTCATCGGACATCAGCGGTCTTATCGGACAATATGCGCATGGCAACGAGCCCAGCCATCATGTTATTCATTTGTATAACTACGTAAACCGCCCGTGGAGAACTCAGGAATTGGTGGACAGTGTTTACCGGAGCCAATACGCCAACAGCGTAGACGGGTTGTCGGGTAACGAGGACTGCGGTCAGATGTCTGCATGGTACGTCCTCAATTCTATGGGATTCTATCAGGTATGTCCGGGCAAACCGGTGTATTCCATTGGCCGCCCCGCTTTCGATAAAGCGGTAATCAACCTACCCGGTGGTAAGAAATTCAGTATTATCGTAAAGAACAATACGAAAAAGAATAAATATATCGAAAGCATGACGCTGAACGGTAAACCGCTGAATACTCCATTCTTCAACCATCAGGATATCGTGAACGGCGGAACGATGGAAATCAAGATGACTAACAAGCCTAATTATCAAAACACATAATGCCATGAAAAGACTATTACTAATAGCTTGTGTACTCAGTTGCACAGTCTTTGCCAAAGCCAAAGACTGGACACAGTATGTCAACCCGCTGATGGGTTCCCAGTCTACTTTCGAGTTATCAACAGGGAATACGTATCCCGCCATCGCCCGTCCCTGGGGAATGAACTTCTGGACTCCGCAGACCGGAAAAATGGGAGACGGATGGCAATACACCTATACCGCCAATAAGATTCGCGGTTTCAAGCAGACTCATCAACCCAGTCCGTGGATTAACGATTACGGACAGTTCTCTATCATGCCGATAGTAGGCAAGCCTGTGTTTGACGAGGAAAAGCGTGCCAGTTGGTTTGCGCATAAAGGCGAGACTGCCACTCCTTATTATTATAAAGTATATCTTGCGGAGCATGATGTAGTGACAGAAATGGTTCCGACGGAACGTGCCGTTCTTTTCCGCTTCACTTTCCCCGAAAACGACCATTCTTATGTCGTGGTGGATGCTTTCGACAAAGGTTCGTATATCAAAGTGATTCCGGAAGAAAATAAGATTATCGGCTATACCACCCGCAACAGCGGCGGAGTTCCCGAAAACTTCAAGAATTACTTCATCATTGAGTTCGACAAGCCTTTCACTTACAAAGCTACGGTAGCCAACGGTAATCTGCAAGAGAACGTTGCCGAACAGACAACCGACCATGCCGGAGCTATCATCGGCTTCCGGACACACAAAGGCGAACAGGTACATGCCCGAATCGCTTCTTCTTTCATCAGCTTCGAGCAAGCGGCTGTCAATATGAAAGAACTGGGTAAAGATAATATCGAGCAACTGGCTAAGAAAGGAAAAGAAGCCTGGAATCAGGAATTAGGCAAGATAGAAGTAGAAGGTGGCAATCTCGACCAATACCGTACATTCTATTCCTGTCTGTATCGTTCGTTGCTTTTCCCACGCAAGTTCTACGAACTGGATGCTGCGGGACAACCGATTCATTATAGTCCTTACAACGGCCAGGTTCTGCCGGGATATATGTACACCGACACCGGTTTCTGGGACACTTTCCGTTGCCTGTTCCCATTGTTGAACCTGATGTACCCATCGGTCAACAAGGAAATGCAGGAAGGGCTCATCAATACGTATAAAGAAAGCGGATTCTTCCCCGAATGGGCAAGTCCGGGTCACAGAGGTTGCATGGTCGGCAATAATTCCGCTTCTATCCTCGTAGATGCCTACATGAAAGGCGTAAAAGTGGATGACGTAAAAACACTATATGAAGGATTGCTTCACGGAACGGAAAATGTACACCCCGAAGTTTCTTCCACAGGACGTCTGGGATACGAATACTACAACAAACTGGGTTATGTCCCTTACGATGTGAAAATCAACGAGAATGCAGCCCGTACACTGGAATATGCATACAACGACTGGTGTATCTACAAACTCGCCAAAGAACTGAAACGTCCGAAGAAAGAGATTAACCTCTTCGCCAAACGTGCCATGAACTACAAAAATCTTTTCGACAAAGAGTCCAAACTTATGCGCGGACGCAATGAGGACGGTACATTCCAGTCTCCATTCTCTCCATTGAAATGGGGAGATGCCTTCACGGAAGGAAATAGCTGGCACTACACTTGGTCTGTATTCCACGATCCTCAGGGCCTTATCGACCTGATGGGCGGAAAAGAGATGTTTATCACCATGATGGACTCCGTATTTGCCGTGCCGCCTGTCTTTGACGACAGTTACTACGGACAGGTGATTCACGAAATACGTGAAATGACTGTTATGAACATGGGGAACTATGCACATGGCAACCAGCCTATCCAGCACATGATTTACTTGTATGACTATGCCGGTCAGCCCTGGAAAGCCCAATATTGGCTGCGCCAGGTTATGGACAGAATGTACACTCCGGGACCGGATGGTTATTGCGGCGACGAGGACAACGGGCAGACTTCCGCCTGGTATGTATTCTCGGCACTGGGATTCTACCCTGTTTGCCCGGGAACGGACGAATATATCATAGGTGCTCCGCTATTCAAGAAAGCTACGCTTCATTTTGAGAATGGCAACAGCTTGGTAATTGATGCTCCGAACAACAGCAAGAAGAATTTCTATGTCAACTCGCTGAATGTTAATGGTACTGATTACACCAAGAATTATCTCCGTCACGAAGACTTATTCAAAGGTGGCACTATCAAAGTGGATATGGGTAACCAACCGAATAAGAACAGAGGAACGAAAGAAGAGGATATGCCTTATTCTTTCTCTAAAGAGCAATAATCCTTACTCGAATATTTTCTCATCGTGATAAGAACATTTTCTCACGGTGATAAGAATTAATACTCATCCCTATGAGAATATTTTCTCATCGCGATGAGTATTTTTTCTCATTACAGTGAGAATTGTTTGAGAATATAATAAGGTATATTATACTATGTATTAACTAAATAGCTATACGGTTTAGTTCATTTCGCGTACGGGAATGAAATTATTTTTTGTTGCAGTTCCCCTGATATCTTCCTGTCAGCATCTTTTTCCTCTATAATTTGTTTATATTTGCAGAGCTAATCTATAACAATATGTCCATACAACCATTACTAGAGCAATTTAATGAATTGAAACTGAAAGAGGCTGTGAATTTCGAGCTAATGAATGAAATATTCATTTCCCACCACTCCACAGCAATAGAAGGCTCTTCACTCACCGAAGAAGAAAGCCGCCTATTGATTGTAGACGGTATCACCGCCAAGGGAAAACCGCTGTATGATCATAATATGGTAAAGGACCATTTCGAAGCTTTGCGTTTTATAGTGGAAGAAGCTAGAAAGAAACGTGAAATTACTCCTGTTTTTATACAGGAAATTTCAGCTCACGTGATGCGTACTACAGGAACTATAATTCATTCCAGTGCAGGAGATTATGATTCTTCCAAAGGAGATTGGCGCAAATCTTCCGTGCATGTAGGTGACCGTTATTTCGTAAACTATCAGAAAATAGAGCGTGAAGTAACCCGTCTATGTGAAATACTAAATCAGCGTATCAAACAAGTTCAGACACCCGACTCTATCTATCAGTTAGCTTTCGACGCCCATTTTTATCTAGTCAGCATCCATCCGTTTGCCGATGGAAACGGGAGAACTTCACGCTTATTGATGAACTACATTCTCTCTTATCATCAACTCCCTCTAGCTACTATATTCAAAGAGGATAAACTGGAATATTATCAGGCATTGGAAGCATCCCGTCCTCAAGATGATGAAGAACCAGACTTACGTCCTATCCACGATTTTATGTTTGCTCAACAAATGAAGTATCTTTCAATGGAGATTAAGAAATATAAGCAGGCGGAGAAGAGAGGGGGAATGAGATTTATATTCTAAGCAGATATAATGAAGGTCCTCTCCAGATCTGTCCAGCCCTCACATGAAAAACATATCATCCCCCATGTCAGCAATATTACTGCAAACCAACTGTTTTTTACTGTTCTTCTCATATTTGTTATCGTTTAAAGATTTTAATCACATTATTTTGCATAAGTTCCCTAAAGACTTGGTAACTAAAATTATCCATAAGTGACAGATGTTATACGAGAAGACAGAATATACGGTTTAACTTAATACATATCACTGTCATGAACTAAAGATTTTTGAGTTTTTCCGAAAAAAATTATAAATTCAACTAAGTGTTTATTAAATTAGTGTTGTTTTATTAGCAAAGGGAAGGAAAGTCGACACCTTTCCTTGGAGTTCAATAAAATGTATAACCATTAAATAAAATGTATGGAAAGCAAACATTCGCTTCAAAAGTCGAAGCTATTTCGAGCTTTATTGATTCTTTTGTTGATAGCAGTTCCTGTACAATGGGCTGCGGCACAGTTGACCTTATCGACTCCTCGTACAACTTTAGGGAGTGTGATTAAACAAATTCAGGCACAATCAAAGTATCAATTCTTTTACAATGACAAATTATCAACTATTGTCGTTGAACCTCTAAAGGTAAAAGATGCCTCTTTAGAGCAAGTTTTAAACACACTTCTGAAAAATAAAGATATCTCTTATAAAATAGAAGAGAATATTATTTATCTGTCGGAAAAAGGGGGCCCTGATCCAACACAACAATCAACCGGGAAAGAGCGTACTATTACCGGACAAGTCTTGGATGCTAAAGGAGAACCCTTGATTGGTGTCAGTATCTTGATTAAAGGGACAACGGATGGTGCAATAACAGATTTAAATGGGAATTACAAAGTCGTTACCAAGAGTCTTAATCCTATCCTTGTTTATTCTTATATAGGTTATAAGACACAAGAAATTCCATTAAAAGGACAGATAGCCATAAATATTACGATGTTGGATGATACACAAGTAATAGACGAAGTCGTTGTTACAGCATTGGGTATCAAGCGTTCGGAGAAAGCTTTAAGTTATAACGTACAACAAGTTAATACAAATGAAATTACATCTAACAAAGATGCAAATTTTGTCAATTCTTTAAGTGGAAAAGTAGCAGGTGTCAATATCAATGCCTCTTCATCAGGTGTTGGTGGTGTTTCAAAAGTAGTGATGCGTGGTACAAAATCAATTATGCAATCTTCTAATGCATTGTACGTAATAGATGGTGTACCCATTTTCTCAGGACGTTCAACAAAAAGTGGAGGTACGGAATTTGACTCACGTGGCGCCAGTGAGCCTATCGCCGATATCAATCCGGAAGATATTGAATCAATGTCAGTCTTGACTGGTGCTGCCGCAGCAGCTTTGTACGGTTCGGAAGCTGCTAATGGCGCAATTGTAATCACGACTAAAAAAGGAAAAGAAGGAAAGGTTAATATTACAGTCAATTCAAACACTGAATTGACATCTCCTTTTATTATGCCACGTTTTCAGACCCGTTATGGAACAGGTATGGAAGGTGTTCAGAATGTTTCCGGGGCACGTAGCTGGGGTCGTAAACTAACAGAAACCAACTATTTTGGCTATAATCCTCAAGATGACTATTTCCAAACAGGTGTTATTGCTACAGAAAGCGTCTCATTTTCTACCGGAACAGAGAAAAATCAGACATATGCTTCAGCAGCAGCCGTAAATTCAAAAGGTATTGTTCCTAATAACAAGTACAATCGTTATAACTTTACAGTCCGAAATACAACATCTTTTTTAGATGATAAAATGACATTGGATTTCGGAGCAAGTTATATTCTACAAAATGATAGAAATATGACGAACCAAGGTACGTATAATAACCCGTTAGTAGGAGCTTATTTATTTCCGCGTGGCAATGACTGGGAAGATATTAGTATGTACGAACGTTACGACCCGGCTCGCAAAATTTATACTCAATATTGGCCCGTTGGTGATGAAGCCATGACTATGCAAAATCCATATTGGGTAAATTATCGCAATCTGCGTGAGAACAAAAAAGATCGTTATATGCTGAATGCTAATTTAAGTTATCAGATATTAGATTGGTTGAGCGTTTCCGGTCGCGTTCGTTTGGATAATTCTAATAATGATTATACAGAAAAGTTCTATGCTTCCACCAATACTCAATTGACGGAAAAGTCGTCTCGCGGCTTATACGGAATTACGCGAACAAATGATAAGCAGTTGTACGCAGACTTCCTTGTGAATATTAATAAAATGTTTGGTGAAATCATTTCATTGCAGGCAAACGTTGGTGGTTCTTTCTCCGATATACGTTCTGATGCAATGAAAGTACGTGGTCCGATTGCTGATGGTACCGATTCATTTAAAGGTGAAACTGTAGGCTTAACCAACTTCTTTGCTATACAAAATTTAAGTCCTAGCAAAACAGAACGTATGCAAGAGGGATGGAGAGAGCAGACTCAATCTATATTTGCTTCTGCCGAATTAGGATATAAAAGTACCTACTATATAACTTTAACAGGACGTAATGACTGGCCCTCACAGTTAGCTGGACCAAATTCGAAAAGCAAATCTTTTTTCTACCCGTCAGTCGGTGCTTCTGTGGTTCTTTCTGAACTGATGCCAAAGTTGAATAAAGATTATCTGTCTTATATGAAACTACGTGGTTCCTGGGCATCTGTAGGTAGTGCTTTCGGAAGATATTTGGCCAATCCTCGTTATGAATGGACTGCTAACTCAGCTCAATGGAGTATCATGACCCAATATCCTTTATATAATTTGAAACCAGAACGAACTCAATCATTTGAGGTCGGATTAACCATGCGCTTCTTGAAGAATTTTGATTTAGACATTACATATTATAATGCTAAAACAATGAATCAGACATTTAATCCACAGTTGCCAGTCAGTGGATGGTCAGCTATGTATATTCAAACAGGAGCGGTACGTAATCAAGGTATCGAGCTTTCATTAGGATATAAAAATACATGGAATAAATTCACTTGGGACACCGGATTCACATTTTCTATGAATAGGAATAAAATCTTAACTTTGGCCAGCGACGCTATTAATCCTATCACAGGAGAAAACTTCTCTATTGGCACACTCAACATGGGAGGTTTAGGTGAAGCTCGTTTCTTATTAAAGGAAGGTGGCAGTATGGGCGACTTGTATTCTTTTATTGATTTAAAACGGGATACTAATAATAAAATATACATTGATCAAGCTGGTAAAATGACAACCGAAACAATCAAGGACCCTAAAAAGTATATAAAACTAGGAAGTGTATTACCCAAAGGTAATTTAGCTTGGCGTAATAATTTTAGTTGGAATAATTTTAATGCAGGTTTCCTTGTTTCTGCACGTTTGGGAGGAGTTGTATTTTCACGAACACAAGCTATGCTTGATTATTACGGTGTTTCTGAGGCAACTGCTGAAGCTAGAGATCATGGATATGTGCTCGTCAACGGCAATGACCGCGTTAATCCGGAAACATGGTATGGAATTATCGGTGGCGGAACTTCAGTTCCACAATATTACACCTATTCTGCAACTAATGTCCGTTTACAAGAAGTATCATTCGGATATACTTTCCCTCGAAAGATGTTGCATAATATTTGCGACATTAAAATATCTATGATTGGGCGTAATCTTTGGATGATCTACAATAAAGCGCCATTCGATCCGGAAAGTATTGCTTCTACAGATAACTTCTATCAAGGAATAGACTACTTTATGATGCCATCTTTACGTAATATAGGATTTAGTCTAAGTTTCAAATTCTAAACAATGCATTAATATGAGAAATAATATAATAAATAAACTGTTTTTGGGGGCATTGACCATATCTTTCATATCTTGCACTAGTCAATATATGGATATAAACTCCAATCCATATCAACCGGGAAGTTTAGCAGCTGATGATTACGCTTTGGGTTCTGCAATGAGCAATTTGGCTGGTTGTGTTGTATCTAGTGATGTTAATACAGCACAGTTTACAGATTGTTTGCTGGGAGGACCATGTGGAGGTTACTTTGCCGACTCCAAGAGTGCATGGGCATTTACAATTTCTAATTTCAATCCGACAGATGACTGGACAAGGGTTTTCTTGAAAAGTGATAAAGTTATCCCGGTTCTATATAGTAACTTGTCAACAGTAAAAAGTGTATCTGAAGCTACTAACAATCCGGTCCCTTATGCCATTGCTGAAATTATAAAAGTAGCGGCAATGAGTCGTGTGACCGATACTTATGGTCCTATACCTTATTCTAAAATTGGAGCAGACGGAAAAATAACCATTCCTTACGATTCTCAAGAGGAAGTTTACAATAAGTTCTTTGAGGAGTTGAATCATGCAATAGAAATCCTGACAGAAAATAGTGGTTCGGCTCTTGTGGCTACTGCAGACCACGTATATGACGGAAATGTACCGAAATGGATTAAGTTTGCCAATTCACTAAAACTACGTTTAGCTATCCGGATTTCCTATGCTAATAAAAAATTAGCTCAAGAGATGGCCGAAAGTGCAGTGAAACATGAATTTGGTGTAATAGAATCCAATGAGGATAATGCTAAATGGAATTATTTCGGTACAATACCTAATCCACTGTATACAGCTGTTCGATATAATGAAGAAACAAGTGGTGGTGACAGCCATGTAGCAGCAGATATTGTTTGCTATATGAATGGTTATGCGGATGCACGTCGTGCTGCTTATTTTGAGAAATCCGGCTGGGAAGACCAAGAATATGTCGGATTGCGCCGAGGCATTAACCTTGAAAAAGTGAAAGATTATTTTATAAACTATTCCAAGATAAAAATCTCAGCTTCCGATCCTATCCTTTGGATGAATGCAGCAGAAGTTGCTTTTCTAAGAGCTGAAGGAAAAGCTATATTCAAGTTTGATATGGGAGGAGAAGCACGTGATTTCTATAATCAAGGAATACGTCTTTCATTTGAACAATGGAGCGCTGGTAACCCTGAAGAATATTTGAATGATGAAAGTAAGATACCAACCACCTATACAGATCCTTCCGGACTCAACTCATACAATTCTCAGCTTTCAACAATTACGATAAAATGGGATGAGTCTTCTACCGATGAGGTGAAACAGGAACGGATCATTACTCAGAAATGGATAGCTAATTGGATGTTAGGAAATGAAGCATGGGCGGATTATCGCCGTACAGGTTATCCTAAATTGATTCCGACTACTGACGAAGGCAACATGAGTGGTGGAACTGTGGATAATAAAAAAGGAGCACGTCGTATGCCTTATCCATCTGCAGAATATATAGATAATACAGTCAATGTACAATATGCTGTTAACAATTATCTGAAGAGAGCAGATAATATGGCTACTGATTTATGGTGGGCATGTAAACCTTAGTGATTAACCTTTAATCATTCAATATTGTATGAATAATATATTTATCAATGTAATATCAGAGATGCAAAATCCAGATTTATACACCAAGTCCTTGCGAAACTTAGTGAAACAAATCCTGTAAATAAAAAATATTTTATACCGTAGTTATATGAAAAAGATATTCAAACATACTCTTCCTGCACTCATCGCATGCCTGATGATGCTGGCTGCCTGTTCGGATTGGACTGAACCGGAAAGTATCACTCTTCGCTACCCTTCCATCCAAGAGCAGAATCCAGCACTATATACCCAATACTTGAAGTCACTCAACGACTTCAAGTCTAGTGAGCATGCTATTGTCATTGTTTCCATGAACAACCTTAGCACGGCCCCTGCCAATCAGAGCCAACACCTCACGGCACTGCCCGATAGCGTAGATTATATCTGCCTGAACAACATCTTCGACGTGAATGAGATGCATATCACTGAAATGGATGAAGCTCGTAAAAAAGGAACAAAAGTATTAGGGCTGATCAACTTTGACGCCATTGAAAGTGCATGGCAAGCCATTCTTGAAAAAGAGGCGGAAGATGCCTCCAACACAGAAACTTCAGAGAAGGAAAACGAACTAGAGAGCGAAAATGAAACACCAGATGAAGATCCGGCTATTGTCAACGCACGGCGTTTCATCGAATACTGTAAAGAAGAAACAGCCCGGCAATTGGATGCCATCAATGCACTGGGAACAGACGGTATAGTGATTAACTTCACCGGCTTCGATCTCAACTCCCTGTTACAGGATGAAGAAAAGACAGCTGCCGAAACAGCACGCCAAGGCGCATTCTTCAACTTATTGACAGAATGGAAAGCCGCCCATGCAGGAAAAGAGATTGTCTTCAAAGGAAGTCCGCAGAACGTCATCGGTAAAGAGATATTGGTAGAAAGCAAGTATATCATTGTCAACGCCCACAGTGCCAAAAATCTCTACGAAATGTCTTATCTCGTACTGATGGCATCCGCCAAAGGCGTACCGACCGACCGCTTTATTATAGGAGTAACCACTCCATATCTCAGCAACATGGGTGACCAATATGGTATGGTGAATGGGAGATCTGCCATCGTTGCCGCTGCCGAATGGACGCTGCAAGAAGTACCCGATTATATAAAAGCCGGAATCTCTGTGGATGGAGTAGAGCAGGATTATTTCAATCCCACAAAAATATACCCCAACGTCAGAGAAGCAATTAATATCCTTAGTCCAACCGCTAAATAAAAAACAAGTTATGAAACTGAATAAATTAATAATGATGATGTTCATCGCTTTCTCCATCACCTTGACCGGATGTCAGAGTAATGAAGACGAACAGCATTACGACAATAAACTTTTCCTTTCCACAACAGCCTTCACTCAGGAAATCCTGTTCAAGGCAGGAGACACCAATATAGTAAAAGGACTTTCGGTGGAAATAGCCAAACCGGAAGCACATGATATCAAAGTAACAATGGCAGCGGCACCGGAATTACTAGATACCTACCGGAGTGCATATTACGATGAGGCAGCCATACTACTTCCCGAAACACATTATGTAATGGAAGAGAACAAAGTGACTATTAAAGCCGGTGCTGTTTCCAGCAACATACTGCCTATCCAATTTATCAACACGGGAGAACTGGATGCAGACTTCACTTATGTATTACCCGTCACCATCCAGTCTGTCGAAGGAATCGAAGTACTGCAAAGCGCTAAAAATTATTACTATGTGTTTCATGGAGCCTCACTTATCAACGTAGTGTGCAATCTAAACGAAAATCGTGCCTACCCAGACTTCAACAATGATGAAAGATTCAATAACATGAAAGAAAATACGCTGGAGCTACTCTTTAAAGCCTCTCAACTCAAAAATGAGATAAGCACACTGATGGGTATCGAAGGCGAGTATCTACTTCGTATCGGCGACGCAGGCGTACCTTCTAACCAGCTTCAACTCGCTACTTCTAACGGGAATCTTACCAACTCCGACTTACAGTTTGACGGCAACAAATGGTATCATGTAGCTGTCACCTTCAAGGAAGGAGAGGCAAAGATATATATTGACGGAATAGAAAAAGCCTCCAAAAAATTCTCAAGATTGAATACAGTCAGCTTAGGAACCAAACATTCGGACGAAAGCGGTGGACAAGCACGCTGTTTCTGGATTGGATATTCTTACAATGAACAACGGTTCTTCAACGGTTCAGTAGCCGAAGTGCGTATTTGGAACCGTGCTCTTACAGCCGAAGAAATTCAAGCTGTCAATCATTTCTATACTGCAGATCCTGCCTCAGAAGGCTTGATAGCATACTGGAAATTTGATGAAGGCGAAGGACAAACAGTGAAAGACCATAGCGCAAGCGGGTATGACTTGACCATCGAGAATCTTCCAAAATGGGAATTCGTTACCTTACCCGAAAAATAACCTGTTACCTCTTTACAAATAATCTTTTAACAGAATATGAATATGATAAACCACATTAAATATGCTTTTCTGCCATTGGCAGTATTTACCGCAGGGCTTTTTACATCCTGTGATGAAGAACTTGAATTTACAGCAGATGAAAGCGCTTATCTTTCTGCTACACAAATCAACGGCATGTTGCTTGATGCAGCCACTAACAAAAACAACTCAATAGTGGAACTGCGCAATGACGAACAATCAACAGATATTGTATTTCGTCTTTCTAAACAACCGAAAACGGGAGTAGATGTAACAATTACCGTAGACGAATCCTACGTAACCACCTACAATGCCATCCACAATACGGATTTCGAAATGTTTCCTGCAGAAAATGTAACAATCACCAACAACGGTGCTTGTCTGCTCGCACCGGATGACACGACAACTCCCGGTCTGAAAGTAACACTTACTGCTTTTGAAGGTATGGAAGAAGATAAAACGTACATCGTCCCATTGACTGCAACTTCACCGACCGAAAGTATCTCATTTTCCGAAATGTCCAAACATATGGTATTGTTAGTACAGGATTGTCGTCATAAAGCCAATCATAACAAAGGAGAAGATGCTGTAAAAACCGTAATTTACTTTGAAGTGAATGATGCAAATCCTCTTAATGCATTAGAATTCAAAACAGCCAGTGGCAAATATTTCTTTGATGACGTAGTTCTTTTTGCAGCCAATATAAACTGGGATGCCAAAAAACAACGAGTATATATATCTAATAACGATAATGTACAATTCCTACTCGACCACAATGATGAGTATCTCCAGCCACTCCGCAAAGCTGGTATGAGGGTTATCATCAGTATCCTGGGAAATCATGATCAAGCAGGCGTAGCCCAACTTTCTGAAATGGGAGCCAAAGAGTTTGCCCGTGAAATAGCCGCTTATTGTCGTGGATATAACTTGGACGGTGTAGCTTTTGACGATGAATATTCGAATGATCCGGTGCTTTCCAATCCTTGGCTGGCGGAGCACTCTGTAGAAGCTGGTTCCCGCTTAATGTATGAATGTAAGAAAGCTATGCCGGAAAAAGTTGTATCATTGTATAGTTTGGGAAGTTTGTATGCCCGAAATCTAAAAATCATTGACGGTGTAGAACCAGGACAATATTGCGACTATTCCGTAGCGGATTACAATAGAACCGAACAACCCGGCATAGGCATGACATTAAAACAATGTGCAGGTATGTCTATTGAACTTTTTCGAGATAGAGGAGATACAAGTACCAGTACCGCACGTTCCAAAAAAAATGCAGGATACGGTTATTATATGTTTTTCTCTCCGAATCCTCCTAAATACATTTCGGACGCAGAAAAAAAAGACCAGCTAAAATATTGCGAGAATGTTTGCTTAGGATTGTATGATGAGAGCCTTATGCGTCCAAGTTATTACTATCCCAAAAACAGTACTGTTCGTACGGCACGCTAATATATTACTCTTTTAACGCTTAAATAAAATACATAAAATGAATCTATTAAAAAGAATATCAATAGTATTGTCAGCAACACTCTTTCTGTGGGGTTGCTCTGATAGCGACGAACCAGTAAATGAAATGAATGACTCGCTTTCATTATCAACGAATGAAATAAAAATAAACGGTCTAGGAGGCGAAGTTGCCGTAACCGTCACAAGTTCGGACGACTGGAGATTAGCAGGCACATACGACTGGGCACACCCATCAGCTACATCAGGAAAAAGTGGAGACCAAGTTACATTCACCATTGATCCCAACTCGTTGGATGAAATCCGCACTGCAACTTTCAAATTCTTCGTTGGTTCTACAGTAGCCCCCCTACAAGTGGAATGTTCCCCTGTATATGCTGTAGACTTACTAACCGAACAAAAAATCGATTTACCCCAAAAGAAAAGTGATGTGTCTATTAAGTTTGAAAGTAATGTTTCCGATCTTACCATTACTTACAGCGATGACAGCAAGGAGTGGCTGACATTAGAAAAACAAAGTGAATTTATCGGTAAAACAACCCTCTTGTTCTCTGTTGCCGAAAACGAGACATACAAGATCCGTTCAGCCGACGTTACTTTGGAAAGTCCGCTTCTTGACGAACCGATAGTAGTAAATATCACACAAGCCTGTGTACCTTACTTTACAATCACCCCGTCAGAGACATCGCAGAAATATGATTTATCGGAACAAACTATTTCCTTCACGATAGAAAGTAATCTTGAGTATACGCCTTCAATTGTAAGTGGCGCAGAATGGATTACTAATCAAACGATTTCCAAGCAACAAACAGATGACAGAGGTATAACAACTAGCACATTATCCTACAAACTTTTGGCTGCTTCAAATGCCAGAGTCGGTTCTGTCCATGTGGAAAACAGTTTGAAAAATGCAGAAATCAGTATCGTCCAAGCAGACCCGAATACACCGGTTGCATCTATTTCAAACAGTGTTATCGCAGAATATGCCGAAACAAGCGGATGGCTAGTGAGATTAGCCGGCAATGAAGGCATAATTACAGAAGCTGGAATGAAGGCAACCGAATTTACTTGTACAAAAACGATAGACAATCTCAACGGATTGGAATACTTCCCCAACCTGACTACCATACAGATAAAAGGTAGCAGTTCTTTACAAAAAGTAGACATATCCAAGTTGCATAAAGTAACGTCACTGACAATTACAAATACTGCCAATATTTATATGAAAGAATTCAATTTTGGAGATAATCCGATCACTTCATTTGATTTATTATCCGCCAGATATTTCGGTTCCGGCTGTGAGGATATAGTGTTTATCAGTGACAACCTCCAAGCAATCAACATGAAAGTACAACGTCCAGGTAGCGATTATGTCGAACGTATTGACCTGACTCAATGTCCGGTATTGCATACTTTCAAATTTAATGGAGAATATGTAGAGACTCTTTACCTAAAACCTGACCAAACTATCCCAAACTTGGAACTTGCTACCGAATACAAAATTGAACGTAAATGATTTAACGAACAGCTTTCAATAGGTATGACTCATTAATAAGTGATTAAAATATCGCCAAGAGAGACATTATAAAAGTCTTTATGAATAGAAAACAGCAATAGTAAAGTCCGAAACTTGATTATTGCTGTTTTCATATTTCAATTACTATGATATTTATACACATACTTCAACCAATACTCAAATGCCGGGTCCTGAATTTCAATTACATTCCCAGAGAGTATATCAATTAAATCTTTCTCCAATGTTGCCTTACGCAAATTTTTGATATTGGCAGATGTCCCCTGTTTATATTTATTCAGCACTTCTATAGAAGACTATGCGACCATAAAAAAGGTATTTCCATATTATACTTATTTATCCAAGGCAACTATTCCACCTGCTCCTTCGGATAATTCACCAAATACAGCGTCTTTGTCGCCCGAGTAAAAGCTGTATACAGCCACCGGAAATAATCGGGAGTCAAATACTCATCCGTCATATATCCCTGATCCAAAAACACATTCTGCCACTGCCCACCCTGTGCCTTATGGCACGTTATTGCATATGCATATTTCACTTGCAATGCATTATAATGCGGATCAGCTTTCATTTTCTTCATCCGATCACGCTTATTGGGAATATCTATATAATCTTCAAGCACCGTATAAAACAAGCGGTCATTATCCGCTTTAGGCAATGCAGGAGAGTCAGAATGCAAAGTATCCAACAACAAATTAGCATCCAGCTCAAAATCATTCTGGTCGGGAAATCGGAGGGTGACTTCTGCAAAACGAAAACCGTACATTTCACGGGTGCGACGGACACGACGGACAACAGCAATTTCACCATTGGCTATGAAATCCATTTCTTTATACTTTTCCGTCCAATAATAGTTATTTTTGGCAACCATCAACATATCTCCTGTATTCAGTTCATCTTCACGCCAAAGAATCTGTGCACGTATTCCGCCATTATACAGATTCGCACGTTTATTTGAGCGACAAATCACAATCGTCTCGTCCATCCCGTCATGATCATAGCAATTGTTCAGTTCGTCAATCAATTCCGTCCCCGGCACTACTTTTATATCGGGAAAACCTGCCACCTTTATCTTAGGTAAAGAGTAACATTCATCTTCCGCAATTAATTGCCTGAGTCGCGTAGCATTCCATAAAATACCGGATTCTTGTACTTGCCGGACTACCTGAGTCAAATCGACCTCACGTACTTCAAGACCATAGCCTTTCAATGCATCGGTAAAAAGCGCCGGGCTCAACTCCTCTCCTACCGGGGGAAGCTGTGCCGTATCTCCCATCAACAAAAGACGGCATCCTTGCCCCGAATATACGAACTGCACCAAGTCATCCAACAAACGTCCTGTGCCAAATACACTGCCCGATAGCCCCTCATTAGAAATCATTGAAGCCTCATCAACTATGAACAATGTATTTGTAGCCAAATTGTCATTGATTGAAAAATTACTCAGTTCGTTGGAGAAGGATTGTTGTCTGTATATTTTCTTATGGATAGTAAAAGCCGAATGTCCCGCATATGTTGAAAAGACTTTTGCCGCACGGCCCGTCGGAGCCAACAAAACAGATTTTTGCTGCAACTGTTCCATTGTTTTCACCAATGCTCCGACTAGAGATGTTTTACCTGTTCCGGCATAACCTCTGAGGATAAAAACTTCGTCCGCCAAAGTAGACAGAAGAAACTCTGAAAGAGATTTTACAGCAATTTCCTGCTCTAAAGTTGGTTGGTAAGGAAAATTTTCCTTAATTTGCCTTTCTAAATAGTTATTTATCATTTTTGTACGAGAAAAAAGTTCCCTGAACTATCGTATTTAAATTTATTTATTCTATTTTTGCGATGCGAATATAACAACTAAAAACATAATTTATCATGAAAACAGTATTTAATATTGTATTAGTGCTCTGTGCTGCTGCACTGATTTACATCTGTTACAACAGCATTATGGGTCCTATCAATTTTGAAAACGCCAAAAAAGACAGAGAAAAAGCAGTCATTGCCCGTTTGATTGACATCCGTAAAGCACAGCAGGAATACCGCACGCTTCATCACGGAATGTACACAGACAAATTCGACACACTGATTGATTTCGTAAAAAATCAGAAGTTGCCGTTTGTTATGAAGATGGGACAGTTGACAGACAAGCAACTGGAAGACGGTTTGACAGAAAAGAAAGCTATGTCTATCATCAACAAAGCGAAGAAGACAGGCAAGTATGACGAAGTAAAGAAATGGGGACTTGAAAACTTCAAACGCGACACCATGTGGGTAGCCGTAATGGATACTATTTTCCCGAAAGGATTTAATGCAGACTCTATGAGATACATTCCTTACGGAAATGGTGCTCAGTTCGAAATGAATGTCAGAAACGATACTGCTAAGTCAGGAGCTCCTGTATTCTTGTTCGAAGTAAAAGCTCCGTACGAAACTTATTTGGGTGGACTTGACAAACAAGAAATCATTAACTTAAAAGATGTTCAGAGCAAATTGGGTAGATACTGCGGTTTAATGGTAGGTTCTATCGACACTCCGAACAATGGTGCTGGTAACTGGGAATAATGATTGATTTTACTAAATCAAAACAATATACTTTATCCATCCGTCTTAGTACGGATGGATTTTCTTTTTCTATCTATAACCCGATTCACGACAACTCTCTATCAATCATAGAGAAAGAAATAGAGCCTTCTCTATCGCTCACGGCCAACCTGAAAACGGTTTTTCACGAATCGGACTTCTTAAGCCACCCCTACAAACGGGTGAATATCATGATGGCCGGCAAGCGTTTTACAATTGTACCATTGGAGTTGTTTGAAGAGGAACAGGCAGAACTTTTATTCTATCACAATCATCAGAAACGGGAGAATGAAACGGTATTCTACAATATTCTACAGAAAAATAATGTAGCTGTCATTTTTGGTATAGACAAAAGTGCATACACTTTTCTAAAAGAACAGTATCCCGAAGCCCATTTCTATTCCCAGTCCACTCCGCTCATTGACTATTTTTCGGTCAAAAGCAGATTAGGGAACAGCAAAAAGATGTACGTTTCCATACGTCAGAAGGGCATCGACATCTTTTGTTTCGAACGGGGACATCTCCTTCTTGCCAATTCCTTTGAATGTACGCACACAGAAGATCGTATCTACTATCTGCTGTATGCCTGGAAACAACTGGAGTTTAATCAGGAACGGGATGAACTGCACCTCACCGGAACACTCCCGGACAAAGAAGTCCTAATGAACGAACTGAAAAAGTTTATCTTGCAGGTATTCATTATGAATCCTGCTACTAATATTGACATGCAAGCCTTATTAATATGCGAGTAATCAGCGGTATATACAAACGAAGAAGATTTGACGTGCCACGAACGTTTAAAGCACGCCCTACAACAGATTTCGCCAAAGAGAATCTGTTTAACGTACTCAATAACTATATTGATTTTGAGGAAGGAGTAACAGCACTTGATTTGTTTGCCGGAACCGGAAGCATAAGTATCGAACTCATTTCCAGGGGATGCGACCGCGTTATCTGTATTGAGAAAGAGCCTGCACATCACTCATTCATCGTCAAAATCATGAAAGAGGTGCAGACAGACAAATGCCTGCCGATACGGGGTGATGTATTCAAATTTATCAAGAGCAGTAGCGAGCAGTTTGACTTTATCTTTGCCGATCCGCCTTACGCTTTAAAAGAACTGGAGACAATACCCGAACTTATTTTCCAAAACAATCTTCTCAAAGAAGGGGGATTATTTGTTCTGGAACACGGAAAAGATAATAACTTCGAGGAAAATCCACATTTCATCGAAAGAAGAATTTATGGAAGTGTAAACTTCTCCTTGTTCCGATAAATCGATTAAACCTATTATAGATATTAGAGAAGCGGAGCCAATAAACGAACAATGGACTCCGCTGCCTTTTGTCTCCACGAACGCCTCACCCAATTCTTCAAGAATATCTGCGTGCTTTCACGCTGGTCTTGAAGGAATATTTCTTTCATTTCGAGTGCAGTGTCCACATCATACATAAAAGCATTCACTTCAAAATTATGCTCAAAGCTACGGAAATCCACATTAGTAGAACCTACCGTAGAAAGCAGATCATCCGAAACCATGAGTTTGGAATGCAAAAAACCTTTCTTATAGAAATAGACTTTCACACCTGCCTGCATCACGTCCGCGAGATAGGAATGAGAGCCAAGATGAGTAACCCGGTTGTCGGCACGTTCCGGTAGCATCAGACGTATATCCACTCCGGACAAGGCCGCAGTCTGCATAGCAGCCAGAATTTGCTCTGTCGGCAAGAAATAGGGTGTCTGCATATAGAAATATTTCTTGGCATTGGTTATCGCCACCGTCAGTCCCTGCATGATTTCCTTCCAGGGACCGATAGGTTCGCTGGTGACAATCTGCACTAAGCAGCTACCACAAGAGTCTATTCTCGGAAAATAGCGGGACGCTGTTATCAGCGTACGGTCCACGAAATACCAGTCGAGCAGGAAGGCTGTTTGCAAGCCATGCACTGCTTTACCTTCCAGCATGATATGTGTATCACGCCAAGTCCCCCAGGAGAAACCATGCATATAGCGCTCAGCTAGATTCATCCCACCCACAAAGCCTACACGTCCGTCAATAACGACAATCTTCCTATGATTCCGATAATTCACCCTACTGGTAAACAAGGGAAAGCGCACTTTCAGGAAACTCCGTACCTCAATACCCGCATTACGCATTTCTTCAAAAAAGCGATTGGGAACGTGCCAGCATCCTACATCATCATAAATCACTCGTACTTCAATCCCCTGAGAAGCTTTCTCAATCAATACATCTCTAACCAGCCGTCCGATAGCATCATCTTCAAAAATATAATACTCCATATGGATATGCTGTTTCGCTTTCTGGAGTTCACGCAATAATGCCTGCAATTTCGTATAGCCTTCGGTATAGACAGATACACGATTTCCCTCAAAAGGAAAAGCCTGGTTGGTATGCTGAAACAGTTGGATAAGACGGGAATATTCATACTGGATTTCCGAGCAATCCTGAGCCAGATATTCAGCCATCGGCTTCTTCAGCAGACGGTCGTAGCTTTTCTGACCGATAATACGTTCGCGGCGCTGGCTCCGGCCAAAGAAAAAGTAAAAGACAAGACCTACGATGGGAAGAAAAAGCAATATCAGTATCCATGCCATAGTTTTAACCGGATTCCGGTTGTCAAGAATGATAATGACAATCGTACCGATGACGGCTCCGAAATAGAGAATATCAAAAGCCACCGTTGCTATCTGGCTGAGTATATAGTTCCAATCAATCATAGGAATCTCTTTTTTAAACGGATACTAAACAACAAATATAAAGTAAATTATCGGATAAACAAAAAAGTCCCGGCTACAACTATCAATCGTTGCGCCGGGACACTTCTTATTTATCTCATAAGACCTTGTCTGCTCTTAAAAACGCATCATCCGGGTTGGACTGCCACCACGCGGACCGCGATGACCACCACCGTCGAAACCACCTTGACGCATATTTCCACGTGCTTCCTTATTCCCGAAGACATTCAGACGATAGGCGAAACGAAGCATACAATAACTGTTGACTCCGTTATATTCCGAAACGGAACGCATATCAGCAGTCAGCGAACGACTGATATTGGATTGTTGTTTCAAAATGTCATATACTTCAAAACTGATTGTTGCAGCATTACCTTTCAGGAAGTTCTGGGCAATCTGAGCATTCCAAATTAGTTCATTTTTATTCATGCTGGCATCGCGATAACCACGACGTGAATTATTCGTTATATTGGTAGACAACGTCATATTCCAAGGCAAAGAGATGTTCGTACTTGCTCCATACCCGAAAGTATAAGGTTCCTGATTGGTATCCGGATTCAACTTATTACGTTCAAAATTATAGTTGATTGACCCATTGATAGTAAACTCAAACCAATCATTACGGAACGTTCCATTCAGATTCTCGGCCAAGGTCAACGACGTACTTGTATTTTTATCATTCACTTGAGTATCATCATTATAAAGGAAAGACACATCATTAGTATAGTTGGCACGTGAGAAAGAATTGATTGTAAAACGCTTGTCTTTCAGAGCCGTATTGAATCCGAACATTCCCATTGCAGTCCAATAACCATTAATATTCTCCGGCTGAGAGATTGTCCCACCCGTCGTCTGGTTATAAATAGTGGCATTGGTAATCTTATTCTGAGTCATATTAAAATTAGCGTGCGCCATCATTCCGCGCTGCTTATCACCATTATATGTATTATAGAACAACCGCATAGAATGAGTGAAAGAAGGTTTCAACCCCGGATTACCCTTGGTAATTCGCAGCGGATTGGAATCATCGGTCACATCCAGCAGATTTTCCATGCTCGGCTGGCCTGCACGTCCCCGATATGTAAAGCGCAACTGGCTCACTTTGGAGAACCGGTAACGGAAATCAACGTTAGGAGCGAAATTGAACACATTTCTCTTTACTACAGTATCTATTTCCGCTTTCTTATAATCCAAACGGGTATTCTGAGGCTGCAAGGACATTCCAAAGTTGAACCTGTACTTTTCACGGATAATATTCAGCCCTGCATTGATATCATGATTATAATACTTATACTGAGCATATTTGCTCAACTTCATATCCTTATTATTCTCATATCCTTCCGGCAAATCATCTCCAAAATTCCAAAACCAGTCCTGATTTTTTTCCGCTTCGGGAATCAAACTGTATGTGCTTCTATCACTCTCACTGTATTTGTACTGGAATTTATAGCGGAACTGCAAGAAAGTAGCTTTGGCAATCGGCTCATTATATGTCAATTCGCCCGTATAATCGTAACTCTTGGTCGGAGATGTGATATACTGCTTGCGTTCATCATCATTCTTTCCTGACGTTTCATCGAAATAACGTGTCAATGACTCGCTAAACTGTTCACTGTCATTATCGCCATAACCGAACGTACCACGGAAAGTTATATTTCTTCCTTGATTATTCAATCTTCTGTTTACCTGCAAGGAAGCATTGGCAGACAAGCTGTTATTCTTAGACAAAGATTCACTGTTACTGGCATTGACACGAATATCTTTTAATGGATCATCCGTACTTCCCCACTGTATCTTATTCAAGAAATCGTTCGGATTGGACACCAAATTAAACGGATCACCATCAAAAGTTCCCGATTCGGAAATAGAATATCCGTCAGACTTCCCATAAGAAACATTCGGGCGGAAAATGATATTAGTCAACGTATCCGGCTTCCATTCCAGACGGAAGTCTGCATTAAAGTTCGTATTCCTATTGCGGTTCTTACTATTCGAATTAGAAAAAGAACTTCCATTCGTCAAGAAACGTTCCGAATAGTTTGTAGAGACTGCATCGCGATCGCTATAATTATAACGGGCGCTACCGCCTAATTCAAGTTTATCCGTCTGAGTGGCAAAGTTAGCTCCAATCATCTTGGTAGCAGTCAAACCGTTGCTATTTCGGAAACGCGGTCCGCCGCCACCGGAGAATCCTTGGTCGTTCACATTATTTGCCGAGCCAATCAAAGAGAACTGGCTGTTATCAACAAAGCGGTTCAGCATCAAGTTGCTTCCATAGCGGTCTTCCGTACCACCGGCAACACTTGCATTACCAAACCAGCCCTGGTTCATTCCTTTCTTCACTTTCAAGTCAAGGACAGTCTCTTCTTCCCCATCATCTATTCCGGTGACGCGGGCCAAGTCTGATTTCTTATCATACGTTTTCAGTTTGTCAATCATGTTGACCGGCAGATTCTTCAACCCGGTTTTCACGTCACCGCCAAAGAATTCTTTACCATCCACCATAATCTTCTTCACTTCCTTACCGTTGATTTTGACATTACCGTCATCATCAATCTCTGCTCCCGGAAGTTTCTTCACCAGCTCTTCGAGCATAGCTCCTTCGGGAGTGCGATAAGCAGCCGAGTTATATTCCAGTGTATCTTCCTTCACCGTCACTTGAGGAGCCTCAGCAGTAATCACCGCTTCTTTCAGCATGACAGCGTCAGGTTCCAACGCGATCGTTCCCAACTTCTTATCGGGTGCATTGGCAGCCAGTTGAACCGGTACGAGTTTAGTACGGAAGCCGATATAGGAAACCTTCAACACATATTTCCCGGCCTTCACTTTGGGGAGAGTAAACCAACCTTGATTGCTACTGGCTATACCAGCAACATAAGCACTATCGGGCAATGACAACAATTGGACAGTAGCCTGTGCTGCCGGTTCCTTTGAGTCGGATTCCACAACACGTCCCGAAACAGTAATCACCTTATCCTGTGCGAAAATTGAGAAGGTGCATAGTAACATCAGCACCAGCCCTGCAGAAAATCTTTTCATTTACCTAATTTACGATTATATTAGTAGCAATAACAATGCCTTTTTGACAAATCGAATCGCAAAAGGTTTAATTGAAAAGAAAATTATCTTTTAAAGAATCGATCAACAAACGCTTTTTTCAGACCAAATTCCAAACAAAGCACATTAAAAATCAAAAAAGTCAGAAAAGAGGAAGTATCTACATTAATCACATCTCCTTGCATGACACGCCACAGCATTCCCCCGAAGACAAACAGGAATGTCAGAAAGATAGCATTACGAACTGCCGAATTACGGATTTGTTCCGTTTCGCGGCTCTCTTGCTTGCTCAGTGCAAAGATTATCAACAAACATCCTGCCATCATCAGCAACTTTGTACATTCTTTATAAAACAACAAATTGTTATCGGTTACCACTCCCTGCATCACCAGAAAAAAAGGAATGAACAGAGCTACCAACAAGACCACATATCCCAAAGGACGACAATATACAGGTAATAATGCTTTCATGATTGAACGTTTTAACAGGGCAAATGTAAGTATAAAAAAGATATTTTATATACATTTGCAGGGTAAAAAAGCAAAAGAATCATGAGTAAACAAGAAGTTATTCTCTGTGAAAGCTTGGAAACGAGCCTGAGTCGTGCCATTGAACAGTGCCCGCATGACAAATTATTCATCCTCACAGACGAGCATACCCGGCGTCTCTGCCTGCCTTCCCTGAAGGAAACCACCTTGCTGAAAGATGCCACTGAAATCTGCATCGGAGCGGAAGACGTACATAAAACGCTGGAAACGCTTGCTTCTGTCTGGATGACATTGAGTACCCAAGGAGCTACGCGTCACTCTTTACTTATCAACCTCGGCGGGGGAATGGTGACGGATCTGGGCGGTTTTGCCGCAGCTACATTCAAACGTGGCATCTCTTACATCAATATACCGACTACCCTGCTGGCTATGGTGGACGCTTCCGTCGGTGGCAAAACAGGAATCAACTTCAACGGACTGAAAAACGAAATCGGCGCATTTGCTCCGGCAAGCAGCGTGTTGATTGAAACAGAATTCCTGCGCACGCTGGATGCACACAATTTCTTTTCCGGATATGCGGAGATGCTCAAACACGGTTTAATCAGCAACGTCGCGCATTGGGCGGAATTACTGAACTTCAATACAGCCGATATTGATTATGCCGCTCTCAAACAACTGGTTGGCAAGTCGGTACAAGTAAAAGAAGATATTGTGAAGCAAGATCCTTTTGAACATGGCATTCGCAAAGCGTTAAACTTGGGACATACCGTCGGACACGCGTTTGAAAGTATGGCATTGGCAGAAAACCGTCCGGTTTTGCACGGATATGCAGTAGCTTGGGGAATCGTATGCGAATTGTATCTGTCCCACACCAAAGCAGGCTTCCCGAAAGAGAAAATGAGACAGACTATCCAGTTTATTAAAGACAATTACGGTGTGTTTACATTCGACTGCAAGAAATATGAACAGCTTTATGCATACATGACACATGACAAAAAGAATACTTCGGGAACGGTCAACTTCACTCTACTGAAAGACATCGGTGATATTTGCATCAACCAGACAGCCGACAAAAATACCATTTTTGAGATGCTGGACTTTTACCGCGAATGTATGGGGATTTAATCCTCATACATCCGCGGCAAATATGATAAACTGTTTTAGTCTAAACTGCTCATCCGATACTGAGACAGCGACATTCCGGTATGCTTTCTGAAAAAACGTCCGAGCGAGGACTGATTGGCGAAGTTGGTTTTGATTGCTATCTCCTGAATATTCAGGCTTGTATTTTTCAGCAAAGCCTTAATTTCAAGTATGATGTATTCCACAATCCAGTCTTTGGCAGACTTCCCGCTTGTCTCCTTGATAACCATAGTCAAGTACTTGGAAGTAATGCAAAGTTTATCCGCATAAAAAGCCACATCCTTATTTTCTTTGAAATGCTTCATGATAAGCCCGAAGAATTTATTGGCCAATTCTTCTTTGCGCGTATCTTTCCGCACAGTCATCAAAGCAGATTCCTTCTGATAAGCGTTGAACAACTCCAGATAGAGGTATCTCAACAAATGTGTTATCAACTCCCGCCTATACACGTCCTGAGACTTGACTTTTTCTTTTATCATCCCCAAGAAATTGTATATCCGAAGAACATCACGCTCTGTTTGCGGATAGCAAAAATGGCTTCGCATATAGAAGAAGAAATGCGGGGAGAATCGTGGGACTCCACTCAACGCATCACTAAACAAAGAAGAGGATATCACCATCGAAACGGTCGAGAAATCTTCACTAGGCTCACTGAATGAGACAAATTGTCCGGGTAATAATATAATAAGTTCCTCCGGCTGTACCCAATGTACATCTTCGTGTACGGTAAGTTTCGCTCTCCCACTCAAACAATATATAATCAAAGCTGATTGGATATTGGAAGGATAAGAAGTCAGAGGAAGATATTTCAGATTCTGATAAAATTTAAAATCGTCACCCAAGACGTATATCTCTAATGTCTCTCTATTTTTTATGTCTAACATTTAACACCTTTCTATCTAAACTAAGTCTTATTACTACAAATGTATAACTTCCTGAAATACTGCACATCGAAAACGGAAATATAGTATCACACTAAAGAAGTCACACACTCTTTATTTGCATTAATTCATAAACAAACTCACTGATTGATAGTTCATTTCGCAATTTCCCCGTTTAGCTTTATTATATACTGCCTGATATTTTATAGTGTTTTTACGCAAACATTCCAATTAATGCCGCCAAATGAAAAAACATCAGTTCATTTGCTAATTCAAATAAAACAGAATCTTTATTTATTAGCACATATCATGATATACAATACAGCTAAAGTTCCTACAATTGCGCCACTATTTGTGATGCAAACTTATAAAATATTCTCCACTTTACTTTACTTATCATCAGAAAAATATGAGTAAACCGCAGAAGTATATTATAAATTTCATTCGAATTATTTGCTATTTCAAAATAAAGCAGTACTTTTGCATCCGCAATTCGGGATGTAGCTCAGCCCGGTAGAGTACGCGTCTGGGGGGCGTGTGGTCGCAAGTTCGAATCTTGTCATCCCGACGAATTGTCCATCAAGAGGTTAGAGTCAAATCTAACCTCTTTCTTTTTATTCCTCAAGCCAAACTTTATGAATATGGAATAAATAGAACTAGAGCATACTATCAAGAAATATACCTGACAACAATGAAAGAAGACCCGAAACATATCCATATCAGCGAATATAACTATCCATTGCCGGATGAACGCATTGCCAAATTCCCATTGGCTGTCCGCGACCAGTCGAAACTATTGGTGTACCGCCGCGGTGAAGTAAGCGAAGACACTTTCACCTCTTTGCCTGAGTATCTGCCTAAAGGTGCTTTGATGGTATTCAACAATACAAAAGTTATTCAGGCAAGGCTACATTTCCGTAAGGAAACGGGGGCACTGATTGAAGTGTTCTGCCTTGAGCCCATTCAACCCAATGATTATGTACTGAACTTCCAGCAAACGGAACATGCCGCATGGCTTTGCATGATTGGCAACCTGAAGAAATGGAAAGACGGGACCCTGAAACGGGAAATGACAGTAAAAGGATTGCCAATCACGCTGACCGCAACGAGAGGAGAAAGCAGAGGAACCAGCCATTGGGTAGACTTCTCATGGGATAATCCGGAAGTGACTTTCGCCGATATTCTCGAAGTATTCGGGGAGCTTCCTATCCCTCCTTATCTAAATCGGGAGACGGAAGAGAGCGATAAAGAAACATATCAGACGGTTTATTCAAAGATTAAAGGTTCGGTAGCCGCACCTACCGCAGGACTGCATTTCACGCCCCGAGTACTGGATGCGCTGCAAGAGAAAGGTATAGAGCTTGAGGAACTGACCTTGCATGTAGGCGCAGGAACTTTCAAGCCTGTGAAGAGTGAAGAGATTGAAGGTCACGAGATGCATACGGAATATATATCCGTCAACCGGAGCACTATCAAGAAACTTATCGACCATGACGGTTGCGCTGTTGCCGTAGGGACTACTTCGGTACGCACACTCGAAAGCCTGTATCATATCGGAGTCACCCTAGCTGATAATCCGGACGCTACGGAAGAGGAACTACACGTCAGACAATGGCAGCCTTATGAAAAGTATGACCAGATTCCCCCGGTAGTTGCGTTGCAAAAGATATTGGGTTACCTCGACAGAAACGGTCTTGAGGCACTTCATACCAGTACACAGATAATTATTGCCCCCGGCTACCAGTATAAAATAGTAAAAGCAATGGTTACTAATTTCCATCAGCCGCAAAGCACTTTATTACTTTTGGTTTCCGCTTTTGTAAAAGGAGACTGGCGCACGATTTATGATTATGCCCTGAACCACGACTTCCGGTTCCTAAGTTACGGAGATTCTTCCTTATTAATGCCGTAAACTAAAAGTAGAAATTACAGCATGGAAAAACCACCCATAGAAATCGAAAGCAGAATCTACGAGATTCGAGGAACAAAGGTTATGTTAGATTTCGATTTATCAGAATTATATGGAATAGAAACCAGAGTGTTGAAGCAAGCTGTCAGAAGAAATATCGACAGATTCCCTGAAGATTTTATGTTCAGGTTGACCCAAGAAGAATCTAATCAACTGATTTCCATAGGGGTATCACAAAATGTGATACCTTCCCATTATAATATTGATTCAACATCTTTATTCGCTTTCACCGAAAATGGCGTAGCTATGTTATCTTCCGTTCTCAAAAGTCCGTTAGCTATACAAGTCAACATTAATATAATGAGAGCTTTCACCAAAATGCGCCAGTTTATACTTGAATATAAAATACCAATTTATCCATTAAAGAAGAACTAGATGTAATCAAACAGCAGCTAACAGAGATAGCGGAAGACATCGAAAGCAATGAACGAGACCACGAAACCTTATTCAATTCTATTGCCGAAATATCATTAAAACTGCAATTGAATGCCACCAATACAGGAAGAACTATTATTAAAGGATTCAAAAAGTAAACAATAGAAACAATGATGTCAAGCGATAACAACCAAGAAATGTTCCCCATCGTCGATGAGCAGGGAAATATCACCGGAGCCGCCACCCGCGGAGAATGCCACAGCGGCAGCAAATTGCTTCATCCGGTCGTCCATCTGCACGTCTTCAACGCAAAAGGAGACTTGTATCTGCAAAAACGTCCCGAATGGAAAGACATCCAACCCGGGAAATGGGATACAGCCGTAGGCGGACATATCGATTTAGGCGAAAGCGTAGAGATAGCCCTTAAACGGGAAGCCCGTGAAGAACTGGGCATCACGGACTTTACTCCTGAACTTCTGACTAATTATGTTTTCGAGTCCGACCGTGAGAAGGAACTCGTATTTGTTCATAAGACAGTCTACGACGGTGAAATCCACCCCAGCGACGAACTGGACGGCGGACGTTTCTGGACCATCGAAGAAATAAAAGAGAACCTGGGAAAAGGAATTTTCACTCTCAACTTTGAAGGAGAACTGAAGAAAGTATCCCTTATTCCTTCTCTATCCAAGTAATGATTTTCTCCGAGAACGGGCTCTCTTTGGGGGCAACGAACCCAATCCAGTTTCCGTTCTCGTCAATCATAAACTTCTGGAAGTTCCACTGAACGGGCGCATCTTCTTTTCCATTCTGTTTCTTCTCCGTCAGCCATTGATAAAGCGGAGCCATCCCCTTGCCTTTGACGGAAATCTTAGCCATCATCGGGAAAGTGACATCATACTTCAATGAACAGAACTTGGCAATCTCCTCATTGCTTCCCGGTTCCTGCCCCATAAAGTTATTGGCGGGAAAGCCGATAATAACGAAGTTCTTATCCTTATACTTCTCGTACAATTCCTGCAACTTGGCATATTGTGGTGTCAAGCCACACTTGGAAGCCACATTCACCACCAGCACTTTCTTTCCTTTCAAGGACGAAAGAGGAAATTCCTTACCGTCAATCGTTTGCACAGTGAAGTCGTAGAAAGACTTATTCTGCGCTTCCAAAGATATTGCACACACCATAGCCACCACCATTAAAATAAATGATTTCATACTCAACACGTATTTAGTTCGTTTCATATTAAACGAACCGGAGTGAAAAAATGTTTGCTTCGATTCACACTATTCATCATAAGTATCGGATACAGGTTCTGAAAGATTAGTTCCCCCGCAGAACATTCAAGCCGCCATTTCGTCACTTCGCCCTGCAATTTTTCCACTTCATCCGTTCCTGATTACGATGAACGCAGATAGTCCGTAGTTTTGTAACATGAAATAATAACACAAAGAGAATCATGTTTACAGCTATTGTACGTTTTTCAATCAAGAAGAAGCTGTTTGTAGGGCTCACTACCCTCTTCCTGCTTATCGGCGGTATCTACGCGATGTTGACATTACCTATCGACGCCGTGCCCGATATCACCAACAACCAGGTACAGATTGTGACCGTGTCGCCCACCCTTGCACCGCAAGAGGTAGAACAGCTCATCACCATGCCTATCGAACTAGCGATGAGCAACATCATGAATGTAGAAGATATCCGTTCCGTCAGCCGCTTCGGGCTATCGGTAGTGACCGTCGTGTTCAAAGAAAGCGTCCCTACCCTCGATGCCCGGCAGCTTATCAACGAACAGATACAAACCGTTGCCGGAGAGATTCCCCCCGAACTTGGAGCACCGGAAATGATGCCCATCACCACCGGACTCGGAGAAATCTACCAGTACATACTGAAAGTAGCTCCCGGTTACGAAGAGAAATACGATGCCATGGAACTACGCACCATTCAGGACTGGATGGTGAAACGCCAGTTGTCCGGCATACCGGGTATCGTAGAAATCAACAGCTTCGGCGGCTACCTGAAACAATATGAAGTCGCCGTCGACCCGGACGCACTCTTCTCACTGAACATCACCATCGGCGAAGTGTTCGAAGCCCTCAGCAGCAACAACCAGAACACAGGCGGAAGCTACATTGAAAAAGCAAACAACGCCTATTATATCCGGTCGGAAGGTATGATTACCCAGACGAAGGACATCGAACGCATCGTTGTAGCCAACCGGAACGGTATTCCGGTACATATCAGCGATGTAGGCGTAGTCCGTTTCGGCTCTCCCAAGCGTTTCGGCGCCATGACAATGGACGGTGAAGGCGAATGTGTAGGCGGAATCGCCATGATGCTGAAAGGAGCCAACGCCAACGTCGTCACCCAGGAACTGGAAAAACGAGTAGAGAAGATACAGCACCTGCTGCCCGAAGGAGTCAGCATCGAACCTTATCTGAACCGCTCGGAACTGGTGAACCGGAATATCTCAACCGTTGTCAACAACCTGATTGAAGGTGCAATTATCGTATTCCTCGTACTTATCATCTTCCTCGGCAATGTACGTGCCGGACTGATTGTCGCGTCAGTCATTCCGCTGGCAATGCTCTTTGCCTTTATCATGATGCGCCTTTTCAATGTCACCGCCAACCTGATGAGCCTCGGCGCCATCGACTTCGGTATCGTTGTGGACGGCTCTATCGTCATACTGGAAGGTATCCTTGCCCATATCTACGGCAAGCAGTTCCGGGGACGGACGCTCACCCGTGAAGAGATGGATGCAGAAGTGGAAAAAGGAGCATCCGGCGTAGTCCGCTCGGCCACTTTCGCCGTATTGATTATCCTGATAGTATTCTTCCCCATCCTCACCCTGAACGGAATTGAAGGAAAATACTTCACCCCGATGGCAAAAACACTTGTATTCTGTATCATCGGAGCCTTGATTCTTTCACTCACCTATGTCCCGATGATGGCATCGCTCTTCCTGAAACATACCATCGTGGTGAAACCGACACTCGCCGACCGTTTCTTCGAGAAACTGAACAGCGTATATCAACGTTGCCTGCGTTCCTGCCTGCATCACAAGTGGCGTACCGTCATCGTAGCCTTTGCCGCGCTAATCGGCTCGCTCTTCCTCTTCACCCGGCTGGGTGCCGAATTTATCCCGACTCTGGACGAAGGCGACTTCGCCATGCAAATGACATTGCCTGCCGGAAGTTCGTTGTCAGAAAGTATCGAAGTATCCCGTCTGGCAGAAAAGACGCTGATGGACAAATTCCCGGAAATCAAGCACGTAGTTGCCAAAATCGGAACGGCGGAAGTCCCCACCGACCCGATGGCAGTAGAAGACGCCGACGTGATGATTATCATGAAACCTTTCAAAGAATGGACCAGCGCAGGAAACCGTGCGGAAGTGGTGGATAAGATGAAAGAAGCACTCGAACCGCTGTCCGAGCGTGCCGAATTCAACTTCTCGCAACCGATACAGCTCCGTTTTAATGAACTGATGACAGGCGCCAAAGCCGATATTGCCGTCAAACTGTATGGAGAAGACACCCACGAACTCTACGAGAAAGCAAAAGAAGCCGCCGCCTATGTAGAAAAAGTGCCGGGAGCGTCAGACGTCATCGTAGAGCAGACAATGGGATTGCCCCAGCTTGTTGTAAAATACAACCGCAACAAGATAGCCCGCTACGGCATCAACATAGAAGAGCTCAACACGATTATCCGAACCGCCTATGCCGGAGAATCCAGCGGCGTAGTGTTTGAAAACGAACGAAGGTTCGACCTCGTCGTCCGTCTCGACCAGGAGAAAGTGGCGGATTTGAATCTCGACAAATTGTTTGTGCGCACTTCCGAAGGAATCCAGATTCCGGTCGGAGAAGTAGCGAGCATAGACCTCGTCAGCGGACCTCTCCAAATCAACCGCGACGCTACGAAACGCCGTATCGTCATCGGTGTCAATGTGCGCGACGCGGATATACAGCAAGTGGTGGCGGACATACAAAAGACATTGGACAAGAATGTCAAGTTGAAACCGGGATATTACTTCGAATACGGCGGTCAGTTCGAGAACTTGCAGAACGCCATTCACACGCTGCTCATTGTCATTCCGGTAGCATTGATGCTCATCCTGTTGATTCTGTTCTTTGCTTTCAAGAATATCACCTATACACTGATGGTATTCTCCACCGTTCCGCTGTCGCTTATCGGCGGTATCGTCGCCCTTTGGCTGCGCGGACTTCCGTTCAGCATATCGGCGGGTGTAGGCTTCATCGCATTATTTGGCGTGGCAGTACTGAACGGTATCCTCATGGTGAATCACTTCAACGAACTTCGTAAACAAAACACTTACCCCATGAGTACAAACCGAATCATCGCCAAGGGAACTCCGCATCTGCTTCGTCCCGTATTCCTGACAGGCTTGGTGGCATCATTGGGATTTGTCCCGATGGCCATCGCCACTTCCGCCGGCTCCGAAGTGCAACGCCCGCTGGCAACTGTCGTTATCGGCGGATTGATTATCTCCACTATATTGACATTGCTTATCATCCCGGTGTTCTACAAGATTGTAAACTCCTTCGCAACCTGGAAACGTCCGGGAGTCAAGTTTCACCTGCCGTTCTTCGTCCTTCTTCCGCTGTTCCTATTGATTCCTTCTTTCGTTTCCGCGCAACAGGCATCGACCGTCACTTTGGAACAGGCTATCGAGATGGCGAAACAGAATCACCCCCGTCTGAAAATGGCAACCAACGCCATCCAACAAGCCAAGGCTACCCGTGGAGAGATTGTAGAAGCTACCCCTACCTCATTCAGCTATTCCTGGGGGCAGCTCAACGGAGAGAACAAGAAAGACAAGGAACTGGCTTTCGAGCAAAGCCTGGGTTCTCTGCTCACTCCGTTCTACAAGAATGCATTAGTCAACCGCCAAGTGAAAACAACCACATTCTATCGTCAGATGGTGGAGAAGGAAGTCACGGCAGAAGTGAAACGGGCATGGGCGTACTACCAATATGCCGCCAACCTCTGTGCAATGTACCGCGACCAGGACAAGATGGCGGAAAAGTTACAGCATATCGGTGAACTGCGTTATCAACAGGGGGAAATCACCCTGCTCGAAAAGAATATGATGACAACTATCGCCGCCGAACTGCACAACCGTTGGTTCCAGGCACAGGAAGAAGAGAAAATGGCTTTGGCACGCTTCCGTTGGAGTTGTTATTCAGACCAGCCGCTTGTTCCGGCAGATTCTACCTTATCACTGTTTTATACCAGTCTTTCAGACGGGACGCTGTCGGGAGCACACACTGCTTACTTTCAAAGTCAGGCGGACGAAGCGAAAGCCATGCTTCATGTAGAGCGGAGCCATTTCTTTCCGAAAATCAGCGTGGGATATACCCGCCAGGATATTCTTCCGTTGAAGAATCTGAATGCGTGGATGGTGGGTGTCTCCTTCCCTATCTACTTCCTGCCCCAAAAGAGCAAGGTAAAGCAAGCACGGTTATCCGCTACCTCAGCACAGATTCAGGCAGACGCGAACATTCGCGAATTGAGAAACAAGGTATTTGAGTTGGAAGCCTCACTCCGCAGATACAACGAGAGTCTACGCTACTACACTTCTTCCGCCTTGAAAGAAGCGGACGAGTTGACCAAGGCTGCCAATCTCCAGTTGCAACAGAGCGAAACGGGTATAGCGGAATACATACAGTCCATAACAACCGCCCGGGATATTCGCCGCGGCTATATCGAGACTGTCTACCAATATAACATTGCCGCATTAGAGTATGAACTATTTAGATAAATTGAGAATTGAGAGTTTTGATAATACATTCTATTATAAAATACAGAAGATGAAGAAGATATTTTACCCTGTCCTTTTACTTGCTTTGACAGCTTGTAAGGGCAATCAACAGACTACGGATAACGAAACTGGGATGGTTTCCGCAACTGAAGTTGCGACAGACACTGTAGCGAAACAACCCGAAGTGGATGCCATCACTTCCGCAACTTCAAAACCGAATCAGGTTTCATTCAACGGGCGCATTGTTCTCCCGCCCCAACGACAAGCAACCATAGCCTTAACGATGGGTGGAGTGGTCAAGAACACCTCCCTGTTGCCCGGACAACATATAGCTAAAAACGCAGTTATCGCCACCTTGGAAAATCCGGAATTCATCACCCTGCAACAGACTTATCTGGACAGTCATGCACAGGCGGAATATCTCCTGGCGGAATACGAGCGTCAAAAAGCACTTTCCGCCGAACAAGCGGCTTCGCAAAAGAAGTTCCAACAAAGCAAAGCGGATTATCTCTCCATGAAAAGCCGCCAGGATGCCGCTGCCGCGCAACTCTCACTTCTGGGCGTCACCCCGGAAACATTGCTAAAGAACGGTATCCAGCCATTGCTGGAAGTGAAAGCCCCCATCAGCGGCTATGCAGCCAATGTGGCAATGAATATAGGCAAATATATCAATCCGGGCGAAGCTCTTTGTGAGATTATTGATAAAAGCTCCCCGATGCTCTGCCTGACTACTTACGAAAAAGACCTTGCAGACATCCAAACAGGCAGTCTCGTGCAATTCCGCGTCAACGGGATGGGAACGCAGACATTCAACGGCACAGTAGTCTCCATCGGACAAAAAGTGGACGAAACCAACCGTTCGCTCGAAGTATATTCCTCTATCAAAGAGACAAACGCACAATTCCGACCAGGCATGTATGTCACAGCACATATTCAGAAAAACGATTAATCGCTAAAAAATTCCCTTATCTTTGCAGTATGATAGTAAAGGCAATAAAAAAAGACAAATATGTGCTCTCCACAGTCATCATTTCGGTGGCTGTGGCGGTGCTAATCCATTTCCCGGAATCCGTATCCCTTTTCGACCGTTTCGAGAGTCATTCGTTATTTCCCGGAATGAAGTTTATGGATGTGGCTAATGAGATACTCTTTACTTTTCTGTCTTTGCTCCTGCTCTTCGCCGTCAATACACGGCTGTTCCATTTCAACCAGTCGTCTATCAAGATTACGGGAACAAAGATTCTGCTCTCTTTCGTCCTGACGTGGATATTGAGCAACCTGCTGGGGCAGGTCTTTGTCTTCCTGCACAAGACATTTGACATTCCGGCTATCGACGCGATGGTACACCATTATCTGCATCCGCTGAGGGATTTCATCATGGCGTGTCTTGTCACCAGCAGTTGTTATATCATCCATCTGATATACCGCCAACAGCAGGTGCTTATTGAGAACGAGCAACTCCAGGCGGAAAATATCCGCAACCAATACGAGGTCTTGAAAAACCAGCTCAACCCGCATATGCTATTCAATTCGTTAAACACGTTGCGTTCATTGGTACGTGAGAATCAGGACAAAGCCCAGGATTATATTCAAGAGCTTTCCCGGGTACTGAGATATACCCTGCAAGGCAACGAGTCACAGAGTGTCAGCCTTCGAGAAGAAATGGAATTCGCTTCCGCTTATATCTTCCTGTTAAAGATGCGTTTTGAGAACAACCTGCAGTTCGACATACAGATAGACCAGGCATACGAAGATTTCCGGCTTCCGCCGATGGCTGTGCAGGTATTGATTGAGAATGCCGTAAAACACAATGAAATCAGTAACCGGAAACCGCTGGCTATCCATATCACCACAGACGGGAATGGCTACTTATCCGTCAGCAACGACATTCAGCCCAAATGGACCGCTACCCCCGGAACGGGTATCGGACTGGTTAATCTTGCCAAGAGATACCACCTCTTATTCAAGCAAGATATACAAATCACAGAGGATAAAGAATTTACCGTTTCTATTCCCCTGATTGATGAAGCACAACAATAACAGTGATATATAAACAAAACACCATGAAGACTGTCATTATAGAAGACGAAAAGGCAGCGGTACGCAACCTTTCCTCACTGCTCAACGAAGTAAAACCGGACGCAGAAATTGCTGCCGTACTGGATAGTATCGGTTCCACTATCGAATGGTTCGGCTCTCATCCGATGCCGGACTTGATATTCATGGATATTCATCTGGCGGACGGCTCGGCTTTCGAGATATTCAATCATGTCAGTATCACTTGCCCGATTATCTTCACCACCGCCTATGACGAATATGCTCTGCGGGCTTTCAAAGTGAACAGTATCGACTATTTGCTGAAACCTATCGGTAAGGAAGACATCGAACGTGCCCTCGCCAAACTGGGAAACTTGCAGCACACCGCCGCCCCCGACGACTGCGAACCGCGCCACAACCCACACCAGGCAGAAGAGCTGCTACAACTTTTCCATTCGCTCAAAAAGCAGGAGAACTATAAGACGCACTTCCTTATCCCAATGAAAGGAGACAAGCTCTTGCCTGTCTCCATAGATATGATACAATTATTTTATATCAAAGATTGCCAGGTTAAAGCTGTTTTAACCGACGGCACAGAATACAACTTTACCCAAACACTGGACGAACTGACCGACTGTCTCAATCCTCACCTTTTCTTCCGCGCCAATCGCCAATACCTGGTTTCGCGGGAAACTATCAAAGACATTGATTTATGGTTCAACAGCCGGTTATCCATCAATGTACGCTATTCAGGAATCAAGGAAAAGATTCTGGTCAGCAAGGCACGGGTGGCGGAGTTCAAGGAGTGGTTCTCTAAGAAACAATAACATACGCCCGGACAAGAAATGACTTTCAATAACCAGGCTGGTACTTCATCTTTTTTCCCAATTCACTACTTTCCGGAGCCTCTATCAGAAGTCGGACTTATTCTCTTTCTGAAGCAGTTCTATCTTATACTCCAACCGCCCGATGCGGCGGTTCAGCTCCATTATCGTCTCATCCTTCCGTTCGAGCAGTTCGAGCAGTTGCTTGTTATAAAGATGCTCTCCTTCATTGGACGAAACAATCTCCGGAGAAACGGGCGGCGCGTCAATGTCATTCAAATTGAAATTTTGACGGACATTTTTCAGCCAGTCCGGCAGCGCTTCCAAGTCGGAAGCGGTCAATAAATTATTCAGCATCATATCGGTGGGAAGACGGAATAGCTTGCACAACTTCACCAATACTTTAAAATCCGGCGCTGTCACCTCTTTTTCATAATTAGAGATTGTATTAGCCTTCACACCCAGCTTTTCTGCCAACCCAGACTGGGTTATCCCTATCAATTTCCTGATAAATATCAGGTTTCTTGAGAAATATATCAAATCTTCCGACATAATCTTTTGTTTTATCAATACTAATCTCTACTTTTACCGCCGAAATGAAGAAACAGAGTCTCCCATTTATCAAGTAATTGGGGACAAATATAATAAATTAATAGATATTATACCCAAATGGAACAGAAAAGTAACCAACATCAGCGCACTCCCCTCATTCCACCTAGAGGATGGAAGCAAAAAGTAGCCCTACTTGCAGGAGTTTCAGAGAAAACAGTGTACAATACGCTAAGCGGACGCATCCTCGGTCCAAAATCGCGGCAAGTCATCGATGCATACCGCAGAATCATGGCTCAGGACGACGATGAAGAACCTAAATCAAGATACTGACATGGAAACCAGAAGATACATTAACGTACGTACCTGGAGCGAGACATGGTTTGAAGACCTCTCTGCTACCGACAAACTGGTTTGGATTTATCTGAACACCAATTCTTCTACCAATATGCTGGGGGCTTACAACACATCCATACGCAGACTGGCTTACGAATGCCATATCAGCGAACCGGCAGTCCGGCGAAGTATCAAGAAGCTTGAAGTCATCAAGAAAGTAATATACCATGAAGGGTATGTCATCATTATCGACTGGATGGCACAACAATCCATGAACCCCAGCATGAAAATTGCCGCGCGGAAAGAATATGACAAGCTACCGGAACAAATACGGCTGTTATTATCCGAACAAACCCACAGAGATATAGAAAAGACAAGACAGCTACCGGAACAGGATGCTTCCCGTCTTCCCGCTCCAAACGGTGTCCCGCAGGGGGAAAAGGAAGAGGAAGAAGAATACTACGAACAGGAACACGAAGAAGAACACGGAATGGCGGAAGAGAAACATCGAATGCCGGAAGAGGAACAGAAAACCGGAAATCCGGAAGAGGAATCTACCGTCATCCCCACACGAAAGGCTTATCTTAAGGCTGTCCAAAATAAGGAATGGCTCAAGACGCTTTGCCAAAACCATCACCTGAAACAACCGGAACTGGAGAAATGGCTCGAGCATTTCTGCCGGAAACTGCAGAACGAGGGGGAATCACGAAAATCGGTACGGGACTTCCGCCGGCATTTCGCTTCCTGGCTAGATATTCAACTCAACTCTTCCAATCACTCTAAAGACCACTATCATGACAACTATCACGCAAACAACGAAACAGCAACCGCAACAAACGGACATTTCACAACAGACATCAATCCCCTTCTACAATCCGAAGCCGAGCAACGGTTCGAGCAGCTCCGAGCTACAGGCACTTTACCAACGCTTCCCGACACCGAATGATTTCTTTCATGCTTATCCGCCCTCACTTCAGCAACGCATCCTCATAGCAGGATATACTCCCGCCACTCTCGCGGACAGAAAGGATATTCCTTCGCTGACTCTGATTGGCAATCTCTACGGCGGTTCCACCCCCGTGGAATGGTTGAAAGGGCAACTCTACAGTCTGAATGTTCTCGCCGAAACCCGTTGGCAGATGTCGCGCGAGCAACTGAATGAAACGGTATCGCTCATTCTCTGTGCCTATCCGTGGCTAAGCGCCGCTGACATTTGTCTTTTCATCGCCCGCGTGAAAATAGGTACATACGGCCCGTTCTACGGCAGCATCACTCCACTGAAAATTATGGAGTTCCTTCGCCAGTATGCCAAGGAATGTCGCAAGGGCAAAACGACCGCCACGCCTTCCGACACTATTCCCGTCCCCGAACCGGGGGAACGGAAGCCCGTGACGTATGAGGTGTATCAGGAAACAGTCCGAAAGGCTAATGCCGGCGATCCGGATGCTATCCGGGAATTGGAACGTCCACCGGGAAAATAACAGAGACACTCCTCATTTGGTGACTATTTTTACTCGGTGCCGAAGGGTGCCTTCCCCGGTGCCGAAGGGTGTCTTCCCCGGTGCCGGACGGTATCTGCCCCGGTGGCGGATGCTAACTATCCCGATAACGGACTTTTCCGGTCTGCCCACTTCCTTTTTCAAGTTCAAACCTCACTAATTTGATTTATCATGTCTTATACATTGCGTTTCCAAATCAAGCCCTTACTCGCAGAATATCTGTATGGACGATATGCTGACTCCATAGAAAACGGTAGCCTGCATCTCCCTGCGGGTTGCTACCTGCAATTCACCCTTCAAGAATCACTTTCCCGCCGACCTGCCAACGCTCCGCTCCGCGAAACAGGAAATCTCTGCCTGCGACTGACTGCCCCACATCGGGGAAAAAATCCGGCAAGTTACAATTATCTGACACAAGACGCCATCCGGCTTTTCGAGCAACGAACACTGAATCAACTTCAACTTGAACTTTTCGACAGGATGATTATCGACCGACGCCAACTGGGAATTCCTTATATCGAATCTGTCCGCTGCTTCATCGAACGATACAATATCAACAGTATCAGCGAAGAAGGGCTAATGAAGGCATTCTGGAGATGGAAATCACATTTCTCAACCAATTGATGACCGTTAGTCTAAAAATTCTTTATCTTTGTTGCTGTATAACAAAAAAACAAACCCGATGAAAAAGAATTATATCACACGACAAGAAGCGGCGGAAATATTCAATGTACACCCTCAAACCATCAAAAACTGGATAGACAGAGGATTATTACTGGCAGGAAAGAGAGCAACCACCGGTACGCTTGTGGATTTTCAATCAGTAGAAGCACTGCAAGCATCTTTCGGAAATATCAAGGAGGCAGAAAGGAATATCAAAGAATACAAAGCGGAGATTAGCAAACTGGAACAAGAGTATCAGCAAATATGCAGGAACCTTAGGGACAGAAACTGGATATACAGCGATATTTATAAAAACAGTAATTTACTGGTCACTTTATTCGGTATAGCATACCAAATGTTGTCTGTCAATAAAGACGAAAGAACTCTCGACATCGTAAGAATGTTCCTTCGCGGACATAAAATCGAAGAAATCAGCGCAAAGCATCAACTCACCCCGACACGAATCAGAACTCTTCTTTCACAAGGCATGAAGCGACTGGAATTCGGCAAAAAATACGTGGAACTGCTTGAAGAAAATAAACGTTTACTCAATCTAAGCATAAACATCTCTACGGAGAACATGGAATTGGACCGACAATTAAAAATCAAGCAAGAAAAAGAAAGAGCTCAGAAAGAAATATTAGGCATTAAAATCAGAAAACTTCCTATATCCACTCGCTGCAAAAACGGCCTGTCTGTACTAGACGTATACACATTAGGAGATCTAATCCAGCATAGCCGATGGGAAGTCAGCAGAATACGCCTCTTGGGCGAGAATTCACTGAAAGAACTTGATGACCTACTGGATTCCTATAATCTCGACTGGTTTATACCTAGCCGATAAACTGCCGCTCTTCCTCCTTCTTTTGTCCGTATCCTTACCTGATGGGGAAATCTTCCTGACAATGAGACTTTCAAAGCAACAGTAACAAACTGATATGCAGATACATAAAGTTTCACAAGACAGCATTTCCCCTGTCCTTGTCCCCTCGCCATCGAACCCTTATCTTTGTATCGTTAACGTTAGCGAAGTAATAAGAATTTAGAAACTAAAACAAAGAAAGGAAACCGATTATGGCAATCTTATTCAAAAAAATCACAAGACCTGTCGACCTGACAAACATGGATTCGGCTAAAAAGACTTATCCGCAAATCACGTACCAGTACAGCAATCCGAGTACTTTGGACGAAATCGCCCAGGAGATAGGCCGGACTTCCGGTGTAAGCGAAGGTGAAGCCTTCAGTGTATTAAAGGATTTCAGGACATTATTGAAGCAGAAGTTAATTGACGGACGGATAGTCAACATCAGCGGCCTGGGATACTTCTATCTTGCCGCCCAAAGCAAAGGGACAGATGCGGCAGAGGATTTTACCGCTGCCGACATCACAGGCTTGCGTATCTGCTTCCGTGCCAACAAAGATATTCGTCTGAACACGGGAACCACCACACGTACCGACGGATTGAGTCTGAAAGATGTGGACCGCGTAAATAAGACCAGCGGTTCGGAGGGAACAGACAACCCGGACGATAACAAACCCGGTGGCAATCCGGATGATGGCGGAGAAACACCGGATCCAGACCCGGCTGCATAACATTCCTGCATAAAACGTAAAAGTGCCCCAGACTAACTAGCCGCAAAGCAAGTAAAGTACTCAACGGGCACTTTTATTGTATCTCCCCTTATGGAAACAGCGAATATTATTACCCTTATCAGTGCTTTAGGCGGACTGGAAGCTATAAAATGGCTCATTCACTTCCTGACGCACCGCAAAACGGATGCACGCCGCGAGGAAGCGTCTCTGGATGACCTGACAGCCGAAAACCACCGAAAACAGGTGGACTGGCTGGAAGAACGACTCTCCCAACGGGATACGACTATCGACTCTCTCCAAAATGAACTGCGGAAAGAACAAGCCGACAAACTGGAATGGATAAACCATTGCCACGAAACGGAATTAGCTCTCAAGGAACTGGAAATCAAGCAATGTGTTATTCACGGATGCACGCATCGTACTCCGGCTTCCGACTACTAAATCCTTTATATTCATTATTACCACCTCTCAAATAAACATGAAACGAATCATGAGAACAATCGACTCAATCATTATCCACTGTTCCGCCACACCTTGCGGACAAGATTTCACCGCGGCAGATATAGACCGATGGCACCGCCAACGGAGTTTCAACGGTATCGGCTATCATTTTGTTATCCGCCTAGATGGAACTATCGAGAACGGACGAGCTATCGAAAAACCGGGCGCACATTGTATCGGCTGGAACAACCGAAGCATCGGCATCTGCTATATCGGCGGACTGGACGCTTGCGGGCATCCTGCCGATACGCGTACTCCGAAACAAAAAGAAGCCATGAAAACGCTTATCAGCCGGCTGCAACATGAATATTTCGGCATACGGACCATCCTCGGACATCGTGACACTTCACCCGACCTGAATGGTGACGGACGTATAGAACCGAATGAATTCATCAAAGCCTGCCCATGCTTTGATGTCAGAACCTGGCTGCGGGGTGTATCGCTGACCGGATTATGTCTTGGACTCTGCTTATATACGGCTTCTTGTAGTAGCTACAAGAGTTCCACCTTGTCAACGGAAAAGGCTGATGTTTCCATCATTTCTCAAACTACGCAAGAAACACGGCAGAAAAAGGATGCACACTTATCACAGAAGCAAGCGTCGGACTCTTCTGCCCTTCATCAAAGTTCCATTGAGGAATATATGGAACAAACGACTATTATACATCGGAAAAGACAGAATGCGTCTACCGCAGAGAAGAATTACAACGAACAAAAAACTGACACCCTAATGATGAATGCCGGAAAGAGTAAGGAAAAGACAGATATGACTTATCAAATCGTCCGGCAACAAAAACAGAGTGAAAAGCAGAAGAGAACTGGATATGCCACGTTATGGCTTATCGGTGGCGGATGCGCAGGCGCTTTACTGCTTTTCAGACAAGTCCGGCAGATAAGAAAAAAATAAGCCAAGTCAGTGCTAAAGTGAGCAAAAAAGAACTACCTTTGTTATAACATACACAACCAACAAGTATAATGGGAAGATTTATCAATCCCTTTACCGACTATGGCTTTAAGTTTTTATTCGGCAGAGAGGTAGAAAAGGAGCTGTTAATCGACTTCTTGAATGATTTGCTCGTAGGCGAGCACGTAATCACCGACATACAGTTCCTCAACAACGAACAACTGCCGGAAGTAAAAACAGAACGGGGAATCATCTACGACATCTACTGCGTAACCGACACCGGCGAGCGTATTATCGTAGAAATGCAGAACAGGGAACAGCCTTATTTTAAAGACCGTGCACTGTTCTATCTCTCAAGAGCTATCACGCAACAAGCCAAAAAGGGAATCTGGGATTTCCAATTGGATGCTGTATATGGAGTGTTCTTCATGAATTTTGTGATGAACAAGGACATACCCGCAAAGATAAGAACAGATGTCGTCTTAGCTGACCGGGATACTGGAAAAGTCTTCAACGGAAAGTTCAGACAGATTTTTATCGAACTGCCTAACTTTAACAAAGAAGAGGATGAATGTAGTACTGACTTTGAACGTTGGATTTATATTTTAAAGCATATGGATACACTTGACCGAATGCCTTTCAAGGCTCGTAAAGCCGTCTTCGAACGACTGGAAAAGATGGCTTCCAAAGCAAATATGACCCAAGAAGAAAGGGCACAATACGAAGAGGAATGGAAATTCTATAACGACTATTTCAATACGCTGGACTTCGCCCAAAAGAAAGGCTTGGAAGAAGGAAGAAAGAAAGGTCTGGAAGAAGGCAGGAAAGAAGGCAAAGAGGAAGGTATGCTGGAAGCCCGTATCGAAACTGCCCGAAAATTAAAAGAACTGGGAGTTGCCACTGAGGCTATTGCATCAGCAACCGGATTCTCACCCGATGAAATTGAAAGCCTATAATAATAAAAGAAAGGAGAGCTTGGTTGTCAAGCTCTCCTTTCTTTTATTTCGATATAAATGAGACTGTTATTTCTTCGCCAGCTCATTAATCACATTCATAATCTTCTGACCGATTTCTTCGGCAGCTTCCATTGTAGATGCTTCGCTATATACACGGATAATGGGTTCCGTATTACTCTTGCGCAAGTGCACCCATTTATCAGCAAAGTCAATCTTCACACCGTCGATGTCATTGATTTCTTCATCTTTATAGATTTCCTTTACCTTAGCAAGGATAGCGTCTACGTCAATTTCCGGAGTAAGGTCTACACGGTTCTTAGCGATAAAGTAAGGCGGATAAGTAGCGCGGAGTTCGCTGACTTTCTTTCCTTCGTGAGCCAAGTGGCTAAGGAATAAAGCGATACCTACCAATGCGTCACGTCCGTAGTGGCTGGCGGGATAGATTACTCCCCCGTTTCCTTCACCACCGATAACGGCATTGGTTGCTTTCATCTTCGTTACTACGTTCACTTCGCCTACGGCAGAAGCATTGTATTCCATACCGTATTTGCGGGTTACATCACGCAGGGCACGGGTAGAACTCAGGTTTGATACCGTGTTGCCCGGAGTATGCTTCAGTACATAGTCGGCAACAGTAACCAGTGTATATTCTTCACCGTACATTACCCCATTTTCGCAAATCATTGCCAGACGGTCAACATCAGGGTCCACTACAAATGCTACATCCGCTTTTCCACCTTTCATCAAGTTCATGATGTCACCGAGGTTCTTTTCAAGCGGTTCCGGGTTGTGTTGGAAGTTTCCGGTAGGTTCGCAGTAGAGTTTTTCTACATGCTTCACACCCAGACGTTCCAAAAGTTCAGGAAGGATGATGCCGCCTACTGAATTGACACAGTCGATAGCTACACGGAAATCAGCTTTTTTGATAGCCTCAACATCTACCAGGTCAAGAGCCAATACGCTGTCGATATGTTTTTGATTGTAGGTAAGGTCTTTGCGATAAGAACCCAGGTGGTCTACATCTGCATAGTCAAATTCTTCAGCTTCGGCGATACGAAGTACTTCGTTACCTTCGGCTGCATTGAGGAATTCGCCATGTTCATTCAGCAATTTCAGCGCATTCCACTGTTTCGGGTTGTGAGAAGCTGTCAGGATAATACCGCCACAAGCGCCTTCCATTGTTACAGCTAGTTCTGTGGTCGGAGTAGAAGCCAGGTCGATGTCTACAACATCCCAGCCCATTCCCATCAAGGTGCCGACTACTACGTTTTTTACCATTTCACCTGAGATGCGGGCATCACGTCCCACTACAATTTTGTTGCTCTGTACTTTGCAAGTTTTGCGAATCAAAGTAGCATAAGCTGAGGTGAATTTAACAATGTCAAGCGGATTCAGTCCTTCACCCGCGCCTCCGCCGATTGTTCCGCGGATGCCAGAGATAGATTTGATTAGAGTCATAGGTTTCTTACTAAAAGATTTATTTAAATGTTAGTGTCTTAGCTTCGTCTTTTACGGAATTCCGTGATATCATAGAAGTAAGGAGTCACGTATTGTTGCGCTGACTGGTGTCCCATTTTTGAAGGAACGATAAGACGTACGTGAGCATTGTCACGCAGATAAGGCAATGCTAAAAGCCATCCTTGAGGCACAGCAGTACTTGCATAATATTGTCCCCATACATAGTCCATCTCTATGAATGTACCGGCTGAATAAGTTTCTGCTTTCACATAACGGAATACGGCAGGATAAGCATATAATTGTCCGGCATCCATGTATTCTTCCAAAGGAATATTGAAGGCTGCGAGTTCACGGGTATCAACGTTTGTTTCCGCATAACGGGTACAGATGATGTTGCCGTCTACAAATTTATAAGCATCTTTATCATTTACATCATAGTCTCCACGGTCTATAATCTGCATATATACCCCCTCACCGGAGAAGAAGACGAATTCATCATAAGCATCTCCATTCGCTTTCGCTTTCGTCACGGTATCATTCCGCTCGAATTCATCTACAGAAATCACATGAATCGCACTATCTTTGATAAACCTCTCTACAGCATTTTTCTCATCTTCCAGCATTTCTGCATAGGTCTTTGAATTGTCGCATGCCTGGAACAGACTTCCAGCGGTTAACAAGGAGAGAAATAAAAATACAAGTTTCTTCATTATCTGTTATTTAGCTATATTCCGTACAAATGTATCTTAAAATCATCAAAAGTTGAAAGGGGGAAGTTGAAAGTTCGTATCTTTTAACCTTTCCATATTCACTTTTAACCTTCCATCTTTAGCTTTTGGCTGTTAGTAATGGTTTATACTTCTCCAATGCTTTCTCGAAAACCGCTTTTGCTTCTTCCATCGTTCCGAAAAATTCACCGCCGGACGCGTTCAGATGCCCACCGCCGTGAAAAAATTCGGCAGCTAGCTGATTGCATGGGAAAGTCCCCACCGAACGAAGGGAAATCTTAATCATCGGCTTCTCGGTATCTTCCCGCAAAAAGCAGGAGAAACAGACGTTCTTGATGGTAAGAGGGATATTGACAAAACCCTCACTATCACCTTTTATATAATTAAACTTGCTTTGCTCGGCTTTTGTCAACGTTATCAATGCAGCGTTATAATCCGAATAAACAGTCATGTTCGACAATACGTATCCCATCAGGCGCAAACGGCTCTCGGAGTATGTATTGTAGACTTTACGGTAGATATCATCCTTGTCAATTCCTTTGGAAAGAAGTTCGCTGATGATGAAGTAAATCTCCCGGTTGTTCGAGTTGTAGGTAAAGCCACCGGTATCTGTCATCATACCTGTGTAAATGCATTCGGCACCTTCCTTGGATATGTCACTGAAATAACCCATCCGGCAAATCAGGCGGAATATCAGTTCGGAAGTAGAAGAAATCTTGGGATAAGACATGGTTATCTTACAGAATTCTTCGGGATACAAATGATGGTCTATCATTATCTTACGGGCAGGAGAAGCCGCTACAGCATCCGCCATATCGTCAATACGCTTCAATGCATTGAAATCCAGGCAACAGATTACGTCAGCTTCAGCTATCAGTTTGTCCGCAAAATCCTTGTAACGGTCGTACAGAAGAATATCCTTGCTACCCGGCATCCATCGCAGGAAATCGGGAAAGGCGTTAGGCACGATTACGTTTACTGTCTTTTCCTGTGAGTCCAGAAAATGATATAATCCCAGTGAGGAACCAATGGCATCGCCATCAGGAGATACATGAGATACAATTACTATTTTGTCAGCTCGTTCGAACCATTTTGTGAAATGGTCTATTTTGGCTTGTTCTATTACTTTTGTTAACATACTCATCTATTTTATCAGGGTGCAAATGTACGATAATTCTTTGTACTTAGAGCAAAAAGCAAACAGAACCTTCTTCGGATAAAGAGATAAAACGCAAACCGGATTGCCTGCACTCCTCTTCAAGATGTTTTTTGCGGCGTTCCGAAAGAGAGGCATCCAACAGGATACAGCCGGGAGCAAAGAGTTTGGTTAGTTCTTCCAGATGACCGTCATAGCCTTTGCATAAGTAAAGATAATCAATAGTATATAACGCAGAAACAGCCGATTTGTTCCGCCAACGGTTGTCGGTCACCATGCAGACACGGCATCCGTAATAGGATATTATTTGTTGCTGACGGGAAAATGCGCCGGTCTGACAATCGGCAGTTATTTCTTCCGGCAATAGAAGGTGGTGGTGATTCCAATAGTTAGTTGCCACCCGTTTCAGAAGTTTCTTGTCCGGGAGTGTATCGACATAGTTTATCCAGGAATGCCCGTCACTCTCAATGCAATGGACAGCCGGACAACCGCGCACATTGTAAAAGACCAGGCTGGACTGCGGACGACCAATCCAATACATCATAACATGGCAAACACTTAATAACAGGATGGAACAAAGACAGATTATCAGATTCCTGCACCGTCGAACCTTGAAATAATAGAACAACAGAGACAGAAAGACATAAATACCGAATACTTCCAATTGATAAAGCCATATTCCATCAATAGATGAATAAGGTAGTTGTTCCACCCATCGTACAAATAGATTCAGAACTTCCAATAGTCTTCTTACTCCTTCCGCTACCCATACCTGAAACCACGAAATCGGAGTGAGGAACAACATAAGAATAGCAACATACAAGATGATGGTTACCAAAGGAATAACAACTAAATTAGTCAGCAGAAAGTGTGTGGAGAAGCGGGAAAAGTAAAACATTACCAGTGGAGCCGTCCCCACTTGTGCAGCAATGGATACACTCAGTATTCCCCAAACATATTTACCTATTTTATTTTTCATTGTAAACAAACGGTAGACAGGTGGCTGAAGAAGTAAAATAGAAATTACTGCAACAAAAGAAAGTTGAAAGCCTACATCAAACAGCCATACCGGATTACAAAGCAACATTATCCAGGCAGTAGCAGCCAATGTATTCAAAGAAAAAGATTGGCGGCCGAATATACCCGCAACAGCCAAAAGAGAAAACATAGTGACCGAACGGACTACCGATGGTGAAAGTCCTGTAAGAAAGGCAAAAGCCCATAATAAAAGAAAGAGCAAAACAGCACGTACACATCGGCCTGTTTTCCCTCTTTTGGCTAGTGGTTTCAAGATAAAGAGAAGCAAGGCACATAAAAGCCCGATATGCAGACCGGATAGAGCAAGAATATGACTTGCGCCGGCTATAGAATAGCTCTCACGAACTGATTCACTCAGGTCTGTCTTATCTCCTATGGTCAATGCAGAAAGCACGGCCAGCTCATCATCATCAAATCCTAACTCACGATAAAGAGAGATTACTTTCCCCCGACAAAAGTTGGCTATATTCCTAAGATTAAGAATACTCATACCGGAAGAACGATTAACGGTATCGCCTGGCGGTAAAGATAAAGAAATAGGGGATGAGTTTGAAGATAACAGAATCCACTTTCCGGATGGGACGTAGCCCGTTCCACTAATCCCCCTCCTCGTCAGATAGCGGGCATAATCAAATTCATCGAAGTTCTTATTGTTGACAGGTGGAGATATGCGGGTGGATACTAACAGTTCATCTCCGCTCTTTAATCGGGAACTTGCCGAATCTCGTTGCAGATAAAGGATTGATTTTCGTTCTATCGGGTAGCTGTCGATAGAGTCACAATGTTCCTTTAATAATACTTGGCAGAGATAAGTATGTTCCTTAGCTTGAGGCACGTCCGTTATCAAAACCCGATAAACAGTCTCTTCTTTCGGAAAAGTATAATCCGTTGTTTGTTGCAGTTGCCAAGTTATGCCAATCCATCCGCCTGTAAAACAAAGAGCAAAGGCAATAATCCCGAAACACCAGCGCAATGCGTAACGTTCAAGGAAATAAAAGGCTATGGACAATCCAAAGAAAAAGCAGAATAGAAGAATTCCCCAGAAGAGTTGCGGTGAACAACCGAAAAAGCGGTCACCACAAAAAACGCCTGCTATCCAAGGGATAATCAGGCGTATAGACGGATATTTATGAAGATAAAACGTATTCAACGCGTTATAACTACAAGTTATGCAGTTGGCGAATCATCCCTTCAGGGTCCGGGGCTGCAAAGACTGCATTGCCCGCCACCAAGGCATCGGCTCCTGCCTCAACGAGACGGGCACCTGTTTCCAAATTTACGCCCCCATCCACTTCAATCAAGGCTTTCGAACCTGTCCGTTCAATCAAGGCACGCAGTTCGCGTACTTTCTCTACTGAATGTTCTATGAACTTCTGTCCGCCGAATCCCGGATTAACACTCATGACAAGCACCATATATACATCTTGGATAATATCCTGGAGCAAAGCTACCGGAGTTGCCGGATTGATTGTCACGGCAGGTTGCATTCCAGCTTCCTTGATTTGCTGAATCACGCGGTGCAAGTGCGGACAAGCTTCATAATGCACGTTCATCGTATGAGCACCCAGTGCTTTCACTTCCGGAATAAACTTCTCCGGGTTTACAATCATCAGATGCACATCCAGCGGTTTCTTGCTCAACTTTGCAACATATTTCAGTACCGGAAAGCCGAATGATATATTAGGGACAAATACTCCGTCCATAATATCAATATGTACCCATTCCGCCTCACTGCGGTTCACCATTTCAATATCTTTCGCCAAGTATCCGAAATCGGCGGAAAGAATGGAAGGAGCGATAATTGGTTTCATAATTCTTTTATTTTAGGTTCGGTTTGTCTCAAATTCGAGACAGTTCATGTTATCTATATTATTGGGTTATTTCATCTTACATCCATCTGCCAGACGGTATCCGCGAAGCAATTCATCCGTTTTCAGACGTTTTTTGCCGGGGAATTGCAATGAAAGGACAGATACGAATCCATCCGGCACAGCTACCTTAATGTATTTCTTTCCATCCGACACAATCATTCCGACGGGCAGTTGGTGGGATTCGATAATCTTCTCGGTTTCAAAGACTTTCACGACTATGGTTTCGCCTTCAGAAGTAGTGAGTTCGCTCCATGCAGCAGGATAAGGGGATAGTCCGCGGATAAAATCATAGACTTTCTTCACCGGTTGGTTCCAGTCAATCCGGCAGGTATCCTTGAATATTTTCGGAGCGGAACAAAGCTCACCGACAACAGCCATTTCTTCTTGGGGTATCGGTTTCACCGTACCGTTCAAGATGGCATCTACCGTTTCAACCACCAATTTACCGCCTAACACCATCAGTTTATCATGCACCACTTCCACATTATCCGTATCCGCGATAGGCACACGGACTTGCTGGATTACTTCTCCGGTATCTATCTCATGTTTCAGGAAGAAAGTAGTAATACCTGTTTCCGTATCACCGTTAATTACTGCCCAGTTGATGGGAGCAGCCCCGCGATATTGGGGAAGCAGAGACGCATGAAGATTAAAAGTGCCCAATCGTGGCATATTCCATACCACCTCCGGCAACATACGGAAGGCTACTACAATCTGCAAATCCGCTTTCCATTCACGCAATGCTTCCACAAAAGCCTCATCCTTCAACTTTTCCGGTTGAAGCAATGGCAAATTCTGTTCGAGCGCATATTGCTTGACAGGAGAATACTGTATTTTATGTCCACGTCCGGCAGGTTTATCGGGCATCGTTATCACACCCACGACATTGTAACCACCTTCTACTAACTGCCGCAGGGCCTCCACCGCAAAATCGGGAGTACCCATATATACTATTCTTAAGTCTTCTTTTTTCATAATCTTCTTACTTTTATCTACCTTTATCTGCATAGAAACCTGACTCCGGCACCTTTCCGGTTGCCGGTGCCGGCTAGTCTTCCGAAAAATGTACCAGTACTTGTCGGTATGAGTTAAATATCTTCGATTTAGAGACAAAGCCTTCATAACGTCCTTCTTCGTCAACTACGGGAAGATTCCAGGCTTTGGTATCGTCAAACGTCTGCATCACCTGTTCCATTCCGTCCGTATTGAATATCTTAGCAGGAGCAGATGTCATTAATTTACTAACAGTGAAACGATGATAAAGTTCTTGACGGAACATGATGTTGCGGATATCGTCGAGCAAGACAATTCCCAACAGTTCACCTGTTTTCTTGTCCGTTACCGGGAACACGTTTCGGTGGGAAGCAGCGATGGCTTTTACCAATTCGCCCAAGTCCATTTCGGGATGCACGACAACAAAATCCTTTTCCACCACATTCTCCATTTTCATCAATGTCAGTACTGCTTTATCTTTGTGATGAGTAAGCAGTTGTCCCCTCTTTGCCAAACGCATGGAGTAGATACTATGGGGCTCGAACGCGATAATTGTCAGATACGAACTCACAGATACAATCATCAGCGGAAGGAACAAGTCATACCCACCGGTCAGTTCTGCAATCAGGAACACCCCTGTCAATGGGGCGTGCATAACTCCGCTCATTACTCCAGCCATTCCCATCAAAGCGAAATTCTTTTCGGGCAGATAGGCAGAAAATTCAAAGTCATTGCTGAAATGGGAAAAGACGAACCCGGCAATACAACCCAGGTACAGTGAAGGAGCAAAGATACCGCCACAACCACCGCCACCATTCGTCGCACTGGATGCAAAAACTTTCAGCAGGATAATCAGTATCAGATATACCAGCAACAGGTTGCCATAGCCGTAGAACATAGAGTTGTTCATCACCGTATCCCACTCCGCGGCAGACGTACCATTCAACAAAAGGTTAATCGTATCGTATCCTTCACCGTAAAGAGGCGGGAAAAGGAAAATCAGTATGCTCAACATCACGCCACCGAAAGCCAGTTTTTTATAAGGATTCTTCAGTTTCCCGAAAACGCCTTCCACTGAGTTCATGGCACGTGTGAAATAGAGAGAAATCAGTCCGCAAAAGATGCCCAAAAGGATAACGAAAGGAATACGTTCCAATTCGAATGCCTGGTCGAGATGAAACTTGAACATGGCTTCCGTACCGGTAGTTATATAGGAAACGGTAGCCGCCGTCACTGCCGAAATCAGCAGAGGAAGCAGAGAAGACATGGTCAGGTCAATCATCAGCACTTCCAAAGTAAATACCAGTCCGGCAATCGGTGCCTTAAAGATACCGGCAATGGCGCCTGCCGCTCCACAGCCTACGAGCAACATCAAGGTACGATGCTCCATCTTGAATACGCTTCCCAAATTGGAGCCGATAGCCGAACCTGTCAGAACAATCGGTGCCTCTGCTCCTACCGAACCACCGAATCCGATGGTTATCGCACTGGCGATGGTGGACGACCAGATATTATGTCGTTTGATGCGTCCCTGCCTGCGGGAAATGGCATATAGAATCTTGGTTACTCCGTGGCTGATGTCATCTTTGACAATGTTACGCACAAACCAGCCTGCCAAAAAGATTCCGACTACCGGATATACCAGATACAGGTAGTTGGCTTCCGTTGCATTGAAATTATCGGTCAGGAAATTCTGTATCTGATGGATAAAGAACTTCAATATCAACGCGGCAAACGCTGTGAAGATTCCGACCAGGAAACTTAATATCAGGATAAATTGCTTTTCCTTTATATTCGCTTCCCGCCACTTGATGCAACGCTGCAATAAACTCAGTTTTTCCTCTTTCATTTATTCGCGAATTATCTTAATCACTCCACCTTTGTCCAACTTAATAATACTTGAGGGTTTCGGCCGGCTCATATCATCCTGGCGAAAGCCGACGATATAATCTACTGCCGATTTGATTTCATCACTGATTTCGCTGAAGTTAGCGGCACCGGGTTGTCCGCTCACATTCGCCGATGTAGAAACAATCGCTTTGCGGAATTGCTGGCAAAGGCGTCTGGAGAAATCTTCGTTTGTGACACGAATACCCACACTTCCGTCTTCCGCCAACAGGTTCGGTGCCAGATTCCGTGCACCGGAATAAATTATCGTCAACGGCTTGTCGGCTACTTCAATCAAATCCCATGCTACATCGGGAACGTCTTGTACATAAAAATCCACCTTCACGGGAGTGTCTACCAATACCAGCATAGCCTTGCTGTCAGCACGTTTCTTAATCTCATATACACGGCGTACAGCCTCTTCGTTAGTCGCGTCGCAGCCTATACCCCAAACGGTATCGGTGGGATAGAGAATCACTCCTCCTTCATTCATCACCTGACAGGCTTTTTTAATATCTTCTATCATTTCTTGATTAATTTCTGTTGAGAATAACACGCAAAAGTAGTACTTTTGCGCCGAATTCAAAAAGATTAAGTGAAAACAATGGAAGAAATCGTATTTCACCACACGTTGCCTATTCAGTTGCGCTTCAATGACGTAGACAAATTCGGTCATGTCAACAACACTGTTTATTTCTCTTTTTACGATTTAGGGAAGACTGAATACTTCGCTTCAGTATGTCCGGGAGTAGATTGGGAAAAGATCGGTATCGTTGTCGTTCATATCGAAGCGGATTTCGTAAAGCAGATTTTTGCGTCAGACCACATTGCCGTGCAGACGGCTGTCTCCAAGATAGGCACCAAGAGCTTTCACCTGATTCAACGGGTAATCGATACGGATACGAACGAGGTTAAATGCATCTGCAAGTCTATCATGGTGACTTTCGATTTGGAGAAACATGAGTCTATGCCGCTGACTAAGGAATGGACAGAGGCGATATGTAATTATGAAGGACGGGATTTGCAGAAAGCAGAGAAATAATGAATAAAATAAAGCCAACTCTCCCTATGGAACCGCTGGCTCTATTTTATATTAGGACAATATCCTCTGCCAAAGCTATAAAGCAACCTACTGCTTACTATTAAACAACTTCCGCAGCACATTAGCCATATCCGTATTGTCTCTTCTGCCCGAATAAAGAACAGCCTGCTTGCCTATCGCATACAATGGCACGGGTGCTCCCGTATGAGTTTTAGTTGTCCATCCCAATGATGCCTTCTTATCCAGCAAGGCAATAGCAGCCACCGCTAAAGGCTCATCTTTCGCGTAAAGGCTGACCACATCTTTCGACTTCTTCTTCAAGAAAGACTCTTCGTAGCAAACCAATAATTCCAGTTCTTCACGCGGAGTAATCTTAATTTGTTCCCAAAAGCCCAGGTTCTTTTTCAAGAACGCTTTCATGTCTTCCCACGAAGGAATCACCTTTCCGCTTTTCATTTCACGCATAGCAGTAGTCAATGCTTCTTGTGAACACTTCTGATATTGGAGCAAGTCAATATTCAAGTTCATATCAGAGTTACCCAGTCCAAGACCGCCTGTTTCGTGGTCGGCAGTCACTAATATCAATGTTTCGTTCGGATGCTTTTTATAGAAATCATAGGCTAGGCGGATACATTGGTCGAAGTCAATGGTTTCTTTCACAACAGCGCCACCGTCGTGGGCATGGGCCGCCCAATCTATTTTTCCGCCTTCTACCATCATAAAGAAACCCTTCTTCGCGGTTTCCTGAAAATTAGCAAGGCAGGCTTTTGTCAAGTCAGGCAAACTCAAGTCTTTGCCGGAACGGTCCATCGCATATTTCAGGCTTTTGCTCACTGTATCGGTTGGGAAGAGGAGAATTTTATCCTTTGCAGCAGCACGGTTATAAGCGTCCATTCCACGAAACATCGTATAGCCTTTCTGATTAAACAGGTCGTAAAGGCAAGGTGCCGAAGGGTTACGCTTGCTGCGAGGTTCGAGCAATCCCGCTCCGCCGAAGAAATCGAAATCGGAATTGGCGGCATCCGCTCCTATTTCGTAATACATAGAACGGTCGGGCTGTGAAGCATAGAAACCACCGGGGGTAGCGTGGTCGATAGAGGCAGAGGTGATTATTCCTATTTTATAACCTTTATCTTTCAGTTGGCGTGCCAGGGATTTTAACCCATGATTCTTTTCCGCATCCATTCCGATTACATAGTTCGTCGTTTTTTCTCCGGTTGCCAAAGCGGTAGCCGCGGCAGATGAACACGTAATCAAATGAGAAGCCGAGCGCGTGCATACTTGAGTCATCACAGGGAAAGTGGGGAATAACAGTGAACGTTCGCCCGTATCTGTTCCTACTTTCTCTGCATAAATTTGGGTTGCTTCCACATGGTTGAATCCCATGCCGTCACCGATAAACAAGAAGATATATTTGGGGACTTGTGCTCCGTTTACAACGACACTACATAATAATAATAGCCCGAACAGGGACAATCTTAAAAGTTTCTTCATTTCATTTTCCATTTTATTCGCAGCTTCAAGCCGTGCGATAGCTAATAAATAATAAGGTTATTCATAAATATAAATGATGTTGGGCACTCCGCGTTCTCCGGCATGGTCGAAACGTTTATTATCACAAGGATAATTGATGACACCATTCTCCGGTGCTCCCGACAGCCATAATGTTGTGGAACCGCCACCGTCCAGATTCAACGCATCCTTACCGCCTAATACCCGAAGCAAGTGTGCCAGTTCGGGGATATTCACCCCTTCGGCACGCCCCGGAAAACGTCCGTTCACCGTGACGAGCAGTATTTTTCCGTCCTTCGTCATGCAAACAGCACTACGGGGATGCTTGGTCCGGACAAAGTCCCTTCCACACAAGCTCCAGTCACATACCCGACCGTCCTTTAATAATAACGGGCCGGATGCCAATACTGTACCCACCTTTCGCTTATATTTTTTTTCTATCTGTCTGTTCCAGGGAATCAACTTCATCTTTCCTTTCCGTTCATAAATGGCTCCCGTGACACGCAGTTTAAACTCGTTTATCGTTGTCGTATCAATCACTTGCCTGTCCGTTTTCAGAAAACAGACAGAATTTCCATGCTTCATATCAAAGTAAGAGCCGTTGATTGCCGCAAGCGCATGATGTTCGGTAGCTATCCGGCTTGTCTTCTTCATACCGTCCGATATGACAATGCCCGCTTTCATCCCTTTGCCGGGGTCAATCTCTATCAGGTTGATAACTTGGGGACACTGATAGAGCTGAGGTATAGACGCACTCTTATGGATTATTCCTTTTTGAGAATGTGCTATCTCCCATTGTGCAGAAACGATTGCCAAAGAATCTGATACGGTCTGTCCTTTCAATGTTCCGACGGAACAGAGGACTAAGACAAGGATAACGAAGTATTTTCTCATTGTAAACAGACAGATAAATGTGTTAAGTTAATAAATTAATCAAGTTATCTTATTCAGTAAGACTATTCCCTTGCATTATCCAAGCAGCTTTCCGGGTTGCATATTGCGACCATGCCTTGATATCCGCAGGTATCTGTCCACTCAACTGATTATCATTCACTCGGAATATACCGGTCGAACCACTCTTCTCGATTACCGTTCCATATCCGTAAGGAATACTTCCACTGAATCCGTTGGTATAAATCATAAACTCTTTCAGGCTCTTCCAAGTGGTCGGTTTATTATTTCCGTCTAGTGGAATAACCGGAAGCGGCCCGCTCAAATTATTGCAATATGCCTTTATTGTCACCATACCGGGGATATTTATCAACATATCCAGATTACCGGTAAACGTGTTGTTAAATCCGGCCGGAGTGGCAGTTGGATGATTTGAGATGTTAAAGCTAGTCAATAATTCACATTCTCCCAAAGATTCCGGCAAGTTTCCGCTTGCAGCAGATTCTATTATCCATAAAGTGGTCAATTGAGACAGTTGTCCTATTTCCTCAGGAATACCTGCTAACTTCTGATGTTTGAACTTTATGCTTCTCAGTTCCGACAAGTTGCATAAGGGGATAATATCTCCTTCGATATTATTCGGAGACTGAATGTCAATCTCAACTACCCTCTTATTCTCAAACTTCAATCCGAACCAGTTTGTCGGGTTAGTTTCCAGTGGAGCGTCAAAGTTCCATTTCTTCGTCCAGTTATCCCCATTCGCATTTTCGTAGAACATTCTCAGATAATCAATATCTCCCAAAGGTTTCTTATCCTGCGTTACTGTCAGTACATCGGTAACCCCATTCGAACCTTTCAGGTACAATGAGGCGGTACGTCCCTCGTCTATATCCGTATAAGGGTCAATCGCTAATTTCAGTTCCGATTCATTGACGACGCCCGGAGTAATTGCCGCCCCGTCGGTTACGTGTATCCAGTTGCATCCTTCGGACAATTCGTATGTGTAAGTAACCATTGTCGAGAAAGGTATTACTTCTTCCGCACTGCCTTCCGCTCCTACTTTCAGCGCACGTTTTTTCAAAGCGATGCCCACTCCTTCCTGTACCACTTTCAGCTTTGTTTCGGCACCTTCGATAATCCAGCCTGCAATTTCCGCTTCGCGGGAAGCAACATTCGCATTCTTGGATACTGATATTCTGAAACTTCCCGTACCCATCCCGTTCGACGAGAGCAAGTCAATCCAGGTGGCGGAAGTCTTCACACGCCAAGGCAGGTTGGATTCAATATCCACCGTATATTCCTTTTCTTCCAACGGAAGATTCAGTGTTCCGTCCGCAAACTTCAAATCCGGTTCGGGCATTGTACGTCCCGTATCATCCGTAAAGTCCTGACAGCTTGCCATACCCATCAGCAAGGACAGGCAACAGATGATTCCCCGAAGACCTTGCCGGCAACTATACATTCTATTATTTCGTATCATAATGATTCAACTATTAAGATTCAAACAATTAATTATCTGTCACGACCAACAACCCGTTGGCTACCGCTCTTTCGACACCGCCATTATCATAAGGCCAGTTGCGGATAGCAAAACGGTTCTCTTCAAATCCCGCCTTCGAGCGGATAATGAAAGTAGACGAACCACCGCCGTCCAGGTTGATAGCGTCCTTTGCTCCCAATGCTTTCATGACAACTCCCATTTCAGCATACCTCATGCCATTGGAGTACCAAAAGTTACGTCCGTCGGCAACCAAAATATAAACGACATTATTGTCTGTCACGCCGATAGCCGTCCGGGGTTCCAGTGCTGTCGATGTCTGAGGAAGCACATTCCCGTTCGTCATCAAACGCACGCGGCCGCCTACCGCTTCCTGAATCTCATCCTTATAGGTATCATATTCGTCATACGAGCCAATCACCGCCTTCTTATCCTTCGTGACGGCAAAGAAGGTACATACATTATCGGTCATCGTATTCTTCAGACATACTCCATTCCGGTAGTAAATGCCTTGCGGTGTTCCGTCCGTAGCAAAGAAATCACCATTCACGGCAGCCAGTACACGGCTTCCCTGTTTGTCGTGTGCCAATGCCTGCAACGTCATTTGTTGTTTGGTTTTCAGCTTGCCTTCGTCTTTGGGAGACGAAGCCTTCATCGTCAGGTGCGTGTCTTTCAAATCGACTTCCAGTACAAACATCTTTACTGCCATACCTGTGGCAGAAAGAATTTCCATCTCCAAAGCCTTTACACCCGGAGCCAGCGTATAAGTAGTGTCCGAGAAATATTGTCCGACGTATCCGTCACTCCCGGCAATTATCTTCTGTCCCAACTCCGTTTTCGCGCCCTCGGTGGAATAGACGGTCAGGTCCTCATCATTATTGCATCCCGTCCATAGCAGACACCCTAAAAGAAGCAGAGCGGAATCATATATCAGTTTTTTCATCATTTTGTCTCTTTAATAAGTATAAATACAATCATTATCAATATCCGGGATTCGGTTCAAGGTTCGGATTCGAAATCATTTCCTTGCCCGGTATAGGCAATACCAACTGGTAATCTTTCAGTCCGAGCATTGTCTTTGCCTTATTCGTACGTATGAGGTCATAATATCTGAAACCTTCAGCAAGCAGTTCCTTCCGGCGTTCGTCCAGGATATATTCTATAAATTCATCTTCGTCTTTCGGATTTACGGCATCCAGCCCGCGTTCTTTCCGCAAGTCGTTCAGCCGTCCCAAGCCCTTGGAGAGTCCTTGCGCTTCCGCACTTATCAGGTACATTTCGGCCAGGCGGCTCATTACTACGGGGTCAGTACCGGTCTGTCCGCTCGGATATTTATTGATACAAGGTTCGGCTCCCACATTAATAATGGAAACTTCTTTCCGTTTATCCTTGTCGTCATACATATTCATCACGTCGTTAGTGGGACGATAGACATAGCTGCCGTGATTGGGATGAGCATATGTATAGAATAAGGTGGAAATGGTGATATTCGATTCTTCCGCCAGACATTGGAAGGAAAAAATAACTTCCGTGTTGGTCTTTCCCCGGAATATCTTGTCGAAGCTATCCAGTTTGTATTTTCCATCCTTTATCAGACCTTCCGCCAGTGCAGCCGCTTCCGTCTTTTTACCACGTTCGAGCATTACACGGGCTTTCAGTGCAAGGGCGGCATCGCGGGATACATAGTAACAACTGGAAGAAGTACCCAGAAAAGCAAGGGCTGTTTCAAGTTCTTCCTCAATAAATATCCAGACAGCTTCTTCCGAATCACGGAAAGGCTTGTCCATTGTATTCACTCTTTGGATAGGCACACCACCCCAGCGTGTCACCAGTGAATGATAGATATATGCCCTGAAATAATGCGCTTCTCCGATAATCAGATTCCGCAGGTCGGATTCGGGAAGGTCCTCTACGATGGAGATAACATTATTTACTTGATATAACGCATTATAATAGCCGTTCCAACTGTTGGCTACGATTGAATTCAGTGAAGAAAGTACAGAGTTTATCAAGTCCCTTGCATTTCCTGTACTTTGAGTCAAATCTCCGCCCAATATATCAAAGGTGATGTATGACTCGCGTGCTGGAGAGTTTTGCACTTTATTGTACATTCCCATGCGTAAAGCCGATAAGTCTTTGGGCGTCACACTTCCCGGCGATACGGCGGAGTGGGATTCGATATCAAGCATGCCACTGCATGAAGCCAGCAACAGGCATCCGAGAAATATATAAATAATCTTTTTCATCATTGTGAGCGTTTATGATTAGAAACTAAGGTTTATTCCGAAATTGACCGAACGGGAAGGCGGCACTCCATACAAATCGACGCCAAAGTATTGCGGGTCCATGTTCTTACTCACTTCAGGGTCCCAGCCGGAGTATTTGGAGAACAGCAACAGGTTGTCCCCTTGCACATAGAGGCGCAGACCTTTCAACCGAATCTTTTGTAACATTACCTGCGGGAATGTATAGCTGAACGTGAGAGAACGCAGGCGGATGAAAGAGCCGTCTTCAAGGAAACGGGTGGAGTTTTTGCTGTTATGCCCACACAGCGTATTGACTGCACGCGGATATTTATTAGAACTTCCCGGAGCCGTCCAACGATTCTTGGCGACATCTTCCGTAATAGCCATGCGGTATCCGGGGCGTGTGGCGGTTACCGCCCATTCGGCATACACATCATTTCCGTACATATACGTAAAGAACACATCCAGTTGGAAACCTTTGTATTTGAAAGTATTGTTCCATCCACCGAAGAAATCGGGATTGGAAGAACCGGTCAGTACACGGTCGTTATCATTGATAATACCATTATTATCCACGTCATGATATTTCACGTCACCGGCACGTACACCCAGGTCATACAACGGTTGCGGCACTTCACCGTCATATTGGTAGAGTCCGTCCATCCGGAACAGGTAGAAAGCTCCCAGTTCCGCACCTACTTTCAAGGCGCGGTTAGCACCTATCGGAAGCAAGTCGTCTCCCAGCAGTTTAGTCAGTTTGTTCTTGTTGTGGGAGATGTTGAAAGAGGAAGTCCAGTTGACTTTCCCTATATTCAGATGGCCGTTGATGGAAAATTCCACACCGTAGTTCCGCATGGAACCGATATTGCTGGTGATACTGGTGAAACCGCTTGTTCCGTGCAAGGGCATTGAATAGAGCAGGTTGTTCGTATTCTTCAGATAAATATCGGCAATCATATTCAGCTTGCCGTTCCAAAAGCCCAGGTCGAAGCCGAAGTCATACTGGTCGGCAGTTTCCCATGTCAGTTTGTTGTTTCCCATGCTGGTGACAGCCATACCGCTATTATTGCCGTAGTTGATGCCGCCGGACATCAACGGTTGCCAGGCATAGTTGCCGATTCCATCCTGATTTCCGGTCTTGCCATAACTCAAGCGGAACTTCAAGTCTGTTTGAGGGAATTTCCAGAAAGATTCTTTCGATACATTCCAACCTAAAGAGACAGAGGGGAAATACCCGTAACGGTCGGAAGGGGCAAAACGGGATGAACCGTCTGAACGCATGGTCACATTCAAGATGTAACGGTCTAAATAAGACAGGTTGATACGTCCGAAGTAAGACTCCATGGCAAACTCGGAGATACCGCCCGAAGCATTATAGATTTCGGAAGCCGTGCCGACCGTATCGAATACCGGAGAAGGAAAACCGCGTCCGTCGATGGAAGACGTACGAGTGGACATTTTCTGGAAAGAATGTCCCAGCATCAAACCTGCTTCAAAATCACCGAACTTATCATTATAGTTGAATACATTCTCTATCAATAAGTTCTTCACCAAGCAGTTGTACTCAACAATACGTCCGCCACCCGCTCCATAAGGATGATTCTCATTGTAGTACACATAGTCATACGTATATCCGATGTCGGTGCTGACTGAGTTTTTCAGACTGAACTTCTTGTATTTCAAGTCTGCATTGAACGTACCCAAATAACGGTAAGTATCAATATAGGAAACTTCTTCATTCAGAATCTGAAGCGGATTGTGCCGTGCCAGTTCGTCGGTTCCACCTAAGTAATAGTCACCGTTCGGTTTGTACGGACGGTCGAAAGGGCGTTGTTCAACGGCACGGGCTACGATGGTAGAACCGATATTGGCTCCCGGCACACGGTTGTTCTTCAGATAATTACCGCTGACATTGGCGCCTACTTCCAACCAGGAAGTCATTTCATGACTAATCTTCGCTTTTAGGTTGATTTTGGTTATATCATTGGTCTTGATTATACCTTCCTGATAATTGTAGTTGGCTCCAACATAGAACTTGGTTTTCTTGCTTCCGCCGGAGAAGGATAAGTCCACATTGTAAGAATGTCCCACCTGAGTAATCAAATCCAGCCAATCCGTATCGGGTAATCCCTGGAAAGGGTTGGAGATAGGAACCACATAGCCTGCAGAACCTACGGTATAGCCATTCTGACGATTATAACGTTCGACTCCATCGTTGTAGGTTTCTACATACAAATCGGAATCCGCATATTTGATGCGTCCCTTATTGGCGAATTTGGAGATTCCCGTACTGACATTCAAACGAATATCCGAACGACCTTCCTTACCGGATTTGGTTGTAATCACCACCACGCCATTCGTTGCCCGCGAACCGTAAATAGCTGCCGAAGCGGCATCTTTCAAAACTTCGATAGATTCGATGTCCGTCAGATTCAATACTGCCATCGAACTCAAATCTTCACCCATATTGAATAAGGAAGCGTTACTGTTGAGGATGGGTATTCCGTCCACCACATACAGAGGTTCGTTGCTGGCACTCAAAGAAGCGGCACCGCGGATACTCATTCGTTCGGAACTTCCCAGGTTGCCGGAACCGGTCGATACCGTGACACCCGCTACACGCCCCTGTAGCAATTCACTCGGTGTCAATACCGGACGCATATTCGATTCTGTCGGTTTGAAAGAACTGATTGCATTGGTCACCAATGCCTTTCGCTGTGTTCCATACCCCACTACGACGACTTCATTCAATGCTTTTGAATCTTCGTCCAACGTCACATTGATGGTCTGTTGCGTCTTCACCGGATATTCCATGCTCTTATATCCGAGGAATGAAAAGACCAAGACAGCATTATCGGGAACTTCAAGACTGTATTTACCATTTATATCAGTAATTGTACCGATGGTAGTACCCTTAACCGACACATTGCATCCTACAATGACTTCGCCCGAATATTCCTTCACCAAGCCGGTTATTCTTTTCTTGTGCTGCACAGAGCTTTGCACTTCAGCTTGTTTTTTCGTAAGGATGATGTGTTTCCCTTCCATCGTATAGGAGAACTCCGTACCTTTCAATGCATCCAGCAGCAGACTTGCCACTGTCCCATTCTGAGTGGAAATGGTTACTTTCCGTTTCAGACTAACTTCACGTTCATTGTAAATAAACAAATAGTCTGTTTGCTTTTCAATCTGCCTGATGATTTCGGCGAATGTTGCGGTTCCTTTATTCATCGTAACTTTCTGATTCTGAGAAAAGCCGTCCAGGGCATACGTCTCAAAAATGATGAATAACAGGAAAAAGACAGTTAACCTCATAATTCTTAAAATTTGAGTACAGTGTGTTTTTCTATGGACAATACGCCCATACCAAAGATTATTTTTCATATCTTTGCCTAGAGTTATTAAGTTAATACATAAAGATTTGTAACAGATATCGAGTCTTTTTTATTGACTTCTCACATATCGGTAAGTGTTGCAGCATTTACCGATATTTCTGTTTTGAAAGGGCTGGTTCTCTTGCTCTCATTCCGGGTGTTTCTTTTTTAGATTAAATACTAGGGTTAATTTAATAGATAATTATCTGATTTTTCTCATCGTCCTGTATATAGTTGAATTTGACGTACTTCTGCAATACCTTCATCACGTGCTCGATTCCTTCTTTCTGACGGAACTTACCGGTACACGAGCGGGAAGCGATTTCCTCATTCTTATTAATAATCTTCACTTCATAATATTGCTCCAATTTCCTGAAGACTGTTTCCAGTGGTTCATCCTTGAAGGAATAGATACCCATTCTCCACAAGAAATCATTGTCCGATGAGAAAGTCTCCTTGTAGAGTTTTCCATCTTTAGCTTCTACCTTTTCATGAGGTTTCAAGGTCACTTCATGTTGTGTATCGGGCTGATATATGGTAACTTTACCTTCAATCAAAGATGTCTCGAATAAACCGGAGTTTGGGTAGGCAGAGACATTGAAGGTGGTTCCCAATACTCTGATATCGTATTTCTCCGTTTCTACAATGAAAGGATGCTTCTCGTTATGTGCCACTTCGAAATATCCCTCTCCTTCCAAAACCACTTTCCTTTCTTTGGAACGAAATCCGGTTGCCGGATATTTCAAGGTAGAGTTGGAGTTCAGCCAAACAGTTGTTCCGTCAGCCAAGACCAGACTAGCCCTTTGTCCTGCCGGGACGGTCATAATTTGCATTTCGGCAGAATGTTCTATCCGGTATTCCTGATATTCCTTATGGATAATAAAAGCAATCATGGCAACGACCGCCGCTATCTTCATAGATGTCCAGAGGTAACGCATCACAGGTTTCTTCTTCTCTGTTTTTTCTGCCTGTAAGTTTCCATTCCATATAGTGGCATTGTAGACACGGTGCAGTTGCATCAACTGTTCCCGATTATCTTCGCTCTCCTTCATCCAGCGTATCACTTCCTTTTTTTCTTCGGGAAGTGCGTCACCTGCAATATATTTATTCAATAGTTTCGCGTCCATACCTTTTCTTATTCTTAGGTTTATATATAAGCTCTTTGTGGGCTTACATATATAAGACACGCCACTTGCAAAGTTCACTAGTGGGAAAAATAAAAAAAGTGCGTTTTTAACCGTTTATTTGTTCCTCGGTGCCGAAGGGTACCTTCCTCGGTGCCGAAGGGTGCCTTCCCCGGTGCCGGAGGGTGCCTTCCCCGGTGCCGGAGGAGTGCTTCACCGGTGGACAACTTTATTAGAAAAATAATAAGGTATAAAGATAGTCTTTCAGGTTCTTTCTCAATTGTTGCAGCGCTTTACTAATATGATAATCGGCTCCTTTCAGTGTGACATCCAGCGCTTCGGCAATCTCCTTCACCGATTTATTCTCATACCGGCTCATCATAAATGCTTTTCTTGTCTTTTCCGGTAATCCGTTCAAAGTACGGTTCACAATATCAGTTATTTCTTCAGAGAAAAGTTGGTTCGGGTCAGAAGAGTCCAAAGAAGCGATGCGGAAATCAAGTTCGTAGAGTTCATCCGCCAATATACTTTCACGGGCTTCCATTCGCAGATGTTCATTTCGCAGATGATTTAATGCCTGGTTCTTTACTACGGTCATCAGGAAAGCACGGATGTTTTTCACATCTTCGGTTTTCATCGTAGTCCATAAAGTTATCATGGCTTCGGAAGCTATATCTTTGGATAACATTTCGTCATGGAGATAAGACTTGGCAAATAAGAAGCAACGTTGATAATACTCCATATAGATATTATCAAATGTCATTCCAGTGTTTATAGTATCATCCAGTCTTCCCATTTTGTGGATTTCTCTCCTTGTTTTTATATTGGTTAGTGAAGCAAAGATAACCAAAAGAAGTTAGCTGCCAAAAAGCAGTATAGAAAAGTAAAACCATAAAGAAAAAAAAGTCCGGATGCCACTACATTTCTATTGCAAAAAAGTCCTCATCCATACTTCACTGAAATATTTTCGTAGTATCTGCCTTTCACTTCCCGTTTTTTTCGTACTTTTACCCCTTGTTGGAAAGAAGTGCCTTTCTCAACCCTTGAGAACAGAAAAAGAAAAAACAATATATAAAATGAATCACAAATGGAATTATCGACCCATTACACCCGAACAGGCAGAGACAAGCCAGACATTGGCCCAGGAATTAGGGATTAGCCCGATACTTGGACAGCTTTTGGTGCAGCGGGGAATAACGAAGGCAACGGATGCCAAGAAGTTTTTCCGCCCGCAATTGCCCGACCTGCATGATCCGTTCCTGATGAAGGACATGGATATTGCAGTAGAACGTCTGAACAGGGCGATGGGAAAGAAAGAACGTATTCTAATTTATGGAGATTATGACGTAGACGGTACTACCGCCGTGGCACTGGTCTACAAGTTTATTCAACAGTTCTATTCGAACCTTGACTATTACATACCCGACCGTTACAACGAGGGGTATGGCATTTCTAAAAAAGGAGTGGACTATGCCGCTGAAACCGGTGTGAGTCTGATTATCGTACTCGATTGCGGAATAAAGGCAGTAGAGGAAATCACGTATGCCAAAGAGAAAGGCATTGATTTTATCATCTGCGACCATCATGTGCCGGATGATATCCTGCCGCCTGCCGTAGCTATCCTGAACGCCAAACGCTTGGATAATACGTATCCGTACACACACCTTTCGGGCTGCGGTGTCGGCTTCAAATTTATGCAGGCATTCGCTATCAGCAACGGTATCGAGTTTCATCATCTGATTCCGCTACTCGACATCGTGGCGGTAAGTATCGCATCGGACATCGTGCCGATTATGGGCGAAAACCGTATTCTTGCTTTTCATGGGCTGAAGCAATTGAACAGCAATCCGAGTATCGGGATGAAAGCCATTATCGATGTATGCGGACTTTCCGAAAAAGAAATCACCGTCAGCGACATCGTGTTCAAAATCGGACCGCGCATCAATGCGTCGGGACGTATCCAGAACGGAAAAGAAGCGGTGGACTTACTGACGGAAAAAGATTTCTCGGCTGCGCTTGAGAAAGCCGGACAAATCAATCAGTACAACGAGACACGGAAAGACCTCGATAAAAGCATGACGGAAGAGGCAAACAACATCGTCGCCAACCTGGACGGATTAGCCGACCGACGCTCTATCGTGCTTTATAATGAGGAATGGCACAAAGGGGTGATTGGCATCGTAGCTTCCCGCCTGACGGAAGTCTATTATCGTCCTGCCGTAGTACTGACCCGCACAGATGACATGGCAACAGGTTCCGCACGTTCTGTTTCCGGTTTCGATGTATATAAAGCGATTGAGCATTGCCGCGACTTGCTGGAAAATTTCGGCGGACATACCTATGCTGCTGGATTGTCCATGAAGGTGGAGAATGTGGATGCTTTCACCAAACGGTTTGAAGAGTACGTCTCACAGCATATCTTGCCGGAACAAACCAGTGCCGTCATTGATATTGATGCCGAGATTGACTTCAGGGATATTTCTCCCAAATTCTTCAATGATCTGAAAAAGTTCAATCCCTTCGGGCCCGACAACATAAAGCCCATTTTCTGTACACATCATGTCTATGATTATGGGACGAGTAAAGTGGTGGGACGCGACCAGGAACATATCAAACTGGAACTGGTTGACAATAAATCGAACAATGTGATGAACGGTATCGCATTCGGGCAAAGCTCGCACGTGCGTTATATCAAGACCAAACGTTCGTTCGACATCTGCTACACCATCGAAGAGAATACCCACAAACGTGGTGAAGTGCAACTTCAAATCGAGGATATAAGACCGATTGAATAAGTATCAGGAGATATTAAAACAATACTGGGGATATGACTCTTTCCGCGACTTGCAGGAAGAGATCATTACCAGTATCGGCGAAGGCAAAGACACACTGGGACTGATGCCGACCGGCGGCGGCAAGTCCATCACATTTCAAGTTCCTGCCCTCGCCCAAGAAGGGCTCTGTCTTGTCATCACTCCCCTCATCGCCCTGATGAAGGACCAGGTGTATAATCTGCGCAAACGCGGCATCAAGGCTCTTGCCGTATACTCCGGTATGACACGGCAAGAGATTATCACCGCACTTGAGAACTGCATCTTCGGCAATTACAAATTCCTCTACATTTCTCCGGAACGTCTGGATACGGAAATTTTCCGTATCAAACTCCGCTCCATGAAAGTCTCCATGATTACAGTGGACGAAAGTCACTGTATCTCACAATGGGGATATGATTTCCGTCCCGCTTACCTGAAGATAGCGGAAATACGGGAACTTTTGCCAGGAGTTCCCGTACTGGCACTTACCGCCACCGCCACCCCGGAAGTAGTAAAAGACATCCAAGCCCGGCTGAATTTCCATGAGGGGAATGTTTTCCGCATGAGCTTTGAGCGGAAAAACCTGGCGTATATCGTCCGCAAGACAGATAATAAGACAAAAGAATTATTGCATATCTTACGAAGGATACCGGGCAGCGCCATTATTTATGTCCGCAACAGGCGACGGACCAAAGAAATCACCGAACTGCTGGTAAACGAAGATATTACCGCCGATTTCTATCATGCGGGACTTGACAATGCCGTAAAAGACCTGCGGCAAAAACGTTGGCAAAACGGAGAGGTCCGTGTAATGGTAGCCACAAATGCTTTCGGAATGGGAATTGACAAACCTGACGTCCGCATTGTGCTGCATCTCGATCTTCCAGATTCGCCCGAAGCCTATTTTCAGGAAGCCGGACGTGCGGGAAGAGACGGAGAAAAGGCTTATGCCGTAATCTTATATACCAAATCGGACAAGACGACCCTGCATAAGCGCATAGTGGATACCTTTCCCGACAAGGAATACATACTCAATGTCTACGAACATTTACAGTATTATTATCAGATGGCGATGGGGGACGGATTTCAATGTGTCCGCGAATTCAATATCGAAGAGTTCTGCCGGAAGTTCAAATACTTTCCGGTTCCGGTGGACAGTGCACTGAAAATCTTGACTCAAGCCGGTTATCTGGAATATACGGATGAGCAGGACAATGCTTCGCGTATCCTTTTCACGCTTCGCCGGGATGAGTTGTACAAGTTGCGCGAAATGGGGGCAGAAGCGGAAGCGCTGATACAGACCATTCTCCGTTCGTACACAGGAGTATTCACGGATTATGCGTATATCAGCGAAGCATCCCTGTCCATACGTACCGGACTGACACGCGAGCAAATCTACAACATACTGGTGACACTGACCAAACGCCGTATCGTGGATTACATTCCTCGCAAAAAGACACCTTATATTATATATACGCGCGAACGTCAGGAACTTCGTTTCGTACATATTCCGCCTTCTGTCTATGAAGAACGCAAAGTCCGCTATGAAGCGCGCATCAAGGCGATGGAAGAGTATGTCACTTCAGACAATGTATGCCGCAGCCGGATGCTGCTCCGCTACTTCGGAGAGAAAAACGAACATAACTGCGGACAATGCGATGTCTGTATCAGCCATCGTGCAACAGATTCTCTATCCGAAGCATCTTTCGAGAAACTGAAACGGCAAATTACAGAACTGCTTATTCAGAATCCGCTATCTCCAGTAGAAATAGCCAATAAAATAACAGCGGAAAAAGAGGAAGTGGCGGAAGTTATCCGGCATTTATTGGAAGAAGGTGCATTGAAGATGCAGGATGGAATGATACATATTTCAAAATAAGTTATTACATTTGCAGATAAACTCAAAAACAACATATCATGCCGAACTTTTTTAAATCTTTCTTCTCCGGTAAGTCTGAAACTCCGGAAAGTGAAAAGCAGAAAAACGACCGGAAAAGATTCGAGATTTTCAAATACGACGGTTTGCGTGCGCAACGCATGGGACGTCCGGATTATGCCGTAAAATGTTTCACGGAAGCTCTTGCCATTGAGGAAGAGTTTGAAACGATGGGGTATCTCAGTCAACTCTACATCCAAATGGGCGACACCGCAAAAGCCCGCGAACTGTTGGAGAAAATGGCTGTCATGGAACCGCACATCACCCATACTTTCCTGACATTGGCGAATGTATGCTTTATCCAGGAAGATTATCAGGCTATGGAAGAGGCAGCCAATAAGGCGATTGCCATCGAAGAAGGAAATGCCGTAGCGCATTATCTGCTGGGAAAAGCCCGTCAGGGACAGAACGATGACCTGATGACTATCGCCCATCTCACGAAAGCCATCACGTTGAAAGATGATTTCATCGAAGCCCGCCTGATGCGTGCGGAAGCTCTGCTGAATATGAAACAGTATAACGAGATGATGGATGACATAGACGCCGTACTTGCACAAAACCCGGAAGAAGAAACTGCCATGCTCCTGCGCGGAAAAGTGAAAGAAGCGAACGGACAAGCTGAAGAAGCGGAAGCGGACTACCAGTTTGTCACAGAAATAAACCCTTTCAACGAACAGGCATATCTTTACTTGGGGCAACTTTATATCAACCAAAAGAAACTGACGGAAGCCATCGCCCTGTTTGATGAGGCTATCGAACTGAATCCGAATTTTGCGGAAGCCTACAAGGAGCGCGGACGCGCCAAATTGTTGAACGGGGATAAAGACGGCTCCGTGGAAGATATGAAGAAGTCTTTGGAACTGAATCCGAAAGAAGAGGCCGGACTGAACGGAGAATTCAAGAACCTTGGGGCTAAACCGGAAGCGCTTCCTGGTATCTTCTAAGTGTCCTTTTTATATATTTTAGGCAAGAAAACAAAAAAAGTATCGCTTTTTGTTTGCGTTTAGCAGAAAAGTATTACTTTTGTCCCCAGAATTAAAAACCAAAGCAAAAAACAAAGACTCGTATGAGATCATTTACTTATGCATATTACTTCTTTTTTTACTTTTACTTTAGCAACAAAGTAGAGCGGGAGTTTGTATGTATCAAGTGACAGTGATGCTTAAGGACTGAATAGAGAAATCAATCATATGAATCCCGCTCCAATATGGACGCGGGATTTTTTTATATAATACATTTAGAACAATGAAAAAGATAGCAATTCAAGGAACACTCGGCTCATATCACGATATCGCCGCACACAAGTACTTCGAGGGAGAAGAAATAGAGTTAATCTGTTGTGCCAGCTTCGAAGACGTGTTTACTTCGATACGTAAAGACAGTCAGGTTATCGGAATGCTAGCCATAGAGAATACGATTGCGGGCAGCCTGCTGCACAACAATGAGCTGCTGAGACAGAGCGGCACGCAGATTATCGGTGAATACAAACTGCGTATCTCGCACAGCTTCGTCTGCCTGCCCGATGAAAGTTGGGAAGATCTGACAGAAGTCAACTCCCACCCTATCGCCTTGATGCAGTGCCGTGATTTCCTGAACCAGCATCCGCAACTGAAAGTGGTGGAAGGTGAAGATACGGCACGCAGCGCAGAAGCTATCAAGAACGGGAATCTGAAAGGACACGCCGCAATCTGCTCCAAAGCGGCTGCCGAACGCTATGGAATGAAAGTCCTTCAAGAAGGCATCGAAACAAACAAGCATAACTTCACCCGTTTTCTGGTAGTTGCTGATCCCTGGCAAGTGGACGAGCTTCGCCAGCACCATGCCAACACAACCAACAAGGCAAGTATGGTATTCACTCTGCCACATACGGAAGGTAGTTTGTCACAAGTATTGTCTATCCTGTCTTTTTACAACATCAATCTGACCAAGATACAATCGTTGCCGATTATCGGACGTGAATGGGAATACCAGTTTTACGTAGACGTAGCTTTCAACGATTATCTGAGATATAAGCAATCCATTGCAGCAATCACTCCATTAACTAAAGAACTCAAAACATTAGGCGAATATGCAGAAGGAAAGTCAAATGTATAAAATCGCTCCTGCCGACAGACTGGCAAGTGTAAGCGAATACTACTTCTCCAAGAAACTGAAAGAAGTGGCACAGATGAATGCGGAAGGAAAAGATGTCATCAGCTTAGGCATCGGCAGCCCCGATATGCCGCCTTCCAAGAAAACCATCGAGACATTGTGCAACAATGCCCACGACCCGAACGGACACGGTTATCAACCGTACGTAGGTATCCCCGAACTTCGCAAAGGTTTTGCTGCCTGGTATCAACGGTGGTATGGAGTGGAACTGAATCCGAATACGGAAATACAACCGCTGATTGGCTCGAAAGAAGGTATTCTTCATGTCACACTGGCTTTTGTCAATCCGGGCGAACAGGTATTGGTTCCGAATCCGGGATACCCTACTTATACTTCCTTGAGCAAGATACTCGGTGCGGAAGTCATCAATTACGATTTGAAAGAGGAAGACGGCTGGATGCCCGATTTCGAGGCACTGGAGAAGATGGATTTAAGCCGCGTGAAGCTGATGTGGACGAACTATCCGAATATGCCGACAGGCGCAAACGCAACTCCCGAACTGTATGAACGACTCGTTGACTTTGCCCGCCGGAAGAATATTGTGATTGTGAACGACAATCCATACAGCTTTATACTGAACGAAAAGCCTATCAGTATTCTGAGTGTGCCGGGAGCCAAAGAATGTTGCATCGAATTCAATTCCATGAGCAAGAGCCACAATATGCCGGGCTGGCGCATCGGAATGTTAGCTTCAAACCCAGAATTCGTACAATGGATACTGAAAGTAAAGAGTAACATCGACAGCGGAATGTTCCGTGCCATGCAACTGGCGGCTGCCACAGCTTTGGAAGCCGAAGCAGACTGGTATGAAGGCAACAACGAAAACTACCGGAACCGCCGCCACCTCGCCGGTGAGATTATGAAAACATTGGGATGCACCTACGATGAAAAGCAAGTAGGAATGTTCCTCTGGGGGAAAATTCCCGCATCTTGCAAGGATGTAGAGGAACTGACGGAAAAAGTGCTGCACGAAGCAAGAGTGTTCATCACTCCGGGATTTATTTTCGGCAGTAACGGAGCAAGATATATCCGTATCTCCCTCTGTTGCAAGGATTCAAAATTAGCGGAAGCACTGGAAAGAATCAAAAGTCTCTAGCCGCTTCCCACAACCAATAATCATTAGTATAAAAGTAAAAACAAATAAGAATATGGAACTCGAATCAATTTTATTACCGGGCATTGAAGCTAAAAGACCGATTGTTATTGCCGGCCCATGTAGTGCAGAGACTGAAGAACAAGTGATGGATACAGCCAAGCAATTGGCAGCTAAAGGGCAAAAGATATTCCGTGCAGGAATCTGGAAACCGCGTACCAAACCGGGTGGTTTCGAAGGAGTCGGCGTAGAGGGTCTTGCCTGGCTGAAAGAGGTAAAGAAAGAAACAGGTATGTATGTTTCTACCGAAGTGGCAACTGCCAAACACGTGTATGAATGCCTGAAAGCCGGAATTGATATTCTTTGGGTAGGTGCACGTACCACTGCCAATCCTTTCGCCGTACAGGAAATCGCTGACGCACTGAAAGGTGTCGATATACCTGTATTGGTCAAGAATCCCGTCAACCCTGACCTTGAACTATGGATCGGAGCTTTGGAACGTATCAACAACGCCGGTTTGAAACGTCTGGGTGCTATCCACCGCGGTTTCAGCAGCTACGATAAGAAGATTTACCGGAATCTTCCCCAATGGCATATTCCTATCGAACTGCGCCGCCGTATCCCTAATCTTCCTATTTTCTGCGACCCGAGCCATATCGGCGGCAAACGTGAACTGGTAGCCCCGCTTTGCCAGCAGGCAATGGACTTGAACTTCGACGGCCTGATTGTAGAAAGCCACTGTAACCCGGATTGTGCATGGAGCGATGCTTCGCAACAGGTTACTCCCGATGTACTCGACTATATCCTCAACCTGCTGGTTATCCGTACCGAGACTCAATCTACGGAAAGCCTTAGCTTATTGCGCAAACAGATTGACGAATGTGACGACAACATCATCCAGGAGCTTGCCAAGAGAATGCGTGTCGCCCGCGAAATCGGTACATTCAAGAAAGAGCACAACATCACTGTACTACAAGCCGGACGTTACAATGAAATTCTCGAAAAGCGCGGAATGCAGGGAGAACAATGCGGCATGGATGCAGAGTTTATGAAGAAAATCTTCGAGGCTATTCACGAAGAATCTGTTCGTCAACAGATGGAAATTATTAATAAGTGATTAACGGTTAGTGATTAATGATTAATTGGCTGCGCTATATTATAGTATATGTAAAATAGCAGGTTATCATCAGTCTATGACTTTAATCATTAATCACTAACTCCATTCGTTAATCACTAATCACTAACCATTAATCGTTAACAAACGTGAGAATATTAATCCTCGGAGCCGGAAAAATGGGCTCCTTCTTTACTGATATATTGAGTTTTCAACACGAGACGGCCGTGTATGACGTCAACCCGCACCAGTTGCGTTTTGTCTATAACACGTACCGTTTCACCACATTAGAGGAGATTAAGGAATTCGAACCGGAACTGGTTATCAATGCCGTTACAGTAAAGTACACGTTGGATGCTTTCCGCAAAGTATTGCCCGTACTGCCCAAAGACTGTATCATTAGTGACATTGCCTCTGTAAAAACAGGACTGAAGAAGTTTTATGAAGAAAGCGGCTTCCGTTATGTTTCCAGTCACCCGATGTTTGGTCCTACTTTCGCCAGTCTCAGCAACTTGAGCAGCGAGAATGCGATCATCATCAGTGAAGGCGACCATTTGGGAAAGATATTCTTCAAAGACCTCTATCAGACGTTGAGACTGAATATCTTCGAATATACGTTCGACGAACATGACGAGACAGTAGCCTACTCGCTCTCCATTCCGTTCGTTTCGACTTTCGTATTCGCAGCCGTAATGAAACATCAGGAAGCTCCGGGAACTACGTTCAAAAAACATATGGCTATCGCCAAAGGTCTGTTGAGCGAAGACGACTACCTGCTCCAGGAAATCCTGTTCAATCCACGTACTCCGGGACAAGTGACCAATATCCGTACCGAGCTGAAAAACCTTCTCGAAATCATCGAGAACAAGGATGCGGAAGGGATGAAAAAGTATCTGACGAAGATTCGGGAGAAGATTAAATAATCCGCCACCGATATAGGTAAGATTTAACCATCCCCTGCAAAAGTTCTTTGCAGGGGATTTTTTTATGTGTACCTTTGTATCCGCAAAAACGGATTCACAGGAGAAAAGAAGAATGATAGATCAAGGAACCATCGACCGGATATTGGACGCGGCACAGATTATGGATGTCGTTTCGGACTTTGTCACCCTGCGCAAGCGCGGTGTCAATTACGTCGGTCTGTGTCCATTCCATAGTGACAAGACACCTTCTTTTTACGTTTCTCCCGCCAAAGGGCTTTGCAAATGTTTTGCCTGCGGCAAGGGTGGAAACGCAGTGCACTTTATCATGGAGCACGAACAGATGTCTTATCCCGAAGCTCTGAAATACCTTGCCAAGAAATATAATATCGAAATCAAAGAACGGGAGCTGAGCGATGAAGAGAAGTTTGTGCAGAGCGAACGCGAAAGCCTGTTTATTGTTAATAATTTCGCACGCGACTACTTTCAGAACATACTGAAGAATCATGTAGACGGACGCAGTATCGGTATGGCCTACTTCCGTAACCGTGGGTTTCGGGATGATATCATTGAGAAATTCCAATTGGGATACTGTACCGATAGCCATGATGCTTTCGCCAATGAGGCATTGCAGAAAGGCTATAAGAAAGAATATTTAGTAAAGACCGGGCTTTGCTATGAAACAGACGACCATCGTTTACGGGATCGTTTTTGGGGACGTGTCATTTTCCCGGTGCATACTCTTTCCGGTAAAGTGGTGGCTTTTGGCGGACGTGTGCTTGCTAATGCTACTAAAGGTGTCAAAGTCAAATATGTCAACTCACCCGAATCAGAGATTTACCATAAGAGTAACGAATTATACGGTATCTATTTCGCCAAGCAGGCGATTGTGAAACAAGACCGATGTTTTCTGGTCGAGGGCTACACGGATGTTATTTCTATGCATCAGTCCGGTATAGAGAATGTGGTTGCTTCTTCGGGAACGGCTCTTACACCGGGACAAATCCGTATGATTCACCGCTTCACCAACAACATGACTGTGCTCTATGACGGTGACGCAGCAGGTATCAAGGCTTCTATCCGGGGGATTGATATGCTGCTTGAAGAGGGTATGAATATCAAAGTCTGTCTGCTGCCCGATGGTGACGACCCGGACTCTTTTGCCCGCAAACATAACTCTACGGAATTTCAAGCCTTCATATCAGAGCATGAGACGGATTTTATCCGCTTCAAAACCAACCTATTGTTGGAAGATGCCGGAAAAGATCCTATCAAACGGGCAGAGCTTATCGGTAACCTGGTACAAAGCATCTCCGTCATACCGGAGGCGATTGTACGCGACGTCTATATCAAAGAATGTGCCCAGTTACTGCATGTAGAAGATAAATTGCTGGTATCGGAAGTTGCCAAAAGACGGGAGACACAAGCGGAGAAGCGGGCCGAACAGACCGAACGGGATCGCCGGATTGCCGAAAGGACAGCTTCAATGGCTCAACAAGGCCAGCAAGGAGAAGCAGGCGGAAGTGCCCCCATGCCCAACGGCGATATCCCGTTACCACCGGGAGTTAGTGATGCCGGATATGCCGAAGCACCTTTTCCTCCACAAGAGGATAACTATGCTTCTTTCATTCCACAGGAAGGAAAGGAAGGACAGGAGTTCTATAAATTCGAGCGGCTGATACTGCAAGCGGTAGTCCGTCACGGTGAGAAAGTAATGTGCAACCTGACTGACGAAGAGGGGAATGAAATTCCGGTAACCGTCATAGAGTATGTAATCAATGATTTGAAGGAAGATGATTTGGCTTTCCATAATCCGCTGCACCGCCAAATGCTGTCGGAAGCTGCCGCACATATGCATGATTCGGGATTTGTTGCAGAACGCTATTTCCTGGCGCACCCCGACCCGACTATCAGCAAGCTGAGTGTGGACTTGATTAATGTCCGTTATCAGTTAAGTAAATACCATTCCAAGTCACAGAAGATTGTGACAGACGAAGAACGGCTCTACGAACTGGTTCCGATGCTGATGATTAACTTCAAATACGCAATCGTGACGGAAGAGCTGAAGCATATGCTTTATGCATTGCAAGACCCGGCTCTTGCTCATGATAATGAGAAATGCGATTCGCTGATGCAGCGCTATAATGAACTGAGAACAGTACAAAACATTATGGCAAAACGATTAGGGGACCGTGTCGTCCTACGCTAATCTTATTCTGTCCAATTCGTTTTGCGGGAAGCAGTTCATACCCGCCCGTGCTGAATAAGATTCATAAACTCCTCGCGCGTCTTTGCCTGATTGAAAGCACCTGTAAAGTCGGAAGTAGTAGTAATGGAGTTCTGCTTTTCCACACCACGCATTTGCATACACATATGCTTTGCCTCCACTACAACCATCACGCCTAATGGATTCAGCGTTTCCTGAATACATTCCTTAATTTGCAGCGTCATACGTTCCTGCACTTGCAAGCGGTGAGAGAAAATATCGACTACACGGGCAATCTTGCTCAGCCCGGTAATATAGCCGTTAGGTATATAAGCCACGTGCGCCTTTCCATAGAACGGCAGCATATGATGTTCGCAGAGAGAGAAGAAATCAATATCTTTCACAATCACCATCTGACTGTATTCTTCCTTGAATTTAGCCGAGCGGAGCACTTCGTGAGGATCCATATGATACCCCTTTGTCAGACTCAACATCGCTTTAGCCACGCGTTCAGGTGTTTTCAACAACCCTTCCCGTCCGGCATCTTCACCCAACAAAGTTATAATACTGTGATAATGACTTTTCAACTCCTCCAGATTCGGAGAGATTATTTCTTCTTTTCCTAACATGATAGATTTATAAAGGGATATTTATCTGGGCTCTTACAATAGAGACCTCTTTAAACACACCGGTAGCTTTCAACCGACGCATCATCGCGTCCGCTTCTTCAATGCTCCTGAAATCACCCACACGGCAAAGCCAACGGGGCGGAGTGAATGAAGTATATATCGGCAACTCCGGGAAATACTCTTTGATGCGTGAGGCTACCTGATAAGCATCATTCTTCGCCTGACGGGTATTGTTACCGGCATACGCCTGTATCCGGTATCCGGAAGTCTTTATTACCTTCTGTTCACCTGTCGCAGGACGTTCCACACCAATCAGCGCTTCAATACGGGGGTCTTGATGAATAGTCACTTTCCCCTGCCCCGGCACTGTACGTTCCAGGCTTTTGACAATGCCCTGTGCCTGTGCACAGACACCTGTCAAGACCAACAACAAAGTAAGTAAAGCAAGTTTTTTCATTCTATGAATTATATTTAGGCACGGATTACGCGGATTACACCGTTTCCTATTTCATACACTAAACCGTGTAATCCGTGAACTCCGTGCCTGAAATAAGTTTTAATTATGCGTTAAAAGCATCAATGATACCTTTGAAATCAGATACTTTCAGAGCAGCGCCACCAATCAGACCACCGTCAACGTCCGGATTAGAGAACAGTTCCTTAGCGTTAGAAGGTTTGCAGCTACCACCATAAAGGATGGAAGTATTGTCAGCGATTTCCTTACCATACTTGTCAGCAACAATCGAACGGATGAAAGCGTGGATTTCCTGAGCTTGTTCAGGAGAAGCCGTTTTACCTGTACCGATGGCCCAAACCGGTTCGTAAGCCAATATAATCTTAGAGAAGTCTTCAGCAGACAGAGAGAACACAGATTCCATCTGAGCAGCTACAACTTCGTTCTGCTTGTCAGCTTCGCGTTCTTCCAATACCTCACCGATACAGAAAATCGGAATCAGGCCGTTAGCCAAAGCCAATTTTACTTTTTCTTCGAGGATAGCAACTGTCTCACCGTAGTAAGCACGACGTTCAGAGTGACCCAGGATTACATATTTAGCACCGGTAGAAGCAACCATCTCAGCAGAAACTTCACCAGTATAAGCACCGGATGCCTTGTCAGCACAGTTTTCTGCACCTACACCAATCTTGGCAGCGTCTACCAGCGGAGTAACAGAAGCCAGATGGATAAACGGAGTACAGATGATTACATCACAGTTAGGCTTTTCGTTAGCCAATGCTTCGTTCAATTCTTTAGCCAAAGCGATACCCTCTTGAAGGGTTTTGTTCATTTTCCAGTTTCCTGCAACAATGTTCTTTCTCATTTTGTTTTCTTTATTTAAAGGGTTAATAAATTTACTATTCTTTTATTTACGGTTTACTATTTTAGCCTATGGCTTCACCTCATTGGAGTTATCCACTGACGTTGGATCGTTGTCTGCCGGCTTGGGGGCATTGTCCGACGGTTTGGGGACTTCGGCAACTTTCAGAGCCTCTTCCTGCTGCTTCTGCTTGGCGGATTTCCGTTCTCTGCGACGGACTACCAAGACATCCACTCCCAATACCAGCAACAATGGAATAATGAACCACAAGAATACATATCCCACCGTGTGAGCGTCACTTTCCATCTTTTGTTGTCCTATCGGCAAATTTTCCAGTTTGTCGGTCAGCACATATTCATCCGGTATATCCTCATCACTCCATTTATTCAGAATCGTCCCGTTCTTTATCAACATCAATCCCGGATTGGAGCGGATCATCGTCTTCAATGTTATATCATCCATCTGACAGAAAGGATATTCCGCTCCGGTTTTATCCTTCCACAACTCTATCTGTTCCTCAGGCGAAGAAGTAAGGCAATAGAACTTATAGCCACGTTCCACCGAGTAATCGTATATTTCGTTAATCAAGTCGATGTTACTGTCATCCGCTTCTTCAATCCGATGAGCAACCAACAGGAATGTATATCCCATATCGGTCAATACATCATCCGTGATATCATCCCCCGTGCCCAGATCCATCATGGAGAAATCGTGGATAGCCGGTTCATATCCCTTCTCCTTGAGTACCGTACGTGTATCGACAAATGTCCATGTGCTATCCGGATAGTTATCCAGCGTAAATTCTTTCTTTTCTCCGTTCTTCTCCAAGATAAAGACACTCTCATATACGCTCGGTTTCGCCCCTTCGGGTATTGTCATTCCCTCAAGGATATTTTTCCCTGTCTTATAAGGACGAAAATCCAAAACAGGCAGACGGTCTAAACAATAAAACGACAAAGTAAACACAAAAAACAATGTGTACAGAGAAACCAACCATTCCATTTTCACACTGATAAAGCGGACCAGCATCGTTCTGTAACGGAATGCTGCGATTGCCGCAAGCAACAGTATGACATTCTTGCCGAAGGTTTCCCAATTCGTCAATATCCAGGCATCACCAAAACAACCGCAGTCTGAAACCGGATCGAAGATTGCAAGATACAGAGTCAGCGGTGTCATAAAAATCATCAGCATCAACGCCAATGAGGAGACAAGCGTTCTCCGTGTACCAAAAAACAGGGAGATGCCAATAAAAAACTCAATGGCAGACAGCGTGATGCCGCCCAGCAAAGGGAAGAATGAAGGGAACCAGGAAGCCATGCCGAATGCAGCCAGATAATCCTGTATCTTATACTGGAACCCCAGCGGATCAACTGCCTTTACAAATCCGGAGAAGATGAACGAAGCCGCCAAAAGAAAACGACCGGTATTCGCCACCACTTCCTGAATGATATGTAGGTTCTTATCCTTCAAATTCTATCTTTATCAGTCCGAAGACAGAGTAATTTATCATATCCATATAATTGGCGTCAACTCCCTCGGAAACCAATGTATTGCCGGACAGGCTTTCAATCTGCTTGGTACGGTATATCTTCATCAAAATCAAGTCTGTGTAAGAGCTGACACGCATACTCCGCCAAGCCTCATCATAGTCATGATTCTTGGCAAGCATCAGTTCCAGGGTTTCTTTGGCATATTTATCATACAAAGCCATCGCTTCTTCATTGCTGATGTCGGCAGATTCGGCATATCCCAGCTCCAACTGGATAAGTCCGATAATACCGTAGTTGACAATGGCAATAAACTCAGCACGGATTCCCTCGTCAATCAAGGTCACTCCTTTGGTTTCGATACTGCGAATCCGGTTGGCTTTGATAAAAATCTGGTCGGTTACCGAAGCCGGACGCAGGATACGCCACGCAGGCCCGTAATCGTGCAGCTTCTTGGAAAATAAGTCACGGCACAAAGCGATGACATGTTCAAATTGTTGCTTGGTATCTTTCATTTTCTTCCAAATAGTGCGCAAAGGTAACAATAATTAAGTAAAAACAGAAAGAGGGCACTCTAAATTATATTAAAGTGCCCTCTTCCAAAGCTATTGTATTACTGTTTTATAAGCAGGTGGGGTTATGAACAACGCAAAACCTGTCCGATACGCAAAGTCGTGGTCGGTTTGATACGGTTCAACTTACAAAGTGTGCTGACTGATACTCCACGCAATTTGGCAATGCGGGATAAAGTATCGCCGCTCTTTACCTTATGATAACGAATAGCACCATCGGCTACTTGAGTATCATGTGAACCTGCACGTTTCACGCCTTTTGTCCTCCGGAACGTATAAGTGTCGGCAACGATATCTTGTTTCGGGAAGTCGAACATATAAACAGGATTGATTGCAATTCCCAAGAAACGAGTTTCAAAATGAAGATGAGATCCGGTAGAACGTCCGGTGTTACCACCCAGCCCGATCACTTCACCGGCTTTCACCAATTGATTTTCTTCAACCAATTGTTTGGACAAGTGCCCGTATACAGTTTCCAATCCATTATCATGACGGATAACGACATACTTTCCATACCCTCTGCGTTCATATTTCACGATACGCACTTTACCGTCGAATGCGGCAACAATAGTATCACCGATGTTCACTTTCAAATCAAGACCATTGTGCATTCTTCTCCAACGGGGACCGAAAGGCGAAGTAATTTTCGTGCTCGGAGTCGGCATATGGAAACCAGTCAGGTCGATAGTATAAGTTTCGGGGATAATAGCATTTCCGTAAGCGTGTACATACTGGTTATTCCAGTTAGGATAAAGACTTAGGGCGGGATATTCAGACTGTTCGGCACGGATTTGCTTCTGCAATGCCAAAGAGTCTACAGATTTTAATTTCTTGTCTATCGGTGCCTGCCGTGCAATCAGGTCTTGCGAGAAAGAGCTCAGACTAACCATAGCCGCTACGGCCACCAATCCAGTTTTAATAATGCAATTGAAATTCATTCGTTCTTTGTCAATTCATTTAATATTCGTCGTTTGCATACAGGTAGTCAAAAGTAGCCTGTTTGTAATCGAATATTTCTTCCGGTTTAAAAAATCTCATTAATTCGACAGCCGCAGTCTCCGGTGAATCGGAAGCATGAACAATATTCTCTTGAAAGCTCATACTGTAATCCCCACGAATAGTTCCCGGGGCCGCCAGACGTCCGTTAGTCGGTCCCGCCAACGTACGGACTGTTTGAATAGCATCCACACCTTCAAAACAACAAACGATAACAGGAGCTGTCATCATGGAATCTTTCACACGTTGAAAGAATTCCCTGCCACTGAGGTGGGCATAATGTTCGCTTAGCAATTCATCTGTCAGTTGCATCATCTTCATGCCGGCCAACCTTAATCCTTTACGTTCGAAGCGATGAGTAATCTCACCAACCAGCCCCCGTTGAAGGGTACATGGTTTTAAAATGACCAGCGTTTTTTCAAGCATAACACTCGACTTTTCAAATGGTTAAACGATACATTTACTAAAAAAATTCCTTCAAAGATAGTCTTTTCCTTTGAAACAGCAAGGAAGTTATTAACTATTTTTCAGACGATTAGCTCTGACAGCAAGAAAGATTCGCCCTCTAAACTCCTATGAATAGGGAGAATAGGGCAAAAATATGTTATGCAACACATTTACGCAAATAAACTGTATGTTTAACCGTTTTTCAACTAATAGCAGCCCAGTTAACATTCGTTTTCCGCAGGGATTTGAGTTGCCGCCACAGAATTTCATTCTCCGGATTCTGAGCTGTTGGGTCTTGTTCAACAATTCCTTCGGCTATGGAGCGGACATATTGAAGCAATTGTCCGTCACGGGTAATATCGGCTATCTTCAAATCGAAAGCGACACCGCTTTGCTGGGTTCCTTCAAGGTCGCCGGGACCGCGCAGCTTCAAGTCGGCTTCCGCTATTTCAAAGCCATCATTGGTACGCACCATGATTTCAAGCCGTTTGCGGGTGTCCTCGGTCAGTTTATAATTAGTCACCAAGATACAATAAGACTGGTCGGCGCCACGCCCTACCCGGCCACGCAACTGGTGCAACTGTGACAGTCCGAAACGTTCGGCATTTTCAATAATCATCACCGAAGCGTTGGGCACGTTCACTCCTACTTCGATTACTGTAGTGGCTACCATTATCTGTGCATTTCCCGAAATGAAAAGCTGCATCTGCTCGTCTTTCTCGGCAGATTTCATTTTGCCATGCACTTTGCAAACCGTACATTTGGGAAATTCTTCGAGAATATGCTGATAACCTTCTTCAAGGTTCTTCAAATCAATCTTTTCGCTCTCCTTTATTAAAGGATAAACGATATAGACCTGACGTCCCTCGTCGATTTGCTTCTGTACGAAACGGTACATACTTTCCCGGCGATTGTCAAACTGGTGGACGGTGGTTATCGGCTTCCGACCGGGGGGAAGTTCATCAATAACGGAGACATCCAAGTCACCATACAGGGTCATCGCCAAGGTACGGGGGATAGGTGTCGCAGTCATTACAAGTATATGCGGCGGTTGGTTATTCTTACTCCAAAGACGGGCACGTTGCGCTACTCCGAAGCGGTGTTGTTCGTCAATGACGACAAAGCCTAATGAGGAGAAGTTGACAGTATCCTCGATGACGGCATGAGTCCCTATCAGGATATGCACGTCACCGGTCAGCAGTCCGGCAAGGATGGCTTCTCTTTTTTTCCCTTTGATGGAACCGGTCAGTAGTTCGACACGTACATCCATTCCGAAAAGCAACTCCTTTATGGTTTCATAGTGCTGGTTTGCCAGGATTTCGGTAGGCGCCATCATACATGCCTGATACCCATTATCCAAGGCAAGCAGCATACTCATCAGGGCAACGAGCGTCTTTCCGCTACCGACATCCCCTTGTAAAAGACGGTTCATCTGCCGACCGCCGCCCACGTCGTTGCGGATTTCTTTCAACACACGTTTCTGCGCTCCGGTAAGTTGGAAAGGCAGGTTCTTTGCATAAAATGTATTGAATACGTCGCCTACTTTTTCAAAGATATAGCCACGGTATCTCCGTTGCCTGTCTTTGGCATATCGAAGGATATTGAGCTGTACATAAAACAGTTCTTCGAATTTAAGACGATACTGCGCCCTGCGAAGCAAGTCAGGATTCGTCGGGAAGTGTATATTCCGAAGAGCTTCCGTCAGCGGCATCAAGTGATGCTCTGCCAACAGTTTGGGAGAAAGCGTTTCGGGCAGAGGTTCCTGTATCTGCTGAATCACAGTCGCCATCATCTTCTCAATCGCGTGGGAATTGAGGAAGCTGCGTTTCATCTTCTCCGTTGTATTATAATAAGGTTGAAGACCTATGGAAGAAAGTTTCAGGTCGTCCGTCTTGTCTATGTCGGGATGGGCTACGTTGATACGGCCGTTGAAAACGGTCGGTTTGCCGAAGATGATGTATTCTTCGTGGAGTTTATATTTGCCTAAGATATACTTTATCCCTTGAAACCACACTAAATCCACAACTCCCGTTCCGTCTGAAAAGTGGGCGGTAAGACGTCGCTGCCGGCCTTCGCCGATAGTTTCGAAGCCGAGAATCTCTCCTTTCAGTTGGATATACGGCATATTGCCATCTATTTCGTGGATGTAATAGATGCGGCTCCGGTCAACGTATTTGTAAGGGAAGTAATAAATCAAGTCGTGCAAGGAGTAGATTTCCAACTCCTTGTTTAATACAGCAGCCTTCTGCGGCCCTACACCGGAGATAAATTTTATGTCGCGTGTGACTAAATCGAACATTTACAACAGAGCACTCCCCACTTTCAAGTCGAAAGGAGTTGTTATTTTTATATTTTCACGATTACCTTCTGCCAGATATACAGGCACACCCATTGCTTCCACTACCGAGGCGTCATCAGTAAAGAATGGGGTAAACTCTTGCTCATAAGCCTGTTTCAGCAATTCCACGTCAAAGACTTGAGGTGTCTGCACCAGTTTATAGTCATTGCGGCTGACCGTTTCACTACCGTCATTTGTCAAATGGCGCAGTGTCTCGACTACATCAACCACCGGAATCACGGCTTTCCGCTCTCCCGCCAAATCGTAACAACGTTGAATCACTTCTACCGAGACAAACGGACGGACACCATCATGCACTCCCACCAGTCCGGGTGCCTGCACCAACGCCAGACCATTCTTTACTGAATGAAAGCGTGTCCCGCCACCATCGGCAATCAGATGTTCCACATCAAAGCCGTGCTCCTCACAGAGCTGCTTCCAAAAGTCCTGCTGTTCTTTGGGGAGCACTAATATTATCTGAAGTGTGGCATCATACTTCCGGAATACTTCCAGTGTATGCATCAACACAGGCTTACCGCCGACAGGAAGGAATTGTTTCGGAAGTTCACTCCCCATCCGCAAGCCCTTTCCACCGGCGACAATAATTACAGATTTCTTCATGGACAGGCAGCTTAGCGTTTTACACACATCGCTTCCACCAGTTCTTCTACTTTTTCTTTACCTGCCAACAGGTCAACGATAGTCAAAGCAAATTCCATGGCAGCGCCCGGCCCCATGCCCGTAATGATGTTTCCGTCACGGACAACGTGTTCACTGACACATTCCGCACCTTCCAGATATTGTTCGAAGCTGGGATAACAAGTCGCTTTCTTGCCTTTCAACAGTCCCAGCTTACCCAACACCATCGGCGCCGCGCAAATGGCTGCGATAGGTTTGCCTTTCTCAGCGAAGTTGAGGATTAACTTACGCAATCCTTCATGCTTGTCGAGCGTAGCAGCTCCCGGCATTCCGCCCGGTAAGAATAAAAGTTCAGCATCGAAGAAATCACAATTCTCAAAGTTGACGTCACAAAGGACAGACACGTCATGCGCACCGACTACAATTTCGTCCGGTGTGACGGATACGATTGCTACGTTCAGTCCGGCACGTCTCAGTGTGTCGATAGTGGTAAAGGCTTCAATTTCTTCAAAACCATCTGCAAAAAATGCGTACACAGTTCCCATAATGCTATCTATTTTTGGTTAATGATACTTCTATTTAAAATTAAAATAATAGGTGATTGTTCCCGTTTGGTTGGTCACCATTTCCACTGCTTCAAAACGAGCTTTCTTAGCCGCATCCAAAGCAGCTTTGCGCAAAGTCTGGTCAGAGGTATTCGTCAGAGAAAGGTTCACACTGGTCCCTACGACCAATCCTGCGGGGTTTACAGTGATATTCACTACAACGCGTCCTTCCTCCCGCACATTACATTCCGGCTTCGGCAAACGAGTGCCTGCACCTAAAGAACGTCCGCCAAGGTCAAATGTTCCCTCGCCACCTGTTCCTGTTTTGGCTCCGATAGAAGAATTACCTTCCTTGCTGCCTTCGGTTCCCGTGCCACCAGCTGATGTTCCTTTGTTTCCTTCCATCTGCGCTCCTTTGCCGAAAGCACCGGCAACTCTCTTTCGGGCAGCTTCTTCGGCAGCCTTACGTTCGCGTTCCGCCTTTTCTTCGGCGAGCCGTTTAGCTTCCGCAGCTTTCTCCGCTTCGGTTTTCTCAGGCTTTTTCACAGGTTCCTTCGGCTTGGCTACTTCTTTGGGCTTCACCGTTTCCTTTTTAGGTTCTTCCGTTTTCGGTTTCAAAGTGACTGTTTCTTCTTCGGTCTGCGTCAGTAAATCCTGTTCGGAAGGAAGTTCCGGTTCAGTCTCCGCAGGGGCTGCCGCATCCTCATCCAGCACGTCCACATCTACCAGCGAAGGATCGTCGAAACCGCGTGCCGACTCCACATCCCCCATCATCACAGGTATTCCACCCGCGTCCTCATCCGGCTGGGGGACAGTAAAGCTCACCAGAATCAAAAGAGCAACCACTGCCACATGCACCAAAAGTGCACCCAGCGCTCCTATATATTCACCCTTTTTTCTTCTGTCCATTATTCCTTATTTGTTTTCAGGCGGGCGCGTAGCCAGCACCATCTTAAAATGATTCTCGTTTGCGATGTTCAACACCCGCACTATCTCGCGGTAGGGTACTGATTCATCCGCATACAATGCCACATACATTTCAGGCTCCTTCTCCGCACAACTCTGCAAGAATGAAGTCAGGTCGTTCAATGCTACCTGTTGCTCCTTCTCATTGCCGAAAGCGGCATAGAAGTTCAAGTCCTTATCAATAACAACTCTTGTCAGCGGTTTTGCCGAAGTCTGCTGCTTGCCTTGAGGCAACAACACTTTTATGGCGTTGGGCGACACCACCGTAGAGGTTATCATAAAGAATATCAGCAACAGGAAGATGACGTCCGTCATGGAAGCCATACTGAAATTGGGCGATACTCTATTTCTTCTTTTTAATCCCACTTTGTTAGTGTTTAGTGGTTAGTGATTAATGATTAACGTTCTCGGTTACTTTTCCACTTTTAGGTGGGCTCGTTCAGTTTTCAGGTGGGCTCGTTCAGCAAGTCCATGAATTCCATTGTGCGGGATTCCATCTTGTTCACCACACGGTCTACCAGCATCACCAGGTAGTTGTAGGCGAACATGGCAATGATACCGACAATCAGACCGCCGACCGTGGTAATCATAGCTTCGTAGATACCGCCGGAAAGCAACGTGATATCAATATTTCCGCTTCCGGCGTTTGCCATTTCGTAGAATGCGCGCACCATACCGGTCACCGTACCGAGGAATCCGAGCATCGGAGCACCACCGGAAATGGTCGCCATCACCGTCAAGCCTTTTTCCAGTTTCGCCACTTCGATATTGCCGACGTTCTCAATGGCAGCCTGCACATCGTTAATAGGACGCCCCAGACGACTGATTCCCTTTTCTATCATACGTGCCGAAGGGGTGTTCATCGTGTGGCAATAGTTGATGGCAGCTTTGATTTCACCGCTGTGGATATAGTCTTTTATCCGTTCCATAAACATAGGGTCTTCTTTTCCCGCCTTACGGATCATATAGTTACGTTCAAAAAGGATATAGAAGCAAACTACGGACAACAGGCCCAGCACAATCATAATCCAGCCACCCTTGACAGCCATATCAAGCATATTCATTTCAGGAGCGTTCACCTCTGTCAGAACAGGGTTGGCGGTAGCCAGCGAGTCGGCCATATTCACAGCCCCTTGGGCTAACAAAATCATTGCATTCATCAGCGTAGACAGTTTTTATATTCCTGAACGGTACGTTCCAGTCCCAAGTAAAGTGCATCGCTAATCAATGCATGCCCGATAGAGACTTCGTCCACCCAAGGAATGTTTTTATAAAAATAGTTCAAATTAACAAGACTCAAATCGTGTCCGGCATTCAGGCCGATACCTAGCTTGCGGGCAGTCTTGGCGGCTTCGATAAAAGGAGCGATGGCTGCTTCCGGATTCTTCGGATAGTCCGTTGCATACGGTTCCGTGTAAAGTTCCACACGGTCGGCACCTGCTTTTGCCGCATATTCTACCATTTCGGGGTCGGCGGCCACAAAGACGGAAGTACGGATACCCGCGCTGTTGAACAGGTCGAGGACTTCGGTCAGAAATTCCAGGTTTGCTTTTGTATCCCAACCGGAATTGGAAGTAATCTGTGAAGGGGCATCGGGCACTAAGGTCACCTGATGCGGCTTTACTTTCAGCACCAGGTCTATAAAGTCCGGTGACGGATAGCCTTCAATATTAAATTCAGTCCGCAACAAAGGACGCAAATCATATACATCCGAACGACGAATGTGGCGCTCGTCGGGACGAGGATGAACGGTAATACCGTCTGCTCCAAAAGATTCACAATCAAGCGCTACCTTCACTACATCGGGAACATTTCCCCCGCGAGCATTTCTCAGTGTAGCAATCTTGTTTATGTTTACACTTAATTTAGTCATAGTTCTACGTTATATTTGCCGCAAAAATACAAATATTATTATTAGTTGCCTAATAATACGAAACGCATTCTCGGTTCTTTTTTGGTTATTTAAAGTAGAAATCCAAGAAAAAATGCCAAATTTGCAACCGAAACCAATATACAGTTTATGAAATTTGCCATCTTCGGAAATACGTATCAGGCTAAAAAGTCCTCTCATGCCGCCAATCTGTTCCGGTTGCTGAAAAAGCAAGGAGCGGAAGTCTGTGTATGCAGGGAGTTCTACCAGTTCCTGATTTCAGAGCATATGGAAATCGAAGCCGACCAGTTATTTGACGGTGACGATTTTACGGCCGACATGGTAATCAGTATCGGCGGAGACGGAACTTTCCTGAAAGCTGCCCGCCGGGTAGGCAGAAAGGGAATCCCTATTCTTGGCATTAACACAGGGCGTCTGGGTTTTCTTGCTGATATTTCTCCCGAAGAGATGGAAGAGACATTCAACGAGATTCAAGCCGGAAGATACAGCGTTGAAGAACGGAGCGTACTTCAACTTATCTGCAACGGCACTCATCTGCAAACCTCTCCGTATGCTTTAAATGAGATTGCCGTACTTAAACGGGACAGTTCTTCTATGATTAGTATCCGTACTGCCATCAACGGGGCATTTTTGAATACTTATCAAGCCGACGGATTAGTGATTGCCACTCCAACCGGTTCGACTGCTTACTCTCTAAGCGTGGGCGGACCGATTATGGTTCCTCACTCCAACACTGTTGTCATTACTCCTGTAGCTCCGCATAGCCTCAACGTCCGTCCTATCGTCATACGTGATGATTGGGAAATCACGTTAGATGTGGAAAGCCGCAGCCATAACTTTCTGGTCGCCATTGATGGTAGCAGTGAAACGTGCAAGGAAACGACTCAGCTCACTATTCGCCGTGCCGACTATAGCGTGAAAGTAGTGAAACGCTTTAATCATATCTTTTTCGATACGCTTCGCAGTAAAATGATGTGGGGAGCGGATGGCAGAAGATAATCTATTGGTTTCATGGGATGAAACACTTTGCTTCACGGTGAGAAACTAAAGTTTCTGTTACTTGAAACTAGAGTTTCTATTATTTGAAACCAAAGTTTCGCCCATTTGAAACTAGAGTTTCAAGCAAGTGAAACCAACCTGGAACTTGCTTCTAAAAAAGGGAAGACGTGTAGAAAAAGGTACTACTCTCCGATAGAACAACTTTTTTTAGTTTAATGTAAACGTTTGCGAACCTATCAGATTACCACCTTCGAAGACATCGACACGATAATCTCCGGCATATAGAAATTCTTCCACATCCCAAAATACATTGACGTTCTGTTCTTCTCCGTTGTATTCGATATACTTTTTAATAGAATAGGTCAGTGTACGATTCTCATAAGTAAAAGTATTGGATGCACTCTTAGTCAATGCATCGTTGTCCGGCTTGGTAATACGTATATAAATGGTACGCTCACCGTTTTCGGCAGTTATATTCTTTACGACAGTGAAGCTGATAGCCAACTTGACTACATCTTTCACCTTCTTCGCTACTTTGCCGCGTTTGTTGCGTGGCTCTATACGAATATTGGTGGCATCAAGCTGAGCGGCTAATGTCACTTTCTTATCCAAATTCTTCTTTTCCTCGGCAAGATTGCTGATTTGTTGCGAAGCCTGATTGTATTTCTTTGTCACATCAGCGATGACCAGCTTCTGCTGTTCAGTCAGTCTGTTCAGTGAGTCAATCTGATTGATATACCCAATCATTACCTTACGCAGGGTAGCCAGTTCTTTCTTCAAACGACGGATTTCTGTTGCATTCGAGCTTTTCACCGTGCGAAGTTCCTCCAGCAAACGCTGGGTTTTCAACTGCTCCTGTTCCAGCAATTGAGACAAAGAGTCGTTGGAGATTGTCGTCTTCAACTCATCATATTGTTGTGCAAAACGGGTGTATTCATTTTCCAAATCTTCCTTGTCCAACTGAAATTCCTGCACCAACTCACGGTTAGCTTGTTTTTCAGTAAACAATAAATAAGTGATACCAATAATTGCTATTACCAAAACAGCTACAGCTGCAATAAGAAGACTTTTTTTACTCATAGTTCCAGGGTGTTAATTGATAACCGCCGCAAAAGTAATCATTTCGTAACAGAGTATCATAGAATAAGGCATTTTCTTTAACTAAAATTATTACGGAAAAATTTCTTTAATTAGGATTATCGTTGTAATTTTGTCGCGCAAAATAGATGAAACAAATTATCAACTTTTTAAATATATAAGTATTATGTCAAAAGTAACCGTAGTAGGCGCAGGTAACGTAGGTGCTACATGTGCAAATGTACTTGCTTTCAATGAAGTAGCAGACGAAGTAGTAATGCTGGACGTTAAAGAAGGCGTATCAGAAGGTAAAGCAATGGATATGATGCAGACAGCCCAATTGTTGGGTTTCGACACTACTGTAGTAGGCTGCACGAACGACTATGCTCAGACTGCTGACTCTGACGTTGTTGTAATTACTTCAGGTATTCCTCGCAAGCCGGGTATGACTCGTGAAGAACTTATCGGTGTGAATGCCGGCATCGTTAAATCCGTAGCACAGAACATCTTGAAATATTCTCCTAACGCTATCCTTGTTGTAATTTCTAACCCGATGGATACAATGACTTACCTGTCATTGAAAGCTCTCGGCTTACCGAAAAACCGTATCATCGGTATGGGTGGCGCTTTGGATAGCTCTCGTTTCAAATATTTCTTGTCTCAGGCTTTGGGATGCAACGCCAACGAAGTAGAAGGTATGGTTATCGGCGGTCACGGTGATACTACAATGATTCCGTTGACTCGTTTCGCTACATACAAAGGTCTGCCTGTAACTAACTTCCTGTCAGAAGAAAAACTGAACGAAGTTGCCGCTGCTACTATGGTAGGTGGTGCTACTCTGACTAAGTTGTTGGGCACTTCCGCATGGTATGCACCGGGTGCAGCAGGAGCATTTGTTGTTGAATCAATCATCCACAACCAGAAGAAGATGATTCCTTGCTCTGTATTCCTGGAAGGTGAATACGGTGAATCAGATCTTTGCATCGGTGTTCCTGTAATCCTTGGCAAGAACGGTATTGAAAAAATCGTTGAACTTGACCTGAACGCTGACGAAAAAGCAAAATTTGCTGCAAGCGCTGCTGCTGTTCACAAGACTAATGCCGCTCTGAAAGAAGTAGGTGCTCTTTAATAAAGCAAATCCCCTTACATTTATATATTAAGAAAGGCTGCTCTTCGATACTGAAGGGCAGCCTTCTTTCTTTTTCCCTCCTCCTCCCGTCTTGTTATATTTTTAAAAAAAGCTAATTCTTTTTGCGCTTTCATAGAAAGCACATACATTTGCATCGTTGTTTATGCAATTATTGTTTAAGCTAACAAGTATAAAAAAACAGACTACTTCAATAAACAAATTACATAAGAACAGGGTTATTAAATAGAAGTATCACCTTATTAATATGCAAGATGCGATGAAAAAACTATTTCTCCTGACAATTCTGTTAAACCTGACTTTTATAGTAAAAGCGCAAACTTTACTGAGCCTGGATAGTTGCCGCGCATTAGCCCTTACCAACAATAAAGACCTGTTGATAAGCGATGAAAAGATAAATGCCGCCCATTACCAACGAAAAGCCGCATTTACCAACTACTTACCCAGCTTCTCGGCAACCGGAGCTTACATGAGAAATCAAAAAGAGTTTTCTTTATTGAACAATGACCAGAAAGCCGCGCTTTCGGGAGTGGGAAATAATCTGGCGCAGCCATTAGAGCAAGCTGCAGGAATTATAGCGAGCCTGCATCCGGAAATTGCATCCAAGATTCCCGAATTAGGCGCCAGCTTGATTTCTGCCCTGAACAATGCAGGAAATTCTTTAGTAGACGCGCTCCGCACGGATACAAGAAACGTGTATGCAGGTGCCATTACATTGACGCAGCCCTTATATATGGGTGGCAAAATCCGTGCCTACAACAAAATTACAAAGTATGCCGAGGAGTTAGCCCAGGAGCAACATCAAGGTGGCATGCAGGAAGTAATTATGAGTACCGACCAGGCTTACTGGCAGGTCATTTCGCTGGTAAACAAAAAGAAGCTGGCGGAAGGATATCTGAAACTCCTGCAACAACTGGACAGTGATGTGGAAAAGATGATTGCCGAAGGAGTAGCCACCAAAGCGGACGGTTTATCCGTACGGGTAAAAGTCAATGAGGCGGAAATGACTCTGACCAAAGTTGAGGACGGACTAAGCCTTGCCCGAATGTTGTTATGTCAACTATGCGGCATTGACCTCAGTTCTCCCATTACGTTAGCAGACGAAAATATGGAGGATATTCCATTACTTACGACAGACACTCATTTCGATATGTCCACCGCCTATGCGAACCGCCCGGAGATACGCAGCCTTGAACTGGCTACACAGATTTACAAGCAAAAAGTAAACGTAACCCGCGCTGAGCATCTTCCTTCCATCGCATTGATGGGGAATTACATGGTCACGAACCCTTCTGTCTTCAATAGTTTTGAGAACAAATTCAAGGGAATGTGGAACGTAGGTGTCATGGTGCAGATACCTATATGGCACTGGGGAGAAGGTATTTACAAAACCAAAGCAGCCAAAGCAGAAGCGCGCATCGCACAATACCAGCTTCAAGACGCCAGAGAAAAAATAGAGCTGCAAGTCAACCAGGCTGCATTCAAGGTAAATGAAGCGGGTAAAAAGCTGGTAATGTCTACCAAGAACATGGAAAAGGCGGAAGAAAACCTTCGTTACGCCACACTCGGATTCAAAGAGGGGGTTATTGCTACAAGCAACGTTCTTGAAGCACAAACAGCCTGGTTATCCGCTCAATCGGAAAAGATTGACGCTCAAATAGACGTGAAACTGACAGAAATCTATCTAAAAAAATCATTAGGAACTTTGAAATAATTTATACTCATATGGCAACTACAAAATCACAAAACAGTAATATGCTGCTTGCATTCCTTACTTTACTGGGAGTTATTGCAATCGTCGCAGTCGTTGGCTTCTTCATGCTTCGCAAAGGTCCCGAAATCATTCAGGGACAGGCGGAAGTTACCGAATATCGTGTTTCAAGCAAAGTGCCGGGACGCATATTGGAGTTTCGCGTAAAAGAAGGCCAACAAGTAAATGCCGGTGACACACTAGCTATTCTGGAAGCGCCGGACGTGGTGGCTAAAATGGAACAGGCACGCGCCGCCGAAGCCGCTGCACAAGCACAGAACGAGAAAGCCATCAAAGGGGCACGTCAGGAACAAATCCAAGCAGCTTATGAGATGTGGCAGAAAGCACAAGCCGGAGTCACCATCGCCGAGAAGTCATACAAAAGAGTGAAGAACCTGTATGAACAGGGAGTGATGCCTGCGCAAAAACTGGATGAGGTAACCGCACAACGTGATGCTGCCATCGCAACCGAGAAAGCAGCGAAAGCTCAATACACCATGGCAAAGAACGGAGCCGAGCGTGAGGACAAAATGGCAGCGGAAGCTCTTGTGAACCGCGCCAAAGGAGCGGTTGCCGAAGTCGAATCTTACATCAAGGAAACATATCTTATTGCTCCGGCCGCTGGAGAGGTTTCCGAGATTTTCCCGAAAGTAGGCGAGTTGGTAGGCACAGGTGCCCCTATTATGAATATTGCCGAGCTCAATGATATGTGGGTCACATTCAATGTACGCGAGGATTTGCTTAAAAGTCTGACTATGGGAACCGAATTTGAAGCAGTCGTTCCTGCGCTGGACAATAAAGCAATCAAGCTCAAGGTATATTACATGAAAGACCTGGGTAGTTACGCAGCTTGGAAAGCCACTAAAACTACCGGTCAGTTTGACTTGAAAACCTTTGAAGTTAAAGCATCTCCGATGGAAAAGGTAGAGAATCTTCGCCCGGGTATGTCGGTCATCATCAATAAATAACCATGAAAGAGAGAGAAAAGAAATATATAGCATTGTGGCAGGTCATGCAAAGAGAGTGCCGGCGGTTGGTATCACGGCCGCTTTATCTCTTCTGTATGGTTATCGCTCCACTTTTCTGCTATATCTTCTTCACTACTTTAATGGACACGGGATTGCCTAAGGATCTTCCTGCCGGTGTGGTGGATATGGATGATTCGTCCACGTCCCGCAATATCGTGCGCAATCTGGATGCTTTTTCACAGACAGGTGTCGTCGCCCATTATAGTAACGTAACAGATGCACGTATCGCCGTTCAGGAAGGAAAAATCTACGGATTCTTTTATATTCCCAAAGGCTTGTCCGCGGAAGCACAAAGCCAGCGGCAACCTAAGATTTCTTTCTATACCAATTATTCGTACCTGATTGCAGGTTCCCTGCTTTTCAGAGATATGAAAATGATGGGAGAACTGACTGCCGGCTCTGCTGCGCGTACCGCCTTATATGCCAAAGGAGCAACCGAAGGCCAGGCTATGGGATTTCTGCAACCTATCGTGATAGATACACATCCATTGAATAATCCGTGGCTGAACTACTCGGTATATCTATGCAATACGCTGATACCGGGAGTACTTATGTTGCTCATATTCATGGTCACGGTTTACTCTATCGGTGTGGAAATCAAAGACCGCACCGCCCGTGAGTGGTTACGCATGAGTAATAATTCTATTTATATTGCTTTGGCAGGAAAGTTGCTTCCACACACGGTAGTCTTTTTCATTATGGGGATATTTTATAATGTATATCTGTACGGATTCCTGCACTTCCCTTGCAATAGCGGCATCCTTCCTATGATATTCGCAACGCTATGTCTTGTACTGGCATCGCAATGTTGCGGCATCGTTATGATAGGAACTCTGCCCACCCTGCGGCTCGGACTGAGTTTCGCTTCACTATGGGGAGTTATATCGTTCTCCATTTCCGGTTTTTCTTTTCCGGTGATGGCTATGCATCCGGTCTTGCAGGCTTTAAGCAATCTGTTCCCGTTGCGCCATTATTTCCTGATTTATGTAGACCAGGCACTTAACGGATATAATATGGCTTACTCATGGAGCAACTATATGGCATTATTAATATTCATGATGCTTCCTTTCTTTGTGGTTCACCGCTTAAAAGAAGCATTGGTTTACTATAAATATATACCCTAAATGAAAGATATAAAATTAAAAGATAAGATAGCCCAAGGCATCAATGACCTGTTTTATATCTGGAAGCGGGAGTTTCAGACAACTTTCCGCGACCAGGGGGTACTGATATTCTTTATACTCGTCCCGTTGGGTTATCCATTGCTGTATAGCTTCATCTATGACAATGAAGTGGTGCGTGAAGTTCCCGCTGTTGTTGTAGACGATTCTCATTCCTCCCTGAGTCGTGAATATCTCCGGAAAGTAGACGCTACACCCGATATCCAAATCGTATCTTACTGCGCTGATATGGAGGAAGCCAAACAAATGTTGAAGAACAGAAACGCGTATGGCATCATCTATATTCCTTCTGACTTTAGCGATAACATCGCTAAAGGAAAACAGACGCAAGTCAGCATCTATTGCGACATGAGCGGATTGCTTTATTATAAATCCATGCTGATAGCCAATACTGCCGTCTCGCTGGATATGAACCAGGATATTAAAATAGCCCGTAGCGGCAATACGACCGACCGACAGGATGAAATAACCGCTTATCCGATAGAGTATGAGGAGATTTCGATATTCAATCCGACTGCCGGATTCGCCGCTTTTCTGATTCCTGCCGTACTGGTATTGATTATTCAACAAACATTATTGCTCGGTATCGGTCTTGCTGCCGGAACCGCCCGCGAGAATAACCGGTTCAAAGACCTTGTACCTATCAACCGGCATTATAACGGAACTTTACGAATCGTACTCGGAAAGGGATTGAGTTACTTCCTGGTTTATATATTGGTGTCTTTCTACGTACTATATATCGTGCCGCGCCTATTCAGCCTCAATCAAATCGGACAGCCCGGTTCATTGGTGTTATTCGTTGTTCCCTACTTGGCTGCTTGCATTTTCTTTGCAATGACAACTTCCATTGCCATCCGCAATCGGGAGACGTGTATGCTGATTTTTGTATTTACCTCCGTACCCTTATTGTTTATCTCCGGCATTTCTTGGCCGGGAGCTGCCATTCCTCCGTTCTGGAAGTATGTATCTTACATCTTCCCGTCTACTTTCGGAATCAATGGCTTTGTGAAAATCAATAATATGGGAGCAACTTTGAGTGAAGTGGCTTTTGAATATAAAGCTTTGTGGTTGCAGGCAGGTGTTTATTTCCTTACGACTTGTTGGGTATATCGTTGGCAAATACTGATGAGCCGCAAACATGCGATAGAGAGGTATAAGGAGCTAAAAGAGAAAGAAAACTTATCCAAGCAGATTAACGATTGATCTAAATAACACAAGAGAGAGAGAAACGAACGGTATATTCTTATTATTAAGATATGCCGTTTTTCCTTCTCAGAAAAGGATAAGAAAATCCCCCGCCCGAGATATAGAGCGAGGGATTTTTAAAAGAGATATTATAAAGAGAGTATAATCTGTTTAGAACTTGTAACCTACACCGATAGAGAAGTTCATGTTCTTCGGAGCGCCGTCACCATCAGCAATTTTAGTTAATCCGAATTCTCCAGTCAAATCAATAAAGAATTTGCTTATTTCATAAGCAACACCTACACCGAGACCAGCATCAAACCTCTTCCATCCATCATCTCCAAAAACATCTTCCTTTTCATCAATGCCATCATATTTATATTTACCTGCAACACCAAATGCAAAATAAGGACCAGCTTTTACCACGACATTCTGATTATCAGCAACGGCAAATCTTGCAGCAGCTAATATCGGTAATTCTAAATACATTGGATTACACTTCACACCATCAACTTTATAACCTTTAGAAGTTAACATCAAAGATGGTTGAACAGACCACATTTCCGTAAATGCATATTCTGCACCTACACCAACATTAAAACCAATTTTCATGTCTGTGTCTGCATCACCAGTAAGATTACTCATATTCATACCTACTTTGGCATTCCAAGAAAGTTGAGAATAAGAAACGATAGAAACAAGTGCGAATAGCACAAAAATCAAACCTTTTTTCATATCATTATTTTTTTAGTTTGCTTCCCTCTTCCCTTCGGGCAGCATTGTTAATTAAATAGTTTCATTAATTTAGTGCGGGGAATTTTTTGAACTTTATCAAAGTATCAAAACACACCATCCATATTTAACGTCTGTTTCGTACTGGCAAAGATATTTCATTTATTTTAAATAAAAAAGCAGCCAACAGTCTATTTTTAGCATAAAGGTTATTAAAGTGTGACTATTTAAGCAAAAACAGTGCTTATTCGAGTGTTTTTTATGCTTAAGTATTTTCAGTAGAATGGCACAATCAATATATTCTTGCAAATATTATGTATTTGCATTTATTAACCCACTAACTATTGCTTAATTACGAAATCTTCGTAGCTTTGCGAAGTATTCGTAATTAAACAACATCTCCATGGAAAAGTTAACTATACAAGAAGAAGAAGTAATGATCTACATTTGGGAGTTACAAAGCTGTTTCGTAAAGGACATCGTAGCGAAGTACACGCAACCAGCTCCGCCGTACACCACAGTAGCATCCATCGTGAAGAATCTCGAACGGAAAGGATACGTCACACCAAAACGTGTGGGTAACACCTACCAATACACTCCCGCAATTCGCGAAAATGAGTATAAACGCCATTTTATGAGTGGTGTAGTCCGCAACTATTTTGAGAACTCTTACAAAGAAATGGTTTCTTTCTTTGCCAAAGACCAAAAGATTTCGACCGATGATCTCAAAGATATCATCGACCTGATTGAAAAAGGGAAAGAAGATTAATAGAAAACACTTATTACTATGACTCCGGAATTAGCCTATTTTCTAAAGATAAATGTAGCGATAGCATTATTCTACGCATTCTATCGGTTGTTTTTCTATAAAGACACCTTCTTCCATTGGCGTCGGGTAGCTTTATTATGTTTTTTTGCCATCTCCTTACTTTATCCTTTGTTGAACATTCAAGGATGGATAAAAGCCCACGAACCAATGGTGGCAATGGCAGATCTTTATGCTACAATCCTACTTCCGGAGCAAATTATAACCCCACCACAAGAACCTACGATAAACTGGCAGGAGTTAACCATACTCTTTATGAAAATCATCTATTGGAGTGGGGTATTATTTCTGGCAACACGCTTCCTTGTACAGTTAGGCAGTATCATACGATTGCACATCCAGTGTCCCCAAAGCACCATACAAGGAACACGCGTACATCTTTTAAAGAAAGAAAACGGTCCGTTCTCTTTCTTCCAATGGATATTCATTCATCCACAGTCGCATACGGAATCCGAAATCAGCGAAATCATTACCCACGAAGAAACACACGCCCGCCAATATCATTCGGTAGATGTGTTAATCAGTGAGTTAATGTGTACGCTCTGTTGGTTCAATCCGTTTATCTGGCTGATGAAACGGGAAGTCAGAGGAAATCTCGAATACATGGCAGATCACCGGGTATTGGAGACGGGACATGATAGTAAATCATACCAGTACCATTTGTTGGGACTGGCACATCACAAGGCTGCAGCAAATTTATCAAATAGTTTCAATGTTTTACCACTCAAAAATCGTATTAAAATGATGAATAAACGAAGAACAAAAGAAATAGGAAGAACAAAATATCTGATGTTTCTCCCCTTGGCTGCCCTGTTGATGATTGTCAGCAACATCGAAATGGTGGCACGTACCACGGAGAAATTCGCCAAAGAAATGATGGGACAGGCAACGACGCAAGTCATCCCTGAACCTGAAATAGCGACTATTCCAGAACTTCCTGCAGAAGAGATTCAAAAGCCAACTCTTCCACAGGATAAGAAGATAAAAGAGACAATGGAAACTCACAGCAAGAGCGTACCTGATTCTGTTGTGTTTGAAGTTGTAGAAGAAATGCCTGATTTCCCCGGAGGAATGAAAGCATTGATGGAATACCTTTCACAGAACATCAAATATCCGGCCGAAGCCCACGCCAAAGGCATACAAGGACGTGTGATTGTATGTTTCGTAGTAAAAAAAGACGGAAGTATAGATAACATAAAAGTAGTTCGAAGTGTAGACCCCTATCTGGATAAGGAAGCTATACGTGTAATCACTGCCATGCCCAAATGGAAACCCGGCAAGCAAAGAGGAGAAACAGTAAATGTCAAATTCACAGTTCCTGTTGCCTTCAGGCTAACCGGCCCCGAACCAGCTAAAGCAGAAGAAATAAAACAATCAGATTTGGAAGAAGTCGTTGTAGTAGGGTACGGTTTAAAAGAGGATTCAAATCCCGATGCAGTAGGTGTAAAAGCAGGAGATACAGAACCAACTTTCAAAGTAGTAGAAACAATGCCGAAATTCCCTGGCGGAACAGCCGGGCTGATGAAGTATCTTGCCAGAAGTATCAAATATCCGACTATTGCGCAAAAGAATAAGGAGCAAGGCAGAGTCATCATAAAAATGGTTGTAGGAAAAGATGGCAGCTTGTCAGATATAAAAGTACTGCGTAGCGTTTCTCCTTCTTTGGATGCAGAAGCCATTCGTGTAGTGGGCAATATGCCAAAATGGGAACCGGGACAGCAACGCGGACAAGCAGTTGCCGTAGAATATACCCTTCCTATTGTATTCCGGCTACAGTAAATTAATTCCCCGGTACCGCGCCCTTTCCTCATCGGTGGGGAAAGGGGCGTTCCCCGGTGCCGCACACCCCCTTCCCCGGTGCCGAACATTTCTTTCATCGGTGCCGAGAAAAATACATCTTTTTCTGCTTCCACAAGGATAGTTACAAAAATATCCTTATATTTGTTAGCAACAAAACACTATTCATATGAAAAGATTCGCATGGATTATCGGTTTGGTACTCTGCACTATTTGCACTGTACAAGCCAAAGACAGAGTTATCGAACGTCCTCCTTTTCTTGCCTGGAGCTCCAACAGTATCGAAATTGATAAAATTGTCATGAGTGACACAGTGACCACTGTATATGTGAAAGCTTACTATCGGCCTAAATACTGGATAAAAATAGCAACCGGAAGTTTTCTGAAAGATAATAACGGGGCACTTTACCCCATCCGAAAGGGAGTCGGAATTACACTCGACAAAGAATTTTGGATGCCCGAATCAGGTGAAGCAGAGTTCCAGCTCCTATTTCCGCCTATACCGGAAAATGTAACCAGTCTGGATTTCTCTGAAGGAGACTTTGACGGAGCATACAAGATATGGGGAATACAACTCAATGAGAAAAATTTCCGTAAAGCCCCGTTACCCAAAGACGCGATAATCCATAAAATCAACAAGAAAGCCCAATTACCGACACCAGAACTCGCATATGCCAAAGCTACATTGAAGGGAAAAGTGCTCGGTTTTAAAGCAGATATGCCGGCAACAGGCAAATTGCATCTGAATGACCCGGTGAGATGGTTGAACTTTGCCGAAGATGTGAAAGTAAATGAAGACGGCACTTTTCAGGTTCAAACAGATGTGATTACGGTAACTCCGGCAACACTTGTTTTCCCGTTTGCCCAAATTCCTTGCCTTCTGGCTCCCGGCAAAGAAAACTCGATTATCATCAACACCGCCGAATGCACACGCCAACAATCACACTTGCAAAAAGACAGCAAGCCATATGGAAAAAAGGCTTATTACAGTGGCTATCTGGCAGAATTACAACAAGAATTGTCGGACAACTCCATTCAGACCAATTTAGTCAGCAATCCGAGAGAAACCGTGAACGAAGTAATCGGAAAAGACATTGACGGAATAAAAAACTATTTTGTAGAAAAACGACGTGACATTCATAAACAAATAGAAGAAGCTCCTCTCAGCCTTGCCGCAAAAGAAGTCCTGAAAGCCAATACGGATATAACCACAGGCATCGGACTCTTTATGGGCAAGGATATACTGATGCGTGCACATATCATCAGCCAGAAGCTGAACAAGGAGCAGGCAAATGAATACTACATGAACACCAAAATAGAATTTCCGGACAATTATTTCGATGTACTCAAAGAACTGGTCCTCAATTCACCGGCAGATTTATACGCACCGGAATATGCATACGGGATAGGTGTGTTCGCTTCCAGAAAAGATCTTTTGGAACAGCATCTAGGTAGTAATCAAGGGGTTCTGTTTCAAATGGCAGAAGCATACAGGTACTACCGTTCTATCGAAGATTTCACACCGCTAACCGCCGAACAAACAGCCGCACTTGAAGCATTGCCCTCACCTGCTTACAAAGATATGCTGACAGCACTCAATGGAAAATTGCTCAAGAAGATGGAACTGAACAAACTGAAAACCGGATACAAAATCAATGAAGTCGGTGAAGTAAACAACGAGGAACTCTTTTCCACCATTATTTCCAAATTCAAAGGACATGTATTGTTAGTGGATTTCTGGGCAACTTGGTGTGGACCGTGCAGAATGGCCAACAAAGCCATGATTCCGATGAAAGAAGAATTGAAAGATAGGGATATTCTTTATTTATACATCGCGGGAGAAAATTCGCCTAAAGGAACTTGGGAAAATATGATACCCGATATTCACGGAGAGCATTTCCGCGTGACCAACGATCAATGGAGATATCTAATGGATAAGTTCAATATCCAAGGAGTACCGACTTATTTCGTAATAGACGCCGAAGGGAATACAACTTTCAAGCAAACGGGATTCCCGGGTACAGATACAATGAAAAAGCAATTGATGAAAGCTTTGCAAAAATAAGACTACCATTCAAGCGTCACAGGACAGTCTCTATCTATCATTCAGAACGAAACGAAGAATCTCCTTTTTTGTAGTTAAAAAAGGAGATTCTTCGTTTTTAAAGTGATGCCATCTCTGAATGACAAAGGCAGCCTATTTCATTATCAATTATTTATGCATCTCCACAATCTGAGTCGGAGCCATCTCAACATTCCGGCGGTCTACCTGCCGAACGACGCTCGCAGCCAATGACAAGAAAGCACGTCCCGTAATCGTATTTTCATCCAATGCAACAGGCGTACCATTATCCCCGCCCTCACAAATGCTCTGCACGATAGGAATCTGTCCCAGTAAAGGAACATTCATCTCTTCGGCCAACTTCTTGGCTCCTTCTTTACCGAAAATATAATATTTATTTTCCGGAAGTTCGGCAGGAGTGAACCATGCCATATTCTCAACCAAACCGAGAATAGGTACATTCACCTTATCATTAGTAAACATATTGATCCCTTTACGGGCATCCGCCAAAGCCACAGCCTGCGGAGTGCTGACAACAATTGCTCCTGTCATCGCCAATGTCTGGACAACAGTCAGATGAATGTCACTGGTTCCGGGCGGAAGATCAATCAGAAAATAGTCCAATTCCCCCCAGGCTGCGTCACCTATCAATTGCTTCAGTGCATTGCTTGCCATTCCGCCACGCCATAAAGTAGCCTGATCCGGATCGACAAAGAAACCGATAGACAATAATTTCACTCCATACTTCTCTACCGGGATAATCATATCACGGCCATCTATACGCTCAGCATACGGACGCGCATCTTCCACCTGAAACATCTTCGGCATGGAAGGTCCGAAAATATCCGCGTCGAGCAGACCTACTTTATAACCTAACTTAGCCAAAGCAACCGCTAAATTCGCAGATACGGTAGACTTGCCTACCCCACCCTTACCCGAAGAGACACCAATGATATTCTTCACCTGCGGAAGCATCTTGCCAACTTCCGGCCGGGGAGCCTGCTTGCTTTCTGTCGCTATCGTAACCTGTACGTCAGGAGACACATATGTGTGAATAGCCGTTTCCGCAGCCTTCAACATTGATTTTATAAACGGATCAGTCGGTTTCTCAAAGATTAACGAAAAGCTGACAGCCATACCGTCAATACGGAGATTATCAGCGACCATCTCCGCTTCCACCAAATTCTTTCCCGAACCGGGATAACGCACCGTTGCCAATGCATCCAATATCAATTTAGGATAAAGAGTCATTTTATTTACTATTTGACGATTTACAATTTACTATTTAAATTCACCATCCAGGCGGCTGCCGGTTCATTTTACGGCGATTATTCCGGCAGGCTATTTACTGGTACTCAGCCCGCTACGCTTGCTACGATTATAGCTACGATAAGAATCAAGCTCTATTTCCACATCCGGTTCCTGCAATTCGCCTTCTTGCGGGAGCAGAAACTTGATATACTTGATATTTAAACCACGATCGAGCCATTGTTGTTCATAATAAGTCTTGATGCCAAGAATATCGTCCACCAAACCGGAGTGGTATAAATCTTCCGTCATAAACTCCACCGGAAGCTGATTGGCTTCTATCATGTATTTTGTATAAGTAAACATGAAGTTGCTGTCCGTCTTCAAGTGGATAATTCCGTTCGGTTGCAAGAATTTACGGTATCTTTCCATAAAATAGGTAGAAGTCAGCCGCTTCGTCGCTTTCTTCATCTGCGGGTCGGAGAAAGTAAGCCATATCTCACTAACCTCGCCCTCGGCAAAGAAACGTTCGATGATTTCGATATTTGTACGCAGGAAAGCCACATTCTTCATTCCTGCCTGCAATGACTCCGTTGCCCCCGTCCACATACGGGCACCTTTTATATCAACTGCTATAAAGTTCTTTTCGGGAAACATCTTACCCAGACCGACGGTATATTCACCACGTCCACAGCCCAATTCGAGCACTATCGGATGGTCGTTCTTGAAAAACTCCTCATGCCATTTTCCCTTCATGTCAAAAGGCACATTATCTACCGCCGAATAAGGATACTCGAACACGTGCGGATAACTTGCCATATCGGCAAACTTTTCTAATTTATTCTTTCCCATATCAATACTGATTAGGTCGCAAAGGTACTGATTTTGACGTAACCGACAAAAAGAAATGGAGTACAGATTTCTCCATACCCCATTCTTCCATATAGCTGAATTTATTTGTCGATTAAATCTCAACTTTCACTTCACCTCCCTGCTGTGCTTTCAAATCTTCATAGAAGGCAGCATGAGAAACTTGCACATAAGGTTGTAAGAATAAGAACCCGATACCGAAAGTGAAGATACAAAGGATAGCCCAACCGATGAAGCTCAAGTCGAGCAAGAACAACTTCATCTTGTTGTTTTCCATCATAGCCATACTCTTTTCGATAGCTGCGTTATTTTTCATCTCCGGCTCTTCTTTCAGAATATAGTCCGTCATTGCATAAGAATAATACTTGATGATGCCCGGAACAACCAACAGCAATGACCACAAAGCTGTGTAAATGCCCTGGAGCAACTTAGTTACAAAAATACGGCTATAATCCTGGAAGCCTTCAAACAGCACTCCAAAATCAATATCCTTACCTTTGTACACACCAAACATCACAATCGCAATACCGTACGCAACCGGCAGTCCGACAAACAGTGAGCACAATCCGCCGATAAAGGGAATAGCGGAAAGTCCACCGGCAATAATTGAATAAATAAGCGCAGCAACTGCTGCCATAGGCCACTTACCTTGAAGTGCCTGACGTGCTTCAGCACGTAGTTCTGAATTCTCTTTTAACATGATAAATTTAATAATTAGATAAATGTGTGTTTATTATTGGACTCCGGTTACTCCACGATGGTTACCCAACCATGTGTATCCGGTTCGTCGCCGTACTGAATCCCGCGCAACTTGTTGTACAGTTTCGTACAGATGGGGCCCGGTTTGCCATCTTTAGAGATAACGTATGATTTTCCGTTTTCCAAATCATCAATGCGTTGAATCGGACTGATTACCGCGGCAGTTCCGCAAGCACCGGCTTCTTCAAACGTTTCCAGTTCTTCTTCCGGTATCGGACGGCGTTCTACCTTGATACCCATATCTTCCGCCAACTGCATCAAACTCTTGTTAGTGATGGAAGGCAGGATAGAAGATGATTTCGGAGTGATATACGTATTGTCTTTAATACCGAAGAAGTTGGCTGCGCCACATTCGTCGATATATTTCTTTTCTTTGGCATCGAGATAGAACTCACAGGAATATCCCAGGTCGTGTGCTTTCTTGTTGGCACGCAGGCTAGCTGCATAGTTACCGCCTACTTTATAAATACCAGTTCCATGAGGAGCAGCACGGTCGAACTCACGAATGATAACATACGGATTGGTAGAGAAACCACCCTTGAAGTACGGGCCTACCGGAGTCACGAATACCACAAACATATATTCATCTGACGGATGCACGCCTACCTGTGCGCTTGTTCCGATGAGCAAAGGGCGGATGTAAAGAGAAGCACCTGTCTCATAAGGCGGAATGAAACGTTCGTTCAGTTTCACAACTTTCAGGATAGCTTCCTTGAAACGTTCAGTCGGAAGTTCCGCCATCAGGATTCCCTGACAGGTAGATTGCAGGCGAGCCGCATTTTCTTCCAAACGAAAGATACGCACCTTACCGTCTTTCCCACGGAAAGCCTTCAATCCTTCGAATGCTTCCTGTCCGTAGTGCAGACACGTAGCTGCCATATGCAGATTCAGATGTTCGTCACTACTAACTTCCAATTCTCCCCATGCTCCGTTGCGGAAATTGATTCGTACATTGTAGTCTGTCTTCATATATCCGAATGACAGATTCGCCCAGTCTATTTCTTTCATTTTATACTGTATTAGTTTATTCTTTCTTAAACTTTAATTTGCAAAAATAACTTTTATTCTTCAGATTGCCGCTTTTCTCGCAATATTTTTTCGACTTCGCGGTCTGCTTTCGTCAGTTTTTCGGTACAGAAGGCAATTATTTCATTGGCTTCCTTGATTTTCTCACTCAAAACGTCAATATCCAGTTCATTATTGTCTATCTGACGGACAATCTTTTCGAGACGTTCCATCGCCTGAAGATATGTTTCCTTTTTTGCTGCCACGATGATTGATTATTATTAATGGTTAATGATGAATGTTTCTTTTACTTCTATCCGGATGTTTGCTATTCCACCACAGAACGGGCTTCTCCTTTCGAGAAACGGGTGACTAATTTGTCTCCCTGCTTCAGCGAGGATGCGTCCGTTACCGCTTTCCCGTCCTTTAGGGTGATACTGTATCCGCGGCTTAGCAATTTATCGGGAGAGGCATCCGCTATGCGCTGTTGCAGAAGTTCCAGTCGATGGTGTTGGCGGGCTAATAGCGCCTTCGTCACTTGCGACAAATCCTTTCCGGCTGACAGCAAAGCAAAACGGGCATCCGTGAGTATCCGATGCACAAGGTTTGGGATACGGGTCTGCAGTGTTTCCAGTCTCCGCCACTCCTGCTCAAGCATCGCATAGGCTCCTTGTTGGATACGGGCGGACAATTCTTCCAAGCGGTCGGCTATTTCCGTGACTCGGTGAATCAGGAGTTCGGCTGCCGCCGTAGGAGTTTTTACCCGGGTATGCGCCACAGAGTCAAGGACTGTATCGTCGCGTTCGTGACCGATTCCGATAATGACAGGTAACGGAAATTGTGCACACGCAGCCGCCAGCAGATAAGTATCAAAACCGGATAAATCGGAAGTTGCCCCGCCACCACGGATGATAACGACCACATCGAATTCATTCATGCGGGCATTGATACGATCTAAAGCCGCCAATACGGATTCTTCAACTTGATTCCCCTGCATCAAAGCGGGAAAAAGCTCCGTATAGAAAAAGAACCCGCCCGGATTATGCTGCAACTGATGGCAGAAATCACCATATCCGGCAGCGGTAGCAGAGGAAATAACGGCAATACGTTGCGGCAGAACCGGCATTTCCAATTCTTTATTCAGTGTCAGTACACCTTCCTCTTCCAACTGCAACAGTATTTCCCGTCGGCGGCGGGCCATGTCTCCCAGTGTATAGGTAGGGTCAATATCAAGCACTGTCAGACTGTAGCCGTAAAGTTCGTGAAACTGAACCGTCACTTTTACCAGCACTTTGATGCCGGCAGTAAACATCTGTCCGGTAGTTTCCTCGAAATAGGGTTTCAGCAAACGGTAGATATTGTTCCAAATCATACCACGCGCCTTAGCGACAAGGTTATTGCTGCGAGGATCTTTCTGTACAAATTCCAGATAACAATGTCCGGTCGTATTGGAACGGACATCGCTCAACTCTGCCTGTATCCAGTATTCATCTGGCAGACATTGCTCCAGACTGCGGCGGACAAGCGCATTCAGTTCTAAAAGAGAAAGGGAGGAATCCATAATGATTAATGATTAGCGATTAGTACAATAGTAACCAGTTGTTAATCACCAATCACTTCTCCGTTAACCGTAAAATACGCCTTCCACAAGTCAGGAATACCGTATCCATATATATTATCCGGAAAATCTGCCCTGTCACCCGACCGGCGAACCAGTTCTATCACTTCTTTTGCCGTCAGTTTCGGACAAGCCTGCCACAAACAGGCCACCATTCCGCACATAATCGGAGAGGAGAAGGAAGTTCCGTTAGCATGGCGAAGATTGCCGTCTGTCCCCATCACGTCCGAACCCAATCCTACGGCAACAACATCCGGCTTCACCCGTCCGTCCGACGTATTTCCTACGGAAGAGAACGGAGCCAGCTCTCCCCTTTTATTAATAGCGCCTACGGTTATCACGTTCTCCGCATCTCCCGGCGGGGTAATCTTCTTCCACGAGCCCGCACCGGAATTTCCGGCACTGCAGACAACTACGATTCCTTTATCTGCAGCCCGTGCAGCTTCACGGGACATTAACGCGTAATGTCCGTTCAAATCACGATAGCGATAATTCTTTGCCGGATCATCAAACGAATAATATCCGAGGGATGTATTTACCAAATCCACTCCTACACTATCGGCAAATTCGATTGCCGCCGCCCAATAATCCTGTTCCACCAGATTTTCCGAATATTCATCCTCACTACGCAGCAACCAATAGGAAGCTTCGGGAGCCGTACCAATCATCACATTCGGCTGATTCATTGCCATGCAGGAGAGAACAGACATACCGTGGCTGCTTTCCGCATAAATATCTGCTTCGGGATTTACAAAGTCACGCACACCAAGAATATTGATATTCTTCATTGCCTCTATCTTGTCTACATTATGGAATCCGGCATCAATTACGGCAATCGTCATTCCCTGTCCTTTGAAACCTGCATTATGAAGAAGGTTCGCACGGCTCATCCTTATTTGAGCAATCGCAGGTCCGTAAAGGCTATCGGAACGCAAAGGCTTGTTTATCAGCGAATCTCTCTCAAAACTCTTTTGAGTAATGCCTTTCCAAACCCTTTCCGTAGAACGCACAAAAGGTAGTTTTGCAATTTCATCAATCAACGTGCTGTCATTACAGGAGACGGTAACGAAGTTATCCCATTTTCCGGTAACAAGTACGTGAACACCTTTCTTCCGTATCGCATCTACGTATTTCCTGCATACTGGCAAGTCGGTGGAATCTATTGCCAATCCCTGTCTTTTTCTCCGTTCAATGGATTTCCCGGACAAGTATTTTTCCGGTTTCTGCAGAGAGTATTCCGTAGCTGCCTTATCTTTCAGGCTAATACGATATTTTAAGGTATCGCCCGGTGTGAATTGCGCAAAAACTCCCAGGCATATATTCAAAGCAAAAACCAATAACACAAATTTCCTCATAAGTTATCTTTATTTTAATCAATCAAAATCCTTCGTTCTCTAAAATCACCAACCCGATTCCCCGCTGCGAAGCAATAAAAGCTCCACCTAATACACGTCTTCCGTCATAGAACACAGCCGATTGTCCGGGAGCAATAGCCGAAGCCGTTTCAAGAAAACGCACCAACAGGCGTCCATCTTCCAATCGCTTCACCCGGCAAGGCAACGGACGGCTTCGATAACGAATCCTCACCGTCAAGTTCTCACACTGGAACAATTCTTGTTCATCCACAATCTTATCCTGTTCTATCAGCATATAGTCAGTTTGCAGCTGTTCAGCATCACCAAGCATCACTGTATTTTTCTGCGGATTGATTTTCAATACATAAGCCGGTTTACCCAACGCAATCTCCAATCCTTTCCGCTGACCGATCGTATAATAGGGCGCACCCTTATGTTGTCCCAGTTTCACACCTTCGGAATTGACAAACCATCCCGGACCTATTTCGGTGTCCAGTTCCGGACATTGCTCACGAAGAAAGTCGCGATAATCTCCTTTTATAAAACAGACTTCCATACTTTCTCCTTCTTTTGACTTGGCTTCGTAGCCTTTCTCTGCAAGGTATTCCCGAACCTTCACTTTCGTGTAATCCCCTAAAGGAAAGATACAGCGTCTCAGTATATCCTGTCCCAATCTCCAAAGGAAATAAGACTGGTCTTTCTTATCGTCATCTCCGGCTACTATATAAATATGTCCGTTCCGTTCTTCCAGCCGTGAATAATGTCCGGTAGCAATCCAGGCACACCCCAACTTATCCGCCCATTCCGTCAGAACACGAAACTTGAACAAAGGGTTGCACATTACACACGGATTCGGCGTACGTCCCTGTTTATATTCGTCTATGAAATTTTTTACGATAGTCTCTTTAAAAGGAATACGTTCATCCGCCACATAATGTTCGATTCCCATCCGTGCAGCCAGTTCCCTTGCATCTTGCGGCTCATCACCCCATACACGCATGGTTACTCCTACTATTTCGTATCCTTGTTCCTGTAACATCAGACAAGTGGCGGTACTGTCAATTCCGCCACTCATTCCGACCAATACTCTTTTATTTCGTTCTTTCATCCGAATTTTATAAATTACGTGGATACAAATGTACGAGATTCTTCGGAGAAAATAAATTTATTGCAAACGAAACAGTATAGATATGGAATAATAACGGCTTGTACACCCCATTTCTTTATACAGTACATATAAATGCTTGGAGTTTCTTTTGTTGACTCCTTATGTCCTTTACAGGCTCACAGAAGTGAGCCGTTTCATTTACATATGTAAACCTTTTTATCAACAGGTGACAGCTTATCCGTTCACAACTGTGAGCTCTTGACAAGCTTTAAGGAAAAACAGACAAACAATTAAACTAACACTTATGAGATGTGGGTATTTATCAGCCAACACACTATGAGGGTAACTTTTACCCTCATAGTCACCCTCAGGTTTGCCCTCATAGCTACAATACCGATGAATAAAGCGATTGAGGGAAATTATGAGGGTATGAGGGTAAAATCGACAAACTTTTTATTGTAGAGAGATTATTTCTCCACAATGATGCTTAATTGAAGTGATTTTATAAAAAAGCAGTTGCTTTTCTCAATAAATTTCCCTATATTTGAAATATAACAAAAGCGAGAACAATTATGGCTAACCCTAGATTACCGGGCATTTCCGAAAACGAGCAAGCCTTATTGTATGCCAAACTGAATGAATACAACCGAGGCAGAGCCTCTTTCAAAGAGGCGGGTGTTTACTTGGTGGTGACACCTCGACCGGGGAAACCCAACTATTCCCTTTGGCTCTATTCTCCCCTGCCCGAAAAACAATCGATTCTTTACATACATGACCTGTCGCCGGATATTAATGAGTCTCTCCGGGTGGCAAGTACCCTGTTTTATTACTCAAAGCGTTGCCTCATCCTTATGGATTATAACGAGAAGAGGATGCAGAGTAATGGTGATGACCTTATCTTCTTCGGGAAGTATCGAGGACATTTCCTGCATGAAATACTGAAAATAGATCCGACTTATTTAAGCTGGATAGCCTATAAGTTTATTCCGAAGATTCCAAAACAGGAACGCTTTGTCATTATAGCGCAGGTTTACCACTCCATACATTTGGACATCATGCAGAGAAAATCCAGAGAGAAACGTTCGTCAAGCCGGTATTTGGGAGAATTAGGGGAGAAACTTACAGACTTAAAATTGAAAGTGACCCGTGTGCGGCTGGAAGACGACCCGTATAAAACAAGGGTGAACGGCACTACCCCGCAGTTTTTTGTCAAGCAGGTGCTCACGCTGACGGATGCCAGCGGGAACTTGGTCGTTATGAGTATTCCGTCAAAAAATCCCAGTGCGGTATCAGGTACTTTATCCGGGATAGAGCATGAATACCGACTGGGAGAAATTATCTACGTCACATCGGCGAAAGTGTCACGCCGATACGAAAGCTATGGTTCTAAATATACGCGCCTTAGCCATGTGAAGTTCGCAAGCCTCAACGTTTAGTCCAATCGTCCTTGACAAAGCTTGCCGGATAAGAGACTTTATCCACAATGCCGTCTTTCTGACGAATCCAGGAAGTGAATGTGCGTGCACCTTCATCCAATACGATGATACGGGCACCGTTCGGCAAATGATTGTACACAGTGTTTCCACCGGTATAGCGCCCGTAAGCCAGAAGGATATTTTTCCACATGACCGCATAGTCATTATCATGGTCGTGTCCGACAAATACACCCATCACGTCTCCCGCCTCTTTCATGGCAGCAAACATTCCTGTATTTATTCTAGGTGCACAAGCTTCTTCCATACGTGTTCCGCGAAAAGCTGCATTTTCATCGCGAATGGCTTCGTGATATTCGGGCAGAGGAATATGGAAAAAGGCAAGGGCAGGCAACGGTTGTCCGCCATTCCGAGTTTTATAGGCAGCACTTTGCTGACGATACCAGTTTATTTGGTCGAACGTAAGCCAATTATACCCCTTCACATCTTTCAAAGGTGAATAAGAGTGAGAGTCCATACAATAAAGCAGGGCTGCATCCTTTTTAGAGTCGGAAGAAGATTTTACGGTCAATACATAATCCGGTGACAAAGCAGTTCCCCGGTCAGGCATTAAATTACCAGGAACGGTGCGGATGATATCATATAGCTGTGACCGTGTCAATCCTTGTTCATCATCATGGTTACCAAAAGTCACAACAAAAGGAAGCTTGCGCTTGGATACCTGTTCCAAGACCTTCAACATACCGGAATCAGCAGGTGCCGCGTAAACAACATCTCCGGTAAAGACTACCAAATCCGGCCGTTCGGTGTCAAGTACTTGATTAATACGTTCCAATGCTACGTCAGAAGCCGGATTACCATACTTAAAGTGCACATCGGTAAATTGCACAATCTTGAATTTACCTTCTTTACTAAATTGCAGTTCACTCTTTTGAGCCATACAAAAAGTTGCAGCCAACAGTAAGATAAGTGTTAAGTGAAATTTCAAAAGTCGAATCATAATCATTTATTTTAGGGGGTTAATTATTCTTCTCAATCAGTACGGTGGCATAGGCTGAAATTCCTTCTTCGCGACCTGTAAATCCTAGTTTCTCGGTAGTGGTCGCTTTAATGGAAATATCATCCACATCAATTCCCATGACTGTTGCCATTGTCTCCTGCATCAAAGGGATATGCGCTTTGAGCTTCGGACGCTCGGCACAGATGGTGGCGTCAATATTGCCGACCTTATATCCTTTAGTAGCAAGCAATTCTACTGTCTTTTTCAACAGAATCTTGCTGTCTATGTTTTTAAATTCTCCCGCTGTATCCGGAAAGTGATAGCCAATGTCACGCATATTTGCCGCTCCCAGCAAAGCGTCGCAAACGGCATGTAGCAATACGTCCGCGTCCGAATGTCCCAACAATCCTTTCGTATGTTCCAAAAGGATACCGCCGAGCCACAGTTCGCGCCCTTCGACCAACTGATGTACGTCGAAGCCAAAACCTACTCTTATCTTCATAATTTGTCTAATAAATGAGTACTAGTGATTTGTGGTAATAGTTAATGATGAATGTTCGAAGGTCAATCAACGGATATGGAAATCCAGTAGTTTTTCTCCTTCCAGATAGCCTTGCAAGTGTTGTCCTATACTGACAGGACCTACACCGACAGGAGTACCCGTAAACAGCAAATCTCCGATTTTCAATGTTACAAACTGACTGACATAGGCTATAATATCATCTATTTTGAAAAGCATATCTGCCGTACAGCCTTGTTGTACTTCCTTGCCGTCAATCAGCAGGTTGAAATTCAGATTCTGAATATCCTTATAGCGGTCGACGGAAACAAAATCTCCGATAGCTGCAGATGAATCGAAACCTTTACACAACTCCCAAGGATTTCCCTGTTCGCGAAAATTTCGTTGAAGGTCACGGGCTGTAAAGTCAATACCCACTGTCACTGCGTCATAATACCGGTTCGCAAAACGGGGAGCGATATTCTTCCCCAATCGGTTGATTCGGACTACCAGTTCCGTTTCATAATGTATCTCGTTAGAAAAGTCGGGAATGAAAAACGGTTTGCCATCTTTAAGAATAGCAGAGTCCGGTTTCATAAAAATGACCGGTTCCGTATTGACTTGTGTATGTCCCAGTTCCTTGTTATGCTGGGCGTAATTCATTCCTACTGCGATAATCTTCATTATTTCTCGTTAAAATTCAATCGGTTAAACATTACAGCCAGGTGGGCATATAGAGAAGTATTCTGTACGACAATATTCTCAGGCACGCGAATACGGAAAGGAGTAAAGTTCCATACTGCCTTTATGCCACCGTCTACCATCTTATTTGTAATCTCTTGAGCAATATTAATAGGCACTGTCAGCACACCGATATTCACGTCATATTCTTTCATCTTTGCCTCAAAATCATCGGAATGGAAGATAGGAATTCCGTCCAAGTTCTTCCCTACCAATTCCGGATTGACATCAAACGCCGCTACAATCTCCAATCCAAAATGCTGCAAACCAGAATCACGAAGTAAGGCTCCACCCAAGCTACCCACACCAAACAAGAAGGCTTTGTGCATATTGGTAAATCCAAGAAAGCTCTCCAGCACCTCAATCAGTGCGTCGATGTTGTAACCGACTCTCGTACGCCCCGAAATATTAACGTACGACAAATCCTTGGCGATTTGGGAAGCGTCAATATTTATTTCCTTAGAGATTTGTGTAGAAGAGACATATTGCTCTCCTTTTTCTTTCATTAGTTTTATATTAGACAGATACCAGGGAAGTCTGCGCAAGGTAGGCTCCGGCACTTTATCCGCCTCTTTTCGTATATAAGTGCTCATACTTCTTACAAAATTTGGTATTTTGCAAAAGTACATTATTTTTTGAGACTGACAACCGTATAATGGAAAACCTTAATAGAGATTAAACAAAACAATGAAAAGTGGTACAAATTTTGCTCTTTTCCATAAGTTTGATACTTTTGAGAAGAAATGAGAAGAAATAAAAATGACGAATATGAAAAAGAATGATTGGAAAGACAGACTGAACGTAGTGTATTCAACGAATCCTGACTTCGGTTATGAGATGAATGACGACGAAGAGCAGACCACCCTTGATAAAGGCAAACAAAACCTGCGGGTTTCCATCGATAAAAAGAACCGTGGCGGAAAAGTGGTAACATTAATTACCGGATTCGTCGGTACTGACAATGACCTGAAAGAACTCGGAAAGCTGCTGAAAAGCAAATGCGGAGTGGGCGGTTCGGCAAAGGATGGCGAAATCATCGTGCAGGGAGATTTCAAGACTAAGGTTATGGAGCTGCTTGTCAAAGAAGGATATACAAAAACAAAAGGCATAGGCGGTTAACTAATTCAAATGATATAAGATATGAGGAAAGGATTTTTATTTTGTGTAGCAGTATTATGCTCACTATTGTCGTTTGCACAGAATGACAAAGGGGATATTGTCAAAACCGGAGACAATATGCCTGCTTTCACGCTTAGTTCGGCAGTAAACGGAACAGTGGATTCCGCAGACCTGAAAGGAAAAGTTGTACTAATCAATATCTTCGCCACTTGGTGCGGTCCTTGCCAGAGCGAACTGGCGGAAGTTCAGAAAATCCTTTGGCCAAAGTATAAAGACAATAAGAATTTTCGTATGATAGTGATTGGACGTGAACACACAGACGAAGAATTAACGGCATACAACAAACGTAAAGGGTTTACATTCCCTCTCTACCCGGATCCGAAACGGGAAGTCACGAATAAATTTGCCACTCAGTACATTCCCAGAAGTTACTTGATCGACAAAGAAGGGAAAGTGATATCCGCCACTGTCGGTTACCGGAAAGAGGAAATGGATAAGCTGATGAAGGAAATAGATAAAGCGCTGAAATAACAAAAAAAGAGGGCTCATCGCCCTCTTTTATATTTTCTTATTTCCAGACTGATTTGATTATTCAGCTTTCAAAGTGAAACGCTTGAAGTCAACAATCTTCAGTTCAGGATCAGCAGCAGCCAATACTTCTCTTACAGTCTTCTTACCGTCCATGATATCTTCCTGGTTCAGCAAGCAAACTTCTTTCAGGAACTTGCCCAGACGACCTTTAGCGATGTTCTGAATCATTTGTTCAGGCAGGTGTGCAGCCTTCTCAGCAGAAACAGTAGCAATGATTTCTTTTGCTTTCGCTACATCCTCAGCAGTAATCCAGCCTTTAGCCATGTTGCTTTCCATGTGTTCTTCGCTGTCCACATGAGCCGGGTTGATGTTAGCTTTCTTCAAAGCAGCTTCTACAGCTTTCTGTACCTGTTCTGCTTTTGTCTTCTCGATAGCAACTTCGATTTCTTTCTGTTTTACTTCTTCAGAAACACCATCTTCATCAATAGCAATCGGGTTCATGGCAGCAATCTGCATAGCTACTTGCTTAGCCAACTGCTCGTTAACTTCCTTGTTGAAAGCAACAATAGTACAAAGACCGTTTCTGTTCATGTGGTTGTAAACAGCAGTGCATGCACCTTCTACAGTCATGTAACCGTCAAGTTCCATCTTCTCACCTGTGATACCGCTACGGTCAGTCACTGCATCCTGTACAGTACCGTTACCCATCGGCAATGCTTTTACTTCATCCAAAGTAGCGCATTTGTTAGCCACAGCAAGGTCAAGAATATCCTGAGTCAGTTTCACGAAATCAGCATTCTGAGCAACAAAGTCAGTTTCACACTTCAAAGCAACGATAACGGCACGGTCACCGGTAGTTTTAGCCAAAACGCAACCTTCAGAAGCTTCACGTTCCGAACGCTTAGCAGCAACAGCTTGTCCTTTCTTACGGATAATCTCCATTGCCTTGTCGAAATCGCCTTCAGCTTCAGTCAACGCATTTTTGCAATCCATCATACCAGCTCCGGTCATTTTGCGCAGCTTGGTAATATCAGCCATACTTACAGCCATAATAATTTCCTTTATTTAAATGAATAATAATTTTCAAAACAAAAAATGTGCCAATCTGCCAATCAAGATGCAAGCATATAAGCATACTCTTGCACATCAGCAAATTGGCACATTTTATATATTAAGCCTCTTCGTCTTCCTTGATGAAAGCAGCAGCTTTAGCTGCGTTGATAGCTTCTTCGTCAGACTTGTCGAGTCTAGCTTTCACTGATTTCTTCTTGCCTTTGTTAGCAGGTGCTTCACCGGCAGCTTCCATATCGATCTTTTCAGCTTTTCTTTCTTCCAAGCCTTCGATCATAGCAGCGCAACAAGCATCCAGGATAACTTCTACTGATTTAGTAGCGTCATCGTTAGCAGGAATTACGAAATCTACGTTTGAAGGATCAGAGTTGGTATCAACGATACCGAATACTGGAATACCCAAACGGTTAGCTTCGCGAACTGCGATATTTTCTTTCATTACGTCGATAACGAACAATGCAGACGGCAGACGAGTCAGGTCAGCGATAGAGCCCAAAGTCTTGTCCAATTTTGCACGTTGACGAGAAATCTGAAGAATTTCTCTCTTAGAAAGGTTAGCATAAGTACCATCGTTAGTCAATTTGTCGATAGTAGCCATTTTCTTCACAGCCTTACGGATAGTCGGGAAGTTGGTCAACATACCGCCCGGCCAGCGCTCGATTACATAAGGCATATTAACAGATTGAGCTTTTTCAGCTACAACTTGTTTAGCTTGTTTTTTAGTAGCAACAAAAAGAACTTTCTTGCCTGATTTGGCAATCTGTTTCAAAGCTTCAGCAGCTTCGTCTACTTTTGCAACTGTTTTGTGGAGGTCAATGATGTGAATACCATTGCGTTCCATGAAAATATAAGGAGCCATTGCAGGGTTCCACTTTCTTTTAAGGTGTCCGAAGTGGCATCCGGCTTCCAATAATGTATCAAAATTTGTTCTTGACATCTTGTTTTTCTTTAAATCGTTTACTTTCTTTTTTGTTTTTTCTAAACCAACCGCCGGGTAGTCCATAAGCAGAGTCCCGGTAGTTTAGATACTAAACATATTCCTCGGTCAGGCAGTCCATTAACGCTTGCTGAACTGGAATCTTCTACGAGCTTTCGGCTGTCCCGGTTTCTTACGTTCAACAGAACGCGGGTCACGAGTCATGAAGCCTTCTGCACGAAGAGCAGCTTTATCCTCAGCGTTGATTTTAACCAGTGCACGGGCGATTGCCAAACGCAAAGCCTGAGACTGACCTGTGAAACCACCACCACACAAGTTTACCTTGATGTCATACTTCTCAGCAGCACCAATCTTGTTCAATGGTTGTTTTACAACATACTGAAGAATAGTTGATGGAAAGTACTCTGCAAGGTCTCTCTTGTTAATAGTAATCTTTCCTGTACCTTCGCTTACGAAAATGCGTGCAATTGCACGTTTACGTCTGCCTAATGCATTTACTACTTCCATTATATCTTATTTATATGAATTAATATCAATCATTTTCGGGTTCTGAGCTGCTTGTTTGTGTTCGCTACCAGCGTAAACATACAGGTTGTTCAGCAATTTAGCTCCCAGAATGTTCTTGGGAAGCATACCCTTCACAACTTTTTTCAGTAATCTCTCTTCACCGTTCGGTTTTGCAATCAAACGGGCAGGAGTCATTTCTCTCTGACCACCAGGGTAGCCTGTATATGACAAATAAACTCTGTCATTCCATTTGTTACCAGTCAGTTTTACTTTGTCTGCATTGATGACGATAACGTTATCACCGCAGTCTACGTGAGGAGTAAAGTTCGGTTTGTACTTTCCTCTCAACAATTTTGCAACTTTTGCTCCCAGACGACCTAATGTCTGGTCTGTAGCGTCAACAATAACCCATTCTTTGGTTACAGTTGCTTTGTTGGCAGAAATGGTCTTGTAACTTAAAGTATCCACTCTAATTTTGTTTTTTAAATGTTACTACTAAAAATTTCCTTCACCACTCATTAGTCTTCCCCGGACAAAGGACTACTAACTTGCTATGAATTAATCTCTTATCATTTTGTGATAATAATCGGCTTGCAAAAGTACGGCTTTTCTTTGAATTGGCAAACTATTTCTTGCTTTTTTTGGTTTTATCCGGTTGAGAGACAAGAGGGAAAAAGCAGGAGATAACAAGGATATTATATGTAATAAGGTATAAAATGATTCAATATTAATTTTAGATATCAACCGAAAAGGATTCCGCACTGAAACGAGATTTTCATGGTACACATAAATATTTTTGTACATTCTATCTTCTAACTTTATATATTCTTCCTCGTCTTTTCCTTGCCTATTTAAGAATTTTATCAACAAACAAATATGATATTTACTATCCTTACGAAAGAACAACCCACCTGGATACAGACAGAAACTAAACGAGAAAAACGTATCGCTTTCACCTCTTTATTTATTTTTATCTACATAAGAGCGAATTAATAAAGAGAAAGAGCAAACGGAGTCTTTCAATGTACGAAAGCCTTCTAGGGGCTATACAGGACAAAATCTAAAGGAATATGGATGAAATCTAAAGTGCTTTATCTGTTTTTAAATACAGGAAAGACGATAACCAATGCTTGTTTTGCAGAATAGCAGTAATTTAGCAGCAGATTATTTAAGCAAAAAAACAACTATAAAAATAGTCATGAAAAACATTCAAAAACTTCTCTTTCTTGCGGTTTGCCTTTGCACCGCATTTACGGTCAACGCACAAAACCTGACCGTCACCGGAAAGGTCATAGACTCTGAGGGTCTTGAGGTGATTGGTGCCAACATCACCTTAAAAGGTACTACCGGTGTCGGCGCAATCAGTGATTTAAGCGGAAACTATAAGATTAAGGTAAACAATGCCGCTAAGGACATTCTCGTATTCTCTTATATAGGAATGAGGACACAGGAAATCCACGTGAAAGGAAAGACGACAATCAATGTCACTTTACAAAGCGATGCCAAAGCACTGGATGAAGTAGTTGTCGTGGGTTACGGAACCAGCAAGCGTAGCGACCTGACCGGCTCGGTAGTTTCCGTGAAAAGCGAAGACCTGATGAAAATGCCTACTTCCGATGTCACCCAGGCATTGGCGGGACGGGTAGCAGGCGTACAAATCACGCAAAGTGAGGGTGCACCGGGTTCCACCATTTCCATACGCGTACGCGGTGGTATTTCTATCACGCAAAGCAACGAACCTCTTTATATTATCGACGGCTTCCCCAGTGAAGACGGGATGTCCACCATCGACCCCGCCGAGATTGAAACGATTGATATCCTGAAAGATGCTTCGGCAACAGCCATTTACGGTGCTCGCGGAGCGAACGGTGTAGTGGTAATCACCACCAAGAGAGGAAATAAGGACGGAAGCAAGATGAGTATCAGTTTTGACAGTTACGTAGGTGTGAAGACTCTGGCACGCAAACTGCCGGTGCTGTCCACCAAAGAGTTTGTCTTATTGGATTATGAGCGCAGATTGCAGTTCGACGGTGAAGCAGGAGTCAAAAACTTCCAGTCTATCTACGGTTCTTTCCTGGACATCAACGAAAACTACGGCAACTATGCCGGAATCGACTGGCAGGAAGAAACTTTGGGAAGAACAACAACTTCGCAGAACTACCGTGTACGCATCTCCGGTGGTAACAAAGAATTGCAATACTCTCTGAATTATACGTATTTCAAAGACCTCGGCGCTATGCTATACAGCGGAAACGACAAGCATAATATCTCATTCAGCCTTTCTCACAAACCTACCAAACGTATCTCTGTCAATGCCCGTGTCAATTACGACCAGACATATATATATGGTATGGGGACTTCCGACCAGTCCACCCGTTTCAACAAAATGGAGCATATTCTGCAATACCGCCCCACTAAAGGTATCTATGGAGACGACGAGAGCCTGCTGAAGAGCGAAGAAGACAACATCACCGACGAGGAAGGCAACCCGATGCAAAATCCGCTCACCTCTGCCGCCGAAGAAATCAATAAAAGACAATTACGCACTTTCCAGGCCAATGGCGGACTGACTTTCAACATTGCCAAAGGACTGAGCTTCCGCAACAACACCGGTATGCGCTACCAAACGACACGCAATGATGTCTTTTATGGAGAAAAGTCCAGCAACGGAAAACGCTCCAGTGCTAACGGATATATCCAATATGCAGAAAACAGCAGTTTCCAGACTTCCAATGTGCTCAACTACGAATACAAGAAGAAAAAGCATAAATTAATCGCGATGCTCGGCCAGGAATGGGTGTCACGATGGACACGCAATATGCGTGCCAGCGCGACTAATTTCCCCAACAACGATATTAATCTGGACGATATGAACCTTGGCATTCCGGGTTCCATCACCTCTAATTCCAATTACGATGACAAACTATTATCCTTCTTCACCCGCTTCAACTACAACTTCGGAGAAAAGTATCTGGTGACCGCCACTTTACGTGCTGACGGCTCTTCCAAATTCAGTGAAGACAAGAAATGGGGACTTTTCCCTTCCGTTTCCGCCGCCTGGCGCATGGGCGAAGAGAAGTTTATCAAGAACCTGAACCTGTTTTCCGACCTGAAGTTACGCGTCGGATATGGTATGTCGGGCAACAACCGTATCGGCAGCTATGCTTCATTGAACCTGCTCAACTCGGTGAAATACCCGAACGGTGAAAGCAATATGCCGGGATACGTACCGACCGCCATCCCGAACGAAATGCTCCAATGGGAATCCAACAACACGTTCAACGTCGGACTGGATTTAGGCTTCCTCGAACAACGCCTGACCATATCTCCGGAGTTTTACGTGAATGAAAGTACCCACCTGCTATTGAACTCACGCATACCGAGCTCTTCGGGATACAGCAATATGATTCGTAATATCGGAAAGACGCAGAACATCGGTGTCGACCTGACAATCAGTTCCGTGAATATACAGAAACGTAACTTCACATGGAATACCAACTTCAACTTGTCTCACAACAAGAATACGATTAAAGCATTGTCCGGCGAACAATTCTTCCTCGAAGAAGCCAAATTCGGTTATAACCAAAAGACGCACAAGATAGAGGTAGGCAAGCCAATCGGCCAGTTCTACGGCTACCGCACCCTCGGGCTCTACCAGGTGGAAGACTTTGATTACGACCCGAACACTAAAAAATACACACTGAAAGAAGGTATCCCTTACCGGGGTTCACGCAGTGAAACGCAACCGGGTATGTGGAAATTTGCCGATACCGACGGAAATAAAGTGATTGATGAAAATGACCAGACGGTTATCGGTAACGCCAATCCGAAATTCTTCGGCGGCTTGAACAATTCTTTCACCTACAAGAATTTCGACTTGAGCATATTCTTCACCTTCTCCTACGAGGGCGAAGTATTGAACGCTACCAAACTGACAAATACGCAAGCCGGCAAATCCGGATACAACGTACTGGATGCAGTGAACAGCAGCAAACGCTGGATGACAATCAACCGGAACGGTGATATCATAACAGACCCGCAGGAACTTGCCGCATTGAATGCGGGCAAAAGCGCAGCCGTTGTCAACGACATGGAGCAAGGTGATACCTATATCCATTCATGGGCAGTGGAAGATGCATCTTACCTGCGACTAAGCAACGTGACTATCGGATACAACTTCCCCAAAAAATGGCTACGGAAAGCAGGCATCCAGAAGCTCCGCCTGTATGCGACAGGCAGCAATCTGTTTGTCTGGACTCCTTACACCGGATTCGACCCGGAAGTTTCCACCAAAGGCAACAACCTGACTCCCGGAGTAGACTACGGAGCATACCCGAGAAACCATTCCTACGTATTCGGATTGAACGTAACCTTTTAATTCACCTTAAAATAACGGAAATATGAAAATCTATAAAACATATCTTTATGCATTCGGTATACTGGCAGGAAGTCTGCTCAACGCTTCCTGTGTCGACATGCTGACTGAAGACCCCAACTCTTATTACGAGAAGAAGGACATATTTGCAACGAAGGCAAAGGCCGCAATGGCCGTTACCGGAGTATACGAGCAACTTCCGACGCTCTATGGCTCTATGGATATGGCATTTCCCTGTTCGGACGACACTTATTATGTAGCAGGAGTGACTTCGGACAAAGGGCGCCGGGATATCGCCCACTACAAAGTAACCAGTTCAAACACATGGGTGAATAGTATCTGGCAAGGCAACTACACCGGAATTGAACGTGCCAACTATACTATTGAAGGTATCGAAGGAATGGTTGATTATGAAACGGACAAGGAGTTGCAAGCATTGGTCGGAGAAGCCAGATTCCTGAGAGCCTTGTATGCATTCAATCTGGTGCGCTATTGGGGAGATGTTCCTTTCAAGACAACCTCAACCAATGCAGATAAAAATGTCTTTCAGCCACGTTGCAGCAGAGAAATAATCTACGACCAGATTATTGAGGATTTGAATTTTGCCAAGACTCATTTGCCCTGGGCTACCGCGGCCACTACTCCGGAGAAAGTCACCCAGGGAGCTGCACGCGGACTGCTCATGCGCGTACTGTTACAACGTGCCGGATACAGCCTTCAAATGGATGGAAGCATTACCCGCCCCGATGACGCCAAGCGTAGAAACTATTTTGAAGCTGTCATCGAAGAATGGGAAGCGTTCAAAGCAAACGGTTATCACGATTTCTATCCCGAAGGTTATAGAGAACTATTCAAAGGATTCTCCGCAGGAACACTCAACTCCGTAGAAAGTATCTTTGAAATCGCATTTTATAGTCCGGACGGCAAGACAGGGGCCAAAGGATACTGGGGTACTTACATCGGGCCGCTGGTTGCGCACCCCGGCATTTCCGTAACCGAAGTCAACCAATTTATGGGACGTGCCAATGCAATGTTCCGGGTGGTTCCCGAATGGAAAGGATTCTTCGACGTTCAGGCAGAAGATGCGGACGGCAATGTGATAACGGGTGACGAACGTCGTGATGTGATGGTTTGTACCTATAAATTCAACTGGGACAAAGAGCTCTATAATCACAAGAAAGTGATTAACAAAAACGGGAAAGACTGGTATCCGGGCAAATGGCGCCGTGAATGGATGCCTATCGGCTACAAAGACCCGAACGTTACCGATGTCAACTTCTGCTATCTTCGCTATGCGGATGTCGTACTGATGGCAGCCGAAGCCTACAATGAGACTGATAATACCCCCGAAGCATGGAAACTTCTCAACAGCGTACGCAAACGTGCCGGAGCCAGAGAAATCACTACAGCGAACTATACCGAACTGATGAAGGAGAAAGTGTATAAACTGAACTTTATTTCCGACGGTGATGATGCCGGCAAATTCCGCACGGCACTTTATTGGGAACGTGGTTTCGAGCTTGCTTTCGAAGGACAGCGCAAATACGACCTCATCCGCTGGGGGATTATCAAAGAAGCATTAACCCTGTTCAGCAACCGTTCTTCAGTGAAAAGCGCTTACCCTGCCGGAGACAATTTCCAAAAGGGCAAACATGAATTATTCCCTATTCCGCTGGACGAATTACAATTGAACCCGATGTTTGAAAACAAAAACAATCCTAATTATTAAATAGTACCATGAAGAAATTAATCAGCACCATACTACTTTGCTACCTGGTATCATCCGGCTTGCAGGCACAAGAGAAGCCGGCACGAATCAGACTTACGGACGTGACACTTATGCACGAAATGCGCGCCACCCCTTCCCCGTCGGACAAAGCAACGATATCCGACCGTGCCGTTTCATTCCAATGGCCATTACGGTCAGATATAAATACATCCGAAGCAGTATTGGACGGAATGAAATCCAACAAGAAAAAGGTAGACAAATCGCGTCTGAAATACCGGCTGCGCTACTCACAGGATGCAGCACTAAAAAACAACGTGACACAGGAAGAAACCCGTTGGCCCTTCTTCAACCCGGAGAAAGACTTAGCTCCCGGTGTATGGTACTGGCAATACGGATACGTGAATGAAACAGGAAAGACCCAATGGTCTTCCGTTCTGCAATTCACGGTAAAAGCCAATCCGGACAAGTTCTGCCCGCCTTCATTCAAGACGATGCAGGCAAATCTTTCCAAAAACCATCCACGCATATTGGTGCAGAAAGACCAATGGGCGGATTTTATGAAAAGCAGCCGTTCAAAGGCGGAGTATCAATGGTACTTGGAAAAGGCAAAGAAAGTATTAAAGACCCCGATGCAGTCTGTCAATGATATTAACACCAAACTTGCCGCAGGCTTGAAGAGCGAGATGCAACGCAATGCCATGTTGACCCGTGAAAGCCGCCGCATTATCGACAACGAAGAATCGAATGTAGAGTTATTGATACGCGCCTATCTGTTGACGCAGGATACGCAATATAGCAAAGAAGCTATCAAACGCATCTTGGAAATGGTCAGTTGGGATGAGAACGAAAACGTGAAAGGTGACTTCAATGCTTCCACCATGCTTTCACTCAGTTCATTGGCTTATGATTCGTTCTACAATCTGTTGGACGAGCCACAGAAACAGACGTTACTGAAAGAAATCAAGAAGCGCGGAAGTGAATTTTATGCGAGCTACAACAACCACCTGGAAAACCACATCGCCGACAATCACGTCTGGCAAATGACCCTGCGTATCTTTACGTTTGCGGCATTCAGCGTGTATGGTGACCTGCCCGAAGCTGACATCTGGGCAGACTACTGCTACAATATCTGGCTGGCACGTTTTCCAGGACTGAACAAAGACGGAGCCTGGCACAACGGCGACTCTTACTTCACGGTCAACACCCGCACACTGATAGAAGTGCCTTACTTCTACACCACCGTCACGGGATTCAACTTTTTCAGCGACCCGTGGTATCAGGGTTCCGCCCTATACACTATCTATCAACAACCGCCTTTCTCCAAATCGGGCGGTAACGGTAGCGGTCACCAAGGCACTTTGAAACCTAGTACCATCCGTGTGGGATACGCCGACGCTTTAGCCCGCATGACAGGCAACACATATGCCGCCGACTATGTGCGTCGCATCGCCACCACTCCCGATTTTCACAAGCGTTATGTGACTGCCAAAGCCGGTAGCCTGGCATGGTTCCGCCTGCAATGCGACAAGCCGTTGCCCGAAGGTGAAGGACTCGCCAATCTCCCCATGGGGTATGTTTTCCCGGAAAGCGGACTGGCTTCCTTCATGACCAACTGGGAGCGTGTAGGCGGCAATGCCATGTTCAGTTTCCGAAGCAGCCCTTACGGTAGTACCTCGCACGCCATTGCCAACCAAAACGCGTTCAATACGTTCTTCGGCGGAAGCTCGCTCTTCTACAGCAGCGGACACCACATCTCATTCGTGGACAAGCACAGTATGCTTTGCCACCGTTCCACCCGCGCCCACAACACAATCCTGGTGAACGGCATGGGGCAGCGTATCGGAACGGAAGGTTACGGCTGGATTCCCCGTTACTACGTAGGCGAGAAAATCGGCTACCTGCTGGGTGACGCTTCCAATGCTTACGGAAAAGTGATTTCTCCACTCTGGCTGGAACGCGGGAAAGAAGGCGGAATAGAATATACCCCCGCCAACGGCTGGGACAAGAACCACCTGAAAACTTTCCGCCGCCACACTGTCGCCTTAGGCAAAACCGGATTAGTGTTTATCTATGATGAACTCGAAGCTGACGAACCTGTCACCTGGGATTATCTGCTGCATACAGTCATCAATCCGATGAATGTAACGAAGAAAGACAAGTTTGTACACATACAAGCCACCAACAAAAACGGAGCTTCCGACGCTTATCTGTTCTCAAGCGGCACATTGAAGACCGATACCACCAGCCAGTTCTTTGTTCCGGCTGTCAACTGGTTGCGTGCGGACGCCAAAGGCAAGTTTGCCGCTTATCCCAATCACTGGCATTTCACGGCGACTTCCGAGAAACAGAAGACGTACCGCTTTGCCACCATTATCAATACGCATCCTCTCTCCCGCCCCGTTGCCGACCCGGAGATACTTCTCGACGGACGCATAAAAGTGGGAAGCTGGATTATCAAAGTCAACGTCTCGGCAGAAGGCACTCCTTCCTTCTTCATCCGCTCTACCCGAAAAGGAGAAGATGTGAACATCACTTACAAAGGCGGAGCGACCATCGTACGTGAAGACGGCTACGAAACGACTCTGGTAGACAAACGCCCGGAACTGGAAATCTAACCGATTATAAGAAGAATATGAAAACAAAAAGATATTTAGTACAAGGATTCCTGTTGCTGCTCTGCTCGATGACAGCAATAGCCGGTTCGCCTTCCGAAGAACTGCAACATCCGCAGAACCCGCAGAAACAGACGGGTAAACGTCCACGCATACAGACTTCCGCAAGCAAAAAGGAAATTGTATTCAAGCCCAATGCAGAAACGGGAAAGGCGGAAACTGGAAAGGCAGGAAAGGGAAAGGCAGGAATGGAAAAGACGAAAGCAGTCAAAGTTGCCGGAAAAAAACCGAAAGGCACGGCAACCGGCAAGCAGGTTAAAAAGAAGCCTCAACAAAAGACAGCTTCCGAACGCTACATGGCACTCAAAACCAACATTGCCTACGACGCAATCGCCGTGCCGAACCTGGCCTTCGAAATGCAGTTCAGCAAGCATATTTCCGTAGAGCTTCCTGTCATGTTCAGCGGCTGGGATATCAGCGATAAACATGCTGTGCGTACTTTCGCTGTTCAACCCGAAGGACGCTGGTGGCTGGAGAAAGCAGGAACAGGCCATTTCTTCGGTGTACATGCCCACATGGCTCTGTTCAATGTGAAATGGGATGAGAACCGCTACCAGAGTACCGGCCGGCCGTTATTGGGCGCAGGTGTCAGTTATGGATACAAACTGCCTTTTTCCAGGCACTGGGGAGCGGAATTTACGCTGGGGGCCGGTTATGCCAATATGAAGTATAACACCTATTATAATATAGACAATGGTGCCCTGATTGAAACCAAAAGCCGGAATTACTGGGGAATCACCCGTCTCGGCATCTCATTGTCCTATCATTTTTAAGCCTGCATGATTATGAAAAAGAATACATATACATCCATTATCCGCACGCTGGGTTGTTTGCTGTTATTGTCGGCTCTCGTAAGCAGTTGCCTTTATGAAGAACCGGAACTGACGGCCGACGGTGAACTCGGGGTAGACCCCACCGCGGTTAATATCATGACGAATCTGACACTGGAGACGTCATTCGAGCTCGTGAATGTGAATCGCGGTACACGCGCAGCCACCACCTACCTGCATCGCTTCGTTGTTGCCGTCTACGAAGGTTCACAAAAAGTAGCCGGACAAATTATCTATCAAGAAATACAGGATGGCGAAACAACTGTAAGCATCCCTCTGAACATGAAGTTGCATGCCCGCAAGTATCAGCTCGCCGTATGGGCGGACTATGTGGAAAAGTCCGAAGGGGAAACTTATCAGACTTTCTATGATGCAACGGACATGGGATTCATACAACGTGCCGCACCCTACAAGGGGAACGTTAAATACTACGATGCTTTCTACGGAAACATCCCACTGGATTTAAGTGCCTATCGGGACCAATGGAACGTCACCGTTCCCGTAGATATCAAAATGACCCGCCCTATGGCATCGTACAACCTGATAGCAACGGATGTAGCCAAATTCCTGAAGAAAGTGGCGGACAAGGAAATCACCGGAAAGAAATTTACGATGACCGTCAAATACAACTACTATCTGCCTACAGGATTCGATGCGCTCACCGGCAGACTGAAAAACTCTTTGCAGTATATAGAATATAACAAGACGGTCGACCTGGCAACTCTTCAGAAAGAGGAGAACAAGGAAGAATTCAACATCGGTTTCGACTTCCTGCTTATCAACAACGAATCCGCATCGTCTATTCCGGTGACTATCGAGATAACGAACGAGAGTAAGACAGTGGTAGCCCGCTACCAGAATCTGAAAGTCCCTTATGAACGGAACAAAGAAACAACTATCCGGGGATATTTCCTGACGGCTAGCCCGGGTATCAGTTTCGACCCTGATTTCAACGATGATGACATCATTATAGATGTCACTCCTATCGTCAAAAACAACTAATAATTATCATACACTTTAATCATTACCATTATGAAAAAGAACTTTATCTATTTAGCGATTACGCTGCTCGCAGGATTATTCGCCTCATGTAGCCAGGAGAACGATTCAAGTACTCCGAACAGCCAGAACAAGCTGGTCAATATCTCTGCCGAGTTACCGAAAGAATTTGCCAAAACACGTGCTGTTCCGTCAGTAGACGGTCATTACCTGCGTTGCATTCTTGAAATAACGAATGAAAACGGAGACAGAGTGTACAGAGAAGAAAAACTGGGAACCGAAGGCAGCGCAGACGGCAAGCTTTCTTTCACCTTTGCCCTCGAAGAAGCCGGCACATACAATTATAAGATGTGGGCAGACTTCATTGAAGCCAACGGGCAGCAGAAAGACCCCATTACAGGCCGCTACACCGACAAGTTTTATAATACGGAAGACCTGACCAAAATTACAATAAAAGACCCGGCTTTGCTTTATAATACCGATGCGTGTGATGCATTCTCCGGCAACGGAAGTTTTGAGAAAAGTCAGGCAACGTTGGATAATCCGCTTAGCGTCACATTGGTTCGTCCGTTTGCCAAACTGATTGTATCGGACAAGAGTAAAGAGAATTTCGCAAAATGTACGTCAGTCAGTGTCAGCCAGGAAATCCCTGCCGGATTCGATGTATCAACCGGTAAGATTTCTACGGAAACAGTAGTGGCTGTTCTTCCGGCTACTGCTCCTATCGGCACAGGAGAACAAGAAGGAGAAGGATTTGATTTAAAACTCTTCTCATATTATATCTTTGCGGACAACGACGCTTTGGGAGAAATCGGACTGACTTTTGTCAACACTGACGGCGGTCGTACAGTCGCTATCCCTGCTAATGTACCGGTGAAAAAGAATACACGTACACTGGTAAGAGGTTATTTTGTTGCCGAATCACAAAGCAACGGTCAGATTGATACGGACTTCGGTGAATGGAATCCGGATATAGACGGCGGAGACGTTGAGCCGACAGAACCGACCGTTGACCCCAAAATTGGTGATTACTATTACCAAAATGGCGAATATGCTTCGGAACTGAAAACGGATGCCGAGAATCCTTGTATCGGAGTTGTGTTTGCTACTAAAGCGCTGAACGGTGATAAGGCTGAAAATTATGGTGCATATACGCGTATTAAGGGGTATGTCATGGCTTTGGAAAGCGCACCTTCCGCTCCACGTAAGGAATTCTGCGATATCAGTATGAATGGTAAGATTGACTTCACCGGTTTGGAATTAACCAAGACCGGATATGAGAATACCAATATCCTTCTTGCAGATAGTCGTTATACAGACCACGCAGACAAATATCTGGTGATAGCAGACTTCCTTCTCTTTAAAGAAAAGACTGCTACCCCTGCAACTTCCAGCGGGTGGTATATGCCTTCTTTTGAAGAAGTAAAAGAATTCGCCATAAAATATTATGGATTTGAAGAGACAGCTAAAAATGAAACATTCGCACTCGCAGTGGATGCCATTGAGGGCGCAAATAAGTTTGTTGACTCTACAACATCTGACCGTTATTTACTAACCAGCAGCATCAGTAATAAACAGATGTCACCTGTGATGTTCAATAATAATGCGATAACGAACATTACAAAAGCCGTAGCTATTTTCCATACTGACAGTGGTAAAAAAGGTATACAGGGACAAATCCGTCCTATCCTCACCATCCTGGAATAAACAGCCAAAAGCGAATCACAATAGAAGAGTCAAGATAAGCAAGGTATCCCCTAAAAGCCTTGCTTATCGGCTTTTCCTCTTTATTTCCGAATCAATCTTTTATGTAATTCATCCTTATGAAAACAACCTTCCGTTTTAGCATCCTTTTCCACCTCTTCGCCTGCTTATTTCTGGCGACTGCTTGTAGCGACGACACACTTCCCGCAACAACAGACCCGGGGACAGAACAACCGGAAACAGCCCCCGACGCCTTGCACGACAAGACACGGGAAAAGCCGTACCCTAAAGCGGATAATGAACTTTACATCAACCCCTCTCCGTTCATCGTGCCGCAAGCCATGAAGACCGGAGACAAACTACAATTTGCCTTTTCACAGTCGAAAGACTTCCCCGATACGGAAACAACCGTATCTACTCCCCGAGCATGGTGTATGTACAACCCGCACCAAACACTCAAAAGCGGTACATGGCACTGGCGCTTCCGCTCTGTCGGCAACGACGGAACCGAACAGCCGTGGAGCGAAACCTACTCTTTTGAAGTAAAAGACGAAACACCCAAATTCGTAACTCCCACATTCGAAACATTTATCAAGAACGCTCCCCGCACGCATCCTCGCCTGTTCTGTTTTCTCGACAACGGACTGGAGCAGGCACGCCGCAACGTGAAGTCACATCCGGAATACAAGCAACTGACAGGCCGTGCACAAACGGCATTGAATACAGACTATTCTCTCCTGCCCAATCCATACGATGAGGCAGCCAAAATAAAAAACTCCGTCCAACATCTGTATCAGGCCTATCATCTGATACAGGACAAAAAATACGCGGACAAACTGCACGAGATACTGACTATCTTACTGTCCTGTCCCGTATCGGACTCCCAACTGTTTACCAGTAATTTCGGTGCTACGGATATAGCTATCAGCTTTATCGAAATCTACGACTTACTCTATAACGAACTGACTCCGGAAGAAAAGCTCGGCATTGAAGACCTCCTGATGCGCGTTTCACGCTACTATTTCCAATCCAACTGCGGACGGCAGGAGAATCATATTTTCGACAACCACTTCTGGCAACATAATATGCGGGTACTGTTTCAGGCTTGCTTCATCCTTTACGACAAAGCAACGTATACGGAAGAAATTCTCCCGATGCTGGAATACTATTACGAAATATGGAGCGCACGCGCTCCCGCTTCCGGCTTCAACCGGGACGGGATATGGCATAACGGAACGGGCTACATCGCTACCAACATAAAGACACTGTATTACATTCCTTCTCTCTTCTCGTACATCACCCGAAGCGATTTTCTGAAACATCCGTGGTATCTGAATGCCGGAAGAGCACTGGTCTATACCAGTCCCCCACATTCCAAAAGCATAGGGTTCGGTGACGGAAGTGAGAGCAGAGACGAACCTAGCCGGGTACTGGCAGCTTTTGCCGACTTCCTGGCGAAAGAGAATGCCGACCCGTATTCGGGTTGGTATGCCGACCAATGCAAGGAACTGTTACAACAGGACTATGAGTTCAGGCTCTACCGCATGGTACGCACCCAAAGCTACACCACTGAACTGCCTTCAAACGCTCCCAAACTTATCTGGTATAAGGATGCAGGAGAAGTCGCCATACACACCCATCTTGCTAATCCGGAACAGGATATGGCTATCGGCTTCCGTTCAAGCACCTTCGCTTCGGGCAGCCATACGGTAGCCAACCAAAACAGTTTCAACCTTTTATATAAAGGGGGCGATGTATACCGCAGCAGCGGATATTACCAGAATTTCAGTGACGCGCACAACCTGATGTCTTACCGCCACACTCGTGCACACAACACGCTCCTGGTCAACGGCATCGGTCAGCCTTATTCTCTGAAAGGATACGGCAACATCACCCGTGCCATGGGCGGCGACCACATCTCCTATTGTCTCGGAGACGCTTCCCATGCATATAGCGGCATCAGCGACGACCCGATGTGGATTGCCCACTTTGCAGCCGCAGGTATCACTCAAACCCCGGAAAACGGTTTCGGCAAAACTCCGCTTACCAAATACCTGCGTCACCTATTAGTGTTGCATCCCCACACTCTGGTTATCTACGATGAACTGGAAGTTTCCGAAGCGGTTCGTTGGGACTGGCTTCTGCACAGCCCCACCCGGTTTACCATAGAAAAGAACACCACTGCCACCGAAAACTCTTCCAAAGGATTCAAGACAACTGTCCGCCAATTCAGCGACTCTCCTTTCGAGTTCTCACAGACAGACCGGTTTGTGGTGCCGCCTGCCACACCGGCTCCCGACCAGTGGCATCTGACAGCGACATACACTCCTTGCGCCCAAAACCGCATCCTGACTATCATACAGATTACCCCGGATTCGGAGCAAGCCCCGACAATCGTCCGCACCGGAGACAGTTTCCAATGTGGCGACTGGAACATCCAAGCCGTCCTAAGCCCCACCCAACCGTCAGAACTGATTGTCACCAACCGGACGAATAGCACAGTATTCAGCTATTCGCCAGACAACCCGCTCATCGACGGAAGCGTATATCTGCGGAAATTCCCCCGTTCTTCCCTACTCTACGACGAATCGAACGGCAGATATGGTGTAACGGAACAAACGGACTATACCCCGGCTTCCACACGTGCAATCAACTATTAACATGAAATAATCCCCAAATTGACAATGATGAATATGAAACAGACTACATCTATCTTTTTGATTTTACTATTTGCTTATTGCAGCGCTTACTCTCAAAGCGCCAAAGAAACGGTATCCGCAATGTACACTTTCGACCGAGAAGAGGAAATCTCAGACTGGCTGATAGAAGGAGAAGGCAAAGCATACATCGAAAACGGGAAACTGATTCTGGAACCTCTGTTCTTCCCGCTTATGGAAACGTTGATGAAAGCCGGAGCTATCTCCGACAACAACCGAATGAAAGAATACGAACCCTATCTCTACACAGCCATGAAAGCCAAATACGGGAACGACGTCAGAAACTATTTCCTTGTAGGCAAAGGCGAACCGGTATTCATGGGCGGGCACTTCAATGTATGGAACCGGCGCGTCAGGACATCCGAAAACTTCGCCATTGAGTTTGATTTCACTCCGCTTTCACCCGCTCCCCTGCACATGTTGATGTTTTGTGCTTCCGGCCTGGAAGGTGAAAGCGTTTTCGACACTTCCCTTCCGACACGCTATGGAGTGGAAGACGAAACGATGTATGATATGGCTATGTATCGCGTCTCTTTCTTCCATAAGTCGCGCAAAAAAGCTAACTTGCGCCGTGCGCCCGGCAAAGTAATGGTTGCCGGAGGGGCAGATGTCGTCTCATCAGAGGACTGGAACCAAACTTACCGTTGTCGGATAGAAAGAATCAACGGAACCGTGCGATTCCTAATCAATGGAAAAGAAAGTTTCTCCTATAAAGATGAAAAGCCTTTGACAGGCAATCAATGGGGATTCAGACTTATGACTTGCGCCAAAGGAGCTTATGACAACGTTAAAGTGGTAACTATTAAATAAGATATCTATCTAATGATGAAACAAATAACTTTCTTTCTATTTTTATTATCCGCCTGTTGCGGCGCATATCCCCAAACTCCCCAAGAAGCCGTCTCTGCGATTTACACGTTCGACACGGAAGAAGAACTCGCGGACTGGCTAGTGGAAGGCGAAGGCAAAGCGTATATCGAAAATGGTAAACTAATCCTGGAACCTCTGTACTTTCCACTCATGGAAACGTTGATGAAAGCCAAAGTGATCTCCGAAGATAATATTATGGAAGAATACAGCCCTTATTTGTATGCAGCCATGAAGGCCAAATACGGGAATGACATCAGAAACTATTTTCTGCAAGAGAAGGAAAAAACGGTGTTTACAGGAGGGCATTTCAATCTTTGGAACCGGAAAATCAGAACAACCGAAAACTTCGCTCTCGAATTTGACTTCACCCCTCTCTCGCCTGCTCCCCTTCACATGTTTCTTTTTTGTGCTTCCGGACTGCAAGGAGAAAATATATTTGATGCTTCCATGCCGCCCCGATATGGTTTGGGAGAAGAGTTGATGTACGATATGAAAACCTACCGGCTTTCCTTCTTTCATCCCTCACGTAAAAAAGCAAATTTACGTCGTGCACCCGGCAAAGTGATGATTGCCCAGGGAATTGACGTGACCGTGCCGGAAGACTGGCGTCAAACCAGCCATTGCCGGATAGAAAGAATCAATGGAAACATACGGTTTCTAATCAATGGAAAAGAAAGTTTCTCTTATAAAGATGAAAAGCCTTTGACAGGCAATCAATGGGGGTTCAGACTTATGGCTTGTGCTAAAGGAGCTTATGACAATATACGGATAATTGCGATTCAATAAAACACTCAATAAGGTAATTCCCGTATACTTTCATTCAACGTTTTTATTTTTTCTATCAGTAAGTCAAAAGGGAATCTATTTTGCCACAAATATATAATAAATTTGTGGCAAAACAACCCATTCTACTTATTTTCCTGTTCCCTACTTTTCGTCCTATTTTGCACTCCGCTATTGACTTTTGCCTTTTTATTTCGTATATTTGTGATAATAATAAAGCAGGAAAGAATATGGAACATACATAATTCAGGACATACAGGCAATTATACAGAGTGCACCAACGCACCTGTCAACACAATATGGGGTGAAATCGACAACGATTTCATCCTTTTTTTGTATAGATAAATCAGTTTTCGCTATCGAAAGGGTCTAAAAATAGTTTATAATAAACTTGGATACCGTTTATAATAAATGATCAAGTTATTTATTATAAATCTGAACTCCGTTTATTAGATACGGCCGTTTTCCTGTAATAAAAAAGAAACATTAGAAAGAGTTGTTTCGTAGGGACGTTCTTAAACAGTAAAATAACTATATATTTCAATCAGTCATACAGATTGACAAAGCAGAAAGTATGCTCCCTCAAGCAAACTAATTGAAAAGACTCATTCCACCGACTTCCGATACCTCTCAAAACAATTTCGATTTTGTCTTTTACGGCTTATTGTCAGAAAATAAAATTCTTTAAACAGATTCTGAAAGTCATTTATCATCTATCTCCCTATCTTTGCTCTCATTGAAAGAACACCATAAGAATCAAAAAAACACAATACCCCATGAAAAAAGACTTTTTACCTTTACTGATTGTATGTTTCATCTGTTCATGCATCAGTTTTCAGGCACATGCACAAGAAAAAGTATTTGCCGCCTATTTTGATATTCCGACCAACAGTCCCGCCGGAACGGAAGTTACCGGACGTATTCATCTGGAAAGAAACAAAGACGTATTGACTTCCCCTATCCCCAAAGGATATAAGTTCGAGATAGTCTCCCAGCCTGCGGAAGCACTGTTCAGAATAGATACACGCTACGACCTGTCCCAACGCATAATGGGAGTATTGAGCGTTGACAAGAATAAAAAGACCGACTCCAAAGCCACTTCCTACTCGATGACAATCGCCCTGAAAGACGGAAACAGGCAAATAGAAAAGTTCGACATTACGGTCAATATCGTCAAAAGCACGTTATGGACGTTATTGTACGACCGCTACGTCCCTAACGCAATCGGCAACAGCCGTTTGTACGGACGGACCAAATACTCGGACCAGGAGGTGACGAAAAAAATAGAGGAACTGGAAAAGAACGACGGACGTTTCGAAGGATTCAGATGTTACACAGCTCATCCGCAGGATTATGAAGGCAGACTGGACCCCAAGAACGAACATCTCAAGAAAGGAACGATTGAAATAGACTGGGCAAAAGTAGCCAACCAAATCGGCGGGCTCGGATATGCCTATGCCACATCGAAAGTCTACGGGCCACAGGGAGAACCTGCCAAGCGGAAAGAACTGCGCGAAGCGCTGTACAAAGCCATATTGGCTTATACATTATCGGTTCCCGTAGAAGGCAGGGAGGTAGAAATCAACGGCAAGCCTATCGGCAACTGCACAGGCGACGGTTTCAGCCTGTTGCAAGCCAACAAAATGGCGGGAACCCCGACATCCACCCACCAGTGGGTGATGACAGACCCGCTGATAGTTCCCGCCCTCTATCTTCTTCCCGACATACTGAAAGGTATACAGGAGAATGATGAAACTTGTCTGAAAGTACATCATGCACTGATACGCTACAACCAGTTATTTATGTCTATCATAAAAAGCCGCAGGGCAATTGATAATCCCCAAGGACGTTGGGGAGAGATACAGGATACGCTTTATTCATCCGGAGCTTGGGCAGATGCCAACCTGGGACATCGCTCACGAACCATGCTGGCGCTGCCTATTATCTGGGTCGACTATAACCGCCCGCTGACATACGTACAATACTGGTATAGCGACTTCTATAAGGACAAGCCTTTCAAGAATTTCAGTTTCTCGCCCGGATGGAGCCCGCAAGGAGTGATAGCCGATGTCAGCCGGTGGATGACTAAATACAATGTGCCTGCACATAAATATATCCAGTCGGGATTCCAGCCGGACGGCACCATATCCCACCACATTGGCCGTGCAACTGACGCAGCGATGGTAGCTTACGGCTTTGAATGGCTGACAGATTGCAATGCGGGATACCAATATTTCAAGAACACACCCTTCAAAATAGCTGCCCCACAGTATCAATTCCAGTTAGACCATTTATTGAAAGTCTACCCCAAGTTAATCTACAAACAATACATGGACTTTCTCGTCTCCGGCCGTTCTTATCTGGAAGATTTGAAAGGGTTTGCCACCAAACGTTATCCCAGAGCAGCCAATGAAATGCTGAAAGCCCGCAGCAAAGACACCCGGCTGACAGGAGTGGAAGAATTGCAGGCGACAATCAAAAGCATCAAGGCAAATACGCACGAATATTCCGGTACGGACGCTTACTGGGTAAATGAGTACCTCGTACACCGCCGGGGAGAAAACGAACCGGCATTCTACGCGTCACTGAAACTGAAATCAGAACGTACGGTAGGTGCCGAAGATTTCAGTAAGGTACGCAAGTCCTGGCATCTGGGATATGGTATCCTGCAACTCAAAGTATGCGGTGATGAATATGCCAGCCGGGTTTTGAAGAATTACGACTGGCACGCCGTGCCGGGACTGACGGAAGAATGGCGTACCGACGCCCTGCCCGCCGAAGGCGGTGCACAAGCTTCATTGCCGGGACTGAACAAGATATCCGGCGTATTGGCCGACGGCAAGACAGGTGTGGGCATTTACCACCACTTGCCGAAAGAGAAGTACAGTTCATCCACCGCTTTCAAAACGTACCACTTCATCGAAGATAAAATCATTGCACTAGGAAGCGGTATCGCCCGCCTTCGTCCGGGGCAGGGAAAGGAAATCAGCACTTTCCTCGACCAGTCCGCTTTCAACCGCGAACTGACCTGGTGTGTCAACGGTAAAGAGCAAACAGTGAATCCGGGTGAATCGGTGAATATCACCGAGAATATAGAATCTGTCTGCTGGCTTCACCAAGGAGAGAAAGGATACATCATCCTGCCGAAAAAGAAACTGCAACTGGTGATTGAAACCGGAAAAGAAATCAACATTACCGACCGGGCAATAGCCGACAAACAGCCTAACTTTATTATCGCCCTCAATCACGGAGTCACTCCGGGAAACGGTCTGGATGATAGTTATGCCTATTACCTGATACCCAACATCGGCAAAGAGGAGATGAAAGCCCGCGTGGTAACCCTGCAAAAAGAGATTGCAACCGTAGAAAACACGGCTTCCGCCCATGCGGTATATTCCGCTGCCGACAAGACCTGGCAATATGCTTTCTTCAAGCCCGGCACAATCTCCGTAGGAAAAACCGAAGTGACTTCCGACGATGTGGCATTAATCATGCTGCGCGACAATGCCGACAGTTGGACGCTATCCGCTTCCAACCCGATGCCGGACGGCAAAAAACAGAGACTGTCCTTCCGCGTCAGCACTCCTTTGGCGGCAGGTACTTATACTTACCGGACGAAAGGGATTTATCCGCTGGAAGGAGAAACAGTCACTGTCTCCCCGGATAAAGATGGCGTCAAAGTAGTAATTGAACTGCCGGACATCAGGGATGAGAAACGCTACAACTATCAGTCCGACTTATATGCGGCAACCCCAATTGTAGTCAATATCCCCAAATAATCAGTTCTCAATAAAACACATCAACATAATTAGTTTAGATATGAAATCACTTCAAAAAAGAAACCTACTTATCACTCTGTTCCTGACCGCCTGTTTCTATGGAAACTTGCCGGGTTATGCCGCCGAGCCGGAAAAGAAGGTCCCACAATGGTTCCAACACGCTTTCTCTGTGATTGAGAAACAGGCGCAGAAGATGTCCGCCAAAGTAGAAAAGTCGTCTTGCCTTCCCCGTTCTATCCAGCGGGGCATGGTAAGTCCGACAGACTGGACGAGCGGTTTCTTCCCGGGAACACTATGGTATGTGTACGAATATACCGGCAAGGAAAAATGGAAAGAACGTGCCGAACGGGCTACCGCCTTACTGGAAGCGGAACAGTTCAACGCTTTCGACCATGACGTAGGTTTCAAGATGTATTGCAGCTACGGCAACGGCTGGCGTCTGACTAAAAATCCCGCTTACGCCCGAATTATCTGCCGCTCCGCCAAGACGTTAGGGTCACGCTATTCGTATAAGACAGGGCTCATCATGTCCTGGGAAGAGGACGATGCACGCGACTGGCAATTCCCGGTTATCATCGACAACATGATGAATCTGGAACTACTGATGGAAGCTTATAAGCTATCGGGAGACACCACATTACGCCATATCGCCCTTTCGCACGCCGACAAAACGATGAAATGCCAATACCGCAAAAACTACTCATGCCCCCACGTGGTAGACTATGATGCGGAAACGGGCGAAGTCCGCAAATTCGACTGGAACAATGGCTCCGATGATGTCAGCGTTTCGACCTGGGCACGCGGACAGGCATGGGGACTGTATGGCTTCACCATGATGTACAGGGAAACAAATGACCCGAAATATCTCCGCCATGCAGAACACATCGCCGATTTCCTTATCCATCACCCGAACCTGCCGGCAGACGGTATCCCGTATTGGGATTATTCCGGCAGCGGGGTTTCAACTCTACGGGACACGTCCGCCGCGTCTATCATGGCATCTGCCCTAATCGAACTTAGCACCTACTCTGCGAACAAGGATTACTTCAAAACCGGAGAGAAGATTCTCAAAAACCTTTCTTCGGACAAGTATCTCGCCAAACCGGGGAAGCATTCTTTCTTTATCCTAAAGCAGGCCATCGGAAATTATCTCCGCAACAGCGAACTGGAAGGCGGATTGTCATACGCTGATTATTACTATGTAGAGGGATTGCTCCGCTACTTTAAACAAACCAACTGATAAGCGGGGATAGTCAGTAAACAGAGACAGAGGTATCAGGCAGACAAGAGAGACGGGATGAATATTTCAATTGTATATTTTGTGATTGAATGAAAGATGACTATCTTTACCTTATGTTTGTAATATTCACATTTATCATTCAGCACACATGAGAAACCGATATTTGCAAATTGGCTCTATTTTCAGCCTTTTCCTCTGTTTATTATCCATTTCACCTTGCCACGCAACGGCCGGCAGCTCGGAGCGCATCCATTTCCGGCGCCTTTCGGTAAATGACGGGATGTCACAAAATACAGTTCTCGCACTGACCCAGGACCACAACGGGAAAATCTGGGTAGGTACGATAGACGGGGTGAACTGGTATGACGGATACCGTTTCGCCACCCTCTACAAAGACTTGAACGACAGCACGAGCTTGTCCAACAATCATGTCTACTCACTCTGCACGGATGAGGAAGGTACAGTGTGGGTAGGTACATTGACCGGATTATCCCGATATAACATTATCGGGAATAATTTCACCAATTACTACCTTCCGGAAAAACAGCCTGTGCAAATATTCAGTATCGGGGATTTGAATGGCAAGAACCAGCTTCTGCTGGGAACGAGCAACGGTCTCATTGTCTTCGACAAAAAAACAGGCTATATGAACCGGCATCCTCTCCTGCGGGAAACCAACGTGTATTCCATTTGCAAGATGAACGACGAGGTACTGCTCGGCACTTCGTCAGGAATCTATCATTATCACCCGCATGACAATTCTGTTGTCCGGCTACTGCCCGAACTGGAAAATGAGGTTGTTTCATCTATTCTCTACGACCCCAGAAAACGTATCTGCTGGCTGGGGACTCTGACTAACGGAGTATATTGCACAGATGAAAATTTCCGGATAAAAAAGCATTATCATTATAAAAGCCCGCAACAATTGCCCGAAAATGCAGTCCGCACATTGGCACAAGATGATAAGGGCAACATTTGGATAGGTACAATCAATGCGCTGTTCGTACTCGAACCCGAAACGGAAAAAATAGCAAAGTATGCTTTCTCTCACGAGAACGAAAGTTCTTTAGGACACAACTCCGTCCGCTCTATCCTGAAAGATAACCAGGGCGGTATGTGGGTAGGCACTTATTACGGGGGGCTCAATTATTATCACGCCATGGCGCCTGCATTCGAGACTTTAACCTATTCTGCTTATAAAAACTCTATCAGTGACAATACGGTCAGTTGCATTGTAGAAGACCCTTATACCGGCAATCTCTGGATAGGTACGAATGATGGCGGACTGAACGAGTACAACAGGAAAAACAATCATTTCTCCGCCTATCGGGCCAACTGCCACAATGCGCACGCATTGCAGTCGGACAATATCAAATGCGTACTTCCCGATGCGGACGGCGTCTATATAGGAAGCCACGGCGGAGGATTAAGTTATTTATCCAAGCGTACCGGACAAATCAAGAACTACACTTTTCCAAAAGCTGTCTCATTCAGCAACAGTTGTTATTCCCTGCTGGACGGAAAGGACGGAACTCTTTGGGTGGGTTCCATTATCGGGCTATACAGTTTCGACAAAAAGACAGGGCAACTGACCATGCATCCCTTAATACAGAAATATCCCAAGCTGAGTTCTCTATTAATCAACGTCCTCTACCGCGACTCTAAAGAACGGATATGGATTGGTACGGAAGAGAGTTTGTTTGTATATGATAATGGGAAACTGGAAGAATGGAAAGACCATACCTCTAAAAACAACCCGGCACTGATACAGGCTTTCTGTATACAGGAAGACAGCAATCACCATATTTGGATAGGTTCTTCCGCCGGCCTGTACAAGTCGCCCGACGGAAGTACCAATCATCAGGTTCGCTATTCTACAAAGAATGGATTACCCAACAACTTCATCTACGGCATACTGGAAGACGGACGCGGCCGATTATGGATAACGACTAACCGCGGCTTGTCCTGCTTTGACCCTTCCGAGCAGACTTTCCTTAACTATACTGTACAGGACGGACTGAGCCATGAACAGTTTAACACGTATGGAGCATGCAAGACACAAGACGGCATTTTCTTTCTGGGAAGCCTGAAAGGCGTCACCTATTTCAACCCATACGAGTTTGTTGATAATCCGTTCTCCCCCAATGCCGTTATCACCGGTGCTACCATTCAGAATCAGCCTATTTTAAGAATTAAAGACGGGTCGTCCAAATATTTCCAGACCGATAACGGCAAGCTATTAGGGATGTCCTTCCCTTCCAACCGGAAACTGTTCAGTATCCATTTCTCTGTTATCAACTATCTCTCCGGCAAGCGGAATCTGTTTGCCTACAAACTGGAAGGATTTGATGAAGACTGGATATATGCAGGCCAGGGCGGTTCACCGAGAAATGTCACCTACTCCAACCTGCCTCCCGGGAAATATACTTTTATGGTGAAGGCATGCAATAATAACGGGCGTTGGAGTGTCGCCCCGACCGAATTCTTCGTGCATATCATCCCGATGTGGTATCAGACGTGGTGGGCAAAGATACTCTATGTCTTATTTACACTGGGCGGACTTGCCTTCATCTTCTATTTCTTTATTGCCCGGGCAAAAATGAAGATGCAGATGCAGATTGAACATCTGGAACGCACCAAGATTGAAGAAATCAGCCAGGAGAAGGTACGTTTTTACATCAATATGTCCCACGAGCTACGCACTCCTTTGAGCTTGATACTGGCTCCTCTGGAAGAATTGGTGGAAGAGGAGAAGAAGTTTGATGCCCCCGTTCAACAGAAACTTTCATACGTATATAGAAACGGGCGTAAACTACTGCACCTTGTCAACCAGTTGCTGGACTTCCGGAAAGCGGAATCCGGTGCATTGCCGATTCACGTTGCTATGAACAACGTGGATGAATTGGGGCGGAACACATTCACCCTGTTCGAAGAGAATGCACAGAAAAGGAATATCACTTACCAATATCAGTCGGAACTGAACGGCAGTCTGCTCCCGATAGATAAAACTTACATGGAGATGATAGTGACCAACCTGCTTTCCAACGCTTTCAAGTTCACCCCGGACGGCGGAGCAATAACGCTTTCCGTCTGGAAAAAGGAGAATAGTTTCGGATTCACGATAAAAGATACGGGTATCGGAATCCCTGCGGAGAAGCAGTCGCGTATCTTCGAACGTTTCTATCAGGCGAACGAAGACCGGAAAGGCAGCGGAATCGGACTTTCACTGGTCAAATGCCTGGTTGAGAAACATCACGGAACGATTAGCGTCAGCAGCAAACCGAATCAGGGTAGTGAGTTCTGCGTCGAACTTCCTTCAGACCTGAAAGTGTTTGCCCCCGGGGAATTACTGGCTCAAAGCGAGAAAGACAGTCCCGACTGGCAAACGGCCTCATTAGCCACAGAAACAATCATCGAAGACGGTGAATTTACGGAAACAAGCGTATCTGCCGGACAGGAAGAGACTGAATCACCGGAAGAGACGACGGAAACGATCTTACTGGTGGATGACAATAAAGAAATGGTGGACTATCTGAAGAATCACTTCAAATCGAAGTACGTCACTCTGACTGCCGGAAACGGCGAGGAAGCATTGGCTATTCTCAAAGAACAGAAGGTGGACATCGTACTCTCCGATGTGATGATGCCGGGCATTGACGGTATAAAGTTGTGCGAACTGATAAAGAAGAATATGCAAACCTGCCATATTCCAGTCATTCTGTTGTCCGCCAAAGGAAGCATTGAAGCACAGACTGCCGGTATCCGGATGGGTGCGGACGACTATATTCCCAAACCTTTCTCCATGAACCTGCTGAAAGGTAAAATCAGTAATATCCTGAAAGCCAAGCAGCGGTTGAGGTATTATTATTCCAACACGATTGATATTGATACGGCCAAAATAACGTCCAATGCACTGGATGAGGAGTTTATGAGCAAAGCGATACAGATTGTCGAAAATAATATTGATGACGAGGGTTTTACCGCCGATGATTTGGCGGAGAAACTTAACATGAGCCGCTCTTCACTATATCTCAAGATGAGTTCCATATCGGGAGAACCACCGGCTAACTTTATCCGCCGCATCCGTTTCAACAAAGCCTGCAAACTGTTGCTCGAAGGAAGATATTCGATTTCTGAAGTCAGCAATAAGGTCGGTTTCAGTTCACCTTCCTATTTCTCTACCAGTTTTAAGAAGTATGTGGGTTGTCTGCCTTCCGAGTATGTGAAGAATGTCCTTTCTGACAAGGTACCATCAAGGGGTAACGGTCGATAGCCTCCTGACAGCCGGAAGTTTTATTTATCAATAAAGTGCTATGCGAGAATTTACGTTCCTTCGCTTTCACTGTTCCGTTGGCAGGGCCATAAAGCAGGTATTCTCCCGTCGTCTTATTTTCAATTTCCAAACGGGCTTCCTGTCTTGTGTCCATCTGCGCCTTAATACGATAATTACCGATGGTGAGTGTGTTATCTGCATCCGGCTTCACATCGGCAAAGGACATGGAGTTGGATTCGTCTATTTGGATAACCGCCAGAAATCTCATATCCTTGCATTTACGGACATTCTCGAACTTGCCGTGGTATTGATTTTTTTCAAAAGCGATTGCTTTTCTTCCACGTTGCGGGTTCAGCCAGTCGAAAGGTTTGACGTACGATGTATCAACCAGAGAAGCAGTCAGTTCGGAACTTCCGAAAATACGGGCAAGCGCATCACAATTATCCGTATCGGCTATCAGTGAATTTTCGGCTTCGAGAATCTTCATACCTGCGCGTTCCAGACCATTGAGCTGGAATGTCCAGGTTACTTCTTTTTCTGCTTCCAGTTCATCATATACTACGATGATATTGGGACGCAGCATCACCAGATGACGGCGGAATTTCCGTACTTGCGGATTATCATTATCATCCAGTATAAAACCGTTTTCGGAGGTGTAAGCTTGTGCGTTCTTCAGCACGGTAGTCCAGTTAAGGGCACTTTGGTCGAAAGGTACATATGCATTTGAAGCATCGCCTAGAGCATAGGTAATATCGTTGCCGTCCAAATAGCGGGCAATCCATCCGTAACCACTGTGTGAATAGGCTTGAGTCTTTCCGTCTACGGTAATGGTATTACGTGCCCGGCTGTGTTTGTGTGCCAGCAAGTAATGTTTATCCTGTGTAGTCACCTTATATCCTGTGGGATAAAATATAGGTTTCCCCTTGTAGGATACATTAAAACTGTTTTGCTCTGCCATTCCGTGAGAACCGACTCCGAAAGGCGAACTGCGGAACGAAACAAACAAATTGTCAGCAGCATTCAGCACGTCGGTATTCATGACGACTATTCCCGTTTGAGGGAATACGGCAGACTGAGGAATATTTGCCAGGTTCACCGCTCCTACTTCCTGCGGTTGATGCTGCAAACGATAGGTGCCGAAGTCTGTTTTCTTAAAAGCAAACGGAGCATCAGGCGATTGCCCGGATAACTCATAGGCATAATGGATAGCAAACGGATTATTCAACTCTTGCCCCAGGATGTATGCAAATTCAGCCCTGAGCCGGTTGACTTCATACACATTGTCACTCCCGTCGCCGAAACCATCACCGGCAGAGTGTAAAGGCATCGTGTAAGCCAATGCATTGGCACAATTGGCATACCATGGATGCGTGAAGATGTTCACGTTGAACAGGTCACGATACAAGACGAAGTTGTTCACCATCGATTCCATATTCACATGGATGTAGCCTATGTTCCCGTTAGGCCATACGCCATCCGACAAAAAGCCGCCACCCGGTGAACGTGACAACCAAATATCATAAAGCATACCGAACCACTTCGCCGCCTGCGCATCATGTCCTTTCATGACGATAGCGGAAGTAAATGCGTTATAAAAAGTATGCTGAAAGAAGTGGGCACACAGTATACCATCCGCCGAACCGACATTTTCCTGCATGGCGTCGTCTATGATAAGGGCAATAACTGTAGTGATGAAGCGCTTATAGTTCTTTTTCTGTATTTCGCTCAGATATGCATAGGCCACATCATAAGTCATGCTCAAGGTGGACATAGACTTGGCACCCGTAAAGTCAGCAGCCGCGTACATTTCAGCCGGCTCTTTTGCCGCAATGTAATCAGCCAAGGCTACAGCTTTCTCAAGATATTGCCTATCCGAGGTGAATCGATAAAAATTCAACAAGTGTTCAATATCGCTATTGATTCTTTCTACTTCGTATCTCAGGCGGAATTTCATAATTTGGCTTCGTTCTACTTCAGAAGTTGTTGCAGGTATAGGTTCACCTTTCACTTTATAATCCGCCACCGCTTTATCCAAAGCGATATCCGCAGCTCTCCGGTAAGCTGCCCTTAATTTCTTCTGGTCGGTTGTCAGCGGTCTGCCGGTTGTTACCTTTCCGAAAATACGGGGATGCTTCTCCGGTATCATAGCATATGCTTCTTCTGCTTCCGGAGACTGGAATTCGGGGATATTTTCGGGGATATTCACTTCATATACCTTCGACCAGGATTTCCCTGACACACGGTAGCGCCAATACCACGTCCCCGGTTTGAGAGGCTTGTGATTATTATAAAACGCCAGTCTCAACCCTGTGCGGGTAAGTACATCTTTATCCGAAAAGTCTCTTGTACGTCCCAATTGGAAGTCATAATGCAGACAGTCATCCATTTTCCTTTTTGTTTTGTCAACAGGAAAAACTTCGGGATACTTGTAGTCAGCCATCGGCCAAGTGAAAACCGGCGGATTGGTTATAACCTCGTGTCCCTTCACCGGATAAGGAAACTCCCGGTTCCCCTTTTGCCGTATACATCCCAGAGTTAATGGGGTAATACCACTCTTACTGCCATCCGCCCCATCTTTATTTACTTTGAAACCATCAGCAAACTGGTGGAAGCCGCTGAATATCTGCTGAGTTGTCCTATCCGACTGCCCGAATGCCGATTGTACGGAAACGGATACGGATGCCACTGCTATGCAGAACAATACATTGATTTTATTCTTCATGATACTAATAATGCCTATCTGTTATAAGATTCTTGTTTCTAAGTATGTAATCATAATTAGTTTATATAATAAATTTAGGCACAGATTACGCGGATTACACGGTTCCTCGAATGATGGCTGTCATAAAGCAACCGTGTAATCCGCGTAATCCGTGCCTGATAATATAAGATTATTTTGCAAGAGTACTTAAACTGTCATTTCTTTACTTTGAAGCTAAAAGCCAGCGGCTCGTTCTTCAAACCTTCAGGCAGGGTGACAGTCACTTTGCCGTCCTTGCAGGAGTACTTCACGCTCTTGCCGTTTTGTAACAGAGTCATTTTGCCTGTCGGCTCGTTACCTTCCCATTCAATGGTAGCAGGCAGTGTTTCTTTTTCGGGCAGGGCATAAATAGCATACAATGTCTTGCCGTCCTTGTTGGCGGTAAACCAGACTTTACCGCAGTTATAGTTCGGGGTGATACGGGTGGCGTAGATAGCCGCACCGTTCTGCTTCAACCAGTCACCTACTTCTTTCAAGCGGTCGACAGCGCCTTGTTCAATTTCGCCTTCCGGAGTGGGGCCGATATTCAGGGCGAGGTTCCCGCCTTTGGCTACAATTTCGGCCAGCATATTGATTACCCATGAACAGGATTTGTATTCGGAGTCCGGGCTCCAGCCCCAAGTCTTAGCCAAAGGTATACAGGTTTCCCACGGGTTGTTTATTTGCTTTTCAGGAACGACACGTTCCGGTGTCTGATAATTCTCGTTACGTCCCAGTACGGTTCTGTCCGCTACGATTAGTCCCGATTGTTTAATGCGCGCTTTCTCTACTATTTCATCCATTTTGATATCCTGTTCGGGCTTGCGTACCCAGCCGCCGTCGAGCCATAGGATATCGACATTTCCGTAATTAGTCATTAGTTCATCAATCTGATTGGCGGTAAACTTCTGGAAGTTCGCCCATTTCTTAGGATACTTCTTGACATCATAGTTTACGTTACGGGTGGGAGTTGACCAGAACGGGTCCCAATAATCAGTGTGATGCCAGTCCGGTTTGGAGAAATAAGTACCAATCATGAAGCCTTTCTGACGGAAAGCATCAAACAGGTGCTTGGTGACATCTGCATATTTACCGTTCTTGTATGGTCCTTTTGTGATGCCATAATCCGAATATTGGGAATCGTACATACAGAAGCCGTCATGGTGCTTGGTAGTGAAGATGAGGTATTTGCATCCGGCTTCTTTCGCAATATCCGCCCAACGGGAAGGCTCGAACTTGACCGGATTGAATGAATCCGCCAGTCCCCAGTACCATTTCTTAAATTCGTCATAAGGTTTGTCAGGGGCTACTCTCTGTCTGCGCTTGGTAAAGCGGTCTTCCGAGCAAAGTAACCATGATTCCGTAATGCCCGGCACGGAATAAATTCCCCAGTGGTACATGATACCGAATTTCACATCTTGCCATTTATCCAGTTTCTCCAGTACTTTCGCATCGGTAGGCCATTCGTAGCTTTCCGAGCTTTCATGTATCAGTTCGCCGTCTTTCGTTCCGAATACTTTCTTGTTTTGTGCGTTCAGTGCCAGCGACAGGCCGATGCACGCAATGAGTGATAAAACTTTCTTCATAAATAATTCTTGTTATTGCATTAGTAATAGATATTTTATTTCTTTGAACCAGAAGTGCTCTCTACAAAAGCAGGCTCACCCTGCAATTGCTTCACGATGTTTTCCGCTTTTTCCACTTCCGCTTTCGTGCCGCAAATCAGTAACGACACACCGCCTTCGGCACCGTCTACACCGCCTTTCGCCGTGACGTGTACATCCACGTCGGCAAATTCTTTGAGAGCTTCGATTTCGGTGTAAATATTGCCTTGCGTCACGTTGAGGCGTACGGTACCTTTGCCACGCGGTGTATCTCCGTTCGTCAACTTCTGCATCTCGAACAGGTCTTGTGTCGTTTCCTTTTCCAGTCCCACGGGTACAATCCAACGTCCTTTGCCCCGGTCAGTATATTTACGTAGTTTGGCTACAGTGCCCCCGTCGGGAGCACCTACGCATACGGCTGCCTGACGTTTGGCGTAGTTCACCATATTGGCGCCTTTGAATACAATGTCTTTCGCATTCATACGACTCAAAGCGTCGGCATAGGAAATATCAACTGGTTTTCCTTTCATCAATACTATCTCCGACTGACGTTTCATTCCTTTGGCAAAATCCTCTTTCGAACTTGGAAAGATTCGTCCTGTGACGAAACTCCCCCGGGGAGTTGACAGTCCGGCAAGCTCTTCTGCAAGATAGGTATTGGTTGTTCCCAAAGTAATGATGACAATGCCGTTCTCTAATCTGTCCTTTACCTCTTTATTTGCGGAAATCCCTTTGGCTATCAATCGTTTGCTCTCGCTGACCGTCAATCGTGCGGTTGCCATATATTCATACGTTTTCTGCGAAGTGGTTTCCGTTATTTCTTTTTCTTTAGGTTGCTGCATACAACTACTGAATGAAAGTGCTATTGCAGTTACCAGGATATAGTTTATTGTTTTCATATTCGATGTCTTTATCTGATTAGATTTCCAGTTCGGGTACTTTATCAACCAGCACTTTTTCATGGCCGTTTTCTTTGATAAGGGTAGCTTCACCTTTATAGTCGATACTTACGTTCTCTCCTTTTTTCGTATGGCGAATGAAGAAAGAGGAAACACCTTTAGAAGATAGATTCACCTTGATGTGCCAGTCGCCTATCTCGATGCAGCCGTCTTTCAGGATTCGTGGTTGCTCAGAGGGTTTCTGTTTGGCGTGAGTATTGATAATTGTAGCAAAACGATATACTTTCTGTTTATCTGAAGTAGCGGTGAAATGCCAATGATTAGGGTATGTTTTAAAGTTACCTTTCTCGTCAGCAATCAGCCAGTTGACGGCAGGGGTAAAGAATTGGCTGGTCGTATCGGTTTTCAATACACCGGTGGAGAAAAGGTACGCATCGGAAACACCGTTTTGGTTGGTAGCCTGAACGTGTATCCATCTCGAATTACTTTTATCTACATTCATCGGATTAATAACCGTATGCAGCAAGTAACTCCAAGTGACAGGCTGTTCAGCTTCGAGCTCATCATAGATAAAAGTAAGACCTGTCTTCCCAAGCTCTACAATATGGCGGCGGAAAGTTTTCAGACCAACCTCGTCCCAGCCATTTTCAGGGGTATATTCCAAACCGGCGGCTTTGCCGCGTTCTATCCAAAGCGGAGAAATTACTTTTCCGTATGCATTGGAGGCATCGCCTACCACATAACCGATATTTTCACTTACATAATAACGGGGTATCCAACCATAACCTTCAGTACCGATACGTTGTCCCATACCATTGACCAGAATCGTATTGTGAGCGCGAGATGCACGGTAACAATAAACAGCATGTTTATCGATAAAAGAAGTACAGTGACCTGCACTATAAAAAAGTGACTGTCCACCCCAGAAAGTATTGAAAGCATTCTGATTGGTCAACGCATGGGATGTGCCGCCATACGGGCTGCTACGAAAACTAATCATAGCACTATTTTCTGTCCGGGACAGATTGGTGGCGAATGAAGCCAGGCCGGATTGTGGGAAAACATGTCCCATAGGCAAGTCGGCAAGACCGGGCCCCACAGGTAGTGGTTTGTCACATTGCAAACGGAACCATGCCAGTCCGCCTGCTTTAGAGGTTCCACCTTCATTCAGTATATTCGGTTGACGTGTCTGGATAGTACGCACATAATCAGCAGCATACGTATTTCCGGTCATCCGGGCGACAGCGTCCGCATAGCCCACTCTCACTCCTCTCGGCGTCAGCACCTTTTCATGAGAACTTCCATTTCCACCCGATTTGGAGAATGGGGGTTGCTGATAGATAGTGTACAGAGCCGAACCTTGATACCATGGGTCGGAGAAGAAATCAAATCCGGTCAGTCTGCTGTAATAATAGGGAACTTCAATCAATGTACGCGTGTTTACCGTGAAGTAAGAGTCGCCATTGTGCCAGGCACCGTCTTGGTTCAGACCGGGGAAACGGGCAATCCATACGTTATAGCAGTAATCCACCCAAGTATCAGCCTCGGACAGCTCGCCATAAACAGCGAAAGCAGCCATGGTAAGAATCCGGAGCGTCATCTGCCAGACATGATTCTCTGCAATGTGGTTTTCCAGATAATTATTGTGATGGTCATACATCTTTGTTCCATATTTCTTGATGCAAGCCAACAAATCTTTTTTAGTTGCCTCATCCAAAAGGTCGTAGAGCGCATCGTAAGCCAATGAACTAAGTGACACAAAAGTTGCGTCATTGAAATCTCCTTTCACATTCCCGCTTTCACCCCAAGTGGTGACTTCCTTGATACGCTTGATAGCTTCGTCAGCATAGCGGCGTTCTTTAGTCAGCATATAAGCACGTATGATAGCTTCCAAGTTTGACTCTTCCCTGTCGACAATACGGCGACTCTCACGAGTAAGCATTGCATTGCGTTCCATTTCGCTAGTCAAATTAGCGGCTAACTTCGTGTTGACGTCATTAATAGACTTCATAGGTGTCTTCATCGCCTTGTTGGCAGCCGAAATATAAATTTTACGTTCGGGCTTGGAAATGCTACGATGGATAAAACTATCCCATTCGTTCTTATCCAGCCAGACACGGGGATGTCCGTGAGGAACTTTGGCAAGAACTTCTTTCAGGGAAGGCGGACAAAACTTGTCTGGATTGGCTTCCACCGTGAACTGCTGAACCGTAGCCCATTCTGTTTGGCCGTTCATAACATTACCGTATTGCCAGTACCATACGCCGGGAGTCAAATCTTTCTCCGGATTGAAGAACGGCCAGCGGGTTTCTACCTGCATTACTCCGGTCTTGAAAGTGGGGTCTTGAGAGTAGCGCAAGCTATAACGGACTTTACTCTTGTCAATCTTATGCTTGGTATCCAGACCGTCCAACCCGCTTTCTACCACATAAAGACCTTCCTGCAACGGCCATTGAAAAGAGACGATGCGGTCAGCAACCACTGCTTTGTCGAGCGGTGAGGGAGTAGCACGCATTTCGTGCATCAAAGTGACATCTTTCAGCCGGATATTGGCAGGTGACTGTTGGGCATGAAGTCCGGATGTAAATAAACTAATTGTAAGAATATACAATATTGGTTTCATGGTGTTTGTTATTAGCTCTGATAGTAAAATGTTTCTTACTCTATACTCAATCCCGTTTAGCTGAACTTCTTCAAATCCTTATACCGCTTCAGTGCCTCCAGATAATAATAATCGGCATAGTTCAGCGGCACATCCACCTCACTGTCATGCGGAAAGCTGCCGACCGAATGCATCAGTATAAATCCGTTGTTTTCCTTTTCTTTCGCCAGATAATCCGGTGAGGAAAGTTGTTTCAGTATATTCTCCGCATACACTACGTAGCTGTTACTTAAATTCTTGTCATCTGTATATCCACACAATTCCAATAGTGCGGAAGCTGTGACAGCCGATGCGGATGCATCACGCGGAGCATTCGGAATCCCTGGTGCGTCATAATCCCAATAAGGGATATAATCATTCTCCGATGGACGGTTCTCCATAATGAAGCGTGCTATCTTATGAGCCGCATCCAAATAAACGGGATTTTTGGTAAATCGGTAGCACATGGTATAGCCATAGACTCCCCACGCCTGTCCACGCGCCCAAGCAGAAGAATCGGAATACCCCTGAAAAGTTCCCTTGGATTCTACTTTTCCGCTTGGAACGGAATAACTGACTACATGATACGAGGTCATATTATCGCGAAAATGATTCTTCAGTGTCTTATCGGCATGAGCGATGGCAATATCCTGATATTTTGAATTTCCCGTTTGTTCGGATGCCCAGAATAGCATTTCGAGATTCATCATATTATCAATGATAACCGGATAACTCCAATCACCAAAATCCCACGAACGAATCAATCCTACTTCCGGGCTAAAACGTGCACAAAGGCTTTCGGAAGAGTTTATCAAAATCTGCTTATCTTTCGGTTCCGGCTTCAAACGGAGCGCTTGTCCATAACTGCAATACATCATAAAACCAATATCATGGTTTCCTGTATAATATTGAATATCTTCCAGGCGGTTGGTGTATTTGCGGGCTTCCTCCGCCAAAGCCTCATCTCCTGTCAACTCATAGGCGAGCCACATAGAACCGGGATAAAAACCGCTTGTCCAGTCTTTGGCATTTTCCAGGCGATAGCTTCCGTCCGGTTTGGTAGAACGTGGGAAACAAACAGTGTCCGGTACATCTTTCAGTTGCTCCGCCATATACAGCAACTGAGAGTCGGAAGTTTTCACTGCGTTCTCAAACCATTCCGGTGCACCCGCTTTGGGAATGCTACAAGCGGTCAGCAGACTCATCCCTAAAACCGCGACATACAACTTTCTTTTCATCTTCATACTTATAGCTTTAATGTTTTATTCATTATCATTCGAAACACTTGTTTTTACTGATAGCAAAAGTAGGAATTGGCGAAAGGAAAGCCTTTATATATCTGTTTTTTCATCCTTGATTTCACACGCACCAATGTAGATTTTATCCAAAATGCTTTTGTTTTTGTCTACTTTCATATAAAGACACAAAAATAGCGCACATCTTCTTCGAAAAGAGGATGTGCGCTATTATAATTCAGATAACAAATTTACCTATCTCACAATATCTTCCGGGAACTTGGCCGGCATCTCCACCCGTTTCCAGGTTTCATAATACCAGGTATTCAGTTCGTTCCCATTCAAATCGTTTTTGATGAAATACTTCAGACACAGATAATCATTATCCTTAATCTCGAATTCCAGAATATTATCCTGATTATCCAGCATCGGGAGATGAATATTCTTCTCGATACTTTCCTTATAAGAATCGTCAGTTAATTGCTTATACGTACCATACCCCGTAATAATTGCATCAGAACCGGGAATAATCGTAAAGTTCACGATTCGTCCGTCTTCACTCAACACCTTAAATGTATTACTGGGCTTCAACTCTCCCGGAACATCGGGAGATTCCGACACATAATGGCAAAGTTGCCAGATTCCTTTCAACTCGGCCGCTTTGAATTTGGTTTTCTTCTGGGCCGTCGCACCTGTTACCGCCAACAACATTATTGAAAGCATGGTAAAGAAATAGAGCTTTTTCATTGTCGTATTATTTTAGTTAACACTCTCGAATGCGTATCTCCAAATATAAATATTTATTTTGAGAATAGAACCATGAAGCGCATAAAAAAACTCGCATAACCGAAAGATTATGCGAGCCTTACATAAATATACCGAAATATTAGAAATCAGCATTTCTCGGTGTACGCGGGAACGGTATCACGTCACGGATGTTCGCCATACCTGTTACGAAAAGTAACAAGCGTTCGAAACCGAGTCCGAAACCGGAGTGAGGACAAGTACCGAACTTGCGGGTATCCAGATACCACCACATATCCTTCATCGGGATATGCATCTCTTCGATACGGGTCATCAACTTATTATAATCCGATTCACGTTCGGAACCGCCAATGATTTCACCGATTTTCGGGAAAAGAACATCCATCGCACGTACCGTCTTACCATCCTCGTTCTGCTTCATATAGAAAGCCTTGATATCCTTCGGATAGTCAGTCAGGATCACCGGACGCTTGAAGTGTTCTTCCACCAGATAACGTTCGTGCTCGGAAGCCAGGTCGACGCCCCAGTAAACCGGGAACTCGAACTTGTGTCCTTTCGCTACGGCCTCTTCCAGAATCTTGATACCGTCTGTATAAGGCAGACGAACGAAATCATCTTTCAATACACCTTGCAGACGTTCAATCAGTCCCTTATCGAACATATCGTTCAAGAACTTCACGTCGTCCGCACAGTTATCCAACGCCCATTTCACACAATACTTAATGAACTCTTCAGCCAAATCCATATTGTCCGCAATATCGTTGAAAGCAACTTCCGGCTCAATCATCCAGAACTCTGCCAAGTGGCGGGGAGTATTGGAGTTTTCGGCACGGAACGTAGGACCGAATGTGTAGATAGCTCCCAAAGCAGTGGCAGCCAGCTCACCTTCCAACTGACCGGAAACGGTCAGACTCGCCTGCTTGCCGAAGAAGTCGTCGTCATAAGAAATGGAACCTTTCTCGTCTTTCTTCAAGTCATACAGGTTCATGGTAGTCACCTGGAACATCTGTCCGGCACCCTCACAGTCCGAAGCTGTAATGATCGGCGTATGGAAATAGAAGAAGCCTCTGTCATGGAAAAACTTGTGGATAGCAATCGCCATGTTGTGACGGATACGGAACACTGCACCAAACGTATTGGTACGCGGACGCAAATGAGCAATCTCACGCAAAAATTCCATAGAATGACCTTTCTTCTGCAACGGGTATGTATTATCGCAAGTACCCAGCACCTCAATTTCGCGAGCCTGCACTTCCACCTTTTGGCCGGAGCCTACAGATTCCACCATTTCACCGTTCACGCTGATACAAGCACCAGTGGTAATCTGTTTCAGCATCTCTTCGTCGAAATTAGCCAAATCTACTACGACCTGCAAATTATTTATTGTAGAACCGTCATTCAGTGCGATAAAGTTTACTTGTTTGCTACCTCTGCGGGTGCGAACCCATCCTTTCACATTGACCATAGCGCCGATGTCCGTACGCTTCAACAGATCAACAATTTTTGTTCTACCAATCTTTTCCATTTAACTTATTCTTTTTAGATACAAGAAGACGAGGTTTAAAACGCAAGATTCATTTCTTCCTGCTTTCCTTCCCCGTCCTCTGTCAAGTTGTTATTTATTAACTTATTATTCAAACGACCCCATGCGGAGGTAGTTTACTTCTGCTTCCGACAGGTAACGCCAGTCTCCGCGACGCAGACCTTTCTTGGTCAGCCCGGCGAAGAATACACGGTCGAGTTTTACTACTTTATAACCCAGTGATTCGAAAATACGGCGAACGATACGGTTCTTGCCGGAGTGGATTTCGATACCTACCTGGTCTTTCTTGAAATCATCCGTATAGCTGATAGCGTCTGCATGGATTTCACCGTCTTCCAACTGGATACCGGCTGCAATCTGCTCCATATCCGCTTTAGCCAGATTCTTGTCCAGATGAACATGATAAATTTTCTTCTTCAAGAATTTCGGGTGTGTCAGCTTGGAAGCCAAATCACCGTCGTTCGTCAGTAACAGTACACCGGTCGTGTTACGGTCAAGACGTCCTACCGGATAAATACGTTCGTTGCAAGCGCCTTTTACCAAATCCATTACCGTACGGCGTTCCTGCGGATCATCCGATGTGGTAACAGTATCTTTCGGCTTGTTCAGCAGTACATACACCTTACGTTCGATGCTAACCGGTTCTTCGTGGAACTTCACCACATCCGAGCGTTTGATTTTCGTACCCAATTCAGTAACTACCTCACCGTTTACAGAAACCACACCTTCTGTGATAAATTCGTCAGCCTCACGACGTGAGCAAACACCTGCGTTAGCCAGGAACTTATTCAGACGGATCGGTTCGTTCGGATCAACAAACTGCTCCTTGTACTCGATTTGTTTCTTTATGCTATACTTAGCATTCGGATCATAATCGCCGGTACGCGGACGAGGACGGTATCCGCCCTGACGGTCGTTGTTGTATCTCGGACGATAGCCGCCACCACCATTGTTGCTACGATAGCCGCCACCTTCGCCATTATTGAAACGGGGACGGTACGGGCGGTCACCACCTTCGCGGTTGTAAGAAGGACGCTGAGGACGATCGCCACCTTCGCTATTAAAGCGGGGACGGTACGGACGGTCACCGCCTTCACGGTTGTAAGAAGGACGCTGAGGACGGTCGCCATAAGAGCCACCTTCGCTATTGAAACGGGGACGTTGTGGACGGTCGCCATACGAACCACCTTCACGATTGTAAGAAGGACGTTGAGGGCGGTCGCCATAAGAGCCACCTTCGCGGTTGTAAGAACGCTGCGGACGCTCACCACCTTCATTGTTGCTATTAAAGCGAGGACGATACGGGCGGTCACCACCTTCGCTGTTGAAGCGGGGGCGTTGAGGACGGTCGCCATAAGAACGCTGCGGGCGCTCGCCACCTTCATTATTGGTATTAAATCGCGGGCGATACGGACGATCCCCGCCTTCACGGTTGTAAGAAGGACGATACGGACGTTCTCCACCTTCTCTGTTGTAAGACCTGTTACCATCACGGCCGGCACCTGAATTCTCTTCATTGAAAGAATTTTCGCGCCATTCTTCGTTTTCTGTGCTCATTTTTTTATTCGAATAAAATTAGACTTTGGCCTCACGGCCTATTTAAAAAACACGTTTATTGTATAAGTAAACAATTAAAGCCCCGTATAAGTATGCGGAGTAATCGCTCTTAACTCTTTTTTAATATCTTCGCTTACATTCAGCTCTTCAATAAATTCCTTGATAGAACTTTCTGTAATCGCCTGATTGGTCCGGGTCAAAGCTTTCAAAGCTTCATACGGATGCGGATAAGCCTCACGGCGCAGGATTGTCTGAATAGCCTCAGCTACCACGCTCCAGCAATTATCCAAATCACGGTAAATAGCCGGTTCATTCAGCAATAGCTTGCGCAATCCCTTCAAGGAACTCTGAATGGCAATCACGATATGACCGAAAGGTACGCCTACGTTACGCAGAACGGTAGAGTCGGTCAAGTCACGCTGCAAACGGGAAACCGGAAGTTTCACAGCCAGATGTTCCAGAATAGAGGTTGCGATGCCCAGGTTACCTTCCGCATTCTCAAAGTCAATCGGGTTCACTTTGTGCGGCATGGCACTTGAGCCTACTTCTCCGGCTTTGATTTTCTGTTTGAAGTACTCCATGGAGATGTACTGCCAGAAGTCACGGTTCATATCCACCATAATGGTATTGATACGCTTCATTGCATCAAAAACAGCGGAGAGATTATCATAGTTCGAGATCTGCGTTGTATACTCTTCGCGTTCCAGTCCCAGTTTTTCTGCAACAAAGCGGTTGCCGAATTGTTTCCAGTCATACTGGGGATATGCTACATGATGCGCATTATAATTTCCGGTAGCACCACCGAACTTGGCAGTAATCGGACAAGCCTTCAACATTGCCAACTGGCGTTCCAGACGGTAAACGAATACCATCACTTCTTTGCCCAGACGGGTAGGAGAAGCCGGCTGACCGTGAGTCTTGGCAAGCATCGGGATATCAGCCCAGTCTGTCGCATACGCTTTCAACTGTGCAATAAGTTCTTCAATCAGCGGATAATACACTTGTTCCAATGCTTCTTTGACAGAAAGAGGGACAGACGTATTGTTGATATCCTGTGAAGTCAGTCCGAAGTGGATGAATTCCTTATAGTCATCCATTCCGCCCATCTTGTCAAATTCTTCTTTCAGGAAGTATTCTACGGCTTTCACATCGTGGTTAGTCACACTCTCGATATCTTTAATGCGCTGTGCGTCTGCTTCAGAGAAGTTACGGTAGATATTCCGCAAAGTTTCAAACACGCTGCTATCGACTCCTTTTAGTTGCGGCAAAGGAAGTTCGCACAAGGTGATAAAGTATTCCACCTCTACCTGTACACGGTATTTAATCAGTGCAAATTCAGAGAAATAAGCTGCCAAAGCTTTAGTTTTGCCTCTATATCGACCATCAATCGGAGATATGGCCGTTAATACATCAAGTTCCATACGTTTTCTTAGATAATTATCAGACTGCAAAATTAACTCTTTTTCCTGAGTTATAAGGCAAAAGGATAAAGAAAGTTTGTATAAAAGAGATAAGAAATAAAAAAAGTCTCACGAATTTCTTCGTAAGACTTTCCTTTTGTAGTGGGCGTTGACGGATTCGAACCGCCGACCCTCTGCTTGTAAGGCAGATGCTCTGAACCAGCTGAGCTAAACGCCCTTGTTAATGAGCCGGAAGTGTTTCGTTTTTTGTGTGGGCGTTGACGGATTCGAACCGCCGACCCTCTGCTTGTAAGGCAGATGCTCTGAACCAGCTGAGCTAAACGCCCTTACACTTCCGTTTCAAAAGCGATGCAAAGGTACGGCTTTTTTTGAAACCTGCAAACATTTCCCATATTATTTTTCAATAAAATTTTCACCCAATTAACAAACATACTGATTATCAACAGATAAAGGAAAAACTTTTTTTTTTCGTGTAACTTTCGATTTATCAAATCAGAGAAACAATCTTTCCCGGTCAGACATCAAACCATCTGCTTGCGAATGACGCGTACCGGATTCCCGCCAGCAACTTCTTCGCATGTTCAAAACTCACCTGCAACTCCGGCACGGACATATCCGCCAACTGGCTGCTGCGCATCTTCTCTATTTCCGTCATACTTTATACCTCTTTGCCATTCGTAAATACAAACTTCTTTTCATCCGAAAGGGATGCGTTGAACTCGAATCCTTCCCAAGAAAAACTTTTCAGTTCTTCCAGATTCTCAATCCTGTTTTTCAGGATAAAGCGCGTCATCTCACCGCGGGACATCTTTATATAGATAACTATCGAAGCCAGCTTTCCATTCTTCCATACCTGAAATTCGGGAGTTATGACACGTATTTCTTTCTCCACCCGCTTCCAGTCGAACAGGCTTTTCATTTCGTCACTAGCCAGATTACAAAGTATTCCGCCCGCTTTCTTTATATCTTCGATGAACATATCCGTCAAACGCGACCGCCAATAAGAGAACATGGTTTGATTCCCAAATTCCGGCAACACGACATCGCCCTCCAAACGATAGGAACGGATGGTGTCCAACGGCCTCAACAATCCGTAACAAAAAGAAGTCAGCCGCAGATGCTCCTGCGCATACTCAAATTCCTCATTAGAGAAATCTTTGGCATTCAGACGCTTAAACACTATCCCGGTATAAGCCAGCAAAGCAGGCAATTCCGGTGTACCCTCGGCATGAAAGACCTGATAACGCTTATAATTCTCCACAGCTATCTTAGCATTTACACGCAACAGACGTTCCAACTCGTCCACCGAAAACTGCGACATCTGCAAGGCAACTTCAGACGCTTCTTTTTGAAAACGCGGAATTGTACTCAAAGGAGTTTTCACCTTTGAAGTCCCACTCATTGTCTTGGCACAGGATAGAAGTACTAACATGCTTAAATCTGATTTTATCTTTTCAAGAAACAAAAATAAAAAATAATTCGCTTCTCTTACTGATGAATAGCTGAATTATCCTTACTTTCACCGCATAATTAACTTTAATCATTCATTAATAACAAAAAAGACCCCTTATGAGACACACACTGATCCCCCTAAAAGTGCTATTCTTATTAACAATCTTTTGTTTGACCGGGAATTTATCCCACGCCGCCGTTAATCCGAAACCGTTCGTTATCCCCGAATTGAAACAATGGACAGGAAAGGATGGCAACTTCATCCCTGGAACAGATACGAAAATCGTCTGCACTTCCTCCAATCCCGAACTGCTGAGAATAGCCCGACTGTTCGCCGATGACTATCGACAGATGTTCGGACAGACATTGAGCGTGACAGAAGGCAAGGCCAAAGCCGGAGATTTCGTCCTATCCCTGTCGGCCGACAAAAAGCTGGGAAAAGAAGGTTACGCCATCCAAATAGCCGACCGCGTGACACTCTCCGCCCCGACTCCGACCGGACTTTACTGGAGTACACGCACCCTTCTGCAGATAGCGGAACAAACCAGCGGACACCAGCTTCCTAAAGGAACCATCCGCGATTATCCCGACTATCCCATCCGGGGATTCATGATAGACTGCGGCCGGAAATTTATCCCGATGTCTTATCTGCAGGATTTGGCAAAAATCATGGCTTATTATAAGATGAATACCTTGCAAGTCCATCTGAACGACAACGGATTCAAACAATATTTCGAGCATAACTGGGATAAGACATACGCTGCTTTCCGCCTGGAATCGGACACTTACCCGGGACTGACTGCCCGTGACGGTTCTTATTCCAAAAAAGAATTTATTGATTTCCAGAAACAGGCGGCAGCCAACTTTGTAGAAATCATACCGGAAATAGATATTCCCGCACACTCACTTGCATTTGCCCACTACAAACCGGAAATCGGCAGCAAAGAATATGGCATGGATCATCTCGACCTGTTCAAGCCGGAAACCTATGAATTTGTAGACGCGCTGTTCAAGGAATATCTGGAAGGAGACAATCCCGTATTTGTCGGCAAACGCGTACACATCGGCACTGACGAATACTCAAATGCAAAGAAAGACGTGGTAGAAAAGTTCCGGGCTTTCACCGACCGTTATATCCGCTTGGTAGAGAGCTTCGGCAAGCAAGCTGTAATATGGGGCGCACTCACTCATGCCAAAGGCGACACACCTGTCAAATCAACGGATGTCATCATGAACGCCTGGTACAATGGATATGCCGACCCGGCAACTATGATAAAGGACGGTTATCAACTCATCAGTATCCCTGACGGAATGGTTTACCTGGTTCCTATAGCCGGATATTACTACGATTACCTCAACGAATCATTCCTATATAACAAATGGACACCCGCACATATCGGCAAAGCCGTATTCGAGGAAAAGCATCCCGCCATCCTCGGTGGCATGTTTGCCGTCTGGAACGACCATGTAGGCAACGGAATTTCCGTGAAAGACATTCATCACCGTGTATTCCCCGCCCTGCAAACCCTTGCCGTGAAAATGTGGACAGGTAAAGAAACCAGCCTGCCTTACGAAACATACAACGAAAAGCGTGCTGCTATCAGCGAAGCACCCGGAGTCAACCAGTCGGGAAAAATCGGCAAGAGCCCCGCATTGGTTTATGAACGCTCCACTGTCGCCCCCGGCAGCACTTCCGATTATCCTGAAATCGGCTACAATTATACAGTCTGCTTCGATATTACCGGGGCACAGGAGAAAAGCGGAACAGAATTATTCCGTTCGCCCAATGCCGTATTCTACCTGACAGACCCGATTCGCGGCATGATGGGTTTTGCACGCGATGGTTATTTGAACACTTTCCCATATAAAGTGAATCCGGGAGAGAAAGCTTCGATCCAGATTGAAGGTGACAGCCGTAGCACCACACTCAGAGTAAACGGAAAAGTTATCGAAGAAATGAATATGCAGAAGCTCTACTTCAACGCAGGAAAAGACTCTATGAATTATATTCGCACATTGGTTTTCCCACTGGAAAAAGCCGGGAATTTTAATAGCCGGATAGAAAATCTGAAAGTATACAATTATCGTATAAGCAAACAATAGCAAGCAAATCAAAAAGAAGAAAGCACCCCAAAAAAGAACTCCCTCTTTGGCATTCCAAAGAGGGAGTTTTTCTTATCTTGAGATAAACAGCTAAAGCAGCTTATTTATATTCCTGCCAGCTCTTAATCTGAATATCACTCAGTTTTAGTTCACAGAATGCTTCGATAAAGGCACTTGCCAGACGGGCATTTGTAATCAAAGGAATGTTATGGTCGATTGCGCCACGACGGATGCGGTAACCGTTTGTCAATTCGCGTTTACTGTGATTCTTCGGAATGTTGACAATCAAATCGAATTTATGGTCGGCAATCATCTTCATCACGTTGTTCTCTGCATCCGGTTTTTCATCCGGCCAGTAAACCGGAGTCGTGTCTACACCATGAGCATTCAGGAAAGCGGCAGTTCCGGCAGTCGCATATACTTTGTATCCTTTAGCAAACAGCATACGGCTTGCGTCCAGCAAATCTACTTTCGACTTCATCGCACCCGAAGAGAACATTACCGCTCTTTCAGGAATCTTGAAGCCTGTGGCAATCATTGCATTCAACAATGCTTCCGAGAAGTCATCGCCGATACAGCCGACCTCACCCGTAGAAGACATATCTACGCCCAATACCGGGTCGGCCTTGTGCAGACGGGAGAAGGAGAACTGGGAAGCTTTTACACCAATCCAGTCGATGTCGAATGCCGATTTGTCCGGACGTGAATATGGAGCATCGAGCATGATGCGGGTAGCCGTTTCGATAAAGTTGCGTTTCAGCACTTTGGAAACAAACGGGAAGCTACGGGAAGCACGCAGATTACATTCGATTACCTTCACTTCATTGTTACGGGCCAGGAACTGGATATTGAACGGACCGGAGATATTGAGCTCTTTTGCAATCTGGCGGCTGATCTTCTTGATGCGGCGTGCAGTTGCGAAGTAAATCTTCTGAGCCGGGAATACCAGTGTAGCGTCACCAGAGTGGACACCGGCAAATTCCACGTGTTCGGAGATCGCATATTCTACCACTTCACCGTTCTGGGCAACAGCATCGAACTCGATTTCTTTCGTGTTTTCGAGGAACTGAGAAACAACCACCGGATATTCCTTGGAAACTTCGGCAGCCATCTTCAGGAAATTCTCCAGTTCTTCGTCATCGTAGCAGACGTTCATTGCAGCTCCCGAAAGAACGTAAGAAGGACGAACCAATACCGGATAGCCAACTTTCTCCACGAAGCCTTTCACATCTTCAAGACTGGTCAACTCCTGCCAAGCCGGCTGGTCGATACCCAGTTGGTCGAGCATTGCAGAGAACTTGTTACGGTTTTCGGCGCGGTCGATGGAAATCGGAGAAGTACCCAATACAGGCACCGACTGGCGGTAAAGCTTCATAGCCAAGTTGTTCGGGATTTGTCCGCCAACAGAGACGATTACGCCGCGAGGCTGTTCAAGGTCGATTACGTCGAGTACACGTTCGAACGAAAGTTCGTCGAAGTACAGACGGTCGCACATATCATAGTCAGTAGAAACCGTTTCGGGGTTGTAGTTAATCATGATAGATTTGTAACCCAGTTTGCGGGCAGTCTGCACAGCATTCACCGAGCACCAGTCAAATTCTACAGAGCTACCGATGCGGTAAGCGCCCGAACCCAGTACGACTACTGATTTCTCATTCTTATAATAGTTCACATCATAACCTTCCACCGCATATGTCATATACAGATAGTTAGTCAGTTCCGGATGTTCGGAAGCAACGGTATTGATGCGTTTTACGGCTGGAAGGATACCCATAGATTTACGGTGAGCGCGTACTGCCAGATTTTCTTTCTCCATATTTCCGGTCGGATTCAGCACGAAGCGTGCAATCTGGAAGTCAGAGAAACCTAAAACTTTAGCTTCACGCATTACGTCAGCTGGGATATCTTCCACCTTATTATAGGTAGATAATTTAGCTTTATAATCAACGATATTCTTCAGTTTGCCGAGGAACCAAGGGTCAATTTTTGTCAGTTCGTGAATACGGTCGATGCTATATCCTTTTTCCATAGCCTGCGCGATGGCAAACACACGCAAGTCGGTCGGACGGGAAAGTTCCTTGTCAAGGTCATCGAAGTGCAGTTCATCGTTGCCAACGAAACCGTGCATACCCTGACCAATCATACGCAGACCTTTCTGAATGATTTCTTCAAAAGAGCGGCCGATAGACATGATTTCACCTACCGACTTCATGCTTGAACCGATTTCACGGGAAACACCGGCAAATTTTGTCAAGTCCCAACGGGGAATCTTACAGATATAATAGTCAAGTTGCGGAGCAACATAAGCAGAGTTCGGCGTTCCCATCTCTCCAATCTGGTCGAGTGAGTAACCCAACGCAATCTTAGCGGCAACGAATGCCAGCGGATAACCGGTAGCCTTAGAAGCCAAAGCAGAAGAACGGCTCAGACGGGCGTTCACTTCAATCACGCGGTAATCATCCGTATCAGAGTTGAATGCATACTGGATGTTACATTCACCTACGATACCCAAGTGGCGGATACATTTTGTAGAGAGCTCCTGCAACATTTTCAGTTCCTTGTCGTCCAGCGAGCAAGTAGGAGCAACAACGATAGACTCACCAGTGTGGATGCCCAGCGGGTCGAAGTTTTCCATACTGGCCACAGTGAAGCAGTGGTCGTTAGCGTCGCGGATAACTTCAAATTCGATTTCTTTCCATCCTTTCAGAGATTCTTCCACAAGGATTTGTTTAGAGAATGCGAAAGAGCTTTCGGCCAGTTTCAGGAATTCTTCCTCGTTAGCGCAGATACCGCTACCAAGACCACCCAATGCGTAAGCCGAACGTACCATTACCGGATAACCGATCTTGCGGGCAGCGGCAATCGCATCTTCCATGCTTTCTACCGCCTGGCTCACCGGAGTCTTCATTTCAATTTCGTCCAGCTTCTTCACGAACAGGTCGCGGTCTTCCGTATACATGATAGCTTCTACCGATGTACCAAGTACCTTCACTCCGTATTTATCAAGAATACCTTGTGTGTAGAGTTCAGCGCCGCAGTTCAACGCTGTTTGTCCGCCGAATGCCAGCAGGATACCGTCCGGACGTTCTTTCTTGATAATTTCTTCTACAAAATAAGTGTTTACGGGAAGGAAATACACTTTATCGGCAATCCCTTCAGAAGTCTGAATGGTTGCGATGTTCGGGTTTACCAATACTGAGCTGATACCTTCTTCTTTCAAAGCTTTCAGTGCTTGTGAGCCTGAGTAGTCGAACTCCCCGGCTTGTCCGATTTTGAGTGCTCCAGAGCCCAAAACGAGAACTTTCTTGATTTCCTTTTCCATTTCTTTTGTTGTTATAATAAGTTTTATTTCTAAGTTCGTCCATAAAAAAAATGCGTTACCCTCAAAAAAGGATTAACGCATTACCAAAGAACTAAAATATCGTTTTTGGAGAAAAAAGAAGAAGCCTGTCGTTTCCGGGTGCAAAACATCCGAATGTAGATAATACTTACTTCTGATTTCTTGTTGATTCATTGTCTATTTCAAAATTTGTGCAAAGTAACGACATATTTTGCAAATAGCAAAAAGAAACGTTCACTTTTTTACAGTGAAGTGACTTCATTTTGATGCATCTTTCAGTTTTTATCTGTATCTTTGTCGCTAAATCTATATTAATAAGGTAATAACAATGGGAAAAGAAAAAATCATATTGACGGGAGACCGCCCTACCGGCAGACTTCATATCGGACATTATGTAGGTTCGTTGAAACGCAGAGTTGACTTGCAAAACGCAGGTGATTACAGCAAGATGTTTATCTTCATCGCCGACTCACAGGCGTTGACCGACAATATAGACAATCCTGAAAAGGTACGTCAGAATGTAATCGAGGTTGCCCTTGATTATTTGGCTTGCGGCATCGACCCGTCCAAAGCTACCATCTTCATCCAGTCGCAAATCCCGGAACTGTGCGAACTCAGTTTCTACTTTATGGACCTTGTCAGCGTGTCACGCCTGCAACGTAACCCGACTGTGAAAGCGGAAATCCAAATGCGTAACTTTGAAGCGAGTATCCCCGTAGGTTTTTTCACTTATCCTATCAGCCAGGCTGCGGATATCACGGCTTTCCGTGCAACGACTGTCCCCGTTGGTGAAGACCAGGAGCCGATGCTCGAACAGGCACGCGAAATCGTCCGCCGATTCAACTATATATATGGTGAAACTTTGGTAGAGCCGGAAATTCTATTGCCGGACAATGCGGCTTGTCTGCGTCTGCCGGGAACTGACGGTAAGGCGAAGATGAGCAAATCACTCGGCAACTGTATCTATCTGTCGGAAGAACCGGAAGAGATTCAGAAGAAAATCATGAGTATGTACACTGACCCGGGACATCTCCGCGTGCAGGACCCGGGAAAGATTGAAGGTAATACGGTATTTACTTATCTCGACGCTTTCTGCCGTCCCGAACATTTCGAACGCTTCTTGCCGGACTACCCGAATTTGGAAGAGTTGAAAGCTCATTACCAACGCGGCGGACTGGGTGACGTGAAAGTAAAACGTTTCCTGAATTCTATCATGCAGGAGACTTTGGAGCCGATTCGCAATCGTCGCAAAGAGTTCAGCAAGGATATTCCTGCTATCTACGAGATGCTTCAGCAAGGCTGCGAAGTGGCAAGAGCTGCGGCTGCCGAGACTTTGGCTGATGTGAAGAAAGCGATGAAAATTAATTATTTCGATGATAAGGAGTTAATCGAAGAGCAGGTGAAACGTTTCTCGCAAGAGTAAAAGATATAATTTCTACAATATATCAAGGTAAAGGCTGCCATTCTTTTATAGAACGGGCAGCCTTTCTTATTAGTATGTTTTTATCCAAATTTAGTTTATTTCATCCTCGTCGTTCTTGAACAATACATCTTTCAGTTTCTGATAGAGGAATGAAAGTATCAGTAATATCAGTCCTAAAATGATGAATACGATAATCTTGCCGATAGTTGGCATAGCCCATAAATCGTCAAAGACGAGTTTGAGTAGGACTATTCCGAAAGTCGCAAGGCTCACCATGCGGAGTACTTTTTGATGCAGACGCATTCCTAATCCCATTTGGACGAAACCGGCGATGCTTAATGAAAGCGATAGTCCGGCACTAAATTCGTCTACTCCCACTTGCCAAAGGAAAGAGCGTACCATTGTCACCCAAATGAGTGTGGCAAGGATATTGATATATATGGTAAATCGGGGCTTTATGCCGATGATTGTATAGTACAAGCGTGCTACATAATACAAATTCGCTATTACGAACGCAGCTGTCAGCCATGGTAGTACAACAGGAGGGGAAGTCCATATTCTCTGGTCGCCCCATATATTTATGATATATACAAGTACGTTTGCCCCGATAGCCAAGATATAAGAAGTGAGATGTTTCGTTATCGGGAATCGTTTTCTGAAAGCATAACAAACACTCGAAATGGAAACGGCAGTAAACAAGAACATTGCTCCGCTTCGCGTCGCTCCTTCAAAATACAAACTGAATTCCATCATAAATGTATAATACAGGATGGCTACGGAAATGATAAGCATTAAGGGATTCCAAAAACTGTATTGCAACCGACGGGCTGTGGAGAAGAATTGATGATAATATTCCATCAATAGGGCGAATGCTCCCGTTGCCAAGCCTACGAACAAGGATGTTGCAAATGAACTGTTCAAGAAGATAGTACTCAAAGAATGATGTTCAAACATCACACTATATACATCCATTAAGTAAGAAACGAAGGTAAGTCCTACCAGTATTTTAGCCGCATATTCATAGACTCTAATCTTTGATTGAACATAAAGCCATAGCAGTAATACCATTTCCGATGCCCAAAGTAATGTGATATAGTTTCCATCCAGTTGAATCGGAATGGTGATGGAGACAAAGGTCAATACAAGTCCCAGGGTAGTATGCACCAGGAATTTATAATCTTTCCTGCTTTTCCACAGCCAAAGAACCAATCCCAAATTAACAAGAGCGATAAACAGGCTTAACAACCCGCTTGCTTTGAAAGACAGCCCCATGTTTCGCAGGAACAGTATTCCCGAAAGTAAATAGACAAAATTATTAGTGATGATGACAAATACCAGTCCACGGCTCATTGCCTGTATCTTCTCTCCACGAAGGATGGAGAATACCGGAAGCAAAAAGATAAAATAGAACAAGGTGGCAAACATCAACAAATGTCCCGATATGATTGTAGAACGGGAAGAATAGTTCAACAATAAGAAACTAGCCATGATAAGGCAAGTAAAGACAAAGGAGATAATCGGAAGTTCGCTCCACTTTTTATAGATAGAAAGTCCGAACATTCCCAAATTCAAAATGCTCACATAAGTAAACAGAACTTGATAACTACCTTCTCCGCTACTCACAATGAAAGGTGCTAAAAATCCGCCTACAAGTGCAATAATAGCCAACTCACGCCTGTCATATATCACAGAGAGAACAGACATAAATACAGTAATAGCTATCAGAATGATAAACGCCACAGTCTGCGAGAAGATATGATAATAATGGAACGCAATAGCAACTGTAAGATAGAACACGGCAAAAGCACCACCAGCAAGCAGCGAACTGAATGTACGATATTTCTTCTGTAAACGTTCGGCAACAAACAGTAGTGCTGCCCCCGTCAGGAAACCAAGTACGGTACGGAAAGTCTCATTAATCCAGTTCTTATCAATGGCGTACTTCACAAAGAAGCCCACCCCTATCACAAATATAAGAATACCAATCTTTCCGAAAAGGTTTTCGCCGATAAACTTCTCGTAATTTACTTGTTTCTTCGGCTTCGGAACAACTGGTGCCACAGTAACCGGAGACATAAGAGATTCTTTTTGAGCAGTATCCTCAACTGGAATATTTTCAATAATTTCTTCTTGAATATCCCCTTGAATATCTTTTGAAGCATCTTTCAAATTATCAGTAACCACAGCCTCAACTACTATACCTGGTTCTTGAACAAGCAACTCTTCTTCAACTGTTTTTTCTTTTGGCAAGACTTCTGCCACAACTTTCTCAGACGTCTCTTCACTTGATTTTATATCACCAGCAGCCATTTCCGCCTGTCCTTTCAAAAGAGCATCCATCTGTTTTTTTATTGTATCAAGCTCTTTCTCTACTTTCGTAAACCGACCATCAAACCGACATAGCAAAACAATAAGTATCACTATACCAAGCAGAGGATATACACTATTCAAATCGCCCATAGTATTTTGTATTTGATTCAGTATCACAAATATAAAACATATAATAACACCATGGAGCAATTCCTGCAAAAAGTTTTATTTCTTCTATTTAGTATGATGAGCAAATATAAATCTCAAACAAACTACATTTTTCTAATTTATCCATCAAAAGTGAAAGATAAATGTTACTTTTGTAGTGACAAACCAACAAAAATACATTATGAGCGTAACCAGGATACATATTAATCAAAACATTCTTATTTGGGTTGTTGAACGAATAGGAAAAACAGTTGATGAATATGTAGCTGAAAACCCTACATTTCAGCAATGGTTAGATGGTACAAAATTACCGACTTTTAAAAGTATAGAACAGTTTGCTCGAAAATTCTATGTTCCTTTGGGATATATGTTCCTCAATGAGCCTCCCCAAGAAGTCTGTCCAATCCCATTTTTCCGTAATATAGATGATCGTTCTCACGATATAAACGTCTATGATACGATAATAGAAATGCAGGAACGGCAAGACTGGCTTTCCAATTACCTACGCAAGCAGGATTTTGACAAGGCAAATTACGTAGGCATTTTTACTTCGGAAAATAGTATTCAGGAAGTCTGCGACAAGATAAGGGACATATTACAGCTTCCTCATAATTGGGCTTTTGAATATAAGAATATTGATGATGCCTTAAAATATATCACCAAAAGGATGGAAGACAAAGGCGTTATCATTAGTTACAACAGTGTCGTTGGATTTAATAATTCTCGTCCCATTCCGGTAAAAGTTTGTCGTGGCTTCACGCTAATAGATGATTATGCCCCATTCATCTTCGTGAATAGCAAGGATGCTAAAGGAGCCCAAATGTTTACGTTGATACATGAGTTTAGTCATATCCTAACGGGATATAGCGCCGGAGTTGGTGAAATTGACATAGAACATTCTTCTGATACAGAGAAGTTCTGTGATAAAGTTGCCGCCAATTTCTTAGTACCGGAATTATTATTCAAAGAAGTCTGGACTAATCTCGGAGAAGATTATGCAACTTTATCAAAACGTTTCAAAGTCAGTCGCTTTGTTATAGCGAGGAGAGCTATGGAATTAGGATTGATTAGTAGTTCCAGATTTTTTCAGTTATACAATTCCTGGGTAAAAGAACCGATAGCACACATAGAGAACAATAAAGGTGGCAATTTCTACCCATCCGCAATAAAAAAGAATAGCCGTACATTTCTTATTCATGTCAATAACGCACTGAATAGAAATATGCTATTACACATGGATGCTTATCGGCTTACCGGATTAAAAGGCGACACATTTCACAAAATTATAAAATCTCCTTTTTTTATTTGACTATGAAATATATAATAGATTCCAACTGCTTCGTAACTCCTCATCGCTCGTTCTGTCCAACAGATGTAGGAGTGAGCTTTTGGAGTAAACTCAGAACCTTAGCTGAAAATGGTAAAATATGCAGCATTGATAAAGTACAAGATGAACTTTATAACAATAGTGATGAACTGAAAAACTGGATGGAGACAAGTCTCAGTGACTCATTCTTTGTAAAATTCGACAATGCCATGTCAGTTCAAAAACTGACGGCAATAGTCCAGTGGGCTACTACAAATACGTTTTATATTCCCAAAGCTAAAACAAAGTTCCTCCGCATGGATAAAGCTGATATTTATTTGGCTTCTTTCGCTTCTGTCAATCCGGCAGAATGGACAATTGTTTCTATGGAGAGGTCAGCTCCCAACAGTCCGGGAGAAATCAAGCTTCCAGATGTATGTATGCAATATAACGTGAAATGTATTCAACTGGAAGAGATGTTTAGAGAGTTGGGAGAGACATATTAGAATGATTTTCCTCGGTTCACTCTAAACAGAACCATCATTCATTTGCCAGCAGCAAACGAAATCGTTTGCTGATAAACTACGAAATCGTTTGTTGGAGTTCGTCCCCATATTCAGCTACTCGCTGAAAGTGCAGTCACGAACCCCCAAGAAGGTGTATGCCATGGACTTAGGATTAGTAAACGAAGCCTCCGCCAATTTTTCAGGTGCAACCGGACATAAACTGGAGAATCTTATTTTCCTGTACCTGCGCAGGACATCAAAAAATATTTGCTACTATAAAGACAAAGGCGAATGTGATTTTGTCATTATCGAAAAAGGTAAAGTAATCCGCGCCATCCAAGTCTGCCATCAAATAACCGATCAAAACTTCAAGCGTGAATATAACGGATTACTGGAAGCCATGAAAGCATTTAACCTATCAGAAGGCATTATCGTCACCACTAGCCAAGCTGACAGTTTCGAAGAAGATGGAAAAATAATCCGGATGATACCTGCCAGCCAATACATCTGCTCTCCTTAAATCATCGATAAGATGAGAGCGTAAAAGAAACATATTCGGCAGCTTGCGATACCGTACTTTCGGCTTTCGCTTCCAGTCGTTTCAGCCACTCCAAAACGGCTTATCCATCAGCATTACGGCTGAAAGCGAGAACCATCCATTTAGGGTTCGCTTTCAGCCGCTTTTCCTTTACAGCAAGCGATTATAGAGAATCGCTGAATGCTGAAATCACTTTATTATTTTGCTGTTTCTACCAGTACAACACGGTTCAGAATCGGTTGACCGAACTTATCGACGCCACCACCGGCAGCAACTTTCAAGTTATCGGCAGGAATTCCATACTTCTTTACCAGCAGGTCTTTAACAACCTGTGCACGTTCCAAGCTCAACTTCTGGTTGAAAGCCGGAGTACCTGTTGCAGAGTCTGCATATCCGTTGATGGTATAGGTAGTGCCGGGGAATTCTTTAATGCGGCTGGCAAGATAAGACAAGTTCATCTCTTCCTGCGGAGACAGTTTGTCAGAACCAATCTTGAAGAATACGGTACGCGGAGCGATATTAGGATCTGTGATAACTACTGTTTCTTCTTCTACTTCAACCGGCTGTTTTGCATCAGCCAACTGCTGTTGCAACTGCATATTGGCGGCTGCCATTGCATTCATCTGGTTACGCATCTGGTTCAGTTCGAGTTCAGAGATAATCTGCGGTACAGGACGTTGGAATCCGCGGGTCGGGAAATAATAAGTTACACCGACAGTTGCACCGAGGATACCGTCATAATCACGTTTGCCACCATGTTCGCCGTCAAACTTACCTTCCAGACCTGTTGCGCTCAATTCAAGGTTCAAGTCAACAGCGTTCGACAAGCGGAAACGGTTGATGATACCTGCATTGAAAGTAGCGGCATCAGTGTGAGGACGAGAGTAAGAATGAGCCCAACCGGCACCGATATAAGGGATGATTTCATATACACGGTTCGGATTGTATCCACCGAAAAGCGCGTTCAGGTTAATCATCAAATCACCATGAAGATTCATGTAATCCCATCTCTGTTTGTAAGAACCGTCTTCTCTCGGACCACCGACTACATAGTCAGCAGTTTCATTCATCGTGAATCCTTTAGCTTGCAGACCACTGTACTGCATACGCAGTCCGAAGCCCGGAGTTAGCCATTTGCCGACAGACACGTTGAATGTAGGAGCAACACGGTCTCTGAATTTGCCGATATGGTCATTATTGCCATACAGCACCTGAGCACCGCCCCCTACAGAGAAGAACCAGTTGCTCCAGAACGGGTTGGTTATTACTTGATATTTATCTTGTACCTGAATCACTTCGTATTCAGTTACCGTCATAGTCTGCTGCGCAGAAGCGACAGACGCAACGCCGGCAAAAGCCAGCAACATCAGAATCTTTTTCATATACCTAATAGTTAAGTGGTTATTTAAATCTTTTTCATTGTTGAACTAATTAAATAACACGAACTGAACTAAAAGGTTTTAGGAAAAGATGAAATTATTTGCTTTATTTGAATAAACGTTCGATATCTTCTTCCTTAATTGTCGTCAATACAACCTTCCCGTCCGGAGTGTAATTCGGTGAGGGACAAGCGAAAAGATTATCAACAAGACTGACCATTTCTTCGTTGCTCAGCACTTGTCCGTAAACGATTGCTGCCGCACGTGCCAATGTCAGTGCCAGTATATTCTGTATTTCTTCCTTGACATCGTTCCCTTTTTCCATTGCCGTATGTAGCATATTACGCACCAGTTCGACCGGATTCAGCCCTTCGATACCGGACGGAATGCCATTGATGGCATAACTTCCGCCGCCCAGATTGCTCAAATCGAAACCTACTGCCGACAAATCATCCATAATACTTTGCAACACGGCAGCTTCCGAAGCGGGCAATTGCAATATTTCGGGGAAAAGAACACCTTGCGACACACCTTGCTTCTGCTGAATCTGAACCATATACCGGTCGAAAAGCACCCGTATATGTGCCCGGTGCTGGTCGATAAGCATCAACCCGGATTTTACGGAAGTCAGAATAAACCGTCCCTTGAACTGCAAATGCTGGTTTCCTTTTTCTATCACAGGTTCGCTGGCATATAAAGTAGAAGAAGCCATAGAAGGCATTGTCTCCATTTTTTCTTCTATAACGGACGTTTCTTCGCTGACAACAGAGTCTTCCCATTCCATTTCAGGCTCCGGCATCGGATTATTCATCTTGCTGGCTTTCGTCAGACCGCCATACAAATCCTCCCATTCCACCTTTGAACGGCTATACGAACCGCCGCTACCGCCTGTCGGAACTTTGAACGGATTATAATCCGAGTTATAATGCACTCTAGGAGGCTCGGAAGTTGTCTTCTGTTCAAATGCCGGAATATCGGGCATATCTTCCGTATCAAAATCAATGGAAGGGATAGCACTGAACTTACCCAACGACTCTTTCACCGATGCCGAAAGTATCTGCCAGATGGCCTGTTCATTCTCAAACTTGATTTCGGTCTTGGTCGGGTGAATATTCACATCGATATTGGCCGGATCTACTTCAAAATAGATAAAGTAGGAAATCTGCTCGCCGGCGGGAATCAACTGTTCATAGGCCTCCATCACTGCCTTATGGAAGTAAGGATGGCGCATATAACGCCCGTTGACGAAGAAATACTGGTGAGCGCCTTTCTTACGGGCTGTTTCCGGTTTGGCTACGTATCCGGAGATTTTCACCATGGTAGTGTTCACTTCTATATTAAGCAACTGCTGATTGAGCTTTTTACCGAAAATAGCCATAATGCGCTGACGCAATGGAGATACCGGAAGATTGAAAAGCTCCGAATCATTGCTATAAAGTGAAAAGGCGACTTCCGGATGAACAAGAGCGATACGTTCAAATTCAGCAAGGATATTACTCAGTTCGGTTGAGTTCGCTTTCAGGAATTTACGACGGGCGGGCACATTAAAGAACAGGTTCTTTACGGAGAAGTTGCTTCCTTTTGAACAGGAAACAGCTTCCTGGCTCTCTACCGTAGAGCCTGCTATCACCAGCTTCGTTCCCAATTCCTCCGATTCCGGGCGTGTCTTCAGTTCTACCTGAGCCACTGCGGCAATGGAAGCCAAGGCTTCTCCACGAAATCCCATCGTGCGCAGAGCAAACAAATCGGCAGCTTCACGTATCTTGGAAGTAGCATGACGCTCGAAGGAAAGACGGGCGTCCGTTTCGGACATTCCCTTTCCATCATCGATAACCTGAATGCTGGTCTTCCCCGCATCAGTCACCAATACATGTATATTTTGCGCATCTGCATCAATCGCATTCTCCACTAGCTCCTTGATAACAGATGCCGGACGTTGTATCACTTCGCCGGCAGCAATCTGGTTAGCTACCGAATCAGGTAACAAATGAATAATATCGCTCATAATTCAGTTAAAATTAAAAGTTCCAGCTTCCCGTTGCCAAATAATGCCACAAATACAAAAGGAAAGCAATGATAACCAATATGATTCCGAAAGAGACCGGTTTGCGGCCACTTGCTTTTCTTCTTTTCAGGTGAGTAGTTCCTTCGATAAACTTACCACGAATATCCTCCGGATTAAATTCTTTCTCCGGCAGCATGCCCAAGTCGCGTTTTGCGTTCTCTTCCATCTTGGCGAGCTTTTCCTTGCGCTCGTCCACGTAAATGTATTGATGATTAAAGCCACGAGGTTTCCTCATCGAATTAAACATTCCCATACTACTTCATATTAATTAAGTTTCGCTTTTCTGTTTTCGGTCGCCGGTCGGTAGTCGGTTTCAGAGTTTCCCCTTCCCGCTTGCTCCGCCAGTTGAATATATCATCCTTATTCAGCGGACGGACATAGTCGAACCAGGCAAAAGTAGGCAGACGCAGTTTGTCGGGCGGTATTTGATCCATCGGATACATCGTTCCGTTGGACTTGCCGATAAACAGTCCCTTCTCCATCTTCTTGTCTTTCATGTAAAGATGAAGCACACTGCCTTCCAGACAATTGAATCCGGTCATCGTGCTGTCCTTCTCTTCGGGATAAAAAGCAGTCTGTACATTACCAACCACCTCGATATGCCGCATATCGCCATCTATGAAATAGGCTTTCATCTCCTTGCCGGACACTTGGTTATAATGGATGGAGTCTTTCATTTCCACCGTCAAAGCCTGGTTGATGATATGCGCCCAGTCAATGGTACTGTCATTCATATAAATCTTAATCTGCTCGCCCAGTAGCTGCTGGCCGTCATTCCAAAGAATCGGGTCGGTATACATAGTCATGCAGGAGTCCTTCGAGTTATACACCAGCGAGTCGCATACTCCCTGCACATCGGTACGGTACATACGCACTTTATGATATGCCTTCATCAAACGGAACAAAGAGTCGGTATTCAGATTGTAAGATACCACCTGCAAGGTATCCCCATGCATAAAGAGACTATCCCCCTGCGAATAATCAATGGCAACCGCCCGCTTGGTGGCAAAGGCAGAATCCGTCAATTCATTATAGAAGCAGTAATCGCCCGTCAGCATATTCTTATTGATAGTATCCGTCATCTTCACATTATCGAACGCCTCACCATAACCGACGACACGGTCGTAGAACAGACTGTCGCCCACCAGTTTCTTTCCCTGGTTGGTCAGAATGGAACGGTCGAGCAGTTCGGCTTGCTCGGTCAACGTGTTATAGAATCCACGTTCGGAGTAGATGTGGTTATTATCACTCACAATGTTCGAAGGACCAAGGATAACGGCTATTTTGTTCTCCGTATTATACCTTAATGTATCGGAAGTCAGCACAAACTTGGGATTCACGAGTTTCACATCGTGGTTGAACACTGACTGTTTCGTGGCAGGGCTGTATTCGCCCCAGTCGGAAGTCAGCACGTTCTCTTCATCCATCAAGGTTCCCCCTTCAAAGTAATACCCGAGATCATAGAGACGGTCGTAGTTCAAGCTGTCTGTCAGCAGGGTCGTATTGCGGTTAATCATCTTCACGTTTTCACGGAGCTGCGCAATCTGCGTCATTCCGTCATAGTAAAGGTAATCACCATATATAAATAAGGTGTCTCCCTGCTCCATACGTACATTACTGAAAGCCTCCACCGAGTTGGTTTTCTCGAAAATCAAGGCACTGTCACAGTACATATACATACTGTCGTGGCGCATCTTCACGTTACCAATCAGCACTTGCACATCAGGGCGGGCCAGCTTGTCCGCCTGACCTTCGTCGGCATGGAGCAAATAAACCTTCGTCTTTTTATTCTCCGGCTGCTTCTGTGGCGGCCGAGCCGTTTTAGACGTATCCGCAGCCGGCTTCGTTGAAGTCCCCTTATTAGTTGCAGGTTTCTGTCCCGTAGGCCTTACTTGCGCTACAAGACATACACCAAACAGGCATAGAAAGCCTATAAGGAGCCATCTATGCCTGTCTTGTTGTTTATCTTTCTTATTTTGTTTCAGCATATAAAGTCAAGCTGTTAAACATCAATCCTTCTTCACCCAACCCGGGTACTTGAAGTCACACTTCTGCCAGTTTTCGTTGATGCGTACATATGTGTTTTTCTGCTTGTTCAGAATCCACTTCTGCAACATCTCTTCACGGCGTTTATCCATCACGATCTCTTTCAAGTCCTGATAATCCTCTGCGATGGTAGCTTTATGACCGTTGATTTTCGCTTTCAACTTTACGATAGCACATACTTCTTTTCCGTCCTTCTCGTTTATCATTGTAAAGGCTTTTGAAATTTCGCCTACATTCATCTTGTCTACCACCTTAGCTACATCCTGCGGAAGATCCTGCATCTGGAACTTAGAAGTCGTGACACCGGAGTTCTCGTTGATGTTCACCATGATACCGTGGTTGTTGCGGGTATCCTTATCTTGTGAGATAACGGCAGCCGCTTCGTCGAACGTGAATTTATTAGCGCGGATATCATCTGCAATAGAGTCCAGACGTGCACAAGCCTCGGTCAGTTCTTTTTCCGACACTTTCGGACGCAACAGGATATGACGTGTATTGACGCGGTCGCCACGCTTTTCAATCAACTGGATAATGTGATAACCGAATTCCGACTCTACAATCTTGGATACTTTCTTCGGATCCTGCAAGCTGAATGCCACATTCGCATAAGAAGGGTCCATCATACCACGTCCCATGAATCCGCATTCGCCACCTTTGATGGCAGATGCTTTGTCTTCGGAATACAGACGAGCCAACGTAGAGAAGTCGATTTCCCCTTTCGTCACACGGTCGGTATAGTCACGCAACCTTTTCTTCACATCTTCAATTTCCGCAATAGGAATTTTAGGTTGCAGAGTGATAATCTGCACCTCCACCTGTGTCGGGATGTACGGGATACTGTCTTGCGGAAGGTCTTTGAAGTAACGGCGTACTTCTGCCGGAGTCACCTTGATTTCCCCAACCAGTTTCTGCTGCATCTTCTGCACCGTCAGTCCGTCACGTGCATTGTCGCGCAATGTCTCACGAATCTGTGTCGCGGTTTTATTGAAGTATTCTTCCATCTTTTCTTTAGAACCAATCTGCTGGATATACATATTGGTCATCATATCTACACGCTGTATGATTTCCGCTTCGGAAACTTCGATACTATCCAGCTTTGCCTGGTGCAAGAACAGCTTCTGCACGGCAATTTCTTCAGGAATCACGCAATAAGGGTCGCCGTCGAATCTGCGTCCGTTATACAAGGCATCCATACGTGCCTCTTCTACATCTGATTTTAAAATAGCTTCGTCACCTACTACCCAAACTACTTCATCAACCACATTGTCCTGTGCATAAGTTGCCACATTAGCAAATACTGCCAGAATAAGGGTAACAACAAATCTAAAGTTCACAAACTTCTTCATTCTTTGTATTTAATAATTATATATAATCTTCTTTTTGCTTGCCGCCTGCTGATACAGATCACTCTTTACTTGTTCCATAAAACTCACCCGTTTCTGATTGACCAGCAAGTCCTTCACTTCCGCCCGGGCAAACTCATACGGTTTTTCCTCCCCTGCTCCACGATAATCGCTCACATTCAGGAAATAATGAAATGCCGTATCTTTCAGTTCCACCTGACGGTGTTTGTTCACATATTCTTCCGGCGCTTCTACTTTCAACGGAATCAAGTCCAGCACATCTGTCACCGGCACCCATTTGTCATAGAAGTATTCATATTTCACCGCATTCTGCAAACTATATTTCTCAAGACTTTCCACAGCATCCTGTTTATCCGACTTATACCATCTGCGGACATTATTCAACTGGGGAGCCGTCAGCGGCACTTTAATAAACAATCCTTTTATCAACGGGCTTTCCAGCTTAAACAGTTCCTTGTTTTTCTCGTAATACTCCGCAATCTCCTGTTCGGGAATGTCTTTCGCCAATTTCTGGTTAATCAACTCCTGCTGATAAGTATGCATAATCAACGCTTTGCGGTAATTCTCCACCAGTTTGTCCACATCCACATTATCGGGAATATTGTTTGCAGCCTTTTCATACAATAAAATCTCTTCAGCCCAGCTACGAATATAATGCTCGGCGAAGAGAATGCTATCGTCTTTTGACAGTCCGACGGGAAGTACGGACATCAAATCTTCTTTATATAAAAAGTTACCGTCCACCTCTACCAAAGGAGTCTTTCCTTTGTGGTCGCGCTGTTCTTTGCACGCCCCACAAGTAAAAAGGATAATCAGTAAGAGGACTAATATTCGCATTGGCAACTGAAATCTACTTATTTAAGGTACGAAGATAGTGAATAATCGGTTACATCAGTTATTATTAACTGTTTTTAAAACCTCTTGGTTTATTTCAACCTTACCGGACTCCTTCAATTCCCGCGTCCAATACGTGTCGAGATAGGTTCGATAATCCTTCCGCACCTGTTCTATCACTTCCCGATAATCATCCGGCCCCTTCTGTTTCCCACCGGCCACAATGGTAAAAGGATAAGACACAACAGGTTCAAATCCACCTTTCTTGAAAACCAGTTTATCTACATATTTATTGTCTCCGACGGCAAAAACTCCCTGCTCAATCTGTATCTTTTCTACCCCCGACACATTAAAAGTTTGCCGAAGTTTATCCACCCATTCATTTTCCGGCAGTTTCTTCAATATTTTTTTCGCCTGCTTGGCAGTCTTTTTGTCGGCACAATGAAGAACGGCTCCTTTATAACGCGGACTATCCCACCGATAATCCGATGAGTGAAACTTAAAATAAGTTGCCAGCCCGGCACGGTCATTCATCGCAGGCAAATCTACTTTTTGCCGTGTCACCTCTTTTATGAGATACTCTTCATCGGATTTCTGCAAAGCATAGCGGATTTCAGGATACTTTTTATCCATATTCCTGCTTTCATAATCCAACAATGACTTGGCTATAAATTCATCGAGCTGACGTTTTACAGCCTGCGGATGCGAAGCGGCAAATCGTTTGAACAGACTCCCCGTATAACGTTGCCCGTCAATGGTAAACAAAGTCTGTTCTGTTCCGCCTTTCAATAACAGTTCTTCTATACCCGCCTGATTCGGAGCATATTGCCAGTCCTTTTTCAATCGTTCCACTACTTTTCCGATAACTTTATCCGGTATCTCCCTGCGGCGCATACGTTCTGTCAGTCTATCGGCAACTTCTTCATAGGCAGGCATCTCTTTCCGGTCAATCACTTTCAGGATATGGATTCCTGCAGGAGTAAAGAACGGTTGGGATATTTCACCCTTCGACAGAGCGAAAGCCACATTCTCAAATTCGGTAGTTGTCTGCAAACTTTCTATCCAACGGCTTTGCTTATCATCCGAATACTTCTCTACCAGACGGGCGAAATCCAGTCCGGGCTGATTCTGTATCATCCGGTAGATAGAATCCATGCGGGACTTCTGTTCTTCCAAGTGCCGGGAAGTAATCGTTTGCGGCAGATATTTAAAAATCTGCATGACTTGCACTTGTCCGCTACGTGCTTGCAGTCCCATTTTCTGATATCGGGCACGGACACAGCTATCCATCACCGACTTATCTATCAGATAAGCATCCGTCAACTTAGTGCGGGCAGCTTTCTGTTGTTCACGAAAAGCGGAAGTCGTATCGAGCCCGACAGCTTTTGCCGCTTCTACCTTTTGCATGGATTGAGCGAAAAGCACCGCATACTCCTTTGGAGAAAGATTGGCATCTGCGCCAACCGCATTATGACGATACGAATATTCAAACTCCGAACGGGATATATCTCTCCCGTTGACACGCATCAATACAGGGTCTTCCTGAGCAAAGACCAAGATTGCGAAGAGACAGACACACCCTGACAACAGACTTCTTTTCATCATCTATTCTTATTTTTCCAAACAACAATAACAAGTATCCCAACCAACGAGTAATAAACAACAAACGGTGAACAGCAAACATACGCTGATTGGCACAGCTTGTTCACCGTTCACCGTTAGTTAACAGTTCACCGTTTATATTTGTTATTCCGGACGGCTATAATTAGGCGATTCACTGGTAATCGTCACGTCGTGCGGATGGCTTTCCATCACACCGGCATTGGTAATACGGGTAAACTTCGCGTCATGAAGTTTCTCAATATTAGCAGCGCCACAGTATCCCATACCTGCACGCAGACCGCCTGTCAACTGATAAACCACTTCGAAAAGCGTACCTTTGTAAGGAACACGTGCAGCGATTCCTTCCGGAACGAGCTTCTTCACGTCCGCTGTCCCACTCTGGAAGTAACGGTCTTTCGAGCCGTTCTCCATCGCTTCCAAAGACCCCATACCACGATAGGACTTGAATTTACGGCCATTGAAGATGATAGTATCACCCGGAGACTCTTCAGTTCCCGCAACCAACGATCCGATCATTACGCAATATCCACCGGCAGCCAACGCCTTCACCACGTCGCCCGAATAGCGCAAACCACCATCGGCAATCAAAGGAATGCCTGTACCTTTCAGTGCTTTCGCTACCTCATATACAGCCGACAACTGGGGAACACCTACACCGGCAACTACACGGGTCGTACAGATAGAGCCCGGTCCGATACCTACCTTCACTGCATCCGCACCTGCTTCCGCCAACGCCTTCGCTGCTGCTCCGGTAGCAATATTACCTACTACAATATCAATATTCGGGAAGCGCTTCTTCGCTTCTTTCAGTTTCTCGATAACAAATGCAGAATGTCCGTGAGCCGTATCAATAACGATAGCATCCGCACCTGCATCCACCAAAGCCTGCATACGTTCCAGTGTATCGGCAGTCACACCCACACCGGCAGCTACACGCAGACGTCCTTTGGCATCTTTGCAAGCCATCGGCTTATCTTTTGCTTTTGTAATATCCTTATAAGTAACAAGACCGATCAGCTTTCCGTCCATTCCTACAATCGGAAGTTTCTCAATCTTATGTTTCTGAAGAATCTGTGCAGCAGATTCCAAGTCGGTCGACTGGTTTGTAGTCACCAATCTTTCTTTCGGTGTCATGACCAGGTCGATATGTTTAGTCATATCTCTTTCGAAACGCAAATCTCTGTTAGTTACAATACCTACCAGATAACCTTCATCATCCACTACGGGGATACCTCCGATTTTGTATTCGGCCATAATAGCTAAAGCATCGCTAACAGTAGACCCTCTTTTAATCGTTACAGGGTCATAAATCATACCATTTTCGGCACGCTTCACAATGGCAACCTGTCTCGCCTGTTCTTCAATAGACATATTTTTGTGAATCACACCGATACCGCCTTCACGAGCAATGGCAATAGCCATTTTCGCTTCGGTAACCGTATCCATGGCAGCCGTCACAAAAGGAATTTTTAACTCAATGTTTCTTGAAAACTTTGTCGAGAGGTCGACAGTACGCGGTAAAACTTCAGAATAAGCGGGGATCAACAATACGTCGTCGTAAGTTAACCCATCCATTACAATCTTATCAGCAATAAATGACATAGGGCTATGCGTTTAAAAATTATTGCGTGCAAATATACAGTTTTTATTCAAAACAGCATACCTGCACGCCTATTTTTTTCGCTTTTTTTTAATTAGCCATTTCCGAGATGAACTTGATACGTACCAGACGAACCTCTTCTTCCGTGAAGTCGTCGCCCAATTCATCAAGCGCATCATCAATCTTATCGGTCGTAGATTCCTTGAAATAATCGTAGATATCCAGCATATGGTCTTCGTCCATGATTTCTTCCAGGAAATAGTCGATATTCAGTTTGGTTCCCGAATACACAATCGCTTCCACTTCGTCCAGCAATTCACCGAACTCTATACCTTTGGAAAGAGCGATGTCGTCCAACGCCACCTTGCGGTCAATAGCCTGAATAATAGCCACTTTCATCTTCGACTTATTGGCAACGGTACGTACGCGCAAGTCTTCAGGACGCTCTATTTCATTCTCTTCGCAGTGACGCTTAATCAGCTTACAGAACTCTTCACCGTAGCGTTTTGCCTTTCCGGCACCTACACCGGGGATATTTTGCAGTTCATCCAGAGTCACCGGATAGATAGTAGCCATCGCTTCCAAAGACGGATCTTGGAAAATCACATAAGGCGGAACTTCCAGTTTCTTCGATAGCTTCTTCCGCAGGTCCTTCAACATTGAATAGAGAGCCGGGTCTACCGCACAAGAGCCACCGCCGCGTGCCGGTGCTTCTTCCTCCACCTCTTCAAAGTCATTGTCCTCGGTAATCTTGAATGATTTAGGCTTCTTCAGGAACTTGTGTCCTTCTTCCGTCACCTTCAGCAGTCCGTAGTGTTCAACATCCTTGCTCAAGTAACCCGCTATAAGAGCCTGGCGAATCACTGCATTCCACGTTTTGTCTTCTTCGCCCATACCGGAACCGAATACTTCGAGATCTTCATGCAAATGCGCCTGTACTTCCGAAGTTTCTTTACCTTGTAGTATGTCTATTATATAATCTGCTTTAAAATTTTCTTTCACCGCGATAATCGCTTCAATCACGGTACACAATAATTCTTGAGCCTCCACTTGTTTCTTAGGGTTTAAACAGTTGTCACAATTTCCACAATTCTCTTCCGTGTATTCTTCACCGAAATAATGTAGCAATGTCTTGCGTCGGCATACGGAAGATTCGGCATAAGCAGCGGTTTCCAACAGAAGCTGCTTGCCAATTTCCTGCTCTGCCACAGGTTTTCCTTGCATGAACTTCTCCAGTTTCTGCAAGTCTTTGTTTGTATAAAAGGTTATGCACTGACCTTCACCGCCATCTCTGCCGGCACGTCCTGTCTCCTGGTAATATCCTTCCAGACTCTTCGGAATATCGTAATGAATCACAAAACGCACATCGGGCTTGTCTATCCCCATACCGAAAGCGATAGTAGCCACTATGACATCCACCTTTTCCATCAGGAAGTCATCCTGATTCTTGGTTCTCGTCAACGAGTCCATCCCCGCATGATACGGACGCGCATTGATTCCGTTTGCCTGAAGGATTTCGGCAAGTTCTTCCACTCTTTTCCGGCTCAGGCAATAGATGATACCTGACTTTTCCGGATTGTTCTTGATGAACTTGATTATATCCCGGTCGATATTGCCGGTCTTCGCGCGTACCTCATAATATAGGTTCGGGCGGTTGAACGAGGATTTGAAGACTTGAGCGTCTACCATTCCCAGATTCTTCTGGATATCATGCTGCACCTTCGGCGTTGCCGTTGCAGTAAGCGCAATCAACGGAGCTTTTCCTATTTCATTGATAATAGGGCGGATCCGCCGGTATTCGGGCCGGAAATCATGTCCCCACTCGGAAATACAGTGAGCTTCATCTACCGCATAGAACGAAATCTTCACTGAACGCAAAAATTCTACGTTTTCTTCCTTTGTCAACGACTCAGGCGCCACATATAGCAATTTTGTCTTTCCGGCAAGGATGTCCGACTTCACTTGGTCTATCGCACCCTTATTCAATGAAGAGTTGATAAAATGGGCAATACCATCTTCTTCACTGAAATTACGCATGGCATCCACCTGGTTCTTCATCAACGCAATAAGCGGTGAAATAACAATAGCCGTACCTTCCATCAAGAGTGAAGGTAGCTGATAGCATAAAGATTTCCCGCCGCCGGTAGGCATCAGCACAAAGGTATCCTTACCACTGAGCAAATTCTGGATGATTGTCTCTTGGTTCCCCTTGAACTTATTAAATCCGAAATACTTTTTCAGTTCATCTGTTAAATTAATCTTCCCTGCCATCTTAACTTAGGTTGTTTTATTCAGTTCATGGTTTAACTTTAAGTAAGCTCTCTTTTTCAAGAGAGCCAAACAAAGTTATAAACAACTTCGTAATTACCAAGCAAAATGTGACTAATATTTTCAAGAAAATACAGAAACAATCATTTTCAGTCGCCTTACACCTTGATTTTAAGCGGTTTGCAGTCGTGCCATATTCGCTTTTTCCAGTTGATGTTTCGCATAATCCAGCGTCACCTCATACTCTTTTTTGCTCTCTGAAGGGATTTCAAACATGACATCCATCATGATTGTCTCCACAATAGAGCGCAAACCACGGGCACCGAGCTTGTATTCCACAGCCTTGTCAACGATATATTCGAAGACAGACTCTTCAAATGTCAGCTTGATGTCGTCCATCTCAAACAGTTTGACATACTGCTTGATAATAGAGTTCTTCGGTTCGGTAAGGATAGCACGAAGTGCATCACGATCCAGCGGATTGAGGTAAGTCAGCACCGGAAGACGCCCGATAATTTCGGGAATCAGCCCGAATGACTTCAAATCCTGAGGAGCGATATACTGCATCATGTTATTCCTGTCTACCGCTGCAGTTTTCTGCGAAGCCGTATAACCAACGACGTGCGTATTCAACCGTTGCGCGATTTTCTTCTCGATGCCGTCGAAAGCACCGCCACAGATAAAGAGGATATTCTTGGTATTCACCGGAATCATCTTCTGGTCGGGATGTTTACGCCCACCCTGAGGGGGAACGTTCACCACGGAACCTTCGAGTAATTTCAGCAATCCCTGTTGCACACCTTCACCGCTCACGTCGCGAGTGATGGAAGGGTTGTCACCTTTACGGGCAATCTTGTCGATTTCATCGATAAACACAATACCCTGTTCCGCTTCCGGCACATTATAATCCGCCACCTGGAGCAGGCGGGTAAGAATACTTTCAATATCTTCGCCCACATAACCGGCCTCCGTCAATACCGTAGCGTCCACAATCGTAAACGGCACGTGCAGCAACTTGGCAATGGTACGTGCCAGCAACGTCTTTCCGGTTCCGGTACTACCCACCATAATGATATTAGATTTTTCAATCTCCACATCATCGCCACTGTCCTTTTGCAACAGGCGCTTATAATGGTTATAAACCGACACGGAAAGGAAACGTTTCGCATCATCCTGTCCGATTACATACTGGTCGAGGAATTTCTTGATTTCGACCGGCTTGGGTAGTTCTTTTAAATTGAGTTTGGTAGCTCCGGCGCTTTTCTTGCTTTCACCCAACGCTTCCTGAGTAATCTCATAAGCCTGAGTGGCGCAACTGTCGCAGATGTAGCCGTGCATTCCCGTAATAAGGAATCCGACTTCATCCTCCGACCGGCCGCAGAAGCTACACTTTTTCTTTGTCCTTGAATCAGCCATTTTTATTTTTTAATCAATACCTCATCAATCATACCGTACTCTTTTGCTTCCTGAGCTGTCATCCAGTAGTCGCGGTCTGAATCCGCCCATACTTTATCGAAGTCGGTATGCGAGTGGTCGGCAATAATCGTATAAAGTTCTTTCTTCAATTTCTGAATCTCACGGGCAGTGATTTCAATGTCCGAAGCCTGCCCCTGCGCACCGCCCATCGGCTGGTGAATCATCACGCGCGAGTGGGGCAACGCAGAACGTTTGCCTTCGGCACCAGCCACCAGCAATACAGCCGCCATCGAAGCCGCCATACCTGTACAGATGGTAGCGACATCGCTAGAGATAAACTGCATAGTGTCGTAAATGCCCAGTCCGGCATATACACTTCCGCCCGGAGAGTTGATATAGATAGAAATGTCCTTACCCGGATCAACGGAATCCAAATACAACAACTGCGCCTGAAGCGTATTTGCCGTATAGTCATCCACTTGTGTACCGAGGAAAATGATGCGGTCCATCATCAAGCGTGAGAAAACGTCGAGTTGAGTTACGTTCAACTGCCTTTCTTCCAGAATATAGGGATTCAAATACCCGGCTTGTGATTTAATCACATCATCCAATACCATGCCATTCATTCCTAAATGCTTGGTTGCGTATTTTCTAAAATCATCCATGTTAATTGTTCCTTTCTTAAAATTAAAAATAAACGTAAGTACAAAGAAACGAAAAAGAATACAGAGACACAAAAAAACACAGAGTTATAATTTTATAAAAACTCTGTGTTTCTGTGACTTTATATTCTATTCAACCGAACGATTATTCAAACATCTTATTGAAATCTTCGATAGAAACGTTCTTGTTTTCCAAAGTTACCTGTGCTTTCAGTGCAGCAGCCAACTTCACTTCTACAACGCGGCTTACCAGGTTGTTGATAGTCTCTTTCTTCTTCAACATCTCCTGTGCATAGTTGTCGAGCACATCTTCAGGAACAGACAACATACCGTATTGAGCAAACTGAGCCTTCGTTGTGTCTTTAGCCATCTTCAGAACATCTTCCTGGTCTACCTTGATTTCATTCGCTTCTACCAACTGTTCCTTAATCAGGTGCCAAGTCAGTTCTTCAATGCTCTTGTCATAGTTTTCAGCAACATATTCTTCGCCTTTTTCCTCGTTGTTCAGCAGCATGATACGTTTCAGCAGTGTGTCAGAAAATTCCAGCTTGCCTACTTTCTCCATTATCATCTTACGAACGTCAATCAGGAATTTATAATCGCTGTCAGCAACGAATCTTGCTGCGATTTCTTCTTTAATCTTAGCGCGGAATTCTTCTTCAGTCTTCACAACGCCTTCGCCAAATGCCTGGTCGAACACTTCCTGAGTCAGTTCACCCGGAACAAAACGAGTGATTTCCTCTACCTGGAAGCTGAAGTTTGACTGAACGTCCTTGGCGATTTCCTTGTCGATTTTCAACAAAGAGCCCAATTCCGCAGCGTTTCCGTCATAAGCAACATTCGGGTTGAACACCAATACATCGTTCACCTTCGCATTAGCGAAAATAGCTTTCTGTTCGTCGTTCTTCATATAAGAAGGCATCATTACCGCACCTTCTACCTGAATACCGCCTTCTTTCGTGTTACCATCTTCGTCCAACTGGGCCAACAGACCTTTCACCATGTCGTTGTCTTCGTAAGCATCCACCTTGTCGTACTTGCCGGTACGTTGAGTGTACATCTTCACCTGGTTGTCGATCATTTCCTCAGATACTTCGATCGTATAATAATCTACTTTATCCTGAGCGCTTACTTCTGCCTTGAATTCTGGTGCCAAAGCGATGTCGAACACGAAATCGAACTCATCCATTGTATCGAAATCGATATTCTGCTGCTTTTCTTCGTTAGGCAACGGTTCGCCCAACATATTCACCTTATTTTCCTTAATATAATTGTAAACAGCTTCTTGCAGTGTCTTATTCACTACTTCTGCAATTACAGACTTACCATACATTTTTTTAATAAGACTCACCGGAACCATACCTTTGCGGAATCCCGGGATTTGTGCCTTCTGACGGAGTGATTTCAACTCTTTGTCTACTTTCTCCTGATAGTCGGCTTTCTCAAGCTTCACAGTAAGCTCAGCGCTTACTTTGTCAATGTTTTGTAATGAAACGTTCATTCTGACAATTATTTATTTGATTTATACTTTGTTCTATACTCAAATGAGGGTGCAAAATTAGTGCTAATCTTTTAAATTTCAAAAGACATTGCAGATTTATTTCGAATCTATTTAGCATATACACATAACAAATCGCTGATAAACAATACTTCATTGCAACAATCGTTCTCTTTTTTTCTCATTTCCTGCAAATTAAATCTACAAAAAGATGGTCAATCCAAAAATTATTCTTTTCTTTGTCACGGATTGATGGACCATTAGTTTCTCGATTTGATTACAAGGTTTTTACTTCCGTTCCAAAAACGCTTTTGTAAACTCTCTGTCGTTTTAATCCTTTTATTAGTAACCATCTATCCAGAGAGTTTTATTCATTTATTTATTTTTTATCATTTTCATTATGAACATTTATGTTGGAAACCTTAACTACCGTGTTAAGGAAGGAGATCTGCAACAAGTGATGGAAGATTACGGAGCAGTATCATCAGTTAAAGTTGTTATGGACCGTGAAACCGGTAAATCAAAAGGATTCGCTTTCATCGAAATGGAAGACGATGCTGCAGCAGCAAAAGCTATCGCAGAATTGAACGGAGCTGAGTACATGGGACGCACTATGGTAGTTAAAGAAGCTAGACCTAGAGCTTAATTGCCGACGCTACATAGCTAAGAAAAAAAGAAACTTCTGTCACCCGTTGACAGAAGTTTTTTTATGGTCTTATTTCTTTTTTATCGCCTTATTCCAGTCTCCCCCCCGGCTCAGCCTTCCATGTTCTGCATCTCAAGGTCTTTCACCTTGCGAAGCAAGTCCGAAGCAAAGATAAAGTTATTCAGGCGTTCGTTGGTAGAGGTGAATATATCGTCTTTCGTCCCTTCCCACTCTTTATGCCCCTCATAAATATAAATCACCTTTTCACCGATTCCCAACACAGAGTTCATATCATGCGTATTGATAATCGTAGTCATATTATATTCCTGGGTAATATCGTGAATCAGGTCGTCAATCACCAACGAAGTTTTCGGGTCCAGTCCCGAGTTCGGCTCGTCGCAGAACAAGTATTGCGGGTTCAGGGCAATGGCACGTGCGATAGCGACACGCTTCTGCATACCGCCACTGATTTCTCCGGGAAACTTATCCTTCGCTTCAGTCAGGTTGACACGGTCCAGACAGAACATCGCCCGCTTGGTACGCTCGCGCAAGGTGTCATTGCTGAACATATTCAAGGGAAACATCACATTATCCAGTACCGACAAAGAGTCGAACAGAGCGGCACTCTGGAAAATCATTCCCATCTCCTTGCGAAGCATCTTCTTCTCTTTCTTCCCCATCATCACGAGATTCCGGCCGTCATACAGTACTTCCCCCTTCTCGGGAGTAAGCAGCCCCACGATACATTTCATCAATACCGTCTTACCGGAACCGCTCTGACCGATAATCAGGTTTGTCTTTCCATTCTCAAAGTCCGCATTGATATCGTTCAACACCGTCTTATCATCGAACGATTTATATAGTCCTTTAACCTCAATCATTCCATCAAAAGTTTAGTTAATATCAAATCCGCAAACAGAATCAAGACACTGCTAGACACTACGGAATCCGTAGAAGCCTTTCCCACGGCAATCGAACCGCCTTCCACCGTGTATCCGAAGAAAGCGGACACACTTGCAATGATAAAGGCGAAGAAAAGAGACTTGATGATACCCGCCCAGATGAACCACTCATTAAACATATACTGCAAACCATATTCGAGGTCGACAGCGTTCATCACTCCGGCAAACCAGCAGGTACAAAAGGCCCCGATAATACCGGCAAAGATACTGAATGTCACCAATATGGGAATGACGGTCACCATAGCCGAAATCTTAGGCAGTATCAGGTAATTGGCGGAATTGACTCCCATAATTTCGAGCGCGTCAATCTGCTGCGTCACCCGCATTGTTCCCAATTCCGAAGCAATGTTCGATCCCACCTTACCCGCAAGAATCAGACACATAATGGAAGAAGAAAACTCCAGCAACATAATTTCGCGGGTCACGTATCCCACTGTCCATCGGGGCATCCACGGACTTTCGATATTCAACTTAATCTGAATGGTAATAACCGCGCCGATGAAAAACGAAATCAACAGCACGATTCCAATGGAGTTCACGCCTAGCTGCTCCAACTCGTTAAGGTATTGCCGGAAAAACATACGCATACGCTCGGGACGGGAGAAAGTCCGTCCCATCAGCATGAAATATCTCCCGACGGTTCTCAATGCTTTTATCATAACTCACACTATTTGTCTGCAAATGTACATTATTTCGGCTTATTTTTACTACATTTGCCGCAAAATAACTAGAATATGGAAGAAAGCAAGATGGTGCTCCGCACGGAAGACCTGGTGAAAAAGTACGGTAAACGAACCGTTGTAAGCCATGTTTCCATCAATGTGAAGCAAGGTGAGATTGTGGGTTTGCTGGGTCCGAACGGTGCCGGCAAGACGACTTCATTCTATATGACCGTAGGATTGATTACCCCGAATGAAGGACGTATCTTCCTCGATGACCTGGAGATTACCAAATATCCGGTTTACAAACGGGCGCAAACGGGAATCGGCTACCTTGCACAGGAAGCCTCTGTATTCCGCCAGATGAGTGTGGAAGACAATATTGCCGCCGTGCTCGAAATGACTAACAAGCCCAAAGAATATCAGAAGGAAAAACTCGAAAGCCTGATAGCGGAATTCCGCCTGCAAAAGGTACGCAAGAACAACGGTAACCAGTTGTCCGGTGGTGAACGCCGCCGTACGGAGATTGCACGCTGCCTTGCCATCGACCCGAAATTCATCATGCTCGACGAGCCTTTTGCCGGTGTCGACCCGATTGCCGTAGAAGATATCCAGCAAATCGTGTGGAAACTGAAAGACAAGAATATCGGTATCCTGATTACCGACCACAACGTACAGGAAACGCTTAGTATCACCGACCGTGCCTACCTGCTTTTCGAAGGAAAGATTCTTTTCCAGGGCACACCTGAAGAGTTGTCCGAGAATCAGATTGTACGCGAAAAGTACCTGAGCAACAGCTTTGTGTTGCGTCGTAAAGATTTCCAGTTAGAGAAATAAAAGAAATAAAAATCTCCAATAAAAAAACTCCCGGAAGCGTCATGTTTCCGGGAGTTTTTTTATTGGAGATATATCTTATTTCTGTCGGATGTAAATATTAACCGGCGTACCAGTCAAGTTCCACTTCTCACGCATCTTGTTTTCGAGGAAACGTTTGTAGGGCTCCTTCACATATTGCGGCAGGTTGGCGAAATAAACAAATGAAGGCACCTGTGTATTCGGCAACTGTGTGATATATTTAATCTTGATATATTTGCCTTTGTTTGAAGGGGGCGGATACGCCTCGATCAACGGAAGCATCTCTTCATTCAGACGGGCGGTAGGTATCTTTGTTGTCCGGTTCTCATATACGTTGCGCGCCTCTTCAAGCACTTTCAGAATACGTTGCTTCGTCAATGCAGAAGCAAAGATAATCGGGAAATCGACAAACGGAGCAAAACGGGAGCGGACAGCATCTTCGAAAGTCTTCTGCACTTTCACGGATTTATCTTCCACCAAATCCCATTTATTGATAACGACTACCAAGCCTTTCTGATTCTTCTGAATCAGAGAGAAGATATTCAAGTCCTGACTCTCAACCCCTCTCGTAGCGTCCAGCATCAGAATACAAACATCCGAACCTTCGATGGCACGAATCGAACGAATCACAGAATAGTATTCCAAGTCTTCATTTACCTTGTTCTTCTTACGGATACCGGCTGTATCCACCAGATAGAAGTCAAACCCGAATTTATTGTAACGGGTATAGATAGAATCGCGGGTTGTTCCGGCAATCTCAGTCACGATGTTACGGTCTTCACCGATAAAAGCATTCACGATAGAGGACTTTCCGGCATTCGGACGTCCCACTACGGCAAAACGAGGAATCTCGTCATCCAGAATCTCGGAAGCTTCTTTCTTGAATTTGCTGACAATCAAGTCCATCAAATCCCCCGTACCACTTCCCGTGATAGCAGAAATACAATAAGGGTCACCCAATCCCAGTTTATAAAATTCAGGGGCATTATACTGCAACTCATGGTTATCCGTCTTGTTGGCAACCATAATCACCGGACTTTTGGCACGACGCAAGATAGCCGCCACCTGCATATCCAAGTCAGTCACTCCGTTCATCACATCCACCACGAACAGAATCACGTCCGCTTCATCTACAGCCAGCAACACCTGCTTACGGATCTCCTCTTCGAATATATCGTCAGAGTTCACCACCCATCCACCGGTATCCACCACGGAAAATTCACGGCCCAGCCACTCGGACTTGCCATATTGTCTGTCGCGGGTTGTGCCCGCCTCTTCATTCACAATAGCCCGACGAGATTTCGTCAGACGGTTAAATAAGGTAGACTTGCCCACATTAGGGCGTCCTACAATTGCAACTAAATTACTCATAGTTCAATACCTTGTTTTTTTCACGACTATCCCAGTCGCATGAATACTCTTAATCTAACTGATAACCGAAATTACGCAATTCCTTATCCGAACTGCGCCAATCCTTATCAACTTTCACATACGTTTCCAAGTAAATGGTCTTCCCGAAGAAACGTTCCAGTTCACGGCGGGCTTCGGTAGCAACCTTCTTCAGCGCCTTTCCCTGCTTACCGATAATGATTCCTTTCTGCGAATCACGTTCCACGTAGATTATTGCACGAATCTGAATCTTCTTCGGCCCTTCCTTAAACTCTTCCACAACCACTTCTACCGAATAGGGAATCTCCTTGTCATAGTACAGCAGAATCTTTTCCCGAATAATCTCATTCACAAAGAAACGAGCAGGCTTGTCCGTCCACTGGTCTTTCCCGAAATAAGGGGGAGATTCGGGCAGCAACTCCTTGATCCGCTTCATCACATAGTCCACGTTAAACTTGGATGCTGCGGAAATCGGAATAATCTCAGCCTGCGGAAGCAGTTCTTTCCATTCTTCCACCAACTTGACCAGCTTCTCCTGGTCGGTAAGGTCAATTTTATTAATGAGCAGAAGTACAGGCACGGTCATCTCACGCACCTTTGCCATAAACTCATTATTCTTATCCGGTGTCTCTACCACATCAGTCACATAAAGCAAAACATCCGCATCCGTCAGTGCCGAAGTAGAAAAGTTCAGCATAGACTCCTGTAGCTTGTAATTGGGTTTCAATACTCCCGGAGTATCAGAAAAAACAATCTGCATTTCATCCGTATTATAGATTCCCATAATGCGGTGACGAGTAGTCTGCGCCTTGAAGGTGGCAATCGAGATACGCTCACCTACCAAAGCATTCATTAATGTCGATTTTCCGACATTCGGATTTCCTACGATGTTTACAAAACCAGCTTTATGCATTTCACTTCATTTTATTGGTTGAGACAAAAAAACGCATCGAATCGAAATAGGATGCGTTTTTGAGTGTTATAGTTCAGTAACTAAGTTACTATTCCTTCTTTCCGTCATAACCCCACTTCACGTAAACCGCGCCCCAGGTAAATCCGGCACCGAATGCTGTGAAAATGATGTTATCGCCTTTCTTGAGTTTATCTTCATAATCCCAGATACACAAAGGAAGCGTACCGGCACTTGTGTTGCCGTAGTGTTCAATATTCACCAGCACTTTGTCCATCGGCACTTCCATGCGATGAGCCACTGCTTCGATAATACGAACATTTGCCTGATGCGGCACAATCCAGTCGATAGTCTCTTTCGTCAATCCATTCTTTTCTGCGATTGCCGCAGAAACATCCGACATACTGGAAACAGCATATTTGAATACTGTTCTTCCTTCCTGATGCAGATAATGCATCTTATTGTCTACTGTGAAATAAGACGGCGGACAAACCGATCCACCCGCTTTCATGTGAAGGAAAGGCAAACCTTTACCGTCCGTTCTCAGTATCGAATCCATAATACCATAATCTTCCGTGGTGGGTTCTACCATGAAGGCAGCAGCACCATCACCAAAGATAGGGCAGGTAGCACGATCTGTATAATTAACCATTGACGACATCTTATCAGCGCCGACAATGATAATTTTCTTATATCTTCCCGAACGGATAAAATTCGCAGCCGTCTCCATCAAATACAGGAAACCGCTACAAGCAGCCTGCAAATCAAAAGCAAAGGCATTCTTCAGTCCGAGTTTATCGCAAAGAATAGAAGCTGTAGAAGGGAAGTGATAGTCAGGAGTACTAGTAGCCACAATAACCAAATCAATGTCGTCAGGATTGGCACCAGTTTTTTTCATCAACTGCTTGGCAGCTTTACGCGCCATATACGAGCTACCTAATCCTTCCTCATTCAGAATATGTCTTTCCTTTACTCCAATACGAGTCATAATCCATTCATCGTTGGTATCCACCATCTTTGATATCTCGTCATTCGTCAAGATATAATCGGGAACATATCCGCCGACTCCTGTGATTACTGCATTTATTTTTTCCATCAAACCTATTTTAAATTAGCAATACTATAATACTTAAAGCAGCCGGAGAGATTTACCCTCAGGCTGTTTCAGTATGACTGTACTAATTATACAGCTGCTTCTTTCTCAATAGCGAGCTTACCTCTGTAGTAACCGCAAGCGCCACATACAGTGTGGTAAACATGCCATTCGCCGCAATTCGGACAAATAGCCAAAGTAGGAGCTACTGCCTTATCATGAGTTCTTCTCTTCGCAGTTCTTGTTTTTGATTGTCTTCTCTTAGGATGTGCCATTTTCTTAAAACTTTAATTATTATCTAATATTTTTTTTAATTCATTCCAGCGAGGATCAATTTGTTCCTCTACTTCTTCCTCAATTACGATGTCCTCTCCACCAGTGTCGAAATTATCATCGCTATCATCATTCGCATTTGTTTTCAAATGCTTGTTCAATTTACCGGTCATCGCTTTATTGCACTTACCGGGAGCATGTACATGCTTCATCGGAACAGAAAGCGCAATAAACTCATACATGAACCATGCAACGTTGATTTCCCCTTCTTCCTCAGGAATCACGATAAGGTTGTCACCTTCTTCCGCATATTCATGTCCAAACTTTACCATCAGTTTATCCGAAGAACTGATAGACAGTTCCATATCATCCAAGCAGCGGTCGCATGGAACCCATACCATACCGTCTGTCTGAAAACTCAGCTCGAAAGCGCGAGAGGTTCTTTTTACGGTCAATGTAACATTAACCTTTCCTTTCTGAACTTCAGGTCCGTCAATGTGAGCGAAGTAAAGGTTATCCAATACAAACTCATACTTAGTAGAGTCTGCTTGCATACCTTTCAAGTCAATTTTGTATTTATCAAATTTTCCCAAAGCTTCTCTCTTTTTTAAATCGTTAGCTTACAATTCGGGCGACAAAGATACAAATAAATATCCTCATAACATACAAATTATCAGTAAATATTCACTTTTTTAATAGGTATTATAAGGTTTACGACTGATAAAACAGCCGTATAAATGCCGAAGCTGTAAAAACAGAAAACCTCGCCCGTCAAATAGACAAGCGAGGCTTCTTCAAAAACGGCGGCTACCTACTCTCCCACTGTTACGCAGTACCATCGGCGTGACGAGGCTTAACTTCTCTGTTCGGAATGGGAAGAGGTGGAACCCTCGTGCTATAACCACCTGAATAAGGTTATGACATGATGAAAAAGTAAAATTAGCAATAGCTAAACGTATATATCGCGACCCGTACAGGTCCGAAAGAAAGTGAACGGGCAATTAGTAATGCTCGGCTATGATGTTACCACCTTTACACCTGCATCCTATCAACGTCATCGTCTTTGACGACCCTAAGAAATCTAATCTTGTGGCTGGCTTCGTACTTAGATGCTTTCAGCACTTATCCAATCCCGACTTAGATACCCAGCGATGCACCTGGCGGCACAACTGGTAAACCAGCGGTCAGTCCAACACGGTCCTCTCGTACTAGTGTCAGAGCCACGCAAATTTCATACGCCCACGATAGATAGAGACCGAACTGTCTCACGACGTTCTGAACCCAGCTCGCGTGCCACTTTAATGGGCGAACAGCCCAACCCTTGGGACCTTCTCCAGCCCCAGGATGTGACGAGCCGACATCGAGGTGCCAAACCCCTCCGTCGATATGAGCTCTTGGGAGGGATCAGCCTGTTATCCCCGGAGTACCTTTTATCCTTTGAGCGATGTCCCTTCCATGCGGAAACACCGGATCACTATGCTCTAGTTTCCTACCTGATCGACTTGTATGTCTCCCAGTCAAGCGCCCTTATGCCATTACACTCTACGGACGGTTACCAATCGTCCTGAGGGCACCTTTAGAAGCCTCCGTTACACTTTTGGAGGCGACCACCCCAGTCAAACTACCCACCAAACAGTGTCCTCCTTTTTAGGAGTTAGAACTCAAATAATCAAAGGGCCGTATTTCAACAGCGACTCCACACAAACTGGCGTCTGCGCTTCAAAGTCTCCGGCCTATCCTACACATCAATTACCCAAATTCAATGTTAAGCTATAGTAAAGGTTCACGGGGTCTTTTCGTCCCATCGCGGGTAATCGGCATCTTCACCGATACTACAATTTCACTGAGCTCACGGTTGAGACAGTGTCCAGATCATTACACCATTCGTGCAGGTCGGAACTTACCCGACAAGGAATTTCGCTACCTTAGGACCGTTATAGTTACGGCCGCCGTTTACTGGGGCTTCAATTCAATGCTTCTCTTGCGATGACATCTCCTCTTAACCTTCCAGCACCGGGCAGGTGTCAGGCTGTATACGTAATCTTTCAATTTTGCACAGCCCTGTGTTTTTGTTAAACAGTTGCCTGGACCTATTCTCTGCGCCCAACTCTCGTTGGGACCCTTTATCCCGAAGTTACAGGGTCAATTTGCCTAGTTCCTTAACCGTGAATCACTCAAGCGCCTTAGTATATTCAACCCGACTACGTGTGTCCGTTTGCGGTACGGGTACCTTAAAGATTAAGTTTAGCGGATTTTCTTGGAAGTATGTTTACACGCACTATTGGATTGTTCCGAAGAACGTTCCATACTATCAGGTTCGACTCTTGCGGTGGATTTGCCTGCCACAATCAACATCTACACCCTTCAACGGACTATTCCGTCAGTCCGCGGCGCTGTCACTGCTCCGTCTCCACGTCACTCCTTAAGGTAGTACAGGAATATTAACCTGTTCTGCCATCGGCATCACCGTTCGGCTGAGCCTTAGGACCCGACTAACCCTGATCCGATTAGCGTTGATCAGGAAACCTTAGTCTTTCGGCGAGGGGGTTTCTCACCCCCTTTATCGTTACTTATACCTACATTTGCTTTTCCACACGCTCCAGCAAAGCTCACGCTTCACCTTCGACGCAGAGTGGAATGCTCCCCTACCGATCATTACTGATCCCATAGCTTCGGTAAATTGCTTGATGCCCGATTATTATCCACGCCAAACTCCTCGACTAGTGAGCTGTTACGCACTCTTTAAATGAATGGCTGCTTCCAAGCCAACATCCTAGCTGTCTTAGCAATCTGACTTCGTTAGTTCAACTTAGCAATTATTTCGGGACCTTAGCTGATGGTCTGGATTCTTCTCCTTTAGGACATGGACCTTAGCACCCATGCCCTCACTCCTGGGATCGAACTACTGCGCATTCGGAGTTTATCAAGACTTGATAGGCGGTGAAGCCCTCGCATCTTATCAGTCGCTCTACCTCACAGTAGTAATTCCCAAGGCTGCACCTAAATGCATTTCGGGGAGTACGAGCTATCTCCAAGTTTGATTAGCCTTTCACCCCCACCCTCAGTTCATCCGGAAGCTTTTCAACGCTTATCGGTTCGGTCCTCCAGTTAGTGTTACCTAACCTTCAACCTGACCAAGGGTAGATCACTTGGTTTCGCGTCTACTCCTTCCGACTAATCGCCCTGTTCAGACTCGCTTTCGCTTCGGCTACACATTTTAAAATGCTTAACCTTGCCGGAAAAAGTAACTCGTAGGTTCATTATGCAAAAGGCACGCCGTCACTTCTTACGAAGCTCCGACCGCTTGTAGGCGCATGGTTTCAGGGACTATTTCACTCTTCTGTTCGAAGTTCTTTTCACCTTTCCTTCACAGTACTGGTTCGCTATCGGTCTCTCGGGAGTATTTAGCCTTACCGGATGGTCCCGGCGGATTCACGCAAGATTCCTCGTGTCCCGCGCTACTCAGGATACCACTACGCTTCGTTTAGCTTCGAATACCGGACTATCACCGTCTATGGTTTCATTTTCCAAAGAATTCTTCTCACTAAATGTCTTGCGACAACGTGGTCCTACAACCCCATATATGCCGTAACATACATGGTTTGGGCTAATCCCCGTTCGCTCGCCACTACTAGGGGAATCATTATTATTTTCTTTTCCTACAGGTACTAAGATGTTTCAGTTCCCTGTGTTAGCCTCTTGCTATGCAAGATGTCATTCCTTCAGAATGACGGGTTATCCCATTCGGAAATCTCCGGATCAAAGGTTATTTGCACCTACCCGAAGCTTATCGCAGCTTATCACGTCCTTCATCGCCTCCGAGAGCCAAGGCATCCGCCATGCGCCCTTGCTTACTTTCTTTCAAACTGACTTCTTTCCAACTTGGCACTGCCTGGGCAATGTTGATGAGGAAAGAACGTACGGTTCGATATATACTTTTAGCTCTTTACTAAAATTTTACTTTTTGTTATCATCATGTCAAAGATCGTTTTCTCTTTTCAGAGAGAGTGGAGAATAACGGATTCGAACCGTTGACCCTCTGCGTGCAAGGCAGATGCTCTAGCCAGCTGAGCTAATCCCCCAAGAGGTTATCAAGAATCTGGTTTTTGGCTTTCGCTTTTCCTCCTTCTTGAGCTTGGTAGTCCCAGGCAGAGTTGAACTGCCGACCTCTACATTATCAGTGTAGCGCTCTAACCAACTGAGCTATAGGACTAGTTCAACCTTGTCTACCTGATGTTAGACTCGGCTTCTTTTTTCTCTTGTTTATCTCTATCTATAATTCTATAGATGGTTGATCTATATTCTATAAATAAACAAGTACCAGTAGTACAAAAAACAGAACCTCAATAAAGTCATTTGTTACGACATCGCTCCAGAAAGGAGGTGTTCCAGCCGCACCTTCCGGTACGGCTACCTTGTTACGACTTAGCCCCAATTACCAGTTTTACCCTAGGACGCTCCTTGCGGTTACGTACTTCAGGTACCCCCGGCTTTCATGGCTTGACGGGCGGTGTGTACAAGGCCCGGGAACGTATTCACCGCGCCATGGCTGATGCGCGATTACTAGCGAATCCAGCTTCACGAAGTCGGGTTGCAGACTTCGATCCGAACTGAGAGAGGTTTTTGGGATTGGCATCCTGTCACCAGGTAGCGGCCTTCTGTACCCCCCATTGTAACACGTGTGTAGCCCCGGACGTAAGGGCCGTGCTGATTTGACGTCATCCCCACCTTCCTCACATCTTACGACGGCAGTCTCTCCAGAGTCCTCAGCATGACCTGTTAGTAACTGAAGATAAGGGTTGCGCTCGTTATGGCACTTAAGCCGACACCTCACGGCACGAGCTGACGACAACCATGCAGCACCTTCACATTTGCCTTGCGGCTATAATGTTTCCACTATATTCAAATGCAATTTAAGCCCGGGTAAGGTTCCTCGCGTATCATCGAATTAAACCACATGTTCCTCCGCTTGTGCGGGCCCCCGTCAATTCCTTTGAGTTTCACCGTTGCCGGCGTACTCCCCAGGTGGAATACTTAATGCTTTCGCTTGGCCGCTTGCTGTATATCGCAAACAGCGAGTATTCATCGTTTACTGTGTGGACTACCAGGGTATCTAATCCTGTTTGATACCCACACTTTCGAGCCTCAGTGTCAGTGACCAGTCTAGTGAGCTGCCTTCGCAATCGGAGTTCTTCGTGATATCTAAGCATTTCACCGCTACACCACGAATTCCGCCCACCTCTACTGTACTCAAGACTGCCAGTTTCAACTGCAATTTTACGGTTGAGCCGCAAACTTTCACAACTGACTTAACAATCCACCTACGCTCCCTTTAAACCCAATAAATCCGGATAACGCTCGGATCCTCCGTATTACCGCGGCTGCTGGCACGGAGTTAGCCGATCCTTATTCATATGGTACATACAAAATCCCACACGTGGAACATTTTATTCCCATATAAAAGAAGTTTACAACCCATAGGGCAGTCATCCTTCACGCTACTTGGCTGGTTCAGACTCTCGTCCATTGACCAATATTCCTCACTGCTGCCTCCCGTAGGAGTTTGGACCGTGTCTCAGTTCCAATGTGGGGGACCTTCCTCTCAGAACCCCTATCCATCGTAGTCTTGGTGGGCCGTTACCCCGCCAACAAACTAATGGAACGCATCCCCATCGATAACCGAAATTCTTTAATATCTCTCTCATGCGGGAGAAATATACCATCGGATATTAATCTTTCTTTCGAAAGGCTATCCCCGAGTTATCGGCAGGTTGGATACGTGTTACTCACCCGTGCGCCGGTCGCCATCTCCAGTTTGCAAGCAAACTGAAATGCTGCCCCTCGACTTGCATGTGTTAAGCCTGTAGCTAGCGTTCATCCTGAGCCAGGATCAAACTCTTCATTGTAAAAGTATTGTTAATCAGCATTACTGCTGTTTTTTGCTCTGTTCAGGATGCCGTACAATTTATTGACTCTATTTCAAATACCTGTGTCTCACTTATATTTCTATAGTTGAAAACAAGCATTGACGGTTCTATTTTTTTAACTTGTACTACTTGTATTGTTTATCAATATTTCAAAGAACTTGTCGCTTTCGTTTCAAAAGCGGGTGCAAAGGTAAGAGGTTTTATTTTAACTACCAAACTTTTTCGGAAGTTTTTTGTTTTTTCTTTTTAAACTCATTTCTCAGGCTCTCTTGCGAAAGGGAAAGAATAATTAAAAAAGAAGGACTAAAACCGTTTGCCTTGCAATTCGGACTGCAAAGATAAGAACTTTTATTTCTATTATCCAAACTTTTCTGGAAGTTTTTTTGTTCTTATTTTTAAGTCGGAGCTCGCTTTATCACTAAGTCATTATATCAAGGCTTTCTTCTCTTGGAAAGCGGGTGCAAAAGTACTCCCTTTTAGTATATACTCCAAATATATCACACTCTTTTTTCTAATTATTTTTGCATATTTATGCTAACTCGCTGATTAATAATGATGTTGTAGAACATATTTTTTAGAATACGAGAAGGCGGGGGCGGGAAAGGGAACAAGGGGACACCTTATTATATTCACGTGCGTGTATACGTGCGTGCGTTATGCGCGCGAGAAGATTAAAAAAAAAGTATTTCTCATATTCTCATGGTTTATATAGTAATCACATACAAATCAATCAGAACACACAAAGCAGACATCAAGATGTCATCCCACTATTGTCCGGACATCTTTCCTTAGCCATCTGTACATCTTCCCTTAGTCATGTGAAAGGGCTCACTCCAGTAAACAAATAAGCTGACAGCCGTAGATAGATACGACCACATATATGAACAAAAAAGCCCACAATTGTGAGCCCCTACACATGATGAAGGGAAAACATTAGGATAACAAAGGATTGACATACAACATACAAAGAATGACATATAATATATAAGGAAGTTACGTATGATATATAGGAGAAAAAGAAGAAAAACGGGTACTTGAAACCGAAACAGGCATAAGATTAGAGGCAATATGAAGCAAATCAGGCACAAAAAGCAGCCGGCATAGAGTATATAGACTTAGCACAAGAAAACACATATCACACTGATTACAAGCATATTACTTATTAAAAGTAAAAAATCAGTATGAGGGTAAAAGTTACTATCAGGGGGGATAAAACGACCTGCTACCATAGAGGAAACAACGATGAACAAAGCGATTCAAGATATTTATGAGGGTATGAGGGCAAAACTCAACAAAACTTAACTGGAACAAATAATGGAATCCGGCAAATTATTCCTTAAAAAAGAAAGACTGACATTGCCTTAATGTATTCTTTCTGTTAAAAGCAGCAGAGGATACGAAACAATAATATCCCCCGTCTGTTACATAGGCAACTTAAACATATTAACCTAAACATAAAAATTATGGCTAGAGAAAGTGTAAAAATCCTACAAGGGAAACTAGATGTAGAAAGTTTAATCGCACAGTTGAACGCAGCATTAGCTGAAGAATGGTTGGCATACTATCAATATTGGGTAGGTGCCTTAGTAGTGGAAGGCGCCATGCGTGCCGATGTACAGGGAGAATTTGAGGAACATGCCGAAGAAGAGCGCAGGCATGCGCAACTGCTTGCCAACCGTATCATCGAGTTGGAAGGCGTTCCCGTACTTGATCCTAAACAATGGTTCGAGTTGGCGAGATGCAAATATGACACTCCGCAAGGATTCGATTCAGTCAGTCTGCTGAAAGACAATGTCGCTTCCGAACGCTGCGCAATCATTCGCTATCAGGAAATTGCCGACTTTACCAACGGGAAAGATTTTACGACTTGTGACATCGCCAAACATATTCTTGCCGAAGAGGAAGAACATGAACAAGATTTACAAGATTATCTGACGGACATTGCCAGAATGAAGAAATCATTCCTCGACAAGTAAATCCCAATATAATAATGATTAGGTAAGAGAGGGGGTATCCTGCAAGGGATATTCCCTCTTTTATCTATTATAGTACGATAAAAACGAAACTATTTTAGAGTAAATCAAGAAGAAATCTTTCTTTTTTCGTATTTTTGTCCCAATATGCACGTTTAATCCAAGTAGATAACGAACATTAGCGAATAAGAATGAAAGTAATTGATTTAATACATAGCAACAAGAATACCGCTTTTTCTTTCGAAATCCTTCCACCGCTGAAAGGAACAGGAATAGAAAAGTTATATCAGACAATCGATACTCTTCGGGAATTTGACCCGAAATATATCAATATCACCACTCATCGCAGCGAATACGTATACAAAGATCTCGGCAACGGATTGTTTCAGAGAAACCGTTTGAGAAGGCGTCCGGGAACGGTTGCCGTGGCCGCTGCCATTCAGAACAAGTACAATATTACGGTAGTCCCGCATATTTTGTGCAGCGGGTTCACACGCGAAGAAACCGAATATGTGCTGCTCGACCTGCAATTTCTGAATATCACGGAACTGTTGGTGCTGCGCGGTGACAAAGCGAAACATGAATCGGTATTTACGCCCGAAGGCGACGGATACCATCATGCTATCGAGTTGCAGGAACAAATCAATAACTTTAATAAAGGAATCTTTGTGGACGGTTCGGAGATGAAAGTCAGCAGTACTCCGTTTTCTTACGGGGTGGCTTGTTATCCGGAGAAACACGAAGAAGCCCCCAACATCGAGACTGACCTTTACTGGCTGAAGAAAAAAGTAGAAGCCGGAGCGGAATATGCCGTGACACAGTTGTTCTACGACAACAGGAAATATTTTGAATTTGTAGAGCGCGCCAAGGCGGCAGGCATCAACATACCTATCATTCCGGGAATCAAACCGTTCAAGAAACTGTCTCAACTGAGCATGGTTCCAAAGACATTCAAAGTGGACTTGCCGGAAGAACTGGTCAAAGAAGCGATGAAATGCAAGAATGACGCGGAGGCCGAACAGGTAGGTATCGAATGGTGCGTAGCCCAATGCAAGGAGCTGATGGCTCATGGAGTGCCTAGTATTCATTTCTACTCTATCGGGGCAGTAGACAGTATCAAAGAAGTAGCCAAAATCATTTATTGATATGTTTTTCAGAGACGTAATCGGACAAGAAGAAATCAAGCAACGGCTTATCCAGGAAGTGAATGAGGGGCGTATTCCCCACGCCCAGCTCATCTGCGGACCGGAGGGAGTCGGCAAAATTCCGCTGGTAATTGCCTATGCACGTTATATCAGTTGCGCCAACCGGAGCGAGACTGATGCTTGCGGAGTGTGTCCGTCCTGCGTGAAGTTCAACAAACTGGTGCATCCCGACGTACACTTCGTATTCCCTATCGTGAATAAGGCGAAAAGTCCCAAAGTATCAGTCTGCACCGACTTCCTCCCACAATGGAGAGAGCAATTGCTGACCGCCCCTTACTTCAACTTAAACCACTGGTTGAACGGTATAGAAGCGGAGAACAAGCAAGCACAGATTTTCGCCACAGAAAGTGACGAGATTCTGAAAAAGCTCAGCCTGAAATCCAGCGAAGGAGGATTTAAGATTACGATTGTATGGTTGCCGGAGAAAATGCATCCGGTGTGCGCCAACAAACTGCTGAAACTGCTTGAAGAACCGCCTGAGAAAACGGTTTTCTTATTGGTATCCGAAACGCCGGACATGATTCTGCCCACTATCCTGAGCCGTACTCAGCGCATGAACGTGCGGAAGATTGACGAAGCCGACATCGACCGGGTATTACAGACCAAATATAATATCCTGCCTGCCGACAGTGCTTCCATTGCCCACCTGGCAAACGGGAATTTTATCAAAGCGCTCGAAACGATTCATCTGAATGAAGAGAACCAGTTGTTCTTCGACTTGTTTGTCAGCCTGATGCGTTTGTCTTACCAACGGAAAATCAGAGAGATGAAAATGTGGAGCGAGCAAGTGGCAGGCATGGGACGTGAGCGTCAGAAGAATTTCCTGGAATATTGCCAACGCATGATACGGGAGAATTTTATCTTCAACCTGCATCAGCGCGACCTGACATATATGACAATCAACGAGCAGAATTTCGCAACCCGCTTCGCGCCCTTTGTCAACGAACGGAACGTGATAGGCATCATGGACGAACTGAGCGAAGCACAACTACATATTGAACAGAATGTAAATGCCAAGATGGTATTCTTCGACTTCTCGTTGAAGATGATTGTACTGTTGAAGCAATAATAAATATATAAACTATGGAATATAAACTTCATAATGGGAGCGGCGGACTTTGCTGCAAAGGATGCTCCCGACAAGATAAAAAACTGAACACCTACGATTGGCTGGCAGACATTCCGGGCAATGCGGAAGAGAGTGACATGGTGGAAGTGCAATTCAAGAATACCCGAAAGGGATATTACCGAAACAGCAACAAAATCAAACTGGAAAAGGGAGATATTGTTGCCGTTGAAGCTGCACCGGGCCACGATATCGGTGTAGTAACGCTGACGGGCAGACTTGTCCCCTTACAAATGAAGAAAGCCAACTTCAAGGCGGATACGGAAATCAAACGCATTTACCGAAAAGCCAAACCGGTGGATATGGAGAAATTCAACGAAGCCAAAGGTAAGGAGCATGCTACGATGATTCGTGCGCGACAGATTGCACTGAGCTTGAACCTGAACATGAAAATCGGCGATGTGGAATATCAGGGAGACGGCAACAAGGCTATCTTCTACTACATTGCGGATGAGCGTGTGGACTTCCGCCAACTGATTAAGGTATTGGCAGAGGCGTTCCGTGTACGTATTGAGATGAAGCAAATCGGTGCGCGCCAGGAAGCGGGACGTATCGGCGGTATCGGTCCTTGCGGACGCGAACTTTGCTGTGCCACATGGATGACGAGTTTCGTATCGGTATCTACCAGTGCAGCCCGTTATCAGGATATCTCCCTGAATCCGCAGAAACTTGCCGGACAGTGCGCCAAGCTGAAATGCTGCCTGAACTATGAAGTGGACTGCTATGTGGAAGCTCAGAAACGTCTGCCTTCCAAAGAAATCGAACTGGAAACAAAGGACGGTACTTTCTATTTCTTCAAAGCGGATATTCTGAGTAATCAGATTTCTTATTCGACAGATAAGAGCTTCCCTGCCAACCTAGTTACAATCAGCGGCAAGCGTGCTTTTGAAATTATCTCCATGAACAGAAAAGGGATGAAACCGGACAGCCTGGTCGAAGAAGAAAGAAAGCCGGAACCGAAGAAACCGGTGGATTTGCTGGAACAGGAAAGCGTGACCCGCTTCGACCGCAGCCGGAACAACAAGGACGGCGGCAACAATGCCAACCGGAATAAAAAGAAGAAGAAAGGAAATAATAACAACAATAACCGCCCACAGCAACAGGCAGAGGGTGGAAATCGTCCGCAGCAACCTCAACGGGAGAATGACAACCGCCCGCAGCCGTCAGAGAACGGTAACAGAGGGGAAAGAGAGAACCGTCCGAGAAACAACAATAATCGGAACAAGGGGCAAAATCAAGGACGAAATAACGAAAACAGACGTCAGGAGCGTCCACAAGGTCAGGAGCGTCCACAAAATCAGGAAAGACCGCAGAATCAGGAAAGACCGGAGCGTCCTCAAGGACAAGAACGTCGTCCCAGACCCGGACGTCCCGAAAAGGGAGAAAGACCCGAAAGACCGGAAAGAAACCCGAACCAGGAGAAACCGCAGACCAATAATGAAAAGCCTTCTCAAGAATAGTTTATTTTGTCTGCTCGCTGCTTGTTTTGCAACAGCCTGTTACGACAAAAATACAGTGTATCACTCTTACCAATCCCTTCCCAATGAAGGATGGGGAAAGAGTGATACACTCTCTTTTCTTATTCCCGTCACTGACAGTATCCCCCCCACTCTCCGACTATTTACAGAAGTCCGCAACAGGACAGATTATCCCTATCATGACTTGCATTTATTCATCTCTCAGAATATGCCGGATTCTACGGTATGGCATACCGATACGATTGCCGTCAACCTTGCCGACTCTACCGGCAGATGGATCGGGAAAGGATGGGGAAGCGTTTATCAGGCGGAAACATTCGTCAAATCCGTACGACCTCTCCGTCCGGGCAATTATATCATTAAGGTGATGAGCGGGATGAAGGATGAGAAATTGCCAGGAATGAACGACATAGGAATACGGATAGAGAAACAACACACAAAAAGCCAAGACTGATCTCATCTTGACTAAAGCCTTCTGCCACGCCCTGCATCCAGCCGCAGGAAGATAAACAGCAATATCGTAAAGCCCCACAGGGAAGAGCCACCGTAGCTGAAGAACGGCAACGGAATACCGATAACCGGAGTCAATCCCAACACCATACCGACATTAATAAACAGATGGAAAAGGAAGATACTGACAACTGAGTATCCATAGACCCGCCCGAAAGTAGAGGGTTGTCGTTCGGACAAAAATATCAACCGGAGAATCAGGATAAGGAAAGCTATCAGGACGGCAGCCGAACCGACAAAGCCTTGCTCCTCTCCTACCGTACAGAAGATGAAGTCGGTATCCTGTTCGGGCACATACTTCAATTTGGTTTGCGTACCGTTCAGAAAACCTTTTCCGGTCAGCCCGCCGGAGCCGATGGCAATCTTGGACTGGTTCACATTATATCCCGCACCCGTCAGGTCTTCTTCCAAACCCAATACCACTTTGATACGGATTTGCTGATGCGGCTCCAGGACATTGTCAAATACATAGTTACTGGAATACAGGAAGCCGATAGAACCGAGAGTGAATAAGGCAATCAAGAAGTAAGTACGCTGCCGCTCACTCAATGCTAAATAAATGAGATAACCTACCGCGACGGCACAAAGTCCCCATTGTACCCAAACCAAGCTGAAATGTACCCAGTACTCTGATATCAGATAGGCAATCAATAATACGCCCAGACTTCCGCCAATGATATTGCGGGTGGGTACCGCTTTCTTACGATACACCCATACCATGCCCCCGGCGAATAAAAGAATTAAAAGTAAGACGATAAATTCGCCCAACGGTGTGGGAGTATCGGCAATGAACACTTCGTCAAAGCGGATGCCGACTACGAAGTAGATTACCGCACAGACTCCGGCAAAGAGCACTACTCCCGGCATTCCTTCCCGGTAGAGCACCAAGAAAAAGGCGAGATATACCAAGGCAGAACCTGTCTCCCGCTGACCGATAATCAATAACATAGGGAGAAGAATAATCACTCCCAGGACCAGAGCACACTTTTCCTTCTTGATGCTGAATGAGTAGGCATTCATATATTTCGCCAGCGCCAAGGCTGTGGCAAATTTGGCAAATTCGGCGGGTTGCAGGCTGACAGGCCCCATGACGAGCCAGGAACGCGAACCTTTCGTGTCCGGTGCAATAAAAATAGTGACGATAAGCAAGAGAATCATCCCTATATATATAATGTACGCGAACATATCATACATCCGGTCTTCCAGCATCAGCAACACAAAGCCTAGCCCGAAGGAACAGATAATCCAGACGAACTGCTTGCCGGCACGGGTCGAAAAGTCGAAAAAGTCGCGTTCGCCATAGTCATAACTGGCTCCGCAGACACTAAACCATCCGCCGATAATCAGGAGCAGGTAAATACAAATCGTTACCCAATCCAACGTTTTCCACAAACTATCGTTCCTCGTTACCATACAATATCACTCTGTTACTAAATTCTTCTGCCCTCAACTCGTTCTCCGGCGAGAGCTTGCCTTTCAAATACTGCTCCATCATCAGCGCCCCGAAAGGCACTCCGTAGGTAGCTCCCCAACCGCCGTTCTCTACATAGACGGCAATGGCTATCTTCGGCTTGTCCATCGGCGCAAAGCCCATGAACACCGAATGGTCGTGACCGCGGTTCTGTGCAGTACCCGTTTTTCCACAGGCTTCCAAATCCGGAACCATCATGGAAAGCATCCGGCAAGTACCGCCCGTGGCGGCAGCACGCATACCCTCCACCACCGATTCGTAATGCCTCTTCTCAATAGTGGTATAGCGGGGAGTACGGTAAAGACTGTCTATCTGGTTGTCTTGAATTTCCTTTACGATATGCGGTGTGACGAAATATCCCCTGTTGGCAATTGTCGCTCCCAAGTTGGCTATCTGAAGAGGGGTAGACAAGATTTCCCCTTGTCCGATAGAGATACTGATTACTGTCAACCCGTTCCAATGTCCGCGATAGGCTTTATCATAAAATTGCGCGTTCGGGATTAGTCCGCGTTTCTCTCCCGGCAAATCGACCCCCAGCTTGTAGCCGAATCCCTGCGAAACCATGTGGTCTTTCCAGACGGTAATGGCATTTTGCGGTGAGCCGTATTTACGGTCGCCGAACATACGGAACAGCCCCCAGCAGAAATAGGAGTTGCACGATGTAGCGATGGCGGGTATCAACGGAATCGGCGCTCCGTGAGCATGGCAACCTACCGTCAGCCTGCCGTAATGGAAACCGCGCGAACAGGGGAAAGCAGGACTTTGCTCGGTGATGATGCCTTCTTGCAGGAAGGTCAAGCCCTGTGCGGTCTTAAAGGTAGACCCCGGCGGGTAGACTCCCATCAAGGCACGGTTCAGCAGAGGTTTCATCTTGTCGCGCTGCAACATCAGATGGTTCTTACCACGCTGGCGGCCAATCATCAGATGCGGATCGTAGTTAGGAGAAGATACCAGGCAGAGGATTTCTCCGGTTTCCGGTTCGATGGCAACGATACTTCCAATCTTATTCTTCAACAAACGCTCACCCAAAATCTGCAAATCAATATCAAGACTTAATGTCAGGTTCTTGCCGGGGACGGAAGGACGATCGTATTCACCGTCCATATAATGTCCCTGGATACGGCCATGCGCATCACGAAGCAGGATTTCAATTCCTTTTTCTCCACGCAGGTATTTTTCATATGATTTCTCTACACCCAACTTGCCGACATAGTCGCCACGGATGTAATATCCTTCTTCGTCCGCTTCCATTTCTTTGGCGGATACCTCGCCGATGTCACCCAAAGCATGGGCGGCGGCATTGTAGGAATACTGGCGGATGGTACGCCGCTGGATATAGAAACCGCGGAATTTGAACAGTTTTTCCTGAAAGACACCGCATTCTTCGGCCGAGAGCTGCGACATAAACAGTTGGTTGGTGTAGCGGGAATACCCCGGATTGCGGCGACGGTCTTTCATGTCGCTCATGATTTTCAGGAATTGAGCACGGGTGATATTCAACGACTGGCACAGGTCGAGCGTATCCAGATTCTCCACTTCTTTCGGAACAATCGAAATGTCATAGGCAGGCTGGTTGAATACCAACAGTTTGCCGGTACGGTCGTAAATAGCTCCGCGCGAGGGATACTGTATTTTGTTCAGGAAAGCGTTACTGTCGGCATTCTTCTTGTAGTCATCCGTCGTAATCTGCAATACGAAAAGCCGTATCAGATAAATCAGAACAATGGACAGTGCGATACCACCGATAACGAATTTGCGTTTCTCTAATCTATAATCTTTTGCCATCTTTACTTCCTTATACCTTCAACAGCCACAATACAAGTTACAGTCAGAATGGTGCAAAGCAGCACCCGCAGCAACAACTGCCAAATGCCGGAAAACGAGAAGAACTCAATGGAGAGTAGTGCCAGACTATGCACGAAAACACTTGCAGTAGTATATTTCAGGAAAGGCGTGATTCCTATGGTCTTGAAGGAAGGAATGAAACTTTCCAGATTGTCGCGAGGGGTGAACAGACGCAGCAGGGAAGGACGGAGAAAAGCAAGCAGCACGGTGGCGGCCGCATTCATCCCCGGAGTGTCGGCAAATACGTCGATGGTAAGTCCGAAGAAGAAAGCCCACAGCATCAGTTCATTCCGCGAAGTGCCGGAATTGAACTTCAGTATAAAGTAAATATAGAGAAAAGGAGTAGCGTATCCTGCTATATGTACGTTATTCAGGATAAGCACCTGAAGAAGTACCAAGCCGATAAACCATCCGATTCTATGTATATAGGTGATAATCATTGTTTCGTTGCCTTGTTTTCAAGTTTCTTCTGTTCCTCCTGACCGTTGCGGGCTACTACACGCACATCACTGAGCTTGCCGAAATCGGTAGCCAGCTTGATTTTCAACAGATAGGATAGCCCGTCATTAGAGTCGGACATATCATCTACCGTACCTACCATGATACCCTCCGGGAATACAGTTGAGAAACCACTGGTCACTACGGTATCTCCCAAATTGAATTCCGCATGGCGGGGCAGGTCTTTCAAATAAGCGTAACGCGAATCCCCGTGCTCCCATTTCAGATAGCCGAAATAATCGCTGCCTATTATCTTGCAACTGATATTGGACTTACTGTTCAACACAGAAATTACGACCGAATAAGAAGGAGATGTTTCATACACAATACCTACAATCCCATTGCCGTCCACCACTCCCATCTCAGGACGGATACCGGCAGAAGAACCTTTGTCGAGTGTAATGTAGTTGTCGGGCAGGGTCAGACTGTTCTTTATCACGTGCGCCTTGAACAGTTGGTAATCATTCTGCGGCATTTGACGGATACTGTTGACAGTCACCGAATCGACCTGACGTTCTTTCAGCGCTTTCTCCAGATTTGTGATTTGCTGCTCAAGCAGCATATTGCGATCCAGCAGGTCTTCATTGACCGATTTCAGATGAAAATAAGAGGAAATTCCTCCCGAAACTTCATAAACCGCCCCCACAACCGTATTGGCAGAAGTAAAATAAGTGCTCTGCTGATAACGGTTGAACCGGAATAACAAAACAAAACTGGCTACCTCTAATATGATAAAGAGGAACCAGTAATTGTATTTCAGAAGGAAGTTTATTAAATTCCTCATCCCTGATTTATCTCATTAAGAAAGAGAAACGGTCTACATTCTTCAATGCAACTCCTGTACCTTTGGCAACAGCGTGCAAAGGATCTTCCGCAATGTGGAAAGGAATATTGATCTTATCAGTCAACCGCTTGTCCAGTCCACGGAGCAGTGCGCCACCACCGGAAAGGTAGATGCCATTGTGCACAATATCTGCGTAGAGTTCGGGCGGAGTACATTCCAATGCGCTCAGGATAGCTGTTTCAATCTTCGAGATTGATTTCTCCAGACAATGAGCCACTTCCTGATAGCATACAGGCACTTCCATCGGAAGGGCTGTAATACGGTTCGGACCGTGAACAATATAATCTTCCGGAGCTCCTTCGCCCAGTTCGGTCAAGGCAGCACCTACGTTTATCTTGATACGTTCCGCCATACGCTCACTGACTTTCACATTGTGCTGACGGCTCATGTATTCGCGAATATCTTCGGTCAGGTCGTCACCGGCCACACGGATGGAGTTGTTGGAAACGATACCTCCCAAAGAGATAACGGCAATTTCCGTAGATCCGCCACCTATATCCACAATCATGTTTCCTTCCGGTGCTTCCACATCGATACCGATACCGATTGCCGCAGCCATCGGTTCGAAAATCAAGTAGACGTCACGTCCGCCGGCATGCTCGGCAGAGTCGCGGACAGCACGGAGTTCGACTTCCGTACTTCCCGAAGGAACGCCGATTACCATACGGAGAGAGGGCGAAAATAAATGGTTGCGGGTGTTCACCCGCTTTATCAAACCGCGCATCATCTGCTCGCAGGCATAGAAGTCGGCAATTACACCGTCTCTCAACGGACGGATGGTGCGTATGTTTTCGTGGGTTTTTTCATGCATCAACTTCGCTTTTTCCCCAACGGCAATCATCTTATCAGTACGGCGGTCCAGAGCAACAACCGAAGGCTCATCCACCACGATCTTTCCATTCGTGATGATGATGGTATTGGCTGTACCCAAGTCCATCGCAATTTCTTGTGTAAAAGAAAACAATCCCATTCTTAATTCTTATTTTTTAGTGTTTAAAATGACGGATACCGGTAGTCACCATCGCCATACCGTGCTCGTTGCAATAAGCAAAAGACAGGTCATCTTTTACCGAACCTCCCGGTTGGATAACAGCCGTAATACCTTCCTTATCCGCAATTTCCACACAGTCGGGGAACGGGAAGAAAGCATCCGAAGCCATCACTGCGCCATTCAGGTCGAAACCGAATGATTTAGCTTTTTCGATTGCTTGTTTCAATGCGTCTACACGTGAAGTCTGACCTACACCGCTTGCGAGAAGCTGCTTGCCTTTTGCCAGTACGATGGCGTTGGACTTACTGTTCTTCACGATTTTGTTGGCAAACAACATATCTTCCACTTCTTCCGGAGTAGGAGCTTTGTCTGTCACGGTTTTCAGGTCGGCTACCGTTTCAATATTAGTATCTTTATCCTGCACCAGCACACCGTTCAGCAGAGCGCGGAATTGCTTCTTCGGCAATTTGGCTTCCTTGCGGACGAGGATGATGCGGTTCTTTTTCTGTCCCAGGATTTCGAGCGCATCCACGTCGTAATCCGGTGCGATAATCACTTCGAAGAAAATCTTGTTGATTTCTTCGGCTGCTTCCTTGTCGATAACGCCGTTGGTAATCAGCACGCCACCGAAAGCGGAAACAGGGTCACCTGCCAATGCTTCTTTCCATGCATCCAGTACGGTAGGGCGTGAAGCCAGGCCGCAAGCATTGTTATGCTTCAGGATAGCGAAAGTGAGGTCATCGAATTCGTCGATCAAATCAACGGCTGCGTTGATGTCGAGCAGGTTGTTGTAAGAGATTTCTTTTCCGTGAATCTGGTCGAACATAGCTTCCAGGTTTCCGTAAAAATAACCTTTCTGATGCGGATTTTCACCGTAACGGAGTTGCTTCTGGTTGTTTGCCGAGCAGCGGAAAGCGGAACCCTCGCCTGCATCGAAATAATTGAAGATGGCCGAATCGTAGTGGGAAGAAACGGCGAACGCTTCTTTTGCCATCCAGCGGCGTTCTTCGAGTGAAGAAGTGGCGCCGTGCTCCATCAACATATCCAGCAACGGTTTGTATTGAGCCTGGGAAGCTACGATGATTACATCGTTGTAATTCTTGGCTGCGGCACGAATCAGAGAGATTCCGCCTATATCTATTTTCTCAATAATGTCGGCTTCGGACGCGCCGGAAGCTACGGTAGCTTCGAACGGATACAAGTCGACAATCACCAAATCTATTTCGGGTATTTCATATTTCTCAATCTGCTGCATATCCTGTTCCAGTCCGCGACGGCAAAGGATACCTCCGAAGACTTTCGGATGTAATGTCTTTACCCGACCACCGAGGATAGAAGGATAAGTGGTCAAATCTTCCACCGCCTTACAAGGATATCCCAATGATTCAATAAACTGACGAGTCCCGCCTGTTGACAGAAACTCTACTCCTTCTTCATGAAGTTTGGTAATAATTTCATCCAAACCTTCTTTGTGGTATACAGATACCAATGCAGTTTTTATTCTTTTAGACTCTGACATTGAATTGCTTATTAAGTATTTGATGCGCAAAGTTACGAAATATTGTTTATCGTACGTAATAAATAGGTGTGATTTAATAAAAAAAAGCGTTGACTCTTCTATATGAAAAATCAACGCTTCTTCGCAAAGCTGGCTTCTATTCAAAAACTATTACCAGATAGACACACGTTTGTCTTTAGGAACGAACATCGGGTCTTGCTCGGTAATGTTGAATGCTTCGTACCATGTTCCGATTTGAGGAAGTGCACCGTCCACACGCCATTTGCCTAATGAGTGAGGATCGAGCTTGGTCAATCGGAGAATTTCTTCCGGACGGATATTTCCTGCCCATACGTTAGCGTAAGCGAGGAAGAAACGTTGTTCGGGGGTAAATCCGTCAACTGTTTCGAGCGGTGCGCCGGCTGTTGCGTTCTTGAAAGCCTGGTAGGAAACTTGCAGACCGCCGTGGTCGGCAATGTTTTCTCCCAAAGTCAACTGACCGTTAGCCTGTACGCCCGGAGCAACTTCGATACTGTCAAAGAAGTTCACCATTACCTGAGCACGTTCTTCGAACTTTTTAGCATCTTCTTCCGTCCACCAGTCTTTCAGGTTTCCGTCTTTGTCATATTGACGTCCCTGGTCGTCGAATCCGTGAGTCATCTCATGTCCGATAACGACTCCGATAGCGCCGTAATTCATGGCATCATCAGCATTCATATCGAAGAACGGAGGTTGCAGAATGGCGGCAGGGAAGCAGATTTCGTTGGTAGTCGGGTTATAATATGCGTTGACAGTCTGAGGTGTCATCAGCCATTCGTCCTTGTCTACCGGCTTGCCGGCTTTGGCAATCATTTCGTTGTAATCCCATTGGTTGGCACGTTCAATGTTTGCCCAGTAAGAATCGTTTTTAATCTCCAATGCCGAGTAATCTTTCCACTTATCAGGGTAACCTATTTTTACATGGAAAGTAGCCAGTTTTTCCAAAGCTTTCTCTTTGGTCGGTTCGCTCATCCATTCCAGTCCTTTGATGCGTTCGCCCAAAGAGGTCTGCAAGTTCTTCACCAATGTAACCATGCGTTCTTTGGCAGCAGCGGGGAAGTATTTTTCTACATACATCTGTCCTACTACTTCGCCAAGGACTCCGTCTACTGTGCTGACAGAGCGTTTCCAACGCGGTTGCATCTCTTTCTTGCCGGACATGGTACGGCTATAGAAATCGAAGTTCTGAGCTTCAAAATCATCGCTCAGGTAAGAAGCGGCAGCATCTATCAATCCCCATTGCAGATACAGTTTCTGATCATCCAAAGATACGGTATTGATGATATCGGCCACTTCCTTCATGGCGTCAGGCTGACCTATGTTCACTTCTTTCAGGTCTTTCAGTCCTGAGATAGTGAAATAAGTATCCCAGTCGAAAGTCGGGAAGTTCTTTTTCAGCGTTTCCATATCCATCTTGTTATAGTTGGCATGAGGGTCACGCAGTTCCACCTGTGAACGGGATGCTTTAGCCAGACGGGTTTCGATGTTCATTACGGCTTTTACCGCTTTTTGTGCGATAGCTTCATCGTAACCTGCCAACCGGAACATCTTGGCAATATGTTCCTGGTATTTGTCGCGGATGTTTTTAGTCTGCTCGTCATCTTCCAGGTAATAGTCGCGCTGTCCCATTCCGATACCGCCCTGGTAGGTCTGCACCATATTCATGGAGCTGTTCATATCATCTGCGCTTACGAACATGGTGAAGTAAGGGCGGATGCCTTTCTTCTGGCTTTCGGCAATGTATGCGTAGATTTCATTTTTATCTTTGAGCGCGTCGATAGCTTCCAGCTCGGCTTTAATCGGAGCTACACCTTCCTGGTTCAGCTTCACGCTGTCCATCGCGATGTTGTAAAGGTCGCCCACTTTCTGAGCGGCACTGCCCGGAGCATTGTCCGTCTTCGCAGCCAGTTCCGCAATCAGGGCTTTCAGTTGCTCACGACTGTTTTCGCGCAACATATCAAATGTTCCGAAACGGGAATATTCGTCTGTCAACGGATGGTCTTTCACCCAACCGCCACAAGCGTACTGATAAAAACTTGTACCCGGCATAGCCGTGGTATCCAGATTGGCAAGGTCGATACCGGACGTCAGTACGGCCTCTTTCTTACTGTTACATCCTGTTGTCATAAGGCATACGGCAAGAATTGGTAAATACTTGGTTACTTTCATACTCATATAATATATTATAGAATTATCATGCTATTTGGTGTCAAAGTCACAAGTCTGTCATATATAACGTCTGACACCCGTTGTTTTGTTCTAGCCTTTCACTTCCTCCAGCTCCATCGAAACACGCTCCCACTCTTCAACGATGGAGTCCAACTGCTGTTTCAACTTCTGATGCTGTTCATACAGTTTCATGTCCGACGCCCCTTCGGGGGTTGCCATCTTCTCTTCGACAATGGCGATAGCCGATTCGGTTTCCTCTATCGAGGCTTCGCAATCCGCCACCTGACGCTCGAGCTTCTTCACTTTCTTGTTCAGTTCTTTCTGAGCTTCATAAGAAAGTTTATTCTCTGAGGGTTGTGCCGCTTCCTGTTCATTGTTTCCTTTGGCAGATGCCGTAGGAGAAGCCGACAAGCCCGCGCCTTTCTGAAGTTCGTTCAAGCTGTCTATCTTTTTCTTTTGCAGAAATTCATAAATACCGCTGAGGTGTTCTTTCACTACTCCACCACCGAACTCATATACTTTAGTCGCAAGCCCGTCCAAAAAATCACGGTCGTGACTGACAAGAATCACTGTTCCGTCAAATTCGCGGATGGCTTCCTTCAATACATCTTTCGAGCGCATATCCAAATGGTTGGTCGGCTCGTCGAGAATCAGGAAGTTGACAGGTTCGAGAAGTAACTTAATCATCGCCAGGCGGGTACGTTCACCACCGGAGAGGACTTTCACTTTTTTGTCCGAGGCTTCGCCGCCAAACATGAAAGCTCCCAGTATATCCCGTATCTTCAAACGGATATCCCCCGTAGCTACGCGGTCGATGGTGTCGAATACAGTCAAGTTTTCATCGAGCATCTGCGCCTGGTTCTGTGCAAAATAACCGATTTGGACATTGTGACCGATAGTGAGTTTACCGTCGAAGTCAATCTCACCCATGATACATTTCACCAATGTAGACTTACCTTCACCGTTCTTGCCGACAAATGCGACTTTTTCACCCCTGTTAATAGTCAGATTCACATCATGGAAAACGACATGGTTTCCATATGCCTTGCGCACGTCTTCACAGATTACCGGATAGCTCCCGCTACGGCTGGCAGGCGGGAATTTCAGACGCAATGCAGAGTTGTCTTCCTCGTCCACTTCGATGCGGTCTATCTTTTCCAGTTGTTTGATACGGCTTTGTACCTGCACGGCTTTGGTAGCCTTATAGCGGAAACGTTCGATGAAGTCTTCCGTATCCTGTATCTGTTTCTGCTGGTTTTCATAGGCACGAAGTTGCTGTTCACGGCGCTCCTTGCGCAGAACGACAAACTCGTCGTATTTCACCTTATAGTCATAAATCTGCCCACAGGTAATCTCAATGGTACGGGTAGTCACGTTATTAAGGAAAGCACGGTCATGGCTGACCAATACGACGGCATTGGCACGGGTCGCCAGGAAGTTTTCCAACCATTGGATACTTTCAATATCAAGATGGTTGGTCGGCTCGTCGAGCAGAAGCACGTCAGGACGACGAAGGAGCAGTTTCGCCAACTCAATACGCATACGCCATCCGCCGGAAAATTCCGAAGTAGGACGTTCAAAGTCTTCCCGGCTGAATCCCAGCCCGAGCAGTGTCCGTTCGATTTCCGCCTGATAGTTTGTGCCGCCCATCATCAGATAGCGGTCGTTCTCGTGAGTGAAACGGTCGATTAACTGGTGGTATTCCTCTGATTCGTAATCTGTCCGTTCGGCCAGTTCCCGGTTCATTCTGTCCAGCTTTGCCTGAAGCTCAAATATATGCTCAAACGCCAGTTCCGCCTCTCCCATCACTGTCCGGCTGTCGGAAAGAATCATCACCTGCGGCAAATATCCGATAGTAACGTCTTTCGGAGTAGCTACCACCCCATGTGTCGGCGACTGCAAACCCGCCAATATTTTAAGCATGGTAGATTTGCCCGCGCCGTTCTTGCCGACCAGCGCAATACGGTCTTTTTTATTTATGACATAGCTGACGTCCTCAAAAAGCGGCGTCGCATTAAATTCTACTGATAATCCTTCTACTGAAATCACTTCTGTCTCTGATTTATACGGTTTTGGACTGCAAAGATAATGAATATTTATTGGATACAGGGCAGTATTATACGTTATGAAAAACAAAAAAGCAGTCATCCACAAGAATGACTGCTCCCTATTTCAACCAATGGTGTTTCTTTAGAACAACTTAGCAGGGTATTCACCGGCATCAACCAATGCCTGAATCTTGTCTACTACGCTCTGACGGTCTTCCGGATAAGTAACGCCGAACCATTTGCTGGTAGTATCGAGAACTTCAACTGTTGCAGTTCCGTCATTAATCAATTTATCCACCATCAATGGGATGAAGAATTCGCTCTTCAGGTTCTCCATATTCTTCGGATCGCTCAGGAAAGTCTTGAAGAACTCTTGGCTGTAAGCGAAGTAATCAGGAGTGAAGCCCCAGAAGTTCATGCTAACCGGAGTAGTGTCAGGAGTAGCAGTCCATTCGCCATTATCGTCGATGTACTTCACTTCACCGTCCATACGTTGGATCTTTGTACGTTCTACAACAGATGTCAGCAGCCCCTTAGCATCTGTACTACAGATACCGCGAGATACTGTTCCGCTTTCACTTAATGTATTTCCGACACGGAAACCTACCATTGAATAAATATTCTTGGAATCAGCAGGAAGTGCAGAAAGGAATTTACCCATTACCTGGAATGAGTCACGACCGTAGAAGTCATCGCAGTTGATTACTGCGAACGGTTCCTTAATCACATCGGCACCCATCATTACTGCATGGTTAGTACCCCAGGGTTTGGTACGGTCTGCCGGGCAAGTGAAGCCTTCCGGAAGGTCGTCGATAGACTGGAATACCAGCTCGCAAGGAATGTGACCTTCATATTTGGAAATAATTTTATCACGGAAATCTTGTTCAAAATCTTTGCGGATTACAAATACAAGCTTACCAAATCCGGCATTGATGGCATCATAGATGGAATAATCCATAATAGTTTCGCCATTAGGACCCAGACCGTCCAATTGCTTCAAGCCTCCATAACGGCTGCCCATACCGGCTGCCAATAAGAATAAAGTTGGTTTCATAAATTGTGTAATATTAAAAGGTTAGTGATGTCAGTGGCATCAGATTTCGGTGCAAATGTACAAAAACTTTCTTTCTTTTGTCTTGAAACAAAAGAAAGAAACAAAGAAAAATTCAAGACTGACTTTTTTCTCCTACTCACACCCTTCACTACGCTAAAGGGCAGAAACTCGCTACGCTCAAACAGTCTGCCCTTTTTGACGCTTCGTTACGGGTGTTCGCTTAACGGAGAAAAAAGTAGGTCGGAGAACCTTTCGGCATGTTAGTCTATGCAGTCCATTAGAAGGGATAGCCGATAGCAAAATGTATTCCTAGGTTCTTGAAGAAAGCTCCGGTGACATTGTAATAGCCGCTTCGTTCCGTGTCATACGGCAGATGCAAAGGAATACCGAAGTCGAGACGGAAGACGAGGATATCCATATCGTAACGAACGCCGAGACCTGTACCCAAAGCTATTTGTTTCGGGAAAGTTTTCAGGCGGAGTTGCGAGTCGGGACGGGCTTCGTCCTTGCGCATCAGCCAGACGTTGCCGGCATCGAGGAAGGTAGCTCCCCAGATGCTCTTGAAGATGCGGAAACGATATTCGACGTTTGCTTCGAAGCGGAATGTACCTGTTTGGTCGAGGTAGGAATATTTGCTGTCTTTCGGGTGATAGCCACCGGGACCGATGCTGCGTACTGTAAAGGCACGGATGCTGTTGGCGCCGCCGACGTAGAATTGTTCGCTGTATGGGGCAATTGTAGCGTTGCCGTATGCGAAAAGAGCGCCTAATGCTACGCGGGAAGCGATTTTGTTGTTCTTGTCCATGTTCCACAGATGGCGGAATTCCGTGTTGAATTTCATAAACTGGGAGAACGGGGCGCCCAGGAGTTTCTTACCTTCCTCGTTATAGGGTCGGCCGAAAGCACGGTAAATGGTGGCGGTCACGTTTCCGGCAGAGGTTACGGTGGATTGCCACCAGATAGGATTCTTCACTCTACGTGCAGATGCGTTATCATACGTATAGGTATACTCCATGGCCGGGATGAACTGATTGTCCAGGCTGACATATAGTGCAGGATTGTCGGCAGCAATCTCCTTAAACTCTTCCGACTGATGTTGCAGGACGTTGAATGTCAGTTTGAAGGGCGTGATGCTGTGGCGGCTGGTACGTGTCGGCTGGAAATCGTAGGTTGCGTTGCCGCCGAAGGATAACAGTTTGTAGTATCTGGCCCGGTTCAGTTGGTCGATATACAGACGGAAAGTAGTCGTAGCGGGGAAGTCAAATTCCATTTTTCCCCAACGCGGGAAGACGACTCTCGGGAAAGTCAGAGAAGTGGATATTCCCATTTCCCAACTGTTCATCAACGAGCTTTTCTCTCCGCCGCCGGTCTGCCATTCGTAAGAGCCTTTCAGTTTTACGTTCCAACTTTCGCCACCGCCGAACACATTATTGCGGGTAACGCCGAATGAGGCACCGGGACCGGTCTGGTCGTTACTTTTGGTTACTACGTTCAGTTCCAGTTCGGCATCCAAGGGTTTGGCGAAAGTCGCCTGCATCGTGATGCCCAATGTGTCACAGGCGGCTGTCGTATCTTTTGGGGCGTATTGTATATCCATATAGCTGAATATCCCCAACTGGCTGAGCTTCTCCTGCACCTGTTCCTGGCGATACTGGCTGTAAAGACGGGTACGGTTGGAAGCACGCATCTGCGTATTCCGTACAAACTGCTGATAATTCAGCCAACGATACAACATATTGGGGCGAACCTGCAATTTCTTGTAATAGTGGATATTCAGGTTCTTGTACATCATACTGTCATTGGGGGTCTCCCCGTTCTTTCCGAACAGATAGACAGACGCATCGCCTACGTAATAAGGACGCTGCGCCGCAGCAGGCAATCCCGGAACGGGAATCAGGCGAAGGCTGATATGCCCGCCGGGAACCAGTGTCGTATCCGCCTGATAAGTCATATAGTCGGGACGGAAATAAAAATATCCCCGGTTGCGCAGCAATGTACTGATGCGGGTACGCTCTTCGTCCAAATCGACTACGCTGAACTGTTCTCCCGGACTGATATAAGACATCCGCCGTCCGCGTTCCATAATCCGCAGAGTCTGGGGAGTGAAACGCTGATAATACACCGTATCAATAAAATAAGGATTCTTCATATCCACCGTGTAGACAACGCTCGCTTTCAGACTGTCTTTCTTGTCAACTACCGTTTCGTAGGCTACCTTTCCGTTGAAATAGCCATAATCACGAAGCAAGTTGGTAGTCACCTTCACACGTACTTCCGGATTGACCGTAGAAATAAACACAGGCGGGTTGGCGGCAAAACGGTTGAACATCCACTTGCCGAATCCTTTCTTATATTTCACAAAGTCATTGTACATCCACATCTTAAAAGGTATAGGCAGGATTCCGCCAAACATCTTCGTACTGGGCGTTTTATCAAGAGCGGCGGCGATTTCGGTCAAAGCCGTCTCCCCTACCGGTGTTGTCGATTTATTCAAAACAACAGTCTTGCTTCCGGTATAAAGCACTTCCCCTTCGGGAAGATGTTTCGTCACCGAACAAGCCGACAATAACACTACACTTATCAGACAACAAGCCAATATATTAATACGTATCTCTTTCATTCTTACTTCTTTTTCTTAAAGATGAACAGTTCACTCAGTTTGTCCAGCTTCTTGCGAAGCACTATACCGACTCCGGTTTCCGTAATCTCGCCTTCGAGTACACTCTCATAATTCTTGTCATAGAACAACCGGATATAACGGGTTCCGGTCCTGTCCAGACGATATTCCAAAGAAATGTTGTCAATGAAGGATTCGGCATCATTTGTCGCATTCTCACCTTGAGAAACCTTGCCACCGATTACAATCTGGAAGCGGTTGTTGAAAAGACGCTGCGAATAACGGAAACTATAATCCGTCCGTTTGCTGCCGGTCTCCGAGTCATCGTGGTCTTCGACACCGACAGAGAGGCTCGCATTCTTCAAGTTCCCCATCAGTGAATTTATCTGACTACTCAATACGGAAGTCAAGGCAGAACCCATGTTCAGACTGCCGAGTCCACCGCCACCTCCGCCAATCGGTCCGGTGCCGAGATAAGTTTTCATCACCATGATATACAAAGCCTGTTTACCGCGTTCTTCCGCCCCCATAGCGGTCAATTCGTTTTGTACGGTCGCGTCTTCGGGAGCCGATACATCAAACGCGAACGAAAGATTATCCAAGCGGTTCTTGACTACAATAGACACATCGAAGTTGACCATGCGACTTCCTCCGTTCTCCCCTTCGGACACGGATGCCCGGATACGGTCGGTCGCTTTGAAGTTCAACATCGGATTCATCGGATTTCCCGTCCATTCCACATAGCTGCCGTTATCAATGGCAAATTCCTTCGCCGCAATCACCGGTAAGGCATACTTCATCAAACCGCCACTTAATGTATAGCGGCCGGTCAGACTCAAGTCACCCTGCGGAGTATATTTCATGGAGAGGTCACCACCGCCTTCCAGTTCCACACGATTGTCATTGCTTGTATCCAAATCAACTTTCACCCGGACAGACGGGTCGATATGAACCATCATTACCATATCCAGTCCGCCTAAAGAGACGGTCGGTACCTCTTGCCGGACAACAGTCGTAGTATCGCTGAATGAGGTAAAAGTCACCAGACTTCCTAATCTGTCCTGCACCGTCAGCGGTGAGTCGGTCAGGACATATGAGACGTCGGTATTCCCTAACAGACTCACGTTTCCACGCATATTCAGTCCGTCCAAAGGCCCTTTCACCGTCGCCCGTAAGTCGGCAAATACCTTACCGTAAACCAAACTTTCCCGGGTACGTTTGGCATCCAGCAGTGTATAGTTCTGCGCCAGCATATTCAGATTCGCCATCGGACGGCTCATATCGCGGAAATCTACGTAGCCATCAATCGTAAACGGATTCTTCGATGTAGTATAAATTGCAAATTTATCAAATTCCAGCCGGTTACTCTTAATCTGTACAGGACGGTTATCCAATATAAAACGCGCACCATACTGGCGGGAAAGGACAGCGACACTATCCAATACCAATTCGCCGTTTATCAAAGGCTGTTCGGTGCTGCCCGTTATATTCAGGTTCCCGTCCATATCACCGGATAAGGTGACTATCTGGTCGGGAATAAAGACATTGGCTACCCGAAGCGGGAAATGCTCCAATATCGTATTCACCTCCAGGCTGTCCTTGCCAGTCCGGGTGGGAAGTAGTTTTCCATCCGCAACCAACACTTCCACCTGGTCGTGATTCAGATAAGCATTCAAGTATTGTTTTCCCTGTTCCCCCGGCAGCCAGGTAGCCCCCAACGCCACGTCACCGATACGCTGACGTTCGTAAGTCAGTTCGTCAATAGACGCTTCAGCCGAGAGTTGTAAGTCTTTTTCCGTCTGTACATAATGAGCTTCCAGCGAGAACAATCCGGTTATTTCGGGGAAATAAGGCAATACACTCGTTAGCTCTTGCAGACGGATTCTACGTATTTCGACATCTATATTCTGCAAAGACACCGTGTCGCCCGGCACGGAATGCACCCTGAATCCCATTCCTTCCTCGTCCCACATATCCACATTGGCATATACACGCATATTCTTATGCAGGTAAATCCAGTTATGATTCTCGTTGAAATGGAACTTTTGGAAAGCGATAACCGGATTCTCCGGAATCAGCGTGAAAGCTATTCCGTTGCCCTTGCCATGCCCTTCAAACAGAGGACGGGCATTTACGCCCAACAATACACCGGTTTCTCCTTTACCGTTTTTATAATCTACCAGCAATTCCGCATCACGGTCGCGAATCTCTCCCGACAAGGTAGTGGAGAAGGAGAATTGCGGGTTCTTAGGCCCGTTTATCACTCCGGCACGCAACTTCATAAGTGTAGTATCCTGTTTGACGGTGAAGAAAACCGTATCCAGTTGCAATGTGTCTACCTTCAACGCATGAACCGCCGCTTTCCCGTTGATACCCCAATCGGGAGCCGTGCCGAATTTCATGGCAACATCGTGATAGGCAATATTCTTAGTAGCCAGGAAATAAGCTAACGGATTCTCTTTTCCTGCGGAGAAAGACAAGATAGCCGTCGGCAACGCTTCACGCAATTCGGCATGATTCAAGGCTTTCTCATCAATCTGCTTCATCAGGACATCCACGAAACGGGTAGACTGACTAATCAAAGGATTAACGCCGGAACGTGCGCTCAGGTTGAGTTTCATATCACCGGAAGTAAGATGGGTAAACACCCGGTTCTGACGAGCCTCGGCAGAAAGATTGAAAGCAAGCGGACGCTTCATCGGTTCGGGCATCAAGCCCAGTTCATGCAGGTCGAGCTGAGTGACGTCAACCGTCACTTTTCCGTCGGGATAACTGTGCGCCAAATTGTATTCGGCATCCGTTGTCATCTTCAACAGCTCATTGTCACTGGTCAGATTGGCTGTCACCAATGCACCTTTCAATGCCCCTGTCAGGTTGACGTTGGAAAGATGATATCGGGCATAGTGAAGCTGGTCTAAAGTCAGATTCAGCTTAGCATAAGAATGCAAAGACATCACATCCAGCCCGCGGCCTTTGGCATCCACCGAAAGAGAAAGTTCATAAATAGAGTCTTTCGGAAGAAAATTATGGAGTTGGAGATTGTCAATCTTCAAGTCGGCAGCATAAACTTCGGTAGAGGTGTTGAGTTCGGCATTCACGCCCATAGCACCTTGTCCCTGTTTCAAGCGAAGATTAGCCTTGTATTCGGGACCTTTCAGGTCGATACGGGCTTTCAGGTTCATACTGTCGGGAATTACGATAGTACCGTTGGGCGCTTCTCCCGACAAGGCAGTCAGAAAGTTCAGATTCTGAGTAGTCATGTCCAGACCGATAGTTCCGGAGCGTGTCAGGCTGTCAGCCAGGTTTTCAAGAATACCGCCGCCCTGCAAAGAGAAGGCACCCGGCAGGTCTACCGTAAAGCGGGAAATCTGCATTTCTTTCAAGTTACCGTCCGTACCGGCACGGATAACGAGCGGACGGAAAGGATAAGCCTCTTTGAAACTATCCGGCAGTCCGCCTGTGAACAGCATGACGTCCTCTTTGCCGATATAAGCATTCAAACTGGCGGACAAACGTCCTGTGGTCGGGATATTGACAAGTTCCCAATAAGTATGGGCGGATAAATCCATTTCGGAGTGAGGGGTCTGCAATTTCAAACCGGGAACACTGATGATTGAATCGTTGGAGAATGCCCGGCCTGTCAGTGAGGTGATACTTAATCCCGAACGCTCGTTCATGGCGAACTCCCGGATGACGGCATTCATATCCCTGCCTTTATATAATAAGGAGTCCAGACCGATGCGGACATCACGGACAGCAATATGCGAAGCGTCGAAACCTTCGGCAGGTTGGGCTGCTCCGGTATCATAGCTGGCGGAAGTGCCCGACAAAAGGAACTTCTTCAAGCCGTAGAACTGATTTTTCAGGTCGGCTTGGGCGTTGTCGATAGCTGCTTCACCGATATGGGCCGCCATCCGCATAGAGTCGGCAGGAAGCTGCATACTGAACGATACATTTTTCAGTTTCAGTTGATGAAGGTCTACTTTCCAGTTTACGGGAGCGGAAGCGGTGGTATCCTTGGGAGTAGTCGTGGTGTCGTTCATCAGCAGTTGCACGTGAGTGTCGGAGAGTTCCACATGATTAATGACCGCTATTTCGTTGGACAGGTCAACGCCGTGGCTTTGCAAGAAGAAATGTCCTAAGACACCTTTTATCTTCATCCCCTCTATCATACCGGCAGAGTTGACCGCCACCTGGTCCAAGGCTACTTCGTCGACTTCTACTTTTCCTTTGAGTAACGGCCACGCCTGCACGCGTACGTTCAGACTCCCCAAAGACAATAACGTGTCCGGCTGCTGAATCACTTCTACGCCGCGAACCAACAAATTGAGCGGAAAACGAAGGTCTATCCGTTCCACCTGGATCTGCATGCCGGTTGCTTTTGAAGCATAAGCTGTTACTTCCCGACGCAGAAGATTCTGTACGGGCGGAACATAAAGCAATACCATTAGTATTACAAAGAGTGTTATGGGAGTAAGCAGTATCCAGCTTACCCATCGTATCCATTTTCGTTTCATGTAAAAATGTGCCAGTGTAAATTAGGTGACACAAAGTAAACAATTTATTTTGAGAAAAGGTTTGGATAATGGCAAGAAAGATACGATGCCCGGCTAAGGAGTATAATATTTCTGCCTAATCGACATTTTTCATCGATACCAAATAATTTTCCGCTTCGCTGATTATAGTACAAACAGTTGCCAGTGTGACCGATGTTGTATCACCTATCTCGCTCGAAAAAGATTCTCCACGACAGGATTCCAGATATTTTAAGGGGGCTATTGCATCCGATGCACCTATCAGTGTGAAAAGAGGGAGCAGTTTATGCGCCATAGCAGCTATACCGTCCGTATCTTTATCCACTAAAGCCTGCTGCATCCGTCCGATGTTCTTCTTGGTTTCCTCGACAAAGGTCTGAATGATAGAATATGCCGCTTCCGGGTCATCTTCGGAATAGGCGGTAAGGGCGGAAAAGTTTATTCCGGTGTTTCCCATATCTTCAGTGATATGGGCCTCATCGGCCGAAAGTTGTCCTTCGTTGACTGTCAGCAGTAATTCTTTCACTGTAAATGGCTTATGCAGACATCCGGCAAAGCCATGCTCGTGCAAGGCGGCTTTGTCCATTTCGCTGCGGGCGGTCACGGCAATCACAGGGATGGTCTTTGCCTGCGGAATGTTGGAAGCACGCAAAAGTTTTACCAAATCGAAGCCGTTGATAGCCGGCATTTGTATATCCGTCAGCAGGACATCAAAAACAGAAGTGCGGAGCTGTTCGATAAGTTCTTCGAGCTGCTCGCAGCATACTGCATCAATGCCGTGTTGTTTCAACATGGCTGCCGTCAGGCTGAGTTGGATTTTGTCATCGTCAATCAAGAGGACACGGATTACTTTCATCACAGGAATGGCAGTTACTGCTTCGTCCATATCCGCAACTTCCTTTTCTGACGATGATTTACTTTCCATGCCGGATTCGCCTACCGGATAAAGGGGAAGAACGACTGTAAAGCAACTTCCCTCTCCCAGTTTGCTTTGTACATCAATCGTGCCCTCAAGCAGAACGACCAATTTCTTCACAATGGATAATCCCAAGCCGAAGCCTTCTTCCCCCTGCGCACCGGACAAACGGGTAAATTCCTGGAAGATACGTCCGCTGTCTTCCGCAGCCATGCCTTTTCCGGTATCTGCAATGGCTATCGTCAGTTTAGAAGCGACATAAGTAGCTGTCAGCGTAATCTCGCCTTTTTGGGTAAACTTCACGGCGTTAGATACAAGATTGTTTACGATTTGCCGAAGTCGCAAAGGGTCGCTGATGTATTTTCCATTTAATTCCGGAGCGACACGGCACTGCAAAGTCAAGCCTTTGGCGGCAGTCAACGGTTCAAAGCTGACATAGATTTCTTCAAACAACTGCGAAGGATTGAAAGTGACACGGTTCACTTCCGCTTTATTAAGGTCGAGCCGGTGGAAATCGAGCAAGTCACTGACCAGTTTCAGGAGATGTTCCGATGAACTCTTCATATTGTCCAGGTAGAAACGTTGACGTTCGTCCTCGGTCAGGCGTGACAGCAGTTCGGTATAGCCCATGATGGAGCCTAGCGGTGCCTTAAAGTCGTGAGTGATGGCGAGCATCAGCTTTTCACGGGCGACGAGCAAATCTTCCGCCCGTTTGTTCGCTTCTTCCAACTGCCGGCGGTAACGGTTGCTGCGGGAGATGTCACGTACTATCAATATCAGGAAAAAGACAGACAACAAGACCGCACCGATAGCTATTCCGGCAATGGTGCGTGCGGAGCGCATCCTTACTTCCTGCTGCATCTCGGCATCCTGGCGGGCACGCAAGGTCATTTCTTCTTCGTATTGCTTTATCAGGCTATCCATTCTTGCCGTCAACTGCGAGTTCATACGCTGGTATTTCGTGCTGGTGCGCCGGATTGTTCTTCGTCGCTGCAACCGTTTTTCCTCGGTAGCCATGCGAATCTTTTGCTGAAGGGAATCTTTGGAAGCGGCGGGCTCCAAAATGGTATCCGTAGCAACTTCCAAAGAAGTATTGACCAACACGGCACTATCCTGCCTGGAAGGAGCAAACACTTCTGCCAGTCGCTTGAAAAAGCCTTTCTTTCTGGGAGTGGTCAGCAGGGAGTCGCGCTTGGTGATAACCCGGTGTTGCACCCGCTGATGGGTTATAACGGAATCCTGTTCGGAAATAATCTCTTCAATCTCCGAAGCGGAAAGCAGGCTGTCATTCGCTTCACTCAGCACGCGGAGCATCTGGATAGTATTCTGGTCTTTTTCATGAATCAGAGTCAGCAGGCTGTCTGTCCGCAGATTCTGCTGGTCATCGGCAGCCGAGAGTGTCTCCATCTCATGATGCACAAACACGAGAGAAAAGAGAAGAATCGCAAGTAATAACGTGTAACCGATGGTTACTTTCAGCTTTGTGAAACGATAGGAAGCCATGGTTTTGTCACTGGGTTATATATTAGTATGATTACAGAATTATCTTATTTCGTCATGTAGTGGAAACGCCACCAAAGCATTAATCCTGCACTTGTCAGTCCGAAAGGGAACGCCATCCAGACACCTACCACACCCCAGTCCATTACGAAACCGCAGAAGTAACCTACGGGAAGGGAGATGATAAAGTAAGCTATAAAGGCGATGACCATCATCAGTTTTACATCCGATATTCCACGCAAAGCGTTGGCAAAAGTTATCTGCAATCCGTCGCCAAACTGATAGACGAGGAAAGGGAAAATAAGCGAAGTTACCATAGCTGCCACCTCTGGGCTGTCGGTAAACCAACTTCCCAAGTGATTGCGACAAAGAAAAACGATAAAGGAAAGTACCACGCCCAATGTCATCATCAAATGAAAACCGGCATAGGCGGAACGGCGTACATTAACTGTATCATCCTGCCCTTTGAAGTTGCTGACACGGACTGCTACCGCAGCGCCCATCCCGTAATACATCATAAAGGTGAATTGAGAAATTGCCAGCATGACCTGATGGGAAGCCAAAGCAATCGTACCCAGCCAACCAATCATTATGGCACTCAGACTGAAAGAGGCCGTTTCCATTCCCATCTGAAAAGCAACCGGCCATCCGAGCCCGTTCAAGCGGCCAAAGATGGCACGTGACCACCCCAGCCGGAGAAAACCGACTTTATAACGGATGAAACGCGAGCTGCGCGCAAAGATGATGATAAATACAATTACCATCACGATACGTGAGAACAGGGTACTGACACCCGCCCCCAACAAGCCCAGTTCGGGTAAGCCGAGTTTTCCGTAAATCAGGATATAGTTGCCGATGATGTTCAGGACATTTCCACCGAGCAGTATCCACATAGCTGTTTTGGTATCCGTGATTCCGTCCGTAAATTGTTTGAATCCATTAAAAAGCATGACAAACACCAGGGAAGCAAGCAACACCAGGTAGTAAGGTTTTATCAGGGGAATCAATTCAGCCGGTTGTCCGAGACGCTCTATGTTCAAAAAGAGAACAGTCATGCAGACGGTCAGCAGGAAGGCGACCATCAGATTTGCCAACAGGCTGTTACGCAAGGCTTGTCCGGCAGAGGCGTATTGACGGGTGCCGTACAGACCACCTACAATGGGTGTCAGCCCGTACGAGAATCCGGTACTGAAAATAATGGCTAGATTGAACACATTATTCACAAAAGATGCCGCGCCCAGCTCTACCGTACTATGATGCCCAATCATTAATGTATCGGCAAATCCGAGTACAATAACACCTATCTGTCCGATGACAATAGGTAATCCGAGATAAATCAGTGCTTTGTAATGCTCTCTGTAAGTTCTATAAATATTCCTCATTTACTTTTATAATAGAGTACAACTCCGTTCTCTTTCCGGAAAGCCGATTGGGCTACGGTCTGCAACTGTCCGGCCGTGACGGAACGGTAACGGTCTACTTCCTTTTCCATATCTTCGGCCCGTCCCAACAGTTCGAACCAGGCAAGGTTGGTTGCCACATTCAGATAATTAATGTTACCGAATATCTGGGTAGACTCAAATTTGTTTTTTACTTTTTCCAGTTCCTGTTCGCTGACAAGTTCCTGCTGCAGACGATTCAGTTCTTCACGAACGGCAGCTTCGGCCTGTTCCAAAGTAACGCCTGCCGATGGTTTTCCGGCAATATGAAACAACCCTGCATCTACGCTGCCGGAGATATAAGCGTCTATGCTCGAAAAGAGTTGCCGTTCTTGTACAAGACGCTGGTTCAAACGACTGGAACGACCGTTGCTCAGTATATCCGACAGAATATCAAAGGCGTAATAATCCGGATGGCGATGGTCACACATATGATACCCCATGAACAGAGCGTCGAGGGGAACATTCCGTTCTACCGTCAGCCGACGTTCTTCTGTCTGTTGCGGTTCTTGAGGCAGATTCCGCCGGGGTACTTCCCGACGGGGAATAGGTCCGAACCATTTCTCCGTCAGTTCTACAGCTTCTTCAAAAGTAATATTACCGGTCACGGACAGAATAGCATTATTCGGAGCGTAAAAACGGAAGAAGAATGCTTTTACTTCTTCCAATGTCGCGTTGGCGATATGCGACAGTTCTTTTCCGATGGTAGGCCATTGATAGGGATGCTTCTGATAAGCCAGGGGACGGAGAAGATGTCCAACGTCTCCATATGGCTGGTTCAGGCAGCGTTGCTTGAATTCTTCCATTACCACTCCCCGCTGTACCTCCAGACTCCGCTCGCTGAAATCAAGACTCAGCATACGGTCGGATTCGAGCCAAAAGCCGGTTTCCACGTTCTGACGGGGTACAGTGAGGTAGTAATTGGTAATATCATTGTTCGTCCAGGCATTATTCTCTCCACCCGCCAGTTGAAGCGGCATATCATAATCGGGGATATTCACCGAGCCGCCGAACATCAAATGTTCGAAGAGATGGGCAAAGCCGGTATGTTCGGGATGTTCGTCACGAGCTCCCACATTATATAATATATTAAGAGCCACCATCTGCGTACTTTCGTCCTGCGAATGCACCAGACGCAACCCATTGTCAAGAATGTGCCTGTTGATTTTCATATCATTTAGTCAAGTATTGTCGCTTTTATTATCTTCACATCTTCTTCGGGACGGTCACTGCGGTCTGTTTTTACCTGCTGGATTTTATCTACAACGTCCATACCTTCCACAACTTCGCCGAATACGGTATATTCACCGTCCAGATGCGGTGTGCCGCCTACGGTAGTATATGCTTCAATCTGTTCGGGCGTGAAGTGGAATTCCGGTTCCTTAGCCGCCAAATCCTGCGCCTCAGCAAACAACTTCTCCTGCAAGTCATAAAGCCCGTTCTCGTCGTTCGCCTTACGCATCTTATAGATTTCCTTCATGTGCTTCTGCGCCAGGCTGTTGAAAATAACATTGATTTTATTTTCATTCATCTGGCTTTCCATGCCAAGCAATGTAGAATCATTGTACACCTTACCTGTCACGATATAGAACTGGCAACCGGAAGATTCTTTCTTCGGGTTCACATTATCTCCCTGGCGGGCTGCCGACAGAGCACCTTTCTTATGGAAATACTTCGGATATACAAATTCTGCCGGAATGGTATAGCCTACATCTCCCGCACCCAGCATTTTCCCCTTCGGCGCATTCTTCGAGTCCGGGTCGCCTGCCTGAATCATAAAGTCTTTGATGACACGATGAAACAGCGTACCTTCATACATTCCGTCTTTCACCAGTTTGATAAAATTATCACGATGCTTGGGTGTCTCATTGTACAACTTCACTTTGATGTCTCCGGCAGTCGTTTCAATCTTTACCAATGTCTCTTTATCCATGTCTCCTCCTTTTTTTGTTCCGGTCTTGCAGGAAATTAATCCGCAAAACGATATGGTTAATAATATCAATACAATCTTTTTCATAACGCTTTTATTTAATTTAAGTTTGCAAATATACCACTTTCACCTAAATCATCTTACCTTTGTGACTTAAAAGAATCAAAACCCGACATGATGAAAGCCATATTAATAGTTGAAGATGATATAACTTTTGGAATGATGCTCAAAACCTGGTTAGGCAAGAAGGGGTTCGAAGTGTCATCTGTGAGTAATATTGCGCGTGCCCGGAAGCATATCGAAAGTCAGGCTGTTGACTTGGTATTATCTGACTTGCGGTTGCCCGATTACGAGGGTATCGATTTATTGAAATGGATGAATGAACGGGGGATGAATATCCCTCTGATTATCATGACAGGGTATGCGGATATCCAGTCGGCTGTGCTGGCGATGAAACTCGGAGCACGGGATTATATTGCCAAACCCGTGAATCCGGAAGAGTTGCTGAAGAAGATATCCGAGGCTTTGCAGAGTGAAGACAGCCCGGTTACCACTCACTCTACGGTCAGGAATTCTTCTCATCCTAAAAGAAGTACTTCCGATTTATCACAAGAAACTTCCGAAGCCTACCACCGCTCTTATCTGGAAGGAGAAAGTGATGCTGCCAAGCAGCTTTACAATTATGTAGGTTTAGTGGCACCGACCAATATGTCTGTGCTTATCAACGGTTCCAGCGGGACGGGAAAAGAATATGTGGCGCATCGTATCCATCAGCTCAGTAAAAGAAGCGACAAGCCGTTTATTGCGGTAGATTGCGGTTCTATCCCCAAAGAGTTGGCTGCTTCCGAGTTTTTCGGTCATGTGAAAGGTTCTTTCACAGGTGCACTAACAGATAAGACGGGAGCTTTCGTCGCTGCCAACGGCGGCACTATCTTTTTGGATGAGATTGGAAATCTCAGCTATGAGGTGCAGATCCAACTGCTCCGTGCCCTGCAAGAGAGAAAGATACGTCCGGTGGGATCTACACAGGAAATTTCCGTAGATATCCGTCTCGTATCCGCAACCAACGAGAATCTGGATCAAGCGATTGAAAAGGGAACGTTCCGCGAGGATCTTTATCACCGCATCAATGAATTCACGTTGCGGATGCCTGATTTGAAAGAACGGAAAGAGGATATTCTGCTCTTCGCCAACTTCTTCCTCGACCAGGCCAACAAGGAACTGGACAAGCATCTGATTGGTTTTGACGCCAAAGCATCACAGGCTTTGATGAGTTATCACTGGCCGGGAAATTTACGGCAGATGAAGAATATCGTCAAAAGAGCGACTTTATTGGCACAAGGGAGTTTTATTACGTTATTGGAACTGGGCACCGAATTGTTCGAAGCTCCGGCAACGAGCACCACAAGTATGGCTCTTCGCAATGAAGAGACTGAAAAAGAACATATTCTGGAAGCATTGCGCCAAACCGGAAATAATAAGAGCAAGGCGGCGCAGTTATTGGATATTGACCGGAAGACTTTATATAATAAGTTGAAGTTATATAATATTGATTTGTAAGTTTTGAATCTAAACGTATAGTATACTGAATACTCAAGCTACCTGGTACACTTCGGTAAATCCCCATTCAGTTCATTTCCCGTACGGTTTTGAGCAAAATAACCTTCCTTATAAAATGAAAAAGTGAAAAACATCTGCCACCTGCAACAAAATTGAGATAATATATTATTTAATAGACAGTTACAGCGTTGCAGATGCTGTTGCAGATGGTTGCAGATACCCAGGTATCTGCAACACTATAAACGAGCCGTATCGGTCATCCCGTCAGTGTCTACTTAAGAAATAACAGTTCCCTACGTTGGAACTCCCGTTCCCAGGCTGGAAACTCTCGTTTCCAAGCATAGAAACGAGAGTTTCTGCATATAGATACTGGAGTTTCCACGTAGGGATACTGAAGTTTCCATGTATAGAAACGGAGGCTAATGTTTAGCTATATGTACTGTTGCCTTGCTCTTAAAAGACAGTTTTCTATCGGCATACAAAGTGTTGCAGATAGCTAGGTATCTGCAACCATCTGCAACGGTATCTGCAACGCTGCAATAATCTATTAATTAATATATTATCTCAATTTTGTTGCAGATGGCAGATGTTTTTCACTGTTTCATTTTATATGAAGAGATATTTAGTTCATTTCCGCGCAGAAAGGAACAAACTTCTGATACGGCATTCTAGCTTCCTAAAACTCTTCAATGCCCTTTTCTCTATATGAAAGATAAATATCCTATTTTATTTCCACTTTTGTCTGCAATCTGATATCATCGGAAGAAGCTCCTACCATTATCTGAAAAGTACCCGGTTCCACTACTGTTTTCAAATCCCGGTCTATTAGTGCAAAATCACTTTCAGATAAAATAAACTTCACTTCTTTCATTTCGCCACGTTTCAAATAAAAGCGTTCGAAGTGTTTCAACTGTTTTAGCGGTTGCACTACCGAAGCGTATTCATCCCTCAAATAAAGCTGTGCTACTTCTTCGCCATCACATTCACCTGTATTCCTGACTTTGAATGAAACTTCAAAAGAATGAGGGGTAATGGCTGACAGATACAAATCCGAGTATTCAAAAGTTGTATAACTCAGACCATATCCGAAAGGATAAAGCGGAGAAGCGGACAGTTCTACATAATCATGTTTTTGGGGGGCTTTCTTATTGTAATATATCGGAATTTGCCCTACCGAACGAGGAACCGTTATCGGTAATCTTCCTGCCGGATTATAATCTCCGAATAGAACATCGGCAATAGCATTTCCACCTTCCTGTCCCGGATAATAAGCTGTCAACAAGGCATCGGCATTTTCAGAAGCCCAGTTTTTATCCAAAGGACGACCTTCGATATAAACAACGACCAACGGTTTTCCCGTAGCCTTCAAGGCTTTGAGTAATTCTTGCTGTTTTCCTAATAAAGAAAGCGTCGTGCGGTCAAACCCTTCACCACATTCCATATCGCTAACCGTCTTTTCATCCGCAATTGCCGCACCCGTTTCTTTGTAACTGGTTTTGAAATCACGGGCACTGGAACCACCTACTACGGCAATAATAACTTCGGAACGCCGGGCGGCAGCAACAGCCTGCTCAAGATTCGATGTCGTTGTATCACGGACAGCACACCCTTTCACGTATTCTACCTGCGTAGGGGAAAGTTTAGCACAGATTCCATCCAATACAGTTTTTACATTTTCTTCTTCCTGCGGAGCTGTATAATCTCCTAACATATTATAGCGGTTATCGGCATTAGGACCAACCAAGGCTATTCTAGAGATATCTTTATTTAACGGAAGCAATGAATGCTCGTTCTTCAACAGAGTGACCGAGGCTTGCGCTACTCTACGCGCCAAAGTAATATGCGCGTTATTCCGCACTTCTTTCTTCGCCTTTTCAGGGTCTGTATAAGGATTCTCAAACAATCCCATTTCAAACTTTAACCGGAGAACACAGGCGACAGATGCATCAAGCATAGCATTACTGATCCGACCGGTATTTACAGCATTTATTATGTTCATGTATGCATCCCCCCCAAGGTCTACATCTACTCCTGCCGATAATGCAAGAATAGCCGCCTCTTCCATAGTGGGTGCAACAAAATGGCTTTGATGGATACCTTCAATGCTATATAAATCCGAAACGACAAATCCTTTGAATTTCCATTCGTTCCGCAAAAGTCGGGTCAGTAAATAGTGGTTTGCAGTGCAAGGGATACCATCCATAGAATTATAAGAAGTCATGACAGACAAGGCTCCGGCATCAATTGCCCGACGAAACGGGGGAAGAAAATTTTCGTGCAGTTCACGTATTCCGACCAAAGAGGGATTTCCGTTCTGTCCGCTCTCCGAGATACCGTAAGCCAGAAAATGCTTCAACGTAGCCAATGTGCTGTATGGCTGGGAGAGATTTCCACCACCCAGTCCTTCGACCATTGCTTTCCCCATTGTGCCGGTCAGCACAGGGTCTTCTCCAAACGTCTCTTCCACCCGTGACCAACGCGGGTCACGGGTAAGATCGAGCACAGGCCCGTAGCTGATGTGTCCGCCTTGAAGCCGTACTTCTTTTCCTATCGTTTTTCCTACTTCGTTTATTAATTGAGGTGACCAGGTGGCAGCCATTCCGATCCCCGTAGGAAAGACAGTTGTCCCGATTGCCATATGACCATGCGGCGCTTCTTCTGCCAAAAACAAGGGAATCCCCAAACGGGTATTCTCCATTACGTATTTCTGCAAGGAGTTTCCGGCTTTGGCTGCCAACGCGGGATTCAGACCATTTTCTAATGTTTTCCTTGTCCACGGGTCGGCACGATAGGTTGCCCAAAGCATTCCGGCGTGCCGTTCCTTTATCAGTTGTTTGAACTTGTCAGAAGGGAAAACTGCCTCTCCTTCTATCCCGTACATTTCCCAACCTAAAGGACAGAGAAGCTGACCGACTTTCTCTTCCAAAGTCATACGGGAAAGCAAGTCTGCCACTCGCTGCTCTACCGGCAGCCGGGGATTTTTATAGGATTCTGCCGACAGTTGTGCAAAAGCGCAAGTTCCTTCCATAACTATTGTAGCGAGCAATAGTAATTTACATATTCCATTAAGCATAAATGACCTCAGTTTATATCAGGTAAATCTATCTCTTCGATTATTAAAATTGTCTTTAAAAAGAAACCTGCTATCATTCCGCAACGCCTTGTGGCAAAGCTAATTCGACAGCAGGTTTCATTTAGATGAAAAACAACTTCTACTCTATCCTATTTAAAACGGACATTTTTGGTTGTCAACATAAGTAATTGTACCACCCGGCACAGCATTATGTCCATGCCCTGTCATATCAAGCACCGTACCATCATCTTGTGTTTCACCATCAAAACGCCAATAAGCGATTAATCCTTCGCTCGTAGGATCCACATAGCAAACGCCATCCTCAATTTGAGCAGATGTACGCGCCACGTTCCATACACGGCACTCACTGATGTAACCATCAAAGAAGCGTGCGTTACCTGCCGAACGGCCAATAGAGAATGTATCCTCCCAAGTATGACCGTCATAAGCCATACTCAAGTTTATGGAACCACCATTCTTTGTCTCTACGAAGTGAATCTGCTCACCGTCCAAATAGAGACGTAGATACTGACCGTCATACACAGCAGCGAAGTGTAACCAATGACCTGTAGGAAATTCTTTCTCTACCCATGATTCATAATGGTCTTTCTTATCAGGATGCGAAGCCGAACCAATGGAACCTTTCACAAACTGCAATTTATTAACCGGATTACCGGCACCATCACCAAAACGGAAAAGGAAGTTCTCTTCACATCCACATAACGAACTAATACCATTGGCACTTCTTTCCTGTCCAACCGGGAAAGATACGGGAAGCACCTTCATCTCCAACGTCATCTGTCCGAGTGCTTTCACCGGACTGTTTTCCTGATCACCGAACGAAGGAACATTGAAATATCCCCGACGTGCCAGATAAGCGGCCTTGATATTAATGACCTTGGTCAGCATAACATAAGCAGTGCGGGAAGTTTCCATCACTTTCAAGTCACTATTCGATACCGAGGTTATAGATACAGGAAGACAATAAGATACACCTTCCTGCAACTTATCGGCGTCGGCGGTCACCTTTATTTGCGTAGATTGGTTTTGTCCGGCAGGGATTACCACTTCGCCACCTTCAAAACTATAACTACCTTCGGGAGGCATCTGGCAGTTACGACCGGTAGAAGCATTAAAAGACTCAAGCAACTGAGGAGCCACCTGTACACCTACTTTCACATCCGTATCCGTTTTGTCTGTTGAAGTTACAGTCAAACCTAAGGTAGACTGTCCTTCAACGAGAAATTTCACATTTGAGGAAGTAAGCGTACCAGTCATATAAACAGCATCACTATAATCTGGTTCGGTCTTGCAGCCTGACATACAAAGCAACAAGGTGAATAAAGATAAGAGCGTATATTTCTTCATAACTCCAATTATTATTTAGCATAAACATTAAATACACCACATTCCAAAGAGGCACCATACCACCCACCGGCATTGGGAACAGAAATACGAATATATCGGGCAGTCAACGGAGCATAGAAAACACAAGCCTCAGTATTACGTTCGATTTCACCTTGCGACTTCCAATCCGTACCGTTATCACTCGTACTGACAGTCATGCCGGCACTGAACACACCGACCTCTTTTTCAGTCCAGGTTTCATAATCATATCCGGAACTTGTCATTTTGATACCATCAAAAGAATATGCTTTCCCCATATCAATATCCAGCAAAAGCTCACCCGACCGGTTAGAAATGGAACAATAAGTTTCATAATTTCCATCAAAAATGGCTTCAATCGGGTCATACCAAGCCTGAACAGTCCCATTGGTAGTAGCAGTCCATCCAGCTTGGTCTGCCACTAATGTACCGGTACCTGTATATTGGGTAGCTTCATGATTCATATTATCCTCGGTCACCGTAATAGTCAAGAAAGAAGGTGCCAGCATATTAGTGCTCAACTGCGAATTAGCACCTTCCGCTGAAACAAGGCGCAAAGGAATAATATATCCTTTTTCACTCTTAAGGGTAGAGAGGAGATTCGTGTCATCAGTCAATTTGACATGTAAAGCGTCAGCCACCACCATTTCCCCAGCAGGAATAGTCATTTCTGTATTCTCTAGCACAATAGCCTCAGCGGGTAAAGCTTCAAACTTGGTACCGTGCTCTTCATTATAAGTATCAATCAAAGAGTTATCAACCGCTACCGTCACTTTAATGTCTCCACTCGCTTTCTTCGAGCATTTTGCTTCCCACGTGAAATCTACATTACTGACTGTACTGATGGGAGTCTGTACAATCTTGTATGCCTGTGAATTATCCAAAGTGTACACTCGATTGTACGGATCTCCATAGACATCGTAAGTCTCATCGTCACCACATGCAGTAAAACCGAGCGCACAAATGGCGAGCAGACCTATATAAAAACATTTTTTTCTATTTTTCATTGTCATCTTTCATTAAAGGTTAATTAATGGATAGCCGGATTCTGTATTTGGATACATTGGCGGAATCGATAATAAGGTTCGGGATTGTATTCATGTACATTATAGTCGCGATGGATAAAGAATGCTCCAAATCCTCCTTTACGTTTGCCATTCGACGGTTTATAACGTGCCTGATTATACATGGACTGCATATCACCTTGCCAGCCGTCACCCATATTACAGCAATATACCACCTTTTCATCAGGCCATCCGCCTGCACCTGTGCCACCACTATATGCCTGAAGGAAACAATAGTTACTATATGGAACAAGACTAGTCATACTGGTACTTGTCTGGTCAATATTCAACATTTTATCACAAATGCCTTCTTGCGAAGCTATTTCCTTACCATAACGCTCTTCAATGAGTTGTAGACGTTCTTCTTTAGTGATATCCGGATTCGGTCCCATATATTTAGCCATATGCTTGTAGAAGTACTCAAAATTCGAACCACTCAAAAAGTCACCTTCCGGCTCATAGTCAGCATCGAAGCCATCAAGGTCATTCAGGAACACTTGATCGAGGAAATATTCAGCATACATTTCAAAGGAGCGATTAAGTGCTGCAGTTCGTTCATCACCATTCGGCATTGCCCTCGCCTCATTGTACGCCTGCTTGAAAGCATGGTCATCTGTTTCCGCATCAATACGGGTAATTGCCACACAAAGCATTTTGGTACCTTTCACTTTCTGCACAAAACGAATTTCTTCCCATATTTCTGTATTCTCCTTTGCCGGGATACCGCCCCACATAGAACAAATGTCAAGACTGTCGGGTAATCCCATAAATCGAACAGCCGCTGAGTTTTGGGCTCCATACTGCGCAAACCATCCAAAAGCAATTTCATGGTCACTTGCTTTGTAATCGCGCAGGTTTTGGTAGTACTGGTCATCGTAAGTCAACGGTCGCTGAATGGTCAACGATTCGATGTCCGTATTACAGGCAGCCATCAGGATGCCTGTAGCTAGCGCGACCAATAAGTATTTCATTGTTTTCATATTCTAATTACTTAGTTAGATTGTTCTACATTGATATATCTGGTTACCTTTTTACATCCCACCAAAGGCGTGTACCGGCAATGTCCGTACCCTGCAATAAGGAGACGGCGGCTTGCGTATTCTCGCTATTGTCAGAATACTCTGTCGTCGGGAACTTCAAGCGACTGATGAGTTCTCCTTCAGGCACTTCACCACCGGAACGGTTCGAACTGATAGTAACAATTCCAGGATAACCCGTACGACGCATCTCACTCCATGCCTCCTGCCCGTCAGGGAAAAGAGCAATCCACTTCTGTACCATAATACGCTCCAGTTTCTTACTTTCAGAAGCACTGTCATCCCACTTCACTGTCAAGGTCGAAACCATACGGCTTACATCAGTGCTACGTCCTGTTGTCGGATCTATGAAAGAAGTAGCCGGCACGTTAACATTATCAGCAAGATAAGTATCCACCCCTGTAGCCCCCTTGGAAGAGAAAGAGATTTTCACACCTTCTTCATAGTATTCCTGTACTGTCTTATCCCCTAGGTTCAAACGCAATTTAGCCTCTGCCAACAGAAAATAAGTTTCAGCAGCACTCATCCACTGTATATTATCATTTTGTCCCACATTCATACTGGAAGCCGCCTCTGACAATGTTCCCTGATTACGGCTAGTCTGCCCGTTCCGGACTCCATGATATGCCCCGTCTTTCACAGCACCCTTGAAGTAACACGCCAAACGTGGATCTTGTAAACCTTTCAAATAACAATCCATGGTAGCACTCATGCGAAAATCATTAAAACTTTCAAATGCTTCCCACCACTCATTGATGAAAGTGAACGATGCAGACTGCTTCAAAACTGCATTATCATCAACAGACGTCATCAGCCCTATACTATGACCGATTGCAGCTTCTATTTCTGTCCGGGCTTTTGTCTCATCTACATAAGAGATACGCATTGCCAAACGAAGACGGAGTGTATTGGCAAACTTAATCCACTTCTCCACTCTACCATTATAAATATAGTCATAACGTTCCATATAAGGTTCGGATGTACGACTGTTATAACCAGTAAGAACATCAATGGCATCTGCCAATTCTTCAAAAAAACGATAATACACATCCTTCTGGCTATCGTAAGGCACATGAATGCTTGTACCAAACTTAGAATAAGGAATGGGACCATACTTATCCGTAATACGACTCATACCAAACACCTTGACAATAGTAGCCAAAGCACGTGCAGGTGAAACCTCATCGGTATTCTCTACGATGCTTTGCCACGGCTGCATCACTTCGGTATAAGCGTTGTTGAACGGTGAATTATACCACTGGCGATATAGTTTATAACAGTCGTTATCTTCTGTTCCGGCATAATCCCACGTCTTGACAGGAGCAAAGTAGCTGGCAAATATGTCACCGGTCAGCATCTGAGTTTCCTCAAACAAACCTCCCTTATCCTTGCCTACCACAAAAATCCCCCTCTCCATCTGTGTGAAGTAAGCTCCAGTTTTAAGGTTATCGCGTTCCATCCATTCCCGAGTCACCTCATTCGGATTGATATTCCAACTTTCAAAATGGCTGGTGCAGGCTGTAAGCAACAAACTTCCGGCAAGCAACGCACCATTGACAACTTTTATATATTTTGATATCTGTATCATCTTGTCGATTCTTTAGAAATTAAGTTTAACAGAGAAGCCTAAATTACGCAGGCTCGGCAACATAAAATAGTCCATCCCGCTAAAGTGTGTACCTGTACTTGCCGTCAGCTCAGGATCATAAGGAGCCTTACAATAGAACATGAGCAAATTGCGTCCGGTGAAGGCAACATTCATACTCTGAATCCAGGGAATTATCTTTTGAACAGGAACGTCATAACCGAGAGATAATTCTGCAAGACGGACATTTGTTGCACTGTAAACATACATCGAGCCTACACCACCCATAATACTGTAATATTTTTGTACGGCTGGCACTTCATAACCGTCAATCAATACATATCCTAAATCGCGTGCCGTAGCAGTAGCTTTGGAAACACCATAAGCATCCATCAATGCTTGAGTCTGCGAAACAACCACACCACCGATACGGGCATTAACCAAACAACTCAATGTCAGCCCTTTCCAAGAGAAAGAGTTACGCCACCCCATCATATATTTGGCTTGAGAATTACCGGCATAAATCAAACCATCCTTAAGTTTGCCAGCTTTGTTGTCGATAGCCACTGTATTATTGACATAATCCACATCAATATACCCGTGATGATCTGTACGAAGAGCGGTCACATACAAGTCACCGACAGAACCACCCTCATAAAGACGTGACTTCACGATTTCAAGCCCGCCAAAATCCATCATGTCTTGGCTGATAACTTCTCCGCCTGACAAAGTGGTCGGCTTCAACAACTTTTTAATTTTATTGCGGTTGAGAGTGTAAGTGAACGTAGAGTTCCATTTCACCGGTCCGAGAGGCTGATTCAATGTCAGACTGAGCTCAATACCTTTGTTATCCACTTGTCCACCATTGACATAGATGGAAGAATAACCGGAAGATGAGGGGAGTGAAGGATTGAACAATTGGTTGTAGGTGGATGTCTTATACAAAGATACGTTCAACTCCAATTTATCATTCCAAAGATGAGACTGCAAACCGACTTCCCATGCCTTGGTACGCTCCGGCTTAATATCTGTGTTAGGATACGTAGTAGCTGTTGTGGGAGAAGCCGACTCATACGGATAGGTCTGATAAGCAATATAACGTGTAGGAGCATTTCCTACCTCACTATACGAACCACGCACTTTCAAGAAAGTAAGCACATCGTTCTTGATAGGCAACAGTTCTGTCAGAATTGCGGAAAAACCTACCGATGGATAAGCGACTGACTTCGTATCAGTCCATGCCAAAGCAGAAGACCAGTCAACACGCCCTGTTACATCCAAATAAAGTTTGCTTTTCCATCCTAACTGTGCGGTAGCAAAAATAGATTGCGTCTGGTCATGATAACCATCTTGCTGAAACTTCACGGTAGACGGCATCAAGTTAAGCGTTGTAAAGCTATTGGCTACCGAGTTCAAACTACCACCGACATCGAAATACTGGTAGTTGACATCTTGAATGCTGGTTCCTAGCGTAGCTGTTAATGAGAAATCACCAAAATATTTATCTATATTCAACATCACATCACCATAAAGCTGACGGGTAGAAGCATCGCCTTTATAATATCCGCCAAAGTCCTGACAAAAGATATTATCAGTAGATGCCGAATATTTCTTTTCAAACAGAGCCGAGGTATAATCCATTTTGGCACGTGCCCCCAATGTGATACCTTTAGTGATTTCAAAATTCAAACCTCCGCTTACAAGAAAACGATTCTTATGATTGATAAAATTGTCGCGGTTGACAATCCAATATGGATTCTGCAAAGCAATTCCCTGATTATCCCACGGCCAATATTGCGTTTTGAAGTTACGAGTTTCGTTATACATCTCGAACTGTTGAAGCATATCCAGACTGTAGCTCGGCGACATCAGATAGACAGGAACTATCGGATTAAAATACTGCCCCTGCGATAGCATATTCTGTTCGCGCACATTCATATAACTAGCACTCAAGTCGAGACGTAAACGGTCATTAAGCATACTCGTTGTATTCCGGATAGTGAAGTTGTAACGATCCAATGTATTATTCGGAACAATGCCCGCTGCATTAGTAGCAGCCATAGAAAGGAATGTCTGATTCTTCTCATTACCATTGCTGATAGTCAAAGAGTTAGTTTCATTCCATCCTGTCTGATAAAAATCTAACGGATCATAGTTACTGGGTTGTCCCATTTTCTGCCCCCAACTTTTCAGTTCGCCTGTAACTGCACCATAAGTATTTTGAAACTCCGGAGTTACAAACGGATTAAAGAACGAGGTATTGTTAGCATAGCTGACACGAAGTTTATCTTTCGCACCTTTCTTCGTAGTAATCATGATAACGCCATTGGCGGCATCACTACCATAAAGTGCAGAAGCTGCGGCACCACTTAATACAGACATGGTTTCAATATCTTCGGGATTAATCATGGAAGCACCGTCACCGGACTGTCCCATACCAGTCATAAAGTCGTCCGGCTGTGTAGTTTCCAATGAAGGCATCGGAATACCGTCAATCACATACAGTGCATTATTATTTCCAGAAAGAGATTTTGCTCCACGCATCACCACCTTCGCTCCGCCACCTATACCGGATGAACTGGAGTTGATAACCACACCGGCAATTTTACCGGACAAGCTGTTTACGAAGTTAGCATCCTTAACACCAACAATTTCATTGGCAGATACCTCCTGAACATTATAAGAAAGCGCTTTCGCTTCTTTCTTAATGCCAAGGGCGGTAACCACCACTTCGTTCAACACTTGAGAATCGTCTTCCAAAGTAACATTCAAGACCGAACCGATAACAGGCAGTTCTTTTTTCTGATAGCCTACATATGAAAATATTAATATCGGATTGGCTGTTTGAAGCGTCAGCGTATAATTTCCGTCAAGATCCGTCACCGTTCCATTAGTGGTTCCTTTTTCCACAATGGAAACGCCAATTAGCGGTTCACCACTTTTATCAACCACCGTACCTTTAATGGTTTGCGCCTTTTGCTGAGCAACTTTCGTTTCTTTAGCTGTCAGTACAATTTGATTATCCAGTACTTTATATTCGATATTTGTACCTTCAAACACTTGCTTCAATACCTGAAAGATATTTTTATCTGATACTGAAACCGTTACCCGGCGATTGAGGTTCAGATTCTTGCTGTTAATAAAAAAGCCGAATCCGGATTCACGTTCAATCGTGTGTAGCACTTCTTCAATAGTACTATTCTTCACGTTCAACGAAATAGAATTTCTTTGTGCATATCCGTCGGACGCATAGGCAAGCCCGACAGAACAAACGAGTAGCATTAATAGTAATTTCATAGCCAACGATATTTCCTTTAAGGTTCGTCTAAGCGACTTTAATCCTCCAAGAAATTGGACGATACAATAATTTTGCATAGATTTGTAACGAGTTTAATTAGAAAATTGGTAGTTATACTTGTCTGCAAACAAGTAGTTCACAATTACTGAGGCTCATACGGGAAGATACGGCCAATATCGTCCCGTATTTTTTTTGTTTTTAAGGGTCTTTGTTTTTCATGGCAATAAGTTTTGGTTTTCAAGGTTTTATATTTTCTAGCACTAAATAAATATCTCTATTTTTATCTTTTCTTTACCGGCAGTTCCATTGTTATTCAAATAACGCCAACGTACTTTTGAAGAGACACTGATAAAATTAAGTATCTGTTCCAGATTCCGGTTGGTAAAGGTTCCGGAAAATGAATCATCGTAAGGCACATTCTCACGAACTGTAAATTCTGCATTATATCTGTCCGCCAAAATATCCAAAGCCTCCCGCAAAGATGTCTGCCGGAAAATGATCTTACCATCTTTCCATGAAAGTTCACGTTCGCCGGAAGTTGCATGAAGCTCAGTTCGCCCATCCAATGAATTATAGACTAGTTTTTGTCCGGGAGCCATCACGATATATTGTGGTTGCCGGGCAACATTGCAGAATTCAAAGTTGACCTTTCCTTCGACCAAGGTTGTAATAACCTCATCTGCTTCCTTGTATGCTTTTACATTAAATTTTGTTCCCAATACCTTTATAGCAGACTGATGGGCAGTGGAAACAATGAATTGCTTCTCCGGGTCTTTCCGAACATCAAAATAAGCTTCTCCATCAAGTTCAACCTTGCGTGTATGGGAAGAAAAACGGTTGGGAAAGGTTAATGTACTCTTTCCATTCACCCACACCATGGTTCCATCAGCAAGTGTTACTTGAGTACGTTGTCCGGCAGGCACATAAACTGTCTGCATTTCTACATTTTCTTTTTGGAAAGCCTGTATCATTATATAACTCAAGCCGAAAGCCATCGCAAACATAGCTGCAATCTGCCATACCCGCCGTGCAACAGGACGTAACGAGAAAATCTTTTTCGTTTTCCGAGAAAGACTTTCTGTATCCTGCCATAAAAACGTATCGTAACTTTTACGAAGTGAAATGAACTCTTTAAGATTAGCAGCATCCGCATCAATCCAGGAGGCAACCTCCTCTTTCTCTTGCTGAGATGCCTTGCCTGAAATATATTTCAACAGTAATTCTTTATCCATGATAAGGTATAGTTTATAAACAATTATAAGTCGGGGTATTTGCCCCCTTTCATTAAGAATACCACCCACTAAGAATATTCCCTAGTAAGAAATGCGATTTTTTTTGTTATTACTCAAAAAAAAGTGGAAAAACAGACCTATGACACCGGTTCAAATGAAGAAAAATAAGAATGGAGCGTAGTCTTTAAGATTGTCACGTAACATTTTAACCGCCCTACTAATATGATATTCTACTCCTTTCACACTTATCCCCAATTCTTCGGCTATCTCTTTATGAGATTTACCGTCCAATCGGTCGTATATGAAAGCAATTCGGGTTTTCTCAGGCATACCAGCCAGTAGTGTTTTTACTTTTGCCCGTAGTTCTTCCGATAATATTTCATTAGGGTCGCAGGCTTCCAATGTCGATATACGAATCTCCAGTTCACGCTGCCCTTTATCAAGCAAGGTTTGGTAGACATTTTCCTGAGCCTGTATATGTTTCAGATAATTAAGTGATTTACTGCGAATATAAGTTATCAATATGGCCTCAACACTCGGAATCTCCCGCTCCTTACTTAATTCCCATAAATGAATGATTGCCTCCGAAACGATATCCTCTGCAACCTGGTCGTTGTGGACATACGACAAGGTAAACAGGAAAGCTTTCCTATAATAAGCTGTATATATCGAATTGAAGTTGATTTGAGCCATTCAGTATATCCATTAGTATTAAACGCTGCAAAGGAATATATTTTATATGTGAATAGAAAACTTTTTAGAGAAAATTTAAATATGACTAAAACTCCTTTCTTATACAAAACTACAAAAATATAACTCATCAGAACTTATATGCTGAGATAAGTCAACTTTTTGATATAGCAAAGGCTATCAGAGATATAGAAAAACCTACGAACAAGCATTTAGCTTGATTCGCAGGTTTCCCTTCTACCTTTTCCCCCCAAAACAGTCCATGTCTATTCAAGTTCAGCTATTTATTTACCGATGAACTGATTGGGTTCCATGGATATTTCACAAACTTGTATTTGTCACTATTCAATAGTCACCGGAGTATCCAGTGTGGTAATTCTTATACCATTAGTTGTGCCATTTATTTTACCGGTAGCATCTGTAATGACTCCGCCTTCTTCAACTTCCGATCCATTCAGTTTATAATAGAGTGCCAACCCATCCGATTTCGGATCAACGCCCAGTACATTCTGTTTAAGCTGATTTTCCGTACGAGCCACACTCCAAACACGAAGTTCACACATTTTACCATACAACGGACGTTCTCCCCATGGGAATCTCGGAATCTTACCGATGTTGAAACCTACATCTGAATTCGGATCAAAACCTGGGATGGCCCAGTCTGATCCAGCCCATTTCGAACCATTGACATAAATAGCCGTTTTTCCTAAAGGCTGATCATAAGTCAAAGCGATATGATACCAACGTTTCGCTTGTAATGCCTCCTTGACTTTATACCCCTGTGTTCCTGCTACTTCCAAAATATCCCTAGGAGTTACTCCTCCTCCTGCGTCACCAATACGAAGAATCATTTTGCCTTCAGTTCCCATAATCGTATTATTATCGCCAAACCTGTCGATATAAACCAATGCTTCATAAGTGAATGATGAGAAATAAGTTCCAACCGGGAATTTTACTGAAATGTAATTACTATTAAATGTACCGACCTTCGTTATCTTTAGAGGTTTAGAGAGAATGAAATAAGCAATGCTTGTCCCGGGAAGAGTCGATATAGAAGTCGACTGCACACGCACTGGCAAGGCATATGATTTCCCTTCCTCAAGCATCTCTAAGTTAGAGAGTTCCAACTGCACGTTTTCCGCGTACAACTTTCCACTTGGAATAGTTGAAGTTGTACTGCTTAATTTTACATTTGATGTATCGAACATTTCATAAGCTGTTCCATACTGCGTATTATATTCATCCAACACACTTTGATCGGCTATGATATACGATACATCTACCTGCGAGGAGACCCTAGAAGAAAGCCTTGAAGATAAATCAAAAGTCTTTACTTCACTTTCATCTTCTAACGAGAATACATATTCCCTATTTTCAAAATAAAGTTTAGGCTCTAACAGGTCACTCTCGCTGTTATTGCAAGCGCTCATCAGCAATGCCATGCCTCCTAACACCAAATAATTGAATCTATGTTTGTTCATAATTCTTTCGTTTTATTGATTTACCAACCCGTCTATTCTGACTTATTTTCTTCTTTGCTCTGGTTTGCTTTCCATTCATTGAAAACCTTCTGATTTATTTGAATGGCTTGACGCATCCACTTGTAGTCGGGAGTATTGTCATAATCGTTATCGAAACGATAAGCCCCTATTCCACCTTTATAACTTTTTGACGGCATATGAGCAGCTTGGTTAAGCAGTTGGCCACCATTGACAGCATACTTTTCGAAATTTTCTGTGCAGATTATTTTCTTAGGATCTATCCCATAGCCTTCAAGACTAGGTCTGGAAGAGCCATAGCTTTGTATAATCCAATAATCGACATACTCATCCAACTCGGTGGTAAGACCATAGATTTTACCATCAATACAAATCATTTTGTGTCCTTTACCTTCAGGGTCACTCTTCGGTCCAATGTATTTATTCATCTCTTTAATCAAATGAATCAGATGTTTATCAGCACTCAGCGTTCCATCCATATCGAACACACCGCTTCCGATTTCCCAGTCAACATCGTAACCATCCCACTCATTTGCATCCAGAGAATCACAAAGAGCTTTGGCAAATTTCCCTAAACATTCATAATGATTTTCACTTTCGAATTGTCCTTCAAATCCCCAAAATTCCCAACGAGCTTTCTTTTTCGCTTCTTCCAATTTGGAGTCACTCCAACCTTCTTCCTCCGCCTGTTTTTCTACAGGGGCATATACCGAATTCGGAGTTGCCCCCTTGCCTATATATGAAAGCAGGCTCACTTGCAATAGCTTAGTACCTTTTACTTTTTGTACAAACTCTTTATCTGCTTTCTGTTCAGGAGTGATATCGTAACGTCCGGGAGCACCGCTCCACATGGAAACAAAGTCCATGCTATCTGGCATAGAGGTCAGATATCCTTTTCGATAAGCTCCGGCAGGAGACCAGTTGGAATACCATCCGAAAGCAACGGGACGTCCATAGTTCCAAGCAGTTGCCTTGTAGGCACGCAAGTTGGCATAATATTCACTATCACCCATCGTGTTATTACCTCCGATGTGCTCCATATCTATATTTTCCACTTCAGTGCAGGAAGTTGCTACCATTAAGCCTGCCAAAGGGAGGAGATATAATAATTTTCTTAATGTTTTCATATTCTTCATTTTGTATCAAAATAGTGATTATAGGTTATCGTTTACAATCCCACCACAAGCGGGTTGAAGATTTATCCTCGCCACCTTGACCGTTATTAAGCAACAGTAAAGCTGCATTGTAAATAGCTTGTCCATCTTCTGTTTGGTAAAAACTTGTAGGGTAAATCATACGACGTACACCACTCTCTTTGGTTGCACCTTGACTCGAACCATTATTTACCATTACAGGATTCAATTTCGGATATCCGGTTCTTCTCCACTCCGTCCAAGCTTCCTGACCATTAGGGAAAAGCGCAATCCACTTCTGAATCATGATCTTCTCTAACTTCTGCTCTGTGCTACCTTCAAATTTAGCAGTAGCAGTAGAAGGAGCAGGGAAACTACAAGCATAAGAGCCTGTGAATTCATGCTTCACCGGTACCTTATTAGAGTTCATGTAAGTATCCACAGAAGTCGTTATACCATTTTCCTGAAACGACATTTCAATACCTTGTTTATAAAGCGCATCGGCACTACCAAAATCGGCAGGCCATACCAAAGCCGCTTCGGCACGCAAGAAATAAACTTCGGAGGCACGCAACCAATAAGTCGGAGTATTACTTTCAATCTTTGGTTTGGAGAACAATTTATAAACATCATTCGGTGCAAAAGTATGTCCGGAAGGTACTGCTTGATATTTCTTACCGTCATAAGCAGGTTGACCTACTGTACTTGCCGCATCTACAGGTTTAAAATAAGCACCTAAACGAGGGTCATCATACCCCACTAAGTAAGAGAACATAGATGATCCCATACGTGATTCCTCGTACGTTTCAGACAACCATTCAATGTTATTACGGAAAGTAATGCCGGCCCCCACACTCATTTGTGCTTCATCATCCCTTGCAGTCATTACGCCTATAGAATGTCCGACCGCCTGGGTAGCATACTTCTTTGCCATTTCTTCATCGGCAAAGCGAACGCGTATTGCCAAACGAAGCATCAATGAATTGGCGTATTTCACCCATTTCTTGGTGTCACCCGCATAAACCGCATCGTATTCTTCCATCACTTTTACACCGTTTACAGCTTTTTCTGTCAGTACGTTAATAGCATCGGTCAAATCTTGAAACATAGCAGTATATACCACCTTCTCCGAATCGAAAGGTATATTCATAGTCGGATTGGCAGCATGAGTATAAGGCATCGGTCCGAAACACTCCAATGTCTTGTGCCAAGCCGAGATTTTCAAAATTTGTGCCAACGCATAGATTTCAGGAGCATCATTCTTTTCTGAAAATACTTTCAATTTTTTCCAAGAATTAAACGCGTTGGTATACGAACGCGTATAAGTACCCGCAATCCAACTGTCAATAAGAAAATAGGTTGTATTGTTACGACCAGAATTCCAACCGGTAGAGTTATTCTGCCCGAAGAAACCACTCCAACAATCGGCCGAAAGATGATAATCAGTCTGATATTGATTAATAATGTCTGTATCATCGGCTTGTGTACCCACCGGGAAAACAGTTTGTTGCATAGCCGTGACCAAACCACCCACAGCAAAACCATCCATTAGTCCTTCTTCTTCAGTCATTTCAAACGGATTCGTATTGATTCTTTCATAATCACATGCCGTCAAAAATGACAAGAAGCATATACACACTAAGAGTTTATATTGATTTATCTTTTTCATAATAAAGTTGGTTTATCATAATTTAAATTTAATGCCAAAACCAAAGCTACGCACACTTGGCTGCATAAAGTAGTCGTTACCCTGTCCATAAGTACTAGTAGAAGGTGTTAGTTCCGGATCAAACGGAGCCTCACAGTATAACATCCAAGGATTGTTTGCGATGAACGAAACCGTGACATCTCTCAGCACATTACCAAACCATTTATTAGGCATAGTGTAGCTGAGCGATAACTCTTGCAAACGAATATTGGTAGCACTGTACACATAATAACCGGAAGTTTCATAGTTTCCTGTGCCAATCATTTGATAATAAGCCTTTGCGTCTACTCTACCTTGATTTTTTATCAAGGCTCCCCTGGCATCCCGTGCTTCAGCCGAACGTTTAGAAACCCCAAAACGGTCAAGCAAAGCTTCGGTAGAAGAAGTTACTACGCCACCAAAGCGTCCGTTGACCAAGAAGTTCAGACCAAAACCTTTGTATGACAATGCATTGCTCCAACCAAGATTGAAATCAGGAGAAGTTTTGCCCAAATAGACAGGTTCACCTCTTTCCATACCAAATTTGCCGTCACTTTCTACTGCCACAAACCCTTGACTGTCTTTCTTAAAGAATGTGTTGGCATAAATATCATGAATGCTACCGCCCACTTTCAAAATCGTACGACCTTTGTCTTTCACTACTTCGGGAATATTAATAGGTGAAGTTCCCTCTAAACCTGTCTCATAATTAGTTACCATTTCTTTGATTTCGTTGACATTACGTGAAAAAATCAAAGTAGAAGAGAAAGACAATCCGTTATTAAGTTTATCGCTATATCCCAATGAGGCTTCCCAACCACGGTTCTCTACATCACCTGCCTGCAAATAGATTTGCTTGTATCCGGTATACTCGGGAAGTTCGCCCAAGAATGTTTGGTTCTTCGTATTAGAGTGATAGTAAGTAACTTCTGCACTCAACTTATTCCACAGACGCAAGCTCAAACCAAATTCATAAGATTTAGTACGTTCTGCCTTGAAATCGGTGAAAGGATAGATATAGGTAGGATTCAAAAGACCACCCACAAGCGGATCAGTCACCGTACCCGGAGTCAAACCTGAACGAGAAACCGGAGCACCTACTCCGGTGACAGAGCCACGTACTTTTAAGTAAGAAATAAATTCAGGTAGTTTTACCATTTCAGATACAATGGCCGATAGTCCCACGGAAGGATAGAAGAAAGATTCCTCATTGGTATTTACCAGACGGGAGTTCCACTCGTTACGTCCGGTCAAAGTCAAATAAAGCATACTTTTCCAACCCAATTCCACGTTGGCAAAGATGGCGTGGTTACGCATACTGTCACCTCCTCCTTTTTCGGAGATACGTCCATTTTTTGTATCGATGTTAGTTGTGGTAAATTTATTGGGGAGCTTAAGTAAGGCACCCTTGTATCCCCTTTCCAAAGCCCAATAATTAGAATAACTCCAACCAAGGTTGGCAGCAAGACTGAAATCCTGAATGCGCTTGTTGATATTCAGCATAAAGTCGGCATACTCCTGACGATCATTATAATTACTGTATCCGTAATGCCCTTTATTACCTTCTGCGAACTTCTGATCGGAAGAAGCGTAAATCTTACGTTCAAAACTTACATAGGTATCATCCATTCTGAAACGACCGGCAACATTCAGCCAATCGGTTATTTTATAGGTCAATCCCACATTAAACATATAACGACTCTTTTCATTGGTAGCTACATTACGATAAGCTGTCCAATAAGGATTTTGAGAGGCATAAGTAGACTCACCTACAGGCCAGTATTGCACCGGTAAATTACGGCTCTCATCGTAGCGTTCAAAATTCTTTATATCCTCAAAATTCTCACCGCGTGGAAACAAATAAGCAGCCATCACCGGATTCCAATACTGCCCTTGCGAAACCATGTTCTTATCTTTTTGTTTCACATACGATGCTCCCAAGTCTAGTTGTAACTTATCGTTCAGGAATGTAGAAGTGTTACGAATGGTGAAGTTTAAACGGTCGTATGTATTATTGGGCACGATACCATTGGAATTGGTAGATGAGATAGAAGCAAATGTCTGATTCTGCTTAGTTCCTGTAGTCAATGTTAATGAGTTAATGAAATTCGTACCAGTATTGAAGAAATCATGCTTAGGGTCATAACTCGACGGAGTTGGCAATTTCTCTCCCCAACTTTCATACATATCTTTCTTGTTTCCATATGTATTTTGAAATTCTGGAGTCATGTACGCTTTGCTAAACTCGGTAGAAGAGGAGAACTGAATGGATAATTTGCCCTCTTTACCTTTTTTGGTTGTTATCAGGATGACCCCGTTCGCCGCACTACTACCATACAACGCAGCGGCTGAAGGACCACTCAACACAGAAATGCTTTCAATATCTTCCGGGTTAAAGTCCGCAACACCTTCTGTACCAGCTTTACCTTCACCCATAATTCCACTGTCTGTATTTCCCATATTTGTATTGAACAAAGGAATACCATCTACCACATATAAAGCATTGTTATCCCCTTCAAGAGATTTGGCACCGCGCATCACAACGCGTGTTGCACCACCGGCACCGCTTGCACTCTTATTTATGGTCACACCAGCGATCTTACCATTTAAAGAGTTCACAAAGTTTGCATCTTTCACAGTAGTCAATTCATCACTCTTAATCTGTTGTACACTATAAGACAGTGCCTTTTCCGCACGTTTGATACCTAATGCCGTAACAACAACTTCATCCAAAACCTCTGTATCCTGTTTCATGACAACTTGATAGAAATCTTTTTTTGAAACTGGGATGACCTGAGCAGCATATCCTATATAAGAAACTTTAAATTGAGAGTTATCCGGTGCCTTTATGGAGAAGTTTCCATCAAAATCTGTAATTGTCCCCGTAGAGCTACCCTCCACAGATACATTTACTCCAATTAATGGCTCACCACTCTCATCAACGACTTTTCCTCTAATCTCTTTTACAGTTTGTGTAACTGCAGGTTTCTTTTCAGTAATTATAATATAATTACCTTGAATTTGATAAGCGAAACCTGTTCCTTTTAAGATTACATCAAGTGCTGCCGGCACAGAAACATTCTGCAAATTAAGATTTGCTATCTCTTTTCCTTTTAATTCGGAATCACTATAGTTAATAGACATTTTTGACTGTTTTTCTACAGTTTTCAGAGCATCAACAACAGTGATATTCTTCTGCTGAATAGTAATTTTATTACCACTTTGAGCAAAAGCTAGGGTAGACGTTAGTAACAATAGGCTTAAAAAAGTGAGAAAGACCCACTTATGAGCTATTTGTTCTGCTATTTTTTCGTAAATTTGTAGCATCTTTAGTATTAGTTAATTGGTTATTATTCTAGGATCATTCAGAATAGCGTCAATACACGCTAATATTAAGGAGAACTTGATTTCACATCCGGAAGGAACGGGCATTCCTTCCGGATACTTTTTCACATAGTATTTTCAATTTAAATAGGTTTTACAACTGGTTTATTTTTTGTTAGTTACATAGCATTTATTTCCTTTGATTACATAGTTTACATCACCCACTACCTGTGATATGATTCCCATAATCTCTTCCAAATTTGCTTGCTTCTGGAAACGGAAACTATAGGTATTCTGCTTCATACTATGAAGACTATAAACAAAGGCATAAGGGAATTTACGTTCAAGACTTGTGAAAATATCCTCCAAATACATATTGCTAAAGACCAATTCTCCACGCTGCCATGCGGTCACATCATCTATCTCCGGCAATTGCAGGTTATGTTCTTTCGTATGTTTGTTATATATCAATTGCTCATTAGGCCTTAGAATAACATTAGATATCAGATTATTGAATTCCACTTTTACACTACCTTCAAGCAAAGTGGCAATCAACTCGTTACTTTCCGGATAAGCGCTTACATTGAATTCCGTACCTAAGGCAGTGACCTGATAATCATTCGCCTTTACAATAAAAGGATGTTTTTTATCCGGTTTCACTTTAAAGTTAGCCTCGCCAATCAAATATACACTTCGAGTATCTCCCGCAAACTGTTCCGGATATAATAAGGTACTTTTTGAGTTCAGCATGACATGTGTACCGTCAGGTAAGGTAATTTCATGAATCTCTGCCGTTGGTATATAACATTCCACCAAGTCTTTTACAGGTCTGTCTTTTTCCAGCATCAGATAAACAGAAACAGATGACACAGCCAATAAGAGAATAGCCGCCGCTCTCCATATAAGTAACCGATAATTTTTATGAGAAACAGGTCGCATTCCTATATTCTGCCGCATATGCCGTATCGACCGCTGCATTCCATCAGGAACTTCCCGTTCACCCGCCTGTTTCCAAAGCATACGGAGTGCCTCTTCCTTTTCAGCAGCATGCTCTTCATCAGCCAGCCATCGTTGTACTTTTTTTTGCGTACCGACTGAATAGTCATTGTGTCCGAATAACTCTACAAGTTGTTGAATATAGTTTCTCATAAACCTTTTTTCTTTCTTTTTTGGGCTTTATATACTAAATACAACTACCCCACACAGACTACTTAAAAATATTTGAGAAAAAAATAAATAAGACAAGTATCTTCTTCAATTCAATTAATGCCAAATAGACCTGATGCTCTATTGTACGAATAGAAACATCAAGTTTATCAGCAATTTCCTTATGACTCAACCCCTTGAAACGACTAAGTTCAAATATCAGCCTCCGACGCTTCGGCATTTTCTCCAAAGTAAGCTGAATAATCATCAGCATTTCCTTATAATATACATTATCCAAAATCTCTTCTTTCTCTGTCAACTCATAAAGAAAAGTTTTTTCGACAACCTCATCTTGATATTCCTGTTCTATTTGCTGGTGTTTAAAGATATTCAAAACAATATTCCTGGTCATTATAAAAATGTAATTATCCAGGTCTTTATCAGTATCCAGCCATATTTCAGGCTGCAACCAGAGTTTACAGAAAACATCTTGAGCTACATCTTCCGCTTCCGCTTCTGACTTAAGAAGCATTTGAGCAAAGTTTTTCACTTTAGGAAAGTTGATAGTAAAAAACTTCTGAAATTTTAATTCAATCTGCCTGTCGTCATTTCCCATCTCTCTAGTATTTCCAGTGTTAACAATAAAATCAGATATTCCAATATAAAGGAATAATTCAGTATAATATTAAAGCATCAGTCATAATCTAAAAGCAAAATAAAAGATTAAGAACACAATAAAAAATATATCGGCACTTAATTTTGATTTATTTCTCCAAGCAAACACAACACAGACCTAAAAAACAAATCAAATGTATACAGTACACTCATTAAAAAAAAAGGCTTCATGAATCGATGATTCATAAAGCCTCTAAAGAATACTCGTACTCGAAGCGGGACTTGAACCCGCACAGCCGCAATGGCCAAAGGATTTTAAGTCCTTCTTGCCGGCAACTTCGCCGGTCGAGTACGATTGCAATATATCTCTAATAATCAACACATTACAATGGGAGCTATATAAATCTCTCCTACACTAACTATACTCCGGTTTACATATTGGTTTACATCAACTATGTAGAACAAGATTAGTTATCCAATAAATTAATAATCTCCTTTGTAGGATTTACCCACGCTGCAAAGGTAGTGAATTATACTTATAATGCAACTATTCAACCTTTCATAGATAGGGGTACTATATAAATATATTCTGCAATAAAAGGTAGTATTGATTATGGCTATATAAGAAACATTCAACTTTCAAATAGAATACAACTAGATTATTGCCCAAATAGCTTCCTTATTGTAAACCTATTGATTGCCTCGTATATTCCGAATATTCTGCTTCCCTTACAAGGTGACATATCAAACATCCAATATCATCAACCTTTGCATAAGCTGCAATATGGGTCTTCGAGTTTATTGTTTCATTCCAATATTCTAAAATAAATAGTGAGTATAATGCCATGTGTTGAGATTTAAATTCAAGAGAATTATCTAGAAGAAGTACTGCTGTTGAGACAATTTTAATCGGATGTGGAACAGCATTTCGTACTTCATAACCCTTTAATAATTCTTTAGTACTCTCAAACTCCCTAACTTGGGTACGTAAAGCCAAATATCGCTCTTCACATAGTCCAACTTCTTTGATGAAATACAATTTACAGCGTCTCAACATTTCATCTAAAGTAGTAAAGGGGAACGGGAAGATTTCAAGATGTCCCATATTAACCTTCATCTTAGCCCCTCTAGATAACAAATAATCAACAATGTTATCATCATGATTATTATATGCGATTTGTATAGGAGCTACATTGGTTAACTCTCCCCTATAATATTGCCAAATATACAGATTCTCATTATCTGTTCTCTTCTCTCTTGTTTTTATTAATAAATCGTCAGAAGGTACTTTCCACCTAATTCTCTCCCAATCAAAGTTTGACCTTCTATAATCAATCCTTACTTCCTTACAAAGATTAACATCCGCACCATTATCGAGTAATATTTTAATAGATTCTAAATCACTTATTTTAATTGCCTCTATCAATGGAGTTGTATCTATATAAAACTTATGGTTACGGTCATGTTGCCAGTGTAAACTAGAATTGGGGTCAGCACCTTTATTTAATAACAACCGTAATACATCATATTTATGGTGTTCTATAGCACATATTAAACTCTTCACATTATTTATAAGTGAGACATCTGCTCTTGCTATTTTATCCAAATCTCCATTTATACAATCTTGCAAGAGCTCCTCAAATCTTCTTTGTCGGTCTTCTAATACTAACTCCCACCTCATGGTCTATTCTTTATATTTATTAATTATCAATTATAGCATTAAATTAATGGAAACCATAATTTGAAATGCTAAGCACAAATATACAACTTCTTTATTATTATAGAATATTTACGTGTAAGAATTTATAACGATGATAACTACACTAATACGAAAGTTTTACAGGAATAATAAAACAGGTCATTCTATCTATTAAGATTATCAATATTGTATTTGGTAAAATTGCACACATTAAATACTCATACTTTATAATTAATAAAACCCAGCCTAGCGAAAGCTAAGTTGGGCTTATTTTATTATATAATCGCAGAACTAATAATGTAAAAGTATCTCCTTATAGGTCGGACAATCCCCCCCTTCCCGTAATCTATTGACATTCCAGTCAATTCATTCAGTTTGTCTTGTGTTACTATTTTACTCATTATTATATTTAGATTTGATATTAATCATACAAGACTAATACATCATGTTAAGATTAGTTATCTACTTGCTATATTAATAATAATCTGTATATTTGTGGTTATTAACCATTAAATTTATAAGATTATGAAGATTATCCCTACTAAGACTTTGGTCTGCCACACGCCAGAATCAACTTCTACTCCCCCATGTGATTCTTGGTTACAATATTGGAGTGAGACTTTAGGAGTTGAAGTCCCAAAGTCTGGCTACGTTAAATGTCATTGCTGCAAAGATTATCATCCTATTGGAGAATTTGTAGGTGCTCATGTTACTGATACTATGACTGGTACAGTCTACATTTACCCAACCTGTGATACTTGTAACAAGAAATATAAAGAATCACGAGCACCAGAACATCCATTCTATGCTCTTATTGAGTGGCTATGCCCTCTTCCTCCCAAGCAAAATAATCAATCTGACGAATAATCTCATCTGGAATACGGGAGAGCAATTTCCATGTTGTCTCTCCCTCATCCAATTCTGCAAATATGTAAGAATGGTCTGATTCTATCATATATTGTGTAATAATATCTTCTCCTCTCTTAAATTTAGATACTTCTATCATACTACCTAGCTCTTCTAGTCCATAAGGTAGCATAGTGAAGTGAGCGCATTTCTGTTTAATCCATTTATTGTCCATATTAATCCACTAGCTCCATTGCCATTAGTAATAATAACTTCAAATCTTCATCTTCAAGCTTATCTATGAAGCCATAAGGGTCTTCCCAAAACTCCTCTTTGGGAATATTATATTCTTCTAATGTCCTATTCAGTGCCTTTAGTAACATAATCATTAGTTTTATTAAAAATTACCGGAGTGCCAATCATAGTTGACCACTTTGATAACCATTACGTTCCTTATCTATAAGGTCTGCGTCTCTAAATGCCAGAAAGAATCTACACAACACTCCACTTTCTAAGTCGTTTCTAGGAGGCCAATCAAGACTAAGTATTCCACTCTTTATTGAATCTATATATAATGTCCTTATTTGACTATAGCTATGTGCTCGCCTTAGTTTAGTCACTTCTATCCATAGCCTTTGTAGTTTATAATTGTCTGGCATTTCGGTCATATTAATTCATCATTTGCTATTGATAATTCAATAAATATCTTTATATTCGCATCGTTACTATCATAGTTTCATTTTATCAGATAATTACCTATCTAAAGAGATTAACAATCTACAAAGATTTGTATTTATTAACGTTAAATGAAAATGTATGAGAAGGAACAAATCTAGACTCAAGATTGTCTTCGTGCACTCCTACTATCGCTATGAGGGAACCCAATTCGTTCGTAGTCACTGGAGAAGTTTACCACGTAGATAGTCGCATGTCGGGGAAGTTCGATTACTCTAACCCAGTAATTGGGCTTCCCTTTTGTTTCTTCTCATGATGCAAATTTACTCATTATCAACTGATTAAACTAATGTAAGAATGTTAAGTATTGTTACTAGATTGCTCGTCTAGCATATCATCATCTTCCTCTCCCTCTATAAATGCCAAAAGCTCACCTGTCTTGGCATCTCTTATATATCTAATTCCAGGAGCTACATATTCAGTAACTACCTCTTTATCACCCCACCATGGTACAAATGCATCACTCATTATCATAATTGTTAATAACAGTAGTTGCAGGAACTACCCCAAATCCATACTTGTTAAATCTTCTCATGAACTCATTCTTATCTTTAATTATGTAATTAAACAGAAGTCTAAGATTTCTAAGTCCATTATTCTCACTAGTCCCCACATAAGGATTATTATTAATAAGTCTATCAATCTCATCAACACTCTTGAAGTTGGGAACTCCAGACTTACCTGCTCTTTGTTCAAACTCTATTAAGGGATGTAGTTGGGAGTTAAACTCTGAAGGAATAGTTAGATATTTATATTTATTTCTAACACTTACTTCGTTATACTCTGGATGTTCTTTCATTATCCGTTTAACAAACTCATCTTCTGATACTATATTGTCCTTCATTAGAGCTTGTAGCCTAGGTCCTCCAGTCTTAGCGTACTGATGATACTCAGTTGGAGTCATATCTTTTAATAATGCTGCTTGCACAGTTTCTATTCCATGCTTAGCTTCATGACCCGGTACATGAGCAAAATCGTCCCTAAGTATCTCAAAGGCAATTCTATCGAAGTCTTTAGTAGTTAGTATTTCCTCACTAGGGACAGACCTAGAGAACTTTATTATATCATTATCCAAACCTACATCTCCCTTATTTCTGGGAAGTACAGTTAAGTTTCCATTGTTATATCTATCGACAAATCTCTTAGCTGCTTCGCCATACTTAGTCCCTAATTCTGCATCTATACTAGCGATTCTCTGTTGCGTTTCAGGATTTAGTAGATACTCTACGAAATTCTGTATGTTCTTATTAATGTCTAAATCACCATTCATAGAAGTTCCTGTATCAATGAACTGGCCCTTCTCTAATGGCTTAACTCCTTTCTTAAACACTCTAGCCGCACCATATTTTACTCCTTTACCTAACCACATTAATGGCTTACCTGCTACTACATTACCCACAACAAATTCCCCAACAGGGTCAGTTCCACTAAGATAACCTGCTCCCACATTAGTAATTTGTCTAGCTGGAGTATCTATTACTTGCAACTTACCGTCTACCATACCAATAGTACTGTGAGCTGGAATACTAATCATCTCGCTATTACGGTTCTGTTCTATAATCTCTTCTTCCTTAGTCTTATATGGACGTGGAGCATACATCTTAGGAGCAACATAAGTAGCATCTCTTCTAGCTATACCATGTGGTGGATTCTGATACTTAATAATCATACCATTCTCACCTTTAGGAATACCATTATATACTCCAGTAAGTACTTTAGCATAATTAGTAGCTTCTGCATATCTTCTCTTACCTTTATTAGAACCAGTAAGCTTAGCTACAAACTTATTAATATCATCATTCTCATCAAAGTCATATAGTCTCTTTAAGAATTGTATCTTATCTGCTGCATACTCATCCATAGAATTATAAGACCTAAACTTCTGCTTAATAGCTTCACCTTTAGCATTCTTATCATTACCAGTTACATAATCACCTTTCCATGAACTACCAGTAGTTAAATTGCCAAAGTTGTACTTACCTTGTGCAGATTTACCCCAACTAGATTCTAATGCGTCTTGTGCTAATAACATTCTAATTGCATTATCATTAGTAATACCTGCCTTCTTATAGGCATTAATAAGTTCTGTAGACCATTGCTTTCTGTTAGTATATGGACTCTTCCAAGTTGAGTTGGCAGTAACAGGTTTATTGGTAACAGGTTTACTAGCTACTGGCTTATTAATTACTGTCTCTACTGTAGGATTATTAGCTACTACATCAGGTTCATTAGTATCTCTTACTGGTACTACTAAAGCCTCTGGTTTATCGTAAGTTGTATTATAATTATACTCACTAAATGGATTAATAGGATTAGTAATATCAGTGTAATCTATTGTAGGATTACTTACTGGATTATAACTAACAAATCTCATTCCTTGTTGAGCTTTCTTGATTCGCTTCTTATAGGTTGGACGACTTGATTTGATGAACTTCTTACGCATGTCTCGTTTGCCATTTATAAATATTCAACCTTTCCGGCATAAAGGTATTATATATAGATATATGACTAAGAAAGGTTGAATATTATATTAACAGCATGAGTATGATTCAATAAGAAAATAGTAATCCAACTATCTTCTTAAATACATCACTTGCCATTAGTTCACCACTTGCAGGTAATCCAGCCTTATTAATAGATACAATGATACTATACTTAGGATTATCAGTAGGGAAGTAACCACAGAACTCTACCGCATACATATCCTTAGTTCTATCCTCATTAGTAGATAATGAACTAGTTCCCTGCATACCTGCAACTAGTACCTTATCAGACTTGGCAGGTTGACATAATCCGTCAGTAATATTAAATGCTAGTGCCAGTTTCAAGCTATCAATACTAGCCCTACTTGCTATTTGAGGATTAATAACTACTACACTATCCTTATATAGTTGAGGCTGTATCATCTTCCCATTATTGGCGATAGCATTATAAAAGGTTAGTATTTGGATAGGTGATATTTGTTGATTATATCCAATACTTGACCATGCAAAATCACTCTTAGCCCAATTGTTATCTTTAGGAGTTACAAAGTATGCAGGATTTAGATTGGCTATTCCATTGATACTATCTGGTTTACCATAGTTCATATTAGCAAGTAAATCAAAGTACGATTGGGGATTATTACCAAATGCTTTCTCCATTGTCTTATAAATGGCAATATTGGAACTAGTTGCCAATCCTTCTTGTACTGTAAGCTCACCATATCCACCTCTATGCCAATTATGGTCTTTAAGCTCTCTGCCATGAACTTGGTAGATACCATTTCCAGTATCAACCTTATCACTCAACTTCACCTTACCAGTTTCTAAAGCTGCCAATAGCGATATTGGGTGCATCAGACCAGTAGACTGCCATACAGAGAAGTTCTCGCATGGTTGGTAGTTCGTACTGTCTTTCCTAGTAAGTCCAACCAGAGCTTTTATTTGCCCTGATTGAACTTCCATTACTATAGCCTGCCCAGATTGGGCATTTATCTCTGACAACTTGCTTTCCAATATGGCAGTAGCATTAGTTTGTAATGTACTATCTATAGTGGAGATAGGTGCTGTTACTTGCTGTCTGGATTGGCAAGATACTCCAATTACTAATGATAGATACAATAATGAACTATTCCTTAAACATGTCATCATTAATTCCATATTTATTACATAAACTTCTTATTTTAGCCTTAATAATAATATCATACTCTTTAACATCATACTGCTTACCTTTGATAGTCAAAGAGGTAATGTTGTATATCCGTATGCGATTAATGTAGTTTATATAAGCAATCTTTAGCTCCTTAAAGAAGTTCATTCCCTGTGTAGGCGTAAAATTAGCATAAACTTCATCTTCCAACATCATTAATATCTGTTGTAAGAAGAGTTCACATTGCCTTTGTTCCTTTGCAATGTGCACATTCCTTTTAATTTCATTCCAGAATCCCATAATCAATCATCAGCATAAACTAAACTATCTCCTTGCTCTGTCTTATAACGTATAGGCTTGGAACCAGAAGCATAAGAATGATATAATGATATAGCTCTTTGAATGTTACTAGAAGTTGAGAAATTAAAGAACGAACCAAATAAGTTCATTACCTCAATTAACGGTCGCAAGTATTCCACTCTATATTCCATATATCCCATACTCCTTAGCTGTCCCCTCACAATCCTACAAAGTTCCCTTAGTTCTGGAGGTATTGATTTGACCTTAACACTTTTAACAGGATTACAGTTTATTAATTTATCTGTAGCATTAATAATCGCTGTAGTATCTTTACTAGAGAATTTTATATACATCATAATCTTACGAATTAGAGTTCTTAACAATAGTATGGAAGGAAGCGTAAGAGAGCGGTCTCCCTATTGCTTGCATTACTGTTTCAAAGCTTCTTATTTCTTCTGGAGTAGCAAGACCGTCAGAATTAATCAAATGGTACATCATAAACGGTAGTTGCGATTTAACACTATCGTCTAATGATTTAATAGCTGCTATTACTTCCGTATCGGTCATATTCTTCAATTGTGGTAGTTCCTCTAACGGAATAGAGAGTTTATTCATAAGTTGAAATATATACATCAACTCATTATCATTTGGTCTTCCGTCAACTGCTGCCAACTCGACAAGCAATTTACCTAATACAATTATCCCTTGCGTTCTCATAATATATATATCCCCCATTCTTCTAATTGGTCTGCTACATTATTTATGGTTGTAGTTGCAAGTGTCATCCAATCGAACATACTTCCTGTTGACACTCCGTCAGACCATTGTACTGGTATTTTAACAAAGCTAGAGGGATGCATATTGTTTGAATATTCCTGAATTACTTGCATGTGCATCATTAATTTGTTATTTATATCACGGATTTCTGAAGTATGACTCTGGCAATAATACTTACCTTTCTCCTCAATTGTTAATAAGCTCATTATAAGAGGATTAATAATTCTAACTTCACGTTGAATGATTTCAATCCGTATTTCTTCTTCTGATTTACCAAATAATCCCATAATCTATCTATTATAATTGTGTTTATATATTCTACTTTACATATACGATATACCCATTCAACCTTTCATAGTGAAGGGTATATAATCTAAATAATCCTTGTTAAAAGGTTGAATATAATTCTGTGGATTCATTCTACTATCTGATAATAGAACTGAATAGGTAAATAAGTAGTATGTCTGCTTCTTATAGATATTGATTTATACTTCCCAATTCTCCCCAAGAAAGTAGTTAATCATAGTATTTAAAGTATTAGAGAACCGATAGCATATAATTGACTGCTATAATACTTTATCTTGTCACAAATATAATAATTACTTAGTTTATTTACCCAAAGATTTTAATATAAAAATGCCTAATCTCTGGATTTAGTAAAGATTTTAACAGTCTACATACTGTTTGAGAGGTAGGAGCTAGTTGTAAATATGCCTGTTCCATAGTCTATTATTAGTTGTACCTAGTTCCCAATAGATACAATTCTACATACAAAAAAGGTGTGGGAACTATCAGCATATCTGTCTCTAGGTATCGCCAAACACCCACACTACAAATACACACAAGTTGCCCACACCTAGACTATGATATTCTGTTAAATAACAGGTATATAGCCAAGTATGGGCGTTGTGCATATCCTCGTAGTGTAAAATTTTGGCGAAATTCAGAGACAAGGATAATGCAAAACGCCTTTCGTTAAATAAATATGTTATTCCATTACTGGAACGGCACAAATATACAAAAAGCGTTTGTATTATAACTAAACCTGTGTGTTAAAAACTAAGACAATCATAGGTATTTAATAGTTCTTCCTGTCTCAATCCCAAGTATCTTTTAGTAATTGATACACTGGAATGATTGAATAGCTCCATGAGCTTAACAAGTGCAAGCTCCGAATTATCACTGTTCATATTATAAACCTGTCTGCCAAAAGTCTTTCTAAGAGAATGGCAACTGAAATTGCCTATATGCAACTTATACTTCTTCTTAATCTCTTTCAGCATGACATTGATTCTCTGAACTGTATACACTGTCCCCTTCTGACTTATCAATACAGGCGCATTTATGCCAACTGGATTTATATGCTCATAACAATCTCTGATATGTTGCTGTAGCTGCATATTAATCCTAATTGTCCTTTGCTTCCCTGTCTTAATCTCTATAATGGTAAATTCTTCTGCATCTAGTATCTGATTCCACCTCAAAGCAAGAATATCAGAAATTCTTAGACCTGTGAAGCAACCCAAAGCGATAAGAAGTGACATCTTATAATTACTATCTCTTGCCAACTTTCTTATTAAGTTCATCGCTTCGCTCCATTGCAAATAATCTGCTGTTGTACTTGAATATTTAAGTGACATAACGTTCTGTTTTATAGTGAAACTAATAAAAGTGAATATTAATTTTGAGTTGGAATATCTAACTTGCTGATTACTAGCTAAACATTCACTAATCATCAAAGTGAATATTATTAAGTAAGGACACTAAGTAAATAATGTCCTTACTTCATTCAACCTATATAAAAGGTAGGTGAGCTTCATCCAACACGCCACTGTCAACTATCCGTTTGCAAAGTTCGTGTGATGCCTGATTCCTAAGGTCTGTGCCATAGTTTTTATTACCAACCATGCGAATAATTTCCACTATGGTTTTCATTAATTCCTGCTGTAGTGTACGGTGATAATACCTTGTACTTTCAGCAAACCTTTTAGGATTCCAACTATAATCATTCAAGGCTCTTTCAAGTTCTTGCGCTGCCTTGTATTCGCGACTGCCTTCTATTACCATATTCCAAATATTTAAGAGGTTTATAAATAGAAAGAGTACCTATATATAGTATATAGATACCCTTATTAGTTCTTCATGTACTACTTCACCGTAATAATCTTGTATATAGTCCAAATAATCATCAAGAAGAATACAATAGGTGAAATTGCACACATAACAAGTAACAAGATAATCCAAGATATAACGACTAATAACGCTTGTAACATAATCTTTTGAGTATTAATAGGTAATGAATAATAAAGGGACACCCTTATTATATGGATGCCCCTTTTAAGTACTCTGTAATACCACTAACTAAGAAACCATTGATACTTGTCATCACCATGTAAAGCGGAACATATACCCGTTGCAAGTTCTGTAGCATTATAGGCTCTATCCAAAAATGAATCTATATAGCTGCTCTTATTTGCACCTGTGAGCAAGTTGTAAAACTTCCACATAGACAAATCATTTCCCAAGCTGCCAAAGTTCTCATCATTGATATAAGCCTTAGCCACATTGTTAACCTGTGTATCAGTAAGCAACATTTTAGGTATATCTTTCTGATAGCCTTGCGGTAATGACTGATAAAGTCTCATTCTTCCAAGTAGTTGGCAGAACTGATGCTCCGTCATACTGGTATTGCCTAAAGACTGCATCAAATGTATGTGTTTGGCTGCATCGTATTTGTGGAACATTTCCAATACCGCTTGATATAAATCCCTTGTATTGGTAACTTCCAAGCAACTAAGATAACCGTCCGTAGATACACATAGATTTGTGCAAACCTTACAAGTAAAGCCAATAAACACTTTAAAACGCTCCGCACCTTTCTTTGAATAAAGATTGGTATGGTTATAAGCTCTGACACCGCCAATAGTAAGGGTTAGCCTGTTACCGTGCACTGTCTCATAGATAGTAGGAACTTCAATAACAAAAGCGCACCTCTCGTAGTAGATAGTCTTGTCACTCTCTAATAACTGGTTGGCTGGCTTATGAATTGCTTCGGGAATCCTACCCTTGATTACATGAGAAACACGAATATCTGGCGATTCAATTTGTTCACCGCTAAAGAATGTATTGGTTGCATCCTGTACCGCTTCAATGAAAGCCACATGAGATAATGTAGCTTCGTTGTCCTTTGCGAATACGGGTATAATACAATCATTCCTTAGATGTTCCATACTGGCTTCAATTGTATTAGCTTCAATGAATAGAGGTCACTTCTGCTTAATAACAGGCTCTTCAATTATTACCGCTTCTTCTGCAAATTCACCAAAGTTTCTACTAGTTCTCTGTACTGGCATAATCTGTAATGTTGATTCCATAATCTGTAATTTATTAAGTTAATATTAGAAATTCCTCTGTCTGAAAGCTAAGCAAGCCACAATCAGTATTAATAATCCAATAAAGAACTGTGGCATTAAGACTACTGGCACAATTAGAATTATTCCAAACGTCAATAAAATCTTTAAACTCTCCATACGCATAATAATAGATTAGTAAATAGTGTATTTAAGGACAAAATGAGGGCTTAACATGAAGTACTATTCATTCACTTATCTTTGTGCATCTTTATATGTAGACATATACAAATCATTGATAAGTCCGCATATTTCAGAAGTTCAAAAGGTTTGTGGGCTGAATAGCAATTCATGTTATCCTTTCATTTTTCCTAATGATTGGTATGGGGGTGTAGAGTAGTTACACCGCTATAGAGTGCATAACATATACCTCATGCTCACCGTCTGACTAATAATTTCACTCTATCACTGCATAAAGTCTAAATAGAAACACTACCTAAATCTAAAGGGGCGGGGGTATGATTTTAGATACTACCAAATTTGAGTTGGGGTATATAATATAAATAAATCTCATTAAAAGGTAGTACGCTAATATATCTATATATTGTCAGATTCAAATAGATTGGCTATATTTGCATAAACTCATAATTATATGAATTATGAAATATATTAATGAATTTCACAAGCAATGGATAGAGCGTACCCGCCAATCAATAATCTCTTGGAGCAAGCAACCTGTATCACCAGAAGAAGTAAGGAAGCAACAGGAGAAGTTGAACCAACAGAGGGCTATAAGGGAAGGCAAATTAAAGAACTGATAGTATTTGCCAACGCCAACAACTTATGGATTGACTTGTCACACCTCAATAATACTCAACTAAAGAAGTAATTTGGATATATGTGTAGAGGAATAAAATCCCCAACCTTATAATATGAATCTCATTAAAAGGTAGTGGTAGTATTCTTATCAAATGCTATCTCTGTCATTATTAATTCGACTTCATAAGCATATAAAGACTATATATTACAGTCAGAGGTCAAATTATACCCTCTCTTAATATAATTAATAACAGGTATAAAATGACCTCTTTACTTACTTATTAAAGCTAAGAATTATATTAGGTAGTAAATCTCCTGTAATGGGATACCACTCTCTTCTCTGTTTGGCTTCATCATTGCTTATTAGTAATTCATTAGGAGTAAGTTCCAACCTATCGGGAAACAGTTTTAACAATCCCGCTTGGAATAATTCAATATTATACTTGAATACTGTATTCTTACTTATTCCCAACTTATTAGCTATTCCTATGTTAGTAAGAGGAATAGTATTATTCTCTGCAATTAATAATAGCTTGATATAGTACCCTTTCACTTTCACACTTAGCTTAACTTGGGTAAACTTATGGGATAATGTGATAAAGCCTTTGTAATCCATGGCAGGTATCTTATACAGACTTCTCATTGTAAATTCATATACAGGGTGGTTGATTGGGCTGGGGTATTTCTTTCTTGTCAATACTGTGTCCATGCTCTTATTGAAATTCTTTAATGTGCTTTCCTTCTCACCTGTAATCTTGGCTATATCTTCAATCCGTAGTCTTACATTATAATAGCTGTTTCTGTACAGAGACAGACAAAAGAATCTATACAGGTCAGGCTCATTTAAAGCATTTAACATTGATTTATTAATGGTTGCATTATGAGTTCTTATGCTTGTCCTGTTTATTAGATGTCTTTGGGCAATATTCATTAGTAGCTGATTGAACATTATCGGTAAATAACAAATCTCTCTTCTCCCGTTCCAACTTGTAATAGTAGGCTGTGCCAAAGTAAATCTTGGCTTCCTTCCTGTTGGCAAACTGCTTTCCTGTAGGTAAATGGATTATCATAATAATTAATCGGTTAGTCTCTGTAATGGGATATATACAGTATAATATCTTCCGTTCCTGTGTACCCTGCGTTTCATGTAGCCATTAAATTGCGCCCACATTCCGATTTGAAGTTTATTGTCCCGTACATTATTCTTCAAGGCTTTAATTCTGATTTCATGATAGGTAAGTTCTTTCATAGTAATTAATAAGATTAGAATAGGTTTGTAGTAGTGAATCTCGGTAGGTTGCAGATAATCTGAATGTTATGTCATTTGAGGTATTGCAAAGGTAATAAATGTCAGTGGCATTGCCTAATCATTATACCACAATCGGGAATGACAGACTACAGGATAAAATAAATCCCGATAATCCAAGTTGGGGATAACCGGACTATCAGGATTATAACATATTCAACCTTTTATGAGGTGGGGCATATAAATTGAACATTCTTCCCTAAAAGGTTGAATGGCTGTACTACACTTTCTCTCTTACAAGCAACAGGGCTTTATCCTTCTTAATCCATACTTCTTTAGTTTCAAAGTATGAATTGATACTTTGGGCTGTTATCTTATTAGGCGGAGTAACTCCCAATAACTCGAATATACGAATCAGTTCTTCTTTAATATAGGTTAGTCTGTACTTCATTCCTACCTTGAATGAGGTCTTTATCAGTTGGATAGTCTCCGTTCCTTTGGCTCCCAACAGGTATTGTGCAACTATCATCCGCTTCTTGATTTCAGGATAGGAGTAATCCAGTTCTTCAATCACTTCCTTACCTACCAGTTCGTATGCTTCAACTATGAATGAATCCGTTCTTCTCAAATCAGCTTTAAATTCACGTTCCTGTTCTGTAAGGTCATTATTGCCTAGATATTCCAGTAACTTGACAATCTGCGTTCTCCTATCCTTTGTGCTAAGCGTCTTCAACCCCCGTTTGAATCGTAGGTCTTCATCTGTAAGGGCGGGACGGTCAGACAATGCAAATACGGAAGGCGTTAATATATCATTATGCTGTTCATAAGCCCGTTGAAGTGACTTCGCATCCCGATAATATCCAGTTACCAGTGCATCATTTATATAGTTGTCAACAGCAAACCAGTTCTTGTTACCGTCTATGTCCAACATCTGATTGAATGGCAAACTGTCCATTGCAGCTTTATATGCTACCCTTGCACCTTTACTGGCTGCCGCATCATAAAATGTTTTGAGTGTATTATATACTTCCTCGCTTGTCCTGACAAACTCATCCAGTTCTTCCTCGGTTCTCTGTGGCAGTTCGTACTTGGTATTGGTAACGTGGGTGACAGCCGTTATTCCATTTCTGAATCTGCCTATAATCTGGACTACATCGGAATATGGGTCAAACATGGTCTGTTCTGCAAAGTACACATCAGTAACCAGTATGACATAAGGCTTGAAGTCCAGTTCAATATCCACCGCATTAAAGAAGCGACTGGTAAAGAAGTTGTATTGGCTCATCCTCTCTATATCCCAGTTCTCATAACATCGGTTGAAGTTATTCTGCTTTAACTTGTCTATGCTCTTGGGGGCGCAGAATACGGAAGACTTGTCAAACAGTTTAAGTTGGGATATTATAGAGTAGATAATATCTACAGAATTTATGAATATGAAGAAAGGTCTGTCTTTGTCTTGTCCTGTTATGAATGGCATCCAACCAAATTCCTCCCAAACTTCCCTTAATATGTTGGTTGAAGGCTTTATATCAATCTCCTTAGCGTAATCGTATGTAGGTTCAATCTTAATGATACTGAAACCGTTCTCTTCAAAACGTGGGTCACTGAATTTAAGCGGAGTTGCAGATACCAGTGCCTTCCCCTTGAACTTGAAGAAGTCATTCATAGGCAGGACAATATCACTTCTATAATCCACGTCCTTTATAGTCTTGTGAGCTTCATCAATAAGTAGGAAACAGGTATTATATATCTTGCCGTTAAATATCAGAAACGCATCTTTAACCTTCGTGAAGCTTTCGGGTGTAGTGAGTATCTTATAATATTTCCCCCTGCTTGCTCCTAGATATTTGATAATCCTGTCAGTAGTGACACCCTCATAGACACCCAGCAAATTGTCATTCTTATGTTTGTCGGAATTACATTTACCGATTATTACAGGAACGTTCGGTTCTATGATAATGGAATGTCTTTGAGCCTTAATCTCGCTATAAGTCGCACCGATACCTGTCAGGGTCTTATAAAGAATGACATTGGACGGTATTTCTTCCAATACATCTGACAGATGTTTGTCCGGTGAATCAATCTCGATATATGTGGTTTCCATTTATTAAAGTAAAATAAAGTCACGTGCCTTTAGATATTCCAACAGCTCGTCTGTCTTCTTTAATTTAAATATCACCTTCCCGTTATCAAATGCCGATATGGCTCTTACAAATCCGCTTCCGTCTCTAGGCAGAGGACTGAACTGTACTGTCATTTTGCTTTCAATGAAGTTCTTCAACATACATAACTGGAAGTCTTCCTCTGTTTCTATCTCTCCCTGTATTCCGAACGGTTTCGCATCTATGTCCTCAACCTCACCATTGACAAGATAGTTCATAAGCCAGTAAACGTTATCTTCCTTAAAGATAACATATTTAAATGCGCTGACAGTTTTTGATTCAATCCATGCGCATGAGTAATTGGTTATGTCCTCATTGAAGAAGCCTATTGTAAGCTTCTCACCTCTAAGCATAAGTTTCTTTATTTGATTATGCGCATCAGAATTGCCGTAATTGGATAGTTTATGTTTCATGTGTAATGTTGTATAATTAAATGCTTCAAATATATAAATAAAATCCCACCTGCAATAATTACAAGTGGGATTAATTGAAAGTACTATAACAAGTTCTTCATTGCATCATTTAATTGCCTGTTCTCAAAGCTATCCAAATAAATTTGTGTCACCCTTTCCGAACTATGCCCCAACGATTCGCTGATAACAGAAGTAGATACTCCGGAACGTTTCAAAACTGTCGCATAGGAATGGCGGGCGACATAACTGGAAATCTTTAATTCAATACCCAACTCCTTTCCAATATCAGCCAAATATCCATTAACGTTATCCAACACATCATATATCCGGTTTCTTATTTGCCGTGGTGTCCGCTCACGATTATCCAGTACTGGAAATACATATTTACGTTGTGAGGAACGATAGCGGTTCACTATCTCAACAGCCTTCTCTTGTAACGGTAACATTATTAACTTCTTCGTCTTCTGACGAATATACACCAAACGTTCACCGTCAAAGTTCTTATCTGTAAGAAAAGCCATGTCCGTGAAGTTAATGCCACCCATTAAATAAGAGAACGTAAACATATCAACCGCCAATCTCTTATAGAAACGTGCCCTTGACACATCATATTCAATAACCTGCTTCACCTGTTCTTTTGTTATAGCACGTTTAGCTGTCTCCTTATGCAATTTAGAGACTTTGTATTTTTTAAACGGATAACAATCCACCTTCACTATACCTTCAGCCAAAGCCAAGTTATAAACAGCCCGCAATGTCCTAAAACGTATGCCAATGGTATTATCCGCCAAATTACAGCATCTCAACCAAGATTCATACGCTTTTAACCAATTTACATCAATTTCGGAGAAGTAAATGTCTAAATGCCCTCTATACTTCAACAGAGAGTTACATACCTGTTGTACAGAAAGCGCATACCCTAACCTACCCTCGTCTTTAAGTTGAGCTATATACTCATTAAACAGTTCACCGACCGTTCTAGCCTTCTGTACAGGCACAACTGCTTCAATCAAAGATGCAGATGAATACTCCCGATTCTCCGCAGAGAACTCAAGCACACATTCAGCATACTTCTGTTCATGCTCATTAATAACCTTTATTAACTGTTCCCTATTGGGACAATTACGCTTAGGACTATTCTTCTTAAAATCCCAATATTTAGGATTTACAGAGATTCCAAGACCGACATACTTCCGTTTGCCGTCTTTGCACACACAAATCATTAATGGATGCTCACCATTACTAAGAGTTTTAGACCTGTAACACAACACATTAACCGTTGCTTTCATACACATTTCCGGTTTACATCTTGGTTTACATAAGTCGCATAAATCAACCTTAAAACGGGCTAAAATCAGGATTTGAGACAGAATGAATCAGTGATAAACGGACAAATAAAAAGCTCCGTAAACCATTGATTTACAGAGCTTTGCCGAGTACTCGAAGCGGGACTTGAACCCGCACAGCCGCAATGGCCAAAGGATTTTAAGTCCTTCGTGTCTACCATTCCACCATTCGAGCATCCTTTCAAAGAAAGAGCGGAAAACGAGACTCGAACTCGCGACCCTAACCTTGGCAAGGTTATGCTCTACCAACTGAGCTATTTCCGCGTTTTTTCAACGGGTGCAAAGATAAGCAGTTTACTTGTTTCTGCCAAATCTTTTCGGAGGAAAGTTTAAAAAACTATCCTCCGAAAGTTCTTTTTATCTTCCAAGCAGCGCTTTCTCCGCCTTCTCCATCCCACAGAAGTTGAATCCATCAACAACTTGTTGCATCAGAGCAGAAATCTCCGCGTTACAAAGGTTACCGATACTTCCTTCATGAGTGTGATGTACTTCTTTACTATGAGAAAATTTACCGGCTTCAATATCCAGCCCTACTTTTTTATATGCATCACGGAAAGGCATACCTTCACGTGCCAGACGATTCACCTCTTCTACACTAAAAATAAGCAAGTACTTATCATCATCAAGAATGTGTTCATTTACTTTAATCTCGTCTATGATATAGGTTGTCATCTGCAAACAATCCTTCAATTCCTGGAAAGCCGGCAAAAAGACCTCTTTGATAATCTGCAAATCACGGAAATAACCGGAAGGCAGGTTGTTGGCAATCATCATAATCTGTTGGGGAAGCGATTGCAGTTTGTTGCATTTGGCACGTGTAAGTTCAAACACATCCGGATTTTTCTTATGGGGCATAATACTGGATCCCGTAGTACAATCGTCGGGCAACTTCACAAAACCAAAGTTCTGACTGTTGAACATACAGGCATCGAAAGCCAGTTTGGCAATTGTACCGGCAATCGTAGCCAATGCAAAAGCAACATTACGCTCCAACTTTCCACGTCCCATTTGCGCATACACCACATTGTAGTTCATCGAATCAAACCCAAGCAGTTCAGTCGTCATTGTACGGTTCAGCGGGAAAGACGAACCATATCCGGCAGCAGACCCCAACGGATTACGGTTACACATTTTGAACGCAGCTTGCAGAAACATCATATCATCTACCAGACTTTCAGCGTAAGCGCCAAACCATAATCCGAAAGAAGAGGGCATGGCAATCTGTAAATGAGTATAACCAGGCATCAATACATTTTTATACCGCTCACTTTGGCGAGCCAACACATGAAAGAGTTGTTCTACCGCTTCAGCTATTTCCTTAATTTGCGTACGGGTAAAGAGTTTCAAGTCCAGCAACACCTGGTCATTTCGCGAACGGCCGCTATGGATTTTCTTTCCTATGTCACCTAAACGGCGGGTCAGCATCAATTCTACTTGGGAATGAACATCTTCCACTCCGTCTTCTATAACAAATTCCCCTTTTTCAGCCGAAGCATAAATATTCTTCAATTCAGCCAGCAACAGTTCCAGTTCTTCTTTCGTCAACAAGCCAATGCTCTCGAGCATCGTAATGTGAGCCATAGAACCAAGCACATCATGCTTAGCCAAATAAAGATCCATCTCCCGGTCACGACCAACCGTGAAGCGTTCAATATCTTTATTCACCTGTACGGATTTCTCCCAAAGTTTCTGTGCCATAAGCTTTCTCAAATAATAGCAGATTTAATAATTAATAATTGCCAGCATTTCAACCATCTTCTCCAGACCTTCCTGAAGAGGTTTCTGCACCATTGCTTTCATAAACGGATTAATATCCATTCCGATGGTTACTTTCATCTTACATTCTTCCTCGCCAGTTTCAACCAGTTGGATCCACATATTAAAAGGGATTGGTGAATTAGTCGTTGCTAACTTTATACATTTACAGGGTTCACGTTCTATTATTTGCAGTGTCAGTTGCCCAACAGGCGGCACACTAAAGCTCAATGTATCTGAATCAAAGCTCAAATCCTGCACCTTATCTTGCGGCAAACGATCTTTGACAGCTTCCAGATTACTCAAGTCCGAAAGTTTGTTATATACACGTTCCTGACTGTAAGGTATTACCTTAACACTACTTTCAAAATTACTCATAATATTCTTTTAGTATAAAACAAAAAAAGAACAATCCGGCCAATTCATGTCCGAATAGTTCTTTTTTCACAAATATGTTTTAAAACAAAGTCCTTATTTTCCAGCATCCCAATGAGCGGGGTCTTTACGCCATTCGTTCAATGTCTGTATGTCTTCTTCTTCAATGTAACCTGTACGAAGAGCCACATCGAGCACAGCTTCGTAATTGGTCAATGTCACCAAAGTCACTTTGGCATTCTTAAATGCCTCTTCAGCAACAGGGAATCCGTAAGTATAAGCCGCAACCATACCAATCACTTCGCAACCATCGCGACGAATTGCTTCCACAGCCTTCAAACTGCTACCACCCGTAGAAATCAAATCTTCTACCACTACAACTTTCATACCCGGACGAAGTTCACCTTCGATCAGGTTTTCCAATCCATGGTCTTTGGGGGTAGAACGAACATACACGAACGGTAAATTCAATGCATCAGCCACCAAAGCTCCCTGCGGGATAGCACCAGTCGCCACACCTGCAATCGCATCCACCTGTCCGAATCGCTCCAATATCAGACGTGTAATTTCAATCTTCACAAAATTACGAAGAGAAGGATAGGACAGAGTTTTACGGTTATCACAGTAAAAGGGGGATTTCCATCCTGAAGCCCATGTGAAAGGGTTAGCGGGTTGAAGTTTAATAGCTTTAATCTTCAACAGTTTCTCCGCAAATAGTCTCTCTAAGTTTTTCATAACTAAACTAACTATTAATTATTTGCCGCAAAAGTACAGAAATTGAACGAGAATAAAAAGAAGAATCCGTTTATTTTTTCAGCCAATTTGTTCCTCCTCATCGGGAACGTCTATACAACGCTTGATATCTTTCAGTTCAAATCCACGGCTCATGGCAAATCGCATCAGTTTTCCATTCAGTTCATATTCATCTTGCGCATGAATACTTTTCCGTTTGGACGCCAACAAATTACGCAGAATGGAAAGATATTCATCTTCATCAATCTCATTCAGATAACGCCACGCCACGTCAGAGGGAATCCGCTTCATATAGAGCCCCTGGGCTATTTTCATCTTTCCCCACTTGGCAAACCGGAACTTATCGTTCACAAAAGCCCTGCAGAAACGTTCATCATCGATAAACTTCTCCGCTTCCAGTCGGTTAAGAATACGCGCAATGGTATCATAGGCAATTCCCCAACGTTGTAACTTCTCATTTATTTCTGCCCGGCAATGCTCGGCAGTAGAGCAATAAGAGGCAACACGATTTAAAGCCTCTTCATCTGTTAATTGTGCACTCATCGGTTAGCTGTAACTATTCTATCTTTTCCAAATATGTCTTTTATAACACGAACATCACGATATTGGTTCATTTCAAGTATGTGTACTGTTTCCCGGCCATAAGCCTGGTTTATTTCAAAATAAAGTCTGCCGCCCGGCAAAAGCAAATCACGGCCCAAATCTGCAATCCGGCGATAGAACCGCAACGGGTCATCATCAGGAACAAATAAGGCAAGTTCCGGTTCCCAATCAAGTACATTGGCGTCCATTCCGTCCTTTTCCGCTTCTGTCACATAAGGCGGATTACTGACGATAATATCAAAAGAAGAGGTTTTCTCCCAATCATCGGATAAAACATCTCTTTGCCGAAACACGACGCCTGCTTCCAGTTCCTCATTATTAGCGTATGCAATTGCCAATGCATCTTCCGAAATATCCCACGCCTCTACTTTAGCATTCGGAAGTTTTTTAGCCAAAGAGATCGCGATACATCCGCTCCCCGTACCTATATCTAATAAGTGGCGGGCATCCGTATTCTCCCGGGCGATTAAATCCACCAATTCCGCAGTCTCAGGACGAGGAACCAGTACGCCGGGAGCCACTTTGAATCTCCTTCCATCAAACTCCGCAAAGCCACGAATGTACTGTATCGGCTCGTTTTTCTGCAAACGGAATATAATGTTTTCTAATTCACGCTCTTTGCATTCGGATAAAATTATATCTTTGCCGAGGTAAATATCAAGCGCATCCAAACATAACATGTCGCAACAGATCAGCATTGTAAGAGCTTTGACCTCTTCCGGCGGATAAATATCCTGCAAGGACTGGCGTATGTAAGTAGTGATACGATTCATATATTTACAATTTCGGACTGCAAAAGTAAGAATAATATAGCGAAGAGCACCAAAATGGAAGAAGAAAAATACATGAGACGCTGCATTGAGCTCGCCGGGAACGGGTTATGTAATGTATCTCCCAACCCAATGGTAGGGGCTGTCATCGTGTGTGACGGACGTATTATCGGTGAGGGTTATCATATTCGTTGCGGAGAGGCACATGCCGAAGTTAACGCCATCCGTTCCGTCAAAGATGAGTCTTTATTGAAACGCTCCACAATCTATGTAAGCCTGGAACCTTGTTCCCACTATGGGAAAACACCGCCTTGCGCCGACTTGATTATCGAGAAACAGATTCCGCGCATTGTCATAGGCTGCCAGGATCCTTTTTCTGAAGTAGCCGGACGCGGTATTCAAAAGTTACGGGACGCCGGACGGGAAGTAACAGTGGGCATATTAGAAAAAGAATGCAAACATTTGATTCGCCGTTTTATTACTTTCAATACACTTCACCGCCCTTTCATCACATTGAAATGGGCTGAATCAGCCGATCATTTCATTGACATAGAACGCACTGACGGCAAGCCGGTGATACTTTCCTCTCCACTTTCTTCCATGTTGGTGCACAAAAAAAGGGCAGAAGCCGATGCTATCATGGTAGGCCGGCGGACAGCCTTACTGGACAATCCATCATTGACTGTACGCAACTGGTATGGACGTAATCCAATACGCATCATTTTAGACCGCACCTTATCTCTTCCAAAGGATTTACAAATATTCGACGGAGAAATTCCAACATTAATCTTTACAGAGAAAGAACGGCCGGAAAAGAAGAACGTTACTTACATCACCATTGATTTCAGTCATAACCCACTGATACAGATTATGAAAGAGCTATATCAACGTAAGATACAATCGTTATTGGTTGAAGGCGGAAGTCAATTGCTACAATCATTCATTGACAATGAACTATGGGATGAAGCATTTATTGAGAAGTGCCCCAGCAGGTTACATTCCGGTGTTAAAGCACCTGAAATAAGCGATAAATTTAGTTACTCGACGGAAAAACACTTCGAAAGACAGATTTGGCATTACGTTTATCGAAATTAGCTAAAATAGTCCTGTTCAGGGAGTTTTACGTCGATAAAAACAGTGTTATTATCTATAATTTTATATAAAACTTGCCGGTATTGTTCTTTATCGGAAAAAATGTTTCTATTTTTGCAACTTGTAAATAAACACAATCTTTCAAATGAGAATAAAGTTTTTATCATTCATTGCGAGTTTTTTCATGGTGTCATTTGTTATAACGTCATGTCTTGATGACGATAATAACATCGAATATAGCCCAGATGCGACTATACATGCGTTTGCACTTGACACAATTGGTGGATATGGAGTAAATTACAAATTCACTATTGATCAGATTAAAGGTCTCATCTATAATGAAGACTCCCTCCCGGTTCATGCAGATACGATTATTAACAAAATCTTAATCAAAACATTAACTACCGCATCAGGCGTTGTTACAATGCCAAACAAAGAAGGGCAAGATTCGCTTATCAATATAAGTGATTCTATTGACCTCACCAAATACATTAATGCTCCTGATAAGAATGATTACTTGAAACTAAAAGTCTGGACTCAAGATTTACAAAGCAACAAGGAATACCGTCTGAGCGTACGCGTACATTATTTAGATCCGGACACTCTTAATTGGGGAAATGGAAAAGATGAAAAGCCGGCAGCATTTACAAAGAATTTTTCTAATGGAAACATTACTGGTAAACAAAGAGCTGTGATTCTCGATAACAATATACTTGTTTACTATATGTCAGGTAATGTTCTCAATGCATACAAGACTACTGTTTCAGATGGGAAGACATGGAAGGAAGTCGATAATATACAAGGATTACCGACAATTACATCCTTTGACCTTTCATCTATTATTGAGTACAATGGTAGTTTATATATGGTTGCCGATAATCAGATATATTGGTCTGAAGATGGAGTAGAATGGGCACTACACAATTTATTAAATCGTAATAATTTAAAATTTGCAACCTTATTAACTGCAATTCAGCCCGACTCGGAAAATCCTAATAACAAAAAAGCGGGTATTTCTGCAATAGCATCTATGGACAATGGATTGACCTACAATTTCTGTATGACAAACGAAAATACAAATATGTGGAATATAGGTGAAGAGCTACCTGCTGATTTCCCAACAAGAAATATATCTTCGACAGTCGGTTTTTCCGCCACAAATGTACCTTTTATTGTTTCGATGGGAACCATTATAGCACGAGATGATAATGAAGAAGATGGAGACGACGACGAAGAAGAAGAAGAAACTCCCCAACCAATAGTACCATGGAGTTCTTACGATGGTTTATCATGGATTGATTTATCAACCAGTTCTGCAGCATATTGCCCGATGTTGAATTCTCCATCTATTATTGCCTATAATGAAGAATTCTATGCATTCGGAAATGACTTTAAAGTATTCTATACCTCACCTTCCGGCATAACATGGAAAGAGGCCAGTAAGAAATTCTATTTCCCGGAAGAGCTAACGAAAAGAGCTGGTGCAAACTACTCTATAGTCATTGATGACAACCAGTTTATTTGGATTATTTGCAGTAAAGATGACACTGGCTCAGATGAAGTATGGCGAGGTCGTCTCAATAAACTAGGATTCGATAAAAAATAACAAGAAGTGAACTTCGAAAAGATGTCCTATATAGAACAAATAGACAAAACTCGGATACCCCAACACGTAGCCATCATCATGGATGGCAACGGACGATGGGCAAAGCAACGAGGTGAAGAACGTACTTACGGTCACCGTGCAGGCGCAGAAACGGTACAGAGAATTACTGAGGATGCAGCCCGCGTGGGAGTGAAGTATCTGACCTTGTACACGTTTTCCACCGAGAACTGGAATCGACCGCAAGACGAAGTAGCGGCTCTGATGAATCTATTGCTAGATTCTATTGAAGAAGAGACACTGATGAAAAACAATATCCGCTTCAATGTAATCGGTGATTTCAAAAAATTGCCGGACGAAGTTCAGAAAAGTTTGACATCATGTATAGAACATACGGCTGGAAATACCGGGATGTGCCTGGTATTGGCTCTCAGTTACTCTTCCCGTTGGGAGATAACGGAAGCTGTCCGGCAAATAGCGATACAGGTTGAAAAGGGAGAACTATCCCCCGAACAAATAACAGATGAATGTATCGCATCTCATTTGGAAACGAAATTTATGCCCGATCCGGATTTATTAATCCGCACGGGGGGAGAAATCCGACTAAGCAACTATTTGCTATGGCAATGTGCTTATTCGGAACTTTATTTTTGTGATACCTTTTGGCCGGACTTCAATAAGGAAGAATTCTACAAAGCCATTTGTGAGTATCAACAACGGGAACGCCGCTTCGGCAAAACCAGCGAACAAATCAGCTAACATAACTTGAAACATCAAATTATAACATAAATGCATTATCGTATTTCCTATCTATTCATAACGTTTATCTGCCTGTGCTCCTTTGCGACAACAGGTATTGCGCAAAATGCCAGCACTGATGAAGACTCAAAACCTGTCATCTTATACTCGGGAACACCTAAAAAGTATGAGATAGCGGACATCAAAGTCGAAGGTGTGAAGAATTACGAAGACTATGTGTTGATTGGACTATCCGGACTATCGGTAGGACAGACAATCACTGTGCCGGGCGACGAAATCACCGGAGCAATCAAGCGTTATTGGCGTCACGGTTTGTTCTCAAATGTACAAATCACAGCCGAGAAAATAGAAGGCAACAAGATCTGGTTAAAAATCAGCCTGACACAGCGTCCACGTATATCAGATGTACGTTATCATGGCGTTAAGAAGTCCGAACGTACCGATTTGGAAGGCAAGTTAGGTATGGTGAAAGGTATGCAGATTACTCCGAATACCGTAGACCGTGCCAAGACATTGATTAAACGTTACTTCGACGATAAAGGATTCAAGAACGCAGAAGTCATCATCTCACAGAAAGACGATCCTTCCAGCGAAAACCAGGTAATTGTCGATATCGACATTGACAAGAAAGAGAAAATCAAAGTCCACGCCATTGAAATCGTTGGTAACTCCGCTATCAAAGCTTCCAAGCTGAAACGGGTGATGAAGAAAACCAACGAGAAAGGTAAACTTCGCAACCTCTTCCGCACAAAGAAATTCGTGCCGGAAAACTACGAGGCGGATAAGCAACTTATCATCGACAAGTATAATGAGCTTGGATACCGCGATGCTATGATTGCCAAAGATAGCATCTCACAATATGATGAAAAAACAGTCAATGTATATCTAAACATAGACGAAGGCCAAAAATATTATCTCCGTAATGTAACTTGGGTGGGTAATACACTTTATCCTTCCGAACAGTTGAACTACCTGCTTCGTATGAAGAAAGGGGATGTATACAACCAGAAGTTATTGAACGAACGTATCTCTACGGATGATGACGCTATCGGTAACCTATATTACAACAACGGCTACCTGTTTTACAACCTCGATCCGGTGGAAGTAAACATTGTCGGCGACTCTATCGACCTCGAAATGAGAATCTATGAAGGCCGCCAGGCTACCATCAACAAGATCAACATCAGCGGTAATGACCGTTTGTATGAGAACGTTGTCCGTCGTGAGCTTCGTATCCGCCCGGGACAACTGTTCAGCAAGGAAGACTTGATGCGTTCTTTGCGTGAGATCCAGCAGATGGGACACTTTGACCCGGAAAAACTACAACCGGACATCCAGCCGGATCCGATGAACGGAACTGTTGACATAGGTTTGCCGCTGACTTCAAAAGCAAACGACCAGGTAGAGTTCTCGGCAGGTTGGGGACAAACCGGTATTATCGGTAAGTTAAGCTTGAAGTTCACCAACTTCTCCGTTGCCAACTTGCTCCATCCGGGTGAAAACTACCGTGGTATCCTGCCGCAAGGTGACGGACAGACATTAACCATCAGTGGACAAACGAATGCTAAATACTATCAATCGTACAGTATTTCATTCTTCGACCCCTGGTTTGGCGGAAAGCGTCCGAACTCATTCTCAGTATCAGCTTTCTTCTCTGTACAGACAGATATCAGTAGCCGTTACTACAATTCCAGCTACTTCAATAACTACTACAATAGTATGTATAGCGGTTATGGCGGTTATGGTATGTACAACTACGGTAACTACAACAACTATGAAAATTACTATGACCCTGACAAGTCTATCAAGATGTGGGGACTTTCCGTAGGTTGGGGTAAACGTTTGAAATGGCCGGATGACTACTTCACACTCTCCGCAGAGTTGGCTTATCAACGCTATAACCTGAGTGACTGGCAATATTTCCCGGTAACCAACGGTAAATGTAATGACCTGAGCATCTCGTTGACTTTGGCACGTAACTCCATTGACAATCCAATCTTCCCGCGTTCGGGTTCTGACTTCTCTTTGTCAGTTCAGTTCACACCGCCTTACTCGCTGATGGACGGTAAAGATTATAAGGGATATTATAGCAATCCAGAGACCGGTAGCATAACCCAGGACAACATGAATAAGCTCCATAAATGGATTGAATACCACAAATGGAAATTCAAAGGCAAAACATATACTCCGCTGATGGATCCGGTTGCTCACCCGAAATGTCTGGTATTGATGACACGTACGGAATTCGGTCTGTTGGGTCACTACAACCAATACAAGAAATCACCGTTCGGCACATTCGACGTAGGTGGTGACGGTATGACCGGTTATTCAACCTATGCAACGGAAAGTATCGCCCTGCGTGGTTACGAAAACAGCTCATTGACCCCGTACGGTTCCGAAGGTTATGCTTATGCACGTCTCGGCATCGAATTAAGATATCCGTTGATGCTGGAAACAAGTACTAACATTTATGTGTTAGGTTTCCTTGAAGCAGGTAACGCATGGCATGATATCAAGAAATTCAATCCGTTCGAGTTGAAACGCTCCGCCGGTGTCGGTGTTCGTATCTTCTTGCCGATGATTGGTATGATGGGTATCGACTGGGGTTACGGTTTCGATAAAGTATTTGGTTCTAAACAATATGGCGGAAGTCAATTCCACTTTATCTTAGGACAAGAATTCTAATGTATCACAAAAAACTAAACGTCATGAGAAAATCTATTCTATTAATCATGTTGCTGTTTGCAGTCGGTATGACGGCAAACGCACAGAAATTTGCACTGATCGATACGGAATATATTATGAAGAATATTCCGGCTGCTCAAAGCGCCAATGAGCAAATGCAAGAAGCTACGAAAAAATACCAAAGCGAAGTAGAAGCTCTGGCAAAGGAAGCACAGAAGATGTTCCAGGATTACCAGGCGAAATCTTCCACACTCTCTGCCTCACAAAAGACAAAGAAAGAGGACGAGATCGTAGCTAAGGAGAAAGAAGCAGCCGAACTGAAACGTAATTATTTCGGCCCGGAAGGCGAATTAGCCAAGATGAGAGACAAGCTGCTGACTCCGATTCAAGATGATATTTATGAAGCTGTGAAAGCCATATCACAACAACATGGATATGACATAGTGGTCGACAGAGCCTCTGCTGCAGGTATAATTTTTGCAAATCCACGTATAGATATTAGTGATGAAATACTAAGAAAATTAGGATATTCAAATTAATTTCATACATTTGCATCCGGAAATAACTAAAAATCATTCAAATAAATTATAGAACTATGCTAAAAAAAATTGCACTTGTAATGTTGCTTGCACTCCCAATGGGTGTATTTGCACAGAACCTGAAATTCGGTCATATCAATGCACAGGAGATTATCACTGTAATGCCGGAATTTACTAAAGCCCAAAACGACATTCAAACATTGGAAAAACAACTCACAGCCGAACTTCAAAGAACTCAGGAAGAATTCAATAAAAAATATCAGGAATTCCAACAAGCTATCGCCAAAGACTCTCTTCCGGCCAATATCGCTGAAAGAAGACAGAAAGAGTTGCAGGATATGATGCAAAGACAAGAACAGTTCCAGCAAGATGCCCAACAACAGATGGCAAAAGCACAGAATGACGCAATGGCTCCTATCTACCAGAAGTTGGACGGTGCTATCAAAGCTGTTGGCGCGGCAGAAGGTGTAATCTATATCTTCGACCTGGCAAGAACTCCGATTCCATATGTTAATGAAGCACAAAGCATCAACTTAACAAACAAGGTTAAGGCACATCTCGGTATCAAATAAGTATAGATACCTGAAGAAAGAAATTCTAAAAGAGAAAGCGAAAGAAGTTTAAACTTCTTTCGCTTTCTCTTTTTTTGGCGTACATTTGCGTATATAAATCCTGTTTGTCATGAATCAACATCTATCACATATACCCGGCCCCATTGGAGTGTTCGACTCCGGTTACGGTGGTCTGACCATCTTGGACAAGATAAGAGAAGCATTACCGGAATATGATTATATGTATCTGGGAGATAACGCCCGCGCCCCTTACGGAACACGCTCTTTTGAAGTCGTATATGAGTTCACCCGGCAAGCTGTCAACAAACTATTCGAGATGGGATGCCATTTGGTGATATTAGCCTGCAACACAGCTTCCGCCAAAGCTTTACGCAGTATTCAAATGAATGATTTGCCGAATATTGATCCGGCACGCCGCGTACTCGGGGTGATTCGTCCTACCGTAGAATGTATCGGCAACATTAGCAAGAACCAGCATATCGGTGTACTGGCAACGGCAGGCACCATCAAATCCGAATCTTATCCGCTAGAAATACATAAGCTGTTCCCTGACATTCAAGTAAGCGGAGTAGCATGCCCAATGTGGGTGCCATTAGTAGAAAATAATGAATCGAAAAGCGATGGAGCCGACTACTTCATTCGCAAATACATCGACCAATTACTCTCAAAAGACCCGCAAATAGACACCGTCATCCTGGGATGTACCCACTTCCCGCTCCTTCTTCCTAAAATCCGGCAATATATCGCCAATGACATTAGTGTAATCTCACAAGGCGAATATGTGGCGGAAAGCCTGAAAGATTATTTAAGAAGGCATCCGGAAATGGACGCAAAGTGCACAAAGAACGGAAACTGCCAATTTTACACCACAGAAGCAGAAGAGAAGTTCTCTGAATCAGCGTCTACATTTCTAAACCGTGAAATTAGCGTAAAACACATAACGCTCGAATAAATATTACGGAAAGAATAACCATTTGTCCCTCTTTATTGTTATATTTGTAGGTAACAACCCCTAATACCATAAAATCATGAAAGAAGAAGATTTTAGCAAGTCAATAGAAGTATTCTCCGGTTCTCCATGGGAAGCCGAAATCATCAAAGGGTTATTAGAGAGTAATAATATCCTCTGCGTTATCAAAGACGGGATTATGGGAACACTCGCTCCTTATATCGCCCCTTCCGTTTCTATCCTTGTCACTGAGGAGCAATACGAAGCCGCCACGGAACTTATCAGAAGCCGTGCCGAGAAAGATAGCGACTGATACGATTCAAACTTTCTTTGATATTCTCCAATGAATCAGCATAGGAGAAACGTACATACCCTTCCCCTCCCGTTCCAAAGTCCACGCCGGGAGTAATGCCGACATGCGCATGTTCGACACATCGAACGCAAAGCGATAAGAGTCGGTGGTAAATTTACGTGCATTGGCAAAAACATAAAATGCGCCTTGCGGTACTACCTTGATTTCAAATCCTATCTCCCGAAGACGGGCAATCATATATTTCCGACGCTCATCATAAATTTGCCTCATACGCTCAACATCCGGGTCAGCCTGACGCAATGCGGCAATTCCTGCTTGTTGGGCAACACCGAACGCACAGATTAATAAGTCCCGTTGCAACTTCTGCTAAGATAATTCTTTCTAGCCTGTTTTTGTAACATATCGGCAAAAATATCTATATTTGTACTTTCAAATCGTTAGTAAAGATGAAACAGGAATTTACACGAATCGCAGTAAAAGTAGGAAGCAATGTATTGGCACGTCGCGATGGAACGCTGGACGTCACCCGCATGTCGGCACTTGTCGACCAAATAGCGGAATTACATAAATCCGGTGTGGAAATCATTATGGTTTCTTCGGGAGCCGTTGCTTCCGGACGCAGTGAAATACACCCGCAAAAGAAACTCGACAGTGTAGACCAGCGTCAGCTATTTTCTGCTGTCGGGCAGGCTAAACTAATCAACCGCTACTACGAACTTTTCCGTGAACACGGCATTGCTGTCGGTCAAGTACTGACTACGAAAGAGAATTTTGGTACTCGCCGCCATTATCTGAACCAAAAAAACTGTATGACGGTGATGCTCGAAAATAATGTCATTCCTATTGTCAATGAAAACGATACGATTTCTGTCAGTGAACTGATGTTCACGGACAACGACGAACTATCCGGTCTCATCGCTTCCATGATGGATGCACAAGCGCTTATCATCTTAAGCAATATTGACGGCATTTATAATGGTTCTCCTGCCGATCCCAATTCTTCCGTTATTCGGGAAATCGGTCATGGCAAAGATTTATCCAATTACATCCAGGCATCCAAGTCCAGCTTCGGTCGGGGTGGCATGTTGACAAAAACAAATATTGCCCGCAAAGTAGCTGACGAGGGAATTACAGTCATCATCGCCAACGGGAAACGTGACAATATCCTGGTCGACTTGCTGCAATGCCCCGAAAATACACTTTGCACACGTTTTATCCCTTCAAAAGAAGCGGTATCCAGTGTCAAAAAATGGATTGCCCACAGTGAAGGATTTGCAAAAGGAGAAATCCATATCAATGAGTGCGCCACAGAAGTTTTAAACTCAGAGAAAGCGGTCAGCATACTTCCGATTGGAATCACCCGTATTGAAGGAGAATTTGAAAAAGACGACATTGTGCGCATCATAGATTTTCAAGGAAACCAGGTGGGCGTAGGAAAAGTCAATTGCGACTCAAAGCAGGCACAAGAAGCTATTGGGAAACACGGAAAAAGACCGGTCGTACACTATGACTATCTGTATATCGAATAAAAACAGTATCAACAAAACAGCATAAAATAAGTTGCAAACAGAAATACCAAACGCTTTATTTGCAATAAATTATTAATAGCAGTATATTTGTTCACTAGAACAAACAATATAACTCCATGCTATTAAAACATTGGCATTTTGCACTTATAACCATCATCTTCTTAACTACCTCCTGCGGAAGTGACAAGGATGAACCAGCAGTGAGCTCAACTCCGCCTTTTCCTGTCGGTAAAGAGTTTAATGTAAGTCTAGACATCGCCCCTTTTCTTGAAGTAGACGAACAACCATTAGGACGTTCGGTCACCTCCGACCTACCCGGCGGATTATACGCAGTCAACGTATTTTGGAAAGGGAAAGGTCTGAGCTCTTTCCAACCTTATGCATCCGGTCTTTTCGACGATCCTTACAGAGTGGAAATAGGGTTAATCGTAGGATATACCTACCGGTTTGATTGCAGTTTCTTAGATTATAAAGACTCTCCATACGGCAAAGTGGAAAATGACATTCCCCTTTATGGTCTTCCTTTCTCATGTTCCCCCTCAAAAGGAATAGATGGACATATCACCAATGACTTATTGATTTCAATAAATCCTCTAAATATCAATCAGTCATTCTACCAACATATATATAAAGGTGAAATGCAAATGAACCAGGACAGTACAAGCATTCATCCCACCGTTAAGCGCTTCTTCGGCAGCCAGCAGCTAGAGTTTTTGACTCCGAGTACAAACACTTCCGTTTCCATCTCATTAAAACGCGCCTATTATTCGGTACAATTCACCACAAACGAGTTAAATCCCGGTGACTCCATCAAAATCACAGCAACAGATATTTCACCGCTTTATCTATTATACTCTCCCGACGGAATATCAAAATCTGAAGAACGGAACATTTCAATGTACGACATATCAGATTATTACACAGCAAGGTTAAAGGAAGACGAGACAATTGGATTCACCATCACCTACCGACCGGCCGACGAAGAAGAATGGCATACCATATACGCTGACCAAAATCTTAAAATGAAAAGAAATAAAAAGAACATAATCAAAATAACCAAAATAGACAAATATATAAATGATGCCACCATCTCTTTCGGTGAGAATGCCGAGATGGAAGAAGCAGAACAGGAAATTGGGGAATAATCAATCATATCAAAGTTAAACAACTACTAAAAAAACATGCATATGAAAATCAAACATCTTATGATTACAGGCTGCCTATTCACAGCTTTCACCTTACAGTCATGTATTGAAGAAAAAAATCTGTATCAGGAACCGCCCACTACTTATTCGGATCTCAACTTAAAACTGGACGGAGATTACCTGATTACCGAATTGCCGATGTCACGTTCCACTAAGCCGACTGTCATCGATGAAAGTAAAACAATAGTAGGAATAGCCATATCCATGCTAATCGATGACGAGAAAAATACATCTTCCAAACCATATGCCTATGGCATATTTCAATTAGACAAAGCTAAAAAACCTGAGAATCTAAAGATAAGAGTCATAGACGGATACAAGTATCGCGTAGTCTGCTCCATGATAACCAATGCAAAAGATTCTATCAAAATGGAAAATGGCGGTTTTGCCGCCCCATTCGATCTAGAGCGCAACGGAACAATCAAAGGGGAATGCCAAAATAAATTCCTTACTGCCGAACAAACTAATGGAGTCAGATTCTTATATAACATAGAAAATTCGAAAATAAAAACCGGCTCACAAGATGCTTGCAACCGCCCATTCATTGAGCGTTATCATGGATTTACAGAGATAGATGCCAAAGATAAAAAAGAAGAAGAACATCCGATTATGCTCTATCGCCGCTTTTTCGGAGTCAAGTTCAAACAAACAGGTCTGGAAAGAGGACGACTTAGAATACAATTAGACGATTCACCAAGTATTTATTTAGATGCCGCCAGTGGAGATATTCATCAAACTGTTGAATCCGAATTGAAAATGGTCAGCATGAAAAACCTGACAGCCAAAGTACCTACTGAGAATAATCAGAATCTGACAGAAAACGTCAGAGTAGTAGTATGCTGGGAAAAAACGCCAAATGAGCTTAACGATACAATAATCAATAGTAGCATTACTTTCAAGAGAAACTATATACATACCATTGCATTAACCAATATTGACCATATAGGAACACCGGGTAATGTAGAAATCAAAATAGAAGAAGGAGAAATGCAAGAAGATCCTAGCCAAGACCTTCCATGGCAAGGGGATAATTTCTAATAATAACCTTACCAAAACCCTCTTATTGAATTTTCATGCTATTATCCGGTTTCAGTCGTTTCAGTTTCGTCTGCAAACGCCTTGATAGAAGGAGATAGCGGCTGAAAGCAAATAAAAACACCCCTTGCAGGAATATGCTGTAAGCAAGGGGTAGTGCATTCAGCGCTTTCAGGCTTGCCGGTAAATCTATATATTCAGTTTGGTGGACATATATACTCACCACACTGAATCTATATGCCCACCAAGCGGGATATATAGATTCATCACGTGGGCAAAAGTGAATGTCATATGGGCTCAGGGTCGCTCACCTGTGGACTGAAAGTCATCGGTACGTGGGGTGAACAGAACGGAGCCTCTATCTTGGTGAAACAGAGGCTCTGTTTCACCAAGATAGAGGCTCCGTTTCACTAAAGCAGAGCTTGTATTTCAACTAGATATAGTATCAAAAAAGGAACTAAAATTATACACTTCTGCATTCAGGTTCGCTTTCAGCCAAAACCTTCGATGAAAAGGGGCTTTTGGGAAGAACTGAAAGCTGAAAGCAGTTTTTTACTTTTACTATTTAGTAGTAGAATTGACCGGAACAAGTACTACGCTCAATGAAATGATGTAGGAAACTTGAATAAGTCCAGTACATGATTCGGCTTACTTGAAGTGAGAACACGCCAACTGATAGATACCAATATGCCTATGTTCATGAATGATACGGAAAATATGACCGCCGCCCAAACTGCCATGCTACGTGCAGTCACAGATATAAATAGCCACCCAATATTTATTTTGTTTTTCAACAGGTTTTATTCACATCATTCACTATATTTGCATAGTTTATCTTTCCATTTAATGCAAAAAAGGAGCAAATGACTACAAATTTAAACGAAACCTTTGCTGCCGTACAGGCGGCAAGCCGGGAATTAGCCTTGCTGAACGATGATACCATCAATCAGATTTTAAACGCAGTGGCTGACGCGACAGTTGCAGAAACGTCTTTCATTCTTGCTGAGAATGAGAAGGATCTCGCACGAATGGACAAAAATGATCCGAAGTATGACCGGTTGAAATTGACGGAAGAACGTTTGAAGGGTATTGCCGCAGATACACGTAATGTAGCCACACTTCCCTCTCCTTTGGGTAGGGTACTGAAAGAGACTGTTCGTCCTAATGGGATGAAATTGACGAAGGTCAGTGTTCCTTTTGGGGTGATAGGAATTATCTATGAAGCACGTCCTAATGTAAGTTTCGATGTATTCTCTCTGTGCCTGAAGAGCGGGAACGCTTCCGTATTGAAAGGTGGGAGTGACGCAGACTGTTCCAACCGCGCTATTATCAGTGTGATTCACGAAGTTTTGAAAAGATTCAATGTCAATCCACATAGTGTAGAGCTGCTTCCGGCTGACAGAGAAGCTACGGCAGCATTACTAAATGCAGTAGGCTATGTCGATTTGATTATTCCCAGGGGAAGTAGCGGGCTTATCAATTTTGTACGCGAGAATGCCAGGATTCCCGTTATTGAGACGGGGGCCGGTATTTGCCATACTTACTTTGACGAGTTTGGTGATGCAAATAAGGGGGCGGATATTATCCATAATGCCAAGACACGCAGGGTGAGCGTATGCAATGCGTTGGACTGTACTATCGTGCATGAGAAAAGACTAGCAGAACTTCCGGCGCTTTGCGAGAAGTTAAAAGGTAGCAACGTGATTATTTATGCTGACACGCAGGCTTATCAGGCATTGGAAGGACATTATCCTGCCGAACTTCTACAACCTGCAACGGAAGAAAGTTTCGGTACGGAGTTCTTAGACTACAAAATGGCAGTCAAGACTGTGAAGAGCTTTGAAGATGCTTTGGGACATATTCAGGAAAATAGTTCGAAGCATAGTGAATGCATCGTCACGGAAAACAAGGAACGTGCAGCGTTGTTTATAAAGATAGTAGATGCTGCTTGTGTATATGCTAATGTATCCACTGCTTTCACCGACGGAGCACAATTCGGCTTAGGAGCCGAAATAGGCATCAGTACGCAAAAACTGCATGCACGGGGGCCGATGGGACTGGAAGAAATCACTTCTTACAAATGGATTATTGAAGGAGATGGGCAGACTAGAAGAAATTGAGAATTAAGAATTGAGAATTAAAAAATAAAGGATATGAAGAAATTTACTTGTGTACAGGACATTGGCGATTTAAAATCAGCCATTGAAGAATCGTTCGTAATTAAGAAAGACCGTTTCAAATATGTAGAATTGGGAAGAAACAAGACATTGATGATGATTTTCTTCAACTCCAGTCTGCGTACCCGCCTCAGCACACAGAAAGCGGCGCTCAATCTGGGAATGAACGTAATGGTACTGGATATCAACCAGGGTGCCTGGAAACTGGAAACCGAACGTGGCGTTATCATGGACGGAGATAAACCGGAGCACTTGCTGGAAGCTATTCCAGTGATGGGATGCTATTGTGACATTATCGGCGTACGCTCTTTTGCCCGTTTCGAAAACCGCGACTTTGATTATCAGGAAACTATTCTGAATCAATTTATCCAATATTCCGGACGCCCGGTATTCTCGATGGAAGCAGCAACCCGCCATCCGTTACAGAGTTTCGCCGACTTGATTACGATTGAAGAATACAAAAAAACAGCACGTCCCAAAGTGGTTATGACATGGGCTCCGCACCCGCGTCCGCTGCCTCAGGCTGTCCCCAATTCTTTTGCAGAGTGGATGAATGCCACCGATTATGATTTTGTCATCACTCACCCCGAAGGCTATGAGCTGGCTCCCGAATTCGTAGGAAATGCCAAGGTAGAGTATGACCAAATGAAAGCTTTCGAAGGAGCTGACTTTGTATACGCTAAAAACTGGGCTGCTTATACAGGCGACAATTACGGACAGATATTGAGCAAGGATCGTGAATGGACAGTCAGTGACCGCCAAATGGCTGTTACCAATAATGCCTTCTTCATGCACTGTCTTCCGGTTCGCAGAAATATGATTGTCACGGATGATGTCATTGAAAGCTCACAGTCTATCGTAATCCCCGAAGCTGCCAATCGCGAAATATCCGCAACGGTAGTTCTGAAACGACTTGTTGAAGGATTGAAATAAGATTGTAATATTGTATATCGTTAAGAGCAGTTATTGTATAGGATGAAGCATTTTTGCCGATAAAAGCATTATATATACAGTAACTCTCTTAATTTTGTAGAATGACACGTGCACAATATCTATTAGTATTACTATTTGTAAATTATACTTTCTGTTCTTTAAGAGGAGAAACTATTGACAGCATTTCTCCAAAGAATAAAATTATCCGCATCCAACATCAGATATTAGATAGCAAACTCTATCAAACTACACATATCGGTGTTCCACTGATTGTAGCCGGAAGTATCTTCTATCAGAAGGATCATGCTTTCAGGAATATGCGCAACTCCTACATTCCCCGTTTCCAGTTGCGTTATGATGACTATCTGCAATATTCTCCCGGAATCATCATGCTAGGTTTAAAGTCATTTGGTGTCGAAGGGCGTAGTTCTTGGGGACGTATGTTGACCTCCGATGCCTTTTCGGCAGGACTCATGGCCTTGACCGTCAATTCTTTGAAAAGTACAATCAGTAAAGAACGCCCCGACAGAAGCAGCAACAACTCCTTCCCTTCCGGACATACGGCAACCGCCTTTATGTTTGCCACGATGTTACACAAAGAATACGGAATGACACGAAGCCCACTCTATAGTGTACTTGGATATTCTTTGGCCACAGGTACGGCCATCAGTCGCCAACTCAATAACCGACATTGGCTCTCTGATGTCTTGACCGGAGCGGGTATAGGTATCATTTCCACTGAATTGGGATATTACCTGGCAGGGCTCATCTTTAAAGAAAAAGGGCTGAAACGTCCCTTACTCGACTGGAAATCGGAACTCGAAAGCGATTCTTATTCTTTTTTCGGCCTGCAAATGGGATATAGTATAGTTGAGCAAGAAGTTCATTTGCCGGACTATATAGAAATTACGGGTACGGGAGGAGTTACCTCTTCACTCACAGGAGCCTGGTTTTTCCATCCTCATTGGGGAGTGGGTGGAAAGTTCACAGTTTCCCAAGCCTCCCCTCATGTAGACAGTAATCGTTTTTTCAACTCACATCCTGAGCTAGAACCATCAGTAGACAATTTCGAGGCGCGTTCAATGAGTTATACAAGTCTTCTGAGCGGCATACACTATAGCAGCAGGCTTATCCCCGGACTGTATGCAGGTGGAAGTATCATGGGAGGTATAGGATGGGCAGGAACGTACAGAGCAGATATACACTATAAAAATCAAGCGAACGCCTCTCCCCTCATCCACTGCGTCACTCACCCCACTCCCAACTTAGATTTAAACGCATACATAATGCACGTCACGGGCAAAAATCTGGGAGTTAAGTTTTTCGTCAATTATAATACAGGAATTGGAAAATCCGACTACACCTATTACTCTCCAAAAGCTGGAGAGCGATCAATACCGATCACAGGAAGTTATCGTTTCACATTACACAATCTCTATATCGGAGCTGAGATTGATGCTTTATTTTGGAAATAAAGAGAAGACATTCCAATCTATTGTTCAATCTATTGTTCAATCTATTTTCTATTGTTCAATCTTTTTTCCAGCTTCTTGCCAAGCGTTGAATCCCTTATCAAGATCAAAGACTTTATAGCCTTTCTCACTCAGGATAGCAGCAGCCTTTTTGCTTCGTTTGCCGCTACGACAATACACAGCTACCGGTCTGTCTTTTTGCAATAACGAGTCTGCCATCGCAGCAAAAGAATCATCCATCACATTGATATTAATCGTTTTGGCGATATGCCCTTCCGAATATTCGGCCAATGTACGGACATCCAGGCGTTGTATACCCTCATTCTGAATAAGAGTATCGAAATCCTCTACATTCATTGACTGAAAGTCCCCTTTCTGCTGACAGGAGAAGAGGGAAGAAAGAAATAAAAATATTCCCACGACTAGTTGATTCATTTTAAACATATATACTCAATTCTTCAATTCTGCCCCGGTACATAGTCAAATCCGGGGTCACAATACTTATCTGATTCTACTGGAGCTCCATCCTCGCCGTACGTATAATACTTAAATTTAATCTTTATCGTTCGCCCAGGAGCCTCTGCATTTACATATTTCTCCAAAGGAACAGAGATATAAGCGCGTCGGTTGTAATACTCCGCATCACTGTTCGCATCATGATATAATAACATATTCACAATGCCTTTTGTTTCCAGTTCGGATATATCTTCCACTATGCCGAAGACATGTCCTTTGCCTGTGCTGACTTTAAGGTTCAGAATCATATTCAGATAATTTCGTCCAAGCCAGATACTGACCATCTCTACAGGATCCTTCTTGATACCATCCTTATAAACCGGATCGTCTTCCGGTTTAGGGTCAAGCGTCACAAGTGATTGCAAAGAATAAATCCGGGCACCTTCCGGCAGCACTTCATAATTACTCATTACACGTCTGGAAGTATTCGGAGAAATAGTAGAACCTGTACGGTCTTCCCAAACAGGCAACAACGCTCCTTTGTCAGGAATAAGCGTCTGTATACTGCCATCTTCCCCAGCCTCTACCGTAACAAATTCCAGTTTTACCGAAGGATAATAATAGTCATCATCCCCACAAGCAGTCATCAGGAAAAGTAATCCCCACAACCAAATACTATGTAATTTTCTTCTCATCGGCAAGTAGCTAAATAATTGACTAACGGATTGGAATACATTAACAACAACTTCTCACGCAAAAATTCTTCATCCTTATCCGGAATATTTATCTTGCCCAATTGTTGTTCGATATAGTTTATAAACTGTTGTTTTTCCTCCCCGGTATAGTTGGAGGCAAATTCCGTCGTACCATTCAGCCAGTCGTATGCAACATAATTGCCCGGATAAATACGGTAGTTGCGATGGATTCTGCGGTCGATGCATGAAGAAATGCGGGCAAACAGTTCCGGTTTCGGCAATGAACGGTCTAAATATTGCAATTCATCATTTATACAGGGGGCAACCTGGAAATGCACTCTCCCCTTATAGCCGAACAGTCCGGTCTGCATATTAATCAAATCGTCCTGAGTGGTCTTCTTGTACCCCTCTACATCCCTTTTCAACTGAAACTCCTGCGCTTTCAGAAAGTCGCAAGGGTCATACTCATATGAAATGGCAAGCGGAGCAATATTCATTTCCATCAGGCGCTCTACCAGGTCGCCTTCGCCACCCATTGCCAACATTTTCAAAACACTGTCCTGCGTACGGTCATTAGAGTCCTTCGCACGTCCTTCACGCTGCGCAATCCAGATAGACTGGTTTTTCTGCGAAATGGTGTAATGCATATAACGGGACATTCGTGCCGAAGATTCAAGCATCTGCCGCATGGTCAATGCCCGCTGCACAATAAAGGACTTGTTGACACGAACCAGTTTCTTTATCCAGGGATAAATCAGCAAATTGTCCCCGATCGCAATCTCAACAGTATTCATCCCCTGGTCAATCAGCAGAATGGAAAGAAAGCCTGAGTCAAGAATAATATCCCTGTGATTTGATATATATGTATAAGCCTTGCTCTTATCCGGCACGGCGGTATGATCCAGTGTCAATCCGGCGGTATGATCGGCCGCTATCTTCCACAAAATGCCGTAGCAGAATGTTTCCTGGAAATCAAGCTTTGTCTTACAAGCACGCATTTTCTGCGCCAGAAGTTCGAATGGAACGTTCGGTATAGCTCCGGTGGCGGCTTTCTGAAAAGCCGGATCGGCAATCAGTTCCTCAAAGATTTGAGGAAGTTCCTCATCATTGTAAGGACGAATTTCATTAAACTCTGTCAGATCCATCATGTGATTAAAATTTGTTTTCAATAATATCAGTCATCACATCCTTTATATCCAGTCCGGCTGCACGCACTTGCTGGGGAATAAAACTGGTAGCAGTCATTCCCGGAGTTGTATTCACTTCAAGAAGGTTCAGTTTTTCACCGGCAGTTACTATATAATCTACACGGATAATGCCAGAGCAACCCAATATATCATAGATAGCCGAAGTCAACTTCTGTACACGTCCGGTCAGTTCGTCCGAGATGCGTGCGGGAGTGATTTCATCTACCTGCCCATTGTATTTTGCATCGTAATCAAAAAACTCATTATGCGTCACCACTTCCGTAGGCGGGAAGACTACCGTTTTCTCTTTGGTCTTGTAGCAACCGCAAGTCAGCTCCGTTCCTTCCATAAATGCTTCGACAATCACCTCTTCCGCTTCTCCGAAAGCCTTAACAATGGCCGGTTGGATTTGTTCTTTCGTTTTCACTTTCGTAACGCCGAAACTCGATCCCCCCAGACTGGGCTTAATAAAGCAAGGCAAACCGATCTTTTCAATGACATCTTCGTCGGAAACCGATTGTCCCTGACGCAGCAGCAATGATTCGGCAATGCGTACGCCAAAAGCTTTCAGATATTGGTTGCAGGCAAATTTATCATAGGTAATAGCGGCGGCCAATACCCCACAGCAGGAATACGGAATACGCATCATGTCAAAATAGCCTTGCAGGCGACCATCCTCGCCCGGTGTGCCGTGGATGGTGATATAAGCAAAATCGAACACCACTTTTTCCGTCCCGTTCGTAAAGCTAAAATCATTTCTGTCCACCGGAACCCTGTTTCCGCCCGGCAATTGTACTTCCCAGCGGCGACCTTCCATCTCCACAATGTACAAATTATACTTTTCCTTATCTATAAAGGAATAAATGCCCTGTGCACTACGCAGGGAAACTACGATTTCAGAGGTATCTCCCCCTGCCACGATAGCAATGTTGCGTTTCATTCTAATTCTCTATTACTTATATAGCCTCTCCACTTCTCGATAAGCCGGGTCATGTCATCCGGAAGTTCGGAAGTAAAATGCATTTCCTCACCTGTGACGGGATGTACAAACCCCAACGTCATAGCATGCAAAGCCTGTCGGGGACAAGTGTCAAAGCAATTATTTACAAACTGTTTGTATTTACTAAAATGAGTACCTTTCAGTATCTCGTGACCGCCATAGCGCTCGTCATTGAACAACACATGGCCGATATGTTTCATATGAACACGAATCTGATGTGTACGCCCTGTTTCCAAAATACATTCCACAAGAGTTACATATCCCAAACGTTCCAGTACGCGATAATGAGTGACGGCATGTTTTCCCACAGTCGGGTCGGACATCACTGCCATTTGCATCCTGTCTCTCGGATTCCGGGCAATATTACCGACGATGGTTCCTTCATCCTGTTCTACAGTTCCCCATACCAGAGCGCGATACTTGCGTTTGGTCGTTTTATTGAAGAACTGGATTCCCAGATTTGTCTTGGCATCCGGTGTTTTAGCAATCACCAACAAGCCCGAAGTGTCTTTATCAATCCGGTGGACAAGTCCGACGTGCGGATCGTTCGCATCATAATCGGCGTTATCTTTCATATGCCAGGCAAGAGCATTGACCAGCGTGCCATGATAATTTCCGTGTCCCGGATGCACCACCAGTCCGGCAGGCTTGTTGACGACCATCAGATAGGGATCTTCATAAACAATATTAAGGGGAATATCTTCCGGAATAATTTCATTTTCATAACGCGGACGGTCCATCATCACCGTGATGACATCCAACGGCTTCACTTTATAGCTGCTTTTCACCGGTTTACCGTTAGCCATAACAAATCCGTCCTCGGCAGCTTTCTGGATACGGTTGCGCGAAGCATTGACAATACGTTCGAACAGATATTTGTCGACTCTGACCATCGCCTGCCCTTTATCCACAACCACGCGGAAGTGTTCATAAAGCTGGGATTCGTCACCGACAGGTTCTATATCATCCAAATCATTGTCCAGTTCATCCGGTAATTCTTCCTCTATCATGTATGAGTCTGTTTCTGTTATTTATCAATTAAAACCAGCTATCATCCTGAGTGGATGATGCATCCGACGGCACAGGTTTTTCCGTATCCGTATCATCACCAATTATGTCTTCTTCGGTCATATCACCAGCTCCGTTTCCTACCATCAGTGTCAGGGAAGCACCCACGGGTACTTTTTCTCCTGCCGCCAACTGACGTCCCTGATACTTCACGCCATATACCCAGTCTTTCTCACCATGTATCAATTGAATCTCGGTCAGTTTGAAGCCGGCACTCTGCAACTTGGCCTCTGCCTGCCGGAGAGAACTATTATCCGCCACATCAGGAATGACACGCAAAGGAATATCCTGTGTATTGACGGTCAGGTAAACAGTACGGCCTTCTTTTACCTTATCTCCAACTCCCGGTTTTAAATCAAGAACAATACCTGCGGCCTTATCCTTGACATATTTGGTATCGGAAATCACACATACCAGCCCATGATTACGGAACATTTTGGTGGCTTCTTCCACCGTCATTCCTTTCACATCGGGCACCATAACCGTCTCCCCATGATGTGTATGTATATCAAGCCATTTCAACACACCGAATACCATCACTACCACCACCACAATCATGGCGATAATATTCAACCAGAAAAATTTATTTGTTTTAAAAGAAAAGAATTCTTTAATAGTCATACGCATTGCTGTTAATATGCGCCAAAGATACTACAAAATAGTTGAACTTTTAAAAAGTAGGCGATGAAAAATGACCTCATTTACGACGCAAGGACACTTATCATCGCCAGAATTGTTGCAACTATAATCCCCACTCCTATAGATTTCAACAACCTTATTATGATTATACGGGTTTTCAGTTCCCGGATATATTCTTCCATCGTATATGTTTGCTTATTTATGTTTTTCCTTATTTCGGCTACAAAGAAAAGCAAAAAAGAATAAACAAGAGCCAACAGCAGAGCATTTTAACATTCTATTCCTCAAAAAACAGAAGGAAATAAAAAAGGCAGAGATCAAATTCTCTGCCTTTTTTATTTCCTTGATGACAAGTGATTATTACTTCTGTCCGTTGTACTCATCAGAAACAGTCAGTTTCTTTCTGCCTTTTGCACGGCGGGCAGCTAATACTCTACGACCATTAGCCGATGCCATTCTCTCACGGAAACCGTGTTTGTTCTTTCTCTTTCTGTTAGAGGGTTGAAATGTTCTTTTCATTACTGTATCTTGTTTTTATGTTATTATTCCACGTAATCGGGCTGCAAAAATAGGCACTTTTTTTAAATTAACCAAGAGATAACTCATTTTTGCTCAAAAGTTTTTGTGTTTTTTACCGATTTAGATTACTTTTGCACTCGATTTCCTGCGAAAACAATTAAATAACAATAATATAAAAAGAAAAATAGCAGTATGATTAATGCTCAAGACATCAAAAACGGAACTTGTATCCGTATGGACGGAAAACTCTATTTCTGTATTGAATTCCTGCATGTAAAACCAGGTAAAGGTAACACTTTCATGCGCACAAAGTTGAAAGATGTAGTTAGCGGATACGTTCTCGAACGCCGTTTCAACATCGGTGAAAAGTTGGAAGATGTACGTGTAGAACGTCGTCCTTATCAGTTCTTATATAAAGAAGGAGAAGATTATATCTTCATGAATCAGGAAACTTTCGACCAGCACCCTATCGCTCACGACTTAATCAACGGCGTTGACTTCCTGCTCGAAGGCGCAGTATTGGATGTAGTTTCAGATGCTTCTACCGAAACTGTTCTTTACGCAGATATGCCGATCAAAGTCCAGATGAAAGTTACTTATACAGAACCGGGAATGAAAGGTGATACAGCTACCAACACTTTGAAACCTGCTACTGTAGAATCAGGCGCAACAGTTCGTGTTCCCTTGTTCATCAGCGAAGGTGAAACAATCGAAATCGATACTCGCGACGGTTCTTATGTAGGACGTGTGAAAGCATAATTTAGCGATTAACGAATTAGTGATTAACGATTAGGGAGGAGCATGAATAATAGCGCTCAGCCTGTTAATCGTTAATCACTAACCCATTAATCACTTTTCTCATTTATATCCCGCCGCCTTGGCAATTCTTCTCGGTATTTCAGTATTGTCTATCTTTTCACCGAACAGATGTGAACCGGCTCCGATAGCGAATACAGGAACAAAACCTGCAGAGTGTCCGCCACTTACCCAGCCGACCATAGATATTTCATCCATCACCTCTTTAGCACGCGCAGCCATCGGCTCGCTCTTTGAGTACATACTTTCGGCAAATACCACCTTATTTTTCACGAATGATTTTTCAAACTCATCACGCAACTTCTTTTCCTGCTCCCAAGAGATAGGGAATTGTTTCCAGAAACCCATTTCTTCGCCGAGGAATGTTTTCATATCTTCCCAAGTTACTTTATTGCTCTTTGATTTTCTCAATTCGCTGATACGCTGCGAAAGTCCGTCGGCAGAGTGTTTCTGATATTGCAGTGCTTTCAGGTTCAGCGCATACTTTCCTGTACCAAGTACGATACCACCCGTTTCATGGTCTGCAGTGACTACAATCAGAGTTTCTTTCGGATGCTTCTTGTAAAATTCGTAAGCTACTTTAATAGCATCATCCATATCTTTCACTTCATTGAACACAGTAGCAGCGTCGTTAGAATGACAAGCCCAGTCTATTTTTCCCCCTTCTACCATCAGGAAGAAACCTTTATTATTACCCTTAGTAAGGAAGTCAATAGCACTTTCAGTAATCTGCGCTAATGTCAAATCCCCCTCTTTACGGTCAATAGCATAAGGCAGACAGGACGGATTGGCACCTTCTTTCTGGATAAGAATCATTTTGTCTGCTTTACCGGCTTTGGCTTTATAGTCATTGTAACCACGTGCCACTGTGTATCCTGCTTCTTCAAAAACAGGGAAAACACTCGGAGCTTCCTTCTTGTCAAAAGAAGTATTCGGCTTCAAGAAACCGCCGCCTGCATAGAAGTCAAAATTTGCTTTCGGCAAATCAAGGGCAATTTCGTAATACATATTACGATCCGGTTGGTGTGCATAGAATGCAGCAGGAGTAGCATGGTCTACACTGACTGAGGTAGTGACACCTACTTTTTTGCCGGCTTTCTTAGCTTTTTCGGCTACTGTCTGAATCGCGTTCTTATCTTCTCCTACAGAAATTGCATGATTATACGTTTTCTGTCCCGTTGCCAGTGCAGTACCCGCAGCAGCAGAATCGGTCACAGAATTTGTTGCAGAGAAAGTGGTTGCCATGGTGGCTACCGGAAATTGCGTGAATAACAAAGGTTCGACGCCAATGCGTCCGTTTTGAAGTTCAGCCTGATACATCTCCGTACCATTTACCTGATTCACTCCCATTCCATCGCCGATGAAATAAAATACGTACTTTGCCTGCCCGTTTGCTACCACGGAGATAAGGACAAAGAACAGCGTGTAGATTAACTTTTTCATTTCTTAGTAAATTTATTATTAGATTAGTCGTCTACAAAGATAGAAAAAAATGGAGAAATACAGAGAGCATTCAAGCAGTTATAGCGGATATTTATTTCGAATACAGCGAATATTTATCATTTATATTACAAAACCAATCATATTATAACTATCAGAACTACTATATTATAGATTCATCACATCCTGCTCAAACCGGTCTTTATCGCCGACCGCCTTATTACGCATCCGGCTACGATAATTATATATGGTAGCCAGGGAATATCCTAAGAAATGAGCAATCTTGTTACTGTCCACCACTCCCAGACGAATCAATGCGAAAATCCGGAGTTCCGTGGTCAGAAGTTCGTCGGATTTCGGATATATACGTCCCTCTTCTACCAGCAAATCATTAAAAGCAGTAATGAAATTCGGGAAAAGTTTCAGGAAGGACTTGTCGAACTCATTATAAAATTCATTCCGTTCGTCACGGATGAACTGCTCGGACTTTATGGCTTTGAACAGGTCTTCGATACGGGATGCCATAGCCAGCTTCGCCAATGAACGACGGTAAGTTTCCAGTTTATCCAGATAGTTGACGCATCTGTCCAGATAGCGGGCGATATATACTTCTTTAATTTTTCCCGTTTGTTCCAACTCTTTGTTCACGACCTGCATTTGTTTGTTCGCCAAACTCAAATCACGCCGCATGGCAGACAGTTTCTTCATCCAACGATACAAATAGAAAACGGCAATGAGAAGAAAGAAAGACAGCATACTGACACTGATAAGCATTGCCTGAGAAACCGCACGTTCTTTTTCTTCCTTCAGTTTATAAGCTTTGTCTATAATAGGAAAGAATTCCGTCACTTCGATAAACCGCAAACGGGCATTACAGGCTACTGCATCCTCCATCGAACAACTCAGATATTTGTAAGCGCGGTCTATATCGCCCAATTCATACATCAGGTGTGCCAGTTTCTGCAACGAGGCATACTCCCTGACCGAAGATTCCAAATCGGCAATAGCTGTCAATATCAGATAATAAACTTCCTTCTCCGTATCGCCCTTCATGCCGTACGCTTCGGACAATGTATAGTAGATATAGACTTTCTGACGTTCGTCAACTGCATCTTTCAGTGCATCACTAAGCATCACCAAAGCCGTATCAGCTTTGCCTGTGACTATGCATTTTTCTGCCAATACAATCGTACGGTTTATTTCGGGAGGCATTATACCAATGATAGAGTCCCGGTATAAATCTGTCTTTTCCAGATATTTCTTCTTTTCTTCCTGATTGGTGGTATAGTCCGCAAGCCAACCATAGCAAGCACGATAGGTCTGATAATAAGATAGTAATGTTTGTTTGTCCAGCTTCACCGGATTTATTTTTTCCAGTTCTTCCATGGCTTCAATATACATTCCCATCACTCCCAATGCGGTCGCACGATCAATAATTATCTCATTTGCCAGCTCCGGGCGGTCCAGTTGGGGGAGAATCTGCTGCCTCCTATTTATATAATGGAGTGCAGAATCTGCCTGATAATGAAGATAGGCATCGAATAAAGAGCCATACAAGTGATATTTGCCAGCAGGAGCAACCGAATGAGTGAGCTGCACTTTCAGCGCATCAATAGTCTTCTCTTTCTGAACCTGAAAAGTTTCTTTCTTATTTATAATATCATCCAGTCTTTTAAGGACTGCCGCATTATCATCCGTCTGTGTTGCAAACAGTGAAGTTGGACAAACTAAAAGAAAAGCTAAGATATAGGCTACATTTCTCATAGGTTACTTTTTAAAGATGTCACAAATATAATGAATATAGTAATGATTATGAAATATACAGTCAAAATTATTTTAATTCCTATTTGTATTTTCGCATAGTTTCCCTACAATCAACGCATTCATTTTCAACAGAATAAGCATTACAAGTATTTATATTTATATTCTAGTCCCGAAATGCTGACCCCTATCCCCCTACATTTGCAGCATCGGTTCGCCGAGCAAACATTTAAAATCTATGTTACCATGAAAAAGAATTTTCTATTTGTAATCTTACTTGTACTGCTATTTGGTTGCAACCCGGTATATGCCGCAACTGTCATAAAAAAAGTAGCTCCTGCTTTTTGGTGGGCAGGCATGAAAAATCCGGAATTGCAGGTTTTGCTATATGGAGAACATATAGCGTCTGCAGAAGTCAGTATCTCTTCCGAAGACATCACCTTGCAAGAGGTTGTCAGGCAAGAAAATCCAAACTATCTGATTGTCTATCTGAATATCTCGGAAGCAGCCCCGCAGACATTCAACATTACTCTGAAACAAGGAAAGAAGCAGACCGTAATTCCTTACGAACTCAAAGAAAGAAAGCCGGGTTCTTCTCAGATAGAAGGGTTCAACTCCAGCGATGTGCTTTATCTCATTATGCCGGATCGTTTCGCAAACGGTGATTCCTCTAATGATATAATTCCCGGAATGTTGGAAGCCAGGGTAGACCGTAACGACTCCTTCGCCCGCCATGGCGGTGACTTTAAAGGGATTGAAAAGCATCTGGACTATATTGCGGACTTAGGCGTGACGAGCATATGGCTGAACCCGATTCAGGAGAATGACATGAAGGAAGGCTCTTACCACGGCTATGCTATCACTGATTATTATCAGTCAGACCGCCGCTTCGGGAATAATGAAGAATTCCGGAATCTTGTAGGCCAGGCACATGCCAAAGGAATGAAAGTAGTGATGGATATGATTTTCAACCACTGTGGAAGTGAAAACTATCTATATAAGGACATGCCTTCCAAGGATTGGTTCAACTTCAAAGGTAATTATGTGCAGACAAGTTTTAAGACTGCCACCCAACTGGATCCGTATGCTTCCGATTACGAAAAGAAAATAGCCGTTGACGGTTGGTTCAGCCAGGTTATGCCGGATTTCAACCAACGGAACCGCCATGTAGCTACTTATCTGATTCAGAGTAGTATCTGGTGGATAGAATATGCCGGTATTAACGGAATCCGCCAGGATACGCACCCTTATGCAGACTTTGACATGATGGCTCATTGGTGCAAGGCAGTGAACGAAGAGTATCCCAAATTCAATATTGTAGGCGAAACCTGGTTAGGCAGTAATGTACTTATCTCTTATTGGCAGAAAGACAGCAAACTGACCTATCCTAAAAACACTTATCTGCCCACTGTCATGGACTTCCCCTTGATGGAACATATGAACAAAGCTTTCGATGAAGAAACAACCGACTGGAACGGCGGACTGTGCCGGCTTTACGAATACCTGTCGCAAGACATCGTCTTTGCCGACCCGATGAATCTATTGACTTTCCTGGATAATCACGACACTTCCCGTTTCTATCGTTCGGAAGCGGATACTAAAAACCTGAACCGATACAAACAAGCGTTAGTATTCCTATTGACAACACGTGGGATTCCGCAGATATATTATGGAACCGAAATCCTGATGGCAGCCGATAAAGCCAACGGTGACGGAGTACTGCGCTGTGACTTTCCGGGCGGCTGGCAAAATGATACTCATAATGACTTCGATGCGGCATACCGCACTCCGCTACAAAATGAAGCTTTCTCTTATCTGAAGAAACTGCTCCAATGGAGAAAAGGAAACGAAGTTATAGCCAAAGGAAAACTGAAACACTTCGCACCGAGTAAAGGCATCTACGCGTACGAAAGGAAACAGGGTGATAAATCAGTCGTTGTTTTCCTGAATGGAACAGACCGGGAGCAGACTATCAGCTTGGATACTTACCGGGAAATACTGCCTGATACTTCTGCATACAATGTATTGGAAGATAAAAAAGTAGAACTAGGAAAGGATTTAACACTTCCGGGTCGTGGAATATACCTTTTATCCTTTTAAAGAAGTTCACTGAGACTTATATTTATCTGTATTCGCAGAATGCTTATTCAATTATAAATCAAAACAATAAAGTTTATACTAACTTGTATTTTTATTCTAATTGGAAAACTCAGTTCAGACGGTCGCTACATTTGCAATATCCGAAACAAAAGGAATAAAATTATCAGTTAGCTCACAATTTAATACCATAAAAATAAAATGAAAAAGAATCTTTTGCTCATCGCATTTCTCTGTATCTCGTTTATAGCGAACGCACAACAGAAACTGACTTCACCGGATGGAAATCTGGTAATGACCTTCCAGCTTAACAAGGAAGGCGCTCCAACGTACGACTTGATTTATAAAGGCAAAACGGTAATCAAACCCAGTACCCTGGGACTGGAATTAAAGAAAGAAGATAATACCCGTACCGATTTCGACTGGGTAGACCGCAGGGACTTGACCAAACTTGATTCAAAGACTAATCTTTATAGCGGTTTTGAAGTGAAAGACGTAAAGACTTCCACATTCGACGAAACCTGGCAACCGGTATGGGGAGAAGAAAAAGAAATCCGCAATCATTATAACGAGCTGGCAGCTACGCTGTATCAACCCATGAACGACCGTTCTATCCTTATCCGTTTCCGTTTGTTCAATGACGGTTTAGGATTCCGCTATGAATTCCCGCAACAGAAATCCCTGAACTACTTCGTCATCAAAGAAGAACATTCCCAGTTTGCAATGGCAGGCGACCACATCGCTTACTGGATACCGGGCGACTATGATACTCAGGAATACGACTATACCATCTCCCGCCTGTCCGAAATCAGAGGTTTGATGAAAGAAGCCATTACTCCGAACTCTTCCCAGACTCCTTTCTCACAGACAGGCGTACAGACTGCGTTAATGATGAAAACGGATGACGGTTTATATATCAATCTTCACGAAGCCGCTCTTATCGATTACTCTTGCATGCACCTGAACCTGGACGACAAGAATATGGTATTCGAATCCTGGCTGACTCCGGACGCTAAAGGAGACAAAGGTTATCTGCAAACTCCCTGCAATACTCCGTGGCGTACTGTTATCGTCAGCGACAATGCCCGCAACATTCTTGCATCCCGCATCACTCTGAACCTGAACGAGCCTTGCAAAATCGCAGATGCCGCTTCATGGGTGAAACCGGTGAAATATATCGGCGTATGGTGGGATATGATTACCGGAAAAGGCTCATGGGCTTATACCGACGAACTGACCAGCGTAAAACTGGGCGAAACGGATTACTCTAAAACAAAGCCTAACGGCAAACATTCTGCCAACACTGCCAATGTAAAACGTTATATTGACTTCGCAGCAGCCAACGGATTCGATGCCGTATTGGTAGAAGGCTGGAACGAAGGCTGGGAAGACTGGTTCGGCAACAGCAAAGATTATGTATTCGACTTCGTCACTCCGTATCCGGATTTCGATGTAAAAGAAGTGCATCGCTACGCAGCAAGCAAAGGTATCAAGATGATGATGCACCACGAAACTTCCGCATCTGTCCGCAACTACGAACGCCATATGGACAAGGCTTACCAGTTTATGGTAGACAACGGTTACAATTCTGTAAAGAGCGGTTATGTAGGCAATATCATTCCTCGCGGCGAACACCACTACGGACAATGGATGAACAACCACTACCTGTATGCAGTGACGAAAGCAGCCGACTACAAAATCATGGTAAATGCTCACGAAGCAACCCGCCCGACAGGTATCTGCCGCACGTATCCTAACTTAATCGGTAACGAATCCGCACGCGGAACCGAATACGAATCATTCGGCGGAAATAAAGTATATCACACTACTATCCTTCCTTTCACCCGTCTGGTTGGCGGCCCGATGGATTATACTCCGGGAATCTTTGAAACTCATTGCAACAAGATGAATCCTGCAAACAATTCACAGGTACGTTCTACCATCGCCCGCCAGTTAGCCTTGTACGTGACCATGTACAGCCCGCTGCAAATGGCTGCCGATATTCCTGAAAACTACGAACGTTTCATGGATGCTTTCCAATTTATCAAAGACGTGGCAATCGACTGGGACGAAACAAACTATCTGGAAGCAGAACCGGGAGAATATATCACTATCGCCCGTAAGGCAAAAGGTACAGGCGACTGGTATGTAGGTTGTACAGCCGGTGAGAACGGTCATACTTCCAAACTGGTATTCGACTTCCTCACACCGGGAAAACAATACATTGCCACTGTTTATGCGGATGCTAAAGATGCCGACTGGAAAGAAAATCCGCAAGCTTATACCATCAAAAAAGGTATCCTGACAAACAAAAGCAAACTGAACTTGCGCGCTGCCAACGGTGGCGGTTATGCCATCAGTATCAAGGAAGTAAAGGATAAAGCGGAAGTAAAAGGACTAAAGAAATTTTAGGGAATAAGATTGAAGAGAATATAGTTTTCAGTAGGTATTTTTTAGAGAGATATATTTGATTTTGATAAAATAACTTTAAATTAGAGACATGAAAAAGAGCTTAAGACTAAAAGCCCTGCTCACATTATTGGTGGGACTCTTCCTTTCCATTGGAGCATTTGCTCAGCAAATAGCTGTCAAGGGGCATGTGAAAGACACAACGGGTGAGCCTGTCATCGGTGCTAACGTACTGGTGAAAGGTACAACCAATGGAACAATAACTGATTTCGATGGTAACTTTATGTTGAATGTACCGAAAGATGCTATTCTTTCCGTTTCATTCGTCGGCTATAAATCAGCAGAAGTGAAAGCGGCTTCTACTGTAATGGTTACATTGGAAGATGATTCTCAAGTACTGGACGCAGTAGTCGTTATCGGCTACGGCTCGGTGAAAAAGAACGATATGACCGGTTCGGTTACGGCCATCAAGCCGGACAAACTAAACAAAGGTTTGATTACCAATGCACAGGACATGATGACCGGAAAGATTGCCGGTGTAAGCGTTGTCAGCAAAGGCGGAGCTCCGGGCGAGGGCGCAACGATTCGTATTCGTGGCGGTTCCTCACTGACTGCGGAAAACGACCCGCTGATTGTAATCGACGGTCTGGCAATGGACAATAAAGGGGTGAAAGGTTTGGCCAATCCTCTGTCTATGGTCAATCCGAATGATATTGAAAGCTTTACCGTATTGAAAGATGCTTCGGCTACCGCCATCTACGGTTCGCGTGCTTCCAATGGCGTTATCATCATCACAACGAAGAAAGGTCAGGCAGGCGCACGTCCTACAATTTCTTATGACGGCAATGTATCTGTCAGCACTGTGAAATCTACCGTCGACGTAATGGACGGAGACCAGTTCCGTTCTTTCATCAAAGACATCTGGGGAGAGGATAGTGAAGCTTATAGCAAATTAGGAAATGCCAACACCGACTGGCAGAAAGAAATCTTCCGCGCAGCCGTAAGTACAGACCATAACCTCACCATTTCCGGTGGATTAAAGAATATGCCTTACCGTGTATCGTTCGGTTATACCAACCAGAACGGTATTGTGAAAACATCCAAGTTCGAACGTTATACGGCTTCTGTCAGCCTGGCCCCTTCTTTCTTTCAGGATCATCTGAAGGTGAATGCCAACCTGAAAGGTATGATTGCCAAGAATCGCTACGCTGACGGTAGCGCGGTAGGTTCTGCGGTCAGCTTTGACCCTACACAGTCCGTCCGCTCCGACGATCCTTACCATCAATATTATTTCGACGGATATTTCCAATGGAATACGGACGCTTCTTCTTTGAATGACGACACATGGAAACGTACTTTCAACGGCAATGCTCCGGGTAATCCGGTTGCCTTGTTGGAAGAAAAGGACGACCGTGCCATCTCCAAATCTTTAATCGGTAATCTGGAACTGGATTATAAGTTTCATTTCTTGCCGGACTTGCACGCACACGTGAACGGTGGCATGGACCTCTCTACGGGTAAGCAATATACGGACGTCTCTCCCTATTCTTCGACCAACAACTATTATGGCAGCTATGGCTGGGAACAGAAAGACAAGTACAACCTCTCTTTGAATGCTTACCTGCAATACAGCAAAGATTTTACTGATAAGCATCGTTTCGATGTAATGGCAGGCTATGAATGGCAGCACTTCCATGATACGTCCGACCAAGAATATTGGGGACTCTATCCGCTGTCGAACAACGTGGTAGAGAACAGAGGTCAGCGTTACAACAATACCTCAAGTGGTTCGGCTACGGAAAGTTATCTTGTATCTTTCTTCGGTCGTGTCAATTACACACTGCTGGACCGTTATCTGTTTACGGCAACCGTACGCCAGGATGGTTCTTCCCGTTTCCACAAAGACAACCGTTGGGGATTGTTCCCGTCTTTTGCCTTGGGATGGAAATTGAAAGAGGAAGCTTTCCTGAAAGACGTTGATGTGCTTTCCGATTTAAAACTTCGTCTTGGCTATGGTATTACCGGTCAGCAGAATATCAATTCGGGAGACTATCCGTATCTGGCTGTTTATGAGACAAACAAAGACGGTGCTTACTATCCTATCCTGGGAGAAGGAGCTACTTACCGCCCGAATGCATACAACCCGGACTTGAAATGGGAAAAGACTACCACCTACAATGTAGGTCTGGACTTCGGATTCCTGAACAACCGCATCAACGGTGCCGTAGATTATTACTATCGCAAGACCACCGATTTGCTGAACAGCGTATTCGTTTCTGCCGGAACAAACTTCAAAAATAAGGTATTGTCCAACGTCGGTTCATTAGAAAATTCAGGTATCGAATTCTCCATTAATGCAAAACCTGTTGTAACTACCGACTGGACATGGGACCTTGGCTTCAATATCACTTACAACAAAAACGAAATCACCAAATTAACTACCGGAGATAGCGAAAATTATTATGTTGCTGCCGGAGACAATATCGGTGGCGGACGTGATATGAAAGCAATGGCGCACGCCGTAGGACATCCGGCTTCTTCCTTCTATGTTTACCAGCAAGTGTATGACGAGAATGGAAAGCCTATCGAGAACGAATTTGTAGACCGCAACGGAGACGGAACGATCAATGGTGACGACCGCTATTTCTACAAAAAGCCGACAGCCGACGTACTTATGGGACTTACTTCACGTCTTTCTTACAAGTCATGGGATTTCAGTTTCTCACTGCGCGCCAGCCTGAACAACTATGTGTATAACTCTGTCGAAGCAGGTGGTTCCGACTGCAACCCGACCTCTGTCTATTCATTCGGTGCACTCAACAACCGTCCGTTGATGGGAGTGGCAAATAATATCCAAAACTTGAAAGACAACACCTTGTTGTCCGATTACTTCGTGCAGAATGCTTCCTTCATGAAATGTGACAACATCACTTTGGGATACTCGTTTAAAAAGTTGTTCGGCGCTCCGATTGGCGGACGCGTATATGCAGCCGTACAGAACGTATTCACTATCACCAAATACAAAGGACTTGACCCTGAAGTGGAAAAGGGATTGGATAACAATATTTATCCGCGTCCTCTGACTACGTTAATCGGTTTAAGCCTTAATTTCTAAACCTACTAAAAATACCAATTATGAAATTCAGATATATAAAATCAATACTATCGGCTGCCTCACTATTGCTGGCAGTTAGCGTGACTTCATGTATCGGTGACCTGGACGCCACTCCTATCGACCCGAACATCGTGATGACATTCGACCAGGCGAGCGTTTTTAACAAGATATACGGAACCCTCGGACTTACAGGGCAGAAAGGTCCCGACGGAAGTGGTGACTTGGACGACATCGACGAAGGTACTTCCTCTTTCTACCGTATGACTTGGTGTGCCAACCAATTGATGACAGATGAAGCGATTGTCAATTCATGGAACGATGCCGGTGTCGCTACTATTGCCGATTGCAGTTGGAGTTCTTCCAATGAAATTGTGACAGGGCTCTATTACCGTCTGACGTTCGACATCACTTTGTGCAACTACTTCCTGGAACAAACGGAAGGGCTGACAGATGATGAAACTACACGCCAGCGTGCAGAAGTACGCTTTATCCGTGCCTTGAACAATTACTACCTGATGGATATGTTCGGCAATCCTCCGTATTGCGATAAAGTATCGACAGAGAAGCCTCAGCAAATCCAACGTGCGGACCTCTTCGCGAAGATTGAAGAAGAGTTGAAAGAAATCGGCGACGACGCCACCGCCACATTGGCACAGCCGCTTCAAACGACTTATGGCCGTGTAGACCGTGCTGCCGCCTGGTTATTGCTGGCACGCATGTATCTCAACGCAGAAGTCTATACCGGCACGCCTCAATGGGGAAAAGCCAAAGAATATGCCCAAAAGGTGATTGGTTCCGGCTATAAGTTGGCTCCCGTCTACAAACACCTGTTCATGGCCGATAATGATGGCAGCAATGTCAACAAGGCAAGACAGGAAGTGATACTTCCGATTTTGCAGGATGGTGTGAGAACCAAGAGTTGGGGTGGTTCGCTGTTCTTGATTGCAGGTACGCACAAAAGTGACACAGGCATGAATCCTTGGGGAAGCAAGCAAGGATGGGGCGGCCCGCATTGTCGCCAGGCAATGGTAGCCAAATTCTTCCCGAACGTAAATGATGCTCCTTCCGTATTGGAAGACCAGATGGTAGTGGCAGCAAAAGATGACCGCGCTTTGATGTGCGGAGTACAGAGAAGCACGTCGACAGGAGACAACATGAGCTTTACGGACGGATTCGCATGCGCCAAATTCTCAAACATCCGTGCAGATAACGGACTGACAAGCGATACGGACAATCCCGATATGGATATTCCTCTTCTTCGTATGGCAGAAGCTTACCTGATTGTAGCAGAAGCCAGCATTCGTGCAAACAATGGTGTTTCTACTCAGGAGACAATAGAGGCTATGCGTGAAATCCGTAAGCGTGCGAACGCCGCCGAATCTGCTTCATATACATTGACGGACATCCGTGACGAATGGGCGCGTGAGTTCTGGTTTGAAGGTCGCCGCCGCATTGATTTGGTTCGCTTCGGCGATTTCGGTGGAAAATCCGACTATAACTGGGATTGGAAAGGCGGAGAAAAGCAAGGTACTGAGATAAAAGAGTTCCGCAACATTTATCCTATTCCTGCCAATGATATCAATGCGAATACAAATCTGGATCAAAACCCGGAATATTAAACCAGACCGAAGTTATACTTTTAAATAAACAGAGTAATATGAAAAAAATAAATATACTGACGTCCATACTAGTAGCGACAGCCCTGCTGACCGCCTGCGAGGATGACAGGGACTCGAATCCTAGCATACAGGAACCTACTACTTTTGTATTGAACACTCCTGCCAATGCAACGTCCAACGTCTATGACCTGAATCAATCCAAGAATATCGAGCTGACGTGTACGCAACCGGACTACGGCTATCCTGCCGTAGTGACTTACACCGTGCAAGCGGATTTAACAGACAAATGGACTGACGAAACGGAAACAGCAGATGCCTCTTATCTGACACTACCTTCCATATCTACATCAGCCAAAGTGGATGCCAACACCCAAGAGTTGAATAAAGCTATCGTAAAACTCGCCGGTTGGACATCGGAGAATGATTATGACGGTGAACCGATGAGTGTATTTGTACGTTTGTACGCCCATATCGGAGATAAAGGTTATCCTATACATTCCAATTCGATAGAATTGAAAGTTATACCTTATTATATGGATATATCTGATGCCGTTCCTGTCACTTATTATTTACTGGGCGATTTCATCGGCGAAGTTCCCTGGGGAAATCCGACAATGGAAGCAGGTACCGCTTATTTCCCGATGTCACTGGTAAAAGGATATGCGTATGACGCCAATACGGGTAAAGGAGAATTTACGTATACAGGATATATTCCGGCAGATAAAGGATTTAAGGTAGTGGCTACTCCCGGTGCATGGGACGACCAATGGGGCAATGCCGATAGCGAAGGCTTCACCAATCTGGTGAATGATAAGAATTCTCAAAATATTAAAGTGAATGCGGCAGGTTGGTACACGCTTCATTTGAATACGATTGAGAATAAACTGACTATGAAAGCAACTACTTTTGAAACTCAACCGGTAGAGTATGATGCCGTCACATTGACTTATGGTTCGGAATCTGTAGACATGACCAAGGTAACAATGGAGCACTCACATGTATGGTATGCCAACATAACAATCGCATCAAGTTGCAAAGCCAAGTTCACTTCCGGTGACAAGACTTGGGGCGGAGAGGTATTCCCGTTCGGCTCATTTGTTGATGACACTACCATCAGTTGCAAACCGGGTGATTATACCGTACTGTTCAACGAACTGGACGAGTGCTATTACTTCAAAGCAAAATAGATTAATCTTAAATGCAGATAGATATGAAAAAATTATCAATATATATAACCGTGTTACTGGCTGCCGCACTAACAGCCTGCAACGAAGATTTTAATGAAGGGGTAGCTTCCCCACAGTCTTACGGACAAGAAGAAGCTGCCGGCAAAATAACTTTTACGGCTACAGGTGTAGACCCGATTAACCTGGGAAATGTTGAGGAAGAATCCGTAGCGGTTGCCGTATTTACAGTTCCTGCCGTTGAAGAAGAAGCCACTTTATCCTATAAAATGAAGTTGGATAATAAAGTGACTTTAACTGTAGACGACAAAGGATACGTAGCAACGGAAGATTTGCAGAATGCAGTGGCGCAAATATATGGTATCCGTCCAGTAGAACGTACCATGAATGCAGTATTAACGGCATACGTGGCTGTCGGAAAGACAGTATATGCAGCACCGGCTGAAAGCTATGAACTGAAAGTTACTCCGGAAGCACCGGTGATTGAAAGTGCTTATTATATCAATGGCTCTCTGACTTGGGAACAAAATATAGCATTTGTTAATACAAGTGGCGATCCTTATGCCAATTCTATCTTTACAGCAACAGTTCCCGCTCTGATTACAGATAACACTGGTGCAAAAGATTCCTATTTCCTGATTAAATCCAACTCTGGCAAATCACTTGGTACAACTGATGCTGATAATGATGCTTCAGAAGGCAATCTCGTTTTATCAGAAACGGCAAATCCAATAAAAATATCCGGCGGCGATTATAAATCAGTTAAAATCTCCATCAACATGATGGAAGGCACTTACAAAGTTGAAAAGACAACGGACGCACCCTATTTATGGATGCCAGGAAATCATCAGGGATGGGCACCTTCACAAGCACCGACTTTATATAAGCCGGAAGGAAACAAGGCTTATTGGGGAATGTCGGAATTGAACGGTGGCTTTAAATTTACCGCACAGCCCTATTGGCCGGATGGTTCGAATGGCGGACTTGATTATGGATATGACTATTTTACCTCGAAAGAAGGTATGACAAATGATGGTGGAAACTTATCTTTACCACAGAGCATTTATTACATTGTAGTCAATTTGGACGACAAATACGTCTCTGCAACAGAAATGACATCTATGGATATTATAGGTACAGCCACAGGCGGATGGGAAAACGGTAAAGAATTAACTTATGATGCAACAGAAAAATGTTGGACTGTAAAGACGGAAATGACAGCAGGTGAATTTAAGCTCCGCGTTAATTCCAATTGGGATTCTGGCATTAGTTTCGGGGGAACATTAGATGCACCTAGTCCTTTTACAGGAGATAATATTGTAATGGATGTAACCGGCAACTATACTATAAAATTCTATCTGAACGGTAGACTAGTCCTCATTAAAGAATAATAAATGGAAAATACATTATGAAAAAAGATATAAGACATATGTTCTGGATGTTGCTCTGTCTATTCACGATAGTAGCATGTTCCGACGAAAATCACGAGATGTTAATCACCGGTCCGGAAATCCCCGAACTGGACCACGAACCGTCTATCGAAGAATTGGTAGAAGGAATTAATAATTACCCTACTAAATTCAAAGGCGACAAGCAAGGAAAAATCTGGTATAAAGCAGCAGCCGGTGACGACTTGTATGGATACGAAGGCGATGTATATGTTCACATCGGCATCAATGACTGGATGTATGTTCCTACGGAATGGGGTGTAAATGAAGATAAATACAAGGCAGAGAAAGTGGCGGATAATATTTGGTGCTTTACGCTTGCCCCGACAGTACGCGAATGGTTTGGTCCGGAAAATGCAGCAAACATTCAAAATGTCTGCATCCTCTTCCGCAATGATGAAGCGTTGACTGACGAAAAGAAAACCAGTGACTTCTTTATCACAGTCACCGGAGACAAGACTTTCACACCGGCTCCGGTAGAGATAGCTGCCTGCCCGGTTGAAGAAGCAGGTATTCATCCATCGGCTGACGGAACGTCTGTGACTTTCGCACTGTACGATTTGGATACGAATAACAATTATAAGGATTACGCCTGCCTGATTGGCGATTTCAATGATTGGGAACTTAGTACTGAATATCAGATGAAGCGTGATAATGACAAACACTTCTGGTGGTACACCGTTACGGGCATTGACCCCGCCAAAGAGTATGGCTTCCAATATTATATGGGTAGCGAAGAAGACGGCAACGTTCGTATTGGCGACCCCTATTGTGAAAAGGTGTTGGATGGCTCGAACGATAAATATCTTGTAGAACAAGGAGTTTATCCGGCTAGTGCCATACAGTATCCGAATGGAAAGACGACAGGCATTGTCTCTGTATTCCAAACGAAACCGGCATCCTACAACTGGCAAGTATCTGATTTCAAGATTGAGAATCCTGACAATATGGTTATTTATGAGTTACTGTTCCGTGACTTCACACAAACGGGTTCCGAACTTGCTACCGGTACAATCAAAGAGGCTACGAAGCATTTGGATTACATCAAAAGTTTGGGAGTGAATGCGATTGAGTTGATGCCAATACAAGAATTCGACGGGAATAATAGCTGGGGATACAATCCATGTTATTATTTTGCAATGGACAAAGCATATGGAACGAAGGAGGAATATAAGCAATTCATTGATGAATGTCATAAGCAAGGTATCGCAGTATTGTTGGATGTAGTCTACAACCATGCCACAGGCAGTCATCCATTTGCTAAACTTTATTGGAATTCGAAAGAAAGTAAGACTGCCAAGAACAATCCGTGGTTCAATGTCGACGCTCCGCACCCATTCAGCGTATTTCATGACTTCAACCACGAATCACCGCTCGTACGTGAATTTGTAAAACGTAACTTGAAGTTCTTGCTGGAAGAGTATAAGTTTGATGGTTTTCGTTTCGACTTAACCAAAGGATTTACTCAAAAGCCTAGTGATTCCAATTCATCCGGCAATTACGACCAGTCCCGTATTGATATTTTAGCAGCCTACCATGAAGCTGTAAACGCTACAAACCCGAATGCCGTAATGATTCTAGAACACTTCTGTGACATATCAGAAGAAAAAGTCCTAGCTGAAAAAGGAATGAAGCTGTGGCATAACATGAATAAGAGCTATCGTCAATCCGGAATGGGAGAATCCAGTGAATCCGACTTCTCGTACATGCGGAATAGCGGGATGCCTGCCGATGGATGGGTCAATTATATGGAAAGTCATGATGAAGAGAGAGTTGCATACGAGCAAGGCGCTTTTGGCAATCTTAAGGATGCACCTCTTGCTACCCGCATGAAACAACTGGAAACAAATGCAGCCTTCTTCCTGACCGTTCCCGGTCCGAAAATGATTTGGCAGTTCGGCGAACTCGGATATGATTATTCCATCAAGTATAAATACGATGGCACAATGGGTTCTGATAAGAATACGGATGCCAAGCCTGTGAAATGGGATTATTTCACTGAACAATATCGGAAAGGCTTATATGACACTTATAGTACTTTGCTGAAATTACGCAATGATAATCCTGAGCTATTCAGTAATGATGCTTTCAAAGCTTGGAACGTCAGTGTTTCCGATTGGGATAAAGGTCGCTATCTAAGATTGGAATCCACTACAAAGAAATTGGTTGTAGTAGGTAATTTCAAGAATGAGCAGATTAATACAAATGTGTACTTTGGCAACACGGGAGATTGGTATGAATTAAATGGCGAAACATTGAATGTAACTAACAGTGATGCACAGTCTGTTACTATACCTGCCAATAGCTTCAAACTATACACTAGTTTTCAAATAAATAATTAATTGTGCGATTGTTACCAGAACTACCATAGAAGATAACCTATGATAATGTAATAAATCCCTGCTTCACAGTGCTGAAGCAGGGATTTATCGCTTTAATTATTTCTTATCGGTAGAGACTTTTCACTTCAAGCATGAGCTCTTTTTCCGTTTAAGCGAGTTAGTTGTTTCATGCCTTGAAACAGTTTGTTTCACACCGAGAAACGAAGTGTTTCACACCGAGAAACCATTTGTTTCACACCGGGAAACTTTTTGTTTCAAACCGGGTTGGAACTTTTTGTTTCAAACGGGGGTGAAACTATCCGCCTCAGACTTGCGTCTCGCCTTCTATATATTCTTCAAGAAAAAGGTTCTCGCCGTCGAATACGGCATAAGAGAAGAAGTTAATCCAGTCTCCGAGTATCAGCACACGTGAAGTGGCACTTAACATCAAATCCAGTTCAATATGACGATGCCCGTAAATAAAGAAATTGATATTAGGATGGCTTTTCAAATACTCTTTGGTATACAGTACCAGATGTTCCTGATTCTCACCCATATAGTCCGGTTCCTTTCCGTCAGCCCGTTTCTGTCTGCTACGTTTCGCCCATGACAAACCCAGTTCTACACTCCAACGGGGATGAATGGCAGAAAATAGTGTCTGTAATGTTTTGCTGTGGAACATGGAACGAAGCAATTTGAACTTCTTGTCCGGGTCGCCCAATCCATCACCATGAGCAAGATAGAACTCTTTTCCATAAATTTCGGTAGTCAACGGCTCACGATGCATGATGACGCCACATTCTTTGGTGAGATAATCTCCACACCAGATATCATGATTGCCAATAAAGAAATGTACTTCCACTCCCATATCCGTCAGTTCGGAAAGTTTCCCCAAAAAGCGGGTATAACCTTTAGGAACCACCAACCGGAATTCATACCAGAAATCGAACATATCTCCCAGTAAATAAACAGCAGAAGCCTTATGCTTTATACTATCGAGAAAGTTCACCAGACGTCGCTCTTGCGTACGTCCATGCTCAATGGCACGGGAGCCAAGATGGGCATCGGAGAGGAAATAAACGTTCTTCATAAGTTTTGAGTTATTAGTTATAAGAGATTGGTTATGAGATTATCACTCATAACTAAAGAAAGCCTAGTTCGAGCTTTGCTTCTTCACTCATCATATCCTTATCCCATTCCGGTTCAAACACCAGGTTAATGGTAGCCGAGTTCACTCCTTCCACTGATTCCACTTTCTGACGAATATCTTCCATGATAAAATCAGCAGCCGGACAATTCGGTGCTGTCAGTGTCATGTCAAGCACCACTTCCCCATTATCGGAGACATCAATCTTATAAATCAGTCCAAGGTCATATACGTTTACCGGAATTTCCGGGTCGTACACCGTCTTTAGCATGGCTACAATCTTTTCTTCTATTTCAAACTTTTCCATACGTCCTTATTTATTATGTATCGCAAAGATAGAGATAAAATACGAAAGACAAAAAATTAGGCACGGAATGCGTATCCCGTGCCTAAAGAATATTACATTACTCTCTATCTCCGGTTAATTAGAAAACGTACCGGAACGGCAAATTGTTGCAAAAGGAGTATCAATTCCTCTTTTCGCCAAAGTCTGTCTGTTGGCGTTCCACCTCTTTCAGCTTCAGTTCATTCAGTTCACGACGCAGGCGTTCCAATTCCAATTCTGCGTCATTCTTTTTGTCTACCGAAGAGGACTCCACCTGTTTGATTAGACGCTCTTCCGCTGCATCAAATACCAATGGATACATGGGAGCAGAAGAAGTCAGTTCCAGTTCTCCGCTTACAGGCATTTGGGAGCCTTCGAACAATACACTGGCTCTGACCTTTATCTTGCCCGGTTTCGTGGTAGACTGAATCAGCACCGGAGCACTTCCCCATTTCACAGGAGCGGGATTCGCCATTACAGCGGCATCCCCAAGGATACGCCCTTCACCTTCCACAAAAAACTTGATATAATAGTTGTTCAGACGCTTCACATTACCGTTCTTATCGGTAACTTCGGCTATTACAGTTACAAAGTCGGAACCATCAGCGCGTAAGTTTACACCTTCGTTATCTACCCTCAAGCGAATTTGTTCGGCACGGCGAGCCGGCAGAACTTTGTGGGTAGCCACGACCTTACCATCCATAAGCCCTTCCGCCAGCATGTAAACATCTTCCCCATGTTGCTCGCGGGTTAACTTCTTGTCCGTCATAAAATCGAATACACCCGGGAAAGTGATAACCGGAGAAGGCATTCCTTTCCGTGCCTTATCTTTCTTATATGTATATACCTTTCCGCCTTTATTAACCGTCAAGCGCACCTCATCACAATTTGAATAGACTGTTACGTCCCTGTTAGAAAACGGTGTCATCTCATGAGCAATATATACCATCGGGCCGCTTTCTGCCAAACCGTCGGAAGCCTCAGCCGGACGTTGCGCCTTAAACATATAATAAGAATATTTCGGCTGGCGGAATACGTCCATCACTCCCCCATAGAAAGGGTCGGGATGATAACCGCGCTGGTGGTCGAACGAATGCCACAGGCAACCGCCCACGTGCCACGGAGATTCCTTATACAAGGCATCATAACAAGTATAATCGTAATAAGGAGAAGCATAATGCGCAGCTTGTATCAGCATGGGCTGTTCACCCCAGTTACGGGCTGTACGGCTGGGAGAGTTGTGAGCACTCCAGTCATCCACATTATCGCCCCATTCACGGGTAAAGTAAGTAATCTTAGGGTCACGTTTCGACACTTCCATCGGATGACTGAACTGAACCGGGAAATATTGCGCTCCTTTGGCTTGCGCATCACACCCCGAATAACAAGACGGATAAGGATATTCCTCATCAACGACTCCCTTCGCACGCCCGGCAAAGTCTTCCGGATACCATGTCTCGTTCAGAATGGGTTCCCACAGCCATACACAAGGATGGTTACGGTCACGGCGAACCAGATTACGAATATCATTATACACCCGTTTCGCAAAAATCGGTTCATCATTCCAGAACTGCCATCCGGGAGTATTCACTATAACAAACAGACCGAGTTCGTCGCAAGCATCCATAAATGCCGGGTCTTGCGGACAATGCGCGTTACGAATCACTTCCAGTCCCAAGTCTTTCAGCTTCTTCGCATCACGCCAGTGAATACTGTTGGCCACCGCATTTCCTACTACTGCAAAATCCTGATGTCGATTAGCACCTATCAATGGCTTTCCATACGGTTTTCCGTTCAGCCAGAAACCGTCTTTTCCTTTGAATTCGATGCTGCGGATGCCGATACGGCGGCGATAACCGTCTACGACATTCCCGTTCTTATCATAAATACGGATATACAGATTATACAGATAGGGTGACGAAGGAGTCCACAAATGAGGTTGTTCCACTTTCATCTTTCCATTACGGCTTATCGCAGCACCTTTACGAATACTTAGCTTCATATCCGATGATGCCACCTCCTTACCGTCACGGTCGACTAACGAATAAGTGATGTTTCCGGTAAAGCTCCGTGTATTATCATTACGTATATGCGCTTTCAACAGAATATCCGCCGATTGCTCCGAAACATTGTCAAAAGCGACAAATAATCCGCCACCGGCTGTTTCATTCTCATAATTCGGGTCGGTGATAAACACATGATTGTGCGCAATCAGCCAGCAGTCACGATAGATACCGCCAAAGTATGTGTAATCCAATACGTCCTGCGGTTTTCCCGGAGCATAAGTAGGGTCATCGCTATTGTCAGCCCATACGGCTATTACATTATCTTCCCCCCAGTTTAACGCATTTGTCACATCAACCGATACAGGAAGGTAGCCACCAAAATGCTCTGCCAGCAAATTACCATTCACGTAGATTTTGCTTTTGCCCATAATGGCTTCAAAATGCAAAAACAGTTTCTTCCCTTTCAAGACATCTGCCGGAGTGAAATGTTTCCGGTACCAAATCTCTCCCTGATAGTTGATGCAACCACTGGCTTCAGTGGGAAGATACTCAATGCCATTCGGCAAAGAGACTACCTGCCAGGCTTTGTCATTAAACTCTTTCGCTTCGGCACCGACGGCGCTTCCTTTATGAAAACGCCAGGCGGGATTCATCGAATATACGTCACGTCCCGTATCCGGCAATCGGAAAAAGCCGGCAGTCGAGAATTCCGGTTCGTAGGCGTATGCCATGAAAACCAGTAATAAAAACATTAAACTGACTGAGATTCGTTTCATACTATAATCACTTAATTTATTAAAGTCTTGGCCTATTGTATTTCAGAGCAATCCTTCATCCGCAAAGCTGTAAAAGCCTTCTTCACAGACTATCACATGGTCTATCAGATGAATATTCATTGTATCCGCCGCTTTGCGGATATGTTCTGTCAAGGTCTTGTCAGGTTGACTGGGATGAATATTGCCGGAAGGATGATTGTGTACCACGGCTATTTGTGTAGCTCTTTGCAGCAATGCTTCCCGAAGAATGGTACGTACATCGGTATAAGTACCGTCTATGCCGCCGGTACTTATACGTATCTTATCAATCAGTTTCGTCGCCTGATTCAATAATAAAACCCAGAATTCTTCCTGTTCCAGGTCGCACATAATCGGTTGAAAAATCTCGTAGATATCTTTTGAACAAGTAATCCGAAGCCTTTCCTGAATACTTTGCAACTTTCGTCGCTTGCCTAATTCAAGAGCCGCCATAACTGTTATACTCTTTGCAGGGCCCATCCCTTTAAAACTGGAATAGTCGCACACTTCCCACTTCGCCAGAGAATTCAGGTTATTATCACAAGACAGGAGCAGGCGTCTCATCAGTTCGACAGCACTCTCTTCCGTATTTCCGGAGCCGATTAATATAGCGAGTAGTTCGGCATCACTCAATGCGGCTGCTCCCTTCTCCATCATTTTTTCCCGCGGGCGGTCTTCCAGTGCCCACTGGTTGATGGATAGTTTGTGTTTACTTTCCATAATCTTTAATTTGGGAGTGTAAAGGTAGGACTTTTAAAATAAAATCACTTCCCTTTTAAGCAAAAAAAGAATGACAACAGGCAAATAAGAATTTGATTACTTATAAAAATTCTTTTGGAAAGCCTCGAACTCATCTTTTCCTCTTACACAACGCTGCCACCATGCACGCCAAAAGCCTGTTCCATAGCCGATAAGCTGGATAAATGCGGATGCAATGGAATAAATGCCGATAGGCAGGCTCTTATTCTGAATAGTAGAATCAATGCATACCAACAGTGCATAGAGCATTATCGGTGTAAAACTGAAAAGACAAAACGGAGTTCCTAACAGTAGAAGCGCTACTCCCAACGTAAATACGGCAGGCAACAAATGAACCAGTTTCAGAGAATCCGGGTATTTCTTATAAAGGTTGATACGGGCAATGCCGGAGTTGTGCACTTGTTTGAAGAACTTCTTCAGGTCAGTCCGACGTTTATGATACACCCAGGCATCCGGGAAAAGACGGCAAGTATAGCCATTCTTAAAGATACGGATACTAAAATCAATATCCTCGCCAAAACGCATCTTGGAAAAACCTCCCAAAGCTTCGTACACTTTGCGACGCACTCCCATATTAAAGCTACGGGGATAGAATTTATCCATTTTCTTTTTTCCGCCACGAATACCTCCGGTCGTGAAGAAAGAGGTCATGGAATAGTTAATCGCTTTCTGAATATCCGTAAAAGAATCATGCGCGCGGTCGGGACCGCCGAAAGCATCAGCGGGAGAAGTGAGAAGCTCCGCCTCTACGGCATCAAAATATCCTTCGGGTAGAATTACATCAGAATCTAATATAATAAGGTATTCCCCTTCACTGCGTTCGGCTCCGTAATTACGGGTCTGTCCCGGTCCCGAATTGGGCTTAGAGAAGTATTTGATGTCCAGCCGGTCTGTATATCGTTCTGTCACTTCTTTACAGGGAATGGAAGAACCATCTTCCACTACAACGACTTCAAAATCTTTAAAGTGCTGTACAGTGAGACTTTGTAATAACTCGTCCACTTCATCGGGACGATTGTAAACGGGGATTATGACGGAGTAACGCATGATAAAAACGGGATATAACTATTTGACCTGCAAAGTAAAGCAAAAAAACTGATACTTATAAAAGAATGATGAATTTCTATACATTAAAAAAGGCGGCACCATGAGGAGCCGCCCTATCCTATATAAAAGTCTATTTATTACTTCTTCAGAATATCCATTGTATCCGAAGCAATCAACAACTCTTCGTCTGTCGGAATCACTACTACCTTCACTTTAGAAGCAGGAGTAGAAATGATAGCTTCTTCACCGCGAACCTTCGCATTCACGTCGTTATCGAGTTCGATACCCATAAATTCCATATCCTTACAAACCTCACGACGGCATTCCATCTGGTTCTCACCAACACCACCTGTGAACAGAATGATATCTACACCACCTAATGCAGCAGCATAAGCACCGATGTATTTTTTGATACGGTAGTAGTACATTTTTTCTGCAAGGATTGCCTTCTCATTACCGGCAGCACAAGCAGCCAACAGTTCACGCATATCGCTTGACACACCGGATATACCCAATACACCGCTCTTCTTATTTAAAAGGTTGGAAACACCGGTTGTATTCAAACCTTCTTTTTCCATGATGAATGTCACCGCGCCGGCATCGATGTCACCACTACGAGTACCCATCATCAAACCTTCCAACGGGGTCAATCCCATAGTAGTATCCATACACTTACCATCTTTGATAGCAGCAATAGAACCACCATTACCGATGTGGCAAGTGATGATTTTCTTTCCTTCCGGATTTACACCCAGGAATTCACATACACGTTTTGAAACATAACGGTGAGAAGTTCCGTGGAAGCCGTAACGGCGTACACCATATTTCTCGTACAATTCGTAAGGAATAGCGTACATATATGCGTAATCCGGCATTGTCTGGTGGAAAGCCGTATCAAATACGCCCACCTGAGGAATGTCAGGAAGAATAGCAGAAACTGCATTCACACCTTTCAGGTTGGCAGGGTTGTGAAGCGGAGCCAGGTCATTGCAAGCAGCGAAAGCCTCCAGAACTTCCTTGCTCAGCAATACAGATTCGCTGAAACGTTCGCCGCCGTGCACCATACGGTGACCTACCGCATTGATTTCATCCAAAGACTTGATAGCTCCATATTCAGGGCTAATCAATGTATTCAGGATAAATTCCACACCTACTGTATGTTCAGGAATATCTTTTTCGAGGATTTTCTTTTCGCCGTTCGGCAAGGTCAGTTTCAGGAACGAGCCTTTCAGGCCGATTTTTTCGATACCACCTTGAGCAATCACCTCTTTAGTGGTCATATCGAACAATTTATATTTAATAGATGAACTTCCGCAGTTCAATACCAGAATTTTCATACCGTTGTCGATTTAATACTTTATACCTAATACTTGTAGTTACTTGTTTGCTTTTGCAGCAATGGCCTGATTGGCTGTGATAGCAATCATGCGATATACATCTTCGATAGAACAGCCGCGAGACAGGTCGTTTACCGGACAAGCGATACCTTGAAGAATCGGACCGATAGCGTCAGCATGTCCCAGGCGTTGAACTAATTTATAAGAGATGTTACCCACTTCCAGACTCGGAACAATCAGTACGTTTGCCTTTCCGGCTACAGGAGAACCCGGAGCTTTGCTTGTACCCACTTCAGGAACAAGAGCGGCATCCGCCTGTAGTTCGCCATCCAAATCAAGAGTCGGAGCCATTTCCTTGGCAATCTTAGTTGCTTCTACCACTTTGTCAACAACTTCGTGTTTGGCAGAGCCTTTCGTTGAGAAGCTCAACATAGCCACTTTCGGATTTTCGATTCCGGCAACAGCCTTTGCAGTCTGAGCTGTACAAACAGCAATCTGAGCCAATTGGTTAGCATCAGGAACCGGAGTCACAGCTACGTCACCCATTACCAGAATTCCATTCTTGCCGTATTCGGGAGCATGAGTCAACAACAGCATAGCACCTGACACGCAAGTGATACCCGGAGCTGTCTTGATAATCTGTAAAGCAGGACGCAATACATTGCCGGTAGTGTTACGGGCACCCGCCAACTGACCGTCAGCATCGCCGCTCTTCATCATTAAACAACCAAAGAACAAAGGATCGTTCGTCAATTTGCGGGCCTCTTCGATAGTCATTCCTTTCTTCTTGCGAAGTTCACACAGCAATTGTGCATACTCTTCATGTTTCGGAGAAGTCTCAGGGTCAATGATAGTAGCTTTACTGATATTTCCCAGTCCCCATTTTGTAGCAAGTTCATTGATTTCAGCCGGATTTCCTAATAAAATAAGGTCGGCTACTTCGTCTGTCAAAATCTGATTGGCAGCTTTCAATGTGCGTTCTTCAGTTCCTTCGGGAAGAACAATACGTTGGCGGTTTGCTTTCGCGCGTTCAACGATTTGGTTGATTAAATTGAGCATAGATATATTGAATATTATTATAAAACCTACTTACGATTTGTTATTTGCGGTGCAAAAGTACTCAATTTTGCAATATCCACATTACAAATTCGTTCGTTTTTTAGCCCCAAGTCTAAAATATTATAATATTTAACACTGTACTCCTATTTTTCATACCTTTGCATCGTTTTCAAACCAAATCAATAGGTAATTAGTATATGATACGTCAGTGTGCCATTTTATTCGGCTGTTTGGCTTTGGGTGAATTGATAGTTTATCTTACGGGTATCAAGCTCCCCTCCAGCATCATCGGTATGCTGCTGCTCACCCTCTTTCTGAAATTAGGTTGGATTAAACTGCATTGGGTGCAAGGATTGTCCGACTTTCTGGTAGCTAACTTAGGTTTCTTTTTTGTTCCGCCCGGAGTGGCGCTTATGTTATACTTCGATGTTATTGCGGTAGAATTCTGGCCGATAGTGATAGCGACGATTGTTAGTACCGCCCTTGTGCTGGTTGTCACGGGATGGGTTCACCAAATTGTCCGCAAGTTCAGATTGGCACACCAAATCAAGCTGGCACGCAAACTGCACCTCACAGATTTCCATCTGCCGGAAAGACTTCACCGTAAAGAAAAAAAACAACTTAACTGATAAAGACAAATGAGTTTCCTAGAAAATAATTTCTTTCTGTTAGCTATCACCTTCGGGGTTTTCTTCTTTGCCAAGTTGCTTCAGAAGAAAACAGGGTTAGTATTACTAAACCCGATATTACTGACTATCGCCGTTCTTATTATCTTCCTTAAAATGACCGGTATCTCTTATGAGACTTATAATAAAGGAGGACATCTTATCGAATTCTGGCTGCGCCCGGCTGTGGTTGCCTTGGGCGTACCTTTATATCTTCAGTTGGAAATGATTAAGAAGCAGTTATTGCCGATTCTCCTGTCGCAATTGGCAGGATGCATTGTCGGAGTTATTTCGGTAGTGCTGATTGCTAAATTCATGGGAGCCTCACAAGAAGTAATTCTGTCTCTCGCTCCCAAATCTGTGACTACCCCGATTGCAATGGAAGTGACGAAAGCCATCGGAGGAATTCCGTCACTGACGGCGGCAGTTGTGGTAGCTGTCGGATTATTGGGAGCTATCTGCGGTTTCAAAACGATGCAGATAATGCGTGTAGGCAGTCCCATTGCCCAAGGACTATCTATGGGGACAGCCGCTCATGCGGTCGGAACCTCGACTGCAATGGACGTCAGCAGCAAATACGGAGCATACGCCAGTCTGGGATTGACACTGAACGGAATATTCACCGCATTGCTAACACCCACCATCCTTCGATTATTAGGCATTCTGTAAAAACAAAATCGCCCGATTTTCCGTTATATAAAGAGTTAAACGCAAAACGCAACCTTATGATTCCATTTAAAGATATCACATTAGCAGATAAAGACACGATTACCTCATTTACAATGAAAAGTGAGCGACGTAACTGTGATCTGTCATTCTCCAATCTCTGTAGCTGGAGATTCCTGTATGATACCAAGTTTGCTGTTATCGACAACTTTTTAGTATTCAAATTCTGGGCAGGAGAGCAACTGGCATATATGATGCCTGTAGGCACCGGTGACCTGAAAGCTGTATTGAGAGAATTGATAGAGGATGCCAGGCAAGAAAACCAGCCATTCTGTATGCTGGGAGTATGCAGTAATATGCGTGCCGAGCTTGAAGCCATTCTTCCCGGACAGTTCACTTTCACAGAAGACCGTGATTATGCAGATTACATTTATCTGAGAAGTGACCTTTCCACGCTAAAAGGCAAAAAGTTCCAGGCGAAAAGAAATCATATCAACCGGTTTCGTAATACATACCCGGATTATGAATATACACCGATTACTCCCGACCGCATCCAGGAATGCCTGGATTTAGAAGCAGAATGGTGCAAAGTGAATAATTGTGACCAACAAGAAGGAACGGGTAATGAACGCCGTGCCTTGATTTATGCCCTTCACAACTTTGAAGCTCTCGGTCTGACCGGCGGCATTCTTCATGTGAATGGAAAAATCGTAGCTTTCACTTTCGGTATGCCTATCAACCACGAGACATTCGGTGTACATGTAGAAAAGGCAGATACTGCCATCGACGGTGCTTATGCCATGATTAATTATGAATTTGCGAACCGGATTCCCGAACAGTATATTTATATCAACCGGGAAGAAGACCTGGGTATCGAAGGCTTACGAAAGGCCAAACTATCCTATCAACCGGTGACAATTCTTGAAAAGTATATGGCTTGCCTCAAGACTCATCCGATGGATATGGTTAAATGGTAAATTCCCGGCGAACGAATATGATAATAAAGGAACAAGTAAAAGCACTATGGAAAATCTGCTTCGAAGATAGCGAAGAGTTTATTGAAATGTACTTCAGACTACGCTATAAGAACGAAGTGAACGTTGCCATCCAAAGTGGTGACGAGGTAATTTCTGCGCTTCAGATGCTTCCTTATCCGATGACTTTCTGTGGAAAAACGGTACAGACTTCCTATATTTCAGGAGCTTGCACACATCCGGATTTCCGTAGCAAGGGAGCAATGCGCGAACTTTTATCGCAGTCTTTTGCCCGGATGCTGCGGAATGGCGTACATTTCAGTACACTGATACCGGCAGAGCCTTGGCTGTTCGATTATTATAAACGTATGGGATATGCCTCTGTCTTTCAGTATTCGGTCAAGGAGATTACTCTACCAGAGTTTATCCTTTCCAAAGATATTACTGTCGATATCGTTTCCGAACCTCAAGATGAGGTCTATTCCTATTTAAACAGGAAGCTGTCCGAACGTTCTTGTTGCATTCAGCATACCGCAGAGGATTTTCAGGTTATTATGGCAGACCTCCCTATCAGTGGTGGAAATTTATTCGTTGCCCGGCAAGCTAATGAAATAAGGGGGATAGCCATTATATATAAAGGAGACAAACGTATTATTACCAATGAACTCCTAGCAGAAAACAAGGATACAGAGTACAGTTTATTATATGCCATTAAACAATATACCGGATACAACCGTATAACCCAATTGCTGCCACCTGATGAAGAATTACCTCAACATTCACTAGGAATGGCACGTATTATCAATGCTAAAGAAGTATTGCAAATTTACGCATCAGCCTTCCCAGAAGATGAAATGCAATTGGAAGTATCAGACAAGCAGTTATCGGTGAATAATGGTTATTACTATCTGTCTGACGGAAAATGCAGATATAGCGCCGAGCGGCTGTCCGACGCACATATGCAAATGAACATAAGTGAATTAACAGAGAGGATACTCAAAAAGTTAAATCCATCTATGAGCTTAATGCTGAATTAGGGCACAGATTATTTATTCAGATAACGTACCCGTTCGCAAGCTGCCAATAAGAAAGCTCCAACTCCAAAATTTGAAGTAGAGTTTGCGTCCACTACCTGACCGGGTATCGCTTTCTCACCAATCGGCTGCACATAGCCAATCTTTCCATCAGGCTGTAAAGCAACGGTTGACAGATATTTCCATGCTTTTTCAACTATGGGTTGGTACTGTTCGGAGTTAAGCAAACCATTGTTTATGCCCCACTGCAAACCATAGGCAAAGAAAGCAGTTCCACTGGTTTCCGGCCCCGGCGCATGTTCCGGGTCAAGCATACTGCGTGTCCAGTAGCCTTCCGGTTGCTGACAGGCAGCAACAGATTGAGCCAAGGTACAGAAACGGTCTGCATATTCCTTACGGTACTTATCTGTTTCAGGAAGTTCCTTCAGTACTTTTGCCAACCCTGCCAATACCCAGCCGTCTCCACGTGCCCAAAAATCTTTTTTACCGTTCACGCTTTTGTGCTTGGGATATACATATTTACCGTCCCGATAGTAAAGTCCGGCTTCTTCATCATACATGATACTGTCGGCATAAGTAAGATATTCGTGCAGTTTCTCCAGGTAAAGCGGATTCTTCGTGATGTTGTACATCTTTGTCATTACAGGCATTACCATATACAAGCCGTCTGCCCACCACCAATAATCATGGTTAGGAGTACTCATCTGATATTCCATCACTTCACGGGCACGGGCTATCTTCCGTGTATCCGGTTCTAAATTATATAAATCGGCATACGTCTGGAAACAAATCTGATAATCCCCGAAAAGTACATAGTCGTCACTTTCCCCATAACTATACTTCCAACTGGTCTTGTCGTCCGATTTGGCTCCTTTCCATTGGTTGTGTTCCGACCAACCTTTCGAATATTCCAAATATTCAGGTTTCCCGGTCAGGAAATAGGCTTCCATATTCCCGGTATGATAAGCGGCGTTGTCCCAAAAAGAACGTCCGTGTTCAGGGTGATTTGTCTGCCAATACCCATTCACCTTATGAATTATCTCTATCACTTCTTCCGAAGAATCGGTTTTCTTGTCTGCACAGCTTGCGCAAACCATACCGCCCAGGAGAAAAGCCCCAAAAAGAGTTACGTATAAATTCTTCATATCTTTATTTATTTGTATTCATATCCATTTCCAGCACATACACCATTTGAGGTTCAATCTCTGCGATACGTTCGCCGTCCCCCTGGCGGGTGTGCTGCACAAATAGATGCAGTTTTCGTTGTTTCTTCCAAAGTTCAGTGTCGTGTGACGGTTCCCAGGCATCTACCGAAAAGTCGGTTAAATCCGTTATCGTCCATTTGCCGATGCCGACATCGGTGGCGTGAGCCATTGAGACACGGCTTCCCCGTTCCTCGTCGCGGAAGATATAAAATACTTCTCCCCCCTCTACAACGATACGCGGGCGAGCAATAGGAATCATCTTCGTGCCACCGCCTTTCAAGCTAAAAGGTGTTTTACGGTCGGTTACCTGACGGTGATACCATACTTTTCCATCATTCCATACAATGCGATATTGCGGTACGTCACTGTCGGGAGCTCTCCAATACGTAGCTATATAAGGATTTCCACCCGCATCGGCACTCATACTTGTCTGATTTATCAATTCGCAGTTCTGCGGCAGACGGCAAGCGTATTCCGCGTTCGAAAGTTTAATCGGAAGTTCATATTGTTCTCCACTGGATTTGTACCAGGTCACTCCATTATCAAACGAACGGGCATAACAAATATCGTGGTTTGTCTCTACATGCCAGGTTTCACGCCACACCCATGAAAGATGGATAGTTCCCTGTTCGTCAACGTATAGTTGCCAATAGGCGTTTCGTTCATTTTCTCCGTCAATCAATACATCCTGTACACGAGTCCACTTCTGTTCTTTCAATGAATAACGGTTCATTACCAGATTACCACGACCGGAAGAACCGGAACGGTAGGCAAACAATAAATCTCCGCCCGATAAAGGATAAAATTCGGGATAAGTAACATTTCCTTCATCTACTCCGGTCATTGGCATTTTATCTCCCAACTCCAAAGAACCGGGAGCAATGCCCCGGCAGTAATTCAATTTATGACCGTGATGGTCAAAAGATACGTGCACATATCCTTCTCCGTCCACCATCATACTGATGATATTATGACCGTCTTTCACATTTCCCTGATATTGGGTATGATGCAGTGTCCATTGTCTGGAGTTCAGTCTACGTTTTCCCAGTGTCAGATAACCGTCAGCATCATAATAGCTGATGTACTGCTCATCTCCATGGGTAACCAGGGAATTATTACGGAACACCGCAGTGTTGACTGAAGTACAGCTATACCCCTTCCCCACTTCCACCAAATGTTGGGAGTAACATAACACAGAAGCCAGCATAATCCCGCAAAGTAGTAGCAATATCCGTTTCATAATCTTGGTTAGTTCATTATTAATGAAAAGCATGGTCTTTCGGGAAGTCATTCCCTTCCCAGGCTTTTTTACTTGTCCAGTCTTCAGCAGGAGATGTCCAGAAGGGATGGTCAGCCGGAAGTCCGAGCGGCAGGAAAGCAAGTGATGCCATATATAAGCTACCATTATTTGTGTACCAGTCGGATATATTCGGTTGCTTGCCATTGAAACCTAAAGTAAGGAATCCTTTTTCATTGAAATTGCGGTCATCGCCAAACATTCGCTTAATAACTGCTGTCATGGCTGCACGCACTTGTCCGTTCGGCAATTCCTTGGGTAACCATTCTCTCCATGCCAGCAATGCTAAAGGCTGCAAAGTTCCTGTACGATAGGTAATAGAACGACCGAAAACAGGGAGCGTCCCTTCGGGAGAGATGAACCGTTCCAAAATCATTCCGAAACGTTGCATCCGTTTTACCGCACGGTTGTAATCACAGTCCGGCATATTCCAGACTTTATTTTTTCCACCGTTGGTCATTATTTCCAATGGTTCTATATACATGGGATGCAATACAAAACTATTGTAATAGTCGAAAGCAAAGTCCTTTCCATCCGAATACCAGCCGTCACCAACGTACCATTCTTCCACTTTGCGCAGCGCCGAAGCTATGCGGTAAGTATCACTTGGCGCACCCGCTTTCCGCAGAAAGGCTTCTACGGTAGCAGAGAACAACAACCAATTCGTATAAGGCGGGTCTACCCGGCGAAGCTGAGTAAACTCGGTGATATAACGCTGTTTTGTCACGCTGTCCAACGGAATCCATAAAGCATCATATCCTCTTATAAAACTTTCCGTGATATAAGCGGCATCCACCAAGGTTTGACCTTCCTTTCTCCACAACAAATAATCGGGACTTTCCGGGTCGACTGCCTGCGCATAACTCTTGAGCGCCCATTCACGCAGTTGTTTGCGTTGACTACCTTCAACCGTGTCATCATCCGGCAATGAAATCCAGGGAGCCAGTCCTGCCATCAAACGTCCGAAACATTCCATATAAGTAACCTTTTTATTTCTTCCGTCCCATGTCGGGCTTAACTCTACCAACATATTTTCCTGTAGCTTGCCTTCACTCATATTACTAAGCACCGGTGCAGCCATCCGGTACATCACTCCCGCCCATAACTCACGGTCGGTCGGTTCTTTCACTTGTTTCTTCTTTTTTGCCGACAGGTCTTGTGACGGAATCATCAAGATTGCCATAAGCAATAGTAGTACGCAATGTCTATTCAAGTTCATGATATTATTATAGGTTTTTCGTTTACAAAGATACTTTATACTCACAAGAATAACGTCTAAATTTGTGTCAAAAAGGGATACCAAAAGACCAAATCTCATACAGTTACAGTTATATATACGAAATTAATAAGGTTTCCACCTATCAATCCATTCTATAAAAGGTATTCCTTTTTCATTAAATTGAATAGGCAGCCAGATATAACGTGAATCCGACAAACTCTCCGGACGCCAGCCATCTGCCATAAAAACAAACCGGTCTTTCTTCCCTTGCAAAGGGAGAATATATGTGCCTTGTCCCCCGAACGTCTTATCCGCTTTCTCTCCGACGCATGGATTCGGAAGTTGTTTCCATTCTCCAAGAATCGAAGTAGCAGTTAACAGCCGGGCTTTATTAGGCTCCCATCCCGTACAACCAGAAGTTATCATCCAGTATGTTCCGTCTTTCTTGAAAATAGCAGGGGCTTCATTATGTCCGCCGGGGAAGATACGTATATACCTGCCCGTATGCCCGAGATAATCATCAGACAATTCAGCAATCTGCAATGTCAGGTTATCTTCCGAAGAATAAATATGATAGCCTTTCCCATCATCATCTACAAACAAGGTCATATCCCGGGACATCTGCCCGCCTTCCATATCTCTTTTCACAAACAATCCTTTTTCAATGGCACTATACCATTCCGGGGTCCACCATTCCTTATATTCAGAAAAGTCCCATTCGATTTCCTGCTCCTCAGTGCCCATATTCAACGGATAGATACCCGGATTGACACGACCGGAACGGATAAACTGGTAAGGCCCGGCAGGAGAATCACTAATTGCCACCGCAGCCCGCGCAGGTTCATATCCCATCCCTTTCAGTTCCAGATGGAACCACATCACAAACTTTCCGGTTTTCTCATTATATATCACTTTCGGGCGTTCCATGATACATCCTTTTTCAATATCATGTCCCTCTTCACCGGAGACCCCCAAAGCAATTCCTTCATATTTCCAGTCGCATAAGTCGGTTGAAGAATAACAGTTTATTCCCTTCTCTGTGACAAAACCGGATGCAGGGCGGTTTTCACCGAACCAGTAATATTTCTCTTCATGGAATAGTAGACCGCCACCATGTGCATTAATAGTATCTCCATTCATATCTCTCCACACTTCGCCGGAAATGATACCTTTATCTCCATCCGTAACCAAGCCACAACCCTGAACGGAAATGCCGAACAATACACCTAGAGCAAGAAGTATGTACACGAGTCTTTTTTTATAGTCTTGTTTCAACATAATCATATGCTTTTCATCATTGCAAAATAACAGGTATCCCGTATTATTCAAAGATTCCGAAAAGGGTTTGATAATACGGGATAAGCTGAAATGACTATTTCTGATAAACCCTTACATAGTCAACGCAATATTCTAACGGGAATTTCGCTTGAACAGGTCGCCCATTGATACCACCAATCGCAAGATTCAGCATCATCAGTTGACCGAATCCATTAAAATTATTTGAATAGGGGTTGATATATCCACCGTCTCCCGCACCATGGTCACCTTTATTAACGGTTGTGCTTAAGTCCGTCTCATTCAATAAAAAATCATCCAAATAAATACGGATATACTTCTCATCCCAATCCATTCGCCAAATATGATATTTATCTGCCCATTCAGAGTCGGCAGAAGTAAATTGGGTAATCGGATAATTCTTCGAGTTCCACGTACCGCTCCAACGGGCAGAACCTCCCCAACACAGGTTAGCATGAATCTTTTCCTTATAAAATTCCAAGATATCAATTTCTCCACCCAACGGCCATTCATACCAGTTTCCTGTAGACCAGATAGCCGGCCAGGCTCCTTGCTCAACAGGTATTTTAGCACGCACTTCTATCCTTCCATATTTAAAGGCATAATCACCTTTCGCTACGATACAGGAAGACGTGTATTCCGCATATTCACGAGTCTGCTTCCATGCATTTCCGCCTGTTGCTCCTGCATTATAATTAGGATTCTTCACACGCTCCTCTTTGGCTGTAAACACTAAGGCACCTTTATTCATCCTGGCATTGTCCGACTGATACCACTGGTCTTCTTCATTACGCTGGAAACCTTCTTCAAAACGCCACATATCAGGATTAGGAATGCCTGTACCATTAAATTCATCATGCCACAACAGCTTATATCCTCCCGCCAGTGTATGGTCGTCAGGCACACCTTCCATATCCGGCTCATATTCGGGGCCGGACGGTACCACCTCCGGCACATACGTTACAGTGAAGAAAAACATCATCGTATTCGTTTTCTCATTAATAGCATAAGAGGATGAATCCTTGATTTTCAACGGTAACACAAAGTTAGCGCTCTCTTTACGTTCGTTTACCAACGTAGTCAAATCCGCCTGATAAACAATCAATTCCACCTTATCTGATTCAGCCTTTCCGGCAGACAGTTCCATCTTATCCGATGAGAGAATGTAATAGTCCGCAGGCAGGAGTTCCGCATTTGCATATACGCTGTAGATACCTCCTTCGTCTGCCCGGGCTGTCGCTTTGGTTAACGTGTCCGCATCGACTGTCAGACCTACTACAACATCTTTTTCCGCTTTCCTGTTCTGATACAAGGCAAGGCTCAAATCATAGGAGAAGTCGACAACAACAGAATCCGAATCAAAGGCATTCTTTATATTGCACTGGCTTCCGTCCCATATCTCCCGAGCTTGTTTCAGTCCCAGCAAGTTCAAGTCCAGATTCCCATTGTAACTGAAATCCTTGTCATCGTCACAGCCATACAGACCGTTGACGCTAGCCGCCACCATACAGGCGACCATCCATATCTTATTCCTTTTCATTTTTACGCTTTATTTTAAATTAATCCAAAGAAACTGTTTCGGGGTCGTAGATATCGACCTTCGCATCATAAAAAACAATCTCCCCGATGTGGAAATAGTTTTTGCTTTGTGAACTCGTCGTTACGTTGAAACGGAAATGCTTGAACTTCTTGCCCGGCATCATAAATTCCGTAGCATACCGAGTCTTGCGTACAGCCGGCAATCCGCTTAAAGCAGAAACCGTTTCCCAATTCGTTCCATCATTACTAATCTGTAGTTCGGCAGATGTCGGATACCCATCCGAATTACTGGTATCACGTGTGTAATACTCAAACGCAAAGTTCTCATGCTCTTCATTAAAGTCTATTTGTATATAATGAGGCAACGGTGCTTGCGGAGAATGCCAGTTGGTATGAAAAAAAGAACTTGACCCTGTGTCACCATCTATCAAATACTTAAAGATACCTTCGGAAGCATCGGGATAATTACAGGAAAGTTGTTCCACCGTTAAGTTTACTTTCGTGCGGGATACTTCCGTATATACAGCGGAAGCAGCTCCCGAAGCAGCTTTTATCTCCGTCACGGCACTCCCCTGATTAGCGGCATTAAATGTCTGGAAGAAGAACGAATAATCTCCGAAACGTGCCCGGGTATTGTCTATCAATAATTCAGATGTTCCGTTGGAAGCAACCAGATAGATTTCCTTCTTTTGCAAAGGGTCATAATACTTTATCTTCAGATACTCATAAGCTCCTTCGACAGGCTCCCAGGACAGATTAATCTGTCCGGGCAGCGCTTGCGAGCTAACAGTGGACGGGGCAATGGCAACAGGTGCAGCCGTACTTCCCACGACCTCAAAGGTTTCAAGTTTATCATCACACCCCGCCATGCAAACAAGTAAGCCGGCCGCAATTATATATTTAAAATTCAATTTCATAGTTTCTCTTTTTAATGAATTAAACACGTATGTTCTTTTACCAACCTGCATTTTGAGTCAGATTTCCATTCTTCCGTATCTCCGAATCGGGTATCGGATAGAAATACATCTTATCCTCCCAAACCAGCGGCTTCGTCGTTTTGGTGTAAGTCAATGTCTGGTTGGCATTCAAGGTAATTCCCATTCGTGAAATACTGGTGATACCTCCTTCTTTCCAACGGCGAATGTCCCAGAAACGATGACCTTCAAATGCAAGTTCCACCATGCGTTCTTTTTTATAGCGAGTCCAAAAGTCAGCATTACTCATTCCTGACGGAAATTCCGGCATATTCACTCCCGTACGTTTACGTATTTTGTTAACTGCTTCGCGTGCCGACATATCAAACTCACCGGATGTAGCATCCGCAGAACCCAGATACTTGAATACCGCTTCCGCATAATTCAGGTAAAATTCTCCCAGGCGGAAAGTTATCCAACTATGGCGTTTGCCGCCGGTGCCATCGCTATCACTGATGTCGATAGAGCTATCCAGGTATTTTTTCAGATAGTAACCGGTCGGAGTCGCATACGAAACAGGCAGTCCGTTTCTTCCCCCGTAGTAAATTTCCAATGGATAAGGATTGGCATCAGGCCACTTATCTCCGTTCACCGCAATCGTCATTCCCATACGCGGGTCTCTTCCCTCATACGGATTACTTGGGTCAGGGGTGCTGCCGTCTTGCATTTCATAAGCATCTACCAACGTTTGTGTGGGACAATTACCGGAATTGGCGTTTTCCATACCAATCGGGAAATTATACCATTCGGGACTGTTCATATCTCCAAGACGGCGTGCAAATATCACTTCCGCAGCCTTATAATTGTCTGTTCCCCACAAAGCGGTGTACGCTCCTAAGGAAATTTCATTCTCGTTGCAATAATCAATCACAGCTTTGGTAGCCGTTGCAGCTTCCTTCCAAAGTGTTTTATCTTCACTTTCGTTGAATAGCTTGCTGGCACGATAAAGCAATGTACGGGCTTTCAGCGCCAAAGCTACTCCACGCGTCACGCGTCCTGTTTCGGGATTATCGGCACCACCGGCAGCATCGTTATCCAGACCGGAATATTTCACCGGAAGTTTGACAGCTACCAAGTCACATTCTTTCACGATAAAGTCGAAAATCTCCGAAGCAGGCGTACGGGTGATAGAATTGGCTTCCGCTTCGGTAAGCACCTCCGTAGTGAAAGGAACATCTCCATAGGCACGCACCAACAAGAAGTAGTAGTAAGCACGCAACAGGCGGACTTCATACGGATAGCGGTTGTACCGGTTCATCTGCGACTGATAATCTATCTGAAAACGCAAGTCGTAAAAGTCCAGGCCGGTTCCTTCTTTCAAGAAATAGTTAATCTCACGGATAGCAGTATAGTATCCCCATTGCGATTTGGGATTCAAGGCACTCCAGTTGCCGTTTGTGTAGTCCAGCACCGAAGAGTAGGTAAGCGCCATCTCGGCCTCATCACAAGCGGACGCCAAAGACGTAAGACCCGGCAAATCAGCATCCAGATAGGAATAGATATTATTCACGAATCCGGCGGTGCGGCCAAAGTCAGAAAAGACATATTCCTTATCATAAGTAGTATATTCGTGGTAGTCCATCTTATCGGCACAGGCCGACAAAGCTGCCACACAAACTATACCGAGACATATATTCTTTAATTTCATATCGTTGTAAGTTTTTAAAGTTCAAGATTTAAAGTTTCTTTTAAAGCCCTATCGACAAACCGACATGTACGGAGCGGGTAGCAGGATAAACGTTGTTCCCCATAGCTTCCGGGTCAGTCAGGTCAATGCTGTCGATACTGAACAAGTCAGTTCCTCTAACGTACACCTTTGCATTTTTCATCTTAATCTTGCTCAACCAGGAAGAAGGGAGTTTGTAGTACACCTCACAATTGCGCAACTTCAGGAAAGAGCGGTCGGTCAACCATATCGAACTAGTCTTCAAGTTATTATCCACCGTTTCAGTGCTTAGGCGCGGGAAACGGGCATTCGGGTTTTCCGGTGTCCAGCGGTTATCATAGGCATATTGGGAGATATTCGTATTGTCAACCAACGGAAGATACAGATTGGATGACAGAACAGCAGTATAATTACCTACTCCCTGGAAATAAGCATTGAAGCCCAGCCCTTTCCATTCCAGTCCGACATTGAATCCGTAATAGATTTCCGGACAAGTAGAGTTATACCCCATCGGTATATAATCATTCTCATTAATCACATTGTCGCCGTTGATGTCTTTGTACTTAATGTCACCTGCCCTTACCGGTCCGAACTGTTGTGGAATACTGTTTGCCACATCGGCATCATCCATAAAATAGCCCGTTGCCTGCAAGCCGAAAATCTGTCCGACAGGTTTGCCCGTAGAACGCAGATAGTCATATGCCTGCGGTGATTCCATCATTTCAATAATCTTACTGCGGCTATAAGAGAAGGTACCTCCTGCACGAAGTTGGAAATTACCGATTTTCTTTGTATAATCCAAACCAATCTCCGTACCCCAGCTATCCACGATACCTGCATTCACGTAAGAACTCGATGCACCCAGTACGGCTGAATTTTGTCCGGCAGAGCTTACCCAGATATCCGAACGTCTTTCATAAAAGCCGTCGACAGTCAGAGTCAATCCTTTCAGAAGAGACATGTCTAAACCCAGATTATACTTATATGCTTTTTCGGTAGTCCCGTTCAGAGAAGGAAGTCTTCCTTCCGTCCAACCGCCATCGCCTGTAAAATCGGCTCCTACAGGATAACTGCTTCCGCCTACCATTGTCGTATGCCAATAGCCGTCGGCAGGAATATTATCCGTCCGGATGATACCGAATGAAGCGCGTAGTTTCATAAAGTCAATGACACTCTGGTTCTTCATGAAACCCTCATTAGAGAGTACCCATGCCAGGCCGACTGTAGGCGCCAGTCCCCAACGGCTGTCCGGGTCCAGTTTATTGGATGCAGAAGTCATCAAGGTGAAATCCGCGAAATAACGGTTGTTGTATCCGTAATGCGTATACCAACCTGCATTTTGAGTGTACAAAGAATTGTTCGTACCATTGCTGTTATCATATTTGTAGGTGTACAATAACATACTATAAATATCATGCTTGCCGAAAGTACGCGACCAGTCCACATTCATCTGAAAATTGAATGAACGGTATTGCCAGTCAAGTTTGGCATTATCTCCTGCCACACTGCTCACCGAACCTCCCGTGAAGTCTGTCAGCGTTGCCGGTTCTCCATTAGTCCAACCCGCCACAGATTTCATTCCATATTTATAGTTCACCGTATAGTTCTCCCAATAAGAAGCGATATTATCATATCCCATGCGCACGGAAGCACTTAAACCTTTAGTTACGGATGACAAGTCCTGACTCAACTTCATGTCTGCATACAGAGCACGTGTATGTCCTTTGGAATATCCACGTCCCTGCGTCAGGGCAACCGGGTTATTATAACCGTCCCAAGTAGAGTTACCACCCCATAATCCGTCTTCCGTCTGGATAGGAAAAGCTGCCGACGGCACGGAGACAATCTTATACATCAAATTGTCACTTCCCAAACCCGGACGGCTGAACTCATTCAGTACTCCCATAATATTGGCCTGCATACGTGTTTTCGGACTCAAGTCAATATCCAGATTGGTACGGAAATTAGCTCTTGAATATTTGTTCTGAGTAGAATAACCGTCATTCGTACCGGTATTATCAATAAAGCCCCGGTTATTCTGCAAGTTCAGCAAAGTGAAATAACGCATCTTCGTAGAACCGCCACGGAAACTTAACGTAGCAATATCCGATGCTCCCTGGTCCCGGAACACTTCGTCAGCCCAATTCACGTTCGGGTATAAGTAGGGATATTTGCCGCTTTTATAAGCATCCAACTCATTCTGCGAATAGCGGGCGGATTTACCGGCATTCGTATAAGCCTCGTTCACCGCACTGGCGTATGTATAAGCATCTGCCATCTCCGGAACACACGTCTGAAAGTCGAAAGAATGGTCGTAGGAGAAATTGATTTCTCTCGTCTTGTATTTACCGCGTTTGGTGACGATGTTGACAACACCGTTGATACCTCTATAACCATAGAGTGCCACCGCCGCAGCGTCACGGAGAACACTTACCGATTCCACTTCTTCAGGAGTAATATAATTCAAGACCTGCCAGTTATTATCACGTTCCAGTCCGTCTACTACCAAAAGAATGCCGTTATTACCATTCAGGGTTTGCAAGCCACGGATAGTCATGGAAGGAATCTGGTCCCACACTGTGCCCGTCTTTTGCATGGTAGTCAGTCCCGTCACATTACCATATAACGAATTCCCCACACCGAATGAAGAACGATTGTCTATCTGGTCGGCATATACAGTAGATACGGCTCCCGTAGATTCTGCATTTGTCTGGTTCAATCCGAAACCGACATTCACTTTCTCGCCGGAAAAGTCGATAACAATAGTCATTGCTTTTCCGTTCGTCACCGGTACTACTTTCGTGTCGTCCCGTCCTGTCCGTATTCTTAAAAGATGATTTTTATCCGCAGTGATTGCAAACAGCCCGTTCCTGTCAGTCGTGACCTCCTGTATCAACGGATTGTTTTCAATGGAAACCAATGCACCCGCCACCGGATTGCCCAACTTGTCAACCACCTTTCCGGTTACACTGTTTTCTTCCTGCGCCATACCTTTCAGGCTGACGCAAGCTAACATTGCCAAAGCTATTATTTTATATTTTTTCATATTGTTCTTTCTAAAATTAACCGTTGTTTCTGTCCAACATTACCAACCCGGATTTTGTGTCAATCCATATCCCTTGTTCACTTCGGAAGGCGGGAAAGCCTGCAAATACCACTTCGGGCTAAAGTTGCTCCACCAGGAACGGGCGATACTCCGAATCGTGAAAGGCTCATACTTGAAATCCGAAGGTTTATTCGGGAAGGATGCACTATTGCCACTCGTACCCGACCACGGAGTATTACCACCGCCGTCATTACGGTAAATCATCAGTCCGTGCAACGGAGCCCTGAACAAATCGGCACGTTTATAGCGAATCATGTCAAACAGGCGGACATCTTCCAATCCCAGTTCACAAGCGCGTTCCCGGAGAATTTCTTCCAACAGGGCATCGGCATCGCCTGTCAGGTTCTTACCCGGATTACATTCTGCCAAACCTCCCAGACCAACACGGGAACGTACCGTATTCACCTGTTTGATAGCTCCTGCCAAATCATTCTTTGCTTTCAGGCAGGCTTCCGCATAAATCAGATATACCTCGGCAAGGCGCAGATAAGGCCAATGCGGATAAATGCCGGAAAGTGAGCCTTCCTTATAAAATTTATACAGACGGAATCCGGTAGCCGTTGTGCCCGTTTCAGTGCTCGTGCTATTCTCATTCTCACGTCCGCCTGTCCATAGTTCGGCAGCGTGGTCACCGTAGCTTGCTCCATTCACCAACATAGTTTCATACAAGCGTGGGTCACGAACCGGTTTGTTATAATCATTATCTGTGAAGAACGGGTCGCCGCCATCTGTAAGGAGAGCATCCGTAAACGGAGTTCCATCACTCATCGGGAACATTTTCATATATTCCAGTGTCGGAGTATATCCACCGTTGCCAACGAAGTCTGTCCATTGGAACCACCAACTTCCATGCTGTCCGGAGACACGGGTTGAAATCAAGACTTCCGTATTATTCTGGCGAATAAAATAGGCTTTATTGAAGGCGTCGCGATAAGCAGCGCTGGTAGTGCCGCTGGCTTCCATCAATGAATAACCGCCACTGGTTTCCAACTCGGTAAAAAATGCATTGCAAGCATTCCAACAGCGTGTCCACCAATCTGACTTGTAACCGCCATACCACACCTGATGATTTGTCACCGCTTCTTGAGGAGATTCCGTGCAATACGGTTCATTATCATTGAACAACGGACTGGCCGCAAACAGCAACACTTTGCATTTCAAGGCCATAGCAGCAGCTTTGGTGAAACGCCCCTGCCAGTTGACGTCATCTGCTCCCAAGCTCCAGGGAAGAGACGGCGTATCGGCAGCTTCGTCCAGCATACGAATCATAAATTCTGCCGTAGCTTCCGCAGTAGCGCGGGGTAGCTCATATTCTGCCTGAACATCGTATGCTTTTTCCAACAACGGAAGACCACCGAAATGGCGGAAAAGGTCAAAGTAACGGGAAGCTATGACAACCTTCGCTTCCGCCGTGAGACGTGCCTTCTCTTCATCATCCATATCAGGCACAAGGTTCACATTCTCAATAAATGTCAATGACTGGCGGATAGCCTCCCAACATCTGTCTTTTGTATAGCTGAAACGAGTCTCATTCGAATCATCTTCATCACTGGCCTTGTAAGCACCCGAGTAATATAAACGATTCACACCGTCCCAACTGTTATGGCTATGCCAACAATCGGACATCGTTTCAAACATACCGGTATTCATTCCTTTATTCCAGGAATCCCAGTAATAAGGCAAACCGAAATAGAGTTTGTTGTAAGCATCCCAAAGGAATGCACGGGCATACTCGGCTTTTCCAAAAATAGAGTCCTTATTCAATTCACCCGAAGACGGTGCTTTTTCAAGAAAACTATCGCCGAATTTTATTTCATCGACACAGGATGCAGAAAAGATTGCGATTCCTGCAAAGGCCGTTATAAACCATTTAGTCAAATGTTTCATATTCTTTTTGTTTTTAAGCTAAAATGAAGATATTAGAATCCTAACTTCAAACCGATATTAAAGACACGGGTGAGCGGATAGTTAGGACGGTCACTCTGACGGTTTTCCGGGTCTCCCCAGTCATATCCCGTGAAAGTCAACAGGTTGTAGCCATTCACATACAAGCGACAATCGCTTAACTTGAGTTTCCTCATGAAAGGGAAATCGAAGTTATAGCCAATCTCTACATTTTTCAGACGCAAGTAACTCGCGTTAATCAGATACAAATCAGAACCGGCATAGTTATTCTTCGCATGGCTTTCCGTTATACGCGGGAACTTTGCAGTGAAAGTATCTTCGGAAGAACGCCACGTGTTTTCGTATTGATAAAGCAGCAAACCTTTCTGCTGCGTATCACCCAGCGGTTGTCTGAATTCGCTCAACATACGGTCTACATTCCAGGCACCCGTCCACTGCATGGAGAAATCGAAATTCTTCCATGAGAATCCTACATTCAGACCTGCCGTATATTCCGGCACATCGGTGAAACCGATATTGCGTGTATAGTCATTACCATTTATTTTTCCATCACCATTCAAGTCTACATACACTGCATCACCCGGTGATAAAGTAATTCCATGGTCGGCAATGGCGCGTCCGAATTCTTCCTGATGGCGCATATCAGCCGTTTCATCATAAAATCCCCAGAATTTATACATCGAACGCGAACCGATACGGCGTCCTGTCTTATACATCCACGGTTCATCCTGAGCTACTTCATTCATATATACAATCTTGTTGGTTGCATAAGAGAGGTTAAAGTTAGCCCAATAACGGAACTCTTTACTTAGATTATCATTCCACTTCAATTGCAGTTCAATACCTTCATTTTTTGCCTTACCTACATTGACTACCGGAAGTGTCATACCCAATATAGAAGGAAGATAATCCGGTTCAACTAGAATATCCTTACGGTTTTCTACAAAATAATCGGCGGAAATACTCAAGCGTTCATTCAAGATTGTCAGGTCGATACCATAGTTCTGCTTGACAGAAGTCTCCCACGTAGCGTCCGGATTTGAGTTAGTAGCCTCATACGCACCGGGCTTGATGGCATTTACATTCTGTCCGAAATAATATCCGTGAGTATTCTGATTGCTTCCCGAACCGTAACCATAAGAACCGGGCAGATACAAAAAGCGTTTATCTCCCATCTTGTCGTTACCTACCATACCTACTGACGCACGGACTTTGAGATAATTCAACGCTTTCTTCAAAGGGGCGAAGAAAGGTTCTTCACTGACTACCCATCCTATCGAACCTGCCGGGAAGAAACCATAACGCTTGCCGGGAGCAAAGTTCTCGGAACCATTGTAACCAGCGTTGAACTCCGCCATATAGCGTGTTTTCCAGTCGTAAGTGACACGTCCTACAAGACCTACATAGCCTGAAGGAATATAAGAATACGTTCCGCCCGGATAATATTTCTTCGATTGATTGTAAAGCATAAGTCCGCTTACATTGTGGTCGCCAAATTTGCGGTTGTAGCTTAAAGCCAACTCCATATACCAGTCACGCGCCTTGCCGAAATCGCCATCACTATAACTCAACTGACTGTCGCTTCCTTCTTTACGGAAGGTAACGGCGCCCTTGTCATCAGTAACCGGCACATAGTAGGCTATGGAAGAACTGGCTTTCTTTGTAGTCGCATATTCTGAGTTGTATGACCCTTTCAGTTTAACAGAAAGTCCCTTCGTTATGAAATCCAGTTTCTGGTCGAGAATTAAGTCAAGATTCAACACATTGGTTGTCAATGTACGGAAACCTTTGCCATAATAAGAGTTCAAGCCATCAGCGCCTGTGAACGGGAGATATGTCGAGTTTGACACCACCCGGTTGCCATCTACGATACCGGCACCCGCAAAAGGAACTGCCCAATAAAGTTTACGAAACAACTGGTTTTGGTCTTCTCCCGATTCGGGAGTACGCTTCACTTCGATACGACCGCCGATATTCACTGAAAGCAGTGTGGTCTTAGTGACATCAAAGTCTAAGTTGGCACGATAATTATAACGCTTATAATCGAAGTCGAAATCCTCACCGGCATTGAACTGCTTGAACATACCGCCTTGGGTAAACATACCTGCGGAGACAAAATAGCGCATATTGTCCGTACCACCGGAGATGTTGACATTGTGTTGCGACTGGAAAGCAGCCTTATTCATACAATAGTCAATCCAGTTAATGTCCGGATAGAGCAAAGGATTGGTCTGGTCACGAAAAGTCGTGAGTTGGTCGTCTGTGAAAACAGGATTACCGCCATCGCCGACTTTCATCATATTATAATAAGAAGCATACTGGTAGGAATTGGCAAATTCCAGTTCCTTTGTACGCAAGTTCACACCGACGGAAGTAGAGAAAGAAACTTTTGCCTTTCCCTGCGCACCACGCTTGGTGGTGATAAGAATTACACCATTCGCACCACGCACACCAAATACCGCCGTAGCTGAAGCGTCCTTAAGAATAGTCACGCTTTCAATTTCATTGGGGTCGATTTGCGACATATCACGTTCTACGCCATCCACCTGAATCAACGGAGAGGCATCTTGCCATGTAGCAATACCACGCACATAGATATCGGCAGCATCGGCACCCGGCTCACCGGAATACTGCACGGAAGAAATACCCGTCACCTGCCCGGACAGGATATTGGAAATAGAACCGGCAGGAGTTTTCAACAAATCCTCTCCTTTCATAGAGGAGATAGCACCTGTAATGGATACTTTCTTCTGCACACCGTAAGCTACGACTTCGACTTCTCCCAATGACAACGCGTCTTCTTCTAATACTATATGGAGACTAATACCTTTTCTGACCGTTACTATCTGGTCTTTGTAACCTATAAAACTAACTTTAATTTTCGCGCCCGGCGCCGCATCTACAGAGAAGTTTCCATCCATATCGGTAATCGAGCCACTGGAAGTACCCACTACCGTCACATTCGCTCCAATGACAGGCTCCCCATGAGCATCTTTCACCGTACCTTTCACTTTGGAATTTTGTTGCATTACCTCCGGCATCGGACTTTCGTCACCATAGCCTTTCAGAGGAATCAAAAGAAATAAGAACAATGAGAGCACTACCGGAAGCAACCGATATTTATTTCCCACTTGTCTTTCATGGAAGGTCTTTTGTTTTTCCATTTAGTATAAACATTAAGATTAAACATTAAATAAACTACGTGGTTCTTCTATCCCGAACAACCACTGCAAACATAGGCAATCGCCCTCCAACCGGACTCCAATCATACTTATTCGAGGTTGAATTTTAGATATTCCACTAAATTGAATGATAATTCGACATAAAAAGCCCTCTCACGACGGCAATATACCGGACAAATAAAAGAGAAGGAATCAATCCTTCTCTTCATTCTGAATAAAACGTTCGATATATTCGGAAGGTAACATTCCGAATTCTTTCTTGAAGCAGGAACTGAAATATTTGGGGTCATTAAATCCTACCGCATACGCTAATTCGGATACGCGCACTGCCGTTCCTTTTTCTTCCATAATCCGGCAAGCCGCTTTCAGGCGAACATTACGGATAAAGGCGGACGTGTTGAGTCCCGTCAAAGACTTCAGTTTCTTATATAAGGTAGATTTACTGGTTCTCATTTCTTCAGCAAACTGCGGCTGGTCGAAGTCGCAATCATCCAAATGATTATTCACACACGTGATGGCACGTTGCATAAAATCTTCATCAAGGCTGGTGTAGTTCAAGTCTTTCACCTCAAAAACGAGTTGATTTTTGAAGTCATGCGCCATTCTTTCCTTATACTTCAACAGATTGCGGATGCGGGCATGCAGCACTGCCAGATTAAACGGTTTGCTGAGAAAAGCATCTGCTCCCACTTCATAGGCTTCCGCACGGTCTTCTTCCTTATTCTTGGCGGTCAGTAAGATGACCGGAATATGGCTGATTTCCAATTTCCCTTTCACATATTTGCAGAACTCTATACCGTCCATCTCAGGCATCATCACATCCGAAACAATCAGGTCGATGTCCTCATTCTCTAAAACGACAATCGCCTCTTTCCCATTCTCGGCAGTGAAAACATTGTAATCACGCTTCAGAAGTTTCACCATCAACTGCAACAATTCTTCATTATCTTCTACCAGCAGAATTGTGTTTTCTTCATTGCCGGCAGACGGAACATGAACAACTTCTTCCGGCTCTTCATAATCAATCACTTTTTGTACGGGAAGAATCGCTTCATCATCTATCTGCTCTTCTTCGAAATAAGAACGGTCGATAGGCAGCATGACAATAAATTCCGTACCTCTGTCCATTTCACTTTCTACGGTGATTGTTCCGCCGTGCAACTCCACCAGGTCTTTGACCAATGAAAGCCCGATGCCCGTACCGATAGTATTCGACCGTCGGTAATCACCTTCGTAGAAGCGTTGGAAGAGGGTTTTCTGCTTTTCCTTCGCGATTCCTTTTCCATTATCTTTGATGCGGAGAAGAATAAAATCCTGATTGTCCGCATAAGAAAGGTTTACCTGTATATATCCGTTCTCACGGTTATACTTGGCTGCATTGGAAAGGAGATTATAGATAATCTTATCCAGTTTGTCCGGGTCGAAATAGCCGATGACGGAATCCGGGTCACAGATAACGGAGAAGTGTATTTTCCTCTTTTTGATTAATGGTTGGAAACTCTCGGCTTCATTCCTGACAAAAGCCGCAATGTCCCCCGGTGATACACGGAGTTTGAGATTGCCTGTCTCTGCCTTACGGAATTCCAGTATCTGCTGCAAAAGTCGAATCAGCCGGCGAATATTACTTCCCATTACAGAATAGAGGTCGTCATGGTCGGGAGCCTGAACTTTCAACTCGTCTACTGTGGCGGAAATGATAGTCAGCGGCGTCAGTAATTCATGAGTAATATTGGTGAAGAACTGCAACTTGGCATGATTCAGCTCTTCCGCTTTTGCCTTTTCCATTTTACGCAAGCGAAGTTCGTTTCGCAATAATATACGATTCTTGGCTGCACGATACAGATAGAAGCCTATAATAAGTACGATGGTTATATAAATAAGGTAAGCCCACCAAGTCGCCCACAAGGGAGGAAGTACCACGACGGTCAACTCGCGGATATAGCCGCTCCACATTCCGTTCTCGTTGGCAGCCTTCAACTGGAATTTATAAGTTCCGCTTTTCAGGTTGTTGTAGTAAGCAAAGCGTCGTTCGGCATTGGTATATTGCCACTCCTTATCGAAGCCATCCAGTCGATACGCATACTGATTCAGTTCAGGATTTTTATAAGTGAGCGCGGCAAATTCTATACTGAAATTATTGTATTCATGCGGCAGTTCTATCCGCTCGGTGAAAGAGGGCATATAGGGAGAAATCCGCTGTCTGACTTCCTTAGGAAGTGTATTGAAAGAGCGATTGTATATTTTAATATCCGTAATCAGGAAGGGAACTTCGCATTGACGGTCTTCCATATGGTCGGGGAAGAAACTATTATATCCTTTGTATCCACCGAAGAAAAGCTCTCCGTCCCAGTTGCAGGAAGATTGGGCGATAAAGAAATTATCCTGCAATCCGTCGGCTGCCGTATATACCCGGACAGAAGGTTCTTTTCCTGCTGTCTGTACACTCAGCTTCACGAGTCCCGCATTCGTACCCAGCCAAAGATTTCCTTTCTTATCTTCTTCAATGCTTCCCACCATATCGCCCGGAATGTTATATTCACGGTTCTTTTCTTCAAAAAGCTGTTTTTCACGGTTGTAGAGGTATAGTCCGCCCCCTTCCGTTCCGGCCCATAATCTTCCAAGCTGGTCGGTGAAAAGACACAGTACGGTGTTGGTCAGTAATTTGCCATTACGAAAGCTATAATTGGCGTACTTCAATGTGGAAGGCTGGTTGAGGTCACCTGTAATATGGATAATTCCGAAGTTTGACGTGGCTATCCATATATTATGGTCTTTATCTTCTATAATATCTTTCACAAAAATCCAGTTCGTAGAATAACCGTCGCCGAAGTCCATCCATCCGAATTTATACCCTTTGCCGTCTGCCATTCTTATCCCAAGACTTCCGCGGGTACCTACCCAACAATTGCCGGCTTCGTCTTCGTAAAGCGCGGATACACATGAAGTGCCTATGAAGTCACAATCATCAGGAAGCAGATTTTTTACTTTCTCGCCTTTGCGGTAAATAAAAAGTCCGCCGTCATAAGTACCGAACCATATTTCTCCGTTTCTCCTTTGGATGATGGAATTTATCGTCGGAACGGATGCTATATCGGCAAATTCGGGCATATGCGAATAGAGCGTCAACTCTCCTGTGGTATAGTCCTGGCGAGCGAGTCCATAAGTTCCTATTCCCAGCCAAATATTACGTTCCGAGTCTACAAACAAGGCTTTCACCGATGTGGTGGGAATGTCTTCATCCTGAAGATTAAGACTATGGCGGATAAATAGAGGTTCATAAGTATCGGTCATCAGGATACCGCCCCCGATGGAACCGAGCCACATATTGCCAAAACTATCCCGGAAGATAGAATTGATTTCATCACAAGGGATATGATAAAGAGAATTCTTCGAATTGTAATTGATAAAGACTCCCGGTTTTTCCTGTTCCATCACACTAAGGCCGCTACGCGTACCAATCCACAATGTGTTTGCATAGGCATCTTCCGAAATATCATAAACGATATTGTCTGACAGGGAATTCGCGTCGCCTGTCTTGTGCGTATAGTTGACATAAGAAACGTTCGCCATGTCTTTAGGATTCAAGACTTTGAAAAGCCCCTGCGCCCAACTGCCTACCCAAATATTTTTATAACAATCTTCATAGATTACATGGGCCGAATTACGGTCGCTTATTGCAGGATAAGCATAAAACTTTTCTTCACCCGGAGAATAGCGGTAAAGCCCCGCTTCCCAGGTTCCAATCCATAAGTCTCCATCCGAATCTTCGTAGAGTGACTTGATGGCTGTGTAGTTCAGCACTCCACCGGTTGCTTCTGCCTCGTACACTGCAAAAGAATCACGTTCGGCTATATATCGGCAGAGTCCGGAATCAGTTCCTATCCAAACACTATTATCCCGGGTCACCAATAAACAGGAAACTATATTGTTAGGAATGACGGGGGACTGGAATTTACGTATCTCACCGGTTTTCTTGTTCAGTACGTTTAATCCTTCCTGAGTACCAATCCAAAGATTAAATTCGTTATCATCGCCCAGGCAATAAATATTATTATTTGTAAGCAAGCCGGGAGAATACAGGTTGGATTTATAAAGCGTAGTCCGGTAACCGTCGTACTTAAAAAAGCCATAACGGGTGGCAAACCACATAAATCCGTCCTTGTCCTGATGGACTTTCTGTACTTCATCCGTGAGAAGGCTATTGAATATGGTGAGCTGCTTGAAATTAAAATGAGACGTTACAGCATGAGATATGGCAGCATCAGACACCTCAACCATTAACAGTAAAACAAAAAATAAAAATGCTCTCTTAAAGCAAGCATAAATCCTTGTCGTATTTTTCATGTTTTTCAAAGATTAGTAACAGTCACAAATGTAGAATATTTTATTTATCCGAATGTAGAATTATCGGTCGTTTTTGTCTGTATAGAATGCAAATAATGTTCTTTAAAGAGCACCTGTCCCTCTTTGAATAGATTATTTAGTTCTCTCATATTCGATTAATTATTTCGTATTACTAAAATGGCAACCAGAAAAGATTTTTGGTTCTTCGTCAAATTTGGTGGTAATCTCTTTTTTATTTCAACGGTCTTCTTCTTTCTTAATCCTATAAAAAGTTGTAGATATGTTTGCTTTTTAGTAACTTTAAAGACACCACATCATTAAAAGTTACCATGCAACAAGCCATATCTACAACGTACAAATATACATCAAAAAAAGAAAACACTCCTACAAATAGGGGATTATTCCATGATTTCAGCTTCAGTCTTGGCTACGATAATCTGCAACAAGATGGTATCTCTGAAGCTGTTGGCTCATTGAGGGTCTTTTTACATACGGCTGGCAAGGGGGCTTCCTGTCCTTATTGCGGACATTTCAGTCACCGGTTGCACAGTTACTACTCCCGTCATATTCAGGATCTTGAAGTTTACGATCATGCTTTGGAGTTAGTCATAAAGGTTGGCAAATATTATTGTGACAATGTTTCTTGTCCGCAAAAAATATTCTGCGAACCGTTGTCTTTTCTGGCTCGTCGGTATGGTAGACGGAGCTATCTTGTTGAGGAACGCATCAGATCGATAAGCTTGGAACTTACTTCTCGAAAGGCCTCTTCTCTTTTGCAACTGTTCCATATAACGGCCAGTAGCTCTTCCTGCTTACGCATCCTACAACAGTGCGGGCAACATAATCCTATGCATAATAAAAGTATTTATGTAGGTATTGATGATTTTGCCTATAAAAAAGGTAAGGATTATATGAGTGTGGTCGTAGACCAGATGACACACATGCCTATTGCTTTGTTAGAGGATAGAAGCGGAGAAGCGCTTGATAACTGGCTTATCCGGAATCCTCAAATACAATATATAACGAGAGACCGTGGAAGATGTTTCACAGAGGCTATAAACAGAATAATCCCTGGTGTTACACAAATCTGCGACCGGTTCCATCTAACCAAGAATATGACGGACACGATGATACCGGAAATAGAGAAAATGATTCGTCAGACCAAGAAAAAGCTCAAGTACGAATATCCTGACAGAGACACGGCTTCTTCGTTAATTCTTCAGGACATATTTAACATGGGAGATGTCCGACACAGAGAAAAATTGAAGATATACAGGGAAAGCCTGAACTTAAAAATGCAGGGGATGACCATTGAGCAGACAGCCACACATTTGGGCAAGAAAAGTCGCTACATTTATAAACTCATTCACAACAGGAGAATAGGGGCATACTTGAATGAGCAACAGAAGACAGCTCTTAAATATGTATCCGAACTGGCTACAATCATTAGTGCGGGCTGTATTACCCGAAAAATATTGGCACAAAAAATGGGGAGTAAAATCAGTGGCGCACTTATTGGAAGGATAACATCAAGCTTGCGAAAAATGTATCAACAAAAGAGGAAGGAAGTCAAGGAGCATAATGAGAGCATTGAAAACGGAAGTAAAACACAGAGAGTTTCACAGAATCAGATACGCAAATACATTCTAAAGGGAAAATCGGATAATCCTAAACTAGCGGAACTGTATAAATCCTCACCACAGATTAAAGAACTCTTAAGCGTGTGTCAGAATTTCAGAGATATGATTAATGGGAATACTTATGATAAGGATATTAGAAAGTGGATTGAAAAAGCGAAGGCAACACGGAATATGGCACTGACGAACTTTGCATATGGTATTGAAAAAGACTGGGAGGCAGTACAGGCAGCTATTGATATCCCCTTCAGTAACGGATTATTGGAGGGGACAGTGAATAAAATTAAAGCGGTAAAAAGACAGATGTACAATAGGGCAGGAACTAAACTACTGAGAGCCAAGATTCTTTATTCACAATAGAAGAAGTACCACCAAATTTGACGAAGAACCAAATACGGTTCTTCGTCAAATTTGGTGGTAATCTCTTTTCAGGGCAACCGCTCAATAATCTCTACATGTTATCTTTTTATTCTTCGGGTGGTATAATTCTTTGAATACCGAGTATTTCATCTCTGTATTTCTCATCCCACCCGCATAGTTTTCTTTTTCCTGCTATCCCTATCTTCTTTTTACTTTGCTTTAATAAGATAAGAGCCATTTTGCACATGAGTGAAAAGTTAACTGCTGCATTATCCGTTTTTCTAGTGTAATCTTCTCTAAAGGAAACATCTAATTGCCAATGCAAGTTATTTTCCACCTGCCAATGTGACCTGACCGATTCCAGAATCAATTTCGGGTCTTGTGGCAAAGAAGAAATATAGCATCTTGTTTCTGTTGTTGGTTCTGCATTGCCAACCTGCCTGACACATGTTATTTTCGCTATAGTTTTTATCCCCTTCCAACCGGCATAAAAATGCTCCGGGTAAAAAGCGGCATCACAAACACATTCTCTGTATTCTTTTCTGCCATGACCGTCATTCTGTTGGAAATAGCTTTGCTTATAAGGCAGATAAATCCGGTCTTCTTCTGTGAGCAGAGAGAATATCTGAGCTTTGAGTTTCTTCTGATTGTCTTTAACGCACAGGATATAATCCGCTTCTGCATCTATAATTGTCTCTGTTATTGCTTTTTGACAACCAACAGCATCAATGGTCACAATACACTGTGTCAGGTCAAGAGCCTTTATCAGCTCAGGGATAGCAGTTATTTCATTGGATTTTCCATCCACTTTTTGTTGTCCCAGACAAAGGCCATTGCGTACGGCCCATGCACTGACCATATATAAACGATCTTTCATCCCATGCCCCTTTGAATGGGGAGTTTGGCATACAGCCTTGCCATCTATAGCAACGACACCGGGAAGCTGACTGCAAATATCATTAATCCAAAGGCGGAAAATTTCTTCAAACCATTCAATATCCAACAAAGTGAAAAAACGGTTGAAAGTATCTTCTGAGGGAATACCTGATAAATGAGGAAGACGGTTCTTGAAATATTCTTCATGACTATTACCAAATATTTCTATTTCATTCCAGGTTTCAGCACCACAAAGAACTGAAACCATCGCAATAAATACGATTTCTTCGACCGTATACACTTGATTCTTTTCATTACGAACATCAGGAACATAAGATGAAAACTCTTGTAGGTTCATATGGCGATATAGTTTGAGATTGCAGAACAAATATAGGCATAGAACAACACAGGAAAAAAGGTTTTATAGGTTTTTCAGAGAGAAGCTGAAAAAAGTCAAAACTATGTAGAGATTATTGAGCGGTTGCCCTGAATCTCTTTTTTATTTCGATGGTTTTCCTCTTCTTCTTCCTTAATCCTATAAAAGTTGTAGATATGTTTGCTTTTTAGTAACTTTAAAGACACCACATCATTAAGATGTTACCATGCAACAAGCCATATCTACAACGTACAAATATACATCAAAAAAAGAAAATACTCCTACAAATAGGGGATTATTCCATGATTTCAGATTCAGTCTTGGCTACGATAATCTGCAACAAGATGGTATCTCTGAAGCAGTTGGCTCATTGAGGGTCTTTTTACATACGGCTGGCAAGGGGGCTTCCTGTCCTTATTGCGGACATTTCAGTCACCGGTTGCACAGTTACTACTCCCGTCATATTCAGGATCTTGAAGTTTACGGTCATAGTTTGGAGTTAGTCATCAAGGTTGGTAAATATTATTGTGACAATGTTTCTTGTCCGCAAAAAATATTCTGCGAACCGTTGTCTTTTCTGGCTCGTCGGTATGGTAGACGGAGCTATCTTGTTGAGGAACGCATCAGATCGATAAGCTTGGAACTTACTTCCCGAAAGGCCTCTTCTCTTTTGCAACTGTTCCATATAACGGCCAGTAGCTCTTCCTGCTTACGCATCCTACAACAGTACGGGCAACATAATCCTATGCATAATAAAAGTATTTATGTAGGTATTGATGATTTTGCCTATAAAAAAGGTAAGGATTATATGAGTGTGGTCGTAGACCAGATGACACACATGCCTATTGCTTTGTTAGAGGATAGAAGCGGAGAAGCGCTTGATAACTGGCTCACCCGGAATCCTCAGATACAATATATAACGAGAGACCGTGGAAGATGTTTCACAGAGGCTATAAACAGAATAATCCCTGGTGTTACACAAATCTGCGACCGGTTCCATCTAACCAAGAATATGACGGACACGATGATACCGGAAATAGAGAAAATGATTCGTCAGACCAAGAAAAAGCTCAAGTACGAATATCCTGACAGAGACACGGCTTCTTCGTTAATTCTTCAGGACATATTTAACATGGGAGATGTCCGACACAGAGAAAAATTGAAGATATACAGGGAAAGCCTGAACTTAAAAATGCAGGGGATGACCATTGAGCAGACAGCCACACATTTGGGCAAGAAAAGTCGCTACATTTATAAGCTCATTCACAACAGGAGAATAGGGGCATACTTGAATGAGCAACAGAAGACAGCTCTTAAATATGTATCCGAACTGGCTACAATCATTAGTGCGGGCTGTATTACCCGAAAAATATTGGCACAAAAAATGGGGAGTAAAATCAGTGGCGCACTTATTGGAAGGATAACATCCAGCTTGCGAAAAATGTATCAACAAAAGAGGAAGGAAGTCAAGGAGCATAATGAGAGCATTGAAAACGGAAGTAAAACACAAAGAGTTTCACAGAATCAGATACGCAAATACATTCTAAAGGGAGAATCGGATAATCCTAAACTAGCGGAACTGTATAAGTCCTCACCACAGATTAAAGAACTCTTAGGCGTGTGTCAGAATTTCAGAGATATGATTAATGGGAACACTTATGATAAGGATATTAGAAAGTGGATTGAAAAAGCGAAGGCAACACGGAATATGGCACTGACGAACTTTGCATATGGTATTGAAAAAGACTGGGAGGCAGTACAGGCAGCTATTGATATCCCCTTCAGTAACGGATTACTGGAGGGGACTGTGAATAAAATTAAAGCGGTAAAAAGACAGATGTACAATAGGGCAGGAAGTAAACTACTGAGAGCCAAGATTCTTTATTCACAATAGAAGAAGTACCACCAAATTTGACGAAGAACCAAAAATACGTTTTAGTGGCGCGGGCTTAATTCTTAAAAATAGAACATTTTACCTGCAACTATAAGGCAACGTCTGCAACCACAATTCCATAAAACGGTCATACACACAATAACCTTCTTCCAACTTGAACACATATTCTTTGCTAATAAGAAATTTAAGAGCAGTATTGATACTGCTTGAACCTTTCAGCCCATATTTCTTCATAAAGGCAGAGCTATTAATAGCTGTAACAATCCGCTCCCTCGCGATAGCGCGCAACAGAGTTGACTGGTTTTCGGTCAGCATTCCATATAAACGTTGATATTCATCGACTTCGGAACGAACGATATCCACCAGGCATTTCTCAAACAGGGTTTCATTCAAAACGGCAATCTTCTGCTCGTAAAGTCGGTTCAATACATATTGCACATACCATGTATGCCCATTGAAGCGCTGATAAATCTTCTGAAAAAGCTCGTTGTCCAGTTCTTTTCCCCCTGCCTTCATCCAACGTATGGCAAATAGAGAATAACTATCCAACGGGATAGGTGCCAGATTCATTTTCTCCGTGCTCCGGTAAAAAGGACGTTTAGCCGAACCAAACATTTCCGCCATCAAGTGTTGTTTGCTTCCTGAAAAAACAAAATGTATATGAGGAAGAAATTGAATGTAAGAACGCAATAAGCCTTCCACTCCCTTCTCCGGATATTCAGTGATTTGCTGAAATTCGTCAATGGCGATATAACATTCTTTCCCTGAATGTTCCAGATAATCAAAGATTTCTTTTAATGTTGCCTGTGCCTGAGAAGGCTGAAAGTCAAGAGTCGCCTGAGGAACTCCCGTCAATACGTCAGGAGAAAACACCAAACGGCAACTTTTAAAAAAGCTGCCAATTGTTGCCAGTGTCTTCTGAGATAAGTTATCCAATTTCCCGATAACAGTCTGCCCGAACTGAATAATAAAATCATTCAGGCAAGTCGTTGAGAAAATATCCATATAGAAACAGGCTGCATCCGGATAATCCTGCCGGATTTGATGAAAAGCATTTTGTATCAATCCAGTCTTCCCCATACGCCGGGGGCTCATAAGTGTTACGTTTCTTCCGTTTCGCAGAGCGGATACTAATTGCTCTGTTTCTTCTACCCGGTCACAAAAGTACTTGGGACCAGCATAGGCATAAATCAGAAATGGGTTATTTACATCTCTCATATTCAATCAATTAATCATAGCACAATTAATGTAGCACTTTTTATGCTACACAAATTACGCTATAAGTATTGACATTACCAAAACTTTATTGGAATATTTGAAAGAATTGATTCGAGCCTTTATTATAAAACTTCCGGTTTTGGCAATGTTTTACTCCCGAGATTGGCTACAGAGCACAACCCCTCCCTGAGAATAAACCTCCAATTGTACTTTACCATTCTCCTTCACCTTTAACGGAACAAGTTGCGGCTCCCCCTTTTTATCATCTTTATAAAGAGAAATCGTTTTTCCGGCAAACATTTCCAAATCCAGTTTCAGTTTCAACGGCTCTTTTCCGGCATTCACGGCGGCGACATACCAAGTGTCACCGTGACGACGAGCCAAAACTACATACTTTCCGGGATACCCGTCAATGAAACGTGTTTCATCCCAAGTGGTGGGAACTGCTTTCATAAAGTCCATGCAAACCGGAGAAACATCATTCAGATTATTCGGAGCAAGTGCAAAGTTCTGAACAGGATTCTGGAATAAAACGGTGGTAGCCAATTGGAATATATCAGTAGTGCGACGAGTCGTACCACCGTCATTGTTACGGTTCAGACGCTTGTTCAGGAAGCAGCTGCCAAATTCCATACTGCCTACCGTATTGCGGATAAACGGATGCAAGCAAGTATTGAATGCTTCTTCATCGCAGAAGTGCTGGTTAAATACCATATTTTCGGATGCCAATACAGCTTCGCTACCTACATAATTGGGATACATACGTTCCCAGCCGCGCGGCAATGTGCAGCCGTGGAAAATAACCATCAGACCATGGTCGTCCGCATCGCTCAAAAGTCCTTCATACAGCCGCATCGTCTCTTGTTTGTCGCCACCGAAGAAATCTACTTTGATTCCTTTTACGCCCAGACTTTGCAACCATTTCATTTCACGCTTACGGATGATTGCATTATCCATGTGGTTAACCGGTCCCTGTTCGATGTCATTCCAGTAACCGGACGAGCTATACCACAAGAATAATTCCACTCCTTTGCCACGCGCATAGTCAACCAAGGATTTCATACGGTCACGTCCGATATTGGTGTCCCACCAGTTATCAATCAGCGCATACTCATATCCCATAGCCGCAGCAAAATCAATGTAACGCACTTGGTCGTCATAGTTGATACTGTCATCCTGCCATAGAATCCAACTCCACGTGCCACGTCCGAAACGGTAATCATACTCCGTCTCATAAAGAGGGCTTACAACGTCCCAGGGAACGGTTGTTTCTACAATCGGCTTCAAGGTTTCGCCGACAGTGACAGTACGCCAGGGAGTAGCTCCGGGCAGAGCAAATGCCGGTGCAACTGTTCCGTTGCCATTATTTTCTTCTGACATCGGGAACGCGACAGTATATAGATTGCCTTCACTGACATCACTCAAACGGGAACCGCAATAGCGGCTGTCCACGCCTGTCTCACTAACCAATACCCAGCCATCATCACCTATACGGAACAAACAAGGGAAAGTATATCCATGTCCGTACTGCGAGCGTTCGCTCATTGGCGCATCCGCTTTATATTCTTCTTCATAGCTCGGCTTCGTACGTTTCCAGCCAATCATGGCGTCGCTTTGCGGACACAGGAAAGTAGTAGTCTGTTGCGGGAAACGGAAGCCGGTCTGTTCATTATTGACGGTAACACTCCCTTTCCCGTTTTGTCTCGGCAAAGTATAGCGGAAAGCAATATCATTATCACTTACACGAAAAACAAGTCCTATCTTTTGACCTTGCGCATTCTCGAGATTACAGGTCAGTTCATTGGCGCGATAATGTATTTGGGACGTTTTGATGCGCGTCTGTTGATACATCGTGTCTATCACTTCAACAGCGTGTCCGGTCAGTTTCAAGTCTTTTGTAAAATCTCCTATATTCGTATTGATACCTAAAGGAGATTTCTCCAGCATTGTTTTTCCGTTATAGGTAACGGAATAATAGGGCTTTTCTTCATTCTGCACAAATACTACTAATTGCAGTTTCTCATCCGGTCCCTTTACCACTACATCTTGTGCAGCAAGAGTGTTCAGACCGAGAAACATTATTAAAATACATAACAATTTCTTCATAATATTACTTTGTTTTTAGACGAATCACTGTAAATGAATAAGCGGGTAATTGCTGTTTGAAGTTTGTTCCTGCCTCTACCATATCCGTCACCGGAAGCGGGGTCGTCTCCGGTGCACCTGCCAATACAGTTCTTGTAGCAGAAGGCAGGATGCCGTCAATTCCAAGCAGTTGCACTTCAGTTTCCACACTGACTGGCAATAAGTTGACTAATTTCACAATCACATCTCCGGTCTTGCTATCACGGACAATGGAAGAACCGACACGAAGTTTCACACGGTTGTCCTGATTATCCAGATTTATCTGTGAAGGGATATAGTGGTCACCTGCATTCTGTCCATATAGCTTCTGGACATAATATCCGGTAGTCGGTTTCACTTCACGGTTATTGAAGTAAATCAAATCCGGGCTCCATTGCGTATGCTTTTCTTTCGCCAGCAAAGGAGCATAAGAAGTCATGTGCACCACGTCTCCGTTACGTTCCAAAGCAGTCAGGTAAAGAGCTTCGGTCAGTGCAGTTTCCATATTGGCTTTTCGTCCGGGGATATGGGTGGCATATTCACCCAGATAAACTTTCGTTTTTTTACTGCGGTCGTATTTGTCGTAGAAGTCCTGGTTATGCAGGAACCAGCCCGGAGACTGATAATAATGTTCGTCTACCATAGGAATACCCAGTTTATCCGCCAGTTTCCAACCTTCGACATAATCCGTGCCCTCATTGAAAGGGCCGACAGTACCTACAACGGTTATTTCGGGATATTTCTCTTTTATCGCATTGAAAATCATAGTGAAACGCTCTTCAAAGATATCGGTGATAAGGTCTTCATTACCGATTCCAATATATTTCAAGTTAAAAGGCTTCGGGTGTCCGGCTTCGGCACGCACTTTTCCCCACTTTGTTTTCTTGGCATCGCCGTTCGCCCATTCTATCAAATCCAGAATATCCTGAATATAAGCCGGCATTTCACTCATCGGAATCCCGCCTTGCTGTCCGCCTCTCAAATCACCGTGACAAGCGGAATTCTGACAAGGAACACCGGCAGCAAGTACCGGCAGCGGTTCGGCACCTATGTCTTCACAGAACTGGAAATATTCATAATACCCCAGTCCCATGCTTTGATGATATCCCCAAAGGTTGCGGGCGGGTTTGCGAGCTTCCAGCGGGCCAATCGTATTTTTCCATTGATAGATATTCTTCAGACCATCGCCGTGAGCCACACAGCCACCGGGGAAACGAACAAAGCGGGGATGCATATCAGCTAGTGTCTGAGCCAAATCGGCACGCAGTCCGTTCTTTCTGCCTTTGAATGTATTCTGCGGGAAGAGAGAAATCATATCCAGTTCGACTTCACCTGCTGATTGCGGTTGGAGTTCCAAATGTGTATCAGCAGATGCTTTGGCGGTCAATACCGCTTTATAATTCTTCCATGAACGGGAAGAAACTGTAATTGAGGTTTCTCCCTGTACTGTGCCATTGGCATCTACCAAACGTATGAGTAGCTTATTGGACTTATACCCTGCCGGAATACGGCCAAACAGAGAGATGTTATACTTTTCAGCAGCTTTAAGAGCTATCCCGTCAAAACCTGTATTAGTCAATACAGCTCCCGGCTGCTTAATATCCAATACAGCATAATGAGGGTTATTCGGATGGATGGGGGTCGACGTATTTATTGTAAATGCCGCATTCTCCCCTTCTAATTTCCAGGAATGGGTACTGTTCCAATTCTTATCCCCCTCACGGTCGGACGGGTCATATTCAAAATCCCTGTTTTGAATCAATTCCGCATATAAGCCACCATCGGCAGAGTAGTTGATATCCTCAAAGAAGATGCCCAACAGTAAATCACTGATTTCCTTTGTTTCTTCCGATTGCGCCGTGACGGTAGCCTTTACAGGTTTCAGTCCGGCGAAACGCTCTTTGTCCTGTACGGGACGTTCCGCATGCAAAGCGTTTCGATATTGGTTCCTTTCATAGCTCTTCGTCAGTTCGTCCACTATTGCCCAAGATACCCGGTTGATATTTCCTGTCTGTTCTTGTCCGGCAATAATTGCCTTGGTTCTTGTGCCTTCAAAATCAGAAGTTGTACGGGGATACTTCTGGCTTTCCCAATAAACCAAGTCTTTTGATTTTGCCTGTCCGTATCCGTCATGGGCATTCAGTTTCCAGGTACAGAGCCATTCTCCATCGGGAAGCTGTTTCAAGAATGGGTCGAGCATCTTTTTCTGTGAACCCCAACGACTATAATCACAACGGAGATAGCCTGTTCCCTGACCTATCTCGAACCAGTGTTTCCCGTCCATGCTCCATGCAAAACGAAGTCCGCTCCGCCCGTCGTCAGTCCGGGTGGCGTAGGAGAAAAGAGATACAGAATCCGGTACATTCGTCGTTTCTTTGATTGCAGCTAAAGTGACCTGTTGAAACGATAAAAACAAGACAACTGACAGCAGGAATAATTTTCTCATGGTATAAGTATCATTAAGATTATCAATCGCAAAGATAAAAGTTTCACTGTTACAGCGAATGCCTTTTTAAGTGTAAAATTACCAATTATTATTCAAAAGCATATCAAGCGACAGGTAAACAAGAATAATTTGTACACCTTTCCAGTAGTATGTATGATTTTCCAGTAGTAAAGCCGTGATTTGCTACGGCTTGTCATAGGCCTTCCGGTTTTCCATAGGCCTTGTACAGGCGTTTCAGTTCCTTTCCGGTGACAGGTATCACTGTGCCGTGACGGGGATGGAAATCCATGCTGACAGCATGGTCTACTACTTTAAAGTTTTCCAGGTCGGTACTTTCCGTAAACTGATACTTGCCTTTCATATATACATCGTACATCAGGATATATTTGTCCGAGCCTGTCAGCGGGAAGATGCCTGCACCTTCCACAGCTTCTTTTGTCTGCTGCTTATATTCATCCGATTCGGTCCATTGTCCGGAAGTTAAAGAGGCAGTGGTCGCTTTTTTGATTCCGTTGCCATCTCCTTCCGTTTTGTAGAACAGGTGATAAAGCCCGTCTTTATAGATGATGTCGCCATCGATACATGATTTTCCGTTCTTCGGCAGAAACAAGGGTTTCGGTTCGCCTTCGAGGTCGGTAAAGTCCTTATTGGCGTATGCATAATAAATAATATCTGCGCCATTGCCATGTTTCATTGACCAATATACCATATATTTTCCGGCTTCCTTGTCATAGACGGTTTGGGGAGCCCATACACGTTTCAGGTTTTCCTGATTGGGATATTTCTTCTGAATATTCACGATGTTGGAAGTCCAGTGCACCAGGTCTTTCGATTTTAATAATACCATGGCACGGTTGGATTCCCATCCGTTCCCGGATACCATGTCGGTAACCACCATATAGAATGTCTTGCCATCCTCGCAACGCAGAATATGAGGGTCGCGCACTCCGCCCGTAGAACTTATCACACGGGAATCAAGTATCGGCTGGTTTCCATTCAGAGCTTTATAATTATATCCGTCAAGGCTGACGCCCATCCGGATGGCTTCTTCGCTCATCTTATTTCCGGTGAAGTAAACAAACAGGTAGGCGGATTGTTGGCAATAGCCGGTTAGCACTCCTATAAAAAGGAGTGCCAAGAGGGTGGTATATTTCTTCATATTCATGTAATATTCAATGCTTGGTCTATAATGATTAATATTTGAAGTCCGCAGGTTTCACATACACACGGTATTCTTTAATCATGCCCGGATAATTCTTTTCGGCACGAGGCAGATAGCGGAATCCGGTTACTGTTTCTACTTTATTCAAGTCAATCACCAAGTGGTGAGGATAAGCGACATTGTCCACTGTCATCCAAAAAGTGGATTCCTGCAAGTCGAATATCTTATCGGCGGTACGGTTGCCGCTGCGGGTTTCTTCGCTGTCGGCGTAACGAATCTTCCAGTGTTCGCGGGATACCGGTTTGCCGTCCGCACCTAATACGTCAAATTCTGCAATGGCGGCAATGTTATCGTTTGCTTGCGGAGACAATGCTTCGAGACAGAAGAAACGTCCTTTCACCGGAGCAGTGAAGCGTACTTCCTGCCAGCCGTTACCCGAAGTAAAGGCGCCTTCGTATACGGCTTTCTCTGTTGACAAATTCAGTTTTTCGCCTTCTTTGCGATGTGTTTCCGGTGCTTTTTCACGAAGTACATCGAGGATAGGTTTCTTCAAGCCTTTGATAGTAGCTTTTGCCGGGCCTTTCAAGTCCAGGACAAGGATTTCATTCTCTCCTTCTTTCAGCCAACAGCCTGGCATGAAGAGGGTTTGCTGTGGACCGATTTCCCAAAAACGTCCCATGGCATGACCGTTCACCCAAACCATACCTTTACCCCATGTGCTCATGTCGAGGAAGGTATCTCCTACTTTATCGAGTTTAAAGCTGCTCTTGTAGTAGGCAGGCATGGTCGGCAGGATTTTGGTGTCGCTATACTTTTTGTTTTTGATGAAAGAGTAGTCTACCGGGAAGTTATATACTGTCCAGTTCTTCAGGTCTTTCGTCTGATTGCCGGAGATTAGTTCCACCTTTTCGGTGATACCTTTCCGGTCGTGGATGGATTTGTCGAAGTTGACACGTCCCATCGCTTCAACAAGAATATCCAGTTGCGTACCTTTCTTTAGTGTGGGAAGCGTGGTTGTAAATTCACCTTTGCGACGGTCTAAACGAGCCAGGAGCTTGCCGTCGGCATATATCTGTGCCCAGTCGTGCACTTCTGTAATCTTCAAGGTTGTGCCTGTTGTAGTGGCTTCGGGCAATGTCGTGCGATACAAGATTGTTCCCCACCCCTGGTTGAACTGTTCCATCGGTTGAATATCCACCGAGTGTTTCGCTTCCGGCAGGTTAGAGAAAAGCGGAGCTATTTTAGTGAAGTGAAATTCGGGAATCTCTATTACAGGCAATGCAGCGGGAGCTTCCGGCAAGGTTTCACCAGTCGGGAGATAGTTTTTCAACAAGTCACGCAATAGGAAGTATTTCTCTGTTGTCCAACCGGGTTCACTGATGGGCGCATCATAATCATAGGAGCTGCACATGGCAGAATAGGCGGGATTGTTTGCACCACCCCAATGCCCGAAAGTAGTTCCTCCATGAGTCATGTAGAGACTGAAAGATATATTGCGGTCGAGCATATCCTTAATGCCCTGTACCATATCCTTGGCAGGACGCGTCTCATGCTTACGCCCCCAATGGTCGAACCAACCACTCCAAAATTCACTACACATCAGAGGAGTTTCGGGACGAAGTTCTTTGAGTTTCTTAAATTGCTGGTCGATATTGGCTCCTGTTCCAAAGTTTACTGTCCAAATCAGGTCGTCAAGCGCGTTGTTGGTAAAGTTACTGCTCCAGTCACATTGGAACAAAGGCACATCGGTGAAACCGGATTCGCGGACTAAATCACGTACGGCAGATACATAAGGCTTGTCTGTCCCGTAAGAACCATATTCATTTTCCACCTGAACCATGATGATATTACCGCCTTTATTTACTTGCAACGGAGCCAGTTGCTTGCCGACTTCTTTCATAAAGATACCTACACGTTCCATATAATAAGGGTCGAGCGTACGCAGTGCCACGTCTTTTTTCTTCAACAACCACCAGGGAAGTCCGCCCATCTCCCATTCCGCACATACATATGGGCCGGGACGGACAATGACATACATGCCATGTTTCTGTGCGGTACGGCAAAAGGCGGCAATATCATTCTGACCGGAGAAGTCGAATTTTCCTTCTTCCTGTTCATGGATATTCCAAAAGATATAGATACAAATCGTATTCATCCCCAACGCTTTGCACATTTCGATACGATGGTCCCAATATGCTTGCGGGATACGGGTGTAATGCAGCTCGGCTGCTTTCACCACAAATGGCTTGCCGTCGAGCAAGAATGTATTCTTGCCAGTCTCAAATTTACGGGCAGTAGTTTGTGCCTGTGCACTACTAAAGATAATGACTGTAAAAAGTACCAGTAAAGCAATCAATCTGTTTTTCATGGTTTATTCAAAATAGAATTTTAATAGTATACGGCAAAGGTAGGCGATTCACCTAAATGAGAGGGCATAATTATCATTCAAAAAGGGTTGGAAATAAAGCAAAATAGCCCCATTAGGGGCTATTTTGCTTTATTTCTATATATTTCCGGAATTATTGTTTTGCTAACCAGAGACTAAAAAACTTATCATACACCTCATAATAATCGCGTTCTTTTGTGATAAAATCTTTATCCAAAAGCCCATTCACAGCAGACTTGACAGAACTGGGGGATGCCAGTCCATAACGTTTACAAAACGCACCCGAATTGACAGCTCTAGCTTTTCCTTCTTTATTAATAGCAATAAAAACTTCTTTTTGTTTTTCGGGTAATTGATATAAAAGTTCAGCATAGGTATCCGCTGTGAAGTTTACAATATAATCAACGGCAGTCTGTATCATATCCATTCCGCAGACACCCTTCTCCGGAGTCTTCAGAAAAAGCACATTCATCACTTTCTGCAAATAAAAGGTTCCACCTTCAAAGCGGTCGTATAACGCATCAACCACTTCCGGACATAAAGTCTTATGATTCTCATGAAAATGCCCGACTGCAAATTCCCGGTACTTATCTTTCGGGATAGGGGGAAGATTCATAATCGTCACACTCTGATAAAACGGACGGGAAGGAGAAGTAAAGATGCTTCCCATTAAATGCCGTTGCGAGCCGGCAAAAATAAAGTGAGCATTGCTACAATACTGCACATATGTACGTAATGTTGCCTCAACGGTATCTTCGTCATATTTTCCTATCTGTTGAAATTCATCAATCGCCACCAGGCATGGCTTGTCCGCTTTCTGCAAATAGTTAAATATTTCATCCAAAGAAACTGCCGGATTAGTGATATCTCCCAAACTAATAGACCAGGAAGGCATCCCCGATATATCATAAGAAATACCGGCTTTCAAAGAGGATATGGCATTAACAAATAATTCCCAAGATTGTCTTCCACGGGGTTTCAACTCTTCCAAAATAGCTTTCCCAAGCTTATTTACCAAATCACGCAATGAACGGGTCGCATAAATGTCCACAATAAACGTATAAAAACGCTTGTTTATTTCCGGACAGGAAAAACAATGCCTGATTAAATCCGTCTTTCCATATCGTCGCGGAGAAATCAAAGCTATATTATTTCCGTTAAGCAGCATTGTTATCACGTCCTCTGTCTCTTTTTCCCTATCACAGAAGTACTTTGCAGAAACATAGCCATTAGTTACAAAAGGATTATTCATACCTATATTACATTGGTTTCTGCTCCAAAGATAATGATTTTATAGCAATGGTCAAAAGATGATGGTCATTTTATGACCATCATCTTTTGACCATTGCATTATTACTATAACTAGAATCAGTTTTCCTTTGTCAGCAGGCTTTCCAATTCTTCCGCATTCAAGCGAAGATAGAACTGTCCGTGATAAGCCACAGAGATAGCACCCGTTTCCTCGGAGACGATGATAGCATGAGCATCCGATTGCTGAGAGATCCCCATAGCCGCACGGTGGCGCAAGCCCAGTTCTTTGGGAATATTTAAGTCATGAGATACGGGAAGGATACATCCGGCTGCCTTGATACGTTTCTTACTGATAACCATTGCACCGTCATGCAGAGGGCTGTTCTTGAAAAAGATGTTTTCAATCAAACGTTGGTTGATTGCCGCATCAATCACTTCACCCGTACGGACGATTTCATCCAGGGGAACGTTGTGTTCAATGACAATCAACGCGCCGACTTTTTGTTTGCCCATACTCAAACAAGCCATCACTACCGGCATGATGTCATCATGCTTCAAGACTTCTTTCTTTGAGCCGTTGAAAAGACGTGCCAGTGCGCTGACGTGGCGGTGAGAACCTAAGGTTAATAAGAAACGGCGTATCTCATCCTGGAAAAGGACAATCAAGGCTATCACACCCACATTCATCAATGTGTCGAAGATAGAACCGAGCAGTTTCATTTCCAGAACCTGGGTCACAACCAGCCAAATCAGGATAAAAACAAGGATGCCGGTGAAAACCTTGATGGAGCCGGACGCTTTCATCAGTTTGTAGGTATAGTACAACAGCAAAGCTACCAGCAGAATATCAATAAAATCTTTTATGCCAAATTCAAAAAACATGCTATCTTCTTTTATTTGCTATATGAACTCTCTTTTTTTATCTTTTCCGTGATTCGGACGGCTTCCACGGCTTCGCGTACATCATGTACGCGGAGAATATGCGCGCCTTTCATTAACGCGACAGTATCCAATATAGTTGTCCCATTCAGCGAATCCTGCGGGGTTCCGCCCAACAATTTATAAATCATGGATTTCCGGGATACTCCAACCAAGACCGGAAGTTGGAAAATACTGAATTCCTCCAAATGTGCCATCAGCTCATAGTTATGTTCCAATGTCTTGCCGAATCCGAATCCGGGGTCGAGAATAATATCCTTTGCACCCAAATCGCGGAGTTGCTGTACCTTACGGGCAAAATACAGAAACACTTCTTTTATCAGATTGTCATAATGAGGGGATTTTTGCATATTTTGCGGAGTCCCCTGCATATGCATCATGATATAAGGTACCCCCAACCCGGCTACAGTATGAAACATCCGGTCATCCATCTCACCGGCAGCTATGTCATTGATGATAGCGACTCCATACTCCTTCACACATTGCTCCGCCACATCGGCACGAAAGGTATCTACGGAAATAATAGCGTCCGGGTGGTTACGGTTGAGGATTTCCAGTCCGGTACGAAGCCGGCGCATTTCTTCCTCGGCAAAAATATGTTCGGCATTGGGACGTGAAGAATAAGCCCCTATATCAATAATCGAAGCACCTTCGTCAATGATCTGCCGCGCACGGGTTGCAATATCCTCTTCGGTCTGCATCCGGCTGCCGGAATAAAAAGAATCGGGGGTTACATTCAAGATACCCATCACCTGCGGAACAGCGAGGTCAAGCAACCGCCCTTTCACGTTTATATAAATAGGAGATACAGGTTTCATCATTGATACTATTCCTTTTAGATTGCCTACAAATGTAGATAAAAAAAGCAAGTATTGCACTAAAAACAATAAATAAACGTATATCGGCAGACTATAGAATTTACCTTTGCCATATGTCTAAGCAAAAAACTGTCCGAACCCCTGTCAAATCCGAAAGAATAGCCTATCTTTGCAGCGTTTTAAATTAAAGTTCAGGTTATGAAACTTGCTGCTCTTTATCAAATTTTCCAGGAGTGCCAATCAGTCACTACCGATAGCCGCAACTGTCCGGACGGTTCTTTGTTTATCGCCTTGAAAGGCGAGTCGTTCAACGGTAACGCATTTGCCGAAAAAGCATTAAATTCCGGCTGCGCGTACGCCATCGTCGATGAAGCCGCATATGCCGTAGAAGGCGACCGGCGATATATACTGGTAGACGACTGTCTGCAAACCATGCAACAACTCGCCAACTACCACCGCCGCCAGCTCGGAACACGTATTATCGGCATCACCGGTACAAATGGCAAGACAACTACCAAGGAATTAATCTCCTCTGTCCTTTGCAAAGGGCAGAATGTGCTCTATACCTTAGGCAATCTCAATAATCATATCGGCGTACCGACTACCCTGCTCCGGTTGAAACCGGAACATGACCTTGCCGTCATCGAAATGGGAGCCAGCCATCAGGAAGAAATCAAATTTCTTTGCGGGATAGCCGAACCGGATTATGGCATTATCACCAATGTAGGCAAAGCCCATTTGGAAGGATTCGGTTCTTTCGAGGGAGTTATCAAGACGAAAGGAGAACTGTATGACTTCCTCCGCCCCAAAAGTGATTCCACCGTTTTCATCCATCACGACAATCCCTATTTAATGAATATAGCCGGTGGATTGAACCTGATTTCTTACGGAACGGAAGATGACTTATATATTAACGGACGCATTACGGACAACTCGCCTTATCTTACTTTTGAATGGAAAGCGGGTAAGGACGGAGACATTCATCAAGTCCGCACGCAGTTAATCGGAGAATATAATTTCCCGAATGCCCTAGCTGCCATTACTATCGGACGTTTCTTTGGAATAGAGGCACAAAAGATTGATGAAGCCTTAGCGGAATATACACCACAGAACAACCGTTCCCAACTTAAAAAGACAGAAGACAATACGCTGATTATTGACGCATACAATGCGAATCCGACCAGCATGATGGCTGCCTTGCAGAATTTCCGTAATATGACCGTTCCTCACAAGATGCTTTTATTGGGAGACATGAGGGAGCTCGGTACAGAAAGTGCAGCCGAGCATCAGAAGATTGTGGATTATATCAAAGAGAGCGGTTTTGAGAAAGTATGGCTTGTAGGAGAACAGTTCGCTGCCGCACAGCACTCTTTCAAGACTTATGCCAATGTACAGGAAGTCATCAAAGAACTGGGAACAAATAAACCGAAAGGATACACCATTCTCATCAAAGGTTCTAACGGCATCAAACTCAGTTCGACAGTAGAACACTTATAAACAGTAGAGTGCTTATCTGTAAAACACTCATAAAGTGAAAAGGGAACGCGTTAAAAGGAAGCAAATGCTATCTTTTTGACGCGTTCTCTTTTTTACTCATTCTCGGTCGTACCACATAATAGGCTACCAAACTCGCCAGAACCGCTCCCGTAGAATTGGCTGCAAAGTCCAGCCAGTCTCCGCCACGATACGTGGTACAGTATTCTTGCATCAACTCCACACAACCGCTGAAAAGTACAGGACATAGGAATGCACCCACCCAGGCGTGCCACATCGGGGCATCATCTCTGCGGTGTGCCCGCAAAAACTCCAGCCATAACATCCCCGACATGCCAAAATACATACAAATATGAACTAACTTGTCTATATTGGGAATTTCATTCAAATCCGTCTTAGGCGGTTTAAAGAACGACAGGTAAATCACAGTCAGTATGATAAAAAGCGAAACAGGATATTTCTTAATATAAGATAGCATATCTAAATTAAATTACAGATTCAGTGCAAATATACGTATCATTTTCTATATTTGCACTTTCATACGTATATTTATAACGATTTGTAAGATAAAACAAGATTTATGATAAAAAGTGATAGAGCGAACTTCGGTAGTAAGTTAGGCGTAATACTCGCTTCTGCCGGCTCAGCAGTAGGATTGGGTAACATATGGAGATTCCCTTATGAGACAGGAAATCATGGGGGCGCGGCTTTTATATTGATTTATCTGGGTTGTGTGCTTCTCCTGGGACTTCCTATCATGATTGCCGAATTCCTGATAGGACGCCGTTCGAGAGCAAACACAGCAGGAGCCTATCAAAAACTCGCTCCCGGCACACATTGGCGTTGGGTAGGGCGCATGGGGGTATTGGCAGGCTTCCTGATACTCAGTTATTATTCAGTGGTGGCAGGATGGACGCTTGAATATGTTTTTGAAGCTGCAACAAACGGCTTCGCCGGAAAAACCTCCGGAGAGTTCATTGCTTCTTTCCAGGAATTTTCCAGTAACCCTTGGCGTCCGGTCTTATGGCTGGTAGCATTCCTGCTGATTACTCACTTCATCATCGTAAAAGGAGTAGAAAAGGGAATCGAGAAATCTTCCAAGATTATGATGCCTACCTTGTTTATCATTATCCTGATATTGGTAGTCTGCTCGGTCACTCTGCCGGGAGCCGGTGCAGGTATTGAGTTCCTGCTGAAACCGGACTTTAGTAAAGTAGACGGCAATGTATTTCTGAGTGCGATGGGACAAGCCTTCTTTTCTCTTAGCCTAGGGATGGGGTGCCTCTGTACCTACGCTTCTTATTTCAGCAAAGAAACCAATCTGACTAAAACCGCATTCAGCGTAGGCATCATTGATACTTTTGTGGCAATACTGGCAGGTTTTATCATCTTCCCGGCCGCCTTCTCCGTAGGTATCCAGCCCGGTTCCGGCCCGAGTCTTATCTTTATCACACTGCCTAATGTATTTCAACAAGCATTCAGCAGTGTACCTGCACTGGCATATATATTCTCAGTGATGTTCTATACCTTGCTGGCAATGGCAGCATTGACTTCCACCATTTCCCTGCACGAAGTAGTGACGGCTTATTTGCACGAAGAGTTCAAATTCTCCCGCGAAAAGGCGGCAAGGCTGGTCACCGGCGGATGTATATCTCTGGGAATACTCTGCTCCCTGTCATTGGGAGTGACGAAAGGATTCACTATCTTCGGACTGGGCACATTCGACCTCTTCGACTTTGTAACGGCTAAAATCATGCTTCCGCTCGGCGGATTATGCATCTCCCTCTTCACGGGATGGTATCTCGACAAGAAAGTGGTATGGTCGGAGATTACCAATGACGGTTCCTTGAAAGTACCTGTGTACAAACTAATCATCTTTATATTAAAGTATATAGCTCCGGTAGCCATCACACTGATATTTATCAACGAGCTGGGATTTATCAAACTATAATGTGGAAAGACTTTTTTTATTTCACTAAAACCGAACGACAAGGCATTATCGTCCTTGTCGTTCTTATTTTAGGAACATTCGCAATTCCTAAGCTCTTCACGCTTTTCATCCATCCCAAAGAGATGGATGCCGCAGAACAAGAGAAGTTAGAAAAAGAGTATAATGAGTTTATCTCTTCCCTCAAAGAGACAAAGCCATATCGGAAATCTACCGGCAACTCCTTTCGCTCATCTCCAAAAAGAGAGATAAGGCTTGCCGTCTTCGACCCGAACACAGCCGATTCCATGGCTTTTCTGTCTCTCGGATTACCGTCATGGATGGCTAAGAACATCTTGCGCTATCGCAGCAAACAAGGACGGTTCCACCACCCGGAAGACTTCCGGAAGATATACGGACTGACGGAAGAACAATATCAGACGCTACTTCCTTATATTCAGATTGCGAAAAGTTCCGAGACAAGAGAACCAGGAGATACTGTACAACTATTAACAGCCAAAAGCACACAACGGGATACCATATTCAAATACCAACCCGGCACCGTCATCAGCCTCAACTCTGCCGATACAACCGAGCTAAAAAAGATTCCCGGAATCGGAAGCGTCATTGCCCGGAGAATTGTAAATTACCGCAAGCGTCTGGGAGCTTTCTGCCGGATAGAGCAATTGCAGGAGATTCAGCTAAAAGCAGAGAAGCTCCGTCCCTGGTTTTCCATTGACGCCGGACAGATACATCGTATCAACTTAAATAAAGCAAGCCTGGAACGAATGACGTATCATCCGTATATCAACTTCTATCAAGCGAAAGTTATTGTAGAGTACCGGAAAAAGAAAGGAAACATAAAAAGCCTGAAACAGTTGTCGCTCTATGAGGAATTCACTCCGGCTGATTTTGAGAGGCTCGAGCCTTACGTCTGTTATGATTTATAAAAAAAGATGCATTCCTATCACACCAGACAAGAATGCATCACACACAAACAAAACAAACACTCTACTATCATCTTCACAGACTTCCGTAGAGAAGCGACTATAAATATATAGCTAAAAGATAGAACCCCAACAAGGTTCTAGCCTTTTGGTATGCATTTTTAGAAATAAGGTTTCTTAATTAATCTTTTTTAATCATACCATCCACCATATGTACTGTCCGGTCGGTGATTTTGGCAAGTCCTTCATCATGGGTGACAATAACAAATGTCTGCCCCAATCTATCCCTCAAATCAAAGAACAGTTGATGTAAATCTTCTTTATTTTGAGTATCCAGACTTCCGGATGGTTCGTCGGCCAAGATTACAGCCGGATCATTGATTAACGCACGCGCCACAGCTACCCGTTGTTTCTCCCCGCCCGACAGTTCATTCGGTTTGTGAGAAGCACGGTCGGCGAGTCCCATAAACTCCAGTATCTTCACCGCACGATCGTTTGCCTCTTTTGAAGATACCCCCGCTATAAAAGCAGGAATCATCACATTCTCCAATGCGGTAAACTCCGGCAAGAGCTGATGGAACTGGAACACGAAACCGATATTCTTATTACGGAAAGCAGACAGCTCCTTCTCCTTCATCCGGCTGACCACAGTTCCGTCAATTTCGACCGTGCCTGCATCCGGCTCATCCAGGGTACCCATAATCTGCAACAGAGTAGTCTTACCCGCCCCGCTCGGCCCCACAATACTGACAATCTCACTCTTGTTGATTTCCAAATCAATCCCTTTCAGCACTTGCAACGAACCGAAACTCTTCGTTATTCCTTCCAGTTTTATCATAATAGCCTTTTATAATCGTTTAATAACATATTCCGCGAGGTAGCATCCGAACACTGCCGGCATATAACTGACTGTTCCACAGGTTGATTTCTTGTTCTGCTCATCATCGGTCAGCAACACAGCCTTCGGATCCGCCTGTTCGGTACTGAATACCACCGGGAGTTTCCGCTTCATTCCCATCTTCTGAAGACGCTTCCGCACCGCTTTGCTTAATCCGCAGTGATAGGTATCCCAAAGGTCGGCAAAGCGGACTTGCGTTATATCACTCTTCGCCCCTGCCCCCATACTGGAAACAATCCGGATACGCCGCTTCATAGCTTCACTAATCAGATAACATTTCGGGCTGATAGTATCAATAGCATCTACTATAAAGTCATACTTTCCGGCATCCAGCAGTTCCGGTATATTTTCATCTTTCAGATAGACAGGAAGAACCCTCAGCTCAATATCCGGATTTATATCTTTATATCGGGCAGCCAGCACTTCTGCTTTTGTCTTTCCTAATGTAGAATGCATGGCAGGCAATTGCCTGTTCATATTGGTAGGCTGCACTGTATCGGCATCTACAATCGTCATCCGCCCTACTCCCGCACGACAAATCATCTCGGCGGCATAAGCCCCTACTCCGCCCAAACCTACGACTAACACATGGGAATTACGGATGCGATTCATCTTTTCCTTTCCCAAAAGAAGTTCCGTCCGTTGTTGCCAGTTATTTTCTTCCATCAGTTTTTCTTTAGCCATTTATAGAACCATTTACCGACCTTTTCATAATGTTGCGACTCATTATGTCCGCGAGGATCAGAGAAAGAAACAATCTCCTGCGGCTCGCCGAACTGGTCGGGATACAAAATAATCAAACTATTATTAGAGAAATACTTTCCGAGTTGCGCGGGCAGACGCTCGAAGGAAGTATCATAAGAGATAGACCCCCGACGGGCGGAAATAACCACCAGCAGATGGTCATAATTCACTTGTCCTGTTAATAAGAGAAGGTCTTCCCATTCGTCCAACGTAGTAAATTCGGTCGGCGTTCCTGCATATTTCTTCTTCACAAGTTGACGCAGCCTCATCAATGTCCGTTCATTTGCAAAGAAATGAACGCGGCATCCCAAGATACTTCCCATCCGGCAGAAGTGTTCCACCCATTTCACAAACCCCGTTTCATACTCGGCTTTTGGCGGAACGGCAATGTTGATTCGCCGCAAGGTATTCACCGGCATCAGGAATTTGGCAATCATCACTTCGCGATGCGTACCCTTCAGCAAACTTTCCGCCAAGTGCCCGAAGAACGAATCCACAATATTGGCTTTCCGGTGCAGACCGATGACGACGTCCGTAGCTTCATACTCCTTTATCGTGTGGATAATCCCCGAAGCGATGTTCAAATCATAACGGCTCACCATAGTGACAGGCACATCGGCAGCGGCGGCAATCATCGCAGCCTTTTCCAGATTACGTTTTCCCTGCAATTCTTTCTTTTCCGAACTATTATTATCATTGATAACGTTCAACGCAATCAACGCATTTTTCTGTTTAGCATCCTTTATCACCAATGCCAGGTTAACAAGGTCTTCAATCGTATCCGGATTGGCGACGGGAATCAGTATCTGTTCATTGCTTTTCTTTGTTCCCTCTTCTTCCGACTGCGTAGCTTCATCCAACGCAAAGCGACGGGCGGCACGTTCGGTCACTAAAGAACTGATAACACAGGTAAAAAGAATCATCACGACCGTACCGTTCAGCACATCGTCATTCAACAACCGCTCACCATTCTCCATGATAATTTCGTGCCCGATTAATACCGCCGCCAACGTAGCCGCTGCCTGCGCATTACTCAGACCGAATATCATGCTCCGTTCATTCGAATGCATTCCGTAAATCTTCTGCGTAATCCATGCAGCCAGCCATTTACTGAAGGTAGCCACCACCGTCATGACAACCGCCACTTTCAATGCCTCCCCACCGGTAAACAGGCTTCTTACGTCAATAATCATCCCGACACCAATCAGAAAATAAGGAATAAACAGCGCATTCCCTACAAACTCCAGACGGTTCATCAGAGGAGATACATGAGGAATCAGACGGTTCAAGACCAATCCGGCAAGGAAAGCCCCCAAGATACCTTCCATTCCCACAAACTCCATCAATCCGCCACCAAGGAAGACCATGGCCAGCACGAATACGAACTGCATCACGCTGTCATCGTACTTCCGGAAAAACCAACGGCCGATACGGGGGAAGAAGAAAACAATCAGGAATCCGAGGAAAGCGACTTTTGCCACAAGAAATCCCCAGAACCAACCGTCGACAGTCCCTTTGAACATACCGCCTACCACAGCGAGAATTATCAAAGCCAGAGTTACGGTGACAGCCGTGCCACCGATAGTTATATTGACACTGCGCAGACGCGACAATCCATAACGGCTGATGATAGGATAAGCAATCAACGTATGGGAAGCGTACATACTGGCCAGCAGCACGGCCGTGAGAAAACCATATCCCAACATACTCATACTGCTCCATATCCCCAGTCCCATCGGAATAAGAAAGGTAAGCCAGCCGAACACAATACTTTTCGCCCGGTTCTTCTTGAAGTCTTCCATATCCATCTCGAGCCCGGCAAGAAACATAATATAGTATAACCCCACTTTGCCGAAGAGTTCGAAACTGCTGTCGCGGTCGAGTACATGAAAGCCATGTTCGCCAATCACCACTCCTGCCAAAATCATACCTATAATATGAGGGATATGAAGACGCCCCAGAATCATCGGAGCAAACAGAATAATAATCAATACCAGAAAGAATACCCAGGTCGGGTCGGTTATCGGTAAGGTCAAATTAAAATCAAACAGGTTCATGGGCTGTAGCTTTAGGAATTCAATGCAAAGGAACAAAAAAGTTCGCATACCACCAATAAGTTACAGGGTTTGAGACGTGAGTTTTAGGTTATTTCAATACAGGTTTTACCAGTTTACCGCCAAAAACTCATCGTCTTATAACTTTTTTCTCACCCGAAATACTGATTATATGGCAAAATGTTATAATTTTGCAGCCAAATCTCTTCTATTCGACAGCGGATAGAGAGATATTCAATATTCACAATTTAACAAAAGAAAAAGATGAAAGTAGCTATTGTTGGCGTAAGCGGAGCCGTGGGACAGGAATTCCTGCGCGTGCTCGATGAGAGAAACTTCCCGTTGGACGAGTTAGTTTTGTTCGGTTCTAAACGTAGTGCCGGAACAACTTACACTTTCCGCGGTAAACAGATCGAGGTGAAACTCTTACAACACAACGATGACTTTAAAGGGGTAGACATTGCTTTCACTTCTGCCGGAGCAGGAACATCCAAGGAGTTCGAAAAAACAATCACCAAGTATGGTGCTGTGATGATCGACAACTCCAGCGCATTCCGTATGGATGCCGATGTGCCTCTGGTGGTGCCTGAAGTAAATGCCGAAGACGCATTGGAGCGTCCTCGCGGTGTCATTGCCAACCCGAACTGTACAACTATCCAGATGGTAGTTGCACTGAAAGCCATCGAACAGCTTTCTCATATAAAAACCGTGCACGTGTCTACCTATCAGGCAGCAAGCGGTGCGGGTGCCGCTGCCATGGACGAATTGTACGAACAATATCGTCAGGTATTGGCAAACGAGCCTGTGACTGTGGAAAAGTTCGCGTATCAGTTGGCTTTCAACCTGATTCCGCAGATTGACGTATTCACAGAAAACGGTTACACGAAGGAAGAGATGAAGATGTTTAACGAAACACGTAAGATCATGCATTCCGACATCAAGGTTAGTGCTACTTGCGTGCGTGTTCCCGCATTGCGTGCCCACTCCGAAAGCATTTGGGTAGAAACAGAACGTCCGATTTCCGTGGAAGAAGCCCGCGAAGCGTTCGCCAAGGGAGAAGGCCTGGTTCTTCAGGACAATCCTGCAGAGAAAGAATATCCGATGCCGTTGTTCCTGGCTGGTAAAGACCCGGTTTACGTAGGACGTATCCGCAAAGACCTGACAAACGAAAACGGGCTGACTTTCTGGATTGTAGGTGACCAGATTAAGAAGGGTGCCGCACTGAACGCTGTTCAGATTGCCGAGTATCTGATTAAAGTAAAAAATGTCTAAGGTATCAGTCCGGAGATAAAATCCGGACATCGACAAAGATAAGCCAAACCAATGAACCGGCTTGCAACGCGATACTGTTCGCAATGCAAGCCGGTTTCTTATTTTATATACCATATGCCTTCCTCATAAAACCGAAAAGGTTCTTTTGTCGCAAACCCTCACTTATTATAGGTATTTCATTTCTTTAAAATAACTAATTATAGCGATTGCCCCGCAGCCGTTATTTAACGAATTTTGCGCAAAACTTATTTATGAAGTATTGTCTTTTTAATATTGCATTGTGGGGGCTATTATTTTGCAATCTATTTGAGGTTGCCGCCAATTCAAACATCTATACAATCTCCGGTCGCGTGACCGAAGCAAAAACGAATTCCCCCTTGCCTGGTGCATCTATCGTTATCAAAGGCACCTACTTATGGGCTGTATCCAATCAGAAAGGAGAATTTACGATACCGGGAGTACAAAGCGGGAAATACAATATAGAAGTATCTTTCCTGGGTTATGTGCCGACAACTCTTCCTGTAGACGTACGTAAAGACATCAAGAATCTGACTATCCAACTCAAAGAAAATACCCTCGCACTGGAAGGAGTGGTTGTCACCGCACAAGCTCCGAAAAACGAGTTGAACACTACGCTGACTATCGGTAGCAATGCCTTAGAGCATCTCCAAGTATCCAATGTCAGTGATATTTCCGCACTGCTTCCTGGGGGAAAGACGAAAGTACCCGACCTTACCGCCAATAACATTTTCTCATTACGCGCCGGCGGTTCGACAGCCGGTAACGCTGCTTTCGGGACAGCCATAGAAGTAGATGGCGTACGCATCGGCAACAATGGTTCATTCGGCGACATGAACGGTGCGGATACCCGGAGCATTGCCGTAGCAGATATTGAATCGGTGGAAGTAATCACGGGCGTACCGTCCGCCGAATATGGCGACTTAAACAGCGGTATGGTTAAAATCAACACCAGAAAAGGAAAGACACCGTGGAACATATTACTCTCCATCAATCCGCGCACGGAACAGGTTTCGTTTTCAAAGGGACTTGATTTAGGGAATGACAAAGGAGTTATCAACATAAACGGAGAATGGACAAAGGCTACCCAAAAGCTGATTTCTCCTTATACCTCTTATACAAGAAGAAGTTTCTCTGCCGGATACAGCAATACTTTCCACAAAGTATTCCGGTTCGACATCGGCGTCACGGGCAATATCGGCGGTATGAATACGAAAGATGACCCTGACGCATATTCAGGAGAATATACCAAAGTGCGGGATAACGTATTCCGTGCCAATACTTCATTGGCGTGGTTGCTCAATAAATCGTGGATAACCAACCTCAAGTTTGACGCATCGGTGTATTATAATGATAATAACTCGCACTCGCACACTTTTTATTCTTCCGCATCCGAGCAACCGGCAGTGCACGCCACCCAGGAAGGGTATTTCCTGGCAAGCAAACTGCCGTACACTTATTTTGCCGACCAGGTGGTCGATTCCAAAGAACTGGATTACGCAGCATCCTTGAAGTATGAATGGAACCGTCGGTTCGGTACTGCAAACAGTAATCTGAAAGCAGGTGTTCAGTGGAAAGCAACGGGAAATGTGGGTGAAGGAGAATATTATAAAGACCCCGCATTGGCTCCGAACGGTTACCGTCCACGCCCTTATAGCGCATATCCGTATATGCATAACGTTTCGTTTTATGCAGAGGAAAGCCTGTCACTACCTGTCGGGAATACAATGCTCAGGTTGATGGCGGGCGTACGCTGGGAAAATCTATTTATCAAAGGGACGGAATATAACAGTCTGAACAGCCTTTCGCCACGCTTCAATGCCCGGTGGCAGTTGAACGAATATATCGCTATCCGTGGCGGATGGGGGATTTCCGAGAAATTGCCTTCTTTTTATATGCTGTATCTCAAGCAGGAATACCGGGATATACAGACTTTCGGATTCTCTTATAATAACAATGAGTCATCTTATGTGTATTATAGCCAGCCCTACACCTTGCTGCACAACGAGAATCTCCGCTGGCAAAAGAACCAAAACTCGGAGATAGGTATCGACCTCAATGTCGCCCGTACCCGAATTTCACTAGTCGGATACTTCAACCGCACGAAACTGCCGTATAAATACACAAGTACGTATACCCCGTTCGCATATGATATACTCCAATTACCCGATGGATTCACGATGCCCGCTAACCCGCAAATCAATGTGGACAGCCAGACGGGAATGGTTTATATACGTGAAAACGAATCGGACTACTGGACTCCGATGGACGTAAAGGTGACCGACCAGACCTTTGTCAAATCAACCTCTCCCGACAATGGCATGGACGTAATCCGCCGGGGAGCGGAACTGATTGTCGACTTCCCGGAGATACCCCCTATCCGTACACAATTCCGGATAGATGCTGCCTATACTTACACGAAATATATAGATAACTCGTTATCCTATTATTATCAGAACGGATGGTCGCACACCGATGCCAGCCTTCCCAACCGTTCTTACCAATATGTAGGTATCTACGCCAACGGCGACAATTCATCCATAACCGCCAACGGCAGGCGCACCCACTCGCTGGATGCCAATATCACCGCCATCACCCGTATCCCGAAAGCCCGGCTGATTATATCCTGCCGACTGGAAGCCTCACTAGTGAAGCGTTCGCAGAACATCTCCGAATACAAGGGCAAGGAATACGCCTTCAAAGTCAGCGAAAGCAGTAATATCCGAACCGAAGGAAGCATCTACAACGGAGATTCCTACACAGCCATCTGGCCGGTAGCCTATCTCGACCTGAATAACGAAATGCATCCTTTCACTTCCGCCGAAGCCGAAAACCCGGAGTTCTCTTATCTGATACGTAAATCGGGTAATGCCTATACGTTCGCAGCCGACGGTTACGACCCGTATTTCTCTGCCAACATCAACATAACCAAAGAGATTGGCGACCACATATCCCTGTCTCTCAACGCTATCAACTTTACGAACTCACGCCCTTATGTGAAATCCCGTGCAACCGGTGTAAGCGCGCTCTTCACCCCTGATTTCTACTACGGGCTCACTTGCCGCATTAAATTTTAAACTTATGAAGCAATCCATCTACATAGTATTACTGACAGCCGCCATCAGCATCGCAGCAGGATGCACGGACATCGACAAAGAGAATCCGTACGGCGACCAATTGCATACCCTGCAAGTCACTGCCGTCTATCCGGAAGGTTATACAGAATATCTCCGGGAAGGAATAACCGTGAAAATTGAAGACGTAGACCGTGGCAACTCTTACAAGGCAAAAACCGACAAGGACGGAACGGTGCAATTTTCACTGACACAAGGAATCTACCGTGTGCAAATCAGTGACAAGAGCGACCAGGACATCTTCAACGGGCTCGCCGACAATGTAAAACTGACGGACGGGGATATGGCTTTTAATCTGCCATTGCTCCACTCCAGAGCGGGAGCTATCATCATCAAGGAAATCTACTGCGGCGGTTGTACCAAGCTGCCATTGGAAGGAAATTACCAGTCCGATAAATATATTATCCTGCACAATAACGATTCGGAAGTACAATACCTCGACAGTTTATGCTTCGGGACGCTCGACCCTTACAATGCGCAAGCCACCAACGTATGGGTGAAGCAGGACGCAGAAACCGGAGCAACCATCTTCCCCGACTTCGCTCCCATCGCCCAGTGCGTCTGGCAGTTTGGCGGCACAGGCAAGACGTTCCCGCTGCAACCGGGTGAAGATGCGGTGATTGCCCTCAACGGAGCCATCGACCATGCGGCACAATATCCGCAGTCCGTCAACCTGAACAAACCCGGATACTTTGTCTGCTACAACAACGTCTATTTCCCGAACACGCAATACCACCCGGCTCCGGGCGACCAAATCACGCCGGAACATTACTTGAACGTTGTCGTGAAGACGGGACAGGCCAATGCCTATACCTACTCGCTATCCTCTCCCGCCACAATCATCTTCAAGGCTAAGGGCACTACAATACAAGATTTCGTTGCCAAAGAAGGCAGCATCATACAAAAGCCCGGAAGCACAGTCGACCGGGTGATAGCCGTCCCGCTTGAATGGGTTATCGACGGCACGGAGATATACTACGGAGGTTCCTCGAACAATAAGAAGCGTATCTCTCCTTCCATCGACGCCGGATACGTCACCCAAAGCGCCACTTACAACGGGCGCAGCCTGCACCGCCAGGTAGACGAAGAAGCCACACAGGAAGCGGGTTATGAGATACTGGTAGATACCAACAACTCTTCCACCGATTTTTACGAACGAGAAAAACCATCTTTGCATGAGTGATATGAGAAAAATAGATATAACCTGTCTTTTGCTATTATGCATGGTGTCCGCAACTTCGGCACAGACCTATGACATTATAGAACGGCGTAACTCATGGAATGCCGGAGCCAATGTCACGGGCATCATGATGGACAGCATCACTACCTCTTACGCCGAATTGTACGGAAACAACCGCCACGGTGACTTCCGCAACTCGTACGAAGCGGAAAAGTCATGGAGTGCCGGGGCGATAGCAAAGTCCATCACCCACTTGAAAGGCTATTCTCTGACCGGTTCATTCTCCTTCGACCAAACTTCGGGCAAGAATATGAGCGGCTCGATGTTTATCCATCCGGGCTTTTACCCGGTAGACGTTCTGGAGTTCACCCCCGGACGCAAAGACCTGCAAACCTATGCGTTCATGGGCGGTATAGCAACAGACATCGCCCCCAACTGGCGATTGGGCGGTAAGATAGATTTTTCCGCAGCCAACTACTCCAAACGGAAAGACTTGCGGCATACCAACTACAGGCTCGACCTGACGGTAGCCCCCAGTGTCATGTATCATTCCGGTGAACTGGCAATCGGGCTTTCGTATCTCTTCAACAAAAACAGCGAATCTGTCAAAGCGGAAGTTATCGGTACGGCAGAGACGTCCTACAATGCCTTTCTGGATAAAGGACTGATGTATGGAGCCTACGAAGCATGGAACGGCAGCGGTATCCACTTGAGTGAATCGGGAATCAACGGTTTCCCTGTCAAAGAGCTCTCTCACGGAGCAGCGATGCAACTTCAATGGAAAGGCTTCTACGGAGATATTGAATATATGCACTCTTCCGGCTCTGCAGGCGAACGGGAAGCTATCTGGTTCAAATTCCCGACGCACCGGATTACCTCTCATCTGAGTTACCGCTTCAAACAGGGAAACAAGGAACATTTTCTGCGGCTGAACCTGCAATGGTCGCACTTGGCAAATAATGAGAACGTTATCAGCAAGGAAACGGTCAACGGAATAACAACGACTCACGTACACGGCTCCAACCGTATCTTCGAGCAAGACGCTTTTTCCGCCAATCCCGAATATGAACTTATATGCCCGCGCGGAGAACTTCGCCTGGGAACGGAATTATCGGCATCCAAACGTCTCGTGACTCAGATGTACCCTTACGTCGCTTCGGAAAAGATGCTTTGCAGCCGGACGTATATCTCCGGGATACTTCACACCGGAAGATTCGACCTGAAAGCCGCCGCATCCTTTTCTACGGGAGACTTCACCGAGAAAAGCAGAACCGTTGAGACAGCTACGGAAGCGGGCAATCCGCCTTATCGTCTGACTGATTATTATAATCTACAGAATGAATACGCAACCGCCACGCACGCCACTCTCCGTCTCGGATTACGCTATCATTTCAACCGGGGAATTTATGCGGAGATACAGGGAAGCTATACGCACGGTTTCAACCTCAACTATATAGAGGGTGCGAGCCGATGGAACGAAACCATAAAGCTAGGATATACTTTTTAAAAACAATCAATATCCATACGAACTAAATTATTAAACAATGAAAAAGATTTTGACGTTTATGTTTGCAGCAGCGCTTCTGGCATCCTGCCAGCAAGAAGAGAAGGAAGCAACGGCTATTGGCACTAGCAGCCGCATAACTATTGCTCCCATAATCACACGTGCTACGGAAGTTAACTTCGAAAATACAGACCAAATCGGAGTAACAGTCACCCAAAGCAATGACTTCGTATATGCATCAAACAAACTGATGACATTCAATGACGGAGTATTTACCGGTGATTTACTTTGGTATCCGGAAGGAAATGACGAATCGCAGATAGTAGCCTATTATCCATATAATGCGGCCGGTACTCCGACTTCATTTACGGTAAAAGCCGACCAGACTACAGGTTACGGTGCATCCGACCTTATTGCTGCGAGCAAGTCCGGCGTACTTCCTTCTACCAATGCTATCGTCATGAACTTTAAGCACCTACTTACCAAACTGGTCATCAACGTAGAGAATGATACGCAATCAAACATTTCATCTGTTGTACTGAAAGGTTCTGTACCAACCGCCATTCTCGACCTGGCAGCCCTTTCGGTTACAGCCGACGAGAACGTTGCAACAACAGACATCATCGCACAAGCTGTTACAGCAAACAAGGTCTATCGCGCCATCGTCATTCCGCAGACGGTAGCTTTCACTCTTGAAGTAGCAACTGCTGACGGCAAGACTTTATCACAGAGACTCGCTTCTACGACATTGGTTCAAGGCGGACAATACAGTGTGAATGTCCGTGTGTTACCTGATGATATTATCGTTACACTGAGCGGTGAGATTGATAATTGGACAGATGAGGGCGAAATCAGCGCTGACAATGAAGTTCCTTTCGAAGAACATCTTGACGAAAACTATTTCCTGTATGACAGAGTGAAATACAATACCGTAACCTTTGCAAACGGAACAACATGGATGGCTGAACCGCTTATCTATCTCCCGAAAGGATTTACTCCTTCCACCGACCCAACCGCAGATTCACATATCTGGTATCCGTATGAAATTGTAGACGGCGCAACCGTAGCTACAACCGATATTAGTGCCATAAAAGAATTGGGCTATCTCTATGACCTGCAAGCTGCCCTGGGCGGTAAGGAAATTACTGAGAGTAATTTGAATAGCTTTGAAGGAGCACAAGGTATCTGTCCGAAAGGATGGCACATACCGACACGCCTGGAGTACTTTAACCTGGTAGGAAAATCAACGAATGATGCTGACGGTAAAGTACCGGCTGATGGTGATAAAGCTCTTTTCTATGATGTAACCTATGACGGTGGCAAAATAACATCACTTAATAATGCAGGATTCAATTACCGGTTCTCCGGTGTACGCATGGTAACAAGCCTCACCGGAGCCGGCAGTTATCAAAAGACTGCAATAGCCAGTGAAGACAACATCCAAGCTGCATGGCATGGGAAACCGGCAATGAATTACCATATGACTTCGACTGCCTACAAACCCATATACAACAATACTTCCGGATTATTGACCAACATACAGTTCTTCGGATTGATGAGTACAATCAATACAGCCAAGTATCCGGAAGGCAGATTATCACTATCTTATGTCAGCGTCAAAGCCGGCATGCAACTTCGTTGCGTAAGGGACTAATCCGCCAGCCCAAGGGGCAATATTTGTTTCATGCCTTGAAACTATTTGTTTCTCGGTGTGAAACGAATGGTTTCCCGGTGTGAAACAAAGTGTTTCTCGGTGTGAAACTAAAAGTTTCAAGTAGGGTTGAAACTAATCTCTTATAGGACCGGCTACTGAATGCTATAAGCAGAGCAATAAACTATTTACAAACTATATAAAAAACGAAGCAGTAACAATGAAAACAAAAAAGCTAACTATCGTCGTTGCTTTAGCAGCAATGACTTTTATCGGAACTTCATGTGGTAACAAACAACAGAAAAGCGCAGCGGAAGCGACTACGGAGCAAACCGCCTCTTCCGCTCTGGAAATCGACTCTCTCCTGGCAAATGCCGAAAGCCTTGCCGGAAAAGAAGTGACCATCGAAGGCGTTTGTACGCACACCTGCAAACATGGAGCCAAGAAAATCTTCCTCATGGGCAGTGACGACACGCAGGTAATCCGCGTGGAAGCCGGAACACTGGGCGCATTCGACCCTAAATGCGTGAACTCCATCGTCCGCGTCACCGGCACGCTGAAAGAGCAACGCATCGACGAAGCCTATCTCCAGAACTGGGAAGCGCAACTCAAAGCGCAAGCTGCCGAGAAGCACGGTACAGGCGAAGCCGGATGCGACACCGAAAAGAAAGCGCGCGGCGAAACAGCCAACACGCCCGAAGCCCGCATCGCCGACTTCCGCGCCAAGATAGCCGACCGCAAAGCAAAAACAGGAAAAGAGTATTTATCATTCTATTTTATGGAAGCTAATTCGTATGAAGTGGAGTAGCAGCGTCCGCAAATGGAGCCGGATTATACACCGCGACTTATCATTTTTCTTTGCCGGAATGGTCTTGATATATGCCATTTCCGGCATTGTGATGAATCATCGCAATACAATTAATCCGAACTTCTCCATCACGCGGAAAGAATATAAGATAACCGAAAACCTGCCGGACAAGGCGGGAATGAATAAGGAAAAAGTACTTACCCTGCTGGAACCACTGGGAGAGGCAGCCAACTATACCAAACATTACTTCCCTCAAGCGGACGTAATGAAAGTATTCTTGAAAGGCGGCTCCAACCTCTTGGTGAATGTAAAGACGGGGGAAGCAGTTTACGAATCCGTCACCCGTCGCCCGCTTATCGGGGCGATGTCCCGCCTGCATTACAATCCGGGACAGTGGTGGACGTACTTTGCTGATATTTTCGCTGTCGGGCTTATTATCATCACCCTTTCCGGCGTCATCATGCTGAAAGGGAATAAAGGTATTATCGGCAGAGGGGGAATAGAACTCATTGCAGGAATCTTGATTCCCCTGCTTTTCCTCTTCTTCTTTTGAATAGAATAACAGATAAAATCGAATGGAACAAATTATCGAATGTAACAACCTGACGCATTATTACGGCAAACGGTTGATTTATGAAAACCTCAGTTTCACAGTACCCAAAGGACGTATCCTGGGACTGTTGGGCAAAAACGGTACGGGCAAGACCACCACTATAAATATCCTGAGCGGTTACCTGAAACCGCGCTCGGGAGAATGCCGCATCTTCGGACAAGAGATACAAACCATGCCACCGTCCCTGCGTCGTAACATCGGACTGCTGATTGAGGGTCATGTGCAATACCAGTTTATGACTATCACCGAAATTGAGAAATTCTATGCAGCTTTCTACCCCGGTCAGTGGAAAAAGGAAGCGTATTATGAACTGATGAATAAGCTGAAAGTCGCCCAGGGGCAACGCATCTCGCGCATGTCCTGCGGACAACGCTCGCAAGTAGCCCTCGGACTGATTCTCGCACAGAATCCTGAACTTCTGGTATTGGACGACTTCTCCCTCGGACTCGACCCGGGTTACCGCCGCCTGTTCGTTGATTATCTCCGCGACTATGCCCGCTCTGAAGGTAAAACCGTCTTTCTGACTTCGCATATCATTCAGGATATGGAACGTCTTGTGGACGATTGCATCATCATGGATTACGGAAAGATACTGATTCAGAAGCCGATTTCCGAATTATTGGAGAAGGGACGCCGCTATACATTTACGGTTCCCGAAGGTTATGAATTTCCCGCGTCCGAGGATTTCTACCATCCTTCCGTCCTGCGGAATACGTTGGAGACATTCTCCTTCCTGCCGCCTGCGGCAGCAGAGGAAAAACTGAAATCAATGTCAGTTCCTTATGCAGACTTGCATAGTGAACAGGTGAACCTGGAAGACGCTTTCATCGGTCTGACGGGAAAATATTAAATACTCAACAACAATGTACGCTATATTTTATAAAGAATGGATAAAGACACGGTGGTATTTCCTGCTTGCCGTGCTCGCCACACTCGGTTTTACAGGCTACTGTATGCTCCGCATCAACCGGGTGGTAGAAATGAAAGGGGCTGCGCATGTATGGGAAGTCATGCTGCAACGGGATGTTATATTCATTGATATGTTGCAATATATCCCTCTGATTGCCGGGATACTGATGGCTATCGTGCAGTTCGTCCCCGAGATGCAGCGCAAATGCCTGAAACTGACGCTTCATCTGCCTTACCCGGAATTGAAGATGACAGGCAATATGCTATTCTCCGGCTTGGTGCTGCTCCTTGCCTGCTTTGCTTCCAACTTCCTGCTGATGGAGATATACTTGAACGGAGTGCTTGCCCACGAGTTGAAAAACCATATACTGCTCACTGCGCTGACGTGGTATCTGGCGGGAATCTCCGGTTATCTGCTTGTCGCATGGATTTGCCTCGAACCGGCATGGAAACGCCGTATCCTGAATCTCGTCATCGCCGTGCTTTTACTGCGAATCTTCTTTTTGTCGCCCACACCGGAAGCCTACAACAAGTTCCTGCCTTATCTGCTGGTCTATACGTTGCTGACGGCTTCTTTCTCGTGGCTTTCCATCGTACGGTTCAAGGCGGGCAAACAGGACTAAAAGAAATGAAGAATGAAGAATGAAAAATTAATAATGAAGAATTAAAGATGAGACGTTTCAGTACCATATTATTATATGTCACCATTGCTTTTCTGCTTCTATGGCAGTTGCCCTGGTGCTACAATTTCTTTGTCGTAAAGCCGGAGAAGTCCCCTTTTACGTTATATAGTTTCGTGATTGGTGACTTCGTCCTGATGGGACAAGAAGACGGAAAAGGAACCGTGCGCCGCGACCTCGCAGGCAATGTCTACTCGGAAGCTGCTTTCGACAGTATCCTGCCGATGTTCTACTTCCGTCAGTTAATGTCCGACGAGCGTTTCCCGGATACGATTAAAGGGATAGCAGTTACCCCCAAGCTGGTGCAGACGGAGAACTTCAATTTCCGCAGTGTCCCTTCGGATATCAATGCACCTTCCATCGGGCTTTATCCCTTGCTGGAATCCATGTCCGGTCGTGTAGACCTGAAGATGCCGGATGATGTGTTCCGCATTACTTCCAAAGGGATTGATTTTATCGACATGGCTACCAACAGTGTGAAAGCAGACAAGAGCCTTCAGTTCACGGAAGCTATGACGAAAAAAGGGTTCTGTTTCCCCGCTACGGAGATAGCAGGAAATCCGACAGTGAAAAAAGAGTATGACGAAGGGTATCTTCTGCTGGATGCCGACCGTCGTCTGTTCCATCTGAAACAGGTGAAAGGTCGTCCGTATGTCCGTGCCATAACGTTGCCCGAAGGACTGGCATTGAAACACTTGTACCTGACGGAATTCAGAAATAAAAAGACGCTCGCTTTTATGACAGACGTCAACAATGTGTTTTATGTCTTGAACAATCGTACTTATGAGGTAGTGAAGACAGGTATCCCGATGTTCAATCCCGAAACGGACGCGCTGACAATCATAGGCAATATGTTCGACTGGACTGTCCGGGTGACTACTCCGGCTTCCGATAATTACTACGCATTGAATGCCAATGATTATTCACTGATTAAAGCATTGGAAAACAAGTCGAGTGTTCATCCTATGCCGGGTGTTACTTTCACTTCCTACACGGATAAATATGTAATGCCACGCTTCGAATAACCTCCCTATTCCACACATTCAATCAGTCAGGGATTTTATCGGAAACCTGTAAAACAGAAGCAGCTTCCGACAATCCCTGATTGTTATTTCCCATATCCATAAAAAACAAAAAGCAATAATTTTCATTTATTCAACAAAAAGCCATATCTTTGTTCACACAAATAGATAAATAAGCCGCAATTGCCTCTGCGTTATACACAAACAAATACGGTTAATGAAAACTACTTTATATATAACCGTATGAGAATCTACAAAACACTTATATTCATATCCCTAAACCTTTTGGTCCTTTTATTCCAAAGTTGCTCACTCCCTGCCGATGACGAAGCGGCAGAAAATCCCGAAGGAGAAGATACTATCACATCCGAACTTCCATGGGAAGGGGAAACGGACAAATTCACCATCAATGCCATAGAAGGAATCCGCCTGAATGACCCGCAGGAAGATGCAGGAACTGCCTACGCCACCTTCCCTTCTTCTTCCGTAAAAAACACCCGTTGGGAATTCGGAGTACGCCTTACTTTTAATCCGTCCGCCAACAATTATACCCGATTTTACCTGACCTCTTCTTCCAACGTACTTTCCGGCAGTTTGAACGGTTATTATATCCAAATAGGCGGAGCCAAAGACAACGTAGCGCTTTATCGCCAGAATGGAGAACAATCCAAACTTCTGGCTTCGGGAAGGGAACTGATGAAAGGAAACAACTCACCGAAGTTATATATAAAAGTAGAGTGTGACAACAACGGCTACTGGACTTTCTGGACACGCCTGGAATCCGAGGATGAATATACCAAAGAAAAACAAGTGAAGGACAATAGTATCCAAAACTCTTCCTGCTGCGGAATATACTGTATTTATACCCAAACCCGCTGCAAAGGCATCACTTTCCATCATGTACAGTTATCGAACGATGTAGAAACAACGACAAAACCCGACGGGACACCGGATGAACCGGATACCCCCGCAGACCCTGTCCCCATTCCGCCTGATTATCCGGCAGAAGTAAAAGGGATTTTATTGTTCAACGAAGTTATGTATGATAATGCAACAGACGGGACAGAATATATAGAACTCTATAACCCATCCGGTTCTACCGTCTCTGTCCCGTCATTAAAACTTATGAGATATGTAGATGCAGGGGCGAACACCACAACCACCAAGTCTACCGTTATCCTGCAACAGACAGACGGCAATCAGGAAATAAGCGTTCCCCCTTACAGCTATATATGCCTTACGAAATCAGCCGCTACCCTCATCAAAAAGCACAAGACTAATGGAGAGACAATCATCGGAATAGCTAACTTTCCAAAACTGACCAACGAAGACAGTTATCTCGCTATAATGACTAACGAGGAAAAGTCACGGCTTATTGACAAATGCAGTTACTTTGAATCCATGCACAGTTCCGGTGATAAAAGACATCAAGGCATATCCCTTGAGAAGGTTTCACCGGAACTGTCTTCCTCAACCCGGAAGAACTGGCATTCATCCAAGGCACTGACAGGGGGAACGCCGGGGATACCAAACTCACAAAAATAGGTTCACTCTCAAGACCTTTCTATTGGCATGCTTGTACCAACGTGGTGGCACAAGACATGCATCCGGTATGCTTATTTCTCTCCTATATATTTAGAAGGCGACACCCCGAAGTGTTCCGTAAAATGCTTGCGAAGCGTACGGGTATCCGAATAACCGACCATCTCCGTAATCTCCTGAATCGAGTACTGTTTTTCAAGAATCAACGAAGCGGCTTTACTAATGCGAATGCTCCGGATCATGTCTATCACAGACAAGTCACTACGCTGCTTTACTTTACGATATAATGTAGGCTGGCTCATATTCAGTTGTTCAGCCAACATCTTGACATTGAAGTTCTCATTAGGAATATTCGCCTCTATGACATGAATCAATTGTAACAGAAAGGTATCTTCCTGTTCCCCCTCTTCCGATTTCTGTTTCAGCATCAAGGCTTTGGTATAAATCCTCTTCAACTGTTCACGCTGCAAAATCAAGTTATCGACTTTCGCTTTCAGGATTTCAGGGTTGAAAGGCTTCATCATATAATCATCCGCCCCGCTACGCGCACTTTGCAGAATGTCTGCATCCTCTGCTTTTGCTGTCAGCATCAAGATAGGAATATGTGCTGTCTCTTGTTGTGAACGAATTTCCTCACAACAAGTAAAACCGTCTTTTACAGGCATCATCACGTCGGAAATAATCAAATCGGGAAGCTTTTCTTTCGCCATGTGTACACCTTCTTCACCATTGCCGGCTTCATATACCGTATATTTGGAAATAAACAAGCTCCGAATGTATTCGCGGACATCTTCATTATCTTCAATGATTAACAGGCTTTTCTTTGCCGCTACATTCTGCATTTCATTTTCCGAAGTTTGCAGAAACAACTCAGTTTTCAAGCCACTCGATTGTTCCACTTCTTCCCGCTGACAATCTACCCACTCACAAGTATCCTTTAAGAAATGCTCTTTCCCCTCAGGGATATACAATACAAATGTACTTCCCTCCCCCGGCACACTTTCCAACGTGACCAGACCATGGTGCAAATCCATCGTGTTTTTCACAATATGTAGTCCGATTCCTATTTTTGTCGAAACTTCTGGCATATTCTCTCCTGTTATGAATGACTCAAAAACATGTTTTTGCAGTTCTTTCGATATTCCCACCCCCGTGTCCGAAACGGCTATCTGACAATAGCCGTTTCCATCTTTTACCACATAAGAAACAGAAAGTAAGACACTACCTCCCAAAGACGGCGTATATTTAAAAGCATTTGAAAGAAGATTCTGCACAGCAGAAAATATCTTACTCTCATCCACCCAAAACAGAAGTTGTCTGTCTGGTAAGTTTACCTCAAAATGTAAACCTCTGATTTCTGCCATTTGCCGGAATGACTCCGATACATTTTTTATCAATTGTATCAGATCTACTTCCGATACCCGAAGTCTTACCATCCCAGCATCTATTTTTTGCACATACAACAAATGATCAACCAAAGTATGTAACGAAGTGGCATTCTCGTACATGATCCGCAACTTTTTATAAAAAGGCTCCAACACGGTACCTTGTTTTATCAATTCCTGCAATGGAGCAAGAATCAAAGTTAGCGGAGTACGCAATTCATGAGCAACTCCCGTAAAAAAGTTTTCACGTTCCATACGTATCTGGTGTTCTTTCTCACGTTCCATATTGACGGTCAGTAGTTCATGTTTCATCTGCATTTCACGTTCCAGACGCTTTTGACGCATTTTCATCAACCGTATGCAATACATTATTCCAACTGACACCAATAAGAGTATGAAAACACGAAAAATTAAAGTGTTACTCCAATGAGGAAGAATTACTATTTTCAAAGAAGTCACAGGACCTGCCTGCCCGTCCGGATAAATGCTCCTGACTTCAAATACATAATCTCCGGCTGCCAAATTGGTATATACCGCCTTTTCTCCATCATCAGATATCAACCAACTCTCCTGATAAGGTAAAAGCCGATAGTTATATTTCTGCTGTTCGTTGGAATAAGACAAATTATTAAATATTAAAGCAATATCCCGGTTAGCATTATTCAATATCACCTGTTCTGTATAAGAAATCATCTTGTCAAGCACAATCTGATTATTTATCTCTTTTCCTATTTCAACGGAGCGATTATCAACTTCCAAACCTGTAATCAAGACCCGCTCATTATTCGGCCAAGTATCTATTTCATTTGGATCAAAATAAGTCAGACTTTGATTATTACCAAAAAACAAAGTACCACAACTGAACAGCGCAGAACGATTACTCCCTGCTATATAATAGTTGTAAAAAAGATGTTGATGGCGGCTATAACGTGATATTCCCGAATTACTACCCAACCAGATATGCTCCTTACCATCTTCCACGATACATCCGACAAAGTTACTACACAATCCGTCAGCAGTTGTATAAAATTCACAAATTGTATCTTGAGAAGGCGAAAGAATGGCAAAACCATCAGTATAGCCAATATATAAGTTTCCATCTGAAGACGCTAATAATGAACGCACCGAATAGTAATCAAGCTTAAGACTTTCCTCATAGCCTTTACGAACTGCCATATCACCGGAAGCTGATTCTAAAATCCTGCACACTCCCTGTTCACTTGTCCCTAACCATATTGTTCCATCTTCTGTTTGGGCAAGAGCACGTACCCAAATAGCCCCTTTCTCATTCAGCCAACGCTCTATCGGCAATCTCACACAAGTCCCTGTCTGCAGTTCATATAAAAGGAGTCCGTGTTCCGTACCTATCCAAAGCCGTTCTTTCTTATCCATATACAAAGCCCATACAGGAAACTTGTTGACAGCTCCGTCTATTACCAAAGACTGGTTTATAAACTTACCGGATTGGGTGTTATAAACAGTCAGCATACCATTCTTATTTCCAAACCAAAGGTTTCCAGCGGAATCTTTCGACGCACATAATATCGTCTCTTCAGACTTCTCCTTTTTAACATTCATTGCCGAAAAACAAAGTTTTCCATTTTGAATATACGGTGTATCACTCCGCATTATCCCTTTATGAAAGGTAGCCAACCATATATGCCGTTCATCATCCATAAGCACACTACATATTTCATTATGCCTGTCCTGATAATAGCGGTTATAAAACTGGGATCTCAAGTCCGAATACATCACTCCACCGCCATTGGTACCAATCCACAAAACACCATTCGGATCATAAAAGGCAGAAATCATCCTAGTCTCAAGATTCCGATGAATTTGCGTATAAGTGTAGTTATATACCTCTGAAGTCAATTCCTCCTTTTTTTCTCCATCTGGCATCAGTAAAGTATAACCACTCCATGTAGCTGCCAAATAACGGTTATTTCCGATATATATAGTTTCATAAACATCTGTATGGGAAAGGAGATTTTCTTTTCCCGTTCCACCATAAGAAATACGGTCAATATGCCCCGTACATGTATGATAACGAATAATTCCTCTTGCCAAAGTCGAAACCCATATAATCCCTTGCCTGCTCAAAACAGAAGTGATTTGCAATGCTTTTCCATTATCTAGTGAGACTTTTTTATATATTTCCGAAGTATCCGTACAGAATAAAAACAAGTCCCCTTTATTAGTTGTCAACCAAATTCTGTTCTTATTTTCCCCATCATAACAAATAGCACTAAAGAAACCATTTTGTTCTGACAACAAATCGTACTCTTTTTGCAACTCAATACGGACAGTAACCGTATTCCTTTCCGGTTCTTCCTGATCCTTCCATCGACATAACAACAATCTATTTCCGGTTACTCCCCAAAAAGAAGATTCATCAATAGGTAATACATGATTGAAGGTAATTTTTTCCATCCTAGAAGCAGAAGATACAGGAATAAAAGCTTCCCGCTTCCGGTTGTAAACATGAAAAGTACCATTGGAAACGACCCCCAGATAATCATGAGACAAACGCACAATAACAGAATTCGGGATGTAGCTTTCCTGCGGTTTGAAATTTCTGACAGTCCTGCCATCATAACGGCTTATCCCGTCATTGGTTCCGAACCACATAAATCCATCATCATCTTTATATATGGAAGTTATTGTATTATCAGCCAGACCATCCTGCATCGTCAGTAAACGAATGTCTTTGTCAAAAAAAGCATGCACAAGATTTATCGGGCAACTACTTATAATCAAAATAAAAAGAATTAGATTTAAGTATTTCATCATTTTTTGTTTTGATGCAAATAAACTAATTTATAACCGAATACACAAAAAAAAGTTATAAAGAAATAATGTTTGAATTAAACATGTATACTCAATGAAAAGAATATGCATATCCTGAAAATTCTTATTCACGTACTTTTGCATTTGTAATATAACAACCTTATGTTCAACTTTAATCAAAATGCAATGAGAAGACTTAAATCATTACTCATCATGTTGTTGCTCAGCATTAATATCATGTATGCACAGCAAATCAACATTAAAGGTATGGTCACTGACAAAAAGCTCAATGAGCCCATTATTGGTGCCAGCGTAATAGTAAAAGGAAGTACCAATGGAACGATTACCGATTTCGATGGTAAGTTTACTCTTACTAATGTTCAGATAGGAAATATGCTAGTCATATCCTATATAGGTTATCAAACTAAAGAGATTAAAATCACTTCTGAAAAACAATATTCTATTTCCTTGGATGAAGACACCCAGACATTGGACGAAGTGGTTGTAGTAGGATTTGGTACCCAGAGAAAAGCCAACCTGACCGATGCCGTAGCAACCGTAGATACTAAAATGCTGGATTCACGTCCGGTAACCAACTTAGGACAATCTCTGCAAGGTACAGTTCCCGGTCTAAATCTGTCTGTCGGAAATCGGGGTGGTGAATTAGGACAAACACTAGATATCAACATTCGTGGCACTGGTACCATATCACAAGGTTCCAATGCAGCAACTTTAGTGTTAATCGACGGAATTGAGGGAAATATGAACAATCTGAACCCTGACGATGTAGAATCTATTTCTGTTTTGAAAGATGCCGCATCAAGTTCCATTTATGGTTCCCGTGCCGCCTTTGGCGTAATCCTAATTACAACCAAAAAAGGAAAAGCAGGAAAAATCAACGTCACTTATTCGGGAAATGCCCGCTACTATGGTCCCAACCACCTGCCCGACTTAATGAATTCATGGCAGTTTGCCAATTATTTCAATGAAGGTAATGCAAACTCCGGCTCCCCCAATCCCATTTTTGACGCAGACACCATGGATCGTATCCAAAAATATATGAACGGAGAAATCAGCACCAGCACTGTTGCCAATTCTAACGGCAATTGGCAATTCCATGAAAAAGCCAATGACAATGTAAACTGGTACAAAAAACAATATAAATGGTCATGGGCACATGAACACAATCTGAATATAAGTGGCGGTACTGACAAAAGCCAATATTATGTTTCTGCCAATTATTTAAATCAAGACGGAAATTTACGTTTTGGTGAAGATACATATGACCGCATTTCTACAAACGCCAAATTCAATGCACAACCGTACAAATGGCTGGATATTGAGGTTAACACCAAATATGTACATACCGACCTCGATAATCCATTCTATACCGATTTGGACGGTTTGCTTTATCATGATATTGTACGTATGTGGCCTACCATGCCATTTGAAGACCCGAACGGACACTATATGCGTAACGGCAAATTAGCACAATTGACAAATGGCAGCCGTTCGAAAACCAGCAATGATAATGTATATCTGCAAGGCCAATTAGTATTTCACCCGATGAAAGGTTGGAATATTTATGCAAATGCAGGTTTACGCCTTATCAGCCAACTAAAGAGACAAAATCTGAACAAAGTTTATGAATATAATGTAGAGAATGAACCGCTGTTACTTTCATATGGTTCAAATTACACTGCGGGACAAACCGGTGCCATGCAGCATTGGACAAAAGCCAATCATCTGACTACCAGTTTATATTCTGATTATTCTTTCTCCATCGACCAACATATGTTTAAACTCATGGTCGGTGTCAATACTGAAAAATACAACAATCGCTATTTATCAGTCAAACGTATGGACTTGATTTCGGAAAATGTTCCGGAAATCGGTTCAGCTACCGGAGAGGATGTTATCAATGAAGCAAGTGCGTATTCATGGGCGACAGCAGGTTTCTTTGGTCGTATCAACTACGATTATTCTAACAAATATTTCTTTGCGGCAAACTTACGCTATGACGGTTCTTCACGCTTCCTGCGCAAAGAACGCTGGGGAGTGTTCGGTTCTTTCTCTTTAGGCTGGAATATAGCCGCTGAAGAGTTCTTTTCTGTAAACAAAGATATCATTAACCAATTAAAACCACGTTTCTCCTGGGGTACATTAGGAAATCAAAACACAAAATCATATTATCCTATGTACTTACTACAGACCGTCAAAGCTAACGGCGGAAGCTGGTTAATGGGAGATTCCAAACCGTCTGTCGCGAATGTTCCAGGAACAATCAGCAGTTCTCTGACTTGGGAGACCGTTAAATCACTGAATGTCGGTTTCGACTTGGGCATGCTGCGTAACCGTCTTACAGTCAACTTCGATTACTTTGTCCGTAAAACACTTGACATGGTAGGTCCCGCATCTGAAATAGCAGGTATCTATGGAACAGGTATGCCACAAACCAACAATACCAATCTCCGCACAAAAGGTTGGGAACTAGCTGTAGCATGGCGCGACCAAATAGGGCAAGTCAACTACAACGTAGGATTCAATATTGCCGACTCACGTTCTTTCGTAGACAAATATCCCAATGCGGACAAATCAATTAAAACCTATTATGAAGGGCAGGAACTGGGAGAAATTTGGGGATATGTAACTCATGGCATTGCCAAAAGCCAAGCAGAAATGGATGAATGGACAGCCAAGAACAATCCTTCCTGGGGTTCAGGCTGGGGTGAAGGTGACATTATGTATACCGACTTGAATAATGATAACGTAATCAATGAAGGAGCCAATACCGTAGATGATCCGGGAGACCGCAAAATTATCGGTAACTCCACTCCGCGCTTCCGTTTCGGAATCAATTTGGGGCTAGAATGGAAAGGTTTAGATTTCAGTATGTTCTGGCAGGGAGTGGCCAAACGGGACCTAGCTTTGACAGGAGCTATGTTTTGGGGACTTTCCGGTGGTGAATGGCAATCAACAGGTTTCAAAGAACATTTGGATTATTACCGTCCGGAAAATACAAATTCTGTATTTGGCCCCAATACAAACGCCTATTTCCCCAGAATTTACATGGGCAAAGATATGAACCAAAAAGTACAGACCCGCTACTTACAAAATGGTGCCTATGCACGCCTTAAAAATATTCAAATAGGATATACATTGCCTAAGCAGATTATCAACAAACTATGTATGCAGAATCTACGTGTATTTGTCAGTGCAGAAAATGTATTGACCATTAGCAGTTTGCCAGGAGGATTTGATCCGGAAACAACTTATTCTGTTTATGGAGATGAATTTTCCGGTAAGACATACCCGCTCCAAAGCACAATTTCATTTGGTATTAATGCAACTTTCTAAACAATCAGAACGCATATGAAAAAGATATTATTATATACATTCATGGTCGCATCAGGCATATTCGCCTCATGTAACGACTATCTGGACTGTGAACCAATTACAAGTGTAAGTACAACAGTCTATCTTTATTCTGAATCAGACCTAGCCGCTTATGCCGCGAAATTCTATAATGACAGCGAAAATGAAAATAATGACGAATATGGAAATATTCTTCCGTCACATGGTTCAGGCAGTTATAACATGGGACTCTTTGATGATGACAACGGGACTGACAACCAAACAGCTGACACACCCAACAAATTGCTTGTAAAAGGACAATCCTATGTTGGTGAAGAAAATCTTTGGTATAAATACTTCCGAAAAATTCGTGCAACCAATTATTTCCTGCAGAATGTCCCCAAACGTTTTGAGAATGGAGAAATCACGGGTAATGATGCAAATATCAAACATTATATCGGTGAAGTCTACTTTTTCCGTGCCTATATTTATTTTATGGCATTGCGAAATCTAGGAGATTTCCCTATTATAAAAGAAGTGGTGTCCGACGATTATGATGTTATACGCGAAGCATCCAAACGCCGTCCACGTAACGAGGTAGCCCGTTTCATTCTTTCTGATCTGGATAATGCCTACAACTATATGTTGCCCACCGCTCCTGTAACCAACCGTCTGAATCGGGATTGTGCAGCCTTGGTAAAAAGCCGCGTAGCCTTATTTGAAGGCACCTGGGAAAAATATCATAAAGGTACTGCATTTGTTCCCGGTGGTCCCGGCTGGCCCGGCGCTACTATGGATTATCTGAAAGACTTCAATATCAACATTGATTCCGAAATCAGATACTTTCTGGAGCAAGCTGTCGAAGCTGCCGACATCGTGGCCAAAGCTCATCCTATATTAAATAACGATTATGCTGCAATGTTCAACTCAATAGATTTGAGTGGTATGAATGAAGTTTTGTTATGGCGCAAATATAGTTTGAATTCTGAAGCAACTTCCTATCATTTTGTAGTAAGTTATCTACAGCGTAACGGTGGCGGAAATGTTGCTTTCACACGCTCAATGGTAGACTCCTACCTGATGAAAAACGGTTTGCCGATTTATGCCGACAACTCCGACTATCAAGGTGACGGTTCTTATGAGGATCTATTCACCAACAGAGATCCTCGCATGGAGCAAACCATCCTTAAAACCGGAGATCTCTTATCTGACGGTCCCAACTTGATAGAGTACATAAAAAATGACGGTAAAGGTTATTTCTATCGGGCTCCGATTTTCGAAGGACAGGTTGAAAACAGCAATGCTACTGGTTACTGTCTTCGCAAAGGCTTAAATACTTCCGGCAGCATGCAGACCACTAAAGAGTCTTACACCGGATGTCCTATATTCCGCGCAGCAGAAGCTTATCTGAATTATCTGGAGGCATACTACGAATTACATGGCAATTTACAGGGTAACTGTGACACTTATTGGAAAGCTCTCCGTACTCGTGCCGGTGTAGATACAGACTATCAGAATACAATTGATAATACAATCATGGAAAAAGAAAAGAATGATTGGGGAAGTTATTCAACCGGAACCCAAGTGAATACTACATTATACAATATCCGTCGTGAACGTCGGATAGAATTGGCTGCCGAAGGACATCGTATGAATGACTTAAAACGTTGGAGAGCTCTTGACCAAGTAAAGAATATACATATTCAGGGATGTAATTTCTGGGAAAGCATTTACCTGCTGTACACAAATCCTCAACCCGAAGATGCTGCTTCCACACTTGCGAAAATGACATTGACAGAATATGGAACTACGGAAGAAACAGCCAACGTTTCATCACGCAATGACCAATACGCAGAAGGAAAATATTTATTACCCTACCGTAAAAATAAAGCAAATATAGGATTTGACGGGCTTAACTGGAATACCGCCAAATACTTATACCCAATAAGTAACCGGGAATTCCGCTTAACGACCGCAATAGCCGGTTCTGGTGACTTTGACAGTTCCAGTATCTATCAAAATCCGGGATGGAGCAAGAATGACGGTACATTGCCTGTAGGCGATTAGAAACCAAGTCGGTTCTCAGCCAATAACAAAGAGTACCGAGTTTTGCATCAGCATCAGGGAGGAAAAGTTGTCTTTCACTAAAATAACTTTACCTCCCTATTACAATACATGAAATAATATATGTATCTTTACCCATTATAAACGTCACCATGCAAAAGATAATTTACCTTCTGGAATTTGTCAGCGGAACTGTATTTTCGTCGCTGTCTGTTATTGCCCAGCCATCTCCTAATCTTCTTTTCATCATGGCTGACCAATGTCGGGGTGACGCTCTCGGCTGTATTGGTAAAGAGCCGGTGAAAACTCCTTGTCTGGATAATCTAGCTTCCAAAGGTATTCTATTTACTAATGCAATCAGCAGTTATCCGGTTTCATCTCCTGCACGAGCCATGTTAATGTCAGGCATGTATCCACCACACAACAAAGTTACAAGTAACTGTAATTCACAAACTGCACCTTATGGAGTGGAACTTCCACAAGACGCCTATTGCTGGAGTGATGTATTGAAAAGCATGAATTATCGTACCGGATATATCGGCAAATGGCATTTGGATTCCCCTTACAAACCTTATGTCAATACCTATAACAATCAAGGGAAAGTAGCGTGGAACGAATGGTGTTCTCCCGAACGCCGCCATGGCTTTGAACATTGGATAGCTTACGGAACATACGACAACCACCTGAAACCGATGTACTGGAATACGACTACTCCAAGAGACAGTTTTTACTATGTCAACCAGTGGGGGCCTGCCTATGAAGCAGATAGAGCCATCGAATATATTCAAAAACAAAAAGAGAGCAAACAGCCTTTTGCTTTAGTCGTTTCAATGAACCCTCCGCATACAGGTTACGAATTAGTGCCCGACAAATACAAGGATATGTATAAAGACCTTGATGTAGAAGCACTTTGTGCAAACCGCCCGGACATACCGCCCAAAGGCACTGAAATGGGCGACTATTTCAGAAATAACATACGCAATTACTACGCCTGTATCACAGGAGTGGACGAACATGTGGGACGTATCATAGAAGCTCTCAAGAACAACGGATTCTTCAACAATACAATTGTGGTATTCACTTCCGATCATGGTATCTGCATGGGTGCCCATAACAATGCGGGAAAGGATATCTTTTTTGAAGAATCAATGCGAATTCCGATGATCATATCCTGGCCCAAGAAGATAGAACCACGCAGAGATGATCATTTAATGATTGCTTTTGCCGACCTATACCCTTCTCTTTTATCTATGATGGGATTCCAAAAAAAGATTCCCGAAACAGTACAAACGTTCGATTTATCTCGTGAGATTCTCTGCAAAAGTAAGAGAGAGATTGTACAACCATATTATTATATACAATATAATAATCATTCCATCGGCTATCGCGGGTTACGCACGGCAACTCATACATTTGTAGTTCATGCAAGTAACGGTGTAATAGATGAAACTATTCTTTATGATCGCACAAAAGACCTTTATCAAATGAATAATATCGCCGGACAATCCCCCCAATTAGTCCGGCAACTCAATAAAAAGCTGAAGGTTTGGCTTATCCAGACCAATGATTCATTCGCTAATTACATAGACCTCTAAATAATCTTATTATCTTACCCCATAACAAATTAAACCATGCAGAAACAATATCTTATTTACCTCTTACTCTTTTGTACAATTGACTGTTTTGCCCAAAAACAGGGGAAAATAATCCCCACTCCCAAACCTCACCAGCTAAAATGGCACGAAGCCGAATTGGGAGCCGTGTTTCATTATGATTTGCATGTCTTTGATGGTATCCGCTATGGCCAAGGCAACAACCGTATCAATCCTATTGAAGACTATAACATATTCAATCCGACAGAATTAAATACCGATCAATGGGTACAAGCCGCCAAAGCAGCCGGATGCAAGTTTGCCGTACTGACAGCCACCCATGAAACCGGATTCGGGCTTTGGCAAAGCGATGTCAACCCGTACTGCCTGAAAGCTGTCAAGTGGAGAGACGGAAAAGGGGATATAGTCCATGATTTCGTCAATTCCTGTCGTAAATATGGCATTCAACCAGGTATTTACGTAGGTATCCGCTGGAATTCCCTATTGGGAATACACAACTTCAAGGCTGAAGGTGAGGGGGAATTTGCCCGGAACCGTCAGACATGGTACAAACGCCTTTGTGAGAAAATGGTAACAGAGCTTTGTACACGTTATGGCGACCTCTATATGATATGGTTTGACGGTGGAGCCGATGACCCGCGTAACGATGGTCCCAACGTAGAACCAATCGTAAACAAATACCAACCGGAATGTCTTTTCTATCATAATATCGACCGTGCTGACTTCCGTTGGGGAGGCTCGGAAACGGGTACGGTAGAATATCCCTGCTGGTCTACTTTTCCAGTTCCCTGTTCACACCATAAACGCATAGAAAGCAACATCGACCAATTAGAACTGTTGAAACACGGTGACAAAGATGGAAAGTACTGGGTGCCCGCTATGGCGGACACGCCATTAAGGGGAGCGAATGGACGTCATGAATGGTTTTGGGAACCGGATGACGAGAATAATATTTATCCGTTGGACGTCCTGATGGATAAATATGAAAAATCCGTAGGACGAAATGCCACCCTTATCCTCGGATTAACCCCCGACCCCACCGGGCTTATCCCTGCCGGAGACGTACAACGACTGAAAGAGATGGGAGAAGAAATAGACCGCCGTTTTTCCTCGCCCATTGCGCAAACGTCAGGACAAAAAAAGATCCTGACTCTAAACCTCGGAAAGAAACAAACCGTAAGTTACTGTATCATCCAAGAAAATATAAAGAATGGAGAACGTGTCCGCCAATATAAGATAGAAGCAAGAATAAATGGAAAATGGAAAACAGTCGGTTCAGGAGAATCCATTGGACACAAACGTATCGAAAAGTTTGAGCCGATAGAAACAACCGAACTAAGACTTACCATTCTCAAGTCTATCGCATTACCGGACATCATCAATTTTAGTGTTTATTCCGCTAAATAAACAAATTCCGAGAATTGAACAGTCAAGAATACATAAAGATAAAACTTAATAATTCCCCCATGAATAAAAAGAAACTATTCCCCCTCGCACTTGTGCCCCTCGCAGCAACCAGCCTGCAAGCACAAAGCAACGTACAGACAGAACGTACGGACAAACGCCCGAACATTATCCTCTTTATGGTGGATGATATGGGATGGCAGGACACTTCACTTCCTTTTTGGACACAAAAAACGCATTACAACGAGCTGTACGAGACTCCGAACATGGAACGGTTGGCACGCCAAGGAATGATGTTTACCCAAGCGTATGCCAGCAGTATCAGTTCTCCCACCCGATGCAGCCTCATCACCGGAACAAATGCGGCACGCCACCGCGTAACCAACTGGACACTGCAAAAGAATACGATGACAGACCGCAAAGACAATCTGCTGGCTATTCCCGACTGGAACTATAACGGGGTCAGTCAAGTGCCCGGTACGAACAACACCTTTGTAGGAACTTCTTTTGTACAAATCCTAAAAGACAGCGGTTATCATACCATTCATTGCGGAAAAGCACACTTTGGTGCCATAGACACTCCGGGAGAAGATCCGCATCACTGGGGATTTGAAGTAAACATAGCCGGACACGCTGCCGGCGGACTTGCCAGCTATCTCGGAGAAGAGAATTACGGACATACCAAAGACGGAAAACCCGTTTCACTTATGGCTGTCCCCGGACTTGAAAAGTATTGGGGCACGGAAACATTTGTTACCGAAGCATTAACTTTGGAAGCTATCAAAGCACTGGACAAAGCCAAGAAATATAATCAGCCTTTCTACCTGTATATGTCACAATATGCTATTCATATTCCCTTGAATAAAGATATGCGCTTCTACGACAAATACAAGAAAAAGGGTATGACCGACCACGAAGCCGCTTATGCCACCCTTATCGAAGGAATGGATAAGAGCTTAGGTGACCTGATGGACTGGTTGGAGAAGAATGGAGAAGCCGACAATACTATCATCATCTTTATGAGTGATAACGGTGGACTTGCTTCGGAATCCGGATGGCGTGACGGAAAGTTGCATACGCAAAACTATCCGTTAAACAGTGGTAAAGGTTCGACTTACGAAGGTGGTATCCGCGAGCCGATGATTGTCAGTTGGCCGGGAGTGGTAGCTCCGGGCAGTAAATGCGATGACTATCTGCTGATTGAGGACTTCTACCCAAGTATCCTCGAAATGGCAGGAATTAAGAAATATAGAACAGTCCAGCCGATAGACGGAATCAGTTTTCTGCCTTTACTGAAACAGACAGGTAATCCATCCAAAGGACGCAGCCTTTTCTGGAACATGCCCAACAACTGGGGAAATGACGGACCGGGTATTAACTTCAACTGTGCAGTCCGTAACGGAGACTGGAAATTGATTTATTATTATGGCAGCGGGAAAAAAGAATTATTCAATATCCCGAATGATATAGGTGAGAGTAATGACCTCAGCATACAGCATCCGGACATTGTGAAAAAACTATCTAAAGAATTAGGTAGCTACCTGAGAAAAGTAGACGCACAGCGTCCAACTGTCAAAGCAACCGGCAAGCCATGTCCGTGGCCGGATGAAATCAATTAGTTCATTCAGTAAAGGAGTGTTCAAAACATAAAGTGTGGCGGGGAGTGTGGATTTATTCCACACTCCCCGCCACACTTTCCACATATTCCCCATTGCTTTCTACACATCTACTCTATCCAAAACGACCATTACAACATTACATATCAACAACTTAGATGAATATTTTTTCTTTGGCACACACTTTGAACTATATTAGAAGTCAATGTAATAGTAATAACCAATTCCTTAACACAAAAGTAGAGAATTGAAAACATATTTCTAATTATCATTAAAGCAAAAGATTATGAAAAAATTAGTATTAGTAGTAGCAATGTTTATGTTTGTTTGTGGTGGTTCATTCCTTGTAAAGGCTCAGAACTCCGCAGAAGCTGTGACAGCCCAGGCAGGAGTTAATGCCTCACTTATCGTTAATGATACAGTAGTGAAAGATACTGTAACCAAAGACGAGCCTGTGAAAACGGAACTGAGTGCACCAACCGCTTTTGTCAATGATACAGTAGTGAAAGGACACTGCATCCAAAGACAAACCGGCTGAGCCTGTCAAGGAATAACCTTGCCAACAACAAGCAGGACATAGTCTGCCGAATAATAGTAAGCACACTACAAAAAAAGCCATCCCTACTTCGTCTATTCCGGGGATGGCTTTTTTGTTCTTTCTATTCGTTTCTTATTCCACTGTCAATATCGGGTCGGCTTTCCACGTAGAAACCACACTTGCCGCTTCAGCTTCAAAGCTCTTGTCCGCTAAAGAAACAAATGTTTTAATATTTCCGTTTCCATTATTGAACAACCAGTTGGCAATCATTCCTTCCGCTTCCTCATTCAGTATCTTGCCACTTTGGTCTGCAATCTGCTGTTCCGTCAATGCTTTCGTCCAGATACGGGCGTAACTGATAGCACCATTCAAGCGGCGTTTGCTGTCAGACTGACCGATGTAGAAGTTGGAAGTCAGGTTAATATTCTTCAAATCATCCGGTGTGCCACTTGTATATTGGAGCGTTTCCTTCACACCATTCACATACAAGGCAATCCGGTCACTGCCACTCTTGCTATCATCCAGAACCACGGCAACATCATACCACTTATTAGTCTCTATCTTAGTGGAGCCTTCATATCGGATTTTACCTTTATCGTCTGCTGCCAACTGAAGATAACGTGATTCCGTATCACTATCGTCCTTATGAACATCCACACGCAATAAGAAGTTTTTCTCGATTCCCATCACCGTATTAATCCGCGCATCACCGCTTCCATTCAACGATTCAATATTGAAACGAGCCTCAAACGTGATTGTGCTCACACTCTTCAGCGATTCGTCCGCCACCCCATTATACGTAAACGGTACATGGAAATAATTGCTGCTACCCAAGTTCGCCACTCTATCTGCCAGTACCACTGTTACAGTCAAAGATAATTCCTGGTCTGCCTGGTCTTTGACAACCACTGTGGTGACACCTGCCTTCTTACCAATCAGATTGAAACGGGTATCATCCACCTGCTGAACACCGACTATCTCATCATCTTCCGCTGTAAGACTATAACCTCCGTTTCCTTTTTCTACAGTAATCATCACCTTGTTGTTCACACCGACTCTCGGAGTCAGGTTGGATACATCAATAGAGATAGGATTCACTGTTACTTGAACCGTAGCCTGCTTTCCCTTATGGTCGGTGAAAGTCACCGTGGTATGTCCGCTCTTCAACCCCATCAATGTATAGAAAGGACGGAACACATCAGTATTGACCATGCCGACAATCGTTTCATCACCCACCGTATAAGACAATTCATCATTACTGGAGAAGTTTCCCATGCTGACAATCAACTGTTTTTCGTCCCCCACTTCCAACGTAACTTGAGATTCATTCACTTCCAGTTCAAAGACCCCTACATTGACCGAAATATTGGCAATCACTCCTTCACCATCCATCACTTCCACCGTAGTGGCTCCATTCTGCGAGCCGCTTCTCACCGTAATCACCTCACCGGAAACCGTAGCCGTTGCGATAGCAGTATTGAAACTCCTCACTGAGTAATTTCCGTTTCCAACCACTATATTCACTTTGGTCTCTTCATTCTGCCCGATACGTATCACCGGTTTATTCACTATCAATTCTATCAGGTCCTTGGCAATATCGTCATCGTCATCATCGTCACAACCGGCAACGGCAAACGACAATACCGATAAAAGCAACAGACACATATATGTATAGATTCGTTTCATCTGATTTTCTTTTTAAAGTTATACATTCCTATCGGTTTACCATCCCGGATTCTGCTCAATAGACGGTGTCTTCTGCAATTCGCTCTGCCGAATCGGGAACAGATAATGCTGGATGGAGAACGTACGTTCTTCCACACAGAAACGTTCCATTCTATATTTTACACCGTCTACAGTAATAGCACCATTCTCATCCTGCACCGGACGCATTCCGTTAATCATCCTTTGGCAACGGGGCAACGCTCCGTTGTTTGCCGCCCAGTATTTCTGCGTACGTTTTGAGTTGTCGCTGCCGCTGGATTTCCAAAGACTCTCTTTAGCCAATTCTTCTTTGCTCGTCGGTTCCAGATACAAACGGCAAGTCCAGGGACGTTTGCCTTCATAGAAGAGCTCCACACGACGTTCGCGCTGAATATATTCACGCATCAACTGCTGATTGGACTTAACTTCCGGTGGCATCGGTTTCATGAACGAACGTTCGCGGACGGTATTTACCAATTTATAAGCCTCATCCAAATCCTCTCCCAGCTCATTGCAAGCCTCCGCATAGATATAGATAAATTCAGGCAGGCGCCAGATAGCAGGCGCATTGATACTGAAGTTACCGGATTTATTCCAGGACTCCTGCTGGAATTTGCGCAAGTAATATCCGGTAGTCGTCGCATTAGTTGCTCCTATCTTATCAGAACCGCTGGCAGTATTCAGTGTTTTCGATTCATTCTTATTGTTGCGGTAAGGAGCACCGTGATAGATAATATCCCGATAGAAACGTGGGTCACGAGTTCCCTTCACATACGGATTCGCATCATCATAACCGCCTTTGCGCGCTTCCGCCGAATATACAGGATAACCGTAATCACCTACGATATATTCATACTCGTCCACCTGTTCCTGTACAGGCTGCTGACGGGAACTTCCCTCTCGGCTGGGCGGATAAATATCTCCCTGCCAGGCCTGGTCCTTGCTCTTCGTCATAAAGAACACATACTCGTTGGCAAACGCATCCATATCATAGAACATATCCCATAGGCGGGCATACACACGGCTATCATTCAAGTTGCCGTCCGCCGGGTCTTTGAAATCATTTGCGTCATGTTTCATATAAAGAGAATAACGCTTTGTACCACCAACTTCAAAATCCAGTACAGCCTTAGCCGCTTCCTTCGCCCTTCTCCACCGGTTGATGTCATACGTATATTCATTCTCGAACACACGACGCAAGTTGTATCCATATTGGGAAGCTCCATTCCACAGCGGAGTCGCCACTATCCAGCGGACAAAGGAAATCAGTCCCAGGCAAGCCCCCTTATCCACACGCCCGAAGTTTTCAGAGGTCTTCACGTATTTATTGGGCACCATACCATACGCAGTCTGTGCGTCCGCAACAATTTTTTCCACCATCGTATGAACAGACTCCTTCTTGAAATCCATATTATCTCCGGCATGAACTACATAGTCAATATACGGAGCTTCTCCGTACATACGCAACAGCAACATATGGAAATAACCGCGCATGAAATACATTTCTCCGATACGGTTACGCAAGTCACCGTCCTGTTGAGGATTATCGGGCGTATTATACTTCGCCACATTTTCTATAATCAAGTTCGCCTTACGGATTCCTTCATACAAACTTTCCCAGTACTGACCGCAGCTACCCGGCAAGGAGTTCGGGTTCCAGGCACCGTTATTGAAGTTATTCGTAATATTCCCTTCTACATTAGTACCTTCACATTCGTCCGTAATGGCACTGTTACTGAAGTGTTCGAAAAACACCAGCGGACGGTCGGCTTTCTTCGCCTTGGCATACACATCCGATACCAGTCCGTTTACTTTCTCATAACGGGCAAACACATCCGCTTCCGTAATGTTGTCATCATCATCCCGGTCGAGGTAATCATTGCACGAAGCGAAAGACAACGTCAGAAGCGATAAAGCGATTGCTGAAAATCTATATAACTGTTTCATGTTTCTATACTGTTTTTAGAATGTAATATCAATACCGAAGTTGAATACCTTTTGAATCGGATACCAGGAAGCACCGTCACCGGACTTCGTTTCCGGGTCGATGTCTACATCACCCAGTTTATCAAAAGTCAACAGATTCAAGCCCTGCACATAGATACGTGCCTGCTGTACATGGAACTTACGCAACCAGTTAGGCGATACATTATAACCGATTTCCACATTCTTCAGACGAAGGTAGGAAGCGTCATACAAGAACAGGCTGCTGTTTCCATTCTTATTGTTATCATGCGTTCCGTAGTGCAAAGCCGGATATTTTGCCGTAGCAGCCGTTTCCGGTGTCCAACGGTCGAGATGCATCTTCTTCACACGCCCGATCTTATCTTGCTCGAACTGCGGGAAGTCAAATACAGCAGCCCCATTCAACAGGATAGATGTTTTGGTGGCTCCCTGCAACAATACACTAAAGTCGAAATTCTTATACTGGAATCCGAAAGGAATACCGAACATAAGCTCCGGGCTACGCGGATTTCCCATAGCCGTACGGTCTTCATCGTCAATCACCCCATTGCGATCCAAATCCTTGTAAACGACATCTCCCGGAATTAACTGCCCCCATGGCTGATAACCGATTTTATTCAAGCGGTCGGCCTCTTCCTGATCGGCCACAAAGTGGTCGAATACATAGACAAAGTTCTCATACAGGCGCTTGCCGGTTTCTTTACGCCAGGAGTTCTTACGGGCTACTTCCGCCTTATATTCCAGGCGGTTGCGGGAGAAGGTCAGATTCGGACGAATATAATAACGGAAATTCTTTCCTATCTTGTCGTTCCAGCTCAATTCGATGTCCACACCACGGTTGCTGACCTCACCCAAATTCTGTAAAGCCGCATCCTTACCTACAATGTCCGGATATCCCATGATACCGTCACTATTCATATCCGTAATAATATCGAACCGATATTCATAGAAAGCATCAACAGTCAATGCCAAACGCTGGTTCAAGGTAGTAAAGTCAATACCTACATTCAACTTGCGGGCTTTCTCCCAAGTCAGGCTTTCATTTGCCAGGTTTCCTTCGGAAGTACCACCCACGTTCGTTCCGAAATTATTGCCGAAATCATAGCTGCTACCACTACCGTAGAAAGCTAAATAAGGGAAACGGCTGCTCACGTTGTCACTACCTACCAAACCATAAGAAGCCCTTACCTTCAAGAAGTCGATCCAGGAAGCCTTCTTCATAAAAGACTCTTCCGAAATCACCCAGCCGATAGAACCTGCGGGGAAAAATCCGTAACGTTTGCCCGGAGCGAAGTTCTCGGAACCATTGTAACCGAAGTTGAACTCCATCAGGTACTTCTGATTATAATAATAGGCAAAACGTCCGGTGATACCCTGGCTATGATAAGCCAGTTCATTATTAACAGTACGGTTGCCACGGTTTGCCAGCAACATCGCTGTCAGTTCGTGACGGTCGTTGAACAAACGGTTGTAGTCCACACGTGCCTGTATATACGTCCGTCCGTCGGAAGCATTATGGCTGAATCCGTTGCCGATAGTCTGGTCGATGTCGTATTTATTACCTGTCTTGTAAGCACCGGTATAATGTCCGCCCGCCATATAGGCATCCGAACCTTCAATCGGCATAAACGTCGCATATTTCGGATATTCACGGTATCCGTCCTTATAAGTATCCAGCTTGCGGTTGATCCAGCGTCCTTCGGAAGCATCATAAGAAAACATCACTTCCGCTTTCAGCCCTTTTGTCAGGAATCCCATATCCAGGTTCATGGCAAAGCTACCGTTCAGATAGGTATTCTTCTCATTCAGATAACCGGTACGGCTCAGCTCACCTAATATATTATAGCGATAGATGTTGTCACCATACAGCATGCCCCGGGAGTTCTGCTGAATATATTCTTCATTCTGCGGATGCGAGTTCTCCTCTACCAAGATAGGCAGATACGGCGGTTGCGTAGCACAGATAGTCATCAGTCGCCCGGCAGTAGTACCCGGTGCATTACGGTCGGTAATACGGGCACCCAGGTCGAGACGTGTACTCAGATAGCGGTTAATATTAATGTCAATATTCGAACGGAAGTTGTAACGGGTAAATCTGGTCTGCGAATTATATTCACCGGCATTCGAATATTTGTAGTTACCGCCCTGTGAAAAATAATTAGCCAGCACATAGTAACGCACCTTGTCCGTACCTCCACGGATAGAAAGGCTGACATCTTCCTGCATACCCGGTTTGAAGGCGAAATCATAATAATCCCAGTCATACCCCAGCCCGTCAGAGTTGTCGCCTTTTGCACGGCGGAAGTTGTCGATAGCCTGTTGAGAGAAAAGATTCAGGCTGCTAATGTCTGCGCCTGTCATCTTGGCGTCATTCAGTCGCGCTTCATTATATAAGGTAGCATAATCGGCAGAGCCCAAATATTCGGGGAATCCGATAGGTTGGTTGATACCGACAGAGGCTTTCAGGTTTACAGTCGCTTTCTCGGCGGCCTTACCACGTTTGGTTGTGATCACGATTACACCGTTCGCGCCACGGATACCGTAAGCGGCAGTCGCGGAAGCATCCTTCAGAATAGTGAATGTTTCAATCTCGTCCGGAGCCAGATAACTCATGTCGCGTTCGATTCCGTCAACAATGACAATAGCACTCTGATTGCCGTAAGTAGCTTTACCACGGATGAACAATTCACTTTGGTCAACACCCGGCTCACCACCCGCATATTGGTTCACAACCAATCCCGGCAGACGTCCGGCAAGTGCATTGTTGATATTGGCGGTCGGACTTTGCGTCAAGTCTTTCGTTGTAATGGTAGCTACCGAGCCGACCATCGTTTCCTTGCGTTGCTTGGTGTAACCTACCACCACAACTTCCTGCAAGGCTTTCGTATCTTCCTGTAATAAGACCGTCAAGTCTTTCTTGGCACCGGGAACAATTTCCTGCGGCTGATAACCCAAGTAAGAAAATACCAGCGGAGCTTCCGCGTATGGCAACTTCAACGTAAACTTACCATCCATATCCGTAATCGTTCCCGCATTGGCTACTCCTTTTACCACAACAGACACACCAATCAACGGGTCATTTGTCGTCTTATCCAATACCGTACCCGATATCGTTATCTTATTGTTTTGCGAAGCCTGTGTCCTTGCGGCTCTGCCTGTCTGCGCCATACTTTGTACAGGGATACCTGCCAGCAAAGCGCAAGAAACAGCCATCAGACAAATATTTCTTTTTATATGTATCATTTTTATTTTCGATTTTCTATGTGTAATGAATCAATCTTATTCCCCTGCTTTCTTCCCAAATTCCGGGCCAACCCAGTTGGCCTCTTCGGAAGCCTTGCCCTGTACCCAGTCCTCATAACGGGCACGAATCTCGATCATTGTCGCTCCGGGAACCTCTGCGTTCAAAGAAATCGTCAGGCGGTCTTCCCTGTTATCGCGATTGCCGAACTTCGGAGCTTTCGCCCAATCGTATTCCCATACATAATATCCTTCCGGATGTGCCAGTGTCCAAAGTACATCGGAGCAACTCCGTAATGCGGCAATAAACTTATTCCTGGTCTTTTCCGGATAAACACTGCTGACAGGTTGTTTCACCATATCCAGGAAATAACGGACAAAGATTCCCCGGAACAAAAGATTATCACCGGAATTACCCTCCCCGCTGAATACCGGATAATTGGAATCCATTTTCTTATTCACCTGATAAGAACCGAAAGCAACAGCGTTACGGAGATATTCCTCCTCACCGGTGGCATTGTAGAGTGCCAAAGCAGATGCCATGAATGTTCCCTGATTGTAAGACAGAGCCACTTTATCCGGGTCACCCGGAGTGCCGTCATCCTTGATTCCCAAGTTATCATATACCTGTCCGGTCGACGTGTCACACAGATAAGCAGTCATCCAGTTGTACACCTCTTTGGCAAAGTTGAGATAATAAGCCGCCTTATCCTCCCATCCCTCTTTCGCTTCTTTGACAGTCAGCTTGTACAGTTTCATAGCCAAAAGACAACCGGGGCCATTTGAACAAGCCATACGTGAAGCCGGCGCATCCGTTTTCCATGCCATGCCGCCTACTCCTTTATAGTCATTCTTGGCTCCCTTGATATGATCCCACATTTTCATCAAGGCACTGTAATAGTCTTCGTCGCCCGTCAGCTCGTACACCCGCAGGCAAGCCAATGCCATCCACTCCATATCATCATAGAAGTTATTCCAGAAGTCCTTGCCACCATAACCGCAATGCTCATTCCAGTCGTCAAAAGCCGGAAGGAACGGTTTTATTATGTTCTCATACAAATCGGCCTGATAAGCAGGATCGTCTGCATGACGGATATAAGCATCGATGACTATATCCAGCGCATGTCCCTGCGACCATCCGCCGCTGCCCCCTGTACTTGTAGGTTCTCCGGTTTCCGGTGTATTCGGTTTTTCCCAATAAATGCTTCCGCAGAAAGTATCCCGTCCGCCGGCATTCTCAAAGAAATATTTGATGTAAGTTTCTGTACTTGTATTGGCAGCATCCGTCCAGTTTACATCCGACACATATTCGCCGGATGAACTCCCTTTGTAGATGTCACTCAATTCGCCGTCGTCACAGGCAGCGAACATAGTTAACGTAACACCGCCCAAGAGCAAAGCCTTTTTTGAAAATGATACTATATAGTTCTTCATATTATTATTCAGTTTTAATCTTCATTGGTTTCCGAAGCCACCCAACGATGAGTATAGACTCCAAATTCAGCATTGAAATAAAGGGTAACATCTGTTTTTACCGTTGCATAATACACATTTCCCTGTATTGCGCCCCACTGAAGCAGTTCGTCACAATAACGGAAACTGTAATCCCAAGGATCGGTACCCAACGCCAATTGATACAAGTTGTAATAGCCGGCATCGGTAGCCAAGTTGGGCTGACTCTTATCTTTCTCCTTATGTCCCCAACGATAAGTCGTCCCGTTGATTTCCATCTTAAAGCTATGACGGGTTTCACCGCTTCCTGCCCAACTTTCTGTCTGTTTCCGTGCAGTATAATTCTTCACGCCCCACTTGCCATATCCCAAGTAGTCGAAGTTCTGCCGGTATCCGCCCGAATGGTTATAGAGATAGACTGCTCCTATTTCATCATAACTGATGGTTTGTTCACCCATATTGATAGTAATACGGTAAATGCCGGACTTCGGAACGGTCACCGTATACTCTTCACCGTCATTGCGTTCGCGCAACACGCCATTGTCGTCTACATAGTAATAGCATCTGCGTCCCTCTACCGTTGACATAAAGATAAACGGCTGGTCTGCTTTCAACTGAACGAAAGTCTGGTAAATTCCTTCGTTCTGCCGGAGCATCTGCAACGCTTCCGCTTCGTCCCCGTCATCTTCCGTACCGATACCTGTGATATAAACCGGTTCATTCTCCGAAGGCATATCGTCAATGCCGTCCATCATAAATATCACGAAATAACCTTCCAGGCTACTGATTGCCTGATCCAATCCACAGTAGGCACGTACTTTCCAACGTAGTGTTCCGTTTGTGTTGCAACGGAACTTGGCAAGTTTGCCAATCGTATTTGCCTGATAATGCGTCAAGGTAAGCTGAGGTTCCAAGCCGTTATTGTCGGAAAAGATAGTTTCTACCGGCTCCGTAAAATCCCCGCCAATCGTATCAATCAGCACTTCGTAACGATATACTGTATTACCGTGTTTCTCAGTAGGCGTCCATTTCAGGATGATGTCCGTCAGTGAAGCTCCCGAAAGCACCACTCGTTCACCGCTAGCCATAGCGTCCATCGTACGTACTGGTTCAGGCGGAACAATCGCTTCATAATCGTCCGGGTCAAATCCCGGATTCAGTTCATTGTCACAAGCCGTCACTCCGATAAGAAAAAACAGCAGGGCAAATTTGATTAGGTTCTTTGTAATCATATTGTTTCTCATATTATTGTATTCCTTGTTTTTAGTATGAATGAGGACATTCCACTCGTTTGTAGCGGTCAGGGAAAGTGACAGGACTTATACTCTTACCGTTGTTATAAACCACTGCATCCAATCCGTCGCCTGCAGAACCATAGTTCTTGAAAACACTGATATCACCAACACCATTAGACGGTATCCAATAACCCAATAAATCAGTATTCGCCTTAGCTTCTTCCTGAGAGTAGTATTTACACATATCCTCTTTTATCTGCTCTGCAGTACGGGCAACTTTCCACATACGCGCCTGAGCAACGGCACAATATCCCAAACGGAATTCACTATTACCCGAACGTCCAATCATCAAGGCGTTATCACCGGATACGGAAGAAAGAACCAAATACGGATCGGGCCGTACATCTTCATAATCACTGCTTGCAGGAGTCAGCGTTTCACGCACACCATTGATATACATCTTGTAAGCCTCCTTTGTACTGCCCTGTGTTCCATCAAACACAATAGCGATATGATACCATTTCCCGTTTCCCTGACGGTCATTGCCCATTTTCTGCTGACTGCGGAAACGGGGGTCATTGTATTTATCTCCATTCAAGTTATTGGGATCTTTATGGATTTTGGTAGCTATTTCAAAGCGCAAATCAGTATCCCCATTGGATTCGCAACGAAGCAGGAAAACACCTTCCAACCCGATAAACGACTGCAAAGCACGTGAGTATGTCGGATAAAATACCATCTCAAAAGTAAGTTGTTGCATATTATCCAAAGCCTGGTTACCTTCTACAAATTTCTTGATGTCAATCTTAAAGCAACGGTCAGAGTCGAGGAAGGTTGCCATCGGCATGACAGTAACCGGTAAGTCCAACTTCTTCCCGGCAGCATCCGTAATTATAAGCGTAGTAGTTCCCAGCCAGTTAGCTTCAATTTTCAGATGACCGTTTTCATCTATTTCCGCTGATTTCAAGTACTTCCTATTATCATCCGTCAATGGCGCTAACTGATATTCACCGTTACCACGGGAAATTGCAATTTCTTTTGACGAACCTTTCTGGTCGGTCACAATCACCTTTACATCCCCTCTTGCTTTCGGCTTCAGCGTAATCAGATTCTCTTTCTCGGTAGCTTCTACAACGGTAGCCTCCGTAGTCGGTTCACTGTCTCCCACCTGATAAGTAAAGCTATATCCACCATTCCCTTTTTCAATCTCGATATACTGAGACTCGGCATCCGGCTCCGCAAAAACCGCTTCGTTGGCTTTCAGCGTCAAGTCAACGATATTTACTACCACAGGAATAACTACCGTCTTACCTTTTTTATCAGTAATCGTAATTTCAACAGGTTCTGCTCCTGTTTCAAATTTGGCAGTTACGGGGAATACCTGACCGGAGAATTCGCCCACTTCGATATACTTGTCGGCACCTTCGGGAATGGAAATCTCATAATTACCATTACCAGTCAGGATTTTCACCATTCTTTTTTCACCGATAAACAAATCGAAGCCTTCTTCCGGTACATCTGCCGTCAAGTCCCAGAGTTTGGCTACCTGAACCTGAATCCTAGCCACTTTCTTGCGTCCGTCTACTACTAATACAGTTGTTTCGATGCGGTTATTTTCTTCAAGCCGGCTATTCTCCGTAGCTTTAATTGTTACTTTATTACCACTGACCGTAGCTGTCGCTATACTTTCATCAAATGGTTTCACATAATAATCTCCATTACCGGAAGTAATACCTACCGTAATTTCGTCTCCTTGCAGTAGTGTCACCGAATTATTATCGACCACCAAGTCAGTTGCCGGCTTCACCTCCTGTTCTTCTTTATCATCACTGCACGAAACCATAAAAAATGGAAGGGCCAATGCTGACAGGAATAAAAAACTAAGTTTCCTTTTCATTAGATTAAAGATTAATAAATTAATACTTTCGATTTTATCTACTTAAATTTTCGATGAAGCAAAGATAAAATCACTAAACTCTACCAAAAGAAATCAAACTCTACTTTTTTACTTTTTGGCACGGATACTTACCATATTAACACGGATATTTACTTCTTCTTTTTCTCGGAAAATCCCCCGCTACAGCCTATTGCCGAACCTCTTCCAAATGTTTCATCCGAAATTCTTTTGGCGTGCACTCGTACTTTTCACGGAACACTTTGAAGAAAGTTACCTTATTGGAGAACCCTGAATCGAATACTATTTCATCAATAGTCTTTTTAGTCGTCAGCAGCAAATCCTTGGCGATATGCAAACGACATTCCTTTATCAGATCCGTCGGACTATCTTCACCGATTTCTTCCATTTTCCGGTAAAGGCTACGCGGGCTGATTGCCAGCCGGTCGGCGATATAACGCGGGGTCAGTTCCTTATTCGTTATATTATCATTGATAATCTTCAAGACAGACTGGAGGAATTTCTTCGATTCCTTATGTGTCAGCTTGCCGTCCGACTTCTCAAAGGAACTGATGGGTGAACTGAAATAGTTTTTCAGCACTTCCTTACGCTCCATCACCTGCCCCACCGATATGCGGAGATATTCCGCATTAAACGGTTTCGTGATATACATCTCCGCACCTGCCGAGAGAGCCGCCATCTGCTCTTCCATCTCATGTCGTCCGGAAACTATGATGATAGGTATATGTGCCGTCTCTTTCACCGCCTTAATCCGCCTGGTCAGTTCAATGCCACCGATTCCCGGCATCATGACATCACAGATTATCACATTCGGATAAACTTCGTTCATCACCTGTTCCACCCGCTCAGGGTCCTGCAGGGTTACTACATTAAAGTCACCGGAAAAGATTTCACCGATAAACCACAGCATTTCTATTTCATCATCAACCACCAACAAGGTAGGACGCATCTTATCAAACTCATAATGAGGAAGTTTCAGAACAGGCTGTGTGTCTATCTTCGGAATATATTCCGAAGTAATCCGCTTTGTTGCCGTTGCTCCGGTAGTCGGCTCCATGACAGGCAAGGTCAATGTGAACATCACCCATCCGTCAGGCGTATTTTCCACTTTCAACGTGCCGTTCAGCAACTTCGCCATATTGTAGGAGATGGCAAGCCCCAATCCATTACGGGAGAAGTTCTTCTCATCCTGATTTTCAAAGTTATCCAGGATAGAATAGCGGTTGAAGATATGCTGGAAATCTTTTTCCTTGATGGCACTTCCTTCATTGGCTACCCGGAGCACCAATACACCTTCCTCAGCCGTATCCACTTCAATCTTAATGCTTTGCCCGTCGGGAGTATATTTGAATGCATTCGAAATCAGATTGATAATGATTGTATTCAGGAAGCCTTTGTCCGAGTTCCACATCACCTGTTCGGGAATCTTGCTCAGGAAAGTAATATTTCTCGATTTCGCCATTTCGACAAAGGTTCTGGCTATTCCTTTTACGATGGACGATACATTTAACGTTTCAATACGCACTTCCCTGTTGCCCGTCTCGATACGGCGGAATTCAATCAGTTCATGAATCAGGTTATTCAGACGCTCGGCATTGGTCTGAATCATCTGTACGTAGTCTACCACAAACTTGCTCAGTCCGTTGGACGAAAGGATGCGTCCGCAAGGGCCGTAAATCAAAGTCAGCGGCGTGCAAAATTCATGAGCGATATTTGTAAAGAAGCGGAGTTTGGATTCAAAGACATTCTTTTGATGACGTTTCTCTATTTCGTTCAGCAATTCCTGCTTCTTGCGTTTGGAGCGCAGGATAAAGGAACGTATCAGCAAGGCAGCCAGCAAAAGCAGGCACAAGGCATAAATCAGATAAGCCCACCAGGAAGCATACCACGGGTCGCCGATACGGATGACCAAAGAGTAGACATCACTCTCTTTATCAAAGACACTATTATAGTATTTCACCAGCAGCGTATATTCGCCGGGAGCCATATTCGTAAAAGACACTCCGCTCTCCGAACCGTTGTTCACCCATTGGTCGCTCAAACCTTTCAGCTTATAGAAATAGGTGCAGTTGTTACCATTCAGATAATCCACCGAAGCAAAGGAGACAGAAAAGAAGTTTTGATTGTACTGCAGGTTCAGCACCTCCGTATCCTTTTTCCGGGTGAGAAATTCGCCCAAGTTATATTGTTCGCCAAAGATGGATAATTTATCAAAATAGACGGGCGGTGTATAAAGCTGTTCGGGACGACCGTCCGCACGGATGGCAACAAAACCGTTGATGCCGCCGAAGAACAATGTACCCGTCCGAGGATCGCGGTAAGCGGCTCCGTCACTGAACTCCACCACTTTCAGCCCGTCACCGAAACCATACGAACGGAATACATTCCGGCGGGTATCGAAGTTGATTAGTCCCAGGTTGGTACTTAACCAGAAGTTATCGGATGAGTTTTTGAGAATGGCATGAATCGTGTTGTTCAGGAAGCCATTCTTCGCATTAAAAAGTTGGTAAGAAGTCTCCGAGGTATATTTTATCAACCCGTAGCTCGTGCCGAAAAGATAATTGTTACTGCTATCCTTGCTGATGGCGAGAATATTGTTCAGCGTCATGTTCTCATATTTATGAGTAGATACAGGCTCCAGTCCGTTCGTTGTCTTGTTGAAGCGGAACACCCCATATCCTTTATTGCCAAAGAGCAGACGGGATTCGTCTTCCGCATAGATAGTAAAGAAGTAGTTCGAGCCCAGTTCGCCATCGTTGATGACATAACGCTGGGCATCTACGATGACCGGATTATCCGGTGTTCCGGCAATACGGGCTTTCAGGACTCCCATTCCTACACTTGCCAGCCATAGTTCGGAGTCCGCCGTTTCGTAAATATCGTGTATATATTTGAAGTCTTCGTTAGCTACCCGGATAGGGATATTCCTGACACGTTTTTCCTTGTACGAATAATAGCTCAGCCCTTCTTCATCGCCTATCCAAAGAAGATTCCAGTGACTTTTGGCAAAACAATAGACGGCGTTGCTTCCCAATGCACTGTTGGAAGTGGTCAGCGTCTCCGCACGACAGTCGGAAATGCTCTTATCAACCTCGTAATCATAGATTTTCAAGATGCCGTTTCCCTTTGTGCCTACCCAGAAAGTACGGTCTTCATCAAGATAAAGGGCACGTACGGGGCGTTCTATCTTCTCGCTGTAATTGCTGAGCACCGTTGATTTGATAGAATAGAGAGGGGTGGAATAAAGATAAACCCCTTGTCCGTCCGTACCTATCCACACAATATCCTGAAAACGGTCTTTCTTGAGACAAAACACGCCACTGTTGACAGGCAACGGCTGAATCTGATAGGTATTCGTTCCCTTCTGCTTCTCCAATAACAGAATGCCGTCCATCAGAAAACCGACAAAGAAGCTGTCGTGATAATGAACAATGGAAGAGATTTTGCCGCGTGCCTGTATCTCTTTGCCCAGATTGGCGATAAACTCATTCTTTTTGGTCGGGATATGGAAAGCGTAGAAGTTATAGTCCTTGTCGATGTAATAAAGAGATTGCTCATCATTGAAGCAGTAAATCAGTGAAGTCTGATAAATCAGGCTGGTTTTCTGCGGCAGCAAAGTGATGTCTCCCGAGGCGGACTCCTGCTGTATGTCATAACAACGGTTGTACCCTTTCATCACTACCCACATACGGTTGTTGCCGTCGATAAAAAAGTCTACGATGTCCGAGATGGGAATACCTGTAATATTTATTTTCCTGAAAGCCCCCTCTTTCTTATGATAATAATAGATGCAGTTGCTGTCCTGGATAATAAACAGATTGCCATTGGTATCCTTGTTCATAAAGAAGAGTTTCTGAAACTCATTGTAGTGCGTAATCGTGTTGGTTCGCCTGTCCAGCCGGTTCAGTCCGTAGTAGGTTTGAATCCAGTAAATTTCGTCACCGGTATATACAATATTGTCAATCAGATTACCGGATAAGTAATCTTCCTTGTCACGTGTTTTAAACTCTTCGATTTCCTGTCCGTCGTATATATTCAGTCCGTCGCAAGTACCTATCCACATCAGCCCGCGTTCGTCCTGGCACAGAGATGTAATCGAACTGTTAGACATATATTCCTTATCTGCAATCTGCTTCAGGTTATAGGCGGAAGCCGTATGTATCAACAGATTAAGGATTAAAACAAAGATAAAAAACGGTTGTCTATTCATGGCGTGTCATTCTTAGATTTGATGTATGGCAAAGGTAAACAAAAAAATATTTCGCGCTTTTTTCTGGCAGGAATATAAGTTAAGTTCCACGCCATAATGGTTAACATTAGCGCCATCAGGCATTTTTGCTTTTCTATTCGTGGAAGCACATTCCTTTTCTCCCTATTTTCGTCGTAGAAATTATTATCAAATCAATAAATTCATTTGTTCATGAAAGCACATTTTTCATTTAAACACTTGTTATTTCTTGGAAGTGCCGTGTTGTACACCCTGCAATCTTCCGCCGTAAAGAATCCGGTGGACTATGTCAGCACACTGGTAGGCACCCAATCCAAGTTCGAACTGTCCACCGGAAATACGTATCCGGCTACGGCACTGCCGTGGGGAATGAATTTCTGGACACCGCAGACCGGTAAAATGGGAGACGGCTGGGCATATACGTACAATGCCGACAAAATCCGGGGATTCAAGCAGACGCACCAACCCAGCCCGTGGATGAACGACTATGGCCAGTTTGCCATCATGCCCATTACCGGCGGACTGGTATTCGACCAGGACCGGCGCGCCAGTTGGTTCTCTCACAAGGCGGAAGTCGCCAAGCCTTATTATTACAAGGTGTATCTAGCCGACCATGACGTGACTACCGAACTCGTTCCCACCGAACGTGCAGCCATGTTTCGCTTTACGTATCCCGAAACGAAGAATTCCTATGTCATCCTGGATGCCTTCGACAAAGGTTCTTACATCAAAGTGATTCCCGAAGAGAACAAGATTATCGGCTATTCGACAAAGAACAGCGGCGGTGTGCCCGAAAACTTCAAGAACTACTTTGTAGTGCAGTTCGACAAGCCGTTTACGTTTACTTCCACCGTTTCGGAAAACAGGATTCTCCCTAATGAAACGGAAGCGAAGGGGAACCATACGGGAGCTGTCATCGGATTCGCCACGAAAAAAGGAGAAATCGTCCACGCCCGTGTCGCCTCTTCTTTTATCAGCCCCGAACAGGCGGAACTGAACCTGAAAGAGCTAGGCAACAAGACTTTCGACCAACTGGTGAGCAGCGGACGAAACATATGGAACCGTGAAATGGGCAAGGTAGAGATAGAAGACGACAACATCGACAACCTGCGCACGTTCTACTCCTGCCTGTACCGTTCGATGCTCTTCCCGCGCAGTTTCTACGAAATAGACGCGAAGGGACAAGTGATGCATTACAGCCCTTACAACGGCAAAGTACTTCCGGGGTATATGTTTACCGACACCGGATTCTGGGATACATTCCGCTGTCTGTTTCCTTTCCTCAACCTGATGTATCCGTCAATGAACCGGAAGATGCAGGAAGGACTGGTGAACGCTTACAAGGAAAGCGGCTTCCTGCCCGAATGGGCGACACCGGGACACCGCGACTGCATGGTAGGCAACAACTCGGCTTCCGTTGTAGCGGACGCCTATATCAAAGGTTTGCGCGGATATGACATCGAAACTCTTTGGGAAGCGTTGAAACACGGAACGAACGCGCATCTCCGCGGGACTGCTTCCGGCCGTCTCGGTTATGAGTCCTACAACCAACTGGGCTATGTAGCCAACAACATCGGAATCGGGCAGAACGTAGCCCGTACCCTCGAATACGCTTATAACGACTGGACTATCTATGCATTAGGCAAGAAACTGGGTAAACCGGCCGACGAAATCGAGATTTATAAAAAGCGCGCACAGAACTACAAGAATGTCTATCACCCGGAACGCAAACTGATGGTGGGCAAGGACGATAAAGGTGTATTCAACCCCAACTTCGACGCGGTAGACTGGAGCGGCGAATTTTGCGAAGGTAACAGTTGGCACTGGAGTTTCTGTGTATTCCACGACCCGCAAGGGCTTATCGACCTGATGGGCGGCAAGAAAGAATTCAATACCATGATGGATTCCGTATTCGTAATTCCGGGCAAGCTGGGAATGGAAAGCCGCGGCATGATTCACGAAATGCGCGAGATGCAGGTGATGAACATGGGACAATATGCACACGGCAACCAGCCGATTCAGCACATGGTTTATCTTTACAACTATTCCGGCGAGCCTTGGAAAACCCAGTACCGGGTACGCGAAATAATGGACAAGCTGTATACCGCCGCACCGGACGGTTATTGCGGTGACGAGGACAACGGTCAGACTTCTGCCTGGTATGTATTCTCCGCCTTAGGCTTCTACACTGTTTGTCCGGGAACCGACGAGTATGTCGTAGGCTCTCCTCTCTTCAAATCAGCCAAACTGCATCTGGAGAACGGGAAAACAGTCACTATCAAGTCGGATAACAACCAGCCCGACTACTGCTACATCAAAGAAATGAAAGTGAACGGAAAGCCGTACTCACGCAATTATCTTACACACGACCAGTTGACGCGAGGTGCGAATATCCAATTCCGGATGAGCCCTGTACCCGACAAACAACGGGGAACCACTGAAAAAGATGCTCCCTACTCTCTTTCATTTGAATAAAATATCGTACTTTTGAAGTCTGAGAATTATCTATCAAACAAACTATAAAAACATGAAACTTAAAAGCCTTTTATTTATTGCTATTGTTGCGATAGTCTTTTGCGGTTGCCAAAGTAACTATCAGCCTACTTCCATCACCGTTGCCTCCTACAATCTGAGAAACGCCAACGGCAGCGACTCCGTCAACGGAAACGGTTGGGGACAACGTTATCCGGTCATTGCCCAAATGGTGCAATACCACGATTTCGACATTTTCGGCACGCAGGAGTGCTTCATTCATCAACTGAAGGACATGAAAGAGGCATTGCCCGGCTATGACTATATCGGTGTAGGCCGCGACGACGGCAAGGAGAAAGGTGAACATTCTGCTATTTTCTATCGTACGGACAAGTTCGACGTGATAGAAAAAGGCGATTTCTGGTTGTCGGAAACTCCCGACGTGCCGAGCAAAGGTTGGGATGCCGTACTGCCGCGTATTTGCAGTTGGGGACATTTCAAATGCAAGGACACCGGTTTCGAATTCCTTTTCTTCAACCTGCACATGGATCACATAGGAAAGAAGGCACGCGTGGAAAGCGCATTCCTCGTACAGGACAAGATGAAGGAACTCGGCAAAGGCAAAGACCTTCCGGCTATCCTGACGGGGGATTTCAATGTCGACCAGACTCACCAGTCGTATGATGCTTTCGTGAGCAAAGGGGTATTGTGCGACTCTTACGAGAAGTGTGATTTCCGCTATGCCATCAACGGTACGTTCAATGACTTCGACCCGGACAGCTTTACGGAAAGCCGTATCGACCATGTGTTCGTGTCGCCGTCTTTCCACGTGAAAAGATACGGCGTACTGACGGATACATACCGCAGCATCGTAGGAAACGGCGAGAAGAAGCAGGCGAACGACTGTCCGGAAGAAATCGACATCAAGGCTTACCAGGCACGCACGCCTTCCGACCATTTTCCCGTGAAGGTGGAACTGGAGTTTGACGAGCGGCAACAGAAATAATATTTGTCAGCCGTGTGCCGTCTATCCGTCATTCGGCTGACACTTTTCACTAATAACCTGAAAGTTTCAATTCCCAACTCCGATACTCCTATGAGAAATATATGTTTTGCAGCCTGTATATTATTTTGCCTTACTTCCGCAGTAGGAAAGACTCCGGGAAATGCCCGCTATCTTTCTATTGCCGACTCGATTCTATATAATGTCTTGAATCTGTATCAGACAAATGACGGGCTACTGACAGAAACGTATCCCGTCAATCCCGACCAGAAAATCACTTATCTGGCAGGCGGTACGCAACAGAACGGAACACTGAAAGCGTCTTTCCTATGGCCGTATTCCGGGATGATGTCGGGCTGTGTGGCGCTATACAAAGCTACGGGAAATAAAAAGTACAAAAAGATACTCGAAAAGCGGATTCTTCCGGGAATGGAGCAGTATTGGGACGAAAGCCGCCTGCCAGCCTGCTACCAGTCGTATCCTGCCAAGTATGGGCAGCACGGACGTTATTATGACGACAACATCTGGATTGCACTGGATTACTGCGACTACTACCAATTGACGCACAAGCCTGCTTATTTGAAGAAAGCCGTCGCACTGTATCAATATATTTACAGCGGATGGAGCGATGAAATGGGGGGAGGCATCTTCTGGTGCGAACAGCAGAAAGAGGCGAAGCATACTTGTTCCAACGCCCCATCGACAGTGCTCGGTGTCAAACTGTACCGGCTGACAAAAGACGCCAGGTATCTGGAAAAGGCGAAAGAGACTTATGCCTGGACGAAAAAGCATCTGTGCGACCCTGACGACCACCTTTACTGGGACAATATCAACCTGAAAGGAGGCATCTCCAAAGACAAATATGCCTACAACAGCGGACAGATGATTCAAGCGGGCGTATTGCTTTACGAGGAAACAGGGGACGAACAGTACTTGCGCGACGCACAACAGACAGCCGCAGGAACAGACGCATTTTTCCGTACAAAAGCCGACAAGAAAGACCCGGCAGTCAAGGTGCATAAAGACATGGCGTGGTTCAACGTGATTTTATTCAGAGGACTAAAAGCCCTGTATAAAGTCGACAAGAATCCGACGTATGTCGATGCCATGGCAGACAATGCCGTGCATGCCTGGGAAAGTTACCGGGACGAAAACGGACTATTAGGCCGGGATTGGTCGGGACACAACGAAGAGCAGTATAAATGGCTGCTCGACAATGCTTGTCTCATCGAATTATTTGCCGAAATTTAATCAATTAAAAACTATTACCATGAATATTACTAAAGCCTTTTGCTTATCCATGGCACTCTTGGGCACAGCCAACATACAGGCTATGGAGAGCAGTGATTTTATCATCCGACAAGATAATACCAAAGTCAACAACTATCGGACGAACCGCCCGGAAGCAGCGAAACGCCTGTTCGTCTCGCAAGCCGTAGAGCAACAGATTGCGCACATCAAGCAACTGCTGACTAACGCCCGGCTGGCGTGGATGTTCGAGAACTGTTTCCCGAACACGCTGGACACGACCGTCCATTTCGACGGCAAGGACGATACATTTGTTTATACGGGCGATATTCATGCCATGTGGCTTCGCGACTCCGGTGCACAAGTATGGCCTTATGTGCAACTTGCCAACAAAGATCCGGAACTGAAAAAGATGCTCGCCGGCGTCATCAACCGCCAGTTCAAGTGTATCAACATCGACCCGTACGCTAATGCCTTCAATATGAACTCCGAAGGAGGCGAATGGATGAGCGACCTCACTGCCATGAAGCCCGAACTGCATGAGCGCAAATGGGAAATCGACTCGCTCTGCTATCCTATCCGTCTGGCTTATCATTACTGGAAAACGACGGGAGACGCCAGTGTATTTTCCGACGAATGGCTCGCAGCCATCGCCAACGTACTGAAAACGTTCAAGGAGCAGCAACGCAAGGACGACGCCAAAGGTCCTTATCGCTTCCAACGCAAAACGGAACGTGCGCTCGACACAATGACAAACGACGGCTGGGGTAATCCTGTGAAGCCTGTCGGGCTGATTGCTTCCGCTTTCCGCCCTTCCGACGATGCCACAACTTTCCAGTTCCTTGTTCCGTCCAACTTCTTCGCTGTCACTTCTCTTCGCAAAGCTGCCGAGATTCTGACTACGGTCAATAAGAAGCCGGATTTAGCCAAAGAATGCACAGTTCTTGCAGACGAAGTGGAAAAGGCCCTGAAGAAGTATGCAATTTACAATCACCCGAAATATGGTAAAATCTATGCTTTCGAGGTGGATGGTTTCGGTAATCAACTGTTAATGGATGATGCCAATGTGCCGAGCCTTATCGCCTTGCCTTATCTGGGAGACGTAAAAGTGAACGACCCGATTTATCAGAATACCCGCAAATTCGTATGGAGTGAGGATAATCCTTACTTCTTCAAAGGTACTGCCGGAGAGGGTATCGGTGGCCCGCATATCGGATATGACATGATTTGGCCGATGAGCATTATGATGAAAGCGTTCACCAGCCAGAACGATGCGGAAATCAAGACTTGCATCAAAATGCTGATGGACACGGATGCCGGAACAGGTTTCATGCACGAGTCCTTCCATAAAAATGACCCGAAAAACTTCACCCGCTCCTGGTTTGCATGGCAGAATACACTGTTCGGGGAGTTAATCCTGAAACTTGTCAACGAAGGAAAAGTGGACTTATTGAACAGTATCCGGTAGTTCCTACCCTGCTCTTGCCTATGAGATAATTGATTCATACGGCGAAACCAATGGTTCCATGCCTTGAAACTTTTGGTTTCACCGTATGAAACAGGGAGTTTCATATTTTTTTTTAATTTATATGTAGAGGAGTAATTGTCCTCATAAACCAATTAATAGATTATGAAATCAACTTTTTTATTTCTACTTGCTACAACGATGATGACCTGTACCGCCTACGGACAGTCTGCCAATAACAAAGAGAACAAATTGCCCGATTGGGCTTTCGGCGGTTTCGAACGTCCGAAGAACGTCAATCCTGTAATATCTCCCATAGAAAACACTAAGTTTTATTGCCCGTTGGCAAAAGATTCCATTGCCTGGGAATCGAATGACACCTTCAATCCGGCAGCCACACTCTACAATGGGGAGATTGTCGTATTGTATCGTGCAGAAGATAAGTCCGGTGTCGGCATCGGTCACCGCACTTCCCGTCTCGGCTATGCCACTTCTACCGATGGCACGCGTTTCAAACGGGAAAAGTCGCCGGTGTTCTATCCGGACAATGATTCGCAAAAAGAACTGGAATGGCCGGGTGGCTGTGAAGACCCGCGAGTTGCCGTGACAGAAGACGGACTTTATGTAATGATGTACACGCAATGGAACCGCCATGTGCCCCGCCTGGCAGTAGCCACTTCCCGCAATCTGAAAGACTGGACAAAGCACGGCCCTGCCTTTGCCAAAGCATACAACGGGAAATTCTTTAACCTGGGATGCAAATCCGGCTCTATCCTGACGGAAGTAGTAAAAGGAAAACAGCTTATCAAGAAAATCAACGGGCAATACTTTATGTACTGGGGCGAAGAACATGTATTTGCCGCCACTTCCGATGATTTAATCAACTGGACGCCTGTTGTCAACATAGACGGCTCCCTAAAGAAACTATTCTCTCCCCGCGACGGATATTTCGACAGCCATCTTACCGAATGTGGACCTCCGGCTATCTACACCCCGAAAGGCATCGTCCTTCTCTACAACGGAAAGAACCATGCGGGAAGAGGAGACAAACGCTACACCGCCAACGTCTATGCTGCCGGACAAGCTCTTTTCGATGCCAACGAACCGACCCGCTTCATCACCCGTCTTGACGAACCGTTCTTCCGTCCGATGGACAGCTTTGAGAAAAGCGGCCAATACGTAGACGGCACCGTTTTTATCGAAGGAATGGTTTACTTCAAGAACAAATGGTATTTGTATTATGGCTGTGCAGACTCCAAGGTAGGCGTAGCCGTTTATGACCCGAAACGCCCCGCCAAGGCTGACCAGCTGCCATAAGCAATGAAATAACAAACAGCCAGTTATAGAAAACACAAATCCTGCTCTCATCCCTATTCACTGAAAAGAATAGAGTTTGAAAGCAGGATTTATTTTTGGATTCTCAAAGAGAAATCAGCCAATCACATTCAAGCAAGTTATGTACAAACTCTTTGCACATATTTAACGCTATTCGCTATTCCATTGTTTCCATTAATAACATTCAGCCCTCTTCTATAAAACCTGTTAGTCTTATGGAAGAGGGCTGAAAACTACGTTCAAACAACTATCTGAATCCTATTACCTATTGAAAACTATGTTCTTCTTATTCATTTATCTTATTCAAAACAACCGGTCTGTTTGCCGGAGCCTTGCCGAAATTCTTATTCGGTTTCTTTCCCATTACAAACTTCAAAGTGCTGCCGTTGATAATATCATCGTATGTGATATAGCTCTTATTATAAGGCTTATCGTTCAAATAAACTTTCTGGATATAAATATTCTCTTTGTTATTGTTGGGAGCTTCAACTGTAAATGTCTTGCCACCACGTACCTTCATTTCGACTTTCTTAAAACACGGGCTGCCGAAAACAAATACACCGTCCGACGGATTCACTTGATAAAGCCCCATGGATGAAAGAAGATACCAGGCGGACATCTGACCGCAGTCTTCATTGCCGATGATACCGTCCGGTCGGTCTGTATAGAATTCATCCATGATGAAACGGACTTTCTCCGCTGTTTTCCATTGCTCGCCGGCATATGCATACAGGTAGGCGACGTGATGGCTCGGTTCATTTCCATGTGCGTATTGCCCGATAAGTCCGGTAATATCACTGGATGCGCCTTCGCCCATGCTGTCATTGTTGGTGAAAAAGTCATCAAGTTTTGCAACAAACGGTTTATCACCGCCGAACAGCTCGATTAGTCCATACGGGTCTTGCGGAGCGAAAAATGTATATTGCCAGCCGTTACCTTCGCAAAAATCTCCGACGGTATGGATGGAACGTGCCGGGTCATAAGGAGTACGCCAAGAACCGTCTTCCAACTTCGGACGGATGAAGCGGATGGAAGAGTCAAAGTAGTTTTTATAGTAATGTGCACGTTTCGCGTAAGTTGCCGCATCTCCGGTCTTTCCCATTTTACGTGCCATGGCGGCAATTCCCCAGTCATCTACTGCATATTCCATGGCTATCGAGGTAGCTTCATGGATTTTATCGGCAGGGATATATCCTTTCTCTATCACATAAGGGACTCCTTTTTGTTTCTCATAAGTAGCAGTCGCTTTCATTGCCTGCAATGCTTCTTCCGCATCGAATCCGGTAAATCCTTTCAGGTAAGCATCGGCAATGACAGGGACGGAGCTATAACCCGGCATTTGATTAGTTTCACCGCTCATCAAAGGCCAGATAGGAAGCTTGTCCTGCTGGCGGTAGATGGAAAGCATGGAGTTGACCACGTTGTCTACCATTTCAGGCTGGATGATAGTCATCAGAGGATGCAGGGCCCGGTAGGTATCCCATAAAGAAAGGGTGGTATAGTTGACCTTCTTCGGGTCAGTGTAAATCATATCATTCATCCCTCTATATTCTCCATTCACGTCACAATAAAGCGTAGGAGCAATCATGGTATGATAATGCGCGGTATAAAAAGTACGTTTGGAAGCCTCATCATCCGTCTCTACTGTCATTCTTGCAAGTTCTTTATTCCATCGTCCGGCACTCATCTTTACTGTTTTGTCAAAGTCCCAGTGAGAAAGTTCTTCTTGCAGGTTCATTGCTGCATTGGCACAGCTAACGGAAGAAATAGCAACCTTTATCTTTACTTCTTTTACATTGCCGAAGGTGAGGACGCTTTTTACGGATGCTACTTTCAGTTGGTCCCAGGGTTTCGGCGTATTATCATCGTAGGCTGTAAACAGCTCTATCTTCTTGTCGCTCTTCAGCACAAAATAGACTTTCCGGGAAGGGCTCCAACCCCTTACGTAGCGATAGCCTTCTACTGTATAGTCGTCTATTTTACGGATATAGCTATCATAGGCGTTCGAGCCGTTCCCTTCGCGCAAGTCAATCAATATAGAAGCAGGCTTGCCTTCGGGGTATGTATAACGATGGAAGCCTACCCGGTCTGTTGCCGCCAGTTCCGCTCTGATATTATAGCGATCGAGAAGTAAGGAGTAATATTCGGGACGGGCTATCTCATTATCGTGCGAATAGCGGGAAGCGTAGCCGTCACGTATATCATCCTGATTTCCTCTAGGAGTACGGATTTCATTCAACGGCATAATGAGAATATCACCTAAGTCGGTACATCCCGTACCGCTCAGATGAGTATGCGAGAAACCTATCAGGATGCTGTCGGAATAATGATAGCCGGAGCACCAGTCCCATCCTTTATGGATATTGCTAGGGCCGAGCTGCACCATGCCGTAAGGAACGCTCGTTCCTACAAATACATGCCCGTGATAACCGGAGCCGATATAAGGGTCGACATACTGAAGCAGTCCTTCACTTTTTGAATAGTCCCGTTGTGCAACTCCGCTTCCTGTCGCAAGTAAAAAGCAGGAAGTAAGTGCGAGTAGTTTAAATGCCTTCATTCGTATTTTTCTTTAGTATAACTGAATATAGTAATTAGCGAATGATGCAAATATAATATGTATCGGGGAATTTACCGGCTGTCGCTAGAATTAACCGGAAGAATGGCAGGCAAGTTTACTCTTTTGGCAAAAAGAAGAAGGATTTGTACTGCTTAGAACAGTTCAAATCCTTTCCATAGGTTTCCATCGGGGAGAGGAGCTTCAAGCGCTATCAACTCTTTCGAGACGGGGTGTACGAACCGTACCCTCCGGGCATGCAGGCAAATGCTGCCATCGGGATTGGAACGAGGAGAGCCGTATTTCAAGTCTCCCTTGATGGGACATCCCATCTTTGCCAACTGGCAACGAATCTGATGATGGCGCCCGGTTTTCAAATCAACTTCGAGCAAATAATAATTCTCCGAACGGCCGATTAGGCGGTAGTCCAAAATCGCCTTCTTGCTATTCGGCACTTCTTTATCGTACGCATAACTCTTGTTCTGCTTCTCATTGCGTACAAGGAAATGTACCAGTTCGCCTTCCGGTTCTCCGGGAGCGTTCTTCACCACTGCCCAGTAGGTCTTCTTCACCTCACTGGTGCGGAACATCTCATTGAGACGCGTAAGTGCCTTGCTCGTTTTGGCAAATATGACAAGACCGCTTACGGGGCGATCCAGCCGGTGTGTCACACCGAGGAAAACATTGCCGGGTTTCTGATATTTCTCCTTCAAGTACTGTTTCACAGTCTCCGAAAGCGGCGTATCACCCGTCTTGTCTGCCTGGACAATCTCGGAAGCGGTCTTGTTGACTACAATGATATGGTTGTCTTCGTATACAACAGTCATTCTGTTCGATTACATATTCATACCACCATCTACCTGAATCACCTGTCCTGATACGTAAGAAGACATATCGGAAGCCAGGAAGGTAGCGATGTTTGCCACATCTTCAGGAGTACCACCACGACGCAAAGGAATTTTCTTTGCCCATTCGGCTCTTACTTCTTCCGAGAGAGCGGCAGTCATGTCTGTCAGGATGAATCCCGGAGCGATAGCATTGGCACGGATGCCGCGAGAACCGAGTTCCTGAGCGATAGACTTCGCCAATGCAATCATACCGGCTTTGGAAGCTGCGTAGTTAGCCTGTCCTGCATTACCGTGAACACCTACGACAGATGCCATGTTGATAATGCTACCTGCTTTCTGACGCATCATGATGGGGGTACAAGCGTGGATGAAGTTGAATGCAGACTTCAAGTTCACGTTGATTACCATATCCCACTGCTGTTCGCTCATACGCATCATCAAACCGTCACGAGTGATACCGGCATTGTTTACCAGGATATCAATGCGTCCGAAGTCCTTATGGATTTCTTCTACGACTTTTGCTGTATCTTCAAAGTTGGCTGCATTGGAAGCGTAACCTTTGGCTTTCACGCCCATTGCTTCGAGTTCTTTAGCTGTATTTTCTGCATTTTCGTCAATGACAAGGTCAGTAAATGCGATGTTTGCGCCTTCGGCGGCAAACTTCAGAGCGATAGCCTTACCAATACCGCGGGCGGCACCGGTTACAATGGCTGTTTTTCCGTCTAATAATCCCATACTAAAAGTTATTTAATTAAATTTCTGTTCTATGCAGTGCGCCAAACACAATGTTGGTCACATATCTGTTTCTCGTATCTTCATCCAGGTGCGCTCCTATATGACCACGTATATAAGGAACTTCAATTCCCTTCACGCAATAATGTATCAAATCGGCAGTCATCTCTACATCGTCAATATGGAAAACTCCTTTTGCCTGTCCTTCCAGAAGAACCGCCTTAAAGAGTTGTATTTCCTTTGCGTCGAATTTCTTACGCACTTTCTCCACCCGCCATATGTCACGGAAGAAGTTGGCACGCAACGTCCCGTTCCGGTAAACGACTTCTTTTACCGCATCCAGCCGGGTATATATCAACTCCAACAGCTTTTCATCCGGAGAAATGTTCTTTTCCGACACCCGTTTCATCATATCCGACAGGATATCCAGTTCCGATTCTACAACAGCCAGATAGATTTCATCCTTACTTTTAAAATAGGTATATAGTGTTCGTCTACCCTTTTTAGAAGCAAGAGCGATATCGTTCATAGTCGTGTTCTCTACTCCCATCTTTGCAAAAAGCTGACGGGCAACATCTACTAATTTGGCTTTTGTCTTGGATACGGTCATAGGTTACAAATTGCACATTGCTGAATATTTTGAGCAAAAGTAACGCTTTTCTTTAGACCATACAAGAAAATAGAGAGAATATTAACATTTGTGTATTAATAGGTACTAAAAAAAGTTCTAACATTACTCAGCTCATTTTCAGCAACATAAGAAAAAACCGAGAATTTATTATAAAAATATTCCGCAAATAGTTTGTGTATTCCAAATAAAGCCGTACCTTTGCACCCGTTAAACATCGCGGAGTGGAGCAGTTGGTAGCTCGTTGGGCTCATAACCCAAAGGTCATTCGTTCGAGTCGGATCTCCGCAACTAAGATAAGAAGAATCGCAGAAATGCGGTTCTTCTTTTTTATGGCAGCTCTTCTTTATTAGTGTTATTCACAATCCTGTTTCAATTATCAACAAGGATATCAACAAAGTTATTAACAGGTTAATTTATTAGTAATAAACATATTAACTACAACCCACCCTATTTTATAAACAAGACAGATTTTAGTTATTCACAGTTCATTTCCTTATGATAAAACGGCAAACAAGCCATCTCAGAACAAAACTTATTCTTCCCGTCCGAACGACCGATACTCCAGCGGAGTAAGCCCTGTACGCTTCTTGAAGAAAGAAAAGAAATACTCGGTAGATTGAAAACCAAGAAAGAAAGAAATCTCTTTCACAGACTGGGAAGTACCAACTAACAGTTGTTTGGCTTTACGAAGTTTCAATTCCTGGAAATATTTGGCGGGAGCATAACCCGTGTATTCCTTAAAGACACGGCGGAACCACGAATAACTGATATTCAGCCGCATCGCCAGTTCTTCCGGGTCTACATTGCCGGATACATTCTCGTTCATTATAATCTTTGCCTGCTCTATCTTCTGGTCTACGTCACTCATCTCAAAAATCTTGTTTTTAGAAACGGAGAGAATCATGCCAATCATGTGGAGCACAATACCGGAAAGATATTGCTGTGCCGAAATCTTATCCGCCTCGGCCACTGCAAGAGCACGGGAGAACAATGAAACCAGTTCTTCATTGATACCCACCTCTAATATCTGCTGTTCGGACGATAAAAAAGAATTATCCACGATAGCATCTATTGCCGGACCTTCAAATCCGATATAATATTCCGTCCAGCCCGTCTGCCGCAACGGACGATATGTATGCCACTGACCAGGAAACAGTACCATCAGCCGACCTTTACAAACCTGCTTTTCGGAAGTTGAATCGGATGAAAACAAACCACGCCCCTTGGTTATATAGACCAACTGGTATTCACGAAGTACCCGTCCTTTTTCCGCATTAAAGAAGTAACCGGAAGGATGCTCTTTCAACGGGTAAGGGGAATCGGGCGGGATAGACTGATAGCCGACAGTATTAACCCATAAACCAAATTTACGGTCCATATCATTTACAATCAGATACTTAAATTCCAGTCCTAAACTATTGTCCTCAGTCATATCAGCGTGTTTTCATACAATTGGATTGGACAAAAATAGGAATTATTTTCAGAAAACCCACGCTAAGAAACAAAAAACATCCGGAGCATACCTTCAGGCAGCCCCGGATGTCTATTTAAAATAAATCCGATAGAATCAGATTTAGAAAGCTTTATGATACAGAGCTTCGATGTCTTCTACCGAAGTAGGACGAGGATTGCCACCCGTACAAACATCATTGAAAGCTGCCACTGCCAATGCGGGAATATCCTCTTCCTTCACATTGATTTCATGCAGTTTCTGAGGAATGCCGATGCTGAGAGAAAGAGCTTTTACAGCCTCAATAGCTGCTTTCACACCTTCCGCTTCACTCATTCCGGCAGTGTCTACCCCCATCGCTTTCGCAATATTGATATATTTCGGAGCAGCCGGAGATTCAGCGTTATATTCCATCACGTAAGGCAACAGCAAAGCATTTGCCACACCGTGAGGAGTATCATAGAAAGCACCCAGCGGGTGAGCCATCGAGTGGACAATTCCCAAACCAACGTTAGAGAATCCCATTCCGGCGATATATTGTGCCTGAGACATTGCTTCGCGGGCAACTACATCCTTGCCGTTATCCACAGCCGCCTTCAGGTTCTGCGCAATCATTTCGATAGCTTTCAGCTCGAACATATCGCTCATAGCCCAAGCACCCGGAGTAATATAACTTTCGATAGCATGCGTCAAAGCGTCCATACCCGTAGCGGCAGTCAGCCCTTTCGGCATAGAATACATCAGTTCGGGGTCTACGATAGCCACGGCAGGAATATCGTTCGGGTCTACGCAAACCATCTTTTTACGTGCGTCCTCGTCGATAATCACGTAATTGATAGTCACCTCGGCAGCCGTTCCGGCAGTAGTAGGCAATGCGAAAGTAGGTACGGCTTTGTGCTTAGTATCCGCTACCCCTTCCAAAGATTTTACGTCGGCAAAATCAGGATTATTCACAACGATACCGATGCCTTTGGCTGTATCAATGGAAGAACCGCCACCCAAAGCAACGATAAAGTCAGCGCCGGAAGCCTTGTAGGCAGCCACACCGTTTTGTACATTAGCAATAGTGGGATTAGCCTTTACATCACTGTAAAGTTCGTAAGGAATCTTATTTTCATCAAATACTTTAATGATTTCAGCGGCCACACCAAATTTGATAAGGTCTTTGTCCGTTACAAAAAAGGCTTTCTTGAAGCCACGTCTAGCTGCTTCCACAGCAATTACACTCCGGCATCCGGCACCGAAATAAGAAGTTTCATTTAAGATAATGCGATTCATGGTTGTGCTATTTGTTTAAAAAGTTAACCGCAACATCTCCCCCTATGGAAAACATTGCGGTTGCTAAAGTAGATAAATTCAACGACTAGTACAAATTTTATTTAGGAAGATTGAAAGCAACTGACATTTCTTTCATCTGTTCCTGACTCATACCATCCGGCTCGAAACCCATATTCTTGGCTGCGATATAGATTAAAGCGGATTTGTTCAGTACATCAATCTGATCGAATGCCTGCATGGCATCACAGTCTACCGCGAATACACCATGTTTCTCCCACATCACGACATCGTAGTCCTGCAATTCCTTGATAGTAGCTTCCGCCAGTTCTACCGAACTAGGCAACTTATAAGGGATGATGCCCAGACCACGCGGGCAAAACGCCTTTGTCTCCGGAATCATACTCCACAACAGATTGGTAGCCACATCTTTTTCCAGGAATTTCGGGCAATGCGTCATCGCAATCAACTCAATCGGGTGAGTATGCACAGATGCTTTATAAGGAGAGTTCTTGCTCAACAGATCATTATGTACGCTCAAGTGAGACGGCAATTCCGATGTCGGAGCCACTGCTTCATCAGCAATGATTACATAACTGGCACAGTCATCCAGAATACGGATTACCGAACCATTCTCCATCGGCCAGCGAGCCAAATCACGCATACGTTTATTGGTTCCCTTACAGTAAAAGTAGCATCCTTTCAGATAAGGTAATGTAACACCGATCGGTTTCACTTCACTAATCGGTTTCATCTGACGGATTTCATCGTCTACAAACTCTGTTATATTAACAGTGATATTACCACCGTTACGTTCAGCCCATCCTTTCTGCCACAAGTAACCGGCAACTTCCGCCACCTTGTTTACCTCCTTGGCAAGCGCCGGACGGTTTTCTAAAATTGATTTCATTATTATATATGTATTTAAAACAAATTCGGGAACACCAATGAGAAAATCAACACTACCAATCCACAAATTAGTACAGTGATAGTCTTGGTAGATACTCCCTTCCATTCTTTCAGGATAATTCCCCAAACATTACTGAAGGTCACATTCAACGCCATCAGGATACACCAGGAGAAAGCCAGCAATACGGGACTTTCGGTAAGGAAGCTCTTGCCCATTTCCAGTCCGAAGAACTGCATATACCACAGTACGCCGGCCAATGCGCAGAATACCAGATTATTGCCCCATACTTTTCCTTTGGCATAGTCCCCCATTGTCTTATTAGCCACATTCTGCTGCAGACAGTATGCTGCATTCGTCAAGAATCCACCGAGCGTAACCAGGAAGATTACAGGAAGGCCAGCATAAAGCCCTTCAACGCCACCTGCCAAAGCCGCTTCCTTGATAGGCGTTCCGGCATCCAGCCCCAAAGCGAAGCAGGCACTCATCACACCTGCCAACAATGCCACCAGCAAACCTTTTGTCAAAGCAAAATCTTTCACGGCAGCACGTTTTTCCTCTTCACTCATGTTTTGCGCACGCAGGCTGCCGGCATAGCCGATGATGGCAATACCCGCCAGCGTAATGCAAACACCCAGCAAAAGAATCAGTCCGTTACCTGCAAACAAATTCGTCCCCGCAAAAAGAGCCGGAAGAAGAGTTCCGAAACCAGCACAAGTCCCCAATGAGATACTTTGTCCCAACGCAACACCTAGATAACGCATGGAAAGTCCGAACGTCAATCCGCCTACTCCCCACAATATACCATAAAAGATGCTCATTCCAGCACCTCCCGCTCCCCACAAGTCGAGCAGACTGCTCCCTTGGGGTACGCCCAGCAGTGAACCCAGAAACGGGAACACCAGCCAGGCAAATACACCTTGTATCAACCAGAAGCTTTCCCAGCTCCATTCCTTCACCTTTTTAATAGGTACATAGGAACTGGACTGGCAAAAGCTACCGATAGCTATAATCAACAAGCCGATTAAAATCTCCATAACTTATCGTTTAGAAGTTACTTCGGCTTCGTACTTCTCGATTTCTGCAATGAAATCTTCGCCTACCGGAACATTGTTCCTCAAGCAGAACATATCCCATACAGCATTCCAGGGAAGCGCTTTCTCTTCTTCGAGCAGCGCCAGACGTTGGAATCCTTGTCCGTTGGCTTCGTATTCACGCAACTTGGCAATCGGTTCGAGCAGGGCGCGAGTCATACATTTCTGTGCGGCACGGCTACCGATTACATAAGCACCGATACGGTTGATAGATGCATCGAAATAGTCAAGCCCATAATGTACGCGGTCTAATGCACCGCAACGAACGATTTCGCTGAACAGCTCCATAGTCGGGTCGTCCATGATAGTAACGTGGTCGGAATCCCAACGAACCGGGCGGCTTACGTGCAACATCAGTTCAGGAACATAAAGCAACAGTGAGGACACTTTGTCAGCCACACTTTCTGTCGGGTGGAAGTGACCGGTATCCAGCGTAATCATCTTGTTACGTGAAGCGCCATAACCGATATAGAAGTCATTAGACCCTACCGTATAGCTTTCCAGACCGATACCGAATACTTTAGATTCGATGCAGTCTTTCATATTCTTATATTCGGTAGCGAAAATCTGGTCTAAGGAGTCTTTCAGCAATGCACGATATTTCATGCGGTTTACTGTGATATCCTTGCTTCCGTCATGCACCCAAAGATTCATGATACACGGGTCTCCCTGCGCCTTACCCATTTCTTCGGCCACTGCACGGCAGCGTTTGGTATGTTCAATCCAGAACTGACGGATTCCTTCATCGGGATTAGAAAGAGACAAGTCACCTGATTTCGGATGTGAGAAAGAAGTAGAGTTGAAGTCAAGTTTCATGTTATGTTCCTTACCCCATTCTATCCAGCTCTTGAAATGTTCGGGTTCCACCTGGTCACGGTCTACCACCTTGCCCTGGAAGTCTCCGTAAATCTCGTGCAGGTTCAGACGGTGAGTACCCGGAATATAAGAAGCGGCTTTCAAGATATCGGCACGCAGTTCGTCAATGTTGCGGGCTTTACCCGGATAGTTACCGGTAGCCTGGATACCGCCTGTCAATGAGCCGGCCTGTACTTCAAATCCTGTAACGTCGTCGGCCTGCCAGCAATGAAGCGACAGATGAAAATCCTGCATAGTTTTCAATACTTGTTCGGTGTCCACACCTACTGCTGCATAACGTTCCACAGCAATCTCATACGCTTTCTGAATCAGTTCTTCTTTTTTCATGATATTCTATTGTTTAAAATGATATTCTATCGGTTATTTATTAAATTATCGGATACAGTTCTTAAATTGATTATAAGCCATATCCCACGCTTCCGTATCCTGCGGATGATAGGTTTTCAACGGGATGGAACGGTTTATCAATTGGCGCATACCCGCCACATCCGTTGCTTCTCCCGCCGCCATTGCCTGAATCATTACATTACCGATAGCAGTAGCTTCGGACGGGCCTGCAACCACCGGAATGCCGATAGCATTGGCGGTAAACTGGTTCAGCAAGTCGTTGCGGCTACCACCGCCAATCACGTGCAATGTTTCAATCGGGCGAGGAGAAAGTGAACGCAAGTTCTCCAACACCTGACGGTAACGCAAAGCCAGACTCTCGAAAATACAGCGCACCACTTGCCCGCGTTGTTCGGGAACAGGTTGTCCGGTAGCCTGACAATATTCTGCAATGGCTTTTTCCATATTCACAGGATTCGCAAAACAATCATCATCGGGATTAATCAGGCTACGGAACGGCTCGCAAGCATCCGCCTCATTGATTAACTCCGAATAACTTGTATCCCCCCAATTCAAGCGGCAGCGTTCCAACAGCCACATTCCGCAGATATTCTTCAGCAGGCGGATAGTACCTTCCACACCACCTTCATTCGTAAAGTTCAAGGCTTCCGTTTCAGCATTAATCACCGGAGCGTCCATCTCAACGCCCATCAATGACCAGGTGCCGCTACTCAGATAAGCAAAGTTGCGGTCTAATGCCGGAACAGCGGCAACGGCAGAACCCGTATCATGTCCGGCTACGGCAATCACAGGGATAGCCCCCAGTCCGGTTATCTTCTGTACTTCCTCTGTCAACACTCCCACCTTTTCACCCGGAAATACAAAACGACCGAAGTTCTTTTCGCTCAAGCCGACTGCTTGCAGCAGTTCCGGTTCAAGACGACGGGTCTGTGCATTCACCAGTTGGGCTGTCGAAGCAATCGTATATTCTGTCACCATTTCCCCGGTCAGCATATAACTCAGCGCATCCGGCATAAACAGAATCTTATCCGCCGCTTCCAGTGCGCTATCATTATTACGACGCAAAGTATCCAACTGGAAAAGTGAATTAAAATTCATTATTTGAATACCCGTCTTACCATAGACTTCGCTACGCGAAATACGGGAGAAGAGAGCTTCCGGCGCTCCTACCGTATGCGGGTCACGATACGCATAAGGCTGGCGAAGCAGGTTTCCGTCCTTTCCGATGCATACGAAATCTACCCCCCATGTATCAATACCGATAGAAGCGATAGATTCACCACGGTGAGCCACCAGCTTCAATCCGTCAATGATATGACGATATAATGCATAAATATCCCAATAGAAATGACCACCGACTTCAATCAGATGGTTAGGGAAACGGTTAATCTCTTCGAGGTTTAATCCGCCTTCAATGAAAGTACCTAAGATTGTACGGCCGCTCGTTGCGCCCAGGTCGACTGCAAAAAAGTTTTGTTTCATGGTATTCTGTCTATATATTTAAGGTATCCATTTACCTACATTGCAAAGATAGGCGATTCCCGCCTCGTGTTCCTTACGCATTTTGATTGAAAGGATATACATTTTGACACAAAACAGAAAAAAGGATTCTTCAAGTATAGTTTCCATACAATAACAAAACCAAAGAATAACTCAAAACTGCACGGAAATGAACTAAATATCCCTCTATATAAAATGAAAAAGTGAAAAACATCTGCCATCTGCAACAAAATTGAGATAATATATTAATTAATAGTTTGTTACAGCGTTGCAGATACCGTTGCAGATGGTTGCAGCTACCTAGCTATCTGCAACACTTTGTATGCCGATAGAAAGCTGTCTTTTAAGAGCAAGGCAACAGTACATATAGCTAAACATCAGCCTCCGTTTCTATACATGGAAACTTCAGTATCCATACGTGGAAACTCCAGTATCTATATGCAGAAACTCCCGTTTCTATGCTTGGAAACGAGAGTTTCCAGCCTGGGAACGGGAGTTCCAACGTAGGGAACTGCTATTTCTTAAGTAGACACTGACGGGATGACCGATACGGCTCGTTTATAGTGTTGCAGATACCTGGGCATCTGCAACCATCTGCAACAGCATCTGCAACGCTGTAACCATCTATTAATTAATACATTATCTCGGTTTTGTTGCAGGTGGCAGATGTTTTTCACTTTTCATATTTGGTAGGAGATTTAGCTGTAACAAGTAGGAGACTTGAGTAAGTCAAGTACATGGCTCGGCTTACTTCAGTACTGCTTTGATTCATCCCCGTACAAAACAAACGAAAAACGTCTCCCAACAAATGTTTTAAATAAACATAAATTAGCAACGATCAGATAAGCAATGTAGAATCCACAATTGTACTATATATAAAGCCGAATTATGAAAAACATCAAGCACCAAACAAAAGAACATAACAGACTAATATATTACCTCTGTTTATTTAATCTGATATTCGTAACCTTTGCCTGCCAACAAAAAGGAAGTGGAGATTTACTTTTATCTACTGCAGATTCATTGATGTCCACCCGTCCAGACAGCGCATTGTATCTACTGGAGAATATCTGCCTGTCAGAGATAAAAACACCTGCCCAAAATGCTAAATATGCCTTGCTACTCACTCAGGCACAAGACAAAAACTACATCATACCAACCACAGATTCATTAATACGCATAGCCACTGAATATTATGATTCGATAGACAATGACATAGAAATGCAGGCAAAAGCCCATTATTATCTTGGAAGAGTGTATCAAGAATTAGGAGATAATCCTGCTACCACTCGTGAATTTCTCACTGCAATGCCACTAGTGAAACAATCCAAAAACCACAAACTATTGTGCATACTGTATGGAAACCTTGGGTATGTATACTTCCAGCAAGAGTTACTGGACAAAGCGGACTCTCTTTATGTATGCGAAGAAGAACTTCTTAAACAAGAAGCAGATTCCGCCCATTTAGCAACGTTACTTGTACAACGAGCTGATATTTGTATTATGAAAGGAGCGGCATTTCATGGCAAAGCCGAAGAGTTGTTAAACCGCGCCCTACCCATTGCTGAAAAACTAAATAATCCACATGTAAAGATAGAAGTTCTTAGCTCCCTAAGAATTCTTTATAACGAAATGGGAGAACCAGAAAAGGCTATTTCATATATCAGACGTGAACTAATGCTGCAAAAAGACACCGCTCAACTATATGGTATATACCTGAGTCTAGGTGATGCTTATAGCAGAAGCAATCAAAACGATTCGGCTGTTTACTATGCTTACAAAAGCCTATTTTCTCCCAGTTTTTACACTAAAGCTGGTGCTTGCATCATACTAGAAGACGTAGCACGAAAAAAAGGAGACTTTGCCGAAGCATTACATTTCAAAGATAGCTATGAAGCATATATAGATAGCACAAAACACATTGAACGTACAAAAGAAATTTTAGCAGTTGAGAAAGAAACCCTTCTTCAACAAAGTGAACAAAAACACAGAAGTAACCTATCATTATACTTGTATTACATCTACGCCGGGAGTAGTTTCATAGTAATACTCATTATTCTTTTTGTATACAAACGAATCAAATATCGTCAGAAAGCACAACAACTAAAACTGAAACAGGAGTCTCTATTACAAACTATCTCCACACAATCCATCCAAATGAGAAAAGATATGGAGAATAAAGATGCAGAAATAGCGAAATTGAGACAAAAATGTAGTGAGTATAATGAAGATAAACAATATTTAAATCAACTGAATAGCTGTCTCAATGAATTATTAAAAGAAAAAGATAAGATATACACAGATATAAAAAAAGCTATTGCAGATAAAGAGAAAGAAATAGAACAACTTATGAAACAAATACAATTACCAGATGATGCGAAATATAATATCCATTTAGCAGGGCAACTGGCTAACATAAAAAAAGAAAAAAGTTACTTGTTCGATAGTTTATTAACAAGTCGGTCTGTCGCCTACAAGACCTTATTAACCATAAAACAACACAATTATGAAAATCCGGATGCAAACGAAAAAGTACCGAATGAAATATGGGAAACATTGATTGCGGAAATAGATCAATTAACACATGGATTTATTGGACGATTGACGGGGAAGCATGAACGACTATTGAAAGAAGATGTCTATTTCTGCTGTTTGGTTAAAATTGGTATGAAATATGCAGATATTGCGAATGTATTTGGTTGTACTCCCAATGCTGCATACAAAAGAAGAGATGCTATTATGAAGAGGATGAATGTAGAGACGCCTATAAAATTTGATATTCTGATAGAAGAGATTTAGATGTAATGTATTGATTTTCAATAAATGCGCATTTGTTAATTAAGTTTTAACAAAATGCTACACAAACCAAACCAACTCTAAGCCCTATGTTTGTAACATCAAAAATGAAAAACCGAATTTATATTTTACAGACATGAAAAAAGAACTACTTATTTTCGTACTATGCAGCATGCTATTCACACAATTACCGTGTTTTGCCAATAGTGAGATTGATACTTATTCAACACGCCAAACTGTTATAATACGTGGCTCAGAACAACATTCTTCACAACGTACCCTATTCCCGGCACAAGTATTTCTCATGGAGCATTTATTAACGGCCGAGTCATTAGACTTCGAATCCGATTTTAAAATAACCATAACGAATATGTCAACAGGTGAAGTAGTGTATGAGCAAACTTATAATGCTAGTACTAAATACATAACTATTGATTTAGGCACAGAAGAAATTGGAGAATACAAAATAGAACTGTCGTCAGCAAACTGGCAACTCTACGGAAATTTTGACTTATGAAAATACTACGTAATTCTTCATACATTATAGATGTAGAATTGGAGGATACCGACAAGTACATGCTACTTCACGGCTATACAGGAGCAATCGATGTTGTAAGCAAAAATATTATGTCCTTTCTGAAAAAGACCAATAACAACTTCACAGAAGAGGAATGCCCTTTATCAAAAGATACAATCTCCGCACTGGAAAAACGAGGTTATATCACCACCAAAACTCAAAAAGAGGAATATACTTACGTAGCAAGGCTGGCTGATGCGTTACACCGCAAAGAGAAAATTTTAAATACAGTTTTCGTTTTCGTTATAACCTATAACTGCAATTTCAGATGTCCATACTGTTTTGAAACAGGATTGCATAGTGATTCTATCGGAAAAGTTTTCACCAAAGAAATGGCAGACAAAGCCTATCAAGCAATTTTGAAAATAGAACCACGTGAACAGTTACGGGCAAAGAATATTACTCTATATGGTGGAGAGCCTTTATTGAAAGAGAATAAAGAAGTGGTAGAATATATTGTTCTCAAAGGAAAGGAGTTAGGCTTTCAATTCAATGCCGTAACAAACGGATATGATTTAGACGCATATAAAGAATTACTGTCTCCTGATTTAATCAGCCATATACAAATAACTATTGATGGGATGAAAGAGCTTCATAACACCAAAAGAGTACACTACAAGGGCTATAATACATTTGACAAAATTATATCTAATATTGGAATAGCTTTAAAACAAGGCACGGGAGTGACTATTAGAGTTAATACAGACAGGAACAATTTTGATGATTTACAACAATTAAAAGTATTATTCGAAGAATTAGGTTATTCCCAATACGAAAACTTCAAAATAAATTCAGCATTATTACGTGGATATAACAGTGAGGGGCAGCACACAAAAAATATCCCTTCCAATATGTTCTCGCAACGAGAGTTTATGGAGAAGCATAAAGAACTAAAATTTAATTATGGTTGTCAAGACTATGGTGTATCTTATAAAATCTATTCATCCATAGTCAATAACAAGCCACTCGAGTTTCGTTCTATATTCTGCAAATCCCAATCAAATGAATATGTCCTAGACCCGTTCGGCAAGATATTTCCTTGTTGGGAAGTTGTAGGAAAAGCAGAGTCTCAATTAGGAGATTACCTGAATGATAAAATTCATTGGAATGAAAAGGTATTCAATCTGTGGAGAGGTTATAATATCAATAGTACTCCCATGTGCAGACATTGTAAATATGCATTATTATGTGGCGGAGGGTGTCCGGCTCATTCTTTCAGCAATCCCACAGAATGCAGCCAATTCCCAACAGTTATTAATTACGCTATAAACAGGGCTTTTCGAAAAGTAAATAACATAAGTACTAATTAATTTTATTTTAAAGATGGAAAACAAAAAAACATCAATAGGAATAGACTCGGCAGAATTTACTCCTATGAACACGGAGCTTTCAGAGTTCTTTGTAGAAGAATTGGAACAAAGACTGGAAACTGATCCGCTAATTGTAGGTGGACTGTTGGATTTGTTCTCATCCAGCCATCAAGGCGGAGCCGGCTCTGTCTCAATGGCTTGTAATGTTGATAATTGCGACTCGCATATAGGCAATTCAACCGGAGATTTCTAATCGACCCGCAAGTTAACGTAGATACGCTTCATCCATCTGTTATCAAATGCAGTCAGATGGGCATTATCTTCAAATAAAGTCGTGCCATTCGGTATAATGATAACCAATGGCACTTCTTTTTAATTTACTAAAATTTAGTATTAGCAAAATGAAGACCTCTATTCTTATCTTCTTTTTATGGCTATCAGCCACAAATGTATATGCCAAAGATATCACTCTTAATGGACGGGTAATAGACATAAACAATAATGGCATAGGTGGAGCTACCATCCAATGTTTTCATCACGATTCTATTTTTATCAGCGGCAGCGTAAGCAATAATGACGGTAGTTTCAATATCAAGATACAACAGAATAAGGACTACATGCTGGTAGTGACCTGCATCGGCTACCAAAAGAACATTGTCTATTTAAAACATGTAGAAAGTGATACAAAAATAGGAAATATCGTTCTTGAAGAAACGTCGGTCAAGCTGGATGATATCACAGTAACGGCACAGCAAATCGTTCATACTTCGGACAAACTGATTATATATCCTACCAAAAAACAGTTACAACATTCTATGGGAGGATATGAAGTTTTATATAATTTACTACTACCTGAATTAGATGTTGATCCGTTCAATAAAAAAGTAACCACTAGAAATAGAGAGGTTACCTTGTGTATCAATGGCAGAAAAGTAAATGAAAGTGAAGTACAAAACTTGAATGCTGATGATATTCTCCGAATTAACTTTTATGATATAGGTACACCCGCTTATCCAGGCGCTGATGCAGTAATTGACTATATTTTAGTTCAGCATGAAAAAGGAGGAAATGTTACTCTCAATAGCGAGCAACACTTGAACAGGGCTACCGGTGATTACAATTCAACAGGACAATTTTTTAAAAAGAAATCAGAATTTTCGTATAGTATCAGCAGTCTATTTGACCACCAAGAACTAAATCCAGGCAGCAATGAATTAATTCAATTTATATATCCGGATAAGACTCTCACCCGTAAGACTACAAGTTTATCCACCGGTAAACATAATTATGCCTACAAATCTTATATCAATTATACTTACAGGAGCGATAAAACTCTTTTTTATACCAGTTTACGATACAACCAATCCAAGGCAAAAACTGATAATTACCAATATCAGCAATATGAAGATGAAAACTCTGAGAAAATTTTTCGGGATTATACAATTACGAGCAATCTTAATCCTGCCATTGAACTGTTTTATGACCGCAAGCTGAACCATAAACAATCGTTGATGTTCTCCTTGTTATCAAGCTATAATTATAATGAATACTCTTATCAATATTCAGAAACATATCCCCAACCCGAAGAAAAAGATGATATTGAAAGCATGACGAAAGAAAAATACTTTCTTATGAAGGCTCAAATAACATACGTAAAAGCATTTAACAACAAAGGGACTTTGAGTGCGATGTTAGAATACGAACAGAATAATACGTACAAGACACAATACTCGGATAAAGCGACAAAAAACAAAGACGACTTACTTTATAGCCAGTTTCCCCTAAATGTGGTTTATCAACAAAACACACAAAATATTTCGCTCATGCTTAAATGGGGAAGCCGATATAATATACGCAAAAACAGAAATGAAGCAACTATTCGTAATTTTTCATTTCATCCGGACTTAACTCTCAACTATCAGATTAATGACAATCAAAATATATATATCTTTGGTACATATAGTGAAACCCCGCAACAAATTACATGGCTGAGCAAGACTGAACAGGAAATTGACTACTTACAAGTCCGCAGAGGAAATCCCCATTTGAAGAATATAAAGTATATGGAGTTCGCTCTAGCGTATGCTTTTAACTGGAAATGGCTAACAATCAGACCTCTCATATCACATTCATTACTTTATGATGCTTTATATGAAACCGTTTTCAGGGAAAATAAAGTTTTCGTTCATTCTTATTATACAGGAGGAACAGAGCGGAATTTTTTTCCCATTTTAGGACTGAGATTTAAGTTGATTCCGCAAGTATTAACCATGAAAATGGATATCAGTTATGCAAAACGTTGGTTTACAACTTGGAAAAAGATGTCTCTCACTACTTGGGAGATGTCGAATATCGGATTAGTATTCATGTATAAAGACTTTATGGCTACAGCAAATGTTCAAGCCCCGAGAAAATCTTGGGGATTAGGCGATTTAACTGAAATCCCATGGACTTACCGTCTCAATGTAGGATATAATCATCATAATCTTCATCTACAAATTGGTTCCCAGAATCCTTTTTCACGCCTGAAGAAGAATAGAGTATTTGAGACTCCGGAATATAGGAGCGAATCTAACATATATATACCAAAATTGGAAGATCATGTATTTTATCTGAAAGCAAGTTATCGTTTTAATTTTGGAAAACAGCATGAGTTCTATAACGTTCCAGCTGGAAATACAAATAAGTCAGCCATATTAAAAGCGAATTAATTAAAAAATACAAAATAAGCTATTTATGAATTTTGAGAATATAAAGAAGATGTCGGTTGGTAAGTTCTCCACATCCTCTACCAATGAATCATACTTGGTACATTATGAGGATCGCTTTTTTGAAGTAAACCGGATGATGGCCCTGTTGATTGAAGTTATAAAAGGGAGCAATACGCAAGAAGAAGCAGTACACTCATTTATCCAATCAACTGATGGGAAATATACAGAAAAGTCTGTTATAGAAATAATAGACAAGTTCATAAATAAGCTGGAAGGAGCGCCAAGTAACAAAAAAACTTTTTTGCTCAATAAAGAATTAATTCCATCACATGTCATAAGTAAATGCACACCATTTTTCAGTGTCTTATTTGAAAAGAAGATTATTGTTACCGTTTTATGCATTTTATTGGGAATGGAAGGTTATTTTATGGCTACTTCTTTATCGGTTTTAAATATGCCTGCCATCGACCTGTACACAATATGCGGATTATTCTTGTTTTTCATCCTGTCTTCTTTATTCCATGAATTAGGGCACGCTTCTGCCTGCCAATTCTACAACATACAACATGGTGGCATCGGCTTTGGACTATATTTGAATTTTCCGGTCTTTTATACAGATGTTTCCAATACGTGGACTTTGTCCCGCAAAAAAAGATGTATTGTAAATATCGCTGGAGTCTATTTCCAGATACTATTGCTAATACCATTGTTGATAATCTATTTCTATACGCAAAACGACATCTTGAAATATGTCATTATCATGACAAATATCAATTTTATAATCACACTTAACCCATTCTTCAAATTCGATGGCTACTGGCTGATGACAGACTTGCTAGGAGTTGCCAACCTGCGAAAGAAGTGCGGAGAGTATATTACTTATTTATCAAAAAAAACAAAAAGAAAAGACATCAACCAGAAGCCTTACCTTTTCTCTCTTAGAAAGCGGGAAAAAGTTGCGATGATTATCTATACCTGTCTGGTTAATCTCTTTTTCGGTTATTACTTCTTATACGTGCTACCGGCTTTTCTTGTCAAATTTTACAAGACATTTCCCGAGGCGTTCGGAAACTTTATCACAGAGTTGGCAAATCATCAGGTTCCGGACTTTTATAATTTGCAAAAGATGGCAACTCAAATCTTCTTTCTTGCGTTGACTATCTATCTGCTATATCGTTCGTTTTCACCATTGTTCAAAAAGAGAAGTAAATGAGCACCTCTTTAAAGTTATTTGATTGGCTGGAAATTATTGTATTGACTTTTGTGTTTTTACTCCAATTCTTTTATGCAGGTGATACCTATTTTATCTGCGGACTTGTCATGGCTATCATTTTAAGTCTAAAATTAAAGAAAGGATATATTACTCTCACTCCCATAGATTATTGTATCCTGCTGGTAGGACTGTATGATTTGTATTCTGTCTTTGTCTCCGTCAATCCTTTAAAGAGTTTTTCTTATTTAAAAACGTCCCTGTATTGTATTTGTTACTACTGGATACTCCGTCTCCTGCTTACAGATGCTTCGAAAACCAAAGTATTACTCTCTTCTTATTGTTGGATGTTCGGACTTCTCTCTATACTTGCAGTTACTTACTTCGGATTATTCACCCAGTCGATACACTCGATAGGATTCTCCGACTTATATCCTTTCAGGCATTTCTACCAACCTTTGGGTATTAGTAGCAATGAATGGGCGAATCTTCAAATCCTGACAGGTGGAATAGCCATATTAGGTATGTACTATTGCCGAAAGTCACACAAAATGCTTTTTATTATAAGTGCCATCAGTTTATTGATTCTCTTCCAAATGGTAGTTTCTTTTTCCAGAGGAATATATCTGGCTTTACTCCCATACCTGTTTTGTCTCATTTTTATCGCTTGGAAGTCAATGGGTAAACGATATTTCTTTTTGCTGTCATCCGGCATTATTGTTGTATTGCTTTCACTCTTTATCATTTATCATCAAGAAATATTCACCACACTACGAATGAACCACACAGTCTCTCAACAAAGAAGTTTGCACAGCAGGGTCAATGAATTGGACGCGACAAAATTGTTTGTCAAGAATCATCCTTTGGGTGGTGGAAACGGTAACTACACTTTATTAATGGATAGTTACCTGTACGAAAATGATGAAGCAGGAGTTACTTCGTACGCTTCCAACCTAATCAGCAAGATTTTAGTAGAAAAAGGTTGGGTTGGCTTCCTGCTCTACTCACTATTATTTATAGTAGTATTAATAACAATCTGCAGGAGAAAGGATATTGCAGCATGGGGAATTGGGCTTATATTGTTCGCATATCTTTTTAAGGAACAAACATTCTCTGTTTTTTTTATGTCTGTACCTGCATGCTTGCTTGTATATACATTACTAGCAATATTATTGTCCCCAAAGACTGTCAAAGAAAGGCATGCCTTACCCAACAAACATTATATACATTGGCTACCAATAGGAATCTGGATACTCTTATTTACAGGCATACAATGGGATGTACGAAATAAAAAGCACAATTCTTTATTTCTGACTGCCATAGAAAACGGTAATACCCAGCAAGCTATCCAGGAAATAGAACAAACAGAAAGAACACCTGCATATTTACTAAATCGTTCATTGTTCTATCTAAGCACTTTTGAGAAAACAAAAGACAGTCTCAATTTGATGAAAGCAGAGAACGCAATCAGGTGCTCCATTTCTCAAAATCCATTCGATATTCATTTGTCTTATTTTCTTTCGATTATCTTAGAAAAACGACAAAACAAAAAAGAAGCAATTGCAATAAAGAAGGATTTAATTAAACGTTACCCGGAAAACTCTTTGTTTCAATGGGATATGTTCAAGCAAGCATATCAAACCGATAATAAAGCAACTGCATGCAAACATCTGGTAAAAGCAATCACATTATCGCCTACGATACTGGACACTGGATTTTGGACAAAATTCAAAGAGAATGACTCTCTTTTTTGCAAGAAGATAACAACACACTTATATAACCACATAGTAAGTTACCAAGAAGAAAATCCTATTGCATTAGCTAAATCGGGAAAAATAGCGTTAAGCCTGAAAAATATCCCGCTGGCTAAGAAATATCTCGAAGAAGCTTTAGCACAATTACCCAATCTATCAATGGCATGGTATAATTTAGGTAAAGTGGAATTAAGTTTGGGGAATAAGGAAAAAGCCTGTATTTATGAGAAGCGGGCTTGCGTATTAAGCATGGGAGCATTATCCACAGAGGTTATGCATAAAAAATTCACTGACATGCAATCAAAGCCCCGTCTTATCAATAGAATATTATTAGGAAACTACAACATAAAATTCACTCAATGGTATTCTGACAAATTATACCAACTCCAAATAGAATAAAAAAATGAATAGAATTATCGCTATAATATTAGCAGTTCTTACCGTTGTGGCATGCACCGGTAGAAAAAGCAAACTGGATGAAGCCCTGAAAGAAGCAAAAAGCAACCGGTCAGAACTTCTCAAAGTCCTTGAGCATTATAAGAATGACTCCTTAAAACTAAAAGCTGCGATATTTCTGATTGAAAATATGCCCGGTTACACAGCTTATCATTATAAATATATAGACAGTATCCAAGCATTAAAAAAGGAATGGATAAAAAACGGATTCGTCAAAGCCGGAGACATAAAAAAGATGGAACAAGAATGGTTGAAGCCGGACATTCGAAAGGATATTGAACACATCACCGCTGACTTTCTGATAAACAATGTTGATGACGCCTTTCAGGCATGGCATGAACGCCCATGGGGGAAATATATACCTTTCGATGTTTTTTGTGAATATATTCTACCCTATAAAGTAAAGCAAGAACCTTTAGAAGAATGGAGAAAGGCATATAAACAACGGTATTCCTTTTTACTGGATTCCATTTATACGGGAACAGATGTGATAGAAGCAACAAAAACAATATGCGAATATCTTAAAATGGAAGATTTTCACCATACACACATATTTAATACTACAAGCGCCGGTCCCGGATTTGCATTAAATTACCGGATAGGAAAGTGTATGGATGAACTTGAACTCACGATGTATGTAATGAGAGCTTTAGGAATACCAGTCAATATTGACTATTACCCCTTTTCTCCCGAATCACTCAACAATCACGCATGGTGCGTAGTGAGGGATACTACAAACGAAAATGCTTCATTTTACTTTACGGAAAATATTCCCATACGTGGATACAGAGGTGGAGAATTTCGCAAGATGTGTAAGATATACAGGCAAACCTATGCAAAACAACCGGACGGTTCGCGACAAAAGGATGTAAGTGACGAATATTTCAAAGATACTTTAACAATAGATATTCCTAACACCAAGAAAACGGGTAATTTATATCTGGGAGTTTTCAACAGGGACAAATTCTGTCCGATTGCCAAATCAACTGTCAACGGGAACAATGTATCATTCGGGCATGTGGAAGCTAATTGTATCTATATCATATTATCCAAGGAAGGAAAAAAAATCATACCTTTTACAGACCCGTTTATTTTCGATGGTAAACAACTCAAATACTTTTCGACGAATAATGAAAGAAAAGAGGCTCAAGATATTAAAATCTACCGTAAGTTTCCATTTTTTGCATGGAACAAAGATAGAATGTACAGAATCATAGATTCCAAATTTGAGGGAAGCAATACGATAGATTTCAGTCATCCCCACATATTATATCATATTTGTGATACTCCCAAGGTATGTTTTAATAAATTCACTTTACCCAATAAGCAAAAATTCCGCTATGTACGATACAAAGTTAGGAAAAATGCTTTTCTCGAATTAGCAGAGCTACACTTTTATCAAGACCAGCAAGAGGTGAAACCTGTAAATATAGTCGCATGCGAACCATATTATGCTAATGACGATGAATTTAAACTGGCGAATTGCTTCGATTATGACCCGCTCACTTATTTTCTGTCTAAGAAAGAAGGACAGGAACTTATTTTTGACTTTGGTTCAGAAGTCTTGATTAATAAGATTTTATGTATTCCACGTAACGACGACAATTTTATCCGCCCGGGAGATACCTATGAACTCTTTTATTGGGGAAAAAATAAAAAGTGGATTTCGTTAGGTAAACAAAAAGCAAAAGGTGTTTATTTAGAATATAAAAATATTCCCCGAAACGCACTGCTTTTTCTTCATGATGAAACCCGGGGAAAAGAGGAAGAGGTATTTTTCTTGAAAAATGGAGAACAATTTTTTGTTAATAGTTTGCCTATAGACTAACCTTCAACATCACATAAATCCAATAGCGATACTGGCAGCATACAAGCTATCTTTCACAAAACAGCACCCTATTTTTTCACTTTTATGCAAAAAATTAGTGGTTTTATGCATCTTTTCTCCAAAATAATGCATACTTTTGCAGCGTTATTAGAATAAATATGCAATGAAGAAGAAAGCAAATCGGTTAGACGCCATCAAAATGATTATCTCAAGCAAAGAGGTCGGCTCGCAGGAAGAACTGCTGCAAGAGTTGAACCGTGAAGGCTTCGAACTGACTCAGGCCACCCTCTCCCGCGACTTGAAACAACTGAAAGTAGCCAAGGCTGCCAGTATGAACGGAAAGTATGTATATGTACTGCCGAACAACATTATGTATAAACGTTCTACCGACCAGAGTGCCGGCGACATGTTACGCAACAACGGATTTATCTCTTTGCAGTTCTCCGGCAACATAGCCGTTATCCGCACCCGTCCCGGTTATGCCAGTAGCATGGCTTATGACATCGACAACAATGAGTTCACCGAAATACTCGGAACCATTGCCGGAGACGATACGATTATGCTAGTGTTGCGTGAAGGAGTCGCTATCAGCAAGATACGCCAGCTTTTATCACTCATCATCCCGAATATCGAATAATTATACCTATATTATATATAAAGAAATGGACACTCAACAAATAGATGTTATGGTAGCCGACGCCTCACATGAGGTTTACGTTGACACTATTTTGGAAACTATCAGAAATGCTGCCGCCGTACGAGGAACAGGAATCGCGGAACGCACACACGAATACGTAGCGACAAAGATGAAGGAAGGTAAAGCAATTATTGCCCTTTGCGGTGACACGTTCGCCGGATTCACTTATATTGAATCGTGGGGCAACAAGCAGTATGTGGCAACTTCCGGTCTGATTGTTCATCCCGATTTCCGTGGTTTGGGATTGGCAAAACGTATCAAACAGGCTTCTTTCCAACTGGCACGTCTCCGATGGCCGAAAGCGAAGATATTCAGCCTGACTTCCGGCGCAGCCGTGATGAAGATGAATACGGAACTGGGCTATGTCCCCGTCACCTTCAATGAACTGACAGACGATGAAGCTTTCTGGAAAGGATGCGAAGGATGTATCAACCACGACATCCTGAAAGCCAAAAACCGCAAATTCTGTATCTGCACAGCCATGCTGTACGACCCGACAGACCCGCGGAACATTAAAAAAGAACAAGAAAGAAATAACATTTAAAAAATATACAGCACTATGGAAGAAAAGAAGAAAAAAGTAGTGGTGGCATTCAGCGGCGGACTGGACACATCGTTCACCGTCATGTACCTCGCCAAAGAAAAAGGTTACGAAGTATATGCAGCTTGTGCCAATACGGGTGGTTTCAGTGAAGAACAACTGAAAACAAACGAAGAAAATGCTTACAAACTGGGAGCAGTGAAATACGTAACACTGGACGTTACCCGGGAATACTACGAGAAGAGTCTGAAATACATGGTTTTCGGAAATGTGCTGCGTAACGGTACTTATCCTATTTCGGTCAGTTCCGAACGTATCTTCCAGGCATTGGCCATCGCACGTTATGCCAACGAAATCGGAGCGGACGCTATCGCACACGGTTCTACCGGAGCAGGTAACGACCAGATTCGTTTCGACATGACTTTCCTCGTACTGGCTCCGAATGTGGAAATTATCACATTGACCCGCGACATGGCATTGAGCCGTCAGGAAGAAATTGATTATCTGAACAAACATGGTTTTAGCGCGGATTTCACCAAACTGAAATATTCGTATAACGTAGGTTTGTGGGGCACTTCCATCTGTGGCGGTGAAATCCTCGACTCCGCACAGGGATTGCCGGAAACTGCCTACCTGAAACATGTAGAAAAGGAAGGCAGCGAACAACTCCGCCTGACTTTTGAAAAGGGAGAATTGAAAGCCGTCAACGACGAGAAGTTCGATGACCCGATCAAAGCAATTCAGAAAGTGGAAGAAATCGGTGCCGCTTACGGTATTGGCCGTGATATGCACGTAGGTGATACAATTATCGGCATCAAAGGCCGTGTAGGTTTCGAAGCCGCCGCCCCGATGCTGATTATCGGCGCTCACCGCTTCCTCGAAAAATATACACTGAGCAAATGGCAACAGTACTGGAAAGACCAGGTAGCCAACTGGTATGGTATGTTCCTGCACGAAAGCCAGTATCTGGAACCTGTGATGCGCGACATCGAAGCGATGTTGCAGGAAAGCCAGCGTAATGTGAACGGTACGGCTATCCTCGAACTTCGCCCGCTTTCTTTCTCTACCGTAGGCGTAGAATCGGAAGACGACCTCGTGAAAACTAAATTCGGAGAATACGGTGAAATGCAGAAAGGCTGGACAGCCGAAGACGCGAAAGGCTTTATCAAAGTGACCTCTACTCCGCTGCGTGTTTACTATAATAACCATAAAGACGAAGAGATATGATTAAAGCAGGAATCATTGGTGGCGCAGGATATACGGCAGGCGAATTAATCCGCCTGCTGCTCAACCATCCGGAGACTGAAATCGTATTTATCAACAGCAGCAGTAATGCCGGAAACAGAATCACCGACGTACACGAAGGTTTGTATGGAGAAACAGATTTAACATTCACCGACCAGTTGCCTCTGGACGAGATTGACGTTCTTTTCTTCTGCACAGCCCACGGCGACACGAAGAAATTCATGGAAAGCCACAACATACCGGAAGACCTGAAGATTATCGACCTCTCCATGGACTACCGCATCAAGAGTGACGACCACGACTTCATCTACGGTCTGCCGGAACTGAACCGTCGTGCCACATGTACGGCAAAGCATGTAGCCAACCCCGGTTGTTTTGCGACGTGTATCCAACTGGGTCTGCTCCCGCTGGCCAAAAACCTGATGTTGACAGACGATATTTCCGTAAATGCCATTACAGGAAGTACCGGGGCCGGAGTGAAACCGGGTGCTACCAGTCATTTCAGTTGGAGAAACAACAACATTAGCGTGTACAAAGCATTCGAGCACCAGCACGTGCCGGAAATCAAACAGTCACTGCAACAGTTGCAGAACAGCTTTGATTCCGACATAGATTTTATCCCGTACCGCGGCGATTTCCCCCGCGGCATCTTCGCCACCCTCGTGGTAAAGACGAAAGTGGCTCTCGATGAAATCGTCCGCATGTATGAAGAATATTATGCGAAGGACTCATTTGTACACATCGTAGACAAGAATATAGACCTCAAACAAGTAGTCAATACCAACAAGTGTCTGATACATCTCGAGAAGCATGGCGACAAGCTATTGATCATCTCCTGTATCGACAACCTGCTGAAAGGTGCCAGCGGACAGGCGGTTCATAACATGAACCTGATGTTCAACCTGGAAGAGACAATAGGGCTGCGTTTGAAGCCTTCAGCGTTTTAATAACGGAATAACGGTTAGTGATTAGTGATTAACGGCTACGCTATAATGAAGTTAATTATTAATCACCAAACGTTAACCGCTAATCGTTAATCACTAAACGTTAATCAATATGAAATTATTCGACGTATATCCTTTATATAATATCAATATAGTCAAGGGGAAAGGTTGTAAAGTCTGGGACGAGAACGGGACTGAATATTTAGACCTTTACGGAGGTCACGCCGTTATCTCCATCGGACACGCACACCCTCACTATGTAGAGATGATCAGCAATCAGGTAGCCAATCTTGGTTTCTACTCGAACTCGGTTATCAACAAGCTGCAACAACAGGTAGCCGAACGGCTGGGAAAGATTTCCGGCTATAACGATTACAGCCTGTTTCTTATCAACAGCGGTGCCGAAGCGAACGAGAACGCACTGAAACTGGCTTCTTTCTACAACGGACGTACCAAAGTGGTTTCTTTCACCAAAGCCTTCCACGGACGTACTTCACTGGCAGTAGAAGCGACCAACAATCCGTCCATCATCGCTCCTATCAACAACAACGGGCACGTTGTCTATCTTCCTTTGAATGACACCGAGGCCATGAAGCAGGAACTGTCTAAAGGAGACGTATGCGCTGTTATTATTGAAGGAATACAAGGCGTAGGCGGCATCAAGATACCGACTACCGAATTTATGCAGGAACTCCGCAAGGCATGTAGCGAAACGGGCACTATCCTGATTCTCGACGAGATTCAGAGCGGATACGGACGTAGCGGAAAGTTCTTTGCCCACCAATACAATGATATCAAACCGGATATTATCACCGTAGCCAAAGGTATCGGAAACGGATTCCCGATGGCAGGCGTTCTTATCAGTCCGATGTTCAAACCTGTATATGGACAGTTAGGAACCACTTTTGGCGGAAATCACCTGGCGTGCTCGGCAGCCCTTGCCGTAATGGACGTTATCGAGCAGGAAAATCTGGTAGAAAACGCTGCCAGGATAGGTAACTACTTGCTGGAAGAACTGAAAAAATTCCCGCAAATCAAGGAAGTACGCGGACGCGGACTCATGATCGGGCTCGAATTTGAAGAGCCAATCAAAGAATTGCGCAGCCGCCTCATCTATGACGAGCACGTATTTACCGGAGCAAGCGGTACGAATGTACTTCGTCTTCTGCCCCCTCTCTGTCTCAGTATGGAAGAAGCGGATGAGTTCCTTGCCCGGTTCAAGAAAGTACTCTAACCGCTCATTTGATTAATAAACAGCCAACGATAAAAGCAGCCTTCAGTAGAAAAATCTTTCTTATTCAGGCTGCTTTTTGTTTTTTCGTAATTTACCGTTACCTTTGTCTATGACAACTCATTAAAAACAAGCGTAATATGAAAATAGCTATCATCGGTGCAGGCAACATGGGCGGCTCTATCGCTCGCGGCCTGGCAAAAGGAAGTCTGATAGAAGACTCGGATATCATCGTATCCAACCCCAGTGCAGGCAAACTGGAACAACTGAAAAAAGAATTTCCGGGCATCTCTACCACTCACAACAACGCCGAAGCGGCGCTGGGAGCAGACATCGTTATCCTTGCAGTAAAGCCCTGGTTCATGCAACCCGTAATGCGCGAGTTGAAACTAAAAAGCAAACAGATACTCATATCGGTAGCCGCCGGTATCAGTTTCGAGGAACTGGCTCATTATGTGGTATCACCGGAGATGCCGATGTTCCGCCTCATCCCCAACACCGCTATCAGCGAACTGGAAAGCATGACACTCGTTGCCGCGCGCAATACGAATGACGAACAAGATAAATTCGTTCTCCGGCTCTTCAGTGAAATGGGAACAGTGATGCTTATCCCCGAAGACAAAATAACCGCAGCCACCGCACTGGCTTCCTGCGGCATCGCCTACGTCCTGAAATACGTTCAGGCGGCCATGCAGGCCGGTATCGAAATGGGAATCCGCCCGAAAGACGCAATGACCATGGTAGCGCAATCACTGAAAGGAGTCGCCGCACTGATTCTGAACAATGAAACCCATCCTAGCGTAGAAATCGACAAGGTGACTACTCCGGGCGGAATCACCATCAAAGGAATCAACGAACTGGAGCACAACGGCTTTACGTCTGCCATCATCCAAGCAATGAAAGCATCGAAATAACGATTAACGGAGTAGTGATTAGTGATTAACACTATACAGCGCAGCTATTAATCACTACTCCGTTAATCACTAAATCAATCTCCAATCATTAATAATTAATCACTTAATAACATGAATGACCAAATTAAACAGATAGCAGAACGCCTTCGCGGATTGCGTGATGTACTGGAACTGACTTCTGAGGACATTGCCCGCGACAGCGACATCTCTGCTGAAGAATACCGACTTGCAGAAACAGGAGAATACGACATTTCTGTCAGCATGCTGCAGAAGATTGCACGTACGTATAATGTTGCCCTCGACGCCCTGATGTTCGGCGAAGAACCTAAGATGAGCAGTTATTTCGTAACCCGTACAGGAAAAGGAGTCAGCATCGAACGTACGAAAGCCTATAAATACCAGTCATTGGCATCGGGATTCATGAACCGCACTGCCGACCCGTTCATCGTTACCGTTGAACCGAAAGGGGACAACGAACCTATCCATTACAACAAACACAACGGACAAGAATTCAATCTTGTGATTGAAGGACGCATGCTCATCAATATCGAAGGCAAAGAAATCATCCTCAACCAAGGCGACAGTATCTATTTTAATTCCCAACTCCCACATGGCATGAAAGCGCTCGATGGCAAAACGGTACGTTTTCTGGCAGTAATTATGTAATAATATCATGGTAGAAAGATTTTTATCACAGACCTCTTTCAGTTCACAAGAGGACTTCAACAAGAACTTGAAAATAAACGTTCCGGAGAACTTCAACTTCGGTTACGATGTAGTAGATGCCTGGGCTGCCGAGCAACCCGATAAGAACGCTTTGCTTTGGACAAACGACAAAGGCGAGAGCCGCCAGTTCTCATTTGCCGACATGAAGCGTTATACGGACATGACCGCCTCTTACTTCCAAAGTCTGGGTATCGGTCGCGGCGACATGGTGATGCTGATTCTGAAACGGCGTTACGAGTTCTGGTACAGCACCATCGCCCTTCACAAGCTGGGAGCAACCGTTATCCCCGCCACTCACCTGTTGACAAAAAAGGATATTATCTACCGTTGCAACGCTGCGGACATCAAAATGATTGTAGCCGCCGGTGAAGGAATCATCCTGCAACATATCAAAGATGCCCTGCCCGATTGCCCGACTGTCGAGAAGCTGGTCAGCGTCGGCCCGGAAATACCCGAAGGATTCGAAGATTTCCACCAGGGAATAGAGAATGCAGCTCCGTTCGTACGTCCGAGACACGCAAATACCAACGATGATATTTCGCTGATGTATTTCACTTCCGGCACTACCGGCGAACCTAAAATGGTGGCACATGACTTCACTTATCCGTTAGGTCATATCGTAACAGGCAGCTTCTGGCACAACCTTGACGAGAACAGCCTTCATCTCACCATCGCCGACACCGGTTGGGGAAAAGCCGTATGGGGCAAACTTTACGGACAATGGATTGCCGGAGCCAACATCTTCGTGTATGACCACGAGAAATTTACTCCCGCCGCCATTTTGGAAATGATACAGAATTATCATGTCACTTCCCTCTGTGCGCCGCCTACCATCTTCCGCTTCCTGATTCACGAAGACCTGACGAAGTTCGACCTGTCTTCACTCAAATACTGCACGATTGCCGGAGAGGCCCTGAATCCTGCCGTATTCGAGACGTTCAAGAAACTGACCGGCATCAAACTGATGGAAGGTTTCGGACAGACAGAAACGACCCTGACTATCGCCACCATGCCTTGGATGGAACCGAAACCGGGAAGTATGGGACTGCCGAACCCGCAATATGACGTTGACCTGATAGACCACGAAGGCCGTTCGGTTGAAGCCGGAGAACAGGGACAAATCGTAATCCGTACCAGCAAAGGCAAACCTCTCGGACTTTTCAAAGAGTACTACCGCGATGCGGAACGTACACGCGAAGCCTGGCATGACGGCATCTATTATACAGGAGACGTTGCATGGAAAGACGAAGACGGTTATCTGTGGTTCGTAGGTCGTGCGGACGATGTAATCAAGAGTTCCGGTTACCGTATCGGCCCGTTCGAAGTGGAAAGCGCCTTGATGACTCACCCGGCGGTTGTGGAATGTGCCATCACCGGAGTACCTGACGAGATTCGCGGACAAGTAGTAAAAGCTACGATTGTCCTATCAAAAGAGTATAAGAACCGCGCCGGAGAAGAACTGATTAAGGAATTGCAGAACCATGTGAAGAAAGTGACTGCTCCTTATAAATATCCGCGTGTAATTGAATTTGTAGACGAACTTCCGAAAACTATCAGCGGCAAAATCCGTCGTGTGGAAATCCGTCAGAATGATGAGAAGTAAGTAAAAAACAATCTGTTCATCAATATATCCCCTTTAGCTACCTCTTGGGCAACTAAAGGGGATTTTTATATTATATATGAAAAAATTACACTTCTATTTTACTTTTCTCCATACCTTTGTCTCCGAATAATTTAATACAACCATTTAAAATAGAACCAACATGAGATTTGTTAACTACATTATCGGACTTCTACTCGCAGCTTTCTACACATCTGCCCCCCTCATGGCAAATAACAATAAAAATGACGAATTTGAAACTTTAATGGAGAAAATAAGGAACGACTTTGCACAAAATCCACTTATTGACGAAACTTTAAATAAGTACGATGCCGGCAAAGGATGTTTTACCGATGTAGACTACAGCCGCCGTGACCGCACCAACTGGGAACCTCTCATCCACATAAACCGATTGTATGATTTTGCTTTTGCCTATACCAATCCGCAGAACACTTACTATCAAAACGAAGACATTTACAATAAGATAGTGAAAGGACTGGAATATTGGTATGAACGTAATCCGCACTGCAACAACTGGTGGTACAACCAAATTGCCGAACCTCAGAAAATCGGCATATTACTTATACAGATGCGTATCGGCAAAAAACAAATTCCATCCGAACTGGAGACTAAAACTTTACAACGCATACGCAAAGACGGTGGACACCCTGCCAAATGGACGGGTGCCAACCAAACAGACATCGCACTTCACTGGATTTACCGGTCATGCCTGGAAAAAAACGCGACCGACCTGAAAACGGCTCTCGATAATGCTTACAGCCCGATAGAATACACCGTCAAAGAGGGTTTTCAGCATGACAACTCTTACTTCCAGCATGGCGTACAGCTTTATATCGGCGGATATGGTGATGAGATTCTAAAAGGAATCACCCAAGTAGCCATGTACACACAAGGAACCCAATATGCATTGAGTGCCGAAAAAATACGGATTCTGAGCAAATTTATGCGCGGGACTTATTATCAGACCATACGCGGAAAACATATGCTTTTTGACGTACTAGGCAGAGGCATAAGCCGGAAAAACATTACCGACAAAAGCGCTACTACCCTGTTTGCCAAACGGATGATTGTCCTCGACCCGGAACATACAGACGAATATAAGGCCATTATCTCCCGTCTGAAAGGTGAGCAGCCTGCTGACTACAAGTTGCAGCCACTGCACACACATTACTTCCGGGGAGATTATACCCTGCACGTACGTCCCGGCTATACTTTCGACGTCCGCATGGTATCCACCCGCACCATGCGCTGCGAATACGGCAACGGGGAAAACTTAAAAACTTACTTTATGTCGGACGGATGCACCAATATAGCAACACAAGGAAATGAATACGCCAATATCCTGCCTGTATGGAACTGGTGCAGAATCCCCGGAACAACCGCCCCGCAACTGGATACGATTCCGATGGCTGCGAGCGACTGGCAGACCCGAGGAACATCAACTTTTGCCGGCGGTGTATCCGACAGTATCTACGGAGTATCCGCCTACGCCTACACGGACAACTATGCAGGAGTCAACACCGGTGCTAAAAAGGCATGGTTCTTCTTCGACAATGAAGTGGTATGCTTAGGGGCAGGAATCAATTCTACCTCTCACGCACCCATATATACTACAATCAACCAATGCCTGCTGAATGATAAAAACATACTGGTATCACAGAACAAGAAACAAACAGTTATAAAGAAAGGAGAATTTACCTATGATTCTCCCGACTGGGCTTTACATAACGGAATCGGATATATCTTTCCGCAAGGCGGGCGGATATACCTGAATAATGAACAACAAACAGGGTCATGGTACGACATCAACCATACCGAATCGAAAGAGATGCAACACCGGGAAGTTTTCACTCTCGGATTCGACCACGGGACTACTCCTCACAACGCCACCTATGCATATATCATAGCACCGGGGATAACTTCCGCCCAGCAAATGGACGCATACAATAAGAAGAGCCCTGTTGAAATCCTGGTCAATACGGATTCCATGCAGATTGTAAGGCACAAAAAGCTGAATATCTGGCAAATGGTATTTTATCGGGAAGGAACTTTCACTCACAAGGAGATGACCGTAAAGGTGGACAAAGCATGTACATTAATGCTCAAAGGCAGTCGCCGGGACAATGCGGAATTGCATATTGCCGACCCTGCACAAAAACAGTCGCGCATCAAAGTAGACGTATGCATCCCCAAGATTTCCAAAGATACCCGGAGCATCTTATGTGATTTTGAGAATACAGGTATCTATGCCGGCGCATCCAAGAAATACATTCTTTACAAGAAACAATAATCCATTTGAGCTCCACATAATCCCCGTTCCAGCAGGTTCAGACAAAGGGTCATTCTCACCGCGATGAGATTTTTTTCTCATCACGGTGAGTATACTTTGAGAAAAGTACTGGCTGATAATTTGTATAGAGGAAGAATTCTCTTTATTACATCTGTTTATTGGATTATATTATCAAAAACAGCTATATTTGCTACATAATTCAAGATATCTTATCTCCAAACAAATTTAAACAGCAGATAATGAGCCCAGCCGTCATATCTATTACTATTGTGGCATACTTTATAATCCTGTTCACTATTTCTTATATAGCAGGACGCAAAGCCGACAATGAAGGATTCTTTGTAGGGAACCGTAAATCGGCTTGGTATATCGTTGCTTTTGCCATGATTGGTTCCACGATTTCCGGGGTTACTTTTGTCTCTGTTCCGGGCATGGTACAGGCAAGCAGTTTTTCTTACTTGCAAATGGTACTGGGATTTATAGTCGGGCAGATTATCATAGCGTTTGTGCTCGTTCCTCTCTTTTACCGCATGAATTTAGTTTCCATCTACGAATATTTGGAGAACAGGTTCGGAAGTTCATCTTATAAGACGGGAGCCTGTTTTTTCTTTATTTCAAAGATGTTGGGAGCAGCCGTCCGGCTCTTTCTCGTATGCCTGACTTTGCAACTGCTTATCTTCGAACCTTTCCATCTCCCGTTCTTGCTGAACGTTATCCTGACCGTATTTATCGTATGGCTCTATACATTCCGCGGCGGGGTGAAATCATTGATATGGACAGATGTCCTGAAAACATTCTGCCTAGTAGTTTCGGTGGTTCTCTGTATCTACTATATCGCTTCCAACCTGCACCTGAATTTCAGCGGCCTGGTCACTACGATTTCGGACAGTGACTTCTCCAAGACATTCTTCTTTGATGATGTCAATGACAAGCGGTATTTCTTCAAGCAATTTCTGGCAGGGGTATTCACCGTCATTGCCATGAACGGGCTCGACCAGGATATGATGCAACGCAATCTCAGTTGCAAGAACTTCCGGGATTCACAGAAGAACATGATTACAAGCGGCATTTCGCAATTCTTTGTTATTCTGCTTTTCCTCATGCTGGGAGTATTGCTTTATACTTTTACAGCGCAGCAAGGGATTGAGAATCCGGGAAAAAGCGACGAGTTATTTCCGATGGTCGCTACCGGAGATTATTTTCCCGGCATAGTCGGGATATTATTCATTATCGGGTTGATAGCGTCCGCCTATTCTGCGGCAGGCTCTGCCTTGACGGCGCTGACTACTTCCTTCACCGTAGACATTCTACATGCGCAGAAAAAAGGAGAAGCCGCACTCAGTAAGATACGAAAGCATGTACATATCGGTATGGCAGTCGTCATGGGAGCAGTTATTTTCGTTTTCAATCTGTTGAACAATACCAGTGTGATTGATGCGATTTACACATTGGCAAGTTATACATACGGCCCTATCTTAGGGCTGTTCGCCTTCGGCATCTTCACCAAGAAACAAGTTTATGACAAATATATCCCGTTGGTAGCTATCGCGTCCCCTGCACTTTGCTATATCCTGCAAAGAAATTCGGAAGCTTGGTTCAACGGTTACCAAATCAGTTACGAGTTGTTGATTATCAATGCCCTGTTTACATTCCTCGGGCTTTGTTTGCTCATCAAAAGACAAGACAAAGAGGTATCGTACACAACTCATACTACAAAACAAGAAATAAAATAATGAAAGCAACAATCAACTGTTTTCTTCCTTTTAGCAGGTTGGAAGAAACTGTACAGACGGTTAAAGAATTACGTGCGTCGGCACTGGTAGACAAGATTTATTTATTGGCATCACCGATTACCAATGTCTGCCTTCCCGGATGCGAACTTATTTCCGTAGAGAAAATGCAATCCACACAAGCGATGCGGGCTATTGCCGAACATTCCAATAAAGCATATACCTTACTTTATACCAAACGCACTGCGTTAAAAATAGGGCTGTTCGCTCTTGAAAGAATGGTTCAAGTAATGGAAATGACTCAAGCAGGCATGGTCTATGCAGACCATTACCAACAAGTGGACGGTGTGCTAAAACCTGCTCCGGTCATTGACTACCAACCCGGTAGCCTACGAGATGATTTCGATTTCGGTTCGGTATTGCTGTTCGATACCAACGCATTCAAGAAAGCCATAAAAGAAACAGAAGAAGAATATCAATACGCCGGCTTGTATGATTTGAGACTCAAAATATCCCAAAAGAACAAACTGGTACATATCAACGAATATCTATATACGGAAGTAGAAAGTGACAAGCGGAAAAGCGGTGAAAAACAGTTTGATTATGTAGACCCTAAAAACCGCCAGGTACAGATTGAAATGGAACAAGCATGCACCAAACATTTGAAAGAGATTGGCGGATATCTGCATCCTATCTTCCATCCCATAGACTTCTCTTCCCACACTTTTGAATATGAAGCTTCTGTCATTATACCCGTGCGCAACCGCATTCGCACCATCAAAGATGCCGTACGCTCGGCACTAAACCAGCAAACGACCTTCCCGTTCAATGTCATTGTCATCGACAACCATTCGACAGACGGAACGACCGAAGCACTTCAGGAACTAAGTGTGGACAAACGTTTGATTCACGTCATTCCCGAAAGGGATGACCTCGGCATCGGTGGTTGTTGGAATGTAGGTATCCATCACGAAAAATGCGGAAAGTTTGCCGTCCAACTTGATAGCGATGACGTATATAAAGACGAACATAGTCTGCAAATCATCATTGATACTTTCTATAAACAGAAATGCGCAATGGTAATCGGCACTTATATGATGACTAATTTTGATATGCAGGAAATTGCCCCCGGCATCATCGATCATAAGGAATGGACGCCCGACAACGGACGAAACAATGCATTACGCATCAACGGCTTGGGAGCTCCCCGTGCATTCTATACGCCTATTCTTCGGAAAATCAAAGTCCCGAATACAAGCTATGGGGAAGACTATGCCCTTGGATTGAAAATTTCACACGATTATCAGATAGGCAGAATATATGACGTGATTTACCTTTGCCGCCGTTGGGAAGGAAACTCGGACGCTGCGCTGCCTGTTGAGAAAGTCAACCAGAATAATCTATATAAAGACCGACTTCGTACGTGGGAATTGGAACAGCGCATCCTGCAACAAGAAACGACATTAGAGAAAATTCAGCAAAGAATCGAACAGTTATTCCAGAAGCAAACCCTTTCATGGGAACTTGCCAAAGAGAATTACCAGGCATTGGAACAGTATCAGTCACGAACAAAAGAAATAGGAAAATGGATGGGTAATAGCCATTTAGACGCGAAACTATTCCTTAATCCGAAACGTATTCTTTCGGCTACCGCACAGACAGATACTGTCTCTATTCACTCACGGCCTTGCTTCCTCTGCCAAACAAACCGACCGCAGGAACAAGAGTTCCTCAGTTTTGGGAATTATCAGATACTGGTTAATCCCTATCCCATATTTAAACACCACTTTACAATTGTAGATAAGGAACACAAGCCGCAATCCATAGCCGGGCGTTTTAAAGATATGATAGAACTCACCGACATAATGAAAGAATACTTCCTTTTGTATAATGGACCGGAATGTGGAGCTTCCGCTCCCGATCATGCCCATTTTCAAGCTTGCAGTAAAGAGGAAAGCTTGCAGGGGACATATAACGATAGCATAGAATTAATAGATAACGACAAGGTGCTAATTAATTATGCAGATTTCCCGTACAGTTTTATCCATATTGAGGCGGAAAATAAGAGAACAATGTCGAAAACCTTTCATCTGATTTACGACATCCTAGCTGCCAATAATAACGGAAAAGAACCAATGATGAATATTCTTGCCTGGTATGGTTTGATACGCACCAAAGATTCTTTTGGAAAGAACTACGAAGACGAACTTAAAGCCGCAACCACACACCCTTACAAATGTGTTATCTTCTTACGCAGCAAACATCGCCCTGACTGCTATTACGCCAAAGGAGACGAACAAATTCTCATCAGTCCTGCTATTGCTGAAATGAACGGTATATTCCCTATAGTACGCGAAGAGGATATGGAGAAACTGACTCCTGAAAAGGTATATGATATCTATAAGGAAGTATCCATATCTAAAGAAAAACTACAAGAAATAGCAGAACGCATTAAAGCCGCCTTATGACAGAGCCTCAAATAGCAGTTGGCATTCTTTCGGAGAAAGAGATTAGATTCTCTTTCCCGGAAGAATTCATCTCTTCTGATGGAATGGCAATCTCCGGAATACAACAAGCCGTTTATCAGAAAGGGAAAATCCATTGGCAAGAAAAAGTATATGATGAGTTATCCTTCACTCCCCAAAAGAATACAACTTCTTTCTTTGAACTGCAAGACGTAACCATCGGCATCAACTTCCATTGGGAACGTAAAGAAGTTCAAAGGTTCAAAGGTAAACTGAAGATTATCGTTGAAGATGACAAGCTGACCGCCATCAATATAATTTCTATCGAAGATTATCTCACCAGCGTGATTTCATCAGAGATGAGCGCAACAGCTTCTTTAGAACTGTTGAAAGCACATGCGGTTATCTCCCGAAGCTGGCTATTGAATAAATTGAGAATTGAGAATGAAAAATTGAAAAATAAGATGCAACCGGACAACGCGGACAGCGCAGCCATTTCTCAATTCTCAACTCTCAATTCTCAAATTATCAAATGGTACGACCATGAAGCCCACAAGAACTTTGATGTATGTGCCGACGACCATTGCCAGCGTTATCAAGGGATTACACGTGCCTCAACTCCACAGGCTGTTGAGGCTGTTTCCGCTACACGGGGTGAGGCACTTATCTACGAAGGGAAGATTTGTGACGCCCGCTTCTCCAAATGCTGCGGCGGTGCTTTTGAAGAATTCCAGAACTGCTGGGAGAATGTAAGGCATCCTTATCTTATCGGACAACGGGACAGCCGAACAGAAAACCTGCTTCCCGACTTGAGCATAGAAGCGGAAGCGGACAAGTGGATACGCACTTCGCCCGTTGCATTCTGTAACACACAGGACGAGAAGATTCTCAGTCAGGTTTTAAATAACTACGACCAGGAGACTGCAGACTTCTATCGTTGGAAAGTCTGCTACTCCCAACAAGAACTGTCCGAACTGATTCACAAGCGCTCGGGTATTGATTTCGGGAAAATTATAGATTTAATTCCCATAGAAAGGGGAACATCCGGTCGTCTCGTCCGACTGAAGATAGTAGGTACGCTACGCACACTCACCATCGGAAAAGAACTGGAGATACGCCGTACCCTATCGACTTCTCATCTTTATAGTTCTGCTTTCGTTGTGGATAAGGAATACAAAGAAGAATATAGAGAATGTAAAGAAGAAGAGCTAAAAATCCCTTCCCGCTTTATCCTCACCGGTGCCGGATGGGGACATGGAGTGGGGCTTTGCCAAATTGGTGCTGCCGTAATGGGAGAACAAGGCTATAAATACGAAGAGATACTATCTCACTACTACCCCGGTAGTACGATTGAGAGACAATATAAATAAAATCAGACTGATGCTATGACAACGCCAACCATAAACAAAAATCCCTGGAGCTGGATTCCAACCCTCTACTTTGCGGAAGGGCTGCCTTATGTAGCGGTAATGACTATTGCCGTCATCATGTACAAGCGCCTGGGATTGTCGAATACAGAAATTGCCTTATATACTTCCTGGCTTTATCTTCCCTGGACTATCAAGCCCTTATGGAGTCCCTTCGTTGATTTGATTAAAACGAAACGCGCCTGGATTATCGCCATGCAAGGGCTTATTGGTGCAGGATTTGCAGGGATAGCCTTTTTTATCCCTACGACCCATTATGTGCAATTTACGCTTGCTTTCTTTTGGTTGTTAGCGTTCAGTTCCGCCACACATGACATTGCGGCGGACGGTTTCTATATGCTCGGGCTCAACAACAAAGAACAATCTTTTTTTGTAGGTATCCGAAATACATTCTACCGGCTCGCCAATATCTTCGGACAAGGTATTCTTGTGATGCTGGCAGGCTGGTTGGAGACATCACAAAACAATATTCCTTTGGCGTGGAGTATTACGTTCTACTTTATGGCGGGATTATTTCTTGCCCTTACTATCTACCACCGCTTTATCCTCCCCTATCCCGCTTCCGACACTAAACGTCCTGGGCTGACAGCGGGAAAGTTATTAGAAGATTTTCTCCTGACTTTCGTCACTTTCTTCAAGAAGAAGCATTTGGGGCTTATGTTCTTTTTCCTGCTCACCTACCGGTTGGGAGAGTCACAGTTAGCCAAAATAGCCTCTCCTTTCCTGCTTGATACTACGGATAAAGGCGGATTGGGATTATCTACGGCAACCGTCGGAATGATTTATGGTACGATAGGTGTCATAGCCCTGTTAGTCGGGGGGATTATCAGCGGCTTCCTTGTGTCACGCGACGGATTCAAGAAATGGATACTCCCCATGGCACTGGCTATCAACCTGCCGGATATTTTATACGTATGGATGGCTGCCACCACTCCGGATAATCCTATATTTATATCCATCTGTGTAGCTATCGAACAACTGGGTTACGGTTTCGGCTTCACAGCCTATATGCTTTATCTGATTTATATTGCGGAAGGCGAGCATAAGACTGCTCATTATGCTATCGGAACGGGATTTATGGCACTGGGCATGATGATTCCGGGAATGCCCGCAGGTTGGATACAGGAACACACCAGCTACACCAGTTTTTTTATCTGGGTATGTATCTGTACCATACCCGGCATTATCGCTTCATTAATGATTCGCAACCGGCTGGACGATTCTTTCGGAAAGAAACAATAAACAATTTACTTAATAACTTAACACATTAACAAGTAACAGTCATGAATGTAACAAGTAACAAACGCCTACTGGCACTCGATGTAATGCGGGGCATTACCATCGCAGGAATGATTCTGGTAAATAATCCGGGGTCTTGGGGATACGTATATCCCCCTCTTAAACATGCTCAATGGAACGGTCTTACCCCCACAGACCTGGTTTTCCCTTTCTTCATGTTTATCATGGGAATCTCTACCTACATCTCGCTCAGAAAGTATAACTTCACGTTCAGTCCCCCCGCTGCCCTGAAGATTATCAAAAGAACGATTGTCATTTTCCTTATCGGAATAGCCATCAACTGGTTTGCCTTGCTTTGCTACCACCACGACCCGCTCCCCTTTGCCCAAATCCGGGTGTTGGGAGTGATGCAACGACTTGCCCTTTGCTACGGAGCATCCGCATTAATCGCTTTGCTTATCAAACACAAGTATATACCTTATCTGATTTTTGTATTATTGGCAGGTTACTTTATCATTCTTATCACCGGCAACGGCTTTGCCTACAACGAGACGAACATTCTTTCTATTGTAGACCGCAGTATCCTGGGAGATGCGCATATGTATCAGGACAACCACATCGACCCGGAAGGACTTCTCAGCACTATCCCTTCCATCGCGCACGTACTGATAGGTTTCTGTGTCGGCAAACTATTGATGGAGGTCAAAGACATTCGCGAGAAACTCGAACGGCTCTTCCTTATCGGAACTATCCTTACTTTTGCAGGTTTCCTGTTGAGCTATGGATGCCCGTTCAACAAAAAGATATGGTCGCCGACTTTCGTTCTGGTCACTTGCGGACTAGGTTCCAGCATGCTGGCTTTGCTCGTCTGGATAATCGACATAAAAGGGTACAAGAAATGGAGCCGCTTCTTCGAGTCTTTCGGAGTGAATCCGCTCTTTATCTATGTACTGGCAGATGTTCTCGCCATCCTGCTAGGCGTCATAACCGTCACTTACCAGGGAGAAAGCACTTCCTTGCAGCAAGCCTTCTATGCCGGTACCCTGCAACCCATTTTCGGAAACGAAGGGGGCTCATTAGCTTACGCCATATTGTTTGTCCTGCTCAACTGGGCAATAGGCTATATATTATATAAAAAGAAAATATACATTAAGATATGATATTGATTGCAGACAGCGGTTCTACCAAGACCGACTGGTGTGTCGTTCTCAACGGCACACCTATCAAACGAATCAGCACAAAAGGGCTGAACCCTTTCTTCCAATCGGAAGAGGAAGTTCAACAAGAACTGGCACATTCTCTTCTGCCACAGTTACCGGAAGGGACGATTAACTCCGTCTATTTCTATGGTGCAGGTTGTACCCCCGAAAAAGCGCCTGTCATCCGGCGGGCAATAGCCGACAGTTTACCCATTGTCGGGAATATCAAAGCCTATTCGGATATGCTGGCTGCTGCCCGTGGATTATGCGGACATGAGGCAGGCATTGTCTGTATCCTGGGAACCGGTTCCAACTCCTGCTTTTACAATGGAAAAGAGATTGTCAATAACGTCTCGCCATTGGGATTTATCTTAGGCGATGAAGGAAGCGGCGCAGTACTGGGAAAATTGTTAGTAGGTGATATTCTGAAAAACCAGTTGTCACCTACCGTAAAGGAAGCATTTCTCAAACAATTCGACCTGACAGCTCCCGAAATCATCGACCGAGTTTACCGTCAGCCTTTCCCGAACCGCTTCCTGGCAAGTCTCTCTCCTTTCATAGCCCAACATCTGGAAGAACCGGGTATCCGCCAGTTAGTCCTCAATAGTTTCATCGCTTTCTTACGAAGAAATGTGATGCAATATGACTATGCACAGTATCCGGCACATTTCATCGGTTCGGTAGCTCATTATTACAAGGAAATATTACAGGAAGCAGCACAGGAAACGGGAGTCAGTATCGGCAAGATTCTTCAAAGCCCGATGGAAGGATTAATCCGGTACCATACGACTTCATCCAATCAGTTTAATTTATAACCAATTGCTTATATATCATCAATTTATAATCAGCAACTCATAATATAATTAGTAAATTGTAATCATCCCAATGCAGATAACCGAACAATCATCCCTCTACGACGATTTAGAAAAGAAGTCTGTACGAGAAATATTAGAAGACATCAATCGTGAAGACCAAAAGGTGGCATTAGCCGTACAAAAGTCTATTCCACAGATTGAACAGCTTGTCAGCCTGATTGTCCCCCGTATGAAGCAGGGCGGACGCATCTTTTATATGGGTGCAGGAACAAGCGGTCGCCTGGGAGTACTGGATGCTTCAGAGATACCACCGACATTCGGCATGCCGCCTACCTGGATTATCGGCTTGATAGCCGGCGGAGATACTGCTCTACGTAATCCGGTGGAAGGTGCAGAGGACGATATGAACCGGGGATGGGAAGAGCTTACCGAACATCAGATTAATGATAAGGATACCGTAATCGGCATTGCCGCTTCCGGCACCACACCTTATGTAATCGGTGCTTTGCGGGAAGCCCGCAAGCATGGCATCCTGACAGGCTGTATCACCAGCAATCCCGATTCTCCGATGGCGGCAGAAGCGGATATCGCCATTGAGATGATTGTCGGGCCGGAATATGTGACGGGGAGTTCACGGATGAAATCAGGTACCGGACAAAAGATGATTCTGAATATGATTAGCACTTCGGTGATGATTCAACTCGGACGGGTAAAAGGAAATAAGATGGTGAATATGCAGTTGAGTAATCAGAAGCTAGTGGAAAGAGGGACGCGGATGATTATGGAAGAACTGGGGTTAGACCATGGGCATGCGCAAAAGCTGTTACTGCTGCATGGTTCGGTAAAGAAGGCGGTTGACGCATACAATTCAATATCCAAACTATAAAGTATTGCTATTACCCTTTACCGGAGAGCGCCGGAAACATTGATTTTCGTTCAATAATCTAATAGATGGTATCGTATATCTGCCAATAATTAAATAGTATATACTGTTTAATCGTTAATTTAATTGCCTTTAAAAAGAGAATAGACTATTTTTGTTCTCACACTAAAATGAAAGCAGTAGTGGATGCAGCTATAAAGAAAATACCCTACGGGATGACGGACTTCGAGAGAATAATCCGTGAAAATTTTTAGCCAACAATATTCTGATAGATTATGGCAACGAACGTTATCAGGACATTACTCCTGCAACCCCGGTTATTACAACTTCCCGACATGGTTTATAGCTACTGCATCGAAATTAAGTATGCCAAACGGGATACATCCGACACCGAGATAGAGAAACTACTAGCCAATGCAAAAATACAACTGAAACAATATGCAGCCAGCGAATGGATAGCACACGACAAGAGAACCACTGAGCTGAAAAGTATTGCGTTAGTATTTCAAGGATGGAAGCTTGTAAGAGTGGAAGAGGTGTGATATGGAACTTCCCTCGAATCCTCAAATATAGCATCAAAGCTATGCCAGTTCTACTCCGGTCCGGAATGGACGGCAAAGTGCTTGGCACGATACCGATAGATTGGGGAAAAACGGTTGCCAGTCCGGCACGTCCTACACCGTGCAACGCTTCATTCCACCAGTCGTACTCTTTGATTCCCAGTCGCGGAATAGCCGGTGAGGAATTTTGCATTAATGATACTTTCTCTTCCTGTGTCAAACGGGGCAATTTCAGACACCAAAAAGGGTGAAAGGTATCAACCTCCCACCCTTTCGTTCAGGATATATAAAGCAAATTCCTAAAACTCAACCAAAATACGGAATACCTTTCCCGGATTAGCCGTCCATTCCTGCATGGCTTCCAAAGCACCTTCCGGTTTGGCTATCTTCGAAATCAACTCTTCCACCGGACAATTTCCTTCTTTCATATAGTTTATTACCGCACGGAAATCTGCCGGCAACGCATTTCTGGAACCACGGATATCCAATTCTTTTTGAACGAAAAGTTTCGTTTGGAAAGCCACTTCACTCTTGGCATAGCCGATGCAAACTACACGCCCAGTGAATCCGACTTCATCCACTGCCATTACATAAGTTACCGGACTGCCGACTGCTTCAATCACAACATCGGCACCGAGTCCTTCCGTTATTTCCTGTATCCGTTCGTGTACATTCTCTGTTTTAGAGTTAACCACATAAGATGCGCCGACCTTCTTCGCCAGTACCAGTTTTTCATCATCCAAATCGACAGCAATTACTGTTGCACCTCTCAAAGCAGCACGTACAATCGCACCTATACCAATCATGCCGCAGCCGATTACCATCACAAACTCGTTATCAATCACCTGTGCACGCGATACGGCATGAAATCCGACACTCATCGGTTCAATCAGCGCACAGTCACGGGAAGAGATATTGCCCGCCGGAATAATCTTCGTCCAGGGTAATACTGCATATTCGCACATCACTCCATTGCGTTGCACACCCAGCGTTTCGTTATATTCGCAGGCATTGACCCGCCCATTACGGCAGGAAGCACATTTACCGCAATTGGTGTACGGATTCAGCGTCACATTCATTCCTTTCTCGAAACCTGCCGGAACACCCGAACCGATTTCTTCAATAACCGCTCCTACTTCGTGTCCCGGTATCACTGGCAAATTCACCATCGGATTCTTGCCCAGGAACGTGTTTAAGTCCGAACCACAAAAACCGACATACTTGATTTTTACTAATACTTCACCGGCGCCAACGGTCGGTTTTTCCAGTTCAACCACCTTCATTTCTGAGGGGTTGACAATTTGAACTGCTTTCATTTGATATGTTTGATCATTACTGTCCCGTAAAAGTGGATAAATAGTTCTTTGAAATAATTGAAATATAGTCTATTAGATACTACTTTTTAGGCGCGACGATTTGAAATCATACCTTTGAGGTCAATTAAGGTGACCTCAAATGAACCAAGATAAATATGTTTTCGCTCAGTTAGTAGAATTCTTGAACAATGATAAGTTCAGAAGACTTGTAGACAAGTATGATGGCAATCGTTATGTGAAACATTTCACTTGCTGGAGTCAGTTACTTGCAATGATGTTCGGTCAACTCAGTAATCGTGAAAGTCTTCGTGACTTGATTGTAGCTTTGGAAGCACATCAAGGAAAGCGTTATCATTTGGGATTGGGTCGTGAGCCCATTGCCAAAACTACGCTTGCATCTGCCAATCAGAATCGGGATTACAGAATCTTCGAAGATTTTGCTTTCTATATGATGAAGGAAGCATGTGAAAAACGATCGACTCACATCTTGGATATTCCAGGAAGGAAGTATGCGTTTGATTCCACTACGATTCCTTTATGTTTGGCTACATTCCCTTGGGCGAAGTTCCGTAAGAAAAAAGGTGGAGTTAAGGCTCATGTCCTTTATGACATAGAAGCACAACTTCCAGCCTTTTATACAGTAACTACAGCATCCAGGCATGATTCAACAGAAATGTCCGCAATTAATTATGAGCCAAATGCTTATTATATATTTGACAGAGCGTATGACTCGTTTAAAGAACTTTATCGGATTCATCTTACAGGTTCTTTCTTTGTAGTCAGAGCGAAGTCTAATCTGAAATGCAAGTTCTGTAAATGGAAGCGTAGAATGCCGAAGAATATCCTTTCAGATGCGGAAGTGAAACTGATAGGGTACACTTCTGAAAAGAAGTATCCTGAATCATTCAGAGTCATCCGTTTCTATGATGAAGAGGATGATCGTGAATTCACATTCCTGACGAATGCCAAACACATATCTGCACTTGATGTTGCCAATCTTTATAAGAAAAGATGGTTCGTGGAACTTTTCTTCAAATGGCTGAAACAACACCTTAAGATAAAAAGGTTCTGGGGTACTACCGAGAATGCGGTTCGAATACAGATTAGTGTTGCTATCATCACCTATTGTTTAGTAGCTATTGTCCAATATGATATGCAACTGAATCGTTCAACTTATGAGGTCTTGCAGATTCTTAGCATCTCATTAACAGATAAAACGCCTTTACAAGAGCTGTTTAATAAGACTAATTTCAATGATGTCAAAGAACAATTTAATCCCCTTATTCCGGGATTATTTGATTAATTAATAACTCGTCCCGATTTTAACGGGACACTAGTGATGTTTGATAATAAATTTATTAATCGATTACTTTATAACCTTTCCAACCGTAATAGGCACAGAAGACAAAGCAAATCATCGGCACACAATAGGCCATATAATAGATGTGCTCATTGGCGTGCATGAAATAGGCTGTCAACTGCGGGAGACAGGCATTGCCCACAATCGCCATGACAAGAAATGCCGAGCCGCTCTTTGTCTGATTCCCCAATCCTTTCAAAGCCAACGAAAACTGAGTAGGATACATGATAGACATAAAGAAAGAAATAGCCAACATTGCGTATAGTCCAACCATTCCACCCCATATCATGATAACTCCGCACAGGAGTATATTCATCAGTGCATAGATTAACAGCATATCCTGCGGACGGAATTTTATCATCAATCCCGTACCAATCCAACGGCCTAAAAGGAAAGCGAGCATATACAATCCGAAAAAGGTAGTTGCCGTATCTTCCGGCAGTCCGGCATATGTACAGCAATATACCAAGAAAAGGCTGTTAATAGCCGTCTGCCCGCCATTATAGAAGAACTGCGCAATCACTCCCCAACGCAGATGCGAATGTTTCAGTACGCCAAAATCTATCAGTTTTTCTTTCTTATTGTCAGTCGTCGCTTTATCTGAAGAAGCTTCTGCGCCTTCATCCCCAATCTTCGGCAGTTTGGAGAATACAAAGACAACAGCTATGGCGATAAGCAGCAAAGCCAGTATCAGGTAGGGAAGTTTCATGGCATCCGTTTCCAGTTGGATATAGGCTTGCCAGCCACCCGGATAATCTACAGGAAGAGTCTCACGTGTATAGTGAGTTCCACTGAGGATAAGTTTACTCAGGAACATGGCAGCAATGAAAGCTCCCAGTCCGTTGAAGGATTGTGCCAGGTTCAGTCGTCGCGGAGCGGTTTCGGGAGCTCCTAAAACGGTGACATACGGGTTGGCGGCTGTTTCCAGAAAACACATTCCGGTGGCGATAATGAAGAAGATGCAAAGGTAAGCCCAATACTCTTTCAAGATAGCTGCCGGGAAAAATAGCAGGCCGCCGATAGCTGCCAATATCAGTCCGAAGATAATCCCTGCCTTATAGCTATAACGCTTCATAAACATAGCAATGGGAATCGGGAAAATAAAATAGGCAAGCCAATAGGCAGTCTCCGTAAAGGAAGCCTCAAAGGTATTCAGCTCGCAGGTCTTCATCAACTGTCGTATCATCGTGGGAAGCAGATTACTACTTATCGCCCACAAGAAGAAAAGGCAGAAAACCAAAGCCAACGGTATTGTATATGTATTCTTTTTCATGGTATAATATTGTTTCACAATGTGGTTATTTTCTCAATCATTCAGACATGTTCTTGATGTAAGGAAGTACGGGAAGGTCCGTAAATCCATAGAAGTTCCGGGCATTTTCTCCTAGAAAAAGTGCCTTTTCCTTCTCTGACAGTTCTGGCGATTTCAGCACAAAGTCATAGGACATCTTGTAGGTGATAGCCGTAATAGTACGCGGATAATCCGACCCCCACATCAGTTTCTCCATTCCGACCAATTCCGCCGCTTCACGAATAGCCTTAACAGCGCCTTTGAACGGATAGAACTCATCATTGAAAAGCCACGTGATTCCTCCGGATTCAATCATTACATTCGGGTGGCGTGCCAACTTTATCTGTTCGAGCCAATCCGGCAACGTAACCATTCCGAAATGTCCGATAGCTATCTTCAACCGGGGACATTCCTGAATTATCTCTTCCATTTCAGGAACTTGTGTCGCCCCATCCGCCAAATCAATAGAAAGCATCACACTCCGCTCTTCCATATAGTGGAACATCTGCATCATCTCTTCGCTATTCAGCATCACCCTGCCTTCTTTCAGCAACAGGCGATGTGCGGGAATCTTGATAGCTTTAAAGCCTCTGGCTATGAGTTTCTTTGCCTGTTCCAGGAATCCCGGTTTACGAAACTCACACATTCCGCATACAAAGAAACGATTGGGATAACGGGCAACAACCTCGGCTAAATAGTCATTCTGTATGCCATCAATAAACTCCTGTGTAATGACAGCGGCAGACACTTGCGCATAGTCCATATTCGACAGAAAGACTTCCGCACTATTCACTCCGTCTATCATAAAAGGTGGAACCATCTGCCGGATTTCTCCCATAAATAGCGAGCGTCCGTTTTCAAGCGTTCGGATAGGGAGTCCATCTACGACCGTATCCTGCCGTAACCACAGATGAGCATGTGCATCAATAATTGTGTAATCCATACGAACGGTTCTGTTTTATGAGTTTGCCCAGCTTACACGTTTCTGTTCCCCGATAATATCCTGCACTTCCCGAACAAGTTCCCAGTCAACCGGTTCCCCGATGAAAGCGATATTCTTTTTCACATTTTCAGGATTAGTCGTACTGAACAAAGTAGTCGCAATCCGAGGATTGCTGACAGAGAATTGCATGGCAAGTTTCTCAATCGGATAGTTTTTCGCTTTACAATGTTCCATTGCTTTGCTGCAGGCTTCTACCAGTGTTTTTGGGGCCGGATGCCAAGCAGGAACACCCCGTTCGCTCAATAGTCCCATTGAAAGTGGAGAAGCATTGATTACACCGATTTCTTTAGATTCAAAATAATCCAAGAAGTCAGCAAGTTTATCATCACACAGGCAATAATGGCAGAAGTTAAGAACAGATTCAACCGTACCGCTTGGAGAGTGGTCGATGACCCATTTCAGGTTCTCCAGTTGCAGGTCAGTGATTCCGACATGGCCTACCACACCTTTCTCACGCAATTCCACCAAAGCAGGCAGTGTCTCATTTACCACCTGATTTAAATCGGCAAATTCAATATCGTGCACATTTATCAAGTCGATAAAGTCTATGTTCAGACGTTCCATACTCTCATACACGCTCTCGGTAGCACGTTTAGCGGAATAATCCCATAAATTCACACCGTCCTTTCCATAACGTCCTACCTTTGTAGAAAGATAATAACGGTCACGAGGAAGCTCTTTCAGTGCTTTTCCCAGTACGGTTTCCGCTTTATAGTGTCCGTAATAAGGAGAGACATCAATGAAATTCATTCCCGATTCAACAGCAGTGAACACCGCCTGGATACCTTCTTTCTCTTTCAAATCATGGAAAACTCCCCCTAAGGAAGAAGCTCCGAAACTAAGAGATGAAACTTTCATCCCCGTCTTTCCGATTTCATGGTATTGCATACTTTTAGGTTTTAAATAGTTTTGTATGCGGCAAAAATAGGTCATGAATGATTGCCGTCAGTCAAAGGATAGCGTAAAAAGCCACGTAACGGTTTACGTAAAAAATATTGCTTCGAATGTTTTTATTTACCCGGGAATGTGCTTTCTTTGTAAAAGATTCAAAGTTGGAAACCTTCAAATGGAAAACCGGAAGCATACCTCACTCAAAGACCTTGCCCAAGCATTGGGCGTATCGATTCCCACTGTATCCAGGGCGTTGAAAGACAGTCCTGAAATCAGCCGTGAACTTTGTGCCAAGGTAAAGGAACTTGCCAAGGAGATGAATTATCGCCCTAATCCTTTTGCCATGAGTTTACGGAAAAATGCGCCGCGTATTATCGGTGTGGTCGTTCCGGATATCGTAACCCATTTCTTTGCATCTATTTTGAACGGAATAGAAAATATGGCTATCGCCAACGGATATTTTGTGATTATCACCACATCACACGAATCTTACGAGCATGAGAAGCGGAATATCGAGAATTTGGTCAATATGCGTGTAGAAGGTATTATCGCCTGTTTATCCCAAGAGACAACAGATTATTCCCATTTCGAAGCCTTGAAAGACATCAATATGCCGCTTATCCTATTCGACCGCGTTTGCTTGACTGACCAGTTTTCTTCAGTTGTAGCCGATGGAGCACAATCTGCGCAAATGGCAACGCAACATCTGTTGGATAATGGAAGTAAACGGGTAGCCTTTATCGGTGGAGCCAATCACCTGGATATTGTAAAAAGGAGAAAGCATGGTTATCTGGAAGCGTTGCGTGATAACCGGATTCCTATCGAAAAGGAGTTGGTGGTTTGCCGGAAGATTGATTACGAGGAAGGCAAGATTGCCACGGAAACATTGCTGTCTCTCCCCCAACCTCCCGATGCAATTCTTGCAATGAATGATACATTGGCATTCGCGGCTATGGAAGTTATCAAAAGCCATGGTCTCCGCATACCGGAGGATATTGCCATTATCGGATATACGGATGAACAACATGCCAATTATGTGGAGCCCAAATTATCAGCCGTGTCTCATCAGACCTATAAAATGGGAGAAGCTGCCTGCCAGTTGCTGATTGAACATATTAAAGGAGATAAGACAATCAAGCAGGTGATGATTCCGACACATTTGCAGATTAGAGAGAGTAGTATTAAGCCACGGCCTTAATATAAGAGCATAAGCCAAATTCGTATTATTCAAATAAACCTTGTCCACTTTCCCCAACAGCCTGATACCTTCCGTATCCGAACGAAGCTGGTTAATCATACCGGCTTTCTCCCAATAGCACATAAGATCAGAAACCGTATTTCTATTTATATCAAGAAAAGAGGTATTGCATCTATTACGATACAATACCTCTTTATCCTCATTGTCTTATATAAGACTATCTATCTACGATCTTGTCTAACTTCACATTATAAACTAATGCAGAATATGGCTGTAAAGATCCATCGTTACCAGTACCAGAGCCATAACCGCTTTGATAAGGAATATATAATGTCCAGAAATCACCAACTTTCATTTCAACCAGAGCATAAGACCAACCAGAAATTACACCATCCAAAGAAAACTCTGCAGGAGAATCAAACTCTGTCGGCTCTGCCCCCGTGAAAGTCTGCTGAACTACATCTCCATTAAAATAAGACATACGATAATATGCACTGATAGTAGAAGTATATACGGGAAATTCTGTTCCATCCCCGTTTTGTATCTTCTTTACATATATCTTTTGATTATTGGTCAAATCTGTTACAGCATAAAGTCTCTCTTTTTCATCTGTTACCGCTATGCTACCGCTTTGCTGCCCAGCATATACATTTGCTATAGAATCGATAAAAGCTTCGCTACGTGCCTGCCAATTATCATACTTACCAACCTCTTCCGTTTCACTACAAGCAGTAAACGCAAGAGCCAATAATATTAAGGAGAAAAAATAGATCTTTTTACTCATTCGTCAAAGGTTTATTGTAAAGTTTTCAATAGAGAAGTGATGCTTACTCTGTCTGCGATAATATTATTCAGTTCAGAGATAGCGACACGCTCTTGCTGCATGGTATCGCGGTTACGCAATGTTACGCAGTTATCTTCTAATGTCTGATGGTCGACTGTTACACAGTACGGAGTACCAATAGCATCCTGACGGCGATAACGCTTACCGATACTATCTTTTTCATCATATTGGCAATGGAAGTGGAACTTCAGGTCGTCGATAATCTCACGAGCCTTTTCAGGCAGACCGTCTTTCTTCACCAACGGCATGACAGCTAATTTCACCGGAGCCAAAGCAGCAGGTAATTTCAATACTACGCGGCTTTCACCATTTTCCAGTTGTTCTTCGCAATAAGCTGCGCTCATGATACTGAGGAACATACGGTCAACGCCAATAGAAGTTTCAATTACATACGGAGTATATGATTCGTTCAGTTCAGGATCAAAATATTTAATACTCTTTCCTGAGAACTTCTCATGCTGTGACAAGTCGAAGTTAGTACGGGAATGGATACCTTCCACTTCCTTAAATCCAAACGGCATCAGGAATTCGATGTCAGTAGCAGCATTGGCATAATGAGCCAGTTTATCATGGTCGTGATAACGATAGCTTGCATCACCGAAGCCCAGCGCCTTGTGCCATTTCAGACGGATTTCTTTCCATTTCTTGAACCAGTCGAGTTCAGTTCCCGGTTTTACAAAGAACTGCATTTCCATCTGTTCGAACTCACGCATACGGAATATGAACTGACGGGCAACAATCTCGTTACGGAAAGCCTTACCAATCTGCGCAATACCGAAAGGAACTTTCATACGACCTGTTTTCTGTACATTCAGGTAGTTTACGAAAATACCTTGTGCAGTTTCCGGGCGAAGATAAATCTTCATAGAACCATCGGCAGTAGAACCCATTTCTGTAGAGAACATCAGATTGAACTGACGAACCTCTGTCCAGTTCTTAGTACCGGAGATCGGGCATACGATTTCTTCATCAATGATAATCTGGCGAAGTTCTTCCAAATTACCGTCATTCAGCGCTTTCGCGAAACGAGCATGAAGAGCGTCACGCTTTGCCTGATGCTCCAATACACGTCCGTTGGTAGAACGGAATTGAGCCTCATCAAAACTTTCGCCGAATCTCTTGGCAGCTTTCGCCACTTCCTTATTGATTTTATCGTCATACTTAGCCAACTGGTCTTCAATCAGCACATCGGCACGATAACGCTTTTTAGAATCTTTATTGTCAATCAAAGGGTCATTGAATGCGTCAACGTGTCCGGAAGCCTTCCAGATAGTAGGGTGCATAAAGATGGCAGAGTCGATACCGACAATGTTTTCGTGCAACAGCACCATGCTGTCCCACCAATATTTCTTAATGTTGTTTTTCAATTCAACGCCCATCTGACCATAGTCATACACAGCGCCCAGTCCGTCGTAGATATCGCTTGAAGGAAATACGAAACCGTACTCTTTGCAGTGCGATACAAGTTTCTTAAAAACGTCTTCTTGTGCCATTTTCTTTTCTATATCTATTAATTTGATTTTCCTTTTTTCGTAAAAAGTGCCACAAAGATAGGGATTTATCTCATAAATAAGACAGGTAGGGTATTAATTTATCTTATTCCTGAACTTCTTCATCCATTTCCGGCTCTTCTATGTCGTATTCTGTTTGTTCCAATTCCCGATCTGCCTTCTTCATATTTTTCGTCAGCATACTTTCGGGCATATAATATTTAAAAGGTATACGGGTACACTTGGTTTTCTTCAGTTCCTTGCTGAATTTTGAATTTGCAACAAAATATACGCGTGAAATAGATACTTTCCCCGGTGTCACCAATTCGGGTAACTCATATCCCTGACTTGTCAATGCGGTCTGAAATGTTCCTAATCCTTCAATGGTCACCGAATGACCTGAAGAGAGCAAATCTTGAATACTCTCAACCAGTTCCGACAAAATGCCCTCTATCTGTCCACGATGAAATCCTGTCATTTTTGCCATACGTACCGCAAGTTCCTTATTCTTCACCCCGCCTCTTTGCTGCATTTTACTAGGTACACCGTACCATAACTCTTTTCTTTCTCCGGATGACAAATCCGCTTTCTTTCTCACTACATAAGGTATAGACATAATCTTGTGCTCCTTTCTTTTTTATTCGTTATAATAGTTTGTTCGACACCCGGGTGTCATGCATACTGAGACCCGGGTGTCGAACACAACAACACCCGGGTGTCGTACAGCACGAGACCCGGGTGTCATACAAGTTATTCTTGCCACAAAATTAAGTCTTTATTATAGGAAAACAAAGTTATTCTTATATATTTGTGCATCTTTCATAATGCTAAAGAAAAACATTAAACCATGATTAAGATTCTTCTACTGATTGACTACTCCAGTGAGTTCGACAGGAAACTGTTGCGGGGGCTTGTACAGTACTCCAAAGAAAACGGTCCCTGGCTCTTCTACAGACTACCTTCTTATTATAGTGCAATGTACGGAGAGGAAGGCATTCTGAAATGGGCAAAAGAATGGAAAGCCGATGCCATCATCGGTCAATGGAACAACGACACGATTGATTTGCAGAAAGAACTGAATATACCGGTGGTATTACAAAACTACCATCACCGGAGCGTTACTTACTCCAACTTGACCGGTGATTATAAAGGCACGGGAAGAATGGCCGCCCAATTCTTTGCGAAAAGAATGTTCCGCAACTTTGCTTATTTCGGTGTCAAAGGTGTGGTGTGGTCTGATGAGCGTTGCGAGGGCTACCGGCAGGAAGTGAAACGCACCGGCGGCGGATTCTTCTGTTTCGAATCAGACAAACAGGAAGACGAGATAAGATTGGAAGTAAGCCGGTGGTTGCAGCAACTCCCCAAACCGGTCGCCCTGTTTTGCTGTGATGACGCACACGCCCTGTTCATTTCTGAAACCTGCCGGATGAACAATATCCATATTCCGGAAGAAATAGCCTTATTAGGTGTGGATAACGACGAACTGATGTGCAATATCTCCGACCCTCCAATCTCATCCATAGAACTCGAAGTAGAAAGAGGCGGATATTCTATCGGCAGGCTCATCCATCAACAAATCAAAAAAGAACACGAAGGTACTTTCAATATTGTCATCAACCCTATCCGCATCGAACTGCGGCAATCAACGGAGAAACACAATATCAAAGACCCTTATATCCTGGAAGTAGTGAAATATATAGATTCTCATTACAGTGACGACCTGACGATAGACTCTTTGCTTGCCAATCTTCCGCTATCCCGCAGGAATTTTGAAGTGAGATTCAAGAATGCGTTGAACACTTCTATTTATCAGTATATCCTGAATTGCCGGTGCAATCATCTGGCAGACTTGCTGCTTACGACAGACCGCCCGTTGACCGATTTAGCCATAGCAGTAGGTTTCAAGGATTATAATAACATAGCACGCGTTTTCAAGAAATATAAAGGCTGTTCACCTATCGAATATCGTCAAAAACAAAAGCTGGTTATACATAGTCCGGTTTCCGGCACCACAGACTAAACACACTCACCTGCTTTCACCGGATTACACTTTTCGAGGAAGCCCTGTCAAAGCGTTTTTAGGGCTTACTTAAACTATTACTTCCTGCTTTATTTCTGTTTTTAACACTCATAGCACGAAATCCTGCGCAAAATGAAGATTCAATTGCGCAAATTGTGCGTAAATAGACTAAAAATCTCCATACTTTTGCGAATATAAAAGACGTCTGATAAACTATATTTTCACCAATTAAAATAATATTATGAATCACTAATTTAAATGTGCAGATTATGAATAAAGGTATAATTTATCTATGCATGCTATTCTTATGCTTTGCATGCAATGACTCCGATGCGGGAAATACGCTACCTCTTTCTTTCCAGACATTACAAATGGAAAACAATTCCAATTTTGTCACTCTGACAGCTATCACAGACGGTGATGCAAAGGACGCGTCATTCGAATGGTTCATTCCTAGCAAGAACTTACGATTGACAGGCAGAAGTGTCGTATGTTATTTTGAACAAAAAGGGACTTACGAGGTCACTCTGACCAGTGAATGGAATTCACAAAAAGGTTCAATCACCAAGACAATCACGGTGGATAACGACTCCTATTACCACCAACAAGGCGAGCAGCTTTGGTGGAATGACGAATTCACATCTTACACTCTCGACAAGATGGCCTGGAACTATGATATAGGTACCGAAGGATGGGGTAACAGCGAAAAGCAAAACTATACCAGCAGCCCGGAAAACTCCTTTATCAGAGACGGAAAGTTAGTGATAAGGGCAATAAAAGTAGACGGAAAAACCGGAGAAGAAAAAGGTGATTTCACCTCTGCACGCATTATCACGAAGGGAAAAATAGAAATTAACCGGGGACGTGTGGAGGTACGCGCCAAAGTGCCCGGAGTAAAAGGTACTGTCCCCGCCATCTGGTTCTATGGCAAAAATGCATATCCCTACTATTCCGAATTGGATATGATGGAATATGTAGCTTACGAGAAGAACAAGATTCACGGCACAGCCCACACTACAGCCACACTTGCCGACCCGAAGGAAGAGACAAACGTTTCAGGCGGCACTATCATGGTGAACGATGTAGAAACCAGTTTCCATGTTTATGGTATGAACTGGACAGACGATAAAGTGGAATTCTATGTAGATGACCCGGCAAACGTGTATCTGACTTTCACACCGTCACAGAAAGACAATCCCCGCTTCTGGCCTTTCAACAGCGAGTTGTATCTGATAATGAACGTCTCAGTCGGTGGAACCTGGGGAAGCCGCTACGGCATAGAACTGGACAAGTTTCCTCTAGAAATGGAAATTGACTATGTACGCATTTTCAAAAAGAACTAATTATTAACCCTAAAGAATACGAAAGTGAAAAACTCAATTCATTCATTCCATCCGTCCGAAAGAAGAATTTTCCTAAGGAGTTTTTTTCTAATGGTATATATATGCTGCTTCAGTCCGGTAATATTTGCCCAAAACCATTTCGTAGTGTCCGGCAAAGTGATCGGGGCAGACAAAGAACCCATCATCGGCGCCACCATCCAGGATAAGGCTAATAATATCGGTGTTATCTCGGATATAAACGGTAATTTCAGCATTAAGGCTTCTTCACGCAACGCTACGCTGCACGTTAGTTATATAGGCATGAAATCTGCGGAAGTGAAAGTGGAAGGAAGAACCACACTTACAGTGGTATTGGAAGAAAATACGGTAAAAATAGACGAAGTGGTGGTCACGGCACTCGGCATCAAACGGGAAACGAAAGCTCTGGGATATGCCGTGTCTTCGGTTAACAACGAGACACTGACCGCCGGAAACGAGCAAAATGTGATGTCCGCCATCTCCGGTAAAGTGGCAGGGGTGGATATTTCTTCCACTACGGCAGGGCCTTCGGGTTCCACACGTGTCATCATCCGCGGTAATTCACAGTTGAGCGGTTCCAACCAACCGTTGTATGTCATCGACGGTATGCCGGTAGACAACACTGAACTGGAAGGAGCCGGGAAATGGGGTGGTTATGACTACGGCGATGTGCTTTCCTCGCTCAATCCGGATGATATTGAAAACATCTCTATTCTGAAAGGTCCTTCGGCGTCTGCACTCTACGGTTCGAGAGCTTCCAATGGGGTCGTACTCATCACAACCAAGTCTGCCGGCAAGAAAAAAGGAATCGGAGTGGAATTTTCGTCCAACCTCAGTATCGTAAAACTGTTAAGCAACTTCGACGATTACCAGCGTGTCTACGGACAAGGACGTGACGGTCGCCCGCCAATGTCCACAGAGACAGCTTCGAACACGTCACAAGTATCCTGGGGCGGTAAACTGGATCCGAATCTGGAAGCCAACATCTATAACGGAGAATTACGGAATTATGGAAATGTAAACAATAACATCCTGAGCTTTTTCCGTACTGGTATTACAACAACCAATGCCGTAGCTTTCAACAAGACCAACGACAATTCATCGTTCCGTGTTTCCATATCGGACATGCGTAACTGGGACATCGTTCCGGAATCAGACTTAAACCGCACAAGCGTTTCTTTCAAAGGTAGCGCAAAAATGACTAAACGCCTGACAGTGGAGGCTCAGGGAACTTATAGCTACGAAACAGTCAAGAACCGTCCGGCACTGTCCGACAGCCCCAGCAATATAGGGAACGCACTGATAGGTATCGCCCCGAACTTCGACCAGAAATGGCTGGCGGCTAACTATAAAGATGAAGCCGGACGCTACAACGACTGGAACGGAGATAAATACCGTATCAACCCTTATTGGGTAATCAATGAAATGAGTAATAAGTCGAAACGTGACCGCCTGATGGGACAAGGACGTGTGTACTACTCTTTCCTCGACTGCTTGCAAGCCAGTTTCAAGGCAGGGTTGGATTCTTACACTTTCCGGTTTACGGATTTCACTCCCATGTACACTCCCGGCTTTGTGGACGGGCTGATGAAAGAGATGACCAATAACGTAATGCAATACAACTTCGAAATGATGCTCCGTTTCCAGAAACGTTTCAACGAGTTTGATGTTTCGGCTTTTGCCGGCGGTAACGTCATGCGTTACGAGTACGAGTCGATGATACAGACAGGGCAATCGCAAGTAATACCCGACCTTCAGGATATTACAAACTATGGCAGTATAGAAACAGAACATGCATTGGTACGTAAAGCAGTACGTTCCTTGTTCGGGCAGGTAAGCCTGGGATATAAGGAGCTTGTCTATATTGATGCCACTTTCCGCAACGACGTATCTTCTACATTAAGTGCCAGCAACCGTTCTTATTTCTACCCTTCCGTATCGGGAAGTTTGATATTCTCCAATCTTTTCGAGCACAAGGACTGGCTGACATTCGGAAAGCTACGCGGCTCGTGGGCGAAAGTAGGCGGTGATACAAGTCCCTATCAGTTGCAATTGGAGTATGGTCTGAAAGCCTATACCAACAAAGGTACATCTTTGGGATATATCGCTTCCGGCTCTGTACCTAACGCAAACTTGAAACCGACCTCTACTTATTCATTCGAGGTAGGGTTGGATGTGCGTTTCTTTGACAGCCGCCTGGGGCTGGATGTGACTTACTACCAACAGACGACCAAAGACCAGATTCTGTCTCTCCCGTTGTCACAATCCACCGGATACAAACGCGCCGTCATCAATGCCGGAGAAATAGCAAACAAAGGTATTGAAGCCTCTCTCTCGTTCGTTCCGGTAAGAACAAAGAATTTCACATGGGATGCCAGTGTCAACTTCGCCAAAAACTATAATGAGGTGGTGAAATTGCATGATGAGGTAAAAGACTTCGAACTCGCTTCCGCCCGTTGGGCAAATGCTTCCATCTACGCCAGCGAAGGACAGCCTTACGGTGTCATTGTAGGCAAAAAGCTGAAACGGACGGAGAAAGGAGACGTAATCTTTGAAAACGGTCTTCCTACTTTTGACGACAAGGTTTCTGTGTTAGGCAACGGCAACTATGATTTTACTTTAGGTTTCCGCAATGCATTCACTTACAAGAACCTCTCGATGAGCGTATTGTTCGACATGAAATTCGGTGCAGATATTTATTCTATGAGCGCTATGCAGTCTCATGTAAACGGTACATCGAAAGAGACACTCGAAGGACGTCAGGAATGGTATCGTTCCGAGCAGCAACGCCAATCGGCAGGCGTTCCGGCAGGAAGCTGGATAGCTACCGGCGGTTATGTGGGAAAAGGAGTGATGGCAATAAAAAACGATGATGGCGAAATGGTTTACGTGCCCAACAATGTATGTGTAGACCCTGCAAAATACTGGCAGGCACTGCAAACGACTTCTCCCGAACCGTTCATCTACGACAATTCATTCGTCAAACTGCGCGAAATATCACTCTCGTACACCTGTCCCAAGAAGTGGTTCGTACATACTCCCATCGAGTCTGTCACTCTCTCTGCCTACGGACGCAATTTATTGCTAATTTATTCCAATGTCGATAATATAGATCCGGAATCATCTTATAATAACGGCAACGGTCAAGGGTTTGAGTATGGCTCGTTACCTTCACGCCGTACCTTCGGATTCGGCATTAATGTCAAATTCTAAAAAACGCACACCGAATATGAAAAGAATTAAATGGAATTTCTTAATTGCCAGCCTCTTCTGCTTATGCAGTTGTGCCGACCTCACAGAGTTGAACGAAAATCCGACCAAGGCAACCAGCATTTCTCCCCACTTGCTGATACCTACCATACAACTGACTCACTCGCAATATCTACAAAGCACTCTCCGCTATCTGATTTTCCCGGGAGCATTTGTCAACCACTGGATTGGTGGCTGGAGCATGCAGGAATATGGCGGCAAGTGCAAAAAGCGCGTCGACTACATGGAGCGTCTCTGGACGATCTACTATCCGGAAATTATCAAAACCGCTGTCGCTCTTGTAGACCAGACCGCCGACAACCCGGAAGAAAGCAACTTGAATGCTATCGGCCGTATCTTGAAAGTGGAAGCCTTCTTGAAATTGACAGACTATTATGGTGATATCCCTTATTTTGAAGCCGGCAAGGTTTATCAGGAAAACATTGTAAAACCGAAGTATGACAAACAGGAAGATATCTACATGGACTTCCTGAAAGAACTGCGCGAGGCTTCCGCCCAACTGAGCACGGCAGCCATAGCACCTCAAAACGACCTTTACTTCAAAGGTGACATAGAGAAATGGAGACGTTTTGCCAACTCCTTATGGCTGCGTATTGCGATGCGGCTCCTGAAAGTAAATCCGACACTCGCACAGCAGGAAGCCAAAGCCGCCTACGAAGCAGGAGTAATGAATTCCAATCAGGACATCTGTTATGTGGAACATGAAGCCAGCAGACTGGAAGAAGGTCCCGGCAATGGTTTCGCCAACCAGCTATTGGAAGACCCGCAACACAGCAACTACCGCATGACCACCGAACTGCTGGATGCGCTGACTTCCGTCAATGACCCGCGGACCATATATATAGGTGGAGCATATACCGATGGCGACCGCATAGACATCACTTCTCAGGTATATGAAAAGCTGGGAGCTTATCAGGGAGTTCCCGCACAGGACTTTATCTATAATGCTTGGGCAGCAGCATTAACTCTCACGGTTGACGGAAAAGAAGTAAGCGTCACTCATAATTATCAAAAGATGCAACCTTCCAAACTGCTGACTAATCCGGGCTCTCCATACATTCACCTGAGTTATGCAGAAACAGAGTTCTATTTGGCCGAAGCAGCCGTCCGCCAGTGGAATGTATCTGCCGAAAGTCCCAAGGAACATTACAAAAAGGGATTGACTGCAGCAATCAAACAATGGGAACTGTTCGGAGCGACTCTCCCCACTGATGCGCAAATCAAGACCTTTGTTGAAAAACAATCCGCATTACTGGATGCCGGCACCACTGCTGCTTTGGAAGAAATAAACAAGCAATTATGGATACTCTATATCCTTGACCCGATTGAAGCATGGTCTAACATCCGCCGCACCGAAATGCCGAGCAAATATGTCATGTTCAAAAACCTCGCTCCCACAGAGAACGAGTCTAACGGAAAACGCCCTGCCCGCATGATGTACCCGATAGAAGAGCAGACCAAGAACAAGGCCAATCTGGAAGCCGCTATCGAACGTATGGGCGGTACGGACGACTGGACAAGCCATGTATGGTGGGACAAGGAATAAAAATGAGAGATTAGAATTACAAAAATACCCAACCATGAATAAATAAATGAATATACTATATGAAAACAAATTACCTTTTTTTACTATTATGCTTCATCGGTATAATGTTAGGAAGTTGCAAGGATGATTCTGCCAACAATCCGGAATTCAGGGATGATGAAGTACCCTACATCTACACGGATATGCAAGAAACGGCATCGGCTATAGCCGGCGAAGTGACAGAATTCAAGGTGCTGGTATCTCCGGCAGATGAAAAGACCTCTGTAAAATGGTTTCTGGACAGTGAAGAGATAGGGACAAGCGCTTCATTGGTCTATACTTTCCCCGAAACAGGCTCTTTCAGACTACGAATCGAAGTGACACGTAACGGATTACTAAATTACAGAAACTTTGCCTTGACTGTAACAGCACCGGTGACACCACCCGAAGAGCCCGAACCTGTGGAATTAAAGAAGAAGATATTCTGCTATTTGTCAAACGGTGCCATAACCAGTCGCGAAATTCCTTGGGAAAAGATGACACATTTGTGTGTCGTTGGTGGCGTTACCACCGACGGAACTATTCAGGCAGCAACCACCCTCCAGTCAAATACCGACTTCATCCGACAGGGACAGGCTAAAGGGGTGAAAGTTTTAATGTCTATGGATCTTGCCAGCGTAATGAAAACCATGACGGACGACTTCCGCCAGTCACTCGGCGAAAGAGCCTTGCAAGTAGTGGAAGATTGTGAACTGGACGGAATCAATGTACTCTTTGAAGGCTGGACGGGCAGTAGTGCAGGTGGTTCTGACAAAGCAGAAAACGCAACATATGCAAGCCACTTGAAAGCACTCTACCAACAACTGAAAGCGGGATTGGGAGATAAGCTGTTAACAGCCGGTGTAAAAGGAGACAGTGAAGGCATGTGGGGAAGCCAGAATGCTTACAACGGTGATTTCTCAATGTTCGAGTATGTGGATTATCTCAATGTGGCAATATATAACTTTACCGGGGCTTGGGCTTCATCTGCCGTAGACCAGCACTCTAGTTTCGAACATTTCACTGCCGCAGCGACCCAATGGGGTATCACCAATGGAATTGACAAGAGTAAGATTATTTTAGGCTTGCCTGCCTATGGCATCCAATTCCAAAGTACCACTATCCCGACCGGTGCCGTACGCAAAGCATACAAGGTCATTCTTACAGAATATGTTTCGGATACCCCTGCCGGAAAAGATGAAATAGAAAAAGATGGCAAAATAGTCTTCTACAACGGTCATCCGCTCGTACAGCAGAAATCCGACTATGTAGTGGACAATGATTTCGGTGGGATTTTACTGAATGACCTGTCGGATGACTCGGAAGATGACGCAACTAGCTTACTGAATATCATCTACAAGACCTTTATAAAATAACCAACACTCAGGATATATGTCGACCCAATCAAATAGATTACTTGCACTTGACGTAATAAGAGGAATCACCATTGCCGGAATGATCCTAGTTAACAACCCCGGTTCCTGGCAGTCTGTTTATGCCCCGCTAAAACATGCACAGTGGAACGGCTTAACCCCCACAGACTTGGTTTTTCCTTTCTTTATGTTCATTATGGGGGTGGCAATCCACTTCTCATTGCACAGGTTTGAGAAGTTGGATGCTGCCGTCAGCATGAAAATCATCCGCCGTACAGTGGCACTCTTTGCAGTGGGAATCGCCCTGGACTGCTTTTCCAAGCTCTGCTATGGAACCTTTTCATGGGAACATCTACGGATTCTCGGCGTGATGCAACGGCTTGCCCTTTCTTATGCGGGGGGAGCTTTCCTCGCCATCATCGTTCCGCAAAAGTACTATCTCGGTGTGGCCGGCGGTATCCTGCTGTTGTATTTCGGCTTATTACAAGGTTTCAATGGGTATGTGCATTCTGCCGACAACCTGATTGCGGTCATTGACGTCAAGCTGTTAGGAGCCGGACATTTGATTAAGGAAACTGCCGATGGCGGCAGCTTCGCTTTCGAACCGGAAGGACTACTCAGCACGATACCTTGCTGGGCACATGTGCTGCTAGGTGCATATGTCGGTGGTTTGATAACTCATACGGATGAGAATAAGGAACGTGTCCGCAAAATTGCATTATTCGGGATAATCCTGCTTTTTACCGGTTTCCTGTTGCAATACCTCGATCCTATCAACAAGAAGTTGTGGACTAGTTCCTATACACTAGTAACTTGCGGAGCAGCCTCGTTACTCCTCGCCCTGCTGATAGATGTCATAGATGTCCGCCGGCGAAAAGGATGGAGCCGCTTCTTCGAAGCTTTTGGAGTGAATCCTCTGTTTATGTACTGTGTCGGCTGGATTGCCAGTGTGTTATTCAGCCTGTCGTTTATCCCTTGGGACGACCGGCTTACCAGCATACGCGGATTGCTCTATAATCAGGCTTTACAACCTCTGCTAGGTGATTATATGGGCTCATTCATTTATGCCTTAATCTTCATCATTATAATCTGGGGATGCGGATATATCCTCTATCGGAAACGCATTTATATAAAATTGTAAAAAGAAAAGTTTATGGATAACGTTCAGTCAAGACAACCGTCCAATCTGCTCCCGATGATCATGCTGGGAATGCTGTTTTTCATCTTCGGATTAGTGTCATGGGTCAATTCTATCCTGATACCTTACTTCAAGGTATCCTGTGAATTGACACATACACAATCTTACCTGGTAGCCCTGGCATTCTACATCGCCTATCTTGTCATGTCCATCCCTGCCGCCCGGCTGATTGGACGGGTAGGTTCAAGGTGGAGCATTATGATCGGATTATGGCTGATGTCGGCAGGGACACTCATGTTCGTTCCTGCCGCCTATACAAGAGCTTATTCTATTTTCCTGACCGGGCTGTTCACCATAGGAACCGGGCTATCCATATTGCAAACGGTAGCCAATCCTTATGTAACCATACTCGGGCCGATAGAATCTGCGGCACGGCGCATCAGCATTATGGGATTATGCAACAAGATTGCCGGCATTCTTGCGCCTTTATTATTTGCGGCCGTCATTTTAAAATCGACAGACCATGAATTATTTGAGGTACTTAAAAACAACAACGTAACGGGTGTCGAGAAAGATATTCTGTTAGACGGACTGATTCGCAGGGTCATTATCCCTTATTCGGTGCTCTCATCGTTCCTTTTCTTATTCGGCTGCGCCATCTACTTTATCCGGTTGCCGGAAGTGAGCAATAGCCGACAGGAAGATATGGTACACAATGGCAGCGACCGCAAATCCATCGGTTCGTATCCTTATCTTATCATGGGAGTATTCGCCATCTTCTTCCACGTGGCTGCGCAAGTAATCTCCATTGACACCATCATCAGTTATGCGGAGAGTATGGGTTTCAATCTTCAGGAAGCCAAGATTTTTCCCAGCATTACGCTGTCATGCGCCCTCGTGGGATATTTTCTCGGTATCCTGCTCATTCCACGAATCGCCAGCCAACGACTCATGCTCCGGATTTCTACCGTAGGTGGACTTATTCTGTCAATCTGCGTGTTATTCATTCCCGGCACCATACAGATGTACGGACATACGACTTCGCTTTCCATCTGGTGTTTGTGTCTGATGGGAGTCTGCAATGCATTGATTTATGCCGGAATATGGCCGCTTGCCATACACGACTTGGGACGCTGGACGAACCTGGGTTCCTCATTTATGGTAATGGCTTTATGCGGAAATGCTTTCATGCCTGTCATTTATGGATTGATAGCAGATCATCACGGACTACGCACCGGGTATATCGTACTGGTCCCCTGCTTTCTTTACTTGATATTTTACGCTTTCTACGGATATAAAATTAATCATTGGTCAGAATTATGGAGACTAAAAAAGGAAAAATAACCAGAATATTCAACGGAGAAATCATCACTCCGGAAAAGAATCTCGGAATAGGTACGGTACTTATCTCCGAAGGAAAAATCATCGGTGTGGAGCCTGGCAATTACGAAGTAGCCGACAGCATTGATTATAACGCCAAAGGAGGATTTATCGCACCCGGATTTATCGACCTGCATACTCACGGCGCAGGCGGTTCCGATTTCATGGATTGTACGGAAGAGGACTGTCTTACCATAGCACGCGAGCATCTTAAACATGGGACAACTCTACTCTACCCCACCACTTTAGCTTCGGATAATCAGGAACTGCTTCGTTTTCTCGATGTGTACGACCGGATAAAAGGGCAAAGCGTCGGAGCAGCATTTGGAGGTTTACACTTGGAAGGACCTTATTTTGCCTATGCATTCCGGGGAGCACAAGACCCTCGCTATCTACGCAATCCGGCTCCCGAAGAATATATGGAGATACTGGACAGGAGTAAGGACATTGTTCGCTGGAGCATTGCACCTGAACTGCCCGGCGCCTTAGGATTCGGCGACCTGCTGTTGGAAAGGGGGATTCTTCCCTCTATTGCCCATACAGACGCTATATACGAGGATATAGTGGAAGCTGTGCATCATGGCTTCACGCATATCACTCACTTCTATTCCTGTATGAATGGAATCACCCGCCGAAATGCTTACCGCTATGCGGGATGCATCGAAGCCGGTTACTTACTGGACGAGCTTACCATCGAACTGATTGCGGACGGAATACACGTACCGGCTCCTCTGATGAAACTTGCTGTCAAAAACAAGGGAGCAGGAAAAATCGCCTTAATCACCGATTCCATGCGTGCCGCAGGTATGCCCGAAGGAAAGAGCATACTAGGCAGCCGTGCCAAAGGACAAGAGGTGCTTATCGAAGATGGAGTAGCCAAAATGCCCGACAGACAGTCTTTTGCAGGAAGTGTGGCGACAGCCGACCGCTTGGTGAGAAACATGCACCAATTAGGAGAACGTCCTATTGAGGAAGCGGTATGTATGATGTCTTTGACTCCCGCTACCATTATGGGAATCCAGGAACAAAAAGGCAGAATAGCCAAAGGATATGACGCTGACATCGTAGTGTTCAATGCAGATATCCAAATCCAACGAGTATTTATTAATGGACAACAATATTAGAACAATTATGGAGATTATTGAAACAACAGAAATAAAAGAATTAAAAAAAGATAACTTACGCATCCGCATATGCGACAGTCGTTGTACTTTGGGTATGGATGCCGCCCAAACCGCAACGCAAGTCATTAACCAGCTATTAACACAAAAGAAAGAAATCAACATCCTGTTTGCGGCAGCTCCCTCACAAAACGAATTTCTTGCCGTCCTGCAGAAGCAGGACATTCCATGGCAGCGCATCCATGCCTTACACATGGACGAATATGTCGGACTAAAACTTGACGCGCCACAACGTTTCGGAAATTTCCTCAAAGAACATATCTTCGGCTCAGTCCCTTTTAAATCGGTACACTACCTGTTCAGGGAAGGAGCAACACCGGAAGAAATCTGTACTATCTATGAGCAGACTCTTCTAGAGCATCCTCTTGACATCATCTTTATGGGAATCGGGGAAAATGGGCATATTGCCTTCAATGACCCGCACGTAGCCCGTTTTGACGACCCTCAATCAGTCAAACTCGTGTCATTAGATGAAGTTTGCCGTATGCAACAAGTACATGACGGATGCTTTTCCTGCATTGATGAAGTTCCCCGACGGGCTATCACTGTCACTATCCCTGTCATGCTAAAAGCAACCCATATTTTCTGTATGGTACCGGGAAAACCGAAAGCAAATGCTGTGAGAAATACAGTGTACGGGCCTGTCAGCACGGATTGTCCGGCATCCATTCTCCGTACACATCCGCAAGCTACACTTTACTGTGATTTAGACAGCGCATCGCTCTTATTCATTTAATATAGTAGCCATGAACAACATTCCGCGTTTTATATACAAAAGCCTGCTCCTGTTAGGCATATTCTTCTGTTCGTGCACTCCTGTGAAAAGCGCACAACCACTTTCTGATTTTAAAATCAGAGCTTTTTATCTGGATTGCCGTACACAAGTAATGACGGTTCCGACTATTAAAGAATTCGCTTCGGATCTGTCCCGAAAAGGAATCAATACCCTATTGATAGAATATGAGGCAACCTTTCCTTTTCAAAAACACGCTACTCTATGCAACCACTTGGCATTCAGCCGCAATGAAATAAAAGCTATCATTCAACATTGCACTTCATTGGGAATAGACGTAATACCTCTGCAAAATTGCTTCGGACATAGCGAATACATTTTACGCCATGACCGATATGCACATCTACGGGAAGATAAAAAAGAAGTATCGCAAGTATGCCCATTGAAAATAGAAGAAGCGAAAAAAGTTTTCCGGGAAGTTTTCCGGGAAGTGGCTGAATTGCATCCTTCCCCCTATTTTCATATAGGAGCTGATGAAACTTATCTATTAGGTAGTTGTGCACAGTGCTCCAAAGCCGACAAATCACGTCTCTTTGTTGATTATATAAAAGCTATGTATGAAGTGGTTAAAGAATTGGGAAAGCAACCTATCATCTGGGCGGATATCATTCTTATGCATCCCGAGGCTGTACAGGAGTTACCAAAAGACCTTGTCTTTGTAGACTGGAACTATGGTTGGGAACCTGATCGTTTCGGCAAACTCGACAATCTGCTTAAACTGGGTGTAAAGATGTGGGGAGCAACGGCTTTACGTTCCGCTCCGGACAACGTTTATCTAACCCAATGGATGAAACACTTTGATAACTTGACTACATTCTTGCCTTTTGCCCGTTCACATGGTTATGAAGGAATAATAGAAACTTCCTGGTCTACTAGCGGCACTTATGGTTTTCATTATGATAACGGTTGGGAAGTTATCAGCATGCAACCCGTCCGCCAGGTTTATCCAATGTCCGGTTTCCAAATTTTGGTTGATGCCTATTGCCAGGCAGCCAACTCCAAGGAGGCACTTAACTCTCAAGAGTTTATCTTGTCCTACGCACACCAGCGTTATGGGCTTTCTAACGAGGAAGCACATATATTCCTTAATTATTTTTTACTACCCCAAGAGTTGGTTCGTAATGGGAAAGATGCTAAAGGAACAGATATAACACAAGTGATTGAAAGCAATAAAGAATTTAAAAATAAATTCGACAAGCTCTCGCCACGGCAACATTCCGGCGAATTTGAGCATTATCGCTTAATGCTGGATCTGCGTATTAATTATCTCTGTTATAAAGAGATTGAGTTTATCTACAATTCAGAGAACTATGATATTACTCAAGCGGCAGGACTTGCACAAAGGCTTAATAAAATCATGTCCGAAGCCGACAAGCTGGACAAACGTTTTATAAACCTCAATAAAAGCTATCTAAAGCCCGGACAAGCAGAAGAGATCAATACGCTGAGAACAGAGAAGATGAAAGAGTTATACCATGCTTTGCTCAGGCAGACTAAAATCTAAACAACATGAAAAGTTATATCAAAAAGAAAGATTCAATCACGACCAAACATATACTTCCATAGGTTATACTTCGTTGGTTCAGTGATAAAAAACGTGAGTTCTTTTCGTCCTCATATGAATTTATTTCGTATTTTTGCGTGGACATCCCCTTTTTTGATGTCCAGGAAGAAAATTTGTTGTAAAAGCAAAGCGAAGATTGATATATGAGTGACGAAATTAACGAGATACCGGAAGAACATTCAGACTACAAACCGGCGGACGCGCGGGACGAAAACGTAAAACATCAACTGACAGGCATGTACCAGAACTGGTTTCTGGACTATGCTTCGTATGTGATTCTTGAGCGCGCTGTTCCCCACATTAATGACGGTTTTAAACCTGTTCAGCGACGTATCCTGCATTCTATGAAGCGTCTGGATGACGGACGATATAACAAAGTTGCCAACATTGTGGGACACACCATGCAGTTCCACCCGCATGGTGACGCTTCTATCGGAGATGCCCTGGTGCAGCTCGGGCAGAAGGATTTGTTAATCGACTGCCAGGGAAACTGGGGTAACATCCTCACCGGAGACGGTGCCGCCGCTCCCCGTTATATCGAAGCGCGCCTGTCCAAGTTTGCTTTGGATGTTGTTTTCAATCCCAAGACTACCGAGTGGAAACTGTCTTATGACGGACGAAACAAGGAACCGGTCACTCTTCCTGTGAAATTCCCGTTATTGCTGGCACAGGGAGTGGAAGGTATCGCCGTCGGACTTTCTTCCAAGATACTGCCACACAACTTCAACGAACTTTGTGATGCCTCTATCAGCTACCTGCGTGGCGAAGAGTTCCAGCTATATCCCGATTTTCAGACGGGTGGTTCCATTGATGTAGCCAAGTACAACGACGGAGAACGCGGCGGAGCTGTAAAAGTACGTGCGAAAATCAACAAGCTTGACAACAAGACACTTGCCATCACGGAGATTCCTTATGGCAAGACCACTTCATCCGTTATCGACTCCATCCTAAAAGCTGTCGAGAAGGGAAAAATCAAGATCCGTAAGGTAGACGACAACACGGCTGCCAACGTAGAGATATTAGTGCACCTGGCACCCGGAACGTCATCGGACAAAACAATCGACGCCCTCTATGCTTTCACCGATTGCGAAGTAAGTATCTCGCCCAACTGCTGCGTAATCGACGACAGCAAACCCCATTTCCTCACCGTCAGCAAGGTTCTGAAGAAATCTGCAGACAACACACTCGACCTGCTGAAACAGGAGCTGGAAATCAAGAAGGGCGAAATACTGGAAGCCTTACACTTCTCTTCTCTCGAAAAGATATTTATCGAAGAGCGCATTTATAAGGACAAGGAGTTCGAACAATCCAAAGACATGGATGCCGCCTGCACACATATCGACAACCGCCTGACTCCTTATTATCCGCAATTTGTCCGTGAAGTGACCAAAGAGGATATTCTCAAACTGATGGAAATCAAGATGGGACGTATCCTGAAATTCAACTCAGACAAAGCGGACGAACTCATAGCCAGAATGAAAGAAGACATCGCCGAAATTGACGACCATCTGGCACATATTGTAGACTATACCGTCAACTGGTATCAGATGTTGAAGAATAAATACGGCAAGAACTTCCCGCGCCGCACGGAACTGCGCAACTTCGACACTATCGAGGCCGCCAAAGTAGTGGAAGCGAACGAAAAGCTCTATATCAACCGCGAAGAAGGATTTATCGGAACTGCCTTGAAGAAAGACGAATTTGTGGCTTGCTGTTCGGATATTGACGATGTCATCATTTTCTTCCGTGACGGCAAATACCTTGTCACGCCTGTTGCCGACAAGAAGTTTGTGGGCAAGAACGTTCTTTACGTCAACGTATTCAAGAAGAACGACAAACGTACAATTTACAACGTGGCATACCGTGACGGAAAAGAGGGAACGACTTATGTCAAACGTTTCGCCGTAACTTCCGTAGTCCGCGACCGTGAGTATGACATCACACAGGGCACACCCGATTCACGTATCACTTATTTCAGCGCCAATCCGAACGGAGAAGCTGAAATCATCAAGGTTACGTTGAAACCTAATCCGCGTGTACGCCGCATCATCTTCGAACAAGATTTCAGCGAAGTGGGCATTAAAGGCCGACAAGCACGCGGTATCATCCTCACCCGTTTGCCGATACACAAAATCGCCCTGAAACAGAAAGGCGGTTCTACGCTCGGAGGACGTAAAGTATGGTTTGACCGCGACATCCTCCGCCTCAACTATGATGCCCGAGGTGAATATCTGGGTGAGTTCCAGAGTGAAGACACCATACTGGTTGTTCTGAACAACGGTGACTTCTACACCAGCAACTTCGACTTGAGCAATCACTACGAAGATAATGTAAGCATCGTTGAGAAGTTCGACCCCAACAAGGTATGGACCGCCGCGCTTTATGATGCCGACCAGCAGAATTATCCGTACCTGAAACGTTTCTGTTTTGAAGGTTCCAGCCGCAAACAGAACTATCTGGGTGAAAACAAAAATAACCGCCTCATCTTGCTGACCGATGAATACTACCCCCGCCTGGAAGTTGTATTTGGCGGACACGACAGTTTCCGTGACTCGTTGGAAATTGATGCAGAAGAGTTTATTGCTGTCAAAGGATTCAAGGCTAAAGGAAAACGCCTCACTACCTACACGGTAGAGACGATTAACGAACTTGAACCTACCCGTTTCCCCGAGCCCGAACAGCAACCGCAGGAAGAACCGGAAGAAGAGCCGGAGAACTTGGATCCGGACAGCGACAAAAGCGAAGGGGATATCATTGATGAAATCACCGGGCAGATGAAATTATTCTGATGAAGAAAAAACTAATATACTGGGGGCTGGCAGGATGCATCCTGTTCGCCCTCTGCACAAAATTACAAGCTCAGACCGACAGTCTGCAGGCTCATCGCTATGTAACACGTGCTACCATGTACGGTGTCGGATTTACTAATGTGTTTGACACCTATCTTTCGCCACAGGAATATAAAGGAATCGACTTCCGTGTTTCCCGTGAGACGATTCGGATGACCAAACTGTTTGATGGAAATGTTTCCGTACAGAATTTCTTTCAGGCAGATATCGGTTATACGCACAACCGTGCCGACAACAATAATACATTCTCCGGTTTGGTCAACTGGAATTACGGTCTTCATTACCAGTTCCGGCTGACAGAGAATTTCAAATTACTGGCAGGTGGATTGATAGATGCCAACGGTGGCTTTGTCTACAATCTCCGGAACACCAACAACCCCGCTTCCGCTAGAGCTTACGTAAATCTGGACGCTTCGGGAATGGCAATCTGGCATCTGAAAATCAAGCGTTATCCGATGGTGTTACGCTATCAGGTCAACTTGCCTGTAATGGGAGTGCTTTTCTCACCGCACTACGGACAATCCTATTATGAGATATTCTCCTTGGGCAACTCTAGTGGAGTGATTAAATTCACTTCCCTACACAACCAGCCTTCACTCCGGCAGATGCTTTCCGTTGACCTTCCGATAGGATATACAAAAATGCGCTTCAGTTATCTGGCCGATTTGCAGCAATACAAAGTAAATAATATCAAAACACATACCTACTCCCATGTATTCATGGTAGGATTTGTGAAAGACCTATACCGTATCCGAAATAAAAAAGGAACAGGTTCTTTGCCATCATCGGTAAGAGCTTACTAAGAGAACTAAAATTTAATGTTGAAATTTCAAAGCGTGAGAAATAACAAGAATGAAAAATAAGATTATACAACTACTTTTGCTAATCTGCTGCTTACCAGTACTGACCGGTTGCATTAGGGAGGATGAGTACGCCAATGATCCCATGGGCAACTTCGAGCAACTATGGAAGATCATTGACGAACAGTATTGTTTTTTGGAAGCAAAAGGAATTGACTGGGATGGCGTTCACGAAGAATACAGGAAGCTAATCATACCGACCATGTCCAACGATGACCTGTTCGATATTCTAAGCCAGATGCTGTATATCCTGAAAGACGGGCATGTCAATCTTTCTTCTGCCAAACGCACTTCTTTCTACGATGACTGGTATCAGGGATACGACTGGAACTACCGGGAAGATATTCTCTATCAAACTTATCTGGGTAGTGCCAGCAGTGGTTATTACACGGCTTCCGGACTGAAATACAAGATTTTCGATAATAATATAGGATATATCCGTTATGAAAGTTTCAGCGCCGGAGTCGGAAACGGCAACTTGGACGAGGTTCTCCTCTATCTGGCACCTTGCAACGGATTAATCATTGATGTACGCGACAACGGTGGTGGAAATCTGACGAACTCTACCCGCATTGCCGCCCGATTTACCAATAAAAAAACGCTAACCGGATACATCCAGCATAAAACCGGACCGGGACATAATGACTTCTCTAAGAAGGAACCGATTTATCTGGAACCATCCAGCAGTATCCGCTGGCAGAAGAAGGTCGTCATATTAACCAATCGCCGTTGCTACAGTGCGACAAACGATTTTGTCAATGCGATGCGCAGCATAGAAGATACAGAAATTATCCAGGTCGGTGACTGGACCGGTGGAGGTTCGGGACTTCCTTTCTCATCGGAATTGCCGAACGGATGGAGCATCCGCTTCTCTGCCAGCCCGCATTTCGACAAAAACGGACAACCGCTGGAGGAAGGTATCGCACCGGATATTGCCATCAATATGTCTGAAGCAGACCAGCTTAAAAAGAAAGATACCCTGATTGAAAAGGCATTCGAGATATTAAGTGAATAACTTTATCACCGAATTATTTGTCAAATCAGAAAATCTTCCTATCTTTGCACCGCTAAACAAAAAAGCTACATATGCGGATGTGGCGTAATTGGTAGCCGCGCCAGACTTAGGATCTGGTGCCGTGAGGCGTGTAGGTTCGAGTCCTATCATCCGCACAGAAATAAAACTAGAAGCCTTCAAGATACTCTCTTGAAGGCTTTTTAATTGATTGGATATGAATAAACATCAACTTTGCTGTATCGGTCACATCACACTGGACAAAGTGGTTACTCCACAAAACACGGTCTATATGCCGGGCGGGACTGCCTTTTATTGTTCGCACGCCATCCGTTGTTTCAATGATATTGACTACGCATTGGTGACAGCAGTCGGTGCTACCGAAATGAACGTAGTAGAACAACTACGCAAAACAGGCATTAATGTTACCGCATTGCCCAGCAAGTATTCGGTATATTTTGAAAATATCTATGGAGATAATCCAGACGACCGTACCCAACGTGTATTGGCAAAAGCAGACCCGTTCACCGCTTCCCAACTTAAAGAGATAGACGCAGAGATTTACCATCTCGGCTCCCTGTTGGCAGATGATTTCTCATTGGAGGTAATCAAAGAACTTTCCCGAAAAGGACTGATTGCGGTGGACTCACAAGGTTACCTTCGCGAAGTACGTGACACGCACGTGTATCCGGTAGACTGGACAGATAAACGGGAAGCACTTCAATATATCCACTTCCTCAAAGTCAACGAACACGAGATGGAAGTACTGACAGGTCTTGCCGACCCACACGAAGCCGCCCGCCGATTATACGAATGGGGAGTAAAAGAAGTGCTGGTCACACTTGGAAGCATGGGTTCCCTTATTTTCGACGGAACCGACTTTTACCGTATCCCGGCTTACCAACCCGAAAAAGTAGTAGACGCGACAGGATGCGGAGACACTTATACCATCGGCTACTTGTACCAACGGGTATCAGGTGCAAGTATCGAAAAGGCGGGACGCTTTGCGGCAGCTATGTCCACATTGAAAATTGAGAAATCCGGTCCTTTCAGCGGAAGCAAAGAAGACGTCATTCACTGCATGGAGGCTGCAAAAGAGATGTTTTAATCGTTCCTTTATTTATATGAAAAAACTTCAGGATCATTTTCAATCCTAAAGTTTTCCACTTAAAGCATATCAATATATAGAACTATCTATCAATTCTTTGTTTCATTATCAAAAAGTACGCACTTTGTAAAACAACACCCACAAAAATCACTTTTATAGCATTAACTTCAATGGAATGCTCACGTAAGACCTCTACAATTTTTAATGCACAAAATAGAGAAATAATAAACGTAGAAGAATACTGCAAAGCTTTTTTCCTAACTTCTAAAAATCGTTCATCTGTTCTCTTACAGCACCAAGGGAACAAACAAGCCAAACTAAAACCAACAGCAATAGATATTAAATCATCACATACAGATTGCCACATAAACAAGTCATATATTCCCCAAATAACCAGTAGAATGAGAATGATTATATCAGCCAAATTATCTTTTACATATTTCATAACACTATATATTTAACGTTTCATCATCTCCATTATAAACAGCAGTAGAAGTCTCTTCTGTACTATCATCGGCTTCTGATGAGGTACTATCTGATGTATCTACAGTCACTGTGCTGGGATCTAAGCATTTATCCAAGGAATAAGAGAAAGCTGCTCCCCAAATTACGCTCATCGCACCACAACATGTTAAACCCAACAAACCGCCAAGGCAATCAGCCGCTATAACCTTTCTATTATCAGAATTCCTTGTTGTCACAGGCTGCCAGTAGTCTGAAGAAGATTTAAAAATATTACTATACACAACTAAATACTCCCCACCTACATAACTCTTATATTTTTCTGCTAATAAACTTAATTCATAAGAAGAAAGAGTACAGTTCTCATCAGTAATCTCATAAAGAATGTGTTTAACCTCGTCGCATATTCCATTATTATTTTTAATTCTATCAAGAACCAAATCTAAGGAATTCTCATAAAATGCACTATCAATTTCCAAAGACATTACATCTTCAAAATCACTAATAGAGGTTTCACACAATGCTACCTGTTGCCCACTAATTTCATATTTTCCACTCGTAAACAATTCCTCTTTAAATGCATCATAATAAGTTGATATATCATTAGCGGGCACAGTAGTCCCTCTAGTTTGAGATGCGAAATAAGCTGCCAATAATTCATTATGAATATCACCTATATTTTCTATAGTAACAGACTTTTTCAGACCTTTGTTTACGGTATTCAAATCCTCTGATTCATGACAATTAATCAAAAGGAATGCACCTAAAATAGCAGAAATAAATACTTTGGTTTTCATGGTATTCTCTTTTTTAGTAATTCAAACAATTCATGAAAAGACTTTTCCAACCCTAAAAACTTTTCATATATATTCAAACTAAGATTCGTATCACCTCTCATAGATACTCAATCTTATTGAATTCTTCAGAATAACTTCCCAATGAAGTGTTACCATAGTTCCGGAACGAGTATATTTAAAGCCATTAATTGAAACAAATGAAGTCACTTTTCCTCTAATATCCAAGCAAAAGAGGTTACAATTTTAGTTACAAAACAAGATATAGAGATAGTTACATGATTGGAAGATAGAAATGCAATGCTTATTTATCAGCGGTCCTTATTAATAAGAAGTTCAAAAAGCTTATCACCTAATTTTTCTTTAATCCTACTCTTCCGGGTTTTAAAAGCTCCCTCAGAAATACCAGTACAGAGTAGTATCACATATTTCGGACAGTTTATCATCAAGAATATGCAATAAAGAATATCTTGTTTTGTCAGGCTGGTACACTGTGATTTCAAGTCAGCCATCAAATCACAGAAGTTCTCATAAAGAGATTCACAGATATTTTGACGTTCAGCAGCATTTAAATGAATCTTATGACGTAGCTCATCATTTTCAATCACATGAATTTTTCTATAAACATCACTTTCTTTGTACAATTTAAGGCACAAATATAATTTCATCTTAAAATATGTCTCAAAGTCCTCATTTTCGGGTTTTATAGGCTCCAAAGCTGCATTAGTATCCTCATCAAAAGATGTATTTTGTAAAATACCGGCTTTCAATCCATTCAGTTGTTTCTGCAATTTTATTATTTTATTTTTACTTATCCTGTCCTTCAATAGAAACACAAGGATAATCAAGACGCATAGACCACCCAGAGACAGTAGTTTAATTCTATTATTCAGAAATAATTGTTGTTGCATCAATTTTGCCTCATATCTACCCACCATTTTCTCAATTTCTAATGCATTAGTCGTTTCTTGTATAGAATCGGACAAAATAAGAAAAGAATCAACAGCAGCCATTGCTGCCGAAAAGTTCCCCTGTTGTCTTTCCAAATCATAAAGCTCATAGCAACTACCTGCACGACTATATATATAAGGAGATGTCTTAGCGATATTAAAATAGTAACGGGCAGAATCCACCTGGTTCATATGCTTCAAGATTCGTCCTTTCAGAAAATACCCTGCCCAAAGCCTATCCTTTGAAGGAGCAACAGCAATAGATAATGAAACGCACAAAGATGCTTTCTGAAAATCTTTCTTCTTTTCATAGATATGCGCCAAATCGCTTAATACTACATAACGCCAGCGCTTATCATCATATTTTTCGGCAATAGATAAAGCCTTTTGATAATACAAGAGAGAACTGTCCAACTGATTCTGAAAATGATGTATGACTGCCATTCCACGATAACCATAACAAAGTTCCATTTCATTATGCTGCTCACGATATACTTTACAAGCTTTCCAATACATATCTAGTGCATCTGCATACATATCCTGATCTTCATAACAAGCAGCCAGTTTTACATAGATTGCTCCCAAATATAAACCACCACACTTTTCCGGCATCACCTTTACAGCTTTCAGAAAAGCATTCACCGCAGCTTTCATTTTACGCATATCCTTATTAGCGCATCCCCAATAATAATACGCTTGCATTTCTCTCTCCTTATTTCGTCCTCCCGCATAATAATTCACAGCTTCACGGATTAATGAATCACTCGTCTGCCGTATTTGTAATTCATTCTGTACACGTGAATATAAGATTGCATAATCTGCTCTTTCTTTTCTCAAGAGTTTTCCGGGATAATTTATAGACTTAAGCATTGGCAGAGCACTATCCGGAGATGTTTGCATAAGCGAATCGGCACATTTCAAAAGAAATGATTCAGGGTTACTATCCTTCCGACAAGAAGATGTAAATAATGAAATAGCAACAAGACAAATCCAAATCATTATAAAACAAAACCTCATAGCATATGATTTATAGATAGGATTCGCAATTTAACAAATAAAATACAATCCCCCCAATATTATCCTTAAAATTATCTTACTACAAGCATCTTATCATAAACATCGTACCACAAAAAAACAAGTCCCCAATGTTAAAATCGAGCATTCTTTCTTTTTCCAAAATCTTTTTGGAGTCTAGTTTGTTTCCTTTGTTACTTTCGCCGGCGCAGACGGCAGAAAAAAAGACTTCAACCTAAATAGTAACAAATGGAAAAATTTAATGCAATGAGGACTAGATTTTTACAACATCTTCAGACAAAAACCATCAAGCTAAAGGGCGTCATTGCGCTCGCTTGCCTGCTACTGGCTTCCGCATCTGCCTTTGCACAGACAAAGACAGTGACAGGAACAGTGACAGATGCCGCCAATGAGCCGTTAATCGGCGCATCGGTACTCGTACAAGGAACTTCCACCGGAACTATCACAGATATGGACGGTAAGTACTCAATCTCTGTCACTCCGGACGACATACTGGTATTCTCATACGTAGGTATGACCACGCAGAGCATCAAGGTAGGGACACAGAACGTTATCAACGTCACCTTGAAAGAAGACTCGCAAGTACTGGCCGAAACAGTCGTTATCGGATATGGTAGCGCTAAGAAAAGAGACTTGACAGGTTCCATCACCAACATCAAAGGAGAAGAACTGGCCAACAAACCGGCGATGAACCCGCTTTCTTCCCTGCAAGGTAAGGTGGCAGGTGTACAAATCGTAAACTCAGGACGTGCCGGTGCCGACCCGGAAATCCGTATCCGCGGGACAAACTCCATCAACGGATACAAACCCCTCTACATCGTTGACGGACTGTTCAACGATAACATCAACTTCCTCAACCCTGAGGACATCGAATCTATGGAGATTCTGAAAGACCCGTCATCCCTCGCCATCTTCGGTGTACGTGGTGCGAACGGTGTTATCATCATCACCACTAAGAAAGCGAAAGAAGGGCAGACATTGGTCAATATAAACACGTCCTTCGGTTTCAAGAAAGTAGTGGATAAAGTAAAAATGGTGAACGGTTCACAATTCAAGGAACTGTATAGCGAGCAGCTTGCCAACCAAGGAGATGATCCGTTCGATTATACCGGATGGGACGCAAATACCAACTGGCAGGACGAGATTTTCCAAAACGCTTTTATCACCAACAACAATATCAGTATCACCGGTGCTTCACCCAAACACAGTTTCTACCTGGGTGTAGGTTACTCCTACGAACAAGGCAACATCGAGCATGAGAAATTCAGCAAGGTAACCATCAATGCCAGCAATGATTATAAAATCACAGACTTCCTGAAAGTCGGCTTCCAGTTCAACGGAGCACGTATGCTTCCCGCTGATTCCAAACAGGTCTTGAATGCGCTCCGTGCCACTCCTATCGCTCCGGTTTACAACAATGAATATGGATTGTACACTGCCCTGCCCGAGTTCCAGAAGGCACAAATCAACAACCCGATGGTAGACGTCGAATTGAAGGCGAACACTACCAAAGCCGAGAATTACCGTGCTTCGGGAAATATCTACGGCGAAGTGGACTTCCTGAAACATTTCAATTTCAGAGCTACCTTCTCCATGGACTACGCATCCAACAACGGACGTACCTACACTCCTATTGTCAAAGTGTACGACCCTACTGTCAATGGTGACATCGCCACTTTGGGAACAGGAAAAACAGAAGTCAGCCAATTCAAGGAAAATGAGACGAAAGTACAAAGCGACTATGTGCTGACATATACCAACAGTTTTGACAACGGCAACCATAACCTGACGGCCACCGCAGGCTTCACTACCTATTACAACTCACTGAGCCGGCTGGACGGAGCACGCAAACAGGGAGTCGGACTGATGATTCCGGACAACCCCGACAAGTGGTTTGTCAGCATCGGAGATGCCGCCACTGCCACCAACGGAAGTACACAATGGGAACGTAGCACTTTATCCATGCTCGCACGTGTCATTTACAATTACAAAGGCAAATACCTGTTCAACGGGTCGTTCCGCCGGGACGGTTCTTCAGCGTTCTCCTACACGGGCAACGAATGGCAGAACTTCTTCTCACTGGGCGGCGGCTGGCTGATGAGCGAAGAAGAATTCATGAAAGATATCAAGTGGCTGGATATGCTGAAGATTAAAGCATCTTACGGTACGCTGGGAAACCAGAACCTGGACAAGGCCTACCCTGCCGAACCGCTGTTGAGCAACGCTTACTCTGCCGTATTCGGCAAGCCTTCCATCATCTACCCGGGATACCAACTGGCATATCTACCCAACCCGAATCTCCGCTGGGAAAAGGTAGAAGCCTGGGAAGCCGGATTTGAGACGAACCTGCTCCGCAACCGTCTGCATTTCGAGGGTGTTTATTACAAGAAGAACACCAAAGACCTGCTGGCAGAAGTTCCCGGCATCTCCGGAACAGTTCCGGGCATCGGCAACCTTGGACAGATTCAGAATAAAGGTGTGGAAATGGCAGTAACCTGGCGTGACCAGATAGGCGAATGGGGATATACCGTCAGTGCCAACCTGACCACTATCAAGAACGAAGTAAAGAGCCTCGTGCAGGAAGGATATTCCATCATTGCCGGAGACAAGCAGCAGAGTTATACGATGGCAGGTTATCCTATCGGCTATTTCTACGGATACAAAGTGGCGGGAGTTTACCAGTCACAGGCCGACATCAACTCATCCCCTGAGAATACGCTTGCCACAGTCACCCCCGGCGATTTGAAATTTGCAGATGTCAACGGTGACGGCAAGATTACCCCGGAAGACCGTACGATGATAGGTAATCCTACCCCGAAAGTAACTTATGGTTTCTCTCTCGGAGTGAACTACCGCAACTGGTCGCTGGACATCGACATGATGGGACAAGGCGGAAACCAGATTTTCCGCACATGGGACAACTACAACTTTGCCCAGTTCAACTACATGGAACAACGTCTGGGACGCTGGCACGGTGAAGGAACCTCCAACAGCCAGCCATTGCTGAACTCCAAACATTCCATCAATATGCTGAATTCGGATTATTACATTGAAAGCGGTCGTTTCTTCCGCATCCGTAATGTACAACTGGCTTATGCATTTGACAAAAGCCTGCTCGCAAAAATCCGCCTGCAAGCTCTCAAAGTATATGTCAACATACAGAACCTGAAAACGTGGAAGCATAACACCGGATATACCCCCGAACTGGGCGGCACCGCCACCGCATTCGGAGTAGACAACGGCAGTTACCCTGTACCGGCAGTTTATACATTCGGAATCAACTTAACATTCTAAAACTATAATCATATGAAACTGGATAAATATATATTTTCAGCCCTTATTGCCGCTACCACACTGTTTCTGGGCAGTTGCAGCGACTTTCTCGACCGCAGTCCGCAAGGACAGTTCACCGAAGACGACAATCCCAACGCACTCGTCAACGGTAAGATTTACAATGTTTACACAATGATGCGTAATTATAACATTACTGCCGGGCCTCCCGCATTCGCCATCCACTGCTTCCGTTCCGAAGATTCGGAGAAAGGAAGTATAGCCAGCGACGGTTCCGACGTAGCGGAAATGTACGATGATTTCATATATACTGCGAACAATGGCCTGCTGGGCGCCTACTGGGGACAGAATTATGCCATCATCTACCAGTGCAATGACATTCTCAAATCCATTGCAGATAAAGAGACTGCCGGACAAACGGAAGCTGAAGATATTATCAACAAAGGCGAGGCCTCTTTCTTCCGTGCTTACTGCTACTTCAATCTGGTAAGGGCTTTCGGCGAAGTGCCTCTCGTGACGTACAAAATCAACGACGCTTCGGAAGCCAATATTCCGAAAACAACCGCCGATAAAATCTACGAGCAGATTGACAACGACCTGAAAACCGCTGAGGAATCACTGCCGGAAACGTGGAGCACCGAATACCTCGGACGCCTGACCTGGGGAGCCGCACGTTCCCTGCACGCCCGTACCTATATGATGCGCAACGACTGGAACAATATGTACACAGCCTCTACCGATGTCATTAAAAAAGGGCTTTACAATCTGAGAACCCCGTACAATGAGATATTTACGGACGAAGGCGAAAACAACGGCGGCTCCATCTTCGAACTGCAATGTACCGCCACCGCCGCCCTTCCTCAAAGTGATATTATCGGCAGCCAATTCTGCGAAGTACAAGGTGTGCGCGGAGCAGGTCAATGGGACTTGGGATGGGGATGGCACATGGCAACAGAATATATGGCGGAAGCCTACGAACAGGGCGACCCGCGTAAAAACGCCACCCTGCTCTACTTCCGTCATTCGGACGACGACCCGATTACTCCCGAGAATACCAACGAGCCTTACGGCGAATCCCCGGTTTCTCCGGCAACGGGCGCTTACTTCAACAAGAAGGCTTATACCGACCCGGCTTTGCGTAAAGAATATACCAACAAAGGTTTCTGGGTAAATATCCGTCTGATCCGTTATGCAGACGTATTGTTGATGGGAGCCGAATCCGCCAATGAAAAAGGCATCCCCGGCGAGGCCATCGACTATCTCGAACAGGTACGCGCACGTGCCAGGGGCACGAATACCAACATATTGCCAAAAGTAACGACTACCGACCAGGGAGAACTGCGTGAAGCCATCCGTCACGAACGCCGCGTGGAACTGGGCATGGAATTTGACCGTTTCTACGACCTGGTTCGTTGGGGCATCGCCAAAGAAGTGTTACATGCAGCCGGAAAAGTCAACTATCAGGACAAGAATGCCTTACTTCCATTACCTCAGACTGAGATAGACAAGTCCAAAGGAGTGCTGGTACAAAACCCGGATTATTAATATAACATGAAACAATAATATAATAGAACGATATGATAAGTAAAAAAACAATATTGTCACTTCTTCTTCTCGCTACCGGATTCCTGACTGCCACGGCACAAAAGTCGCCGCAGGATATGAACCGTTTCATCGACGTATTGATGAAGAAGATGACGCTGGAAGAAAAGATAGGTCAATTAAACCTTCCCGTCACCGGAGAAATCACCACCGGACAAGCCAAGAGCAGCGATATTGCCGCTAAAATCAAAAAGGGCGAAGTAGGCGGACTGTTCAACCTGAAAGGAGTGGAAAAAATACGCGAAGTACAGAAACAGGCAGTGGAACAATCCCGTCTGGGCATTCCGCTATTGTTTGGCATGGACGTTATCCACGGATATGAGACAATGTTCCCTATCCCGCTCGGTTTGTCTTGTACCTGGGATATGGCAGCCATCGAAGAGTCTGCCCGCATTGCAGCCGTAGAAGCCAGCGCCGACGGAATTTCCTGGACATTCAGCCCGATGGTGGACATCTCGCGCGACCCTCGCTGGGGACGTGTATCCGAAGGGAACGGCGAAGACCCGTTCCTCGGCGCCATGATTGCCGAAGCAATGGTACGCGGCTATCAGGGAAAGAACATGCAACGCAATGACGAAATCATGGCGTGCGTGAAACACTTTGCCCTGTACGGTGCAGGTGAAGCAGGACGTGACTATAACACCGTGGATATGAGCCGCCAACGGATGTTCAATGACTATATGCTGCCTTATGAAGCAGCCGTCGAAGCCGGTGTAGGCAGCGTAATGGCATCGTTCAACGAGGTGGACGGAATACCTGCCACCGCCAACAAATGGCTGATGACGGACATCCTTCGCGGACAATGGGGATTCAACGGCTTCGTTGTAACCGACTATACCGGAATTTCCGAAATGATAGACCACGGTATCGGCGACCTTCAGACCGTATCCGCCCGTGCCATCAATGCCGGAGTGGATATGGACATGGTCAGCGAAGGTTTCGTAGGAACATTGAAGAAATCCGTCGAGGAAGGCAAAGTATCTATGGAAACATTGAATACCGCCTGCCGCCTCATCCTGGAAGCCAAATACAAACTCGGTCTGTTTGACAATCCTTATAAATATTGCGACCCGAAACGTCCGGCACGCGACATCTTTACGAAAGCGCACCGTGACGCAGCCCGCAGAATAGCTGCCGAAAGTTTCGTCCTCTTAAAGAACGACAGCCCCGACGGAAACCCGAACGGGAATCCGTTATTGCCATTCAACCCCAAAGGGAATATCGCCGTTATCGGCCCGCTGGCCGACAGCCGCAGCAATATGCCGGGTACATGGAGCGTAGCTGCCGTGCTCGACCGTTGTCCTTCATTGGTAGAAGGACTGAAAGAGATGACCGCCGGAAAAGCGAATATCATGTATGCCAAAGGAAGCAACCTGATTAGCGATGCCGCCTACGAAGAACGTGCAACGATGTTCGGCCGTTCACTGAACCGTGACAACCGCACAGACCAGCAGTTGCTGGACGAAGCCTTGAACGTAGCCCGCCGGTCGGATATTATCATCGCAGCCCTCGGCGAATCTTCGGAAATGAGCGGTGAAAGCAGCAGCCGTACGGATTTGAATATCCCCGACGTGCAACAGAACCTGCTGAAAGAATTATTAAAGACAGGCAAACCGGTAGTACTTGTACTATTCACCGGCCGGCCGCTCACGCTGAACTGGGAACAGGAGCACGTACCTGCCATCCTGAATGTATGGTTCGGTGGTAGCGAAGCTGCTTATGCTATCGGCGATGCCCTCTTCGGCTACGTCAACCCGGGCGGCAAGCTGACCATGACTTTCCCGAAGAACGTCGGTCAGATACCTCTTTACTATGCGCACAAGAATACCGGACGCCCGTTGGGACAGGGCAAATGGTTCGAGAAGTTCCGCAGTAACTACCTGGATGTGGACAATGACCCGCTTTATCCGTTCGGATACGGACTTTCTTACACCACTTTCTCTTACAGTGATATTGACCTGAGCCATTCCAGCATGGATATGAACGGTTCACTGACCGCAGCAGTGGAAGTTACCAATACCGGCACATGGCCCGGCTCGGAAGTCGTGCAACTCTATATCCGTGACGTAGTAGGCAGCAGCACCCGTCCCGTGAAAGAGCTGAAAGGTTTTCAGAAGATATTCCTGCAACCGGGAGAAATGAAAATTGTCCGCTTCAAGATTGCACCGGAGATGTTGAGGTATTACAACTATGACCTGCAACTGGTAGCTGAACCGGGCGACTTTGAAGTGATGATTGGCACGAATAGCCGGGATGTGAAAACCGCTAAATTCACGTTAAACTAAACTTGTAGGCACGGTAATCCGTGCCTAATTTAATAAACTATTACCCTGATTATGAACGATAAATATAAAAGACTCGCAACAATGAGCGCACTCCCTCTCATGCTGCTGTTCTTGTCCGCCGTTGCCCTGACTTTCCAAAACTGTAAAGGGAAAAGCAAAAGCGACAACCTTTCCGCCGTCACCGATTCACTGTCGGACGATGCCTTGATGGATACCGTCCAACGACGTACCTTCCTCTATTTCTGGGAAGGCGCGGAACCGAACAGCGGTCTTGCTCCCGAACGCTATCATGTAGATGGTGTATACCCGCAGGACGATGCCAACGTAGTCACTTCCGGTGGCAGCGGCTTCGGCATCATGGCTATCCTTGCCGGAATAGACCGCGGCTACGTCACCCGTGAAGAAGGACTGGCACGCATGGAACGCATCGTCTCCTTCCTCGAAAAAGCCGACCGCTTTCACGGGGCTTATCCGCACTGGTGGTATGGCGATACCGGAAAAGTGAAACCTTTCGGACAGAAAGACAACGGCGGTGACCTCGTAGAAACCGCCTTCCTTATCCAAGGACTTCTTGCCGTACACCAATATTACGCAGACGGCAACGAGAAAGAAAAAGCACTCGCCCAACGCATCGACCAAATCTGGCGTGACGTCGACTGGAACTGGTACCGGAAAGGCGGGCAAAACGTCCTCTACTGGCATTGGAGCCCCACTTACGGCTGGGAAATGAATTTCCCCGTACACGGTTACAACGAATGCATGATTATGTATATCCTTGCCGCCGCTTCGCCAACGCACGGAGTACCTGCCGCCGTCTATCATGACGGATGGGCACAGAACGGCGCCATCGTCTCTCCACATAAAGTAGAAGGAATCAAACTTCATCTCCGCTACCAGGGAACAGAAGCCGGCCCGCTTTTCTGGGCACAATATTCGTTCCTCGGACTCGACCCCGTCGGGCTGAAAGACGAATACTGCCCCAGCTACTTCCACGAAATGCGCAACCTGACATTAGTCAACCGTGCCTATTGCATCCGCAACCCCAAACATTATAAAGGTTTCGGCCCCGATTGCTGGGGACTGACCGCCAGTTACTCCGTAGACGGATATGCCGCCCACTCACCCAACGAGCAGGACGACAAGGGAGTCATCTCTCCTACCGCCGCCCTCTCATCCATCGTCTATACACCGGAATATTCCATGCAGGTGATGCGCCACCTCTATAATATGGGCGACAAAGTATTCGGTCCCTTCGGATTCTACGACGCTTTCAGCGAGACGGACAACTGGTATCCGCAACGCTACCTCGCCATCGACCAGGGCCCTATCGCCGTCATGATTGAGAACTACCGTACAGGCTTGTTATGGAATCTCTTCATGAGCCATCCCGATGTACAGGCAGGACTGACGAAGCTGGGTTTTAATACCAACAAACAGGATGTGAGACAGAAATAGATGTGAGACAGAAATAAAACTATCCATCCTTCAATATCCTGGTATTTTTTTCTATATTTGCACAACAGAAATGATGTGTGATTATGGAATTTAATAAAGAAGGATATTTGCCTGAAGGAATTCACACGCTCAGTTGGGAAGAATTTGAAATAACCTTCGGATTCAGCCCCAAACGTAAAGAACTGCTGGAAGGTTTACTTCAAGTTATAAATATACTAAAGATTTGCGGTTGCGAAGCTATCTATATCGACGGTAGCTTCGTCACCGACAAACTGGAACCCGACGACTGGGATGCCTGCTTCAAAGGAAGTGCACAATCTCTTAAGACACTGAAAAGACAAGAGCCTTGCCTGCTCCTCACTGACGATTATAAACTGCGGGAAACGCAAAAACAAAAATTCAAAGGAGAGCCTATTCTTCTATAGCCTTTATGCAGGCTTGAATATCAAGCCTATCTGGATTTCTTTCAAGGAATAAAAGGAGCAAAGAGGAAGAAAAAGGGAATAATAAAAATAAATCTGAACTAAGATATGATTAAGAACGAAAGCCAACTGACACGCGCCAAACAGGAAATGGAAGAGTTGCTGGATGCCTTGTATCAGATAAAAGGAGAAGAACTGACCGACCGTATGCAAAAAGCAGCATACTACTGCCGTTTGAAAGACTTGAGTTCGGAAATCGAAGAATTCGAGAAACTAAGAAACCGGCAATACCTGTCTTTCACAAACGAAAACCTTCCTAAATCTATCATAGCCTTGCGTATAGCTTCCGGATACACCCAAAAGGAACTGGCAGACAAAATAGGAGTGCCGGAACAACAAATCCAACGCTATGAACAACAAGAATATGGTAAAGTTAAATTTGAACGAGTCGTACAAATCATACGGGCACTCGCTAAAAAATGCGAATTGAACTTTCAACTTAGTGCCTCCGGCCAAATTCCTGCTCCATTCCAACAGACGGAAGAATCAGCCAGAGCCACTCGCATCGCCAAAGAAAGAGCTTCACTCATGCTAATCATATAAGAGTTATGAAAACATTTACTTTTTATTCATACAAAGGAGGAGTCGGACGAACATTGGCGTTAGTCAACATAGCCAATCGCTTGGCTGAATTTGGAAAGAAAGTGTGTATCCTCGACTTTGACTTGGAAGCTCCGGGGTTGCAAAGCAAATATGCCAAAGAACTTCAACAGCCTATCGACAAAGGATTGGTGGATTATATTTATTCATATGCCGTGGAAAATGTACAGCCCCGTCATATATCAGATTATATGGTTGACATTCGTTTAACCAACGCAATAAATACCATCCATTTATGTGCGGCAGGCAATGTTGACTCAAGTGATTACTGGAAAAAACTCGCACGCATCAATTGGTGGAACTTATTCTACGCAGAAAACAGTTACGGCATTGATTTCTTTCTGAACCTGAAGAAACAGATAGAAGAGGAACTGGCTCCCGACTTCTTACTGATAGACTCCAGAACAGGAATCACGGAAATGTCCGCTATCACGATGTCCTTGCTTGCCGACGACGTTGTCTTTCTAGCTGCCAATAACGAAGAAAACATCAAAGGCTGCTGTAAAGTCCTGAACTCGCTCTCGGCACCGGAAAACAACCTGCTGGGAATCAAGAGGACCTATCATTTTGTCCTGACCCGTATCCCTCTACCGGACAGTCCCGATGAAAAAGTAAAACATAATATCATTGTAGAGCAAAAGACAAATATCATCAAAGAATGTCTAGCACAGAATGGCATCACCCTCGAAAGTGCGAATGTAATCCATTCGGACCGCTGCCTGGAAGAGAACGAGCTTTGCAACACTTCTTATATATACGAAGTCTCCAAAACTTCTTCCGTCAAAGAATATATGGCCTTGTATGATTCTTTGGTAAAGAATTATTTCTCAAAAGAAGACCTTGTCACTTTTGACGGATACAAGCAGCTTCAGTTAGAAGTAGACAAAGCATTACGCTACTATAAAGAAAACGATACCCGTTTCATAGAACAAGCAGAATTGCTGATTGAGAAATATCCCAATTTTTCTTATGGATATTCATTCCTAAGCAACTATTATTATGCTCGTTTCGAACTTCAGAAAGCATTGGAATTTGCAAGTAAAGCGACTAAGACCCTTGGTCCTGAACTGTTCTCTATCCAACTAAAAGAGGTTTACTTGAACTTTCTGTTAGGAAATTATCGGAAAAGTGAAACCCTCCTGAATAAGATTTATGACGAAGGTTATGAGCTTGCACAATTTCTCAAGATACAGATAGAGCACGTCCTCTATCACAATGAAGAAAAAGACATGGAAGCGATTGCCCAATTAATAAAAGCCCATCCGGATAATGCAATATATTATAACGAAGAGGCAGCAATGTACAATTTCTATAAGAAATACGACAAAGCTCTGGAATCGGTCAACAAAGCCTTCGAAATCGACTCGGAACTGGATATAATATATATCACTCTTGCAGAAATCAAATATCGCATGAATGAGAAACTTGACTTCTACAGAAATATAGAACTTGGCCTGAAATACAACTACGACCTGCGTTGGGTGAAGTATGATGCAATGTTCTATATTTACAAAGAATGTCTCGAAGATGAAAGATTCCTAGCCATACTGGATAAATATGACATAAGACACATCATATCCTTCTGGCTAAGTTGAGCAGTGGTGGTCTTACTGACCACCTCCGCCACCGGCACTTCCTCCACCGCCCTCACCACCTCTCACATCATCATTACTGATGCTGCGGGCAGCTTTCTTCACGCTGGCTTTCAGCTCTCCAATCCGGTAGCCGATACTGAACCCGACATAACGGTTCGGATACTTTCCGCTACTCTTCGATATAAAATTGTCGCCTTTCGTATGGCTGTTATACGTTCTGTACTTCTCAAAGACATTGCTGCAATATAGGTTCAGGCTGAGACGGTCGTCCTTCAGGAACGAACGGTTCACTCCGATGCTGTAATACTGGTAGCCGGAACCTTTTCCCTGTAAACTGATATACGGAGTCCCCCCGCCTCCATTCAGGCTCAAACGAATTTTCAAAGGAAGCGTATGCTGGATACCTCCGTGGCAGGAAGCGTTCCATCCATAATTGTGCAACCCTTGCGCCTCACTCTTCAAATCCCTGTAACTTCCGCGCCCGTTCACGTAAATACGTGTTTTGGAAGAAGCGTTCCAGTTCAGATAAAGGGACAATCCGGTATCCCGATTCTTGCCGATATTATCATAAGTGCTGTACATAGCCCCGTCCGGCGCCCTGTGTTCCGGATTATTGTCAAAGATTTCTCCGTCCTCATTGTTTATCAGCCGGCTTACCCTCTCTATCCCGTTATTGCCGAATGAATGGCGCAACGAAACGTTTATATTGAACTTGGCACTGAAATTACTGTACGCAATATCAAAAGCATGGCTTTTCTCACTCTTCAAGTCCGGATTTCCCTGACTGATAGACATCGGGTCTTGATTATTAAAGTAAGGATTCAGACTCCAGATTCCCGGACGCCAGATGCGCATATTATAACCGGCACGCAGATTCTGCGTCTTGCCGATTTTCATCCCCAAAGAGACGGACGGAACCAAATCGCTGTAATTCGTATGGAAATTCTCACCCGGCCCTACGATATATTTCACCCGTTGTATGGTCTGTTCATAACGTACTCCCGGTTTGAAAGAGAAGTCCTTATACTTCAATGTATATCCCACATAGGCTGACAAGATATGGTTCAGATGACGGTACTCACTGCTTCGGTTTTCATTGTACACATAGTCGTCGCTCCCGCCTGCCGCCTCATAGAGCGCGTTGTCACTGCTATTACGGCGGAAAATATATTTCGCCCCCGTCTCAACGGTATGCAATTTCCCTATCGGAGTCGTATAATCTACCTGGAAAGTCTGCTCCATCGTATTCGTCTTTCCGTCCGAATGATAATTTTCCAACCGCAATCGCTCAGCCAGTTCGTCTTTCTGTTCGTCGGGAAATATATCCAGATAAACATTGTTAGAATTATCAGTTTGAGGTTGCGTATTTATCTTATAGGATAAGGTAAGCATCCGTTGTTTATTCTTCCGGGAAGTACGCTGATAATCTATATTCCCATTTATGGAATACCACGAATTTTCACTATGCCCATCCGTCCGGTAACGATAAGCAACGTCCTCATGATCCGTCCTATACATTACCGTATTTCCGTTATTGTTGCTCTTATCACTGCTGCCATACATCCCGAAAGCCACCGTCAGCAGCCTCAACGTATCAATCTCATAGCTCGCTTCCAAATTGCCATACTGAAAATTCCCTTTTGACTTGGAACTGCTTTGAGATTCGAGAAACTTCTCGTCCCTCGTTCCCGGCTCGTAATTCTCACGGTAACTGTCCGAGTAGCTGCGCGGACGATTATTATAATCATAATTATAATTGACGGAAACAGTCATCTTACCCTGTTTCACCATCGCATAAGTACCGGCCCCGACTCCGTTATTACTGGCATTTCCCCGAAATGTAGCCGTATATCCCTCGAATCCGCTACCCACCGTAACGATATTCAGAATACCGCCTACGCCTTCCGCATCGTACTTCGCCCCCGGCGAGGTAATCACCTCAATATATTTAATAGTATTTGCCGGCATACTTTTCAGTACTTCTTTCGGATTATTGCTCATCATGTTATTCGGCTTTCCGTTCACATGTATCTTGAAACTGCTGCTTCCGTTCACCTGCACATTATCTTCCCCATCTACCGTCACCAAAGGAACTTTGCGCAGCATCTCCAGAATACTGTTCGACTTGGAGTCAGGGTCATCTTCAATATTATATTCAATCTTATCCACATCTACCTTCACCAAAGGTTTCTGGGCGACAACTTCCACTCCCTTCAGCTCATTATTGGCTTCCGAAGAATACAACGTCCCGAAGTCAACGACTTTCGTAGACGACTTCAAAGTAAAGTCCCTCACAACCGGCGCTTTACCAATCGAAGAAATGCTAATCACATAATCTCCGGCAGGTATATTCAGTTTCTCCTGAAATTTACCACTCGCCCCGGTCACCGCCATTTTTACAGCTTTGTCGGGAGCATTTTTCTTTGTAATCCTGATAGTTGCATACGGTTCTCCCTCTTGGCTTAACGAATCCAAAAGCACGCCTTTGATTGTAAAAGAAGGGTCTACAGCTTTTTGCGCCCACCCCGTCGCAAATGTAGCAAACACGAATAGTAATAGTAGCAACAGTCTGTGTTTCATGACTAGAATTATTTAGTTTTTTTATTTATTAGACGCAGCATATACTCAAATGCTGCAAACGTGGGGATAAAAGTAGATGGTTTTCCGCCAGTTACGAAACATTCGGAGTTAAGAAAATAAAACGAATAGATAAAATATATTACTACAATCTTGTTCCCAACTATTCTAAATCATTCCGAATCCCCCTAAAATCAATCCAAATCATCCTAATGCTTCCAAGACTCCTAATGCTTCCAAGGCTCCTAAGATTTCCAAGACTTCCTGTTTGCCAATAACCGTTTCAGACTTCTATGCAGTTTTTCCGCCCAACCGTCCCGAAAAGTGTCTCCATATTCTGCAAACACTTTCTTACAATCCCTTATCCGGTCGTTCTGCATTTTCATTGCCACCTGTATCTGGTCTATCTTGGCTATTTTCTCTCTTTGCCGCAGAAGTTCTTTATCTTGGTCGCCAATGATTTCGACATACAAATCGCAAATCCTCGTTTTCTGCATGCATAGCTCTTCCAATGTGTCGACATACTCGGACGTAATTCCTTTCTTCATCCGGCACAGAAATTCCTGAAAACTTCCTTCGTCAATGACAGGGGAAGGCTCACCATACCCCACAGAAAATCTTTTCATTTCCGCCCAAAGCAAAATAACTTCTTTATTGAATCCATACTTCGCTGCTGCTTTCTCTACGCTAATCCATTTCGGCATAATGCATTTGTTTTAATGTGTTCCACAATAAAAATAAAGAGTATTGTTTGTTTATGTGGGACAACGAGCATCCACGATTTCTGTATTTCGGACGGGTGGGGATTGGTTAGGTTAAGTTTTGGCGCATGGTAATAAACCTGTGTATGTGAGATGAAATTTTTACCTTTGCAGAAGTAAAAAGAACTGCAATGGAAAAGAATCCGTATATAGAACTGGCCGAGTGCCTGCTGCCCGAGGAAATGGTTGAATACTTTGAAGTGGTCAAGGTTGAAAAAACCAAAGAAACACTTGATGTGACACTGGAAGAACGTGACAATGGAGTTGACGGCTATGAGGCCGGACAGCTACGTCCCAACGGGTTCTACGAGGAAAGCACAGTGCGGGACTACCCGGTCAGAGGCCGGAAGATGACCTTTCACGTCAAGCGTCGCCGTTGGGTTGAGATTGAGACAGGTAAGAGCGTTTCAAAACGCTGGGACATAGTAGCTGAAGGCACCCGCTTCTCGAAAGAGTTCGCGGCTTTTTTAAAAGGTATGCTTGGACAGATACCCGATTACGGGCCGCTCTCTTGAGTGGTTCTTCGATATTGACGGAGACCTGTTCGAGCGTCAGTACAAACGCCATCTGAGCGGTTACTGGCAATGGAAAGACACCGCAGAGGGACTACATGCCGAGCAATGGCGTGTCTTCCCTGAAAACATCGGAGAACACCTGAGTATTGATGAGACATCATTGAGTAATGGCGAACTATATACGATTGTTACCAACAAAGCAGCTCACGGGCGAAAACATTCCATAGTGGCCATAGTACTTGGAACTGACTCTGATACGGTACTGCACGCATTAAGACAGATTAACAGTCGTCTGCGCAACAAGGTGATTGAGATAACTCTTGATCTGGCCGACAGCATGCACCGTATATGCCGCTATGCTTTCCCTAGGGCAAAGCGCGTTATTGACCGCTTTCATGTTCAGAAGCTGGCGCTGGAAGCCGTGCAGGAGATACGCATCAAGCATCGCTGGGACGCCGTAAATGCTGATACCGAAGCGCGTGAACAAGCAAAATTATCAGGCGAGAAGTATGTGCCTGAACGGCTTCCAAATGGCGACACTCTCAAGGAGCTACTTGCCCGTGGACGTTATGCATTGTTCAAATCCCCTGATAAATGGACTGAATCCCAACGGCAGCGCATTGATCTGATGTTCTCGCTCTATCCTGATCTTAAAGAGGCATACTGGTTATCTCAGCATCTCAGAGCAATATTTTCTAGCAAGAAATCCACTCCCGATACCGCCCGGCTCAATCTTGCTCGTTGGTATAATAAGGTGGCTGAATCAGGTTTTAAGTCTTTCAACACCATCGCTGCTACCTTTTACGAACACTCCGATGAAATAATAAACTTCTTTGATAACCGATCTACAAACGCATCCGCCGAGTCCATCAACTCTAAAATAAAGGCATTCAGAGCCAAACTACACGGTGTCAACGATACTAAATTCTTTATCTTCCGCCTTTGCAATCTATACGCATAAACACAGGTTTATTACCATGCGCCTAAGTTTTTGGGGTAAACAAACCGGCCGGATACAAGAAAGACGTGAATGCTGTTGTACCATTATCCAGAATCAAGGCTAGCGACACCCTCCTAAAAGATAATGATGACAACAGACATCCACGCCAGTTGTTTATATATAACACATCCGTTACGGATATGTTGATATAAGCCGTTCGCGTGGAATATCTGCCGCATCATCTCTCTTTAGTAAAATCGCTAAATTTTGATTCTGAGAGATGAAACTTTACATATTCCCTAAATAATAAAAACCGCTTTCCGCAAGTTTCACCACGCTGATGAGCAGAAAGCGTATTGCAAAGATAGATGTTTTTTTTGAAATGCTGTGGAAATATGGGAATAAATGCAAGAAGTTCCGTATATTTCCCCTCTCTACTATATACAAAAGTGAGAATCCTCTTTCAACCTATCACCACCGTCCTGAAACTCCTTATCCATCGTACTTACAGAACGGTGATAGGTTGTCGGCAACCTATCACTTTATCTATCACCTATCACCGTCCGCCAGAAACAAAACCGGCATGCAAACAGAAGCCCACGTGCAAATAAAAGTATCAACAAGGGCTACATTCCGTTTCCTGCCGTGAAACCACTATTTCCCCGGCAGGAAACTTTAGTTTCCAGCGCTTGACACTGTAGTTTCCAACCCTTGAAACTTTAGTTTCCAAGGCTTGAAACTAAGTGTTTCATTACTTGAAACGAAGTGTTTCTCGGTGAGAAACAAAGTGTTTCAAGCCTTGGAACACTTTGTTCCACTACATGATGCAACCAACCCCTCTGTACAAAACAAACAATAGGCAAGCACTAAGGAATATCTGAAAGAAGCGAATGAAGATTATAAACATAACCGAGCAATAATAAGTGCGAAATAACTTGGCAGACTGGATAATAAAGTCTACCTTTATCAGCCTTTAATGAAAAAGGAGAAACAACAAATACATTTAACATGAAACTTACTTTGATGCGGGACTACGGCGAAACGTCAACTATGCGGACGCTGGATATAAACCTACAAATAGAAGCGATGAAGCATGAGACGAAAGCCCGCCCGATTAGCAATCTTCGGACAAATATACGTTACGCATCACCCGACTCTACACTGGAAGAAGCCCAGCGACTGACCAAGGTCATCCCGGCAGCCAACTTCCGCAAAACAGCCAATGGCGCACAAATGACCGAATACAACGGTATTGTGCAAATAGAAGTCAACCACCTGGCAAACCGGACGGAAGTAAACCGCGTGAAACAGGAAGCGGCAGAACTTACGCAAACTTTCGCCGCCTTCATGGGTTCCGGCGGACATTCCGTAAAAATATGGCTGCGCTTCACACGCCCGGACAATTCACTACCCAAAAGCCGGGAAGAAGCGGAAATATTCCAAGCCCACGCCTACAGAAAAGCAGTCAGCCTGTACCAACCGGCTCTCTCCTACTCCATCGAACTTAAGAACCCTACTTTGGAGCAATTCTGCCGGCAAACCTACGACCCGGAACTTTATTACAACTCTGATGCCACCGTCATCTACATGCGTCAACCGCTGGAAATGCCGTCGGACACCACCTACAAAGAATCCGTACAAGCGGAAACATCGCCATTCAAACGGTTGATTCCGGGCTACGATAGTTTCGATACCTTGTCCGCCCTCTTCGAGAGCGCCCTAAGCAAGGCTTATCAATCATTAAGCGAACTCCAGCCCAACGTACATCTCCATTCTGACGAAGACCTCAAGCCACTGTTAGTCCGCCTTGCGGAAAATTGTTTTCAGGCAGGCATACCGGAAGAAGAAACTGCCCGTTGGGCCATCGCTCATTTCTACACCAAAAAGAAAGAGTTCCTTATCCGCCAGACCGTACAAAACATATATACCCACGCCAAAGGATTCGGACAGAAATCTCCCTTATCAACAGAACAGGAACTGGAGCTTCGCACGGAAGAATTTATGCAACGCCGATATGAATTTCGTTACAACACAATGACAACCGTAACGGAATATCGCGAACGGAACACTTTTTGTTTCTGTTTCCGCCCCATCACCAACCGGGTACAAAACAGCATCGCCATGAACGCCCGCTTGGAAGGACTCAGCCTTTGGGACAGGGACGTCGCCCGCTACCTGAACTCCGACCGCATCCCGATATTCAATCCTATCGAGGATTTTCTCTTCGGAGTGGACGTCCGTTGGGACGGTCGCGACCGGATTCGTGAACTGGCTGCCCGCGTCCCTTGCAACAATGGCTACTGGCCTGACTTGTTCTATCGTTGGTTTCTAAGCATGGTAGCGCACTGGCGTCACACTGACCGCAAGTACTCCAATTGTACGGTACCATTGCTTGTCGGTCCGCAAGGCTATCGAAAATCTACTTTTTGCCGGAATCTGTTACCGTCCGAATTACAGATATATTACACGGACCACATCGACTTCAGCAACAAAAGGGATGCCGAACTATCTCTAAACCGTTTTGCGCTCATCAACATGGACGAATTCGACCAGAACGGAGTGCATCAACAGGCTTTCCTGAAGCATATCATCCAAAAACCGGTGGTCAACACCCGCCGCCCCCGTGCCACAGCCACGCAGGAGATGCGCCGCTATGCTTCATTCATCGGCACAAGCAACCACAAGGATTTACTGACCGACACTTCCGGCAGCCGGCGCTATATCGTCGTCTACTTAACTGCTCCCATTGACTGTTCCCCCATTGATTATGAGCAGCTTTATGCGCAAGCGATGCACGATATTTACAGAGGAGAGCGCTACTGGTTCGACACCGAGGACGAAAAAGTGATGACTGAAGGCAATCAAGAATTTCAGGTTATGCCTATCGCGGAGCAATTATTCCACCAATATTTCCGTGCTGCCCGGGAAGACGAGGAAGAATACGAGCAACTTCTCGCCATTGAGATACTGGAACAGGTACAGCATGACAGCAGGATACATATATCAAATTGTAATATTATTCAGTTCGGAAGAATATTGCAAAGGAATCAAGTGCCTTCCGTGCATGCCAAACGGGGAAATGTCTATAAAGTGGTCCGAATCAAGCCAAAAAGAGAATAAATATACAGTTTTCCAGGACGGTGATAGGTGATAGATGAGGTGATAGGTCAGAGACAACCTATCACCGTTCTGTAAGCACGATGAACAGGGAGTTTCAGAAGGGTGGTGATAGGTTGAAAGAGGAATTGGTGAAATCACTATGAAGCGAAAGTTAGAATATGGCAAATCACAGAAGTTTCCTTCTCAGACGGAAACTTTTCTCAAAATCTTTCCTTTTCAAACGGAAACTTTTTGCTATCTTTATCCGTTGAAAACGAAAACTTAAAATATTTGCCGTATGAGCCTAAGACAAATTCTCCAATCACTTATTGCCCTCAAGCAAAAAGAACTTCCTTTTGAAGTCATCCCACGTGAACTGGAATTACCCTTAAACAGTAAGAAGATTATTACAATCCCCGGAGTTAGACGTTGTGGCAAATCCTCTTTAATGATGCTGGCAATTAATGCACTAGTAGAAAGTGGTGTCCGTAGAGAACAAATTCTATGGATAGGCTTTGATGATGAACGTCTATATGATATGCAAACTAAAGATTTGGACGAAATCATCCAGGCTTATATGGAAATGTACCCAGACATCCCTATCGATACTGTCTATATGTTTTTTGACGAAATACAGATGATCAAAGACTGGGAACTTTTTGTCCTCCGCCTGTTCAAGACTTACTGTAAGAATATCTACGTATCCGGCAGTAATGCACAAATGTTGTCGGAAGAACTAGCTACCGCTCTTCGGGGATGGCCACTCGAATATGAGGAATTCCCTCTTTCATTCAAAGAATTCTGCCTGTTTAAGAAAATCGATATAGACCCTTATACGGAAAGCGGAAGGGCTAAGTTGAAAGTTACTTTTAAGGAGTATAATGGCGGAAGTGCTTTTCCCGAAGTTGTTCTCCAAAAAGAACAATCCATAAAAGATCGAGAATTGCAAAGTTATTTTAATACAATGTTATTCAGAGATTTGATAGAGCATTATGAGCTGAGTAATCCGAGCATGATCCGGTACTTTTTAAAAAGAGTCATGTCCAACCTGACAAAACCGACTTCGACCAATAGTGTTTTCAATGATTTGAAGTCGCAGGGGATAAAGGTGGCTAAAGATACTTTGTATGAACTATTGGAACATGCCTGCTCCATCTTTATGTTTTTTAAGGTTCCCAAATATACTTCTTCTATAATACAGGAGAATAACTCTCTTTCCAAATATTACATAATAGATAATGGTTTGCGCTCATCCGTATTGTTACCCCAAAGTGGAGATGAGGGAAAGCTATTAGAAAATTCTGTATATCTTCATTTACGTAGAAAAAAGACACCGAATGAGAAAATATACTATTACAAAGGAGAAAAAGAATGTGATTTCGTAATTCAAACAGAAGAGCATATCTCCTCACTGATACAAGTCACCTGGCTACTAAATTCACATAATACCGCACGGGAAATTGGCGGAATATTAGACGCTTACAAGACTACCGGTTGCAAGAATTGTATAATTGTCACCTTCGAACAGGAAGAAAAGATAGAAACAGAAGGGATAACAATCTCTGTTGTTCCCGCCTGGAAGTGGATGTTACAATAGTTGTTTTCATACTTAGGGATACTGTAAATGCATAGATTCAAACAACACCAAGTTATTCAAATCTATGCATTTACAATATAATAAGAATACTATTAACGTATTTCTTTCACAAAATAAATCAAGGCCGGCAAGTGGTCACTATATCCATTTATAAAAGTATTACTGGAGAAAGTACGCCACGGGTATCCTTTGCGTTTTCCTTCTTGTGTTGTCAGGAAATCACGGTTAAATATTTCCGCTTTCCAGAATTTCAAAGAACTTTCCTTATCAAACGGAAACTTTTTATTATCTACGGTGATAATAAAATTAAAAAATTATTCTAACCCAGGCCAGGCTTTTGTTGAGTAAGTGGCTTCAAGTGCATTTTCCAAGTTATCATTAAGATTGGGAAAGAAATCAATTCCTGTTTTTTCTTCCAGTTCATCTATAGATAATACATAGTCGGCTAGCTTTATTGTTTTTGATGGTTTGCTGTCGGTGTGTTCCATCCAAAAGGCTATCGCTTTAAAAGAATCTCCCTTCTTAAACAACAAAGCCATATAATAGTATTTTGGAACGGGCTTACTACGGTCACCACCTATATACTCTTTAACCTGTTCTTCTTTATCAATCGTTCCACCTTTTACCACATACAAAGTATCCGAAGCTGTGCAACTACGCCCCCATGACTGTACTTGCCCTTCCAACGCTAACCAAACACCTGTATTGAATGCATTCCGTTGCGGACTCATATTGGTGTAATAGAATGTTTGTTCATTTACTTCACGAGAATAAAGTCGGTCGGCGGATGCGCAAAGATGTCCCCGGTCATAACCTTTTCTTCCAAAGTCTGCTTGTACACGCTGATACTCTGAAGCAACAGAAGGGTCTGCGTCAAACGGTTCATTACTACGATCTACATTTTGCTGTTTTGTTTGGTTATCAAACCGAAAGGCAATCCAACGGGAGTGTTTCTTACTTTTATCATATTCCATACTAAAAGTGGTTATTTTCTGCCCGTTGAAAGTAGTAGAGTGAGTTATGAATACATCATTTGTACCATTGCGAAGAGCCGGAAGTTCTACGATGCCGGTGGCGAAATTATTGGAATCGTAATTGTCATCTTTATCACAAGAAAATAAGCTTATGCATAATAAACTTAACAAAAAATACCTTGTTAAATACCTCATCTCTCTATTTTTAGAATAATCCATCATACATATATTTTCTATATAAAAGAAAAAATCTCAAAGAGAAAAGTTACATTCTCCCTTTGAGATCTTTTCGCTATATTACCCTATGCTACTACTTAAGTTTTACTCCAAAGACTGCACCACGCTCTTTGTCAGTCGAGAACTTAATCTTAGAATTAGCAGTAGTACCAATCAAAGTATACTCATGATAGTCTGTATCAGCAACGGGAACAATTGTAAAAGCACTTCCCGAACCTGAAAAGCCTGTATTTGCAGTCAGACTTACTGTCTTTGACACTTCACCACCTTCAAAAGAACCTCCTCCTACAATCTCTACAGTTAGGCTTGTACCGTTCTTACCTGTCCATCCAACAGAATAAAAAGACAGATGTGTTTTCGCCGCTCCTAGAACATCAGAAGTCCATGTTCCAGCAACACCATTTTTTCCTAATTTCAAAGCAGCAAATTCATTTACAGTACAAGTATAATAGAAATTGTCTTTTGAGTCAGAAGCAGCAGGCATAGATATATTACTTTCATATGGAGCTAACTCAGGAGAGGGTTCTGTTCCTCCACCATCTACAATCCCTCCATTCTCTGTTTTTAAACTAGCATCATCAACCAAAAAATCGATTCCAATCGTTTTAGAATTCATAATCACCAAACATATCTTTTGTTCCTCTTCCAAAGTAAATGTATAACTTTTTGCAATCCATTCTGTATTAGTTATATTATTCACATAATCATCATACTTATAATCGCTACCACCAATTGTTCCATCAGCACCAACTATTGCATACCCTAAACGGGCACTTGCATTTTCTACTGTAGCAGCTTTCAAATAGGCACTAAATGTATAAGTACCGGCTTTCAATGTCATTTCTGTACTACCTAAACGTTTATTTGCAGTAGTAGTTCCTTTTACCAAAACAGAATAATTTCCATTTCTTTTATCAGTAGATTGTTCAAGGGTTGCATTGCTTGCCGTAGATGCAGATTTCCAATTTACAGGATAACCTTCTGCCCAATCTTCAAAACCTCCATTCGTCAATAATTCAGTACCACCTCCAGGTTGTTCAGGTCCAGGACCTTCACTCGGTTCTACACCCACATACAAATTATCAATCTGATAAGTTCCGCTAGCTACTTCACCACCAACATATTTAAAGCCAATGAAACCTACTTTATCACCAATGTTTGTAAGATCAGCCGTCAAAGTCTTAGCGTCAGAATACCCCTCAGCATTTTGAGGCAAAGTACCAACATCCAATAGAGTCTGTTTTAAATTATTGCCATCTTTTTCAAGGAAATAAACTTCCAACTTATTACCATCTTTATAATAAGCTGATATACAATCAAAAGTAACTTTCTTCACATCCATTTGAGCTATATTCACAGCAGGAGTAACAAACCATGAAATAACCGAAGCCACTTTACTTCCGTAGGCAGTTGCCTGAATCAAACCATTACCATTAAAAGGTTTACCCCGCCAAGTTCTAGCACCAACTTCTGCAAAATTCACATATCCTTCTTTTACATACTCTTTATCATTTTCCGCATCGTCAAACGTATTAACCACTTGGCTTACCGGATTAGACGGATCAAGTAACTCAGCTAAGCTACCACTCGGTTGTTCAGAACCTCCTTCTCCTATCTCAGTTCCATCCAACACAGCCGCAGTAGCCGACTTCAGTCCTGCTACACCAAAATATTTTTCCAATGAGCCATAAATCATTACGATCTTACCCAAATTTCCTGCATTGTCCTTCAAGTTCAATGCTGTACGAACATCAGAGCCACCTACCAATTGTACAGGAATACAATTTTTATAATTAGTTTCATTCGGTGTATCTGCAATCAATATATTTGAAGCTATTGTGAAAGGAGCCTCAAACTTGCTCTCCGTAGCAATAGTTTTTCCTTCTCCATCTACACAACCTACAATATATCCTTGTACCCAAGCAATAGAACCATCCTGTTTTTTCTGTGCAGTTTCAATATTATATGGATCTTCCTTAGTGCCACCACCTGTAAGCCCCGGAACATCACCTTCTCCCAATATATCATAAGGAGCAGGAACATCACTACATGAACTAAATGTAAACACCGCAAGCAGTGTTAAGAATAAAGCATTTAGAATCTTTTTCATAATTATATGTGTTAATTGAATTAATTATTTCGTTTGATATCGCTTAAAGTACGAACAACAACCTCCCACTGGTTATTATAACGTAACAAAATACCTGTAATATTCACACTACCTTGCGGCATTATCTCCATTGAGAAGTTTGCGTAAGCACTAGTATAAAGGAACAAGTTACTTCCACTCTCTGTACCATCAGCATAAGTGAAATAACGCTTTACGGAACCTTCATCACCAGGAGCGTAGGTTGCTGTTCCGTCTGCTTCGGAAAGCTTTACGTTTTTAAAAGTCACCAATACCGGTGCTGCCTTTAAATCAATAGCAGCAAGCTCGGCAGGTGTACTAACCTCAATCGGTTTCAATTCCTCATAATACAGCTTCGGTTCATTAATCAGACGAACATGCTGTTTCCATACATACTCAGGCATACGTCCAACTGAGTTATTATAAACAGTACCAATTTGCGCCTGCTTACGGTAGCTACCTATCTGCAAACCTTTACAATCGATTACCACTTTCTGACCTACCGGACAAAATGCATACAAACCGGTTGCATTAACGCCAATAACAATAGCACCAGTTTCGTCGGCCACGACCAACTTCTTGTACAGATTACCACTCTCGTCATCACAGGTAATTACACCTTCAATACGGGTTTCACCTTCAATAGTAGTATAGGTATCTGTACTCGTATCTATAAAGTCATTATATTTTTCTTTCAATGCAGCGATTGAAATTGTGCGCCCTTCCGGAATAGAATTATTGCCATAGGCATTACCTGTTACCGGGTCATCATAATTCTCGCAAGAAGTAAGAACTGCACCACATAACAGCAATCCGGTACATAATATAGATAGTAATTTCTTCATAATCGTTTCTTCCTTTCTTTTTGTTTTGGATTGATAACTACACATTCTTAAAATCTATAACCAATATTCAAGAAAGCATTGAACGGGAACGCATAGAAATACTTGGAGTTCTTAGAGAACTTATAAATACGCGCGTCACCGTCTTTGTAATTATCATCACGGTTTTGTTCAAAGCCACCCGTACGGAGATCTGTATTATTCAAGATATTAGTCAGACTCAGGTTAAGGCTAATACTCTTGCCATTACGCAAACGAATAAATTTTCCGATAGAAGCATCAAGCATAAATCCTCCGTCCAGTTTTTCCTGTCCCGGAACATTAAGAACCGGATTACCGTTAGCATCTACGCCTGCACCATTCTTATCCAATACACTTCCAAGGCGACGATAGCTTGAGAAGTCAATGTATACACGATCATAGTAGTTACCTGTCAAGTTAAAGAACCAACCATTTATGTTATAATCCAAGGCAAGGCTATAAGCAGATAACGGTGTACCATTTGCATGTAGACCTTTTGTATAAACACGATCTAGATTTGACTCGTTTTCACTTTCGTATGTCAACACAGCATCAGGGTTATTTGTATATTTAGCGTCACTCCAAGTACCAATAGCGGTCAATGAAAGTTCACTTGTCAGCTTAAATGTAGCTGCCGCTTCTACACCCCAATGTTCCTTTTCAATACCGTTCATAGAAAGATAAGTAAAACGTGCTTCACTGTCATTATAGAATGCATCCATTTCCACCTGATTCTGGAAGCGTGTATAATAACCGGTCAAACGTCCCATTACCCATGAAGTATTGAAATTGTAAGTCAGATCACCACCGAAAATACGTTCTGTTTTCAAATCTTTCACAAAATCATTCTTAATACGCGGAGCAATGAAAGAGTTATAGGCAAGCGGTGCACGATCTTCATAGCCTGCATTCAATGTAAATGAATGGTTGCCATTGATAGCCCAACTTAATCCTGCTTTTACTCCTCCTTCCAGAAACTTGGCAGTACCACTACTACCCAATGACTTCAATGGAGCACGTCCGTTTCTCATTTGTCCGTCACGGAACATTTGTGTAGACCCAATCTTACCGGATACGAAATAATTGAGCGAACCGGCATTGTTTCCTTGATAACGTATCCAAGCACTCTGTTTATTTACATAAATATTATAATCGTAACCAAACTTATCGCCTTCACCGATACGACGGTTCGGATTATCGAGGTCATTCTGTACCATAGTAGAACTTGCGCCATGATCACGCACTGCAAACTTATCAACATCAGTATAGAGTTGCGCACCCAACAAATCCTTCATTTTTTTATAGTGCATACCTTTCGTTGTATTCACCGCGATTCCCGCAACATAACTGTTACGTTCATTCCATTGATGATTGAATACTGAGCTAAAGTTGAATGCCAACTGGTCATCATGACGTTCTTCCACATAATAGAGTGCTTCCTTGCCCAATGAATTGGCTTGTTTATTGGCAAAATAAAGAGCATCCCAATCCAATTGACGATAAGCCTTATTATTCTTCCAATTATCAGTTACTTCATTAAATTGCTGCAACTCGTCAGGAGTAGGAACTGATTCCCATACGTCAAAGATAGAACTAGGTAACTTCTTATAATAATCCGGACGTGGATCTGCCGCATTACCATTCCACCCCAAAGCACTCTTGCCATAATTAGAATACTTGAATCCTGCACTTGTCACCAACTTCTTATTATCATCAATATTGAAGTTCCAAGAAGCGATAGCCGACGGTTCAAACTGACGCACAATGCGTGCATTTCGTTTCTCACCATTTTGATACCCCCAGTTTGGATTGTAATAATGGCTATTGGCCAAATAATAAGCTTCCTCAGTCGCTGCCATTTGTTGACCTCTCTCTGTAGGTGTTCCCCATGTAGCTAAAGAAAGACTGTGGCGTTCATTAAAAACTTTCTCTGCACCAAGGAAATAAGAGAAAGAGTTATACTTAATACCTTCAATATTACCTTCATTCCCCCAACGATATCCCAATGAACCGGTAAACGCCCAGCCATTGTTCATCAAACCAGTGGAATAAGTGTACATTCCACGCAAAATGTAATTACGGTTACTACCTGATAATGTGAGTTTTGATCCGGCTGCATACTGACTGGCACGTAAATTAATATTAGTAGCTCCCCCTATCGCGCCAAAAGTAAAATTATTGACTTCAAAAGGACCGATACCTTCTTTATTACGGGTCGCGTCATTTAATCCCCCGATTAATCCGTAGCTGAAACGTCCTGTTTCTACATCATTGAATTGTACCCCATTGATGTACATATCGCTATATTGGGAATCATATCCCCTTACGCGAAATCTCATTGGGCTAAACAGATAACCTACATTTGACAGATAAACATCATTGTTGGAAGTGACCAACGCAGAGGTACTCTGAGCTGCATCATCATCTTCGTTCAATTGTGATTCTGTAAACATGAAAGAAGCATTGTCTTCACGGGCATTTTGCTTCGCCTTTTGCTGAGCCAAAAGTGCTGGTGTTAAGCAAAATAGCACGATCGCTAACCCTAGTCGTTGTTTCATAATTTAATTTATATTAATGTTAATTGGTCTTTTGTTTTGTAACGCTAAAGAAATAAGCGGAAAGGCAAAATAACAAAGAATTTTATAAATATCAATGTTTTTTTTGAAAAAAGTCACTCGAAAGGGTGGTTTTTCCGTTTTCTTTTTAGATATTTGTCATACGAATGTCAAATAACCCACTTTTAAAATCAATTTTAAAGATGAAAAAAAACTTAATGATTCTCAGCCTACTTGTCTTTTTTGTCCTAATGGCTTATGGACAAGAAAAGAAATATGCCCTCTACAGTGTAGCTTTCTACAACATGGAGAATTTATTCGACACAATCCATGATGAAGGTAAGAACGACTATGAGTATTTGCCCAATGGAACGAACCAATGGAATTCGATGAAATATAAGGCAAAACTGAAGAATATGTCGGAAATTTTAAGTAAACTTTCAACTGACAAGTTACCAATGGGACCTGCCATTATCGGTGTATCTGAAATTGAGAACTACAGAGTTCTGGAAGATATTCTGAAACAGCCAGCTTTAATTGACAGAGATTATAAATATATTCATTATGAGGGCGAAGACAGGCGTGGCGTAGATTGCGCATTCTTCTACAACCCTAAATTATTTGAACTTTCAAACAGCAAACTCGTTCCATACGTATATATAAATGATACAGTACATAAAACACGCGGCTTCCTTATTGCCAGCGGTTATATAGCTGGAGAAAAAATGCATTTTATTGTCAACCATTGGCCTTCACGCGCCGCTGCGTCTGCTGCTCGCGAACGTGCGGGTGAACAAGTCAGAGCAATAAAAGATTCTTTACTAAGGGAAGACTCTGCTGCAAAAGTGGTTATCATGGGAGACATGAATGATGACCCGATGGACAAAAGTATGGCTGTGGCACTTGGAGCCAAGAGAAAACCGGCAGATGTTGGTCCGGAAGATTTATATAATCCATGGTGGGACACACTGAAAAAAGGCTACGGAACATTAATGTATAGAGGTAAATGGAACTTATTTGACCAAATTGTATTTACCGGAAATATGTTAGGTAACGACCGTAGTTCATTGAAATACTATAAACATGAAATTTTCCGTCGGGATTTCATGTTCCAAAAAGAAGGGAAATATAAAGGATATCCAAAACGAACGCAAGCAGGTGGTGTATGGCTAAACGGATATAGCGATCACTTACCTACCATAATTTATTTAATTAAAGAAGTAAAATGACAAAAGGATTATTTAAACTATTTATTCTGTTCATAGTTTGTAGCACAGCTATATCTTGTAGCGAACAGAATATTCCGGACCTACCAGAAAACCCGGGTAATACCAATCAAGGTATCGCCTCCATTGACCAAACACAAATCAATGCCAACGGTGGTGGATTTATCATTCGAGTAAAAGCAAGCGGAACATGGGAAGCTTCAAGTAGTGAGCCATGGTGTACATTAAGTAGGGCATCCGGTAGCGGGAACGGGGCTATCACTGGCTACATGAAAGCAAATACCGGTGCAGAGCGTAATGTAACTATTACAATAACTTCAGGAAAAGAAAAGGCAACATTCACCATCAAGCAGTTGGCCGGCAACGGTTCTAATCCTGATCCAGATCCAAACCCTGATCCAGATCCAAACCCCGATCCAGATCCAGAGAGACCTTCGGGATATGCAGGAAGAATTGAGATTCCTGTATTAAAGGGAGGAAGTATGAACATATTTCATACATGGACTACCAAAGAAAATAACAAAGAGATAATTACTTATAGTTATGAATATGACTGTACGAAAAAGCATATACGCTGGGTGGCGTTTACTTTCGACAATTATACATGTCAGTCAAATGTAAAACGCTCTGATGCATGGAAAGAAGACACCAATATCCCTGCGCAATACAGAACATCAAAAAGCGACTATAACCCAGAGTATACAAGAGGGCATATGGTTGGTTCCGGTGACAGAGTATATAGCAGAGCTGCAAATGAACAAACATTTTATTATTCCAATATGAGTCCGCAACAACAAACCGGTTTCAATACCGGTGGAGGTGTTTGGAATAATGTAGAAGACCAAGTACAAGCATGGGGACAAATCAACAATCCTGCAGACACTCTATACGTTGTCAAAGGTGGTACTATTGATAAAGAAGAAGATATACGCGCTCGGACTAGCACAGGAGTAGCTGTTCCTAAATATTATTTTATAGCAGTTCTGTCATATAAGAACAAACAATATAAAGGTATTGCATTTTATGTAGAACATACAAATAATAAGACTAATCTTATTAAACGCTACTCTATGTCTATTAGAGAATTAGAGCAGAAAACCGGAATTAATTTCTTCCACAATCTTGAAGATGCAATTGAAAACAACGTAGAAATTAACTATAATCCCAGTGATTGGAGTTGGAGAGAAGGTTAACCCCCAACATACTGAAATATAATAAAAGCCAGCGAAATGCTGGCTTTTATTATATTTCAATTGTCATTTCAATCTATCAGAACCGATAAGAAGTCCCCACCGAAAATGCAGCATGCACAGGAGTAAGATCACCGCCTGCCAAAATATTCTTAGTATACATACGCATACGGGGTTCTGCAAATACTCCGAACCCTTTAACCAATTTATAATAAAAATGCAAGCCACCTTCTACACCAAAGGTTGTCTTATTAGGTTCTGAGCCGAATGCCAGAACCGGACCTGCCAGAATTTCTACTCCAAATTTACGTTCAGGATTATAGCCACCCATGAAATGAGTTATATCAAAGAGGTAATCAGCCGACACACTAATCAGTTTACGTGCATCCCCACCGTTTCTACCCGGCAAGGCAGTATAATCCAAACCGACACGCGCTCCGGAACACGGGAAGAACTGCCGTCCCCCCGATACACCAATCAGCACTCCAAGACCTGCATTCGAATCATACTTTACACGATGGACGGGCATATTGGCACCTACATTCCATGAAGCAAAATAATAAGGTTCGAATTCTCTTCTGAGAGCCGCCAGTTCCTTCAATGCCTTACCACCCGCATGACGGAATTCCAGGCCTATCTGAACACTCATTACATTATCCGCTGCCGTAGTACGCGGGCCAATATAACCGGACTCTACATTTACGTCTCTATAAGAATAAGGTATACGCGAGAAACGGGGCTCTATAAATAATGCCATATGATCGGAAACATAATATTTGCATTGTAATCCGGCCGTTACACCTGCATATGCCGCTCCCGCCGCACTAACTTTGGCTTTCTCACTCTGCCTACGGACTTTTCCCAGTTCCAAACCAAGCATCGGGACAATTCCCCATCGCCGCTCTTTATCATATTTCCAGAAAGAAAGAACATCAAACATACTTTCCACCCGTATTCCTCCCTGCATCGTCCGCTTGTCAGAAAGGGTTCCATATTCACTCAAAGCCTGTCCCCAACTGCTGATTCCCGCAAAACCGGAAAAACGTACTCCCCAATAAGGTAACAACCACTTACCGACAGACACACTCATCGTCGGACCCGCCGAAGCGAAAGCATCCATAGAACGACTTGGGCCGACCAAAGACTGGAAACCGACTCCTCCACTAATAAATGTATTCCCCCAGATTGTGCCATCCCCGAATCCGCTTTCCGTCAAATTCTTACGTAAAGCCGGACTAAACCGGTAAGATGTTCCCAAAGCAAAAGACAGTTGCAAAGGAGTCCCTTTCGCCCCTCCACGGGAATTCATATAGCGTTTTGTATAAAGCCGTAATTTAGACTCTGCAAAAACATCAAATTGCTCTCCCAGTCTCCAATAAGGGCGTACCCCGCCTTCTCCTCCTACATAAGTTTTCCCAGGATCGAAGCAACGGGTAATGACAGGTCCGGCAAAGACTTCCGTACCGAACTTGCGTTCCGGGTCGTAACCTATCACCCAATTGGATATATCAAACATATAATCCAAAGAAAGGCTCGTAAAAGTATAACGATCAGTCTTGTCATCTGTCGTACGGGTAGCCGCATTATTAAAATCAAGTCCCAGACGTACTCCGGAAAGTGAACTGAACTGACGTCCGACTGCAGCTCCGATTATAAATCCCGGACGTCGTGAAGTAGGCCGGTTCAATTGCTGCGGCATTGTCATACCGACAGCATAAGAGGTATAATAATAAGGTGTAAAATCCCCCCTCAGTTTTGTCAACTGTTGCCATTGCGGACGAGTAGGACGACGCAGTTCAACACCTACACTTACATTCATCAATTTATCCATGAAAGAATATTCATTCACCTTCCCGGAAATCGTCTTCTCCGTAAATGTATAAGGTACAAATGACATACGGGGTTCTACAAAGAAAGCGAGATTCTCTGTCGGATAGTACTTAAATTGAAGCCCGCCGGTCATTCCGGTATACGATTTGGATACAAGCTCACGTTCATCCTGTTTCTTCATTACCCCCAGCTCGACACCGAACATCGGGACGATTCCCCATTTCATCGAACGCACATCTTTCTTAAAAAAGGCGAAAGGATTCAGCATCACTTCAGCCCGTCCACCCGCATACAAAGTCATTCTGTCAATTCCAGTCTTTTGATTTGCTTTCCATACATCATAAGAGCCAAACGCAGACAGACGAAAACCGAATAAATCGAGAAACCACTTACCTGCCGCCACGCCAAAAATAGGTCCTGTAGAGCCTAACAACCCTTGTTCTCTGGCCAATGAGGAATTCTGCGCCTGCAATCCCATTCCCGCACTGACAAATGTATTATCCAAGAAATTTTCATCCCCAGCTTCCGTACTTCCACGCGGAGTAAAAGTACCTAAGCGATAATTCATACCCACCCGGGCATTGAAACCTATATCATAACCATGTGAGTTATTGTTTCCGGAAATATCAATTCCATCTGTATAAAAAGAAACTCCCGGCTCCATGAACACATCCAGACGAGTCCCGGTGGATATTTTCATTTGCAGCCCCAGATGAAAATCAACAGCTTTCTGCTTCTCTCCCGCCAATGAAGCGAGATGCACCCCAAGCCCCTCTACCGTAGAGAGTTCGAACATACGATAAGGGTTATAACCGGCAAAGGCAGTACTAAGATTGAAAATATGATCTATCCCAAGCGTATAGTTAGTCCACTTCTCATTATCACTCTGCCGGTTGGCAGACTGCCAGCTTCCATATAACCGCATCCCGTTTTTAGAAGAAAAGAATTTTGATGCAGCCAAGCCGATTTCCGGTCCGCCGGAAAGATTCATTCCACCCTGAGGAATGATACGGTTATATCCACCCCAGAAACTGACAAAGAAGTTATCCAAGAACTTTTTATTGACAAACTCCAGACCTTGAGGCTGATAACGTTTCTGCATCGAATATTTCAAAGCGTTGTATTTCACACGATAGGCTGTGTCAGCCTGACTTCTTCGTTGCATAGCGGAATCCTGAGCAGCAGCGGCATCTCGCATTTTTGCAATGGAATCCTGCTGCTGAGCCATTACACTTCCGGCAAGCATTCCACCACAAACACACGTCAATATATATCTTTTCATCACCATTAATTATCTATTTAAGCTACTCATTTCCTCCTGTAGCCATTTCGTCTTCATAACCCATTTTGGCATATTTGAAACAGTCTTCACTAATATCCCCGTCCCATTCGGCTATCGAGATATAGCTGCTGTCTTTCTTGAAACAGTTTGTCAGTGCCTCTTCCGCCTGCATAGCAAAAAAGTCACCTTTCCGGCAATAAAGGACTGCTTTCAAATAAAGTGTTTTCGGATCGTCTGCCGGTAATTCTTCCAGCACTTTCTCTGCCTTCTCATTCCATGCATGTGTCTTCATTGCCAGACACATCACCACGTTATTAATAGGCGAACTATTTCTGACCAGTTCGAATGTCTCTAGTCGACGGGCAATTTCAGCGTCATTCAATCCGCTGGTTACTTTATAATATCCCCCCAGGCAGAAAGCAAATGCTTTTATCTTTTTATTCTTTTCATTATCAGGCAATAACTGAGCCAGACGGCTGGCTTCCGAGAAATCCCCTTTTTTCAGATACATGGCAAGTTGATTGGCCACTATCTCTTCCACATTATCTATTCCGATCACACGTCCGTCAAAAGTACGTTCTACGTTACAACCTCTTACTGAAAAGTCTACCAGTGGTTTCAGCACCTCGGTATCCACCGTATCACGTTTCAGATAAGATACAGCCAGATTATTGGCTGCCAGTACCCACGGTTTTCCGTTAGTCAGTTCTTTCGAATAGTTGTATGCACGACGATAAAGCTCCTCCAACTCATTGGGGTCTTTCACCATGTTAAACAAGTGCCAATATTCATATAAGGCGAAATTTTTCTTTCCCGAACGATAATCAGGATCATTCTGATAACGATTCAGTATTTCTTCTTTTGTCAGCGCACGATAAATTTCAGCAGTATATTCACACTTCATTGAACGCAATTTAGGAAGATGCGCTTTAATAATCGTACTATAATAAGGCAGAGCCGCTACTTGCCGATACTGTAAATCCTGATTTTTCGGATACTTTTCAACAATCTCGCGAATGGCAGCAGCTTCATCGGGCAGAGTGTCCTGCTCCAGCAAATCTGCGACTTCCAGCCAGGTGGCTACCCGTGAGTCGTTCGGTGTATAAGTGTACAATCGTTTCATCGTATGCGCCGGAATGACTGAATAGACCAACGAACGGGCATATGCCAGACGACGTTGGGACAAAGCAACGTTAGACGCATAAGACCCTTCCGGAGATGAAACACTATACAGATGGAGTTCTTTCAAAGTAGAGCTTTCTCCATTCACCACTTCCAGCAGCTTTGCCTTCAGCTTATCCAGTTGCACTTCATTGTTCGGGTCTTCAGGATCCAGCTCCGCTTTTCCCAATAAGAAACTCAGAGAAATGTCCTCCACACCAGTCCGGCGTTCTACTTTCGGTTTTTCTTCGTACTTCTTAGGATCCAGTTCATATTGGTCGAGCGAATATTCCAGAAAACGTAACGGACGTCTCGGACTACGTGTAGAAAGTTCCAACAGACGTTCGTAATAAGGACGTGTATAGTCCTCCATCTGCATGAGGGCTAACACTTGAAAATTGTCTTGCGCATTGGAAAGCTTGATTGTATCGTTCCACATATAGGAAGCCTTTTCCGCAGAAAGCGGTTCATTCTCCACTATAAAATTAAACAGTGAATCGTGCTTTATATCATAGCCCATCCGTCTTTCTTGCGTCAGTGCATACTGAGCACCATCATATACACGCGGCAACCGATACATCTCCACTTTCTTTCCTTTGCTGTTATTTATCACATACGGTTGCACAATCATCCGGGCATTGTCTTTGCCAATCATCTGGGGCACAGCGACCTTCGCCCCGTTCAGGATAATCATATCTCCATACTGGTCAGGTGTTTCGGGCATGGACGTCACCTCCGTACGCTGTCCTACAACTGTTACCTGACTAATCATGTGCCCCATATCTACATATGTAGTAATCTCACGCCGACCATTGATCGCTTCAAATACGGCAGGCGCCGTACTTACTTTAATAACCAACGAACCGGTCTCCGGTAAAGTAATCTGATAAGCTCCCGTAGCATCGGGCACTTCATACATGGCAGAAAGGGTAAGGCTGATATTGTCCTGGTTCAAGGCAGTTTCCATATCTTTTCCTTCCTGAACGGTATTAAAATAGTAAATCTTTATGTCGCCAATAGAAGATAGATCAAACGGGACCGGTTTTCTTTTCTTCTCTGACGCTTCTTTGTCCAGTACACGTCCCATTACCAGCTTGGGTGCCTGCGCATTCATCTGAATACAAGCAGCTAAATAACAGATCAAAAGAAAAGCTATTCTCATGGCTCTGCTTATTCTTATCAAACTTACTTTCATATCCACAATCTTACTCTCTATCTAATAATATAAGAAATAGAAACCGCCAGTTTTGCCGGAAACAGTTTATATCCGTGCGCATTCGTCTTTCCCGGATTATTAATTGCATAATCCTCAAAGTTGTCATTCTCGAAATATTGCTGATGCCAGAAATGGACAGCTCCGAAACCTGCCGAAAATTCAAGGTTAAAACGTTTGCCCAGTGCCATCGAATATCCCATCGTTATGCCGATTCCTACTGCATCCCCTTCGTAAATATGTTTCCCCCAATGAATGTCATAATTCGCTCCCAAGGCTGATATACCGATATATTCGCGTACCATAGGACGACCATTGAACCAATAACGGTATTCCGGTTGCACACCGATGATTTTAATATCTGTTCCATAGGGTTTATATCCCCCATAGACACTTAAATCAACGCTGGAACGTTCACCCACTACCAGTTCACATCCCAAGTTGGGTATTCCTGCCAGAAGTGACAAGCCGTTGGTTTTTACCGCCACTTGCTGGGCACACAAGTTCTGTGCTCCTGCAAGAAGCAGAAAAACAAGGGAGAATAGATATTTTACGATTCGTGTCATGTCGTTATTATTGTAACTTTACATTTTCGTCTACAGTATTACCTCCCGTCCAGGAATCCACATTGGCCGGTCCGGAAAACGTGGCATCTTTCGGCAAAAAGTTAATACGCATTAATGTAGTCTTGCCTTTCTTTATTGAGATATCATAACCGTAATACTTGTAATCATAGATAGTATACTCACGCAAATTGTTACCGCCATCTTTTACCTGACAAGTAATCTTCTGTATCAAGGTCTGTTCAGGTGGAAACATAAACTTTGCGACAGACTCTCCCGGAGTATTATAAGTAATTCCGGCATTATTTGTCGAATGAAGACACACCAAATCCTTAGGAGAAAAAGAAAGTGCCCCATCTGTCAAAGCCATCCAGCCGGATTCACCTGTATTGCAATACACAGTTACCGACTGAATCCGATACCCTGCATCACATACCTGCTTACTGGTAGAATAGAAACAGAAATCCAGACGTCCGAATGCATGCTGGAAGTTCAACACGACCGGATTTGTTCCGACTTCCGAATACCATGTCGGTGCTTGACCTGTGAACATATAGTCTCTCGTTTCAGACATATCACGCGGATTCAGTTTCCAAGGTATGGCCCATTGTGCCACTCTGTTCACTTCACGCCATTCCGCTTCTTCTGTATAAGGGTAATAACCATACATCATCAAGCCCGCATTACTCGTATTAGGGAAAGTTGCCAATTTCTCCGTCTGTAACGTTTCATAACCCGGCACATACGTGTAGCAAGCATTAAATAAATTCGGCTGGAAATCACTCTCATTTTTTTTGTTGAACAAGTCACAATCTTCGTTACGCCCACCTTGAATGGCAGGAATCCCAAAAACACCCAATTGTGCATTTGATTCAAAAGCCGTTATCGGTGCACGAGTGCCCGGCCCTGTTACCTCAACCACAACAGAAGCGAAAATGTTGGAGCTGAAAGATACAACAGCTCCACCATTTACATTAGTATTATTTCCTGATTGAGGCGTATTATCGTCATCTTTACTACACGATGCCAATAAAAACGACAACGCTACGCCTGCTATCATCCATTTATTCATAAGAATTAGTTTACTTCCTGATCAATAGTCTGGTCTGCATCCTTCCATTCTTCCAGTGTAGCATTGATATCAACCACACGCAAACCATAAATTGTCAATTTAACTTTATAAGCCTTACCTGCTTCAAACGGTGACACCTGACCTTCTGCATTCTTATAAGTAATGGTAACCTCATTCTTCTGCGTTCTCTCCTGACCATTTACCATAGCAGCCAAAGTAACGTTAAGAATATAAGAACCGGATGCTGAAGGCAATAACATTACATTTCCTGCATCTTTTTCTACTTTTGTCTCCAAATCTACATTTGTTGTATATTTATTATCACCGAAATATGCCGGAATTTCCGAAACGATACCTGTGGCAGTCAGAGTTCCTTTGTTAGCCCCTGCAACAGCCAAAGAAGCTCCATTCGAAGAAGTTACAGTGATATTCTTAATGCTCACAGGCCAAACCTTACCATCTTCAACCAGTCCTTCGTCACCGCCAATACCCAAAAGCTGCAACTGGGTCAACAAGTGCTTGAACTTCAACTCCGGTGTAGTCCCCCCTTTACGGAAATAGCGGGCATTGTATCCGGAATAAGTTTTACCATCGGCAGAAAGAACATCTTCTGCTATTGCTTCTCCCCAAAGAATATCTACATTCCCAGCGATATTATAAGTAACAGCAGCACTATTTGATGACAAAGAAGGATTAGTCGGAATCGGACTACAAGCATAGAATGAGAAATTCACATCGCTATTCAAAGGATAAAAATAAACATCATTTTCACCCCCCAGCTTGACTTTTCCGTCCGCTGCCACTTTTCCATCTACATAATTAGCCGGTGAGAACAAGTTACCGGAAGCTGTATTCCAGCCGGTACCTGCATTGTCTAATCCCCACACACGAATCGGAGTATCCTGCCATTTACTAACAACGGCTCTTGTTTGAGTAATAGAGATATTAGAGCCGGCATTCAATGAAACTGCTCCGTCAAAAGGAATATTTACCTCTTCCTTTTGATCTACTACGTCATTATTCGAGCAACCCGCCAATATTGCTGCTGCTCCCAGTATAAATAGATATTTTTTATTCATATTCAGATATTTAATTTATTATTCTGTAAATGTATCGTCTGGATTAATATTGATATCACCACCATTTATCCACTCACCAAGTTCTGCTGTAAGTTCTATTTCCTTAATACCATAAACAGCAATTGTAACATTATAAGAAGTAGATGCAGCGAAAGTTGTAATACCAGCATCAGTGCCATTTTTAGTTACATCACTAGCTTTCAAAGTCAACTCGTATGTTGCTGTCTGCTGTGCAACAGGCACTGTATTACCTGATTCATCAATTTCTTGTTTAACAACAACCTCGATATCGTAAGTCTCAACACCCGGTTCAACCAACAAAGCTTCACCCACAGCGGTCGGAGTTTCTGCATCGGCTGCCGAAGCATAGTACGTTTTGTCTGTTAATGGCTGCATTACGTTACCTTTTCTTTCCTGAAGAGACAATAAAGTACCCTCATCATTTCCATCCCATTGGATACCTTTATTAGCATCGGCAGCATATACGAATACCAACTTTCCTGTAGTTTTTGATTTCACTTTAATAGACTGTACATATACATTCTCAGGTTTAGAGGTACCCATACCTTTGATATTGAATACAAGACGGGTCAACAAGTGTTCAAATTTCATCGAAGGCTGCACATCTCTACGAGCAGTATAAGAGCCGAATGCTTTATTTATGTCTTCAGGAGCAAGTTTCGCCTTATCAGCATCAGAAAGCTCAGCTTTTGCAATCATCAAGTCTTGAGAACCATTAATCACAAAAGATTTATATAGCACATTTGTACCATTCATTGCTTCAGTTTTTGCTTCGCCAATTACTGCATCATCTCCATAATAACCAAAGAAATCATAAGCGCCACTACGTGGGAAATAACGGGATTCGTTATTTTTCCATTTAACACCTGAAATCTTAGCGCCAGTTTCAACCGTACCCTCTTCGTCACGCAAAGCATAAGTATTCAAATCTGCAATTCTATCGCTCATTGTTATACCAGTCTTAGAATCCTTCTGACAAGCATAGATATACAATTTCTGTCCACTCCATGTATTAGAGATAGTAGCACCATCACCTCCGACAGTACCGGCGCTTCTGGTAGCATTGACTGTAACAGAAGGAGCAGCGGCATAAAGCAAGATAGCGTCTGCGCTAGGTGTCAGATCCACAGGTTCATTTCCCGGTACACCCTCATTTTCGCTCTGCGAACAAGATGTCAACACTCCGGCTGCCACCATTGCATAAAGAAAAAATCGTTTCATAAATCACACAATTTTAAATTAATAATAATATGTAAGTTTCACTTTTTATTCATCCTCATATTTATCGTCCGGACTAATGTTTATATCTCCCCCGTTCGTCCAGACTCCACTTTCGACAGCAGAGCTGATATCAGACAAACTATTAATTGTCAAATAAATAGTATATGCTTTCCCCGGACTAAAGACCTTGTTATCATTTGTATTTTCCAAGTCTACCTCTACCTCCGTATATAGCGCTCCCGTTAATCCCTGCTCCGCACTCAAAGTAATTTTCGCCCGATAAGAGTCAGCCGGTGCCACCAATAAACTTGTACCACTATCACGGTCGTTCTCTTTGTCTTTGTCAAGAACATAGCGATAACGCTTTTTATCATCATCCGTCACATTCTCATAGATAGGGCAATCAGCTACCAAGCACCATCCGGAATTTCCAATGAGTTCTCCGTTTTTCTTTTTCAGTTCAAAATACTTATAATCCTCACTATCAAAAGATATCCCTCTCTTGAGATTCGTCATACCATCCGCATCAGGAGCACTCACCGCCACAGTAAACCGTCCTTTATATTTTGAATTCAATTCAACCTTCTTTACTGCCAAAGTCGGATCCAAAGAAGGAACACCATTTCCCTTTTTATTTGAACTATCATCCGGTCTACAAACCACAAACCGGAGAAGAACCAAATGATGCTCAAACTGAAATACCGGATTTAAACCATGATTGGCAGAATATGCACTGAATGCACGACCCAGAATCTTATCACAGTACGGATTGCCCTCGTATTTATCTTTCTGAGCCTCAGGATCCGCCATAGCAGACATGAAATCCCTGCGCCCGTCCAACTCAACATCATAATAGATATGATCTTTCTCACGATGGCACTCACCCATCCAATCATCCAAATAGTAAGCAAAGAAGTTATAAGGCTGATTGGTATTCTTCATATTATAATAGATTTCCTGAGACTTCTCATCCGGATAGAAAAGCAGTAAATTGGAATCCTCTTTCTTCACCCCCACTTCTTTCCCGTGATCGGAAGCCTGTGCATTTACCCCTCCCGTCCTATGACCATCCAACAAACAGAAATCCTGATTTGCCTCACTCCAGGGTTTAGACAAATCGGTTTGCGGATCCTTATTGAAAGCATACACATAAAATCTTACATTGTCCCAAAAATCCGCATCATTGCCATTATTGACCTCGCCGCTTCCGCGTGTCAATATCTCAAAATCAGACATACCCAAGCTCAACACGATAGGAACCGGTTCCACCAAAGGCGCATCATCATCTGTCGTCAGTTCCCCTACATACGTATCTCCGGAACAATTAAACAACAGTATCGAACAAAATCCGATTAATAAGCATTGCTTAATCTTCATATATATTATCTGCTCTTTTCTCATCATCCCATTATATGTCTACATGAATATCACCTACAACTTCCCATCCACATACACCGTCACTTCCCATTTCAGGATTTAGTCCAACAATACGGAAAGGCGTTTCAATCCTCAATTCAGCCCGGTCTTTCACTTTCTTGCGCTCATTCACCTGCCCGGTCTCTGCCGTAATCTCCTGTTCTTTGATTTGTTTTGACAAATTGGATTTCGCATGAATAGCCCGAACATCTGTAGAAGTCTTCACATACAGAACGATACAACAAACACCCGGTCCTGTAATCGTATAGCTATCCACACCACCTATCAATCCGAATACTTCCAAAGACGCTTTGCATAAAAGAGTCACAACAGGTTTTTCCCCTTCGGTGGATTGGGAAACTTTCTGCTCCGTCACTTTTACAATCACCCTTTTCAGTTCTGAAATATTTAAAATACCAGTAGACAAAGATACTTCCGGCGCGATACCGGCCATTTCTACATAAATATCCTGAATATCCTCTTTAGTCAACTGATTATTATTCTCATCTGCCGCTAATTGAACAGTAAACTGAATATCAATATGTTGGGTAAGAGATGTAAAATCAAAAGGCTGTATATAATTCTTTCCCGCATCCAGTTCCAGATAATCACGGCGGCCCACAAACAGCCTCCGGCCGGCATCCCTTACATAACCGATGCCGGGATTCAAATCCGCCCACTTCCGATTGTCTACCAATACTTTACTCACATCTTTCTGCTCTACAACCGCATGGCGCATTTTAACTTGCTTGACAGGAATAGCATTATCGGATTTAAACTCATCCAAACCATCCAAAGATACCCTTTTATCTTCCTCCTCAACCTCTATAACCTTGCCATCATTATCTTTCAGGTCATTACCTTTATCGTCTTTCTTCGTTACTTTTACCTTCGGATATTTCGGATCAGTAAAAGCCATCATAAAATACTCTCCACCAGGCAGTTTGATCTCGGATTGGTATTCACCTTCCGGTTCAATATTGTCATCAGGAGTTTCAGTGCCGCTGTTATCATCATGAGTCACAGGTCCGTCTCCGGGAGTTTCCTCCACCCAAAACTTACCGTCTTTATTCGTTTGATAAACCATATGACGGGTATTCAAAATACGGGTTGCCACGAAATACAGACGTTCAGGTGTCTCATCATCCGACAATCCTAAACCGTTCCAGTTGTATGTAACAGAGAAACCTTCCACTACGTGAGGATGCGTCCCCTCGTCACATAAATCCACCTTCGTACAGCCAACCAGCAATAATGATGTAAATATGATCTGATATATAATAGTTGCTTTCATCATTCTTCACCTCCCGCATTTGTAAATTCCGGACTCTCCTTCCGACTCCCGGAAAATTGTGGATCCACAGCCTGCGGAACAGATGATTCTGACTCCGTAGACTGCTTCTCCCGAACAGGTTGCTGTTCATCTGGGGATTGTTGTTTTATTTGTGTTTCCACACTTTCTTCCGGTTCTTTATCTTTCTTCTTTTCTTTCGCACGTTTCTTTTCTTCTTTGGCAACATTCCCCAAAGAATCCTTCATCAACTTAGCTTGCTCTTTCTCCAGTTTCTGAACCTGTTCCAATGAATCCTTCATCAACCGAGCCTGTGCTTTATCCAGTTTCCGTACTTGTTCCAATGAATCCTTCATCAATTTTTCCTGTTTCTTTAACGAATCCTTCATTTGCGATAAAGAGTCCTTAGCCAGATTCAAAGAATCTTTCTGCAGCTTTTTCTGTTCTTTTATCTTTGTTCTGGCCTCGCCAATGGAATCACGCCTCAACTGCTTCTGCCGCTTGGCTTCCGTACGGGCATTGATTTTATCGTAATCAATCAACTTATATTTATTTTTGACTGAAGTTGAGAAACGATAGACAAACGCCACACGCAAGTCACTAACGACCGGGAATGGCACCAGATGCCCGCCTTTACTCTTTTCGGGCAAACGGGGATAGCAATTGCTTTCCTCATCATGCCGGTAAGCATCATACTTAGTATAGACAAACCCTACACTAGCTCCCAATTCCAAATCCACAAAATTTTCACGATAACCATATAAAGGAATACTGAAACCACCCGACACACCAAGTCCCAAAGCAGAACCCTGCATACCGCGCTTGCCAAACTTAAAATTATAATTGGCATAATCAGCATATACGCCCCAATAGTAAGCACGCCAATAACGGGGATGGAAACGTTTGACCGTAAACACCTCTTCTTTTAAACGCTGAAAAAAACCGGCTGAATCCAAATGATGGAAGTTTCGCTGAGTAGTACGGAAATAATTCCGAAACTCCAAGCGGGTATCAAACAGATTATAAACGATACTAGGCTTGTAATTTTGAGAAGTGCTCCAATTACCTTTTACACCAAGACTTAATGTATAATGTTTATAAGGAGAACCGAACAGATCGACTTCGGCAGTAATGTTAGGTAATAACACAAGCCAATCGACCGCATTTGTCTTAAATGCCAGCCGAGACTTGAAAGGCATGATTGAATCTTTATTCTCTACTGCCTTTTTACGCATAGTTGGAGACTGAGCATTACACTTCACTCCTGAAAGGAAAAACAACGAGAATAAGATACAAGACAGTATTTTTATCCAACGGCATTTCCCCTTTTTTACGCATTTTTCTATAAATAACACCTGCTTCCCTTTTACAAGGAAAGCATTATGTTCGCCCTCATTTCCCATAATCCGCGTTCGCGCCCTTATTTTTGTTCATTCGTTTGCATTGTTCCCTAATACAATGCTAATCAGTCGCAAATGTATAGTAAATATTATTATATAACAAATAAAAATTAAGATTTAAAATAAAGAATTTTAAATTATAACTCCATACTTCCTTTTAATTGCACTTTTTCACTCCTGAAAAGTTGCAATTAAAAGAAAAAGAAAGAGTTAATATGAAATATAGGGCTATAAATGTTTTTTCTAAAGATAGAAGAATAATAATAAAACAAGATTACATGCAATCACGACACCGAACCCAACCAAAATCCAGGGACGAAGCTTGCTTCCCTTTCCAGCAAAAAACAGCGCATAAAGCATATTGACCAGTATATTACTGATGATGGCCTGCATACTACAAGCCGTAATAATCAGTACAGCAACACTGCCTGTATTTTGCAACAAGTTCAAAATGAAAGGAGTGATATCACTAAATCCGGATACAAAAGAAAGCAGATTCAATCCGCCCGTACCTGCATAAACTAATGTATAATGAGTCAGAATAGTAAAGACTACAAAAAGTACGGCAAAAATCAACGCCACCTTGAACTCTAACGGATTACTGCTATCATCATCTTCTTCAATAGCCAGTTGATCTTTCGGACGTTTCTGCCGGGAATGGATAAACCATCCCACAACGGCTGCTATAACCGACATAATCAACAGATACGGATAAATAGTAAGAAAGATTTCTCTGCTAAAGATAAGTATCAGTATCATAAAACGCAGGAACATCATACTAATAGCCAACAACATGGCGGCAACATATTCGGTAGCTTCCTGCTCCGAGGCTTTCCGGCTCTTACGGGCGAGCACGGAGATAGTGGCAGTACTACTATATAATCCGCCAATAATGCCGGAGACTAAAGTCCCGGATTCATGGAATACATACCGTTTCAGCAGATAAGAAAGGTAGGAGATGCCGGATACCACAACCGTTGCCAGCCAAATAGAATAAGGAGTCAGGTTTATATCAGGAATCAGGTTCTTATTCGGAAGCATAGGCAATATAATACCGCTGATGGCCAGGAATTTCGCCAACGTAATCATTTCATCATTCTTCATGCGTTGGGCAAATTCGGTAAAGGTATGTTTGAGCTCAGTCAACAACAGCACGGTTACTATCACCATAACATAAAACCAGGAAGGCTGCGTAGCTACAATGGGAGCCATACAATAAGTAATCAAGGCAATAATAATAGTCGTAACGCCAAAGACATGGAATTGGGACTGTTTCACGTAATAGTTTAATCCCAACAATAAACCCAGCACTGCGCCTCCCCCCATAAACAAACGCATATCGACAGGATCCAGTATATAAAGCAGGTACCCCAGGATACCTATAAAAGTAAAAGTGCGGTCAGTTCCGAAAAGAGTAGTCTCCCCCTCACGCTTCAAGCTGATCCGACGTTGCGAGAGTCCGATTAATAAAGAAAACAAAGTCACCAGTATAAAAGTAACCAATTCCCGCGGCACATAATTGTACAACTGTTCCATATCCATACATTGCTCTTTTTAGATAAGAACAAATATACAGTTTATTTGTTAACGTTCACCACGTTTTATACGGTTTTTTCATTAGTTGGGAGTTGTAATAGCGTATATCTCCCGTCACCTCTTCACCGATAAAGTCCGGTTTTACAAAAGCCTCATCCTCAGATTCAAGCTCCACTTCCGCCACGATAAGACCGTCGTTCTCACCATAAAACTCGTCAACTTCAAATATATGTTCGCCGCTGCGAACCAGATAACGGGTTTTATCAATGATACCCGGTTCGCAAAGTTTCATCAGTTCTTCCGCTTCAGACAGAGGGAGTTCCTTTTCCCACTCATAACGGCTGGTGCCGGAAGCATTGGAAGCCCCCTTGATAGTCAGGTACCCTTTATTATCGCGGATACGAACCCGAACAGTCCTCCCGCGAGCACTGCTGATATAACCTTGCACAATGCGACTTTGCGCAAATGCAAAAGACTTGAAGTCTCCGGAAACCAAAAATTTACGTTCTATTTCTTGTGCCATGACACAAAGATAAATTAAAAAATTGGAAATAGAGAATTAAAAAACGATAGTTTAATACCTCACATTACCCACAAAAGAAACGTAGCACCTTAATTCTCAATTCATTTCAAAACCTCGTCATAAACTCAATTACGATTTTATCCCGCTCCGATTCTTTAGGTACACCGGACTTCTTATAGAAATACTTCTCGAAGTTCAGCCGCAGGTCGGCGATAAAAGCTTTGGATAGACTTAACGTGATTCCACCAGTCACACGATGCCGGGCATAATCATTGATTATCAACGCCTTGGTTGTTTCATCTTTCTTACCGTCACTATGATCCGTCATCATGTCATAACGGGCAAGAAAGGAAATCTTATTAAATACCTTTTTCAGCGGCAAATCGTAATTAATGAAACTATTCACTGCGTGCACGTCCTTGAATGCGCCGTGCCCATACATCTTATATAAGTATTCCGCTTCGACATGAAAACGGCTGTTCTGATAATAGATACCGGCATCATACATATTAATCCGTACATCTTCCGGTTTTATCATCTGGGTGCTGAGTGTTACATTCCAGCTCTTATTGAGTAACAACTGCGCTTTCACCGAATAGTTCAACGTCTTATGCCATTCCTTCTGGTTCGTCAGGCCGGAACCGTTGAACAATCCCCCTTCAAGAACAAATGGAACGCCCCCTTTATCGGTATAAGCAGCAGTAAAACCCACATCACGCACATTCCCCACCTGCTTGGCGATAAACGAACGGTTTGCGAAGTATTGCTGATGAGGAGAACGATGGGCATCTATCGTGAAAGGAACCCGCATCTGTCCAATCGTGAAATTCAAGTCTTTCACCGGAAAGACACGCGCATAGGCATCAAGCATCTTGATAGAGCCTTCGTCCGAAAGGTCGATTTCAGCTTTATAAGCCACCAGCGGATGCACATTCCCTGAAACGCTGAAACGCGCATTACGTACCTCGAAGCGACTTTCCTGCGTTTCTGTCTGGTACTCATATTTCCCCCGGATGGTTCCATGAATCTCAGGCAGATAATCTTTAAACTCCATTGTTTCCTTATCCAATTTCTTGCCATCACCGGCATCCTCTTTAGCCTGTCCGAAGACCGATGTCGCCAGCAAAAGTGTAACGACCGTTGTTGTAATTCTACTCATTTCAGTTGTTTGCTACTTAATTCGTGGCAAAAGTACAACTGCGAGGATACACAAAAATGACAATTTGAATACGGATAGATTACAGAAAAGTTACATTCCCGTTACACGGACTACAAATACGTTACAAAACAAAATTCACCACAGATTATATGACTTGCCGGAGTTTCTTAACGAGTGAAACACGAACATTTCAGTCTCTCCGTACAATCTATATAATCTGTAGTGAATCAATCAGCCGAAAAAGGAAAATGCAATCAGCATAATCAGTGCCAAAATAATCAATGAGACAAATACTATTCTGACAACTTTCCGGGCCTGCTCTTCTTCCTTCTTGCTTATTGCTGCTTTTTTCTTACCCTTACCCATAATAGTTAGCTTTAAAGTTCAACGCTAACAAAGTAAGAACAAATCTTTTAACTTTCCAAGAATAACACTTGCTAATTTTGCATTTTATGATTCCTGTGAAGAAAATTCCATCAGATAGGCTTTGATGAACCCGTCTATCTTGCCATCCATCACTCCGTTCACATCCGAAGTCTGATAGTTGGTGCGATGGTCTTTCACACGGCGGTCGTCAAATACATAGCTTCGTATCTGCGAGCCCCATTCAATCTTCTTCTTACCTGCTTCCACCTTCGCCTGTTCGGCCATACGATGCTGCAACTCCTTATCATATAAGATAGAGCGCAATTGGCGCATTGCATTCTCACGGTTCTTCGGCTGGTCACGGGTTTCGGTATTTTCAATCAGGATTTCTTCTTCCTCGCCTGTATACGGGTCTTTGTACTGATAACGCAGACGCACACCGGATTCCACCTTGTTCACATTCTGTCCACCGGCACCACCGCTTCGGAATGTATCCCATGAGATATTGGCAGGCAGGATATTCACCTCAATGCTGTCATCCACCAGTGGAGTAACGAATACGGAGGCAAAGGAAGTCATACGTTTGCCTTGGGCATTGTATGGAGAAACGCGAACCAGGCGGTGTACGCCATTTTCCCCCTTCAGATAACCGTAAGCAAAATCTCCTTCGATATTGATTGTACAGGTTTTAATTCCCGCCTCATCACCTTCCTGAAGGTTGGCAATGGTAGCCTTATAACCGTTCGTCTCGGCATAGCGCAGATACATACGCATCAGCATGGAAGCCCAGTCCTGGCTTTCCGTGCCACCGGCACCGGAATTGATTTTCAATACGCAAGCCATCTGGTCGGCTTCATCGCGAAGCATATTTTTGAGTTCGAGCGCTTCTACAGCTTCGTAAGCTTTCGCATAAGCTGCGTCCACATCTTCCTCAGTCACCAATTCTTCCTTATAGAAATCAAAAGACAGTTCGAGTTCGTCTGCCAGCGTCTTGACTTCATTATAGCCGTCAATCCACTTTTGCAGGTCTTTCACCAGTTTCATCTGGGCTTCGGCTCTCTTCTGGTCATCCCAGAATCCTGGAGCTTGTGTCCTTAATTGTTCTTCTTCGACTTGAATTTTCTTCCCGTCGATGTCAAAGATACCTCCTCAGCGCATCAGTGCGCTCTTTCACGTCTTTAAGTTGTTCAATAGTAATCATTTGATTTACAATTTTATTATTTACAGATTTCAGATATCGGGCACAAAGATAAGCAAAATTCCGCTACTAAAAAGAAACAGCGGACTATGCGTTTTCTTCATACATCTTTTCAATCAAGTCCTTATAATTTCCCGAAACAACCGAACGCTTCAACTTCAACGTATTAGTCAGTTCCCCACGTTCCATGCTGAATGGTTCAGGAAGTAAAGTGAAACGTTTGATTTGCTCGTAATGCGCAAACTGCTGTTGCAAGGTCTCTATCCGCGCACGGAACAAACCTACAATCTTAGGATGCTGCAACAAATCAGCCATATCTTTGTATTCGATACCCTTCTCCTTTGCATACTCTTTCACATATCCATATACAGGAACAATCAGAGCAGACACAAACTTACGCTGATCGGCAATAATGGCAATCTGGTCGATATACCGGTCGATGACCAACTTCGTCTCTAAGGCCTGCGGAGCGATATACTTACCGTTCGAGGTTTTGAACAAATCCTTGATGCGTTCCGTCAGGAAAAGCTGGCCATTCTTAAAGTAGCCGGCATCACCGGTGTGGAACCATCCATCGGAATCAATGGCAGCAGCCGTAGCTTCCGCTTTCTTATAATATCCCTTCGTGATAGTCTTGCCGCGAAGCAGAATCTCATTATCTTCGCCTATCTTCACTTCAATTCCGGGTAATACGACACCTACCGAACCAATGTCATAACCTACCGGCAACGTACAGGATACAGTCGCCGTAGATTCCGTCAATCCGTATCCGACTATCATATTGATACCTACCGAATGAACAAATTCATTGATTTCATCGGGCACAGCGGCACCGGCAGTCGGAAAGAAGTTACCGTTCTCAATGCCGATCGTCTTCTTCAGTAAAGAATAAATAGTCTTTTCGTAGAACTTATACTTCAGTTGGTTCATCATCGGCGGAGTCTTGCCCTGACGCAGATAATCCAAATTATGGATTTTGCCTACCCGGATAGCGTCCAGCATCAACGCTTTCTTCACTCCCGTCGTTTCATTTATCTTCTCCTGTACACCGGCATACACCTTTTCCCAGAAACGGGGAACGCTGCACATCAGTGTCGGACGGATTTCCTTGATTGTTGTCTGAATATCCGCCGGGCGAAGATTAATGCAAATCTGCACTCCCTTATGGATGCAGAGATAACACCATGCCTTCTCGAACACATGCGTCAACGGAAGGAAGTTCATGGATACATCCTTATCCGACATCGTTGTCAGACGGTCATCGTGCGTACGGAACTGATCCAAGTAGCAGGAATGATGAAGCATTACTCCTTTCGGCTCGCCCGTCGTACCGGACGTATAAAGGATATTCGCCAAGTCATCATAAGAAGCACGCCCCGTACGCTCTTCCACCGTATCATTATGCGGCAATCCCTCTCCCATTGCCATAAATTCATCAAAATAGATAGAGGATACGTCACGAGGATCCTTCACCACCGAACGGTCAAAGATAATCAGTTGTTGCAGGGAAGTACAGAAACCGAAGATACTGAAAGCAGCATCATACTGGAATTGCTCACCTACAAAAAGATAACGTATTTGTGCATCGTTGATGATGTATTGTGCTTGCGCCGGGGAACTGGTTGCATAGAACGGAATAGTAACAGCCCGGTTGGCGAATGCCCCAAAGTCTACATAAAACCATTCGGGTTTATTCTGCGAAAAGATTCCAATATTTTCTTGTTCCTCTACTCCCAGTGCCACAAGTGCGTTGGCTGCCTGCCTCACTGTTCCGGAGAATTGATTCCAGGTAATCGGAATCCATTGTGCTGTCTCGTAGTCACGGTATTTCAAAGCTACCCTGTCGCCGTATTTTTCGGCCTGACGATGGACTAAGACAGATAAATGATGATAAGTCATACTCTTTGTATTAGTAAATATGGCACAAAGGTATTGGTTTTATTTGAAACTATTGCGCAAAACGACTATCTTTGTGCAAATATTATGGTAATGAATAAAAGCTTTGCACTATGAAATATGATATTCCAACCATGACAACAGAGGCTGTAAGCCTCCTCAAATCATTAATCAGTATCCCCTCAATCAGCCGGGAAGAAACGCAGGCTGCGGATTTCCTGCAAAACTATATTGAAATGGAAGGTATGCAGACCGGACGTAAGGGAAACAATGTATGGTGTCTCAGCCCGATGTTCGACCTGAAGAAACCGACTATCCTGCTGAACTCCCACATAGACACGGTGAAACCTGTCAACGGCTGGCGAAAAGACCCGTTCACTCCGCGTGAAGAAAACGGCAAACTGTATGGTTTGGGAAGCAACGATGCCGGTGCCAGCGTTGTTTCTTTATTACAGGTGTTCCTGCAACTATGTCGTACTTCGCAGAAGTATAATCTGATTTATCTCGCTTCCTGCGAAGAAGAAGTTTCGGGTAAAGACGGAATTGAAAGTGTACTGCTGGGGCTTCCGCCCGTTTCATTCGCCATCGTAGGCGAACCGACGGAGATGCAACCTGCCATTGCCGAAAAAGGACTGATGGTATTGGATGTCACCGCAACAGGCAAAGCCGGACATGCGGCACGCAATGAAGGAGACAATGCTATATATAAGGTATTGAACGATATTGCCTGGTTCCGCGATTATCATTTTGAGAAAGAATCTCCGTTGCTGGGACCGGTAAAGATGAGTGTGACTGTAATCAATGCAGGTACGCAACATAATGTTGTCCCCGACAAATGCACTTTTGTTGTCGATATTCGCAGCAATGAGCTTTACTCCAACGAAGAACTATTTGCCGAAATCAAGAAACATATCTCTTGCGATGCCAAGGCTCGTTCGTATCGTCTCAATTCTTCACGGATTGACGAAAAACACCCGTTCGTACAGAAAGCGGTAAAATTAGGATGCGTTCCATTCGGCTCTCCTACCCTGTCCGACCAGGCATTAATGTCCTTCCCATCAGTAAAAATAGGACCGGGACGTTCTTCCCGCTCGCACACTGCAGATGAATATATCATGTTGAAAGAGATAGAGGAAGCTATCGGAATCTATCTGGAGTTATTGGACGGGCTTCTGATTTAACAGAAGCCTATTACAGGCTTCACCGCTTCCACCTTTTTCCTGAGACTGCCATCCAGAACAGGAAAGCGGGTGAAAGCGATACTACAAATCCTTTTATATCCCCCTCCGCCGCTTTCACTTCCATACTGCAAATACATCCCTAAAACCAGTTCAATTTACCGCCGCACCAATTCGCGCGACACCCCGTAATACCCTGCCGCGGGCACATAAATCGGCTGCATAAGTTTACCTATATTCCGCAATTTTCCTTCTTCCTGCAATCGTCGGAGATGACGGTTCGCCGTAGTCCGCGTCATGCAGCACACTTCCTGAAAATCATAACGGAGCATTACATCGTGATCGGCAAAATATTCCTTCAACCGCATATCTATCTCTACTTCCGACAAGGATTCCGAGTGGCGCGCATACTTGCTCCGGCTGACCTTGATACCTCTAAGCTCACCCTTCAGACGGGCATCGGGACGGAAACCGATTGTTTTCAGTTCCATTTTTGACGATTTGTTCTTAGTGCTGCGAGTCACTTTCTGTGTGCTTCTCAAGATAGGGGCAAAATAGCCGAGCCCTTCAATATGCACTTCACGCCCTTCGCGTAGTTCCTCGCCACAAATTTGGGCAAGCATCTCGAATGCGTTTTTCACATCACCCACAGAAAGGGAACTGCGGTTGTGAATCATCCGGCACAGTTTGTCCATCCCCAGCTTTCCGTTCAAAAAAATGCGGGGATGCAAGCCTTTCTCTTCCGAATCGTCGGACTCACCGGGATTCTCATACCAATCGTAAAGTATAGCCATAAGCAGTTAACGTCTTTATAATGAATACTTTTCATGCAAAGCCTTTAGATTTATCAATAAACCACTATTGTGGTTCATTCAAACTACTATTGTTATTCAATTAAATAACCTTCGTTATTTAATTAAACGACGTTAGTGAATCATTGACAACTCTACGGCAAAGATACGATAAATAGTAGTGAAAAGGATGATAAAAAGCCGACTTCTTCCGTTAAGGAAAAAAATATCTTTTTTCTAGAGAAATACTTGCAAACCGGTACCGTCCTATTGTAGATTTGCAGTATCAGCGCTGATAAACAAACCTATTTTAGTCACTTAAAAACAAAAAAATAATGAATGCAATGACATTAATGTGGAAACAGATACTGAAAGGACTGAAACTGTTCCAGATGAAGGAGAATAAAGAAGACGCAACAGAGAAAGTGGAGAAAACCCGGACGAAACCGGCAGAATGTTGTGGAGACATACATATAGACAGTCTCACGGACACCGAACTGTCTGCCGAGAAGGAGAAAAAAGAGAAAAAGGAAGAGACGGAACGAAAACAACCCGTCCGGCTGACACAAGAGGTACGCGCATTCCTGCAAAAGCAGTATGATTTCCGTTACAACTTATTGACAGAAGAAACGGAATATCGTCCCGCAGGCAAACGTGGTATTCCCTTCGAGCCCGTAGGCAAGCGGGAACTGAACACTTTCTGCATGGAAGCACACGACCAAGGCATACCTTGCTGGGACAAAGACTTGAGCCGTTATATCTACTCCACCTTTATTCCTGAATACCACCCCTTCCGGCTTTACATGGAAGAATTGCCCGATTGGGACGGGAAAGACAGATTGGAGCATTTGGCACGGCGTGTCTCCGACCATCCGCTCTGGGTGAAGAGTTTCCACACATGGCTGCTGGGGCTCGCCGCCCAATGGTTGGGCATGACGGGCATACATGCCAACAGTGTGGCACCTATACTCGTCAGCAGCGAGCAGGGGCGGCAGAAATCCACCTTTTGCAAGGCACTGATGCCGCCGGTACTGTCACGCTATTACATGGACAACCTGAAACTGTCGGCACAAGGTAAACCGGAAAGGTTGCTTGCCGAGATGGGGCTCTTGAATATGGATGAGTTTGACAAATACGGGACGCAGAAAATGCCGTTATTGAAGAACCTGATGCAAATGGCGAACCTGAATATCTGCAAGGCTTATCAGAAGAATTTCCGCAACTTGCCGCGCATCGCTTCTTTCATCGGCACAAGCAACCGCTTCGACTTGCTCACCGACCCTACCGGCAGCCGGCGGTTCATTTGTATTGAAGCGGAACATTTTATCAATTGCGAAGGCATGGAGCACGACCAGATATACGCGCAACTGAAAGCAGAACTACTCTCCGGAATCCGCTATTGGTTCACTAAAGAAGAGGAACGGGAATTGCAACGCCACAACACCGCCTTTTATCATCCTTGCCCGGCGGAAGAAGTTTTCCATGCCTGTTACCGGACAGCCGAAGACGATGAAGAAGGAAGCGAACGGCTTTCGGCTTCGGACATATTCAGGAGACTGAAAATGTATAACCCGGCTGCCATGCGCGGAAGTAATCCGGCTACATTCGCACAAGTGTTGCTCGCAGCAGGAGTCACCCGCAAACATACCAAATACGGGAATGTATATCTGGTGAAACCGTTGAAAGCGGCATAAGCCTTAAAAACGGACAAGGGTTCACCCGTAACAAATTGTATCAAAATGGATTAGGCTCCCAATGAAGAAGGTGGAGACGCCAATAAACATCAAAGAGAAAGGTACCGTTTTCACAAACAAAAACAGTGAAAACGATACCTTTCTTCTATGGAATATCTGTTTTTGGGCATCACCCGTTTGCTGTCAAGACAAATATTACATTATTTGTCCACAGAGAACTTAAAAATACATTGACTCATATACTTTTCGCCCAGACGAAGCACAGCCGAAGGCCATTCGGGTTTGTTCGGAGTATCCGGATATTTTTGTGTTTCGAGACATACGGAAGCACGCTGGTTGTAAGTAATGCCTTTCTTTCCGGTCAACGAGCCGTCGAGGAAGTTTCCGGCATATACCTGAATTCCCGGCTCGTTGGTATATACGTCCAGCACAATACCCGTTTTCGATGATTTCAATGAGGCGGCTTTCCGGCTGATATCCCCTTTGGTGTTCAATACCCAGTTGTGGTCATAACCATTGCCGTTCTTCAATTGGACAAAGTCATAATCATTGATGCGCGCACCTACCGGAGTCTGTGTACGGAAATCCATCGGAGTGCCTTCCACCGGAGCTATTTCGCCCGTGGTCATGAATGTACTGTCCACCGGAGTGTAATAATCTGCGTCAACAGTCAGCAAATGGTCGGCATTGCTGCCGGCATCTCCGTCAAGATTGAAATAAGAGTGATTCGTCATATTCACGATAGTAGGCTTGTCGGTTTCCGCTTCATACCGGATATCAATGGCATTATCGTCTGTCAGTTTCATCAACACCTTGCAGGTGACATTTCCCGGAAAACCTTCTTCACCGTCTTTTGCGACATAGGTAAGTTCCACTTCCTGAGGATTCGGCTGTACTGCGTCAAACACGCGGTATTGGAAACCTTGCGGACCGCCGTGCAGGCAATGCCCGTAATTATTGCGCGGCAACTGGTATTCAACACCGTCCAACGTAAACTTACCCTGATTGATACGGTTGGCATAACGCCCGATGCTCGCACCGAAATCGGAAGGTTTGTCGATATAGTCCTGAATAGAATCGAAACCAAGCACTACATCACGCATCTGCCCGTCTTTATCGGGAACCATTACGGAAACAATGCGCCCGCCGAAGTTTGTGATACAAACTTCCATATTTTTCTGATTACGCAAAGTGAACAGCCCGGTTTTCTTTCCATTCACTTCAGCTTGGAATTTACTCTGCAACAAGCCGGAATCCGTTGTCTTTTCGGTCTTCGGCGTACAAGCCGCCATCAGAAAAGCGGCAACTCCCCATACACATAATTTTCTCATGTCCCTTTGTTTTATCGGGAGAACGGTTTTAAAATTCATATCTATTCTATTTAAAGTTTATGCCGCAAATATGGAGAAAAAAAAGGAGTTCTTTTAGCACAAACTATTCAAAATAGGATAAAATAATGCCAAATACCTATCCGGAAAGATATAAATGAGGGGAAGTACGGCCGTCTGTTTTACCGATTGAGCCAAGGTTCCGGATTCAGTTTTTCCTTTTCCCGCCGTAGCTGGAAATGCAATACTGTCCGTCCATTGTCCGTCCCGTCGGAAAAGACTTGACCGATAGATTGCTTCGTTTTCACCGTATCACCAATCTTGACCGAGGCCGAAGAAAGGTTGCAATAAACAGAAATGTAGTTGCCGTGACGGATAAGTACATTGAATAACCCGTTCAACTGGAATACAGCCGCCACTTTGCCATCAAAGATGGCACGCGCCTGGGCACCGGGTTTTCCCTGAATATCAATTCCCTTATTATCCAGTTTTACGTTGCGGAGCCCTTCCACTGCATATTGCCCGTAATGACTGGTAATGATATAAGCACCGGATATAGGCATAGGAAGTTTCCCGCGGTTGGCGGCAAAGCTGCCGGACAGTTCCCGGTCTGCCTTGCTCATGGTGTAGGCTTCGAGAGGTTTCGAGTTCGTTTTTGCCGCCGCCCCTGTTCCGGCGGATTGGCTTTCCTTGCCTTCCGCCTTCTTACGTGCAGCCGCTTCACGACGGGCTTCTTCCTGAGCACGCTTGCGGGCGCGCTCTATCTCTTCGGCAATGAGCTTGTCGATACGGTCATTCAGTTGGTTGGCTTCTCTCCGCTTCTTATTTATTTCACTCTGCAGACCTTTCTGTTTCTTCTGCAGGTTAGCAACCAGCGTCCGTTTTTCCTTCTCCTGAGCTTCCAACTTTATTTTTTCGCCCTCTCGTTCTTTCAACAGGCTCTCTTTGGCAGCTTTCACTTGCTGGCGTTCCGCTTTTTTCTTGCGTATCTGCTCCTGCTTCTTCAGAATCTCTTCGCCTTGCAAACGTTGGTAGGTGGCATACTCACGCACATAGCGCATACGGCGATACGTCTGCCCCAAATTCTTGGCAGAGAAGATAAACATCAGTTTTTCCTCTATCGACTTATTCTTATAAAGATACTGTACGGAGGCTTCGTATTTCTTCTTCTTGTCTTTCAAGTCCTTCTCCAATGCCCGCAACTGACGTTCCAATGAGTTCAATTCACGTTCAATGGCTTCCACATCATTATTGATAGCGAGGATATAACGCTTCCGCTCCTCAATCTGCCCTGTCAATGCAGCCAGGCTATTCAACTGGCTGCCTACGTCTTTCTTTGTATCTTTCAATATGGATTCCGACTCGGCAATCTGCTTTTGCAGCGCACCGCGTTTGCTTTCCAACTCACGAATCAACTTATTCGACTGAGCGGAAAGTGGAACTGCCAACCACAGGCAACTGATAAGAATAACAAAGAAACGTTTCATCATAACAAAGCCGTCAGCATTTTTACTAGTTCTTCCAAAGGAACTTGCCTGTATTTAGAAGTCAGTTCCGTAGGAGTCATGGAAAACTCTTTCGTGGAAAACTCATAAAGTTGTACTTTTGCTTTCTCCAGCGAAGGGATACCTACATCTTTTCCCGTCAGTTCCGTCTTGCCGCCGGGCAGGGAGGCATCCATCAATATCTTTTCCAGACGGGAATACTCCGCGTTCTTCGGCAACATTCCTTTCAACTCCTCTTTCGTCGCACGGACAAATCTCCTATTCATCCGGTCTACCAGCAACACCTCGTCAGGAGTAATCTCGATACGGGCAACTTCCGTACGCAGAATAGGCATCAGCAGAGAGACTTGTACCCGTTCGTGAGTTTTCATCTTCATTGTTCCTCCTACGGACATGCTCCCCCCTTTTTTGTTGGGAATAGTCAGTTGAAGCTTGGAGGTCAGATAGCTGGATACGGGAGCCTTCGTTTCCGAAGTCGCCAGGCGCTTCGAACTCTTACAGCCGGCCAGCACGACTACCACCAGCAATAGATAAACTATCCTTTTCATTCGGCAATATATTTCTTCTTTTCTATTTTCTGTTTCAATGTTTTCGACTCACTGCCCATTTTCTGTGCCTGCTTCCAGTATTTCAACGCACCTTCCACATCACCGGTCATAAAGTAAATATCTCCGCAGTGCTCTACAATCACATCACTTTTCTCTCCGTCGCTCTTCATCGCATTATCAATGTAGATACGAGCTTCCGCATAATTTCCCTTTTCAAAAAGAATCCAGGCATACGTGTCGAGATAAGTGGAGTTATTGGGTTCCGCCTTTACGGTCTTGTAACTCATTTCTTCCGCTTTATCCAAATCACGGCGTTCCACCGACAGATAATAAGCGTAATTATTCAGTGCGCCGATATTAGAAGGATTGTACACCAAAGCTGAATCGTAAGCTGCATAGGCCTCTTTCATCTGCTTTTTTGTATGATAAATATCCCCCATTATCGAATAGAAATCCGAGATGATTTCTTTTCTGGTATCGGGAGTTATGTGCTCCAGCGCCCTATTGCAGACACTTAACACACTGTCTGCCTGCTCCGCCTGATGATAGGCAATAGCCAGATAATAATAAAGGTCCAAAGCATCCGGAGTAGCCTCAATGCCCGGTTCGCACACTTTTATAATCTGCTTGTAATCCTCCTTCTTCACGGCAGCGCTGACCAGCATCAGGCGGGCAGCCTTGTTGGTCGGGTCTAAATCAACGACCTGTTCCAATACCGGGACAGCTTCCTGTTCCATATTCTTCGACAGCAGATACTGCGCATAAAGCATCGGCACCTGCGGGTCATCCTGATCCTGCTTCATCATCCGGTCAAACAAAGCAATCACCTGAGTACTGTCCTTGGCCGAAGACTGCTCGTTCTCCACAATTATCTGACGCATGACGTTGATTTTCGTATCAGGAGTCACTTTCTTGTTCAACAACAATGTATCCAGTTGTTGCTGGTACAATTCTTTCTGCCCGGTCTGTTCATAATAAGAAGCCATTGAAAAAAGAGCCATCGGATTGTCCGGCTCTGCCGCCAACACTTTCTGATATGTCTCGTAGGCTTCCTCTTTCTTTCCATTCTGTAGATATACATCCCCCAGGATTACCTGATAGCGCATATCCATCGGATATTCCTGCACCAGGCTCTCAATCTCCTGAAATGCTTTCTTATCATCTTTCATCTGGAGATAGATACGGAATTTCTCCATAGACAACTGTTCGTTCTTGCCCAAACGCTTCTCCAAACGGTTCAGAGTGGAAATCACATCAGTATACTTTTCCTGACGACTGTAAATGTCAAGCAGACTGAACAAGGGCTCTTGTTTCGCCGGAAAGCGGGTAACCATTCCTTCGAGTAAAACAACCGCTTTATCCAATTCATTCTGCTGCTGATATAAATTGACCAATCCCTGACTATACCAGTAATTGTCGGGTGCATAAGCCACTGCCTTCTCCAACGCATCCTGCCCCTGCGGAACCTGACGGAGAAACATATAATACTGGGAAACCTCGTAAAGCGCGGAAGAAGCATTCGGATTGATATCCAAACAATGCTGCAACAAACCAAAAGCAGCATCGTATTCTTTCTTTTCCTTCATCCGCATGGCTTCCAGAAAGAAATAGTCATATTTGCGCTGTTGTTCCGCCGTTAATTGCGGAACAACAACATTCTCTTTCCGGAGTTTTCTTTTCTTATCCTTCTTTTTCTTTACTTTCTTTGCTACTGCATTCGTACCAAGAGCATATCCCGACACCACAGCCGTGCCGCCGGCTACACTCCCTACCACCTGCGCAGCCATACAGGAAGTAAGCAGCAAAGTACTTAACAGTATGAATGACACTATCCTTTTCATTTTTTTCCTGTATGACCGAAGCCGCCGGCTCCCCGTTCTGTTTCGTCCAACACTTCCACTTCCTGCCATGCCGGCTGCTCATGTTTTGCTATCACCATCTGCGCAATACGTTCACCGTCTTCAATCACAAAAGGCTCAGAAGACAGATTAACCAGGATAATGCAGATTTCCCCCCGATAGTCCGCGTCAATCGTCCCCGGAGAGTTGAGCACGGAAATACCTTTCTTGATAGCCAGTCCACTACGGGGACGGATTTGTGCCTCAAAACCCTTCGGAAGAGCAATATACAACCCTGTCGGCACCAGGCAACGCTGCAGTGGTTCCAGGGTGACAGGCTCAGAAAGATTAGCGCGGATATCCATTCCTGCAGACAATTCGGTGGCGTAAGCCGGAAGCGGATGCTTCGATTTATTGATAACTTGAATATTCATAAGTGCATGTTTACTATTTAACGGGCGAAAATACACATTTTGAACTGAAAAATAGTTAAGTTTGCAGTTAAATAATGTACCGTTCCCCAAATTGTAAACCGTAAATAGTCAAATCGTAACTAAAATGATGAATTGGAATCAACTAATATCAGCCAAACGCTTCGGAATGGAAGAATTCCACGAAGAGCGTCAGGAGAACCGCTCGGAATTTCAACGGGATTATGACCGTCTTATCTTTTCCGCGCCTTTCCGCAGACTGCAGAACAAGACACAAGTATTTCCTCTGCCGGGCAGCGTCTTCGTGCACAACCGGCTCACGCACAGCCTCGAGGTTTCCTGTGTAGGCCGTTCGTTAGGCAACGATGTAGCCAAAGCCATCCTGCAACGGCAGCCGGAACTTCAAGAGTCTTTTCTGCCGGAGATTGGTTCTATTGTATCCGCTGCTTGCCTGGCACATGACTTGGGCAACCCGCCTTTCGGACACTCCGGCGAACGGGCTATATCCACTTTTTTCTCCGAAGGAAAAGGGTTGCGTCTGAAAGAAAAACAACCGGACGGAACTCAACTTTCTGCGATGGAATGGGAAGATTTGACACATTTTGAAGGAAACGCGAACGCATTCCGCCTCTTGACTCACCAGTTTGAGGGACGCCGGAAAGGTGGATTTGTATTGACGTATACCACATTAGCATCTATTGTAAAATACCCCTTTTCATCGAGCCTGGCAGGTAAAAAATCGAAATTCGGCTTTTTCGTCAGCGAAGAAGAGAGTTTTCATAAGATTGCGACAGAGCTGGGATTGACCTTGCTGAATGAGCATCCTTTAAAGTATGCACGCCACCCGCTGGTCTATCTAGTCGAAGCCGCAGATGACATTTGCTATCAGATGATGGATATTGAGGACGCCCATAAGCTAAAAATACTCACTACGGAAGAGACAAAAGAGTTGTTAATGGCATATTTCGACGAAAAGCGGCAGGAGCATATCCGGAAAACGTTCCTGATTGTCAACGACACAAACGAGCAAATCGCTTACCTGCGTTCTTCCGTTATCGGGTTATTGATCCGTGAATGCACCCGCGTGTTCCTCGAACACGAACAAGAGATATTGTCCGGCACTTTCGAAGGGGCACTTATCAAGCACGTCTCCGAACGCCCGGCAGAAGCGTACAAGCACTGTGCCGAAGTCTCTTTGAAGAAGATTTACCGTTCGCGGGACGTATTAGACATTGAGCTGGCCGGTTTCCGTGTCATCAGCACGCTGCTCGAACTGATGATAGACGCCGTGACTTCCCCCGGAAAGGCTTACTCCGAGCTTCTGATTAACCGGGTTTCAAGCCAGTATAATATAAAAGCGCCTGCACTCTATGAAAGAATACAGGCGGTACTTGATTATATATCGGGAATGACCGATGTCTTTGCGCTTGACCTTTACCGAAAAATTAACGGCAACAGTCTGCCTGCGGTGTAACCACCTTGGGAGTAAACGCTTCATCATCCTCACAAGGCATTTTCAGCGCATCCGGATGGCTTTCTATAAACGTCTGGATGTGCCGAATCCGTTTATCTTCCAGTATTTCATCCACGGCAATCAGTATTCCGGTTTCTTCCACATTGCCGAATTCATAATTGATGGCGGTCCCGAACATCCGCATAGTAGGACTCAGACTCATATAGGCATTCACTAGAGGCGGAATGTTATACCCCAGTTTACGAATCTCACAATTCAGGATTTTATAGTCTTCCTTAAAGGTATCCTTGCAGAATAAAGCCCGCAATTCTTCTTCTGAAGTCTCCGGTATCAACGGTTTCATCGGAGTGACAAGCTCATCCCTGTCACAGAAATGCTTCTTGAGGAAATAAAGAATCATATCGCGCCCACGACGGTGGTAACTGGGATACATGGTCACCTTTCCGAAGAAATATTTCACATTCGGCATTACTACCGTCAGTGCCCCTAATCCGTCCCACAGATTGTCCAAAGCAAACAAGCCTTTGCTTCCGGCACGGGTAGACTGATATTCGAGCGTGACAAACGAACGTCCCAGTTCAATCGTCTGCGGCAAATATTCTTTGATAAAAGGCTCTGAGAAATGAAACATATGGGAAGTAGCCAGAATCGGAGCACCTTTTTCATCGAAACGCACGTCTGTCCCAAGCAGATACCGGTAACCACCCAGGATTTCTTCGGCTTCCGGATTCCAGACAATCAACTGCTTGTACGGATGTTCCATTATGTCGTATTCGTCTATATCCATCGACAGACCTGTCCCCCCACCAGCAGCACGGAAAGCTATTTCACGCAAACGACCAATCTCTTTCATCACATTGGGAGCATTCTGATGAGTAATAATATAAATCTGATTATTACTCTTATTTGTCATTCGTAAGCGTCTGTCTTCCGTCAACTCGGCTTTCAGCAGTTCCTTGCTTATCGGCTTGATAATCTCTTCCATATTTCTTGTTATAGTTGTTCTATCAGTTACAGTTTATATACAATATCCTTTACGTATTCGGCCCATTGTGCCGGCGTTTTCGACTTATCGAAAGTCTGCCAGGGTATCGGCTTGCCAAAGGTGACAGTAAAAGTCTTGTGGCGGTTCTTAAACATTTCATCCGCAAGATACAACATGGCTATGTTAAACTTAATACCCAGTGCCTTACAAATATTAGCCAGATTGTAGAAGAAATCAGAGTTTCTGCCTCCAAAATGCACAGGTATCACATCACGTTCTGCTTGTATGCTCTTTACTACAAATGTCTTTTTCCATTCCAAATCACGGATTACTCCATTCTGCCGGCGCGAACACAGCCCGGCAGGAAACATGATAAGCTGATCGTCAGACTTGAATCCGGCTTCCACCATTTTCGGGAAATCCTTCGCCTGTTTGCCGGTCTTATTGATAGGAATACAAAGCGGAGCCAATCCGCGGAGATTCATCAACAAATCATTCACCAGGTATTTCACCTTTCCGTCATAATGACGTCCCAGCACATAACCCAGCGCAACACCATCCTGTCCGCCTAAGGGATGATTGGAAACAAAGGTATACAGACCATCTTTGGGAAGATTCTCAATACCTTTCACATCTACTTTCGCATCCAAAAATCCCATGCATGCCTCCAAGAAGTCCACCCCTACCTTATCTTTCGACTCATCCAAAAACACATTAATCTCATCCTGATGAACTATTTTCTTCAGATAAGAAACCACAAACTTAGGGATGTACTTATATTGCTTCGGAGCCTTCGTCCGAAGTATCTTATCGACATCGATTAAAAATAAAGAGTCATCAGTCATTCTTTTCAAATAAAAATGATGCCACAAAATTAGCGGTTCTTTTTTATTAATTGCAATAATTCGGTAGAAAATGCAGGATTTAAGTTCAGAAGGCAAAAAAATACCACCCAAAAACTATCAAATACCACCTAAAAACTATCCGCGGATAGTTTTCGGGTGTTTTTTAGTCGGATTCCCTCCCGTCCGGTTTTCGAAAATGCCGTAAACTTGCAACATCAAAATTTACGAACGAATATTCACAATTTAAAAGCAACGCATATGAAAAGTTTAAGCTTCAGAAAAGATTTAGTAGGAGTACAGGACGAGCTACTTCGCTTCGCTTATAAACTGACAACCGACCGCGAAGAAGCAAACGACTTGTTGCAGGAGACCTCATTGAAAGCATTGGATAATGAAGATAAATACATGCCTGACACGAATTTCAAAGGATGGATGTACACTATCATGCGCAATATATTTATCAACAACTACCGTAAGGTGGTTCGCGACCAGACTTTTATTGACCAGACCGACAACTTATACCATCTGAACCTGCCGCAAGACGCAAGTTCGGAAAGCACCGAAAGAGCGTACGATCTGAAAGAGATGCACCGCGTAGTGAACAAACTTCCCAAAGAGTACAGAGTTCCGTTTGCCATGCACGTTTCAGGATTCAAATACCGTGAGATTGCGGAAAAGCTGAACCTCCCGCTAGGCACAGTGAAAAGCCGCATCTTCTTCACACGCCAGAAATTACAGGAAGAATTGAAAGACTTCCGCTAAACCAACCTTAACTATATAACTCTTGATTTCAGAATAAATATTCAGATGTAATTTTTTAGTTGTGTCAATGATTCAAAGGCAGAAAGGTTTCTATCACCTTCTGCCTTTTTTCTTTGCCGCCAAGAAAAAAAAAGATTTATCGCCTGACAATCTATTTTTCCTATACAGACAAAACCTTCTGATTTCCAAAGTCGATTGCCCCACCAGCAAAGCCTTCTCAAAGCACCGTCATTTTCAAGCAAATAGACATTTAACAATCGGTTGAAAACTTCTCCAAAAGTTTTCCATGGAAAATTGTGGGGAATTGTGGGGAATTTCATACTTTTACAGTCGCTTATTATAATAAGGTAATGATACGTTTTTTAGGTAATATTGAAGCCAAGGCGGACACCAAAGGAAGGGTGTTCATCCCCGCCATCTTCAGGAAGCAACTGCAAGCTGCTTCTGAAGAGAGACTCATCATGCGTAAAGACGTATTCCAGGACTGCCTGACTCTGTACCCCGAGAGCGTGTGGAACGAGGAGTTGAACGAGCTTCGCAGCAGGCTCAACAAATGGAACAGCAAACATCAACTCATTTTCAGGCAGTTTGTGAGCGACGTTGAAGTGGTGACACCCGACAATAACGGCCGCATACTCATCCCGAAACGATATTTGCAGATTTGCAATATCCATGGGGACATACGCTTTATCGGCATTGACAACAAAATAGAGATTTGGTCGAAGGAGCGGGCGGAACAGCCGTTTATGTCACCCGAAGAGTTCGGAGCGGCATTAGAAGAAATTATGAACGATGAAAATAGACAAGATGGAGAAAGATGAACTGACATATCATGTGCCTGTACTGTTAAAGGAAAGCGTTGACGGAATGAATATCCGGCCGGACGGAACGTATGTAGACGTTACTTTCGGAGGAGCGGGACATTCGCGCGAGATTCTTTCACGGCTCGGCGAGGGCGGACGGCTTCTGGGATTCGACCAGGACGAGGATGCCGAACGGAACATTGTCGACGACCCCCATTTTATCTTTGTGCGCAGCAACTTCCGTTATCTGCACAACTTCCTACGCTATCATGACATCGAGCAGGTAGATGCAATTCTAGCCGACCTCGGCGTATCTTCCCACCACTTCGATGATAGCGAACGCGGTTTCTCTTTCCGTTTCGACGGAGAGCTGGATATGCGTATGAACAAGCGTGCAGGACTCACAGCGGCAGATATCGTAAATACCTACGAGGAAGAACGCCTGGCAAACATTTTCTATCTGTATGGAGAACTAAAAAACAGCCGCAAACTGGCTTCCGTCATACTCAAAGCCAGAAGCGGACGCACTATACGGACGATTGGTGAGTTTCTGGAAGTCATCAAACCGCTTTTCGGCCGTGAACGCGAGAAGAAAGAACTTGCGAAAGTATTTCAGGCACTGCGAATTGAAGTAAACCAGGAGATGGAAGCATTGAAAGAGATGCTGCTGGCTGCTACCGAAGCGTTAAAACCGGGCGGCAGACTGGTAGTAATCACCTATCACTCACTGGAAGACCGTATGGTAAAGAACATTATGAAGACAGGTAATGTGGAAGGCAAGGCAGATACCGACTTTTTCGGCAATCTGCAAACCCCTTTCCGTCTCGTCAACAACAAGGTGATTGTGCCCGACCAGGCAGAGATAGAGAGAAACCCACGGTCGAGAAGCGCCAAATTACGAATTGCCGAAAAGAAATAAGAAGAAATGGAAGAAGAAGTAGTAAACAAGAAAACAGAAGAGGGCAAGAAGAAAAAACGCACCTCGCTGAAAAGCATTCTGGGTGGAGATATTCTGGCTACCGACTTTTTCCGTCGTCAGACGAAGTTGCTGGTACTTATCATGGTATTCATCATCTTCTATATCCACAACCGTTATGCCAGCCAGCAACAGCAGATTGAGATAGACCGGTTAAAAAAGGAACTGATAGATATTAAATATGATGCGCTGACACGCAGCTCGGAACTGATGGAAAAGAGCCGCCAGTCACGCATTGAAGATTATATCTCAAGTAAGGAGAGTGATTTGCAGACATCTACCAATCCCCCTTACCTTATTAAATAGGTGGAGAGTTGAAAATTGAGAGTTGAGAGTTTTTAAAAGACAAGCACTGTGGCAGTTAACAAAAAGAATATAATGACCCGTTACTTCTTCGTCATCCTTCTGATGGCGTTGATAGGCGTGGCAATTGTCGTGAAGGCGGGCATCATCATGTTTGCCGAACGTCAATATTGGCAGGACATAGCCGACCGTTTCGTAAAAGAGAACGTGACGGTAAAACCCAATCGCGGAAACATTATCTCTTCCGATGGCAAACTGATGGCTAGTTCCCTGCCCGAATACAGAATTTATATGGACTTTATGTCCGGTGAAAAGGACGAAAAACGCAGAAAGAAGGACCAAGCACGCAGGGATTCCATTCTCAATGCCAATATGGATTCAATCTGCATCGGACTGAACAAAATATTCCCGGACAAAAGTGCAGCCCAATTCAAGGCACATCTTAAAAAAGGACGTCAGGCAAAGAGCCGCAATTATCTGATTTATCCCAAACGTATCTCTTATATACAATATAAAGAGGTAAAGAGATTGCCAGTTTTCTGTCTGAACCGTTACAAAGGAGGATTCAAGGAGTTGGCTTACAATCAGCGGAAAAAGCCTTTCGGTTCGCTGGCTGCCCGTACGCTGGGTGATGTATATGCCGATACGGCAAAAGGAGCGAGAAACGGTATCGAGCTTGCTTTTGACACGATTCTGAAAGGACGGGACGGATTGACGCACCGTCAGAAAGTAATGAACAAATACCTGAATATCGTAGATGTGCCGCCGGTTGACGGTTGCGACCTGATTACTACCATCGACGTAGGCATGCAGGATATTTGCGAGAAAGCATTGGTAGACAAGTTGAAAGAGTTGAATGCCAGCGTAGGCGTAGTTGTATTGATGGAGGTAGCTACCGGAGAAGTGAAAGCCATCGTCAACATGATGCAGGGTAAAGACGGCGAATATTACGAGATGCGTAATAATGCCATCAGTGATATGCTTGAACCGGGTTCCACTTTCAAGACTGCTTCTATCATGGTAGCTCTTGAGGACGGGAAAATCACTCCTGATTATGTAGTGGATACCGGCAACGGACAAATGCCGATGCACGGCCGTGTGATGAAAGACCACAACTGGCATCGCGGGGGATACGGAAAATTAACGGTTACCGAGATTCTGGGAGTTTCTTCCAATGTCGGTACATCTTATATTATAGACCATTTCTACGGCAGCAATCCGCAGAAGTTCATTGACGGATTGAGACGAATGAGTATCGACCAGCCTCTCCATCTGCAAATTGCGGGAGAAGGCAAGCCGAATATTCGTGGCCCGAAAGAAAGAAGCTATTTCTCCAAGACTGCTCTCCCGTGGATGAGCATCGGCTATGAAACGCAGGTTCCGCCGATTAACATTCTTACATTCTATAACGGAATAGCGAACAATGGGGTGACAGTGCGTCCGAAGTTCGTAAGAGCCGCCGTGAAAGACGGAGAGATAGTGCAGGAATATCCGACAGAAGTTATCAATCCAAAGATTTGTTCGGACAAGACATTGGCACAAATCCGTGAGATTCTGCGGAAAGTGGTAGGCGAAGGACTTGCCAAACCTGCGGGAAGCAAGCAGTTCCACGTCTCCGGAAAGACCGGAACGGCACAGATTTCACAGGGAGCAGCCGGATACAAGACAGGAAGAACGAACTATCTTGTCAGTTTTTGCGGGTATTTCCCGTCGGAAGCGCCTAAATATAGTATGATTGTCTCCATCCAGAAACCGGGTTTACCGGCATCGGGCGGTTTGATGGCAGGTAGCGTATTCAGCAAGATTGCCGAAAGAGTGTATGCCAAAGACCTGCGTTTGCCGCTTGCCAACGCGATTGACACGAATGCCGTAGTCATTCCGAACGTAAAAGCCGGAGAAATGAGAGAGGCACAACGCGTACTGGAAGATCTGAACATTCAGGTACAGGGCAAAATTGCTGATGCCGGAAAAGAAGTCTGGGGAAATACCCATTCGGCTCCGCAGGCGGTGGTTCTTGAAAGCCGGAGCAATATGCAGAATTTCGTTCCGAGCGTCATCGGCATGGGGGCGAAAGATGCCGTATACCTGCTGGAAAGTAAAGGATTAAAAGTCCATTTGATTGGAGTCGGCAAGGTGAAAAGCCAGTCGATAGCCAACGGGACAATAGTAAAGAAAGGACAGACGATTACCCTTTCAATGCATTAAAAGTAAAATCAAGTATTAAAAAAGAGACTATGTTACTAAACAAGTTACTGAAAGCAATTCAACCGGTGCAGATAACCGGAGATTCAGACATAGAAATCACCGGAGTCAACATTGATTCCCGTTTAGTCGAAGCCGGACAGTTGTTCATGGCGATGCGCGGCACGCAAGCCGATGGTCATGCTTATATCCCCGCCGCCATCAGCAAAGGAGCTGTCGCCATCCTTTGTGAAGATATGCCGGAAGAGCCCGTGGCAGGAATTACCTATATACAAGTTAATGACAGCGAAGATGCAACAGGCAAGATTGCCACTACATTCTATGGCGATCCGACTTCCAAGCTCGAACTGGTCGGCGTCACCGGAACGAATGGCAAGACAACAATCGCCACCTTATTATATAACACATTCCGTTATTTCGGATATAAAGCGGGGCTTATCTCTACCGTCTGCAATTATATCGACGATGAAGCCATACCGACCGAGCATACCACGCCCGACCCTATCACACTGAACCGTCTGTTGGGACGAATGGCGGATGAGGGGTGCAAATATGTGTTTATGGAAGTCAGTTCACATTCAATTGCGCAGAAGCGTATCAGCGGGTTGAAGTTTGCGGGAGGTATCTTTACCAACCTGACCCGCGACCACCTCGACTATCACAAAACGGTGGAGAACTATCTGAAAGCCAAAAAGAAGTTCTTTGACGATATGCCGAAGAATGCGTTCAGCCTTACCAACCTCGACGACAAGAACGGACTGGTAATGACGCAGAATACGCGTTCCAAAGTATATACCTATTCATTGAGAAGCCTCAGCGACTTTAAAGGCCGGGTACTGGAATCTCATTTTGAAGGAATGTTGCTTGATTTCAACAATCACGAACTGGCTGTCCAGTTTATCGGCAAGTTCAATGCTTCCAATTTACTGGCCGTGTTCGGAGCTGCTGTTCTACTTGGCAAGAAAGAAGAAGAGGTACTTGTTGCTCTCAGTACACTTCATCCCGTGGCAGGACGCTTTGATGCTGTTCGTTCACCGAAGGGCGTTACGGCGATTGTGGACTATGCCCATACTCCGGACGCGCTTATCAATGTGCTGAATGCCATCCACGGAGTGCTCGAAGGAAAAGGAAAAGTCATCACTGTGGTAGGTGCGGGCGGCAACCGTGATAAGGGTAAACGCCCCATCATGGCAAAAGAGGCAGCCAAAGCCAGCGACCGCGTCATCATCACTTCGGACAATCCACGTTTTGAAGAGCCGCAGGATATTATTAATGATATGCTGGCAGGACTCGACGCGGAGGATATGAAGAAGACACTAAGCATCGCCGACCGTAAGGAAGCAATCCGCACGGCTTGCATGCTGGCAGAAAAAGGAGACGTAATACTCGTTGCCGGAAAAGGACACGAGAATTACCAGGAGATAAAAGGAGTGAAACATCACTTCGACGACAAGGAAGTACTCAAAGAGGTATTCCAATAACGTCGCCTGCATAGTAAATTGTAAATAGTAAATTGTAAAACAGTAAATTTCATCATGCTATATTATCTGTTTGAATGGCTACATAAGCTCAATTTTCCCGGAGCGGGAATGTTTGGTTACACCTCATTCCGTGCTTTGATGGCTGTTATCCTCGCACTGCTTATTTCAAGTATATGGGGAGATAAATTTATCAACCTGCTGAAGAAAAAGCAAATCACGGAAACACAGCGTGACGCGAAGACTGACCCGTTCGGCGTCAACAAGGTAGGTGTGCCGAGCATGGGAGGTGTCATTATTATCATAGCCATTCTCATCCCCTGCCTGCTGTTGGGCAAGCTGGAAAACATATATATGATATTGATGCTGATAACCACCATATGGCTGGGCTCACTCGGCTTCGCTGACGATTATATCAAAATCTTCAAGAAAGATAAGGAAGGACTGCACGGCAAGTTCAAGATCATCGGTCAGGTGGGTCTGGGATTAATTGTCGGGCTTACCTTATATTTAAGCCCGGACGTAGTAATCCGCGAAAATATCGAAGTACATACTCCGGGACAGGAGATGGAAGTGATACACGGGACGAATGACTTGAAATCGACCCAGACGACGATTCCTTTCTTCAAGAGTAACAACCTCGACTATGCCGATCTGGTCGCTTTCATGGGCGAACACGCACAGGCAGCCGGATGGATACTGTTCGTCATCATCACCATCTTCGTAGTTACCGCCGTTTCCAACGGTGCGAACCTGAACGACGGAATGGACGGAATGGCGGCAGGAAATTCCGCCATCATCGGTGCCACACTTGGAATATTAGCCTATGTGTCATCGCATATCGAATTTGCGAGTTATCTGAATATCATGTATATCCCCGGCTCGGAGGAACTGGTTATTTACATCTGTGCCTTTATCGGTGCGCTTATCGGTTTCCTTTGGTACAATGCTTATCCGGCACAGGTTTTCATGGGCGATACCGGCAGTCTGACAATCGGCGGCATCATCGCCGTATTCGCCATCATTATCCACAAAGAGCTGCTGATACCGATTCTTTGCGGTGTATTCCTTGTGGAGAACCTGTCGGTCATCCTGCAACGGGCTTACTATAAGGCGGGAAAGAGGAAAGGAGTGAAACAACGGCTGTTCAAACGGACACCGATTCACGACCACTTCCGCACTTCCATGAGCCTGATAGAACCGGGATGCACAGTGAAGTTCACCAAACCCGACCAACTGTTCCACGAATCAAAAATTACCGTCCGCTTCTGGATTGTAACGATTGTACTGGCAGCCATAACGATTATAACGCTAAAAATCAGATAGGATTAAGGCACGGATTAAAAATATAGAGAGTATTAACCCGATTATTAACTTTTAAAGGATGTGCACAACTAATAAAGCAATTCAGCATATTGGAAACAAGAGCACATTATTGTAGATGAAAAGAATAGTAATTTTAGGAGCTGGCGAAAGCGGCGCAGGTGCAGCCGTACTCGCCAAAGTCAAAGGATTTGAGACATTTGTTTCGGACATGTCCGCCATCAAGGACAAGTATAAGGAACTTCTCGACAGCCACAACATCGCCTGGGAAGAAGGACACCACACCGAAGAACTCATTCTGAATGCCGACGAGGTCATCAAAAGCCCCGGTATCCCGAATGACGCCCCGCTCATCCTGAAACTGAAAGCTCAAGGTACTCCGGTCATATCAGAGATTGAGTTTGCCGGACGCTATACGAACGCCAAGATGATTTGTATCACGGGCTCGAACGGGAAGACGACCACAACTTCCCTGATTTACCATATCTTCAAGAGCGCAGGCCTGAACGTAGGTCTGGCAGGCAACATCGGCAAGAGCCTCGCTTTGCAGGTAGCCGAAGATCATCATGATTATTACATCATCGAACTGAGTTCTTTCCAGTTGGACAATATGTATAACTTCCGTGCGAACATCGCCGTATTGATGAACATCACCCCGGATCACCTCGACCGTTACGACCATTGTATGCAGAATTATATCGATGCCAAATTCCGCATCACTCAGAACCAGACTCCGGACGATGCCTTCATCTTCTGGAACGACGACCCTATCATCAAACGCGAATTGGCAAAGCATGGCCTGAAAGCCCATCTGTATCCTTTCGCCGCAGTGAAAGAGGACGGAGCTATCGCCTACGTTGAAGACCACGAAGTGAAAATCAACGAACCGATTGCTTTCAACATGGAGCAGGAAGAACTGGCCCTGACGGGACAACATAACTTATACAACTCCTTGGCAGCCGGTATCTCAGCCAACCTGGCAGGTATCACCAAAGAGAACATCCGCAAAGCCCTCTCCGACTTTAAGGGAGTGGAACACCGCCTGGAAAAAGTGGCACGTGTCCGCGGAATTGACTTTATCAACGACTCGAAAGCCACGAACGTCAACTCCTGCTGGTATGCCTTGCAAAGCATGACCACCAAAACAGTATTGATTCTCGGCGGCAAAGATAAGGGAAACGACTATACGGAAATTGAAGAGCTGGTACGCGAGAAGTGCTCGGCACTCGTCTATATGGGACTGCATAACGAGAAACTTCACGAATTCTTCGACCGCCTCGGCCTGCCCGTGGCAGATGTGCAAACCGGCATGAAGGATGCCGTAGAAGCCGCCTACAAACTGGCAAAGAAAGGAGAAACCGTATTATTAAGCCCTTGCTGCGCTTCTTTCGACCTCTTCAAGAGCTACGAAGATCGCGGCGACCAGTTCAAGCAATGCGTGAGAGAACTTTAGATAACGTTTAACGGATTAGTGATTAGTGATTAACGGCTAACTGTTACTCACTTATCACTAACCACTAATCACTAACGAAGTGGATTTATTAAAGAACATATTCAAAGGCGACAAGGTAATCTGGATTATCTTCCTCTGTCTCTGCCTCATCTCAATTGTCGAGGTGTTCTCGGCAGCATCGACACTGACTTACAAAAGTGGCGACCATTGGGGGCCGATTACGCAACACTCCATCATCCTGATGGTGGGTGCCGTGGTGGTGGTATTCCTGCACAACGTACCCTACAAATGGTTCCAGGTATTTCCGGTCTTCCTCTACCCGATATCCCTGGTGCTGCTGGCATTCGTCACGCTGATGGGTATCATCACAGGCGACCGTGTCAACGGGGCAGCCCGCTGGATGACCTTCATGGGATTACAGTTCCAGCCTTCGGAACTGGCAAAGATGGCTGTCATCATTGCCGTCTCCTTCATCCTGTCCAAACGGCAGGACGAATATGGAGCCAATCCGAAAGCCTTTAAATATATCATGATTATCACCGGACTGGTCTTCCTGCTCATCGCACCGGAGAACCTTTCGACAGCCATGCTGCTGTTCGGTGTGGTATGCATGATGATGTTCATCGGACGGGTATCATCGAAAAAGCTGTTCGGTATGCTGGGAATACTGGCACTTATAGGCGGCATAGCCGCAGGAATACTAATGGCCATCCCCGCTAAGACACTGCACAGCACCCCCGGTCTTCACCGCTTCGAGACCTGGCAGAACCGCGTTTCCGGTTTCTTCGAGAAAGAAGAAGTGCCTGCCGCCAAATTCGATATTGACAAAGACGCACAGATCGCACATGCCCGCATCGCCATTGCCACCAGTAATGTAGTCGGCAAAGGGCCGGGCAACTCCATACAGCGTGACTTCCTCAGCCAGGCATTCTCCGATTTTATCTTTGCCATCGTCATCGAAGAGATGGGACTGATAGGAGGCATCTTCGTCGTATTCCTTTACCTATGGCTATTGATGCGCGCCGGGCGAATCGCGCAGAAATGCGAACGGACTTTCCCCGCTTTCCTCGTCATGGGTATTGCCTTGCTACTGGTGTCGCAGGCGATACTGAATATGATGGTTGCCGTCGGGCTGTTCCCCGTTACAGGACAACCGCTGCCTTTGGTCAGCAAGGGAGGAACAAGTACATTAATCAACTGCGCCTATATCGGAATGATATTGAGCGTAAGCCGATATACCGCTCATCTGGAAGAATTGAAAGAGCATGACGCACAAGTCCAGTTGCAGATAGCAACAGATGCGGCAGCCAATTCCGAAGCACAAGCTGCGGCCGAGCCGACCGCTCCGATCCTGAACAGCGATGCCAAGTTCGAAGACGAGAACGATATGAACAAGAAGGGCTAATGAATGATGAGTGTACCGGAAAAGGTGAACAACGGATAGAAAGAAAGGAATAGGATGGAAAAAGAACTTAGAATTATTATTAGCGGTGGAGGTACGGGAGGACATATCTTTCCTGCTGTCTCTATTGCGAACGCTATAATGGAACTGCGTCCCGATGCAAAAATACTTTTTGTAGGAGCCGAAGGACGTATGGAAATGCAACGGGTTCCCGATGCAGGTTACCGGATTATCGGTCTGCCGATAGCCGGTTTCGACCGCAAGCATTTATGGAAGAATGTATCGGTAGTAATCAAGCTGCTGCGCAGCCAGTGGAAAGCACGCAGCATTATCAAGAACTTCCGCCCGCAGGTAGCGGTGGGCGTAGGCGGTTATGCCAGCGGCCCTACCTTAAAGACTGCCGGAATGATGGGTGTCCCGACCCTGATACAGGAACAGAACTCGTATGCCGGAGTAACCAACAAACTGCTGGCACAGAAAGCCCGGAAAATCTGCGTGGCCTATGACGGAATGGAAAAGTTCTTCCCCGCAGACAAGATTATCATGACGGGAAATCCGGTACGGCAGAATCTGACAAAGGCGATGCCGAGCAAAGAAGATGCATTGCGTTCCTTCAACCTGCAACCGGGCAAGAAAACAATCCTCATTGTAGGCGGCAGTCTGGGGGCACGCACCATCAACAACACATTGACGGCCGAACTGGCGACTATCAAAGCCAACAGCGACGTGCAGTTCATCTGGCAAACGGGGAAATACTATTATCCGCAAGTGACCGAAGCCGTGAAAGCGGCAGGAGAGCTCCCGAATCTGTATGTTACGGATTTCATCAAGGATATGGCAGCCGCCTATGCAGCCGCCGACCTCGTTATCTCCCGTGCAGGAGCCGGTTCCATCTCCGAATTCTGCCTTTTGCATAAACCGGTTGTCCTCGTGCCTTCGCCCAATGTGGCAGAAGACCACCAGACCAAGAATGCACTAGCCCTGGTAGACAAGCAGGCAGCTATCTACGTCAAAGACAGTGAAGCGGAAAGCACCCTGATGGATGTAGCCCTATCCACCGTCAACGACGGACAAAAACTAAAAAAATTAAGCGAGAATATTGCCAGACTGGCTTTACCCGATTCTGCGAGAATCATCGCGCAAGAGGTGATAAAGCTGGCTGCATCAGCAACCGACTAATATCTCTGTCATTCAAAGCAGAGACTACGGACTAACATATTATAAACATAGATTAGAGAATATATTTAGCAACTGAAGAAATGAATATCGAAACAATAAAATCAGTCTACTTCGTAGGTGCCGGCGGCATCGGTATGAGTGCGCTTGTCCGCTATTTCCTCTTCAAAGGAAAAGTAGTGGCAGGATACGACCGTACCCCTACTCCATTGACTGAAACCCTGATCGCCGAAGGCGCGCAAATACATTACGAAGAAAATGTCGACCTGATTCCCGAAGCCTGCAAGGACAAGGAAAGTACCCTCGTCATATTCACACCCGCCGTTCCGCAGGAGCACGAAGAATTGGTCTATTTCCGCAACAACGGATTCGAAATACAGAAACGGGCGCAAGTACTGGGCACAATTACCCGTTCGAGTAAAGGACTGTGCGTAGCCGGTACTCATGGCAAGACCACCACTTCTACCATGACCGCCCACCTGCTCCACCAGTCGCACGTAGAATGTACCGCCTTCCTCGGAGGAATCTCTAAGAACTACGGAACAAACCTGCTGCTTTCCCAAGAAAGCCCCTACACGGTTATCGAGGCCGATGAGTTCGACCGTTCCTTCCACTGGCTGTCGCCCTATATGTCCGTCATCACCTCGACAGACCCCGACCACCTCGACATCTACGGAACAGCGGAAGCCTACCTGGAAAGTTTCGAACACTACACCACCCTTATCCAACCGGGTGGCGCACTGATAATCCGCAAAGGTATCTCCCTGCAACCGAAAGTGCAGCCCGGCGTACGTGTCTACACCTACTCACGTGACGAAGGCGACTTCCACGCAGAGAACATCCGTATCGGCAACGGAGAGATATTCATCGACTTTGTAGCCCCGGACACCCGCATCAACGACATCCGACTGGGAGTCCCGGTAAGCATCAACATAGAGAACGGAGTAGCCGCCATGGCACTGGCACACCTGAACGGAGTGACTGCCGAAGAGATAAAAAGAGGTATGGCAAGTTTCCGCGGAGTAGACCGCCGGTTCGACTTCAAAATCAAGAACGACCGTGTTGTCTTCCTAAGCGACTACGCACACCACCCCTCTGAAATCAAGCAGAGCGTGCTGTCTATGCGCGAGCTCTACAAAGACAAGAAAATCACAGCCATCTTCCAGCCGCACCTCTACACCCGTACGCGCGACTTCTACCAAGACTTTGCCGACAGCCTGTCACTGCTCGACGAAGTAATCTTGGCAGACATCTATCCGGCACGCGAAGCCCCGATTCCCGGTGTCACGAGCCAGTTGATATATGACAATCTCCGCCCCGGCATTGAAAAAAGTATGTGTAAAAAGGAAGATATACTGAACATTCTGAAAGATAAAAACATTGAAGTATTAATAACTCTGGGAGCCGGAGACATCGACAACTATGTCCCCGAAATATGTAAAATCCTCGAAAACCGATAAAGCTTATGGTAAAGAGAATCCTTCTATCCATCGTCATGCTGGTGCTCATAGCCTACCTCGTCGTAGCCGTCAGCGCCTTCAACCGCAAGCCCGCCGACCAGACTTGCCGTGACCTGGAACTAGTCATCAAGGATACCGCTTACGCCGGCTTCATCACCAAGGACGAACTGAAAGGTATCCTTCAGAAAAAAGGCATTTACCCTATCGGGAAAAAGATGGAACGCATCTCCACCAAGTCGTTGGAACGGGAGTTGGGCAAGCATCCGCTGATTGACGAAGCGGAATGCTACAAGACCCCCAGCGGCAAAGTCTGCGTGGAAGTGACACAACGTATCCCCATCCTGCGGGTGATGAGTGCCAACGGCGAGAATTACTACCTCGACAACAAAGGAACCGTCATGCCGCCGGAAGCAAAATGCGTCGCCCACCGGGTAATTGTCACCGGAAACGTAGAAAAGTCGTTTGCAATGAAGGATTTATATAAGTTTGGTGTATTTTTGCATAACAATAAGTTCTGGGATGCTCAGATAGAACAAATTCACGTATTGCCCGACCGCAATATCGAATTAGTGCCGCGTGTGGGAGACCACCTTATCTATCTCGGCAAACTGGACAACTTTGAAAGCAAACTGGCACGTCTGAAAGAGTTCTATAAGAAGGGACTCAACCAGGTAGGCTGGAACAAGTATTCACGCATCAACCTCGAGTTCAGCAACCAAATTATCTGTACGAAGAGAGAGTGATGAGTAATAGATTATGAGTGATGAGTGACAAGTCTCTCTAAATAGTAAATTGTAAATAATTAAATTGTAAATAAAGAGATGGCAACAACAGAATTTATCGCCGCTATTGAACTTGGTTCATCGAAGATAACCGGTGTGGCCGGAAAAAAGAACAGTGACGGAAGTATGCAGGTATTGGCATATGCCCAGGAAGACTCTTCTACATTCATCCGTAAAGGGGTCATCTTCAACTTGGACAAAACGGCACAAAGCCTGACTTCTATCATCAACAGACTGGAAGGTGAGTTGAAAAACTCAATCGCCAAAGTATATGTAGGCATCGGCGGACAGTCACTCCGCACAGTCCGCAACGTGGTAAGCCGCGATTTGGAAGATGAAGCCATCATATCGGAAGAGCTTGTAAGCGCTATCGGTGACGAGAATATCGCCATTCCGGTAGTCGACATGGATATATTGGACGTAGCCCCCCAGGAATATAAGGTAGGCAACAACCTGCAAGCCAATCCGGTGGGTTTGGTGGGAAGCCATATCGAAGGCCGTTTCCTCAATATCGTAGCCCGCGCTTCCGTACGAAAGAATCTGGAGCACTGCTTCCAGCAGGCTAAAATCGACATTGCCGACCAACTGATTGCCCCGCTCGTGACAGCCAACGCCGTACTGACGGAAAGCGAACGCCGTTCGGGTTGCGCATTGATTGACTTCGGAGCGGATACGACCACCATCTCTGTCTACAAGAACAACATTCTCCGCTTCCTGACCGTATTACCATTGGGCGGTAACAGCATCACCCGCGACATCACCACCCTGCAAATGGAGGAGGAAGAAGCGGAACGCCTGAAGAAAGCCTACGGCGACGCCCTCTACGAGGAAGACCCGGAACAGGAAGAAGCTACCTGCAAACTGGACGACGACAGCCGCACCATCAAAGTGGCCGACCTCAATAATATCATCGAAGCCCGTGCCGAAGAAATCATCACCAACGTATGGAACCAGGTACAGCTATCCGGCTTCGAGGACAAGCTGCTGGCAGGAATTATCCTGACGGGAGGAGCCGCCAACCTGAAAAACCTCGACGAAATGCTGCGCAAACGTAGCAAAGTAGAGAAAATACGGATGGCTAAACTCCCGCGCAACCCCGTCCACGCTCCAAGTAACATCCTGAAAAAAGACGGTTCACAGAATACCCTGTTCGGACTCCTGTTTGAAGGAAACCAGAACTGCTGCCTGACAGAAACTGCTCCGCAGCCTGCATCAATTCCGGTGACTCCGAAACCGGAAACGGAAATCCACAGGACAGTAGATATGTTCGAAGACGACCAGGAGCTGAAAGAACAGGCACGCCTTGCCCGTCTCAAGAAAGAGGAAGAAGAACGCGAAGCGAAGATAGCAGCCAAAGAAGCAGAACGGCTTCGCAAGCAGAAGGAGAAAGAAGAGAAGGAAAGACGGAAACGGGAAGCCGGTCCGAGCTGGATTCAGCGCAAGATTGACTCGCTGACAAAAGAAATCTTCTCGGACGATGATATGAAGTAAGTGATTAGTGTTTTAGTGATTAGTGATAAATAAAAATAGATAGGATATGGACGAGATAGTACAATTCGATTTCCCGACAGATTCGCCGAAAATCATCAAAGTGATTGGTGTAGGCGGTGGCGGCGGTAACGCCGTGAACCATATGTACCGGGAAGGTATCCATGATGTAACGTTCGTTCTTTGCAACACGGACAACCAGGCATTAGCCGAATCACCCGTCCCGGTGAAACTGCAACTGGGCCGTAGCATCACACAAGGGCTTGGAGCCGGCAACCGTCCCGAACGGGCACGCGACGCCGCTGAAGAGAGTATAGAAGACATCAGAAACCAACTGAACGACGGCACCAAGATGGTGTTCATCACCGCCGGAATGGGAGGAGGAACCGGAACCGGAGCCGCCCCTGTCATTGCCCGCATCGCGAAAGAAATGGATATTCTGACTGTCGGCATCGTCACCATCCCATTCATCTTCGAAGGAGAAAAGAAAATCATTCAGGCACTGGACGGCGTAGAGCGCATCGCCCAGCATGTTGACGCCCTGCTGGTTATCAACAACGAACGCCTGCGCGAAATATACGCCGACCTCACCTTTATGAACGCTTTCGGCAAAGCCGACGATACCCTTTCCATCGCCGCCAAGAGTATTGCCGAGATTATCACCATGCGCGGTACGGTCAACCTTGACTTTGCCGATGTCAAAACCATCCTGAAGGACGGTGGCGTAGCCATCATGAGTACCGGATTCGGTGAAGGTGAAAACCGTGTCACCAAAGCAATCGACGATGCCCTGCATTCTCCGTTGCTCAACAACAACGACATCTTCAACGCCAAGAAAGTAATGTTGAACGTATCTTTCTGTCCGTCGTCCGAACTGATGATGGAGGAAATGAACGAGATACACGAGTTCATGAGCAAATTCCGCGAAGGTGTGGAAGTTATCTGGGGTGTCGCCATCGACAACTCTCTGGAAACAAAAGTGAAGATTACCGTACTGGCCACCGGATTCGGTGTGGAAGACGTTCCCGGTATGGACAGCCTGCACGCTGCACGCAGCCAGGAAGAGGAAGAACGCCAGTTGCAACTGGAAGAAGAGAAAGAGAAGAACAAAGAACGTATCCGCAAGGCATACGGCGAAAGTGCCAGCAACATCGGAAGCAAGAGTCTCCGCAAACGCCGCCATATCTATCTCTTCAACACGGAAGACTTGGACAATGACGATATCATTGCTATGGTGGAAGACTCCCCAACCTATATGCGCGACAAAACGACTTTGACCAAAATCCGCACGAAAGCCGCCCTCGAAGAGGAAGTGGCGACGGAAGAGGCGACAGACGATAACGGTGTCATCACTTTCTGATAACTCATAACATATAAACATCTAACATATAAAGATATGGATTTATTCGAACAAGTCAGCGAAGACATTAAAAACGCAATGAAGGCAAAAGACAAAGTTGCCCTGGAAACTTTGAGAAATATAAAGAAGTTTTTCCTGGAAGCCAAGACTGCTCCGGGAGCTAACGATACACTGACAGATGAAGCAGCACTCAAGATTATCCAAAAATTAGTGAAACAAGGAAAAGATTCTGCCGAAATCTATATCGGACAGGGACGTCAGGATTTAGCTGACGTGGAATTAGGTCAGGTAGCCGTTATGGAAAAGTATCTTCCGAAACAGATGTCCGCTGAAGAACTGGAAGCAGCATTGAAGGAAATCATCGCTGAAGTAGGCGCTACCAGCGGTAAAGACATGAGTAAAGTGATGGGAGTTGCCTCTAAGAAATTGGCAGGACTTGCAGAAGGACGTGCCATTTCCGCTAAAGTGAAAGAACTTCTGGGATAATCCGCTCTCACTCAAGCTCTGCAAAAGTTTTTGGTTCTTCTTCAAATTTGCTGGTAAAGTTAATTAGGAAAATAATAAATTAATACTATCGACCTACTAAATTACCACCAAATTTAAAGAAGAACCGTTTTTTCTTATTCGATCAACATTTTCAATTTTTATACATCTATAATCAGCTAGTCATAGCGTTCCAGATACCTTTATCTGCAACATATCCGCAAAAGTCTTTTATAGTTCGGAACAATTCACTTACAAATGCTAAAAATTATTTCATACTAAACGTATTGAACGAATGTGCCTCTAAAGTTACATCCAAATACTTATCACCTAACCTCACAGTTAAATTCTTCGGATCGTCATTGAAGTTGGCGGCTACAACCAAATATTTATTCTCCGGTGTAAGGAATATAATAGCAGGTAGTTTATCTTCACCTTTTTCTTTATACTGTAATACTTTAGTTCCCGAAACCACCTTGTTACTGAAATGTTTTACTGCATAATATTCAGGAGTATAAGTGACAGAACCGGTCTTTGAGTCTACACGGATTAATGCATTCTGTTTCCAGCCCCAGCCACTTGTTCCTGCATCACACAAGATAGCATTCCAGAAAGTATATTCCTCACAGCCATTTCCTAAATAGTGATTGATCAAGTTGAAAGTATGTTCGGCCGCTTTCCAGTCGAATGTACCGGAACCACATTCATTCTCAGTTTGCATATACTTATAATTGGGATACTTTTTGCGGATTTCAGGAAGAATTTGTCCACCCCACCATTGGAAACCGATACCTTCAACAGCATCCTCCATGCGAGGATCAGAAAGCACCTTTTCCACCAATTCAATGCGGTTTGTATTGAGCGTACCCAAATACACCTGAACATCGGGGTGCTGTTTCTTCATAGTCGGTGCAAAATATTCCACGTTGAAACGAATAATGCCTTCCGGAGTCCACGCACAAGCCGGATAGATGGAATAAGCCCACGGCTCATTCTGGAACATTACACGAGAAATAGTAACTCCTTCTTCCTGATAAGCAGATACGAATTTGCAGAAGTAATTGGCATAAGTTTGCAAATAGCGAGGATCTTGAATAAAATAGTCGTTGACAGCTACTTGCTTGGGATAAAATGTCTTATTCACATTGTCAGTACCTTCATAAAGAGCTACTTCATGCTTAGCCGGCAATTGGTTCACTTCGGCATTGCTTCTCACAGAATAGTAATGATTGACTTTCATCCAAGAAGGAGGTGACCAGGGAGAAGCCCAAAAAGTCATATCAGGGTTAATACGTTGAACTCTTTTTATATAGGGTATCAATGTTGTTTTATCACGGTTTATATTAAAGTATTTCAATCGGAAGTCTCCTGGCACCTCATCACAACTGTACCAGTTGCGGGCATAGTCATTAGCATTCATAGGAATACGTCCCATGGAAAAGCGCAAATCTCCATCAGGAGAAAACAGCTTGTTTAAAATAATATCCTGTTCTTCAAGAGCCAACATATTGAGAGCATCCCAACCTAATTCATTAAAGCAAGTTCCCCACTTCTTGAATATCTGAATGTTTTCAGTACCGTTTGCTGACAATAAAGGGATATTTTGACTATTTGCTTGTAACTTGGTTTTGGCTTCTTTCCAGACATTATTATCTGTACTGCTAATCCAAATAAAGGATTGAGCGTATATGTTAGAAAAACTGGCTAACAGGCTTCCTAACACACATAATTTCTTTAAACTCATTTTCATTAGTATTTTATTTAGCAATGATTCAAAGCAGGTTAGATAGATGATAATTTATGCAATATTAGTTTTTACATCATATCATTTTTAGTACGTTATCCTATCAGGGAATTTTTGTTCCTTACCCCAACTGTCCTCTGACACTTTCAGCCAGTTTCCAAGTTCCTTTCTCAGTAACTTCGCTTGCTTTGCCGGAATCTCTTCCATCTTCAAAGAATGCATTTGGTACGGATCTTTCAGATTATCAAAAAGCTGATAATTTCCATCTATTGTCACCAAATACGAATAACGGTCGGTACGCACACCTTTTTCTTTCTGCTGATAGAAGAATTGAGAAACAGGTTTCTTTACATTCTTATATTTACCAGTAAGAATGCCTTGCGAATAATCCTTTCCTTTCACAGTTTCAGGAAGTTTGTCTTCGAGATTCATCATACCCAATAAAGTCGGCATAATGTCCGTAGCACCTAACATCAGATCGTTTACCCCCGGATTCAATCGACCGGGATAACGTATAAAGAACGGAATAGAGAACGATTCATCGTAAATCACACTCTTCGCCATACGTCCGTGGCTACCCATCATTTCTCCGTGATCAGCGGCAAATATTAAAATAGTATTGTCCGTCAAACCTTCTTCGTCCAAAACCTTTAACACACGACCTATTTCTTCGTCCACACTCTTCACTAAAGAGAAATAAACTTTAGCCTGAAATGTCAGTTGTTCCAAGTTTTTCACTTGTGTACCCTCACCAAACTTCACATTGGGACGAAGCAAGACTTCTTCCGATTTCAAATCTTTGTAATATTGGTTAAACACCTCTTCCTTACAATCCGTAAGTCTATGATAAGGTGTGTGAGGCGGATTTATACTCCAAAATAAGCTGAAAGGTTTAGAAGCATCCCGCTCCCCTTGTTTATTCCGCAGATAGCCTATCACTACATCCGCCTCCACTTCCGAAGTAAACCGACGATAACGAAACGGTTCACCATCCTTCTGTCCACCCACCAGTTCCGGGCGATTGGAATAGGCTGTAGCGTTAAAGTGACTGTCTTTCAACTGCTGAAACCAATATTTATTACTCTTGCGTCCTCTTCCTTCGGGAATATAGGTATCGTATGGATATACACAATGTCCGCCGGGCTCCTTGGTTGTACCCACATAATTGTTTTCCTTGTCAAACAAAGCTTCTGTACGATGCCAATGCGTTTTTCCCACGTAGGCCGTTTCATAACCGGCTGTCGCAAGTACATCTGTGAAACAAACCAAACTGTCGGGAATACCATTCTGGTTATTCACATGGCAATTACCCGGCACTCCATTCTTCTCCGGAAATGCGCCTGTCATCAACATGGCACGATGAGGACTACTCAACGGACAAGTACTGCACGCCCGATTAAAAACAACACTCTGTTTTGCCAACCTGTCCAGGTTAGGAGTATGAACCGGATCACCTACCGTATTCAGCACATTGCGATATGCCGGATCGCTCCATAAGCTCAATGCATTCAACCGATATTGATCCGGGAAAATATAGACTAGGTTCGGTCGTTGTTCCTGTCCAACAACCTGTGTACACGTTCCTGTAAAAAGAGTTACAGGAAGACTCCAAATAAGTTTGTGTAAAATTCGTTTCATTTCTATTTTAATTTAGACAAAGACTATTCCATATCACTTCTTCTGACTAAAGCTAACTCAACGAGGAACATTCTGTAATTCAACAATCTTATCAAGGTATTGAAAAGCGAAATTCTCACTTCCCACCATTTAATCTACTTGCACTCCAAATGAAGGAAGTCGTACCAATGTGTATACTATAAACTAATAACACAGCCCTATACCCTATAAAAGTAGCGTAGGGCCGTGTTATATACATCTTGTCTTGAGATTCCAAAGACAATCTTACCTATTATCACACATTCAAAAAACTATTACCAACCCGGATTCTGTCCCAGATTAGGATTTTTGTATTTCTCCGTATTAGAAATCGGATAGAAATACAAGTTGTCCGTAATGGTTCTGGTTTCCATCAGGAACTTGGAATATTCAAACTTACCAGCTTCGTTCTTTATGACTTTCACACCATAAATATCAGCAGTCTTATCCAAATCCTTCCAACGACGCACATCCCAAAAACGATGTCCCTCAAAAGCAAATTCCACCCGTCGTTCGTTCTTCAAGCGTTCAATGAAATCAGCTTTTCTCATACCTGCAGGATAAGGAGGCATTTCTACCTTACCACGCGCACGCACTTTATTCACAGCTTCGCGGGCAGTCATAGGATAATCCGCATCTGCATAATCAGGATTTCCAAAAGCATTTATCATTGCTTCCGCATAGTTCAGCAATATTTCGGCATAGCGGAACAAGACCCAGTTATGTTGCGCTTTAGTAGTAGTAGAACCTGACGCAAAGCTGATATTGGGATTAAGATACTTGTACAGATAATACCCTGTAGTAGTAGCGTTAGTCAGAGGAAGTCCATTAGCACCGCCTTCCCATATCTGAAGAGGGGCGCCACACCAATTCATATTATTGTAAACCACGGTTCTTGCCAGACGCGGGTCACGGTTACTGTAAGGATTGGCTGCCATAGTAGGATCATTCCAGTCAAATTTGGAACCGTCTTTCATCTCGAAAGCATCTACCAAATTCTGTGTGGGACAAGTAGAAGTTTTTCCACCCTCTACTCCCATGGGGAAATTGGCTTTCTCAAAATCTCCCGTTTCACCTACACCACGGGCTAAGATCACTTCAGCGCATGTGTTGTTCACTTTACGGAACTGAGCCGTAAGATCATCCACCAGTGTATACCCCAACTCTGAAACATTACCGATGATTTCATAAGCAGCGGACGCAGCTTTCTTCCATTTTTCGGCATTATCTTCCGAATAGAGGGGACTTGCCATGTAAAGCGTAACTCTGGATTTCAAAGCCAAGGCTGCTCCCCGAGTGATACGGCCAATATCTTTGCTGGCAAAACCTTCTGTATAAGTAATAGGCAGTTTGCCTTCAGCAGTAATTTCTGTAAGCTCTTTTACAATGAAGTCCGCTACCAAATCACAACTTTCACGCTTCAAGTTATTCACCTCGTCCTGAGTGAGAACAGTAGTAACCAACGGCACATCATGATAACGCTTAATCAATTCAAAATAATAGAACGCACGAAGAAAGCGTACTTCATAAGGAAAGTTGTTGAATTCCTTCATCATGTCCTTATACTTCTCTGCATTTTCCCAGTCCTCGAAAATTTGCCCCTCAGCCTCCTTCAGATAAAGGTTGGCGGCACGAATGGCTGTGTAGTATTTACTCCATACATCATCTACGAGTCGATTAGCCGACCAAGTACCGTTTACAAAATAATGAATAGCTGAAGACTTGTACACATGTACGGCATCATCTGTAGCCGCATCCTGCATAGCACCTTCCGTATTACAAAAATCTTGAGGCAAATAACTATAAATATTGGTCACCATCTTCTTGGAACGTTCAAAGCTCGTAAAGATGTTTTCCTTTTGGTAATCGTTTGACTCATCGCAGTCCATGAAGTCACATCCGCCCAATATGCAGACCGACATAAGTAATGCTATATGTTTTAATTTCATAAGTTTCATTTCGCTTAAATTATTAGAAACGTAAATTAACGCCAAATGTATATTGAGTCATCAACGGATGGCCGGTAGTTGTCATTTCGGGGTCTATCACACCGTCCATTTTGTCAATGCTGAACAAATCGTGTCCACGGGCAAACAGTCTCATGTGATTTACACCGGGTAACTTGTTTACCCACCTTTGCGGTAAATCATAATACACTTCCAATGTACGCAACTTCAGGTACGAGGCGTCAGCTACCCACAAGGAATTAGTATTATAATTGTTCTTGGAACCATTATAAGTGAGACGAGGATACTTTCCATCGGGATTACCGTCCGTCCAACGATTGTCATAATAATGCTGAGATACGGTATTATTGTTTACCAGCGGACGATAGATACTACGTGTATCAAGCATTTGACTATAATTGGCAACCCCCTGGAACAAGGCAATAAATCCTAATCCTTTGTATTCGGCACCAAGACTGAAACCGTAGTAAATCTCAGGACAAATTTTATTATATCCCAATGCTACCTGATCATATTCATCAATTACTTTATCACCGTTCTGATCTTTGAACTTCAAGTCACCGGGACGTACTTCATCCAATATCTGCTTCACTTCACGTTTTTCAATATCATCCCAACTCTGATAAATCCCTTCCACTTCATAACCAAAATACTGGTTTACAGAGTGTCCGGTACGTTTTAAATAATCATATGGACGATATACTTCATTCATCTCCTTAATTTTATTACGATTGAAGCTGAATTGACCGCCTAACTGATAAGTAACATTTCCTATTTTATCATTCCAGTTAGCCGCAATTTCCACACCATAGCTGTTCACAATACCACTGTTTATATCAGGAGCTGCAATACCTAGTACGGAAGAAAGAGCACCATCACCATCTACCAGAATATCTGTACGATGGTCATAATAGCCATCTATTGATAGAGAAAGACGATTCCATGCCATAAAATCAATACCCGCATTCAACTTATGTGACTTTTCATAAGTTAACCCATCTACAGCGAGACGAGCTTCTTTCATACCGCTGATGGAAGCCGGTGTTTCACCAAAATAATAACTTCCACCACCACTATATGAACCACGGAAAAGTTGTACACCATAGTCAGCACGGCCTGCAGTACCATACGAAGCACGAAGTTTCAACATATTCAGCCAGTCAGCCTTCAAAGCATTTTCTTCTGAAAGGATCCATCCTGCACCTACCGAAGGGAAAATCCCCCAGCGATCATCCGGATCAAGAATACTGGACGCAGAACCCGCCAAAGAGAAATCCAGCAAGTAACGGTTCTTATAAGTATAATGGACTTGCCCCACAATATCCATAAAGGCTCTACCCGTATTCTGACCACGCTTCATCAGCTTGTCCATGCTATAAAGCACAGTAGCGTTCAGCTTATGTTCAGTATTCCAGGTACAGTCATAATTCACCTGCGCATTAATAGTCAGACGACGAACTACATCCTTGATACTGCTACTAAAGTCCAAAGCAGTCTCTTCGGTCAACTTCTTATAAGAATTTTCTTCACCGTCCCACCCCATAGTAGCCTGTTCGGTTGCGTACTTATGCTGGTTGCGTTCCCAATACCGTGCCTCGTTGTCAAAGCCCAGACGTGCGGTAGCAGACAAACCTTTAGTAATAAAACTCAAGTCCTGTGCAAAGTTTATGTCTGCATAAAGGTTACGAGTCTGCCCACGTTCATAACCCGTATCAGAAATCATAGCTATCGGGTTGCTGCCATAAATAGAAGTTGCTCCCCATCGACCACTGGAAGTCTTGACAGGCATAGCACCCGACGGAACTTTATACAACATATCGAATATGTCAGCGGTAGTGGTATAGGGACGATTATCCTCCGCAAAGTTACCACGCATATTAAGTTGCAATTTAGTGGTATTTCCCAACTTAATGTCGAGATTGGTCATAAAGTTCAGTTTAGAGTACTTAAACTGCGTAGAATACCCTTCATTCTCCTCGGTTGGTTGCAAAATACCTTTGTCGTTCAGGTAATTCAGCTGAGTAAAATACTGTACAACATCACCACCTCCACGGAGGGAAAAATTCACATTGTTACCGAAACTATGGTCTCGAAGCGCTTCGTCCATCCAATCCACATTAGGATAGAACTCCGGATAAGTTTGGTCACGGAAAGCATCCAACTCACGCTGGCTGTAACGAGGTGTCGTGGTACCGTCATTTTTCAAGCCTTCATTCATGGCCTGAGCATAAGTATAACCATCCACAAATTCCGGTAAACGGTGTGGTGTACCCATCTTAAACTCATAGTCGAAGGTAATGACCGGTTTCCCCACATGACCACGTTTGGTAGTGATAAGAATCACACCGTTAGCGCCACGCATACCATAAAGCGCCAGTGAAGCGGCATCTTTCAGTACACTGACAGACTCGATGTCTTGCACAGCAAGATTATCGATGCTACGTTCATAACCATCAATCAATATCAACGGACTCTTACTACTAGTAGTACCTACACCGCGTACATAAAGTGTAGCACCGTTTTCCCATTCATTCCCTCCATTCTGCAAAACCTGAAGACCGGGAATCAGTCCAAACAAAGCGTTGGAGGCTACCGTACTGGTACGGTGACCCAATTCATCAGCCGTAGCCATGCCACCGGCGGTAGTCGCTTCCTTCTTGCTGAACGAGATACCCCGTCCGTAATGCTGTATGCTGTCTGCTACCTGAGCTGCCGCAATGGAAGAACACAACAGCCCTGTAATGATTAGCTTTATACTTTTTTCCATAAGGATAGTATGATTACTTTATTCAATAATATATTATGTTATTCCCAACCAGGATTTTGAACCAATCCGTACCCTTTGTTCACCTCTTTGGGAGGGAATGCACTCAAATACCACTTCGGAGAGAAGCCACCGGCCTTCTGCCAAGCTCTTTCTTTCAGTTGCGGGAACTCAAACAGATATTCTCCTGTTTTCTTATGCTTATAGAAATAAAGACCATGCAGATGTTTAGTAAAGTCCGTCTCACGTTTCCAGCGAATAAGATCATAGAAACGAACTTCCTCAAAGCCAAATTCACAGGCACGTTCACGAAGTACTGCTTCACGGAATTCGTCCTTGTTCAAACCTGCCTTCAAATCACCCAGACCTACACGATTTCTCACCGCATTGATATAAGAATAAGCCTCACCGGTACGATTACATTCATTCAACGCCTCAGCATATGACAAATAGACCTCAGCCAAACGCAACAACGGCCACTGAATGACACGACCACTCCATTCCCCTTGACGGTCGAGTAAAAACTTACGTGCTGTCAGACCGTTAGTAGTTAGCCCTTTATCATCCAGGTTGACACTTTTATTATTATAATGTTCACCTTTCGGATAATTTGTCTTATCTTTTGAATATTGCCGATATATAGCAGCCACACCGCTACCGAACTTGTCACCATCCAACAGAATAGTTTCACACAGACGAGGGTCACGATTAACAAACGGATTTTTAGCATGTTCTTGATTATTCCAGTCAAAATCGCTTCCATCTGCCATAGGGAACATATCGAAGTACTCCTTGGTAACTCCCCAAGCACCCCAACGTGCACTTTGCATGATCCCCCCGATATTGTTGGTCTTATAATGGCGGCGTACCGAAATCAATGATTCTGTCGTACCTCGTGTATAGTAAGCGTCACGGAATGCCATACGCGGTTCTCCCCCTTTCACCAAATCGTAGAAACCTTCCTTATTCAATGCCTTAAAAAAGTCTTCGCCTGCTTTTGCGGCATCTTCCCAACGTTTTTGGTCATATCCCCCAAACCAAGTCATCAATTTTTCGGAAGCTTCGCCCTCATAATAAGGCATCTCATTATTAAACAAGGGACTTGCAGCAAACAAAAGTACACGCACTTTCAATCCCATAGCAGAAGCACGGGTCAGGCGACCACTCCAGTTGTCAGATTCTTCTTCAGTAACATTCCAGGGAAGCTCTTTACAATCAATAGCCTCATCCAGCAATCTCACGATAAAATTTACGGTCTCCTGCAAAGTGGCACGGGCAGGAAATCCCAAACCATCTTCTGCGGAAATAGCTCGGTCTACAATAGGCAGACCACCAAAGTGACGAAGCATCTCGGCATATTGAGTAGCAATCACAATTTTAGCCTCCGCTTTCAAACGCAACTTCTCAGCTTCATCCATATCAGGCACACGGTCTACATTCTCTATAAACACCCAAGCCATGCGGATACTTTTCCAGCTATTACGCCGGGTAAAGCCGTATTTGGTAGCTCCGTCTCCATCGGACGCCTCTTCCGAACCGGCATTGTAAGCACCACTGTAATAAACTTTATTAGGACCATCCCAGGTCAAAGCTGAATTACACAAATCCGTCAAATCTTCCTGAATTCCAAACCACATATTGGTAGAAAAACCATAACTGTTACTTGCCCAAAATGCGTATGGCAAATTACCATAACTATTCCACAGCACCCGACGCGCATATACCGCTGTAGAAAAGATGGTATCAATGGTAACATCCGAACTAGGAGGTTTCTGAAGGAATTTTTCACCCAGCGCAAAGTCCTCGCATGATATTGTGGTAATCAGTAAAGTCCCCAACATCAATCCTTGAAAATATCTTGTAAGTGATTTCATATCATTCTATTTTTTAATTAAAAACCTACTTTCAAACCAAAGTTGATAACCATCACCAATGGATAATTAGCTCTTGCAGCAGATTTCGACTCCGGGTCTATCACGTCCAATTTATCAAATGTAAGCAGGTTATAACCGGTAGCATATACACGCAAACTGCCTAAATGCATCTTATTCAAAATTTTCTTGGAGAAACTGTAACCCACTTCCACATTCTTCAGACGTAAGTAAGAAGCATCACGCAACCATAAATCAGAGTCATAGTAATTGTTACTTCTGTTCACAAACGAGATAGCGGGATATTTAGCCGCACTCCCCTTTTGTGTCCAGGTATCGGTAACAAAATATTTCATCAGTGAACGTTGGTTAGTCTGCCCAAAAGGATAACGGAAAACGTCGTCCAACATACGTGAAGTCTTGGCAGCCCCCGCCCAAGTCATGCTGATGTCAAATCCCTTGTAAGAAATACCATAGTTGATACCATATGACAACTGCGGATAGTTAGTATTACCGATAGCGGTAATATCATTCTGGTCTATCTTTTTATCACCGTTCAAGTCCATATACATCACATCGCCAGGCTTGGGAGTAATGCCATGATCAGGAATACCTCCATGTCCTTCGGTGGCATATCGTTCCACATCCTCCTCGGAGAAATACCCGGCAAACTTACGACCAAAATGCTGACCGACAGATTTACCGGTACGTTGCATATAAGCATACGGATAAGTCACCTCGTCCATATAAATAATCTTGTTTTTGGTACGCGAAATATTAAATCCGATATTATATCTCAATTTGTTAATTTTATCTCTCCAATTCACATTGATTTCATATCCCTTATTGTCTACCTTACCGATGTTAGCGGTAGGAAGCGTCACAGCCAAATAACCGGGGTCAGTTCCACGGGAAGTCAGGATATCACGGCGGTGTTCGATGAAGTAGTCAAAGTTCACCTTCAATTTGCTATTAAAGAAATAAGCGTCAACACCATAATTCTGTTTAGCAGCCGTTTCCCAAGTCACATTAGGATTTCCCTTCTTTGCCTCGTTGGCACCTGTAGTAATAGAACTGCCACTACCGAAGTAGAAACCACCATTGGAAGCATTGTATACGTCCGGCAGATAGAGGAAACGGGACTTATCACTCACACGATCATTACCTACGATACCATAAGATACACGCATTTTCAGGTAGTCCATAAAAGTTTTTACCGGCTTCATGAAATTCTCTTCTGATATCACCCAACCCACAGAGAACGCGGGAAACAAACCGAAACGTTTGCCCGGAGCAAAGTTCTCCGATCCGTTGTATCCCATATTCACATCGAACATATAACGGGTGTTATAGTCGTAAGTAGCACGTCCCACCAAACCGATATAACTTCTCGGAATTGACAAAAACGCCGAAGGGCCGCTAGGGTAATAAGTGATAGATTGATTATACATTACAAGTCCCGAAACGTGGTGTTTGCCAAAGTCACGTTTATAGTTCAGGGCAGCTTCCACATACCAGTCCTTACCACGGCCGATAGCTTCTTCATAGCCTAATATATTTTCTTCATCCACACGGCGAAGCAGTACCGATCCGTCGGATTGTATCAACGGCTCGTAATGAGGAGTTTTACCACGTCTTTTTTTAGTAAGAGAAACAGAACTATTATAAGCACCTTTCACATGAGCTTTCAAGCCTTTGGTTATAAAGTTCAACTTCTGTTCTAACAAGAAGTCGAAATTCAGCGTATTACCATAAGTCACATCATAACCTCGTCCGTAATAAGTGTACATGGCATCACGCATATCACCGAAAGAACTAGAAATATTACGCGCATCCGCCCACACCCATTTTCCGTCCACGATACCTGAACCGGAAAATGGAACAGCCCAATAAATACCACGGAAAATAGTCTCAATACTGGACAGACCCGATTCTCCATCCACACCTGGAGTGTGTTTGTCATTGACACGTCCACCCACATTCACACGAAGCTGTGTAGTCTTTGTCAAATCCACATCCAAATTCAAACGATAATTGTAGCGATTGTAGCTGTAATTGTCATCATAATCTTTTTGATAACAGTTAAAGAGCCCGTCCTGAGTAAATACACCGAGTGACGCGAAATAGCGCACTCTCTGCGAACCGCCCGAAATGGTCAAGTTATGTTGCGTTTGTAGAGCCGTATTACGTACCAAATAGTCCATCCAGTCCGTATCCGGATAAGCCAACGGATTGCTGTGAGTGCGAAACCCTTCAATAGCTTCCGGTTTGAACGCCAGTTGGGCTTCGGTGTATCCATCGTGAAGCTGGGCGTTATTATATGCCGTGGCATATTCATAGCTATTAGCAAAATCAGGTAATCGAGTAGGTGTCTGTAAGGCAAATGAAGTAGAGAAGCTAACTTTCGCTTTCCCTTCCTGCCCGCGTTTGGTTGTCACCAAAATAACGCCATTAGCACCACGTACCCCGAACACAGCCGTTGCAGAAGCATCTTTCAATACCGTAATATCTTCCACTTCATTAGGATCGAGTTGGAAGAAACTGCGTTCTACTCCATCCACCAAAAACAAAGGCTGAGACATGGATTCGTTCAATGATCCCACACCACGCACATATACTGTGGGATCGTCACTACCCGGCTGACCGGAAGTCTGGATGGCAGACAAACCTGGCATTTTACCTGCCAATGCATTACCAATACTTGATACCGGACTTTTCAATACGTCTTTTGTTGTAATAGACGACATTGCTCCTGTTACCGTCACTTTCTTGGTAGCACCATAAGCCACCACCTGTATTTCCTGTAACTCTTGAACATTTTCATTCAGTTCGATTTTTAAGGTGGATTCTCCGGTATACTTTATTTCTTTATCCTTATATCCCACATAAGATATAACGATAGTAGCACCTATCGGAACTTCCAGTTTAAAGTTACCATCCACATCAGTAATAACCCCACTGGTAGTTCCCTTTACAATTACACTGGCACCAATTACCGGACCGTGACTATCAGTCACTGTTCCGGTAATCATTCTGCGGTTCTGTTGCACAATAGAACTTGCAACAGAGGCCTCTCCCGACACACTATTTCCTATAGGGAAAGCCATTTGCCCAAATGACAAAAACGTCGCCAATAGCCATACCTGTCTCTGAGGTATCTTCATTGGAAAGAAGAAGTTTTCCATCTCTTTTAAATTTAAGAATTATAAAATATATTATTAAAAAGGTTCTATCAATAATTCACAAAATTAAATAGATTTTAGACATTGAGAGCCATCTATTATTCACAAGAAGGTAGCATATTATACACAATCAACAATAAGGTATTTATGTACAAAAACACCCCATAACCAAACAATAATACCCCATATTACAGCAAGTCTCCTCCCATCATCAAGTACGCAGAGTTGTAGTTATTTCGTTGCAAATCCATAGTCCCCCGGTTTATAGCGCTTTGCACAGAGAAAGCACAACTCTATTACAACAGAAAAAAAGATTTAAAACATGTTTTCACAATTAGATATATTCACCCTTTTTCCAAATCTCTTTTACGTCTCAAAGCCTCCAGATAATAATAGTCGGCATAACTAAGAGGAACGTCTATCTCAGCGCAGTCCGGGAAACTACCCACTGAATGCATCAGCAGAAAATAATGATTCTCACCAATTTCAGCACGATAAGCCGGAGAAGACAGCGTTTTCATTATCTTATCTGCTGTTTCTTTATATTCCTTATTATTTGAGAAGGCACTTAGCTCATACAGTGCGGAAGCCGTAATAGTAGCAGCCGACACATCCCTCAGTTCCTTTGGAATATTCAAGGCATCGAAATCCCAGTAAGGTATCAAATCTTCGGGAAGATTTGAGTTGGTAAATATAAACTCATACACCTTCTTCGCCAGATTCAGATATGCCTGACAGTGTGTGTACCTATAACACATTGTATAACCATAAATAGCCCAAGCCTGTCCTCGTGCCCATGCCGATTCATCGGAATATCCTTGTGCCGTGCAACGCTTAAGCACTTCTCCCGTTTCCGGATCATAGTCTACCACATGATACGAACTTCCATCCTTCCGGAAATGGTTCTTCAAGGTCTTATCGGCATGTGAAACAGCTATATTATAATAGGTAGAGTCACCGGACAACCGGGTGGCTTCAAACAGAAGTTCCAGATTCATCAGATTATCAATAATCACCGGACATTTCCATCCCATCTTTAACGGACGTCCTTTGTCGGTATTCCAAGACTGAATGATCTCCGCATTCGGACGAAAACGGGTAGACAAGGATTTGGCCGCCTGTACTACGACCGGCTTATATTCCTCTTTACCTCCCATACGCAAGCCGTTGAGGAAGCTGCAACCTATGATAAAACCGATATCATGATGTGAAGTATTATATTGTTCCTTATATAAATATTCGGTACATTTCTCTGCTTTCTGCTTCCAGTATTCATTATCGGTAAGATTATACAAATACCAAAGGCTTCCCGGGAAGAAGCCGAGAGTCCAATCCCAACCACGACGTGCATACACCATATCTCCTTTAGCGTTCACTGTACGAGGTATTAAGATTTTATCATTCTTTTCAAGAGCATCTATTTGTAAACCATATTGGACAGCGGCATACTCTATATTCGTCGAAAGGAAATCTTTCTGTCTTTCAGCTCCCACACAAGCAAACACAGAAAAGAGGAAAAGACCAATACACGTACGAGTTAAAATATTATTTTTCATAAACAATCAATATTTCATTAATTTATCAACTTTACCAAACAAAAATAAAAAATGAAATAACATTGGAGGGGTTATATATATCCATGAAAGGAATCCCAAACATACAAAACGAGCCCAATGGGGCAAAATGGACAAAATAATACATAAATTGAACAATAATACACCTAACAACACAACATCACGTTTTCCTCCTCACGACAAAAAAACTATATTTGCAAATCTTAAATAATGATTACTATACCTAAAGATTATGAGAAACAGAATCTTTTTAATCTGCTACTTCTTATGTGTACACATACTTACATGTAGTACACAAAGCATATCTTTCCGGCATTTGACTACCGACAATGGTCTATCACACAATTCCATTATTTCCATTTATCAGGATGAACGTGGATTTATGTGGTTCGGCACACGAAATGGAGTCAGCTTATACAATGGAAAAGATTTCAAAATCTATCAAAAAGAGAAAAACAACTCAAATAGTATTCTATACAATGATATTTATCACATCACAGGAGACCAAAACGGCCACGTTTATATCATGACCAACAGGGGTATTTCCGCTTATGACATAGAAAAAGGGCAATTTACTCCTATCATAAAGAAAAGCACACGGGCAGAATTCTTTTCTGAATATCTATACGCTGCCACTTCAAACCAGATATTCAAGTACGATGGAACAAAATTCGATTTGTTCTATAAGATGCCTCAAAATAATAGCATTATCCAAAGATTATACGTATACAACGACTCTGTTCTCATAGGAACCAACAAAGGACTCTATATACTCAACGCACAAAAGGAACTGACCCAGCCTATCAAAGAAGGAAACATTTCCGATATCATCAGAGATTCTTCCGGTTGCTATTGGATAACTGCCAAATCAGGCCACGGAGTATACTGCATACAAGGCAAACAGATTAATAATTTCTTATATGAAGCAGATGATCCTTCCACCATCAGTTCCAACTATACACACAGGTGTTGCGAAGACAAGCAAGGAAATATATGGATAGGAACTTTCAACGGACTTAACAAGTATGACAAGCAAACCAGAAAGTTCACCCGTTATGTGAAAAAAGAAAACAGCAAAAGTCTAAGTAACTCTTCCATCTGGGGATTACATTGCGACTTACAAGGAACCATTTGGATAGGGACATATTCCGGAGGAATTAACTATTTCAATCCACAGAAACAGATTTATCGTGAATACCAGACTTCTTCCAAGGAAAAAGAAGGTTTAAGCTCTCCTATCGTTAAACGTATGACCGAAGATGACGAGGGGAATTTATGGATAGGTACAGAGAAGGGCGGAATTAATAAATACGACCCGGTCACCCAAACCTATCAATGGTATACTGATAAAAATACTCCCAACAATTATAGACAAGGAAATGTAAGAGCAATCTACTACGACTCCATCCAAAAAGTAATGTGGTTCGGCATTCATCTGGAAGGACTTAACAAATTAGATTTAAAAACCGGCCGCTCCACCAATTATAAATATAAGAAGGGGGATAGAACATCTATTCCATCCAATCTTATTGAAGATATTTTACCCTATCAAGGGCGATTAATATTAGCAACCAACAACGGAATCAGTTTGTTCAATCCTGAAACCGGAACATGTAAACCGTTATTCCACGATGAAGTGGCATTCAACAATACCATATCCAGTTTCGGATTAACCCTCGACCACAAAGGTATTTTATGGATAGCCAATAACAACAATGGGGCCTGCGCTTACGACTTTGGCACTCAAAAACTGTCAATATACAAGTATAAGAGTGCCAATGAGCACAGCATCAGTAGCAACAGTATCAATTCCATCTATGAAGACAGTCAGAACAGATTATGGTTCTGTACTAATGAAAATGGATTGGATTTATACCGCAGAGAAACGGATGACTTCGAGAACTTCGATATGAGCAAAAACGGCTTGGCAAGTAACATTATTTACAATATCTGCGAGCTATCGCCAAACAGACTACTTGTAACTACCGACAAAGGATTCTCCATATTAAACTATCAGCAGAAAAGATTCAAGAATTATGAAGAACTCCCGCTAAGTTGTATCAATGAAAATGCACTTTACAAAAACAAAAAAGGAGAAATATTCATTGGAGGAACCACCGGAATTATTTCTTTCTTCGAGAAAGAACTTGAAGAATCTCCTCGTTCTTACCGCATCTATCCATTCCGACTTATCGTGAACGGAAAGGACATCAATGTAGGAGATAAAGACAGCATATTGACTAGAGACATAACTTATACCCCAAAAATCACTCTTAAACCTAATCAAAATATATTCAGCATTGAATATACCACAACCGACTATATACCTTTCAATAAAGATAAAATCATATACCGCCTGGAAGGTTTTTCTAATACATGGAACAGTCTGGAACAAAATGTCATTACATACACCAACCTAAATCCCGGTAAATATACATTAGTTGTCAAGGCCAGAAATATCAATGAAAGCCTGGTTCCACCAAGCAGATTGCAAATAGAGATCTTACCTCCTTTCTATCATACGATTTGGGCATACCTACTATATTTTATATGTATTGCGGGTATTGTATGTTACCTCATACGTACCTACCATCGCCGAATCCAACTTCAAGAATCGCTGAAATATGAAAAAAAGCATGCCGAAGATATCGAAAAACTCAACCAAGCCAAATTACGCTTCTTCACCAACATTTCACATGAATTCCGTACTCCTCTTACACTCATCATCGGACAAATGGAAATGTTACTACAGATGCGTTCCTTTGCTCCCAACGTTTACAACAAAATACTAGGGGTATACAAAAGCTGTTTACAGTTGAGGGGGCTGATCACCGAACTACTTGACTTCCGCAAGCAGGAACAAGGCTACATGACTATCAAGGTCAGCGAGCATAATATTGTGGACTTTGTATATGAACATTATCTCCTTTTTCAGGAATATGCAGTACAACGCCAGATTACTTTCAACTTCGAGAAGAGTAGTGACAATATCAGTTTATGGTACGATGCCAAGCAGATGCAAAAAGTGATAAACAATCTTATCTCCAATGCCTTTAAACACACAAAAGCCGGAGGAATAATTTCCATATCCATCCGGAAAAGGAATCAGGAGGTTCTCATTGACGTAACGGACAATGGCTCGGGAATAGCTGCCAAAGACATCAGCAATATCTTTACCCGTTTTTATCAAACGGAACAGTTGGATTCGTTGTTCTATGTAGGTACCGGCATCGGCCTTTCGCTTTCTAAAGGCATAGTCGAACTACATCATGGAAGTATTGAAGTTTCCAGTGAATTGGGAGAAGGCACTACCTTCTGCATACATCTGAAAACCGGAAAAGAACACTTTACCTCCGAACAAATCTGTGACACAAAAGATACATTTACATCTAATGAAGTTAATGAGTTAAGTGCAGAGTTCCAACAATATCTGTTGTCGGAACAAACAGCTTCAAACAATGACACCCGACTAAAGGAAGGAGAGTATAAAATTCTTATTGTGGAGGACAACGACTCATTAAAAGAAATGTTGACCAAAATATTCGAAGAGTTCTATATTGTCATTACCGCTTCCAACGGCAAGGAAGGGCTGAAGAAAGTACGTTCCGAAAATCCCAACATCGTGCTCAGCGATATCATTATGCCGGAGATGTCCGGTACGGAACTTTGCCAAGCCATTAAAACCGATTTTGATACCTGCCATATACCTGTAGTTCTGCTGACGGCCAAAACCGCCATCGAGCACAACCTGGAAGGATTGAGAATGGGAGCGGATGATTATATTACCAAACCGTTTAACATCAATATCTTGCTGTCCCGCTGTAACAATCTGGTCAATAACCGGATCATAATGCAAGAGAAGTTCAGCAAACAGCCACAAGGAAACGTACAAATTCTGACCAACAACATAATGGACAAGAAGTTCATGGATAAAGTGATGGAAATTATCGAACAGGAAATGGAGAATGGAGATTTCAATGTAGATATGCTGGCAACGCACATGAGTATTTCCCGCACAAAACTTTTCTCCAAGTTAAAAGCCATTACAGGGCAGACACCTGCTGATTTCATTATGACTCTCCGCTTGAAACGTGCAGCATTCTTACTGAAGAACAACATGGAACTGAATATTGCGGAAATATCAGACCAGGTAGGTTTCAATGTTCCCAAATATTTTAGCAAATGTTTTAAGGAGAGATACCACGTCACCCCACAAACTTACCGGAAAGGAGACACCAGCCCCTCCGAGGATGAGGAAACGACCAATGAACCTGGATTCAAGACGTAAAACTAAAATTATCTAATACAATTTCAGCGATGCTTAATCAAACAATTCCCTCAATACCTCCAGTGATTTCAAAGCCGGGAAGTCCGGCAGGTGCAGACTATAATAATCATTTATAATCGTCAGGCAGCGGGCACGTTCCGCACGGCTCATGCCGAAGAGATGCATCGTCTCATAATTCATACGCATCAGTTGCCGAAGCCGCCCGGCATCTTCGGGATTGATATAAGATGAATGCAACTGGGGACGAATGGAAGTGAAGCAAGCATTCAGCAAGTCGAAATAATCGCCGGCATGATAATCGTCGAGATTGGGATAAAGCCCCAGGAAACGGGAAAGCCTCATCAGAAAGACCAGATGAAAATTGGCAAAACCCTCACTGCACTCGTCCAGCCAAATGATAGAATGTTGCAGATAGGCAAACAACGGACGGTTCTCCGCTTCTTCACGGACAGCCCGATAAAGAAACTCAGCCAGGAAAAGCGCCATCGAAGACTTGTACGGGTCATACGGAATAGACGAAAAAGGATAAAAAGATTTCGCTTCCTTCACCCGATAGAGTGTAGCGTTCGGCCTGTAATCAGCTTCAAATTCAATAAAAGACAACGGTTGGAACAGAACGGACTTCACTGCCGCCTTTCGCGAACGAGGCACTGCCACAAGGAAAGAAGCCCTGCCGGACAACTCCGTGTACATATCTACAATGATAGACGTATCATTATATTTCAACGTATGAAGAACAATTCCTTTCGTTTTTTGCAACATAGCAGACTACCTCATTATCAATCCGGAACAAAATTACAAAAAATTACATGGCAATCGGAGAGTTTTCATAGGCATTAACAACAAAAAAGATAACTACTTTTGTTATTGTTCCTGACTAACATATAAAGATAAACAAGCTTATGAAACAAAAAAGTAACAGAAATGGATTTACCGTATGTGCCAAAGCGTATATACGGAAGCTACAAGAGGAAGGGCGCTATTCGACAGCACACGTGTATAAGAACGCCGTTCTTTCATTCACAAAGTTCTGCGCTACGCCGGGCATATCATTCGCGCAAATCACACGCGACAGCCTGAGACGGTACGGACAGTATCTTCACGAATACGGGCTAAGACCGAATACAGTCTCTACTTATATGCGTATGCTGCGCAGCATTTACAACCGTGGCGTGGAAGCAGGTATCGCCCGCTTTATCCCGCGTTTGTTCCGCGATGTGTACACAGGAGTCGATGTACGGCAAAAGAAAGCATTGCCGCCCAACGAATTGCATACCCTTCTTTACAAGACTCCCCCGTCCGAACATCTGAGCCGCACACAAGCCATCGCACGACTGATGTTCCAGTTTTGTGGTATGCCGTTCTCAGACCTCGCACATATAGAAAAATCGGCGTTGGAGCAAGGCGTTCTCAGATATAACCGTGTAAAGACAGGCACGCCGATGAGCCTTGAAATACTGGATATGTCGAAAAAAGAGATGAACAGACTACGCAACAACAACGAACCGAGGGAGGATTATCCGGACTATCTGTTCAATATCATGAAAGGCGACAAGCCACGGAAAGACGAGGGTGTTTACAAAGAATACCAGTCGGCTCTGCGCCGGTTTAATAACCAACTGAAAAGCCTGTCGAAAGAATTGCACCTGAAATCACCCGTCACCTCATATACTATCCGTCATTCCTGGGCAACAAACGCAAAGTATCAGGGAATCTCCATCGAGATGATTAGTGAATCACTAGGACACAAATCAATCAAGACAACACAGACTTATTTGAAAGGTTTCGGATTAAAAGAAAGAACAGAAGCCAATAGAATAAATTGTTCTTACATCGAATCTTACAGAAAAAGCAATCACTAATCAATAACACGCTATAAACAAGCACCTTAACACATCTGTTACTTCTTAGGTAACGGATATAAATACGGCACAAAGATATATAAAAAGAATCCCATAATCCAAATAAATCAGTTCTTATTTTATTCTTTTCCTTTAAAAAAATAAAATAACAGGTCAGAACATGAAGCAGACTCCTTTCATGTTCAAACTATTTATTGCTGACTACCAGACATTTTTTCGTCCGAAAGCATTCAAATACATTTTATTCATAAAAGACCGCTGTCTTTTTCCTGTTTTGACTCTGCACATTCCTGTCATGTTAATGGGATTCCGTTACCTAAGAAGTAACGGACACACATAAACAAATATTTATGACACACAAACCCGATATCAGTAAATATCTATGGCTGTCGACCGACAGCAGATGGAAGTATACGACGAGTCACAGGCTGGTCGTCCTTTTCATCTTTATTGCTTCTATTCTGCCTGCCCCGAACCTCTGCGGGCAGAACATAGCTATCAAGAGTAATCTGCTTTACGACCTCACTACTTCACTCAATCTGGGTGGAGAGATTCGTTGCGACGATACACATACCCTCAGTCTGTCCGTCAACTATAATCCGTGGAGCTTCGGCAACAACAAGAAAATAAAGCATTTCCTCATACAGCCGGAATACCGCAAATGGTTCAACGAAGCATTTGCAGGGAGCTTTATCGGTCTGCAGTTTCACTATGGACTGTTCAATTCCGGTGGGATATTTCCCTCTGCCAACAACCGATACCAAGGCAATCTGGCGGGGTTCGGCATCTCCAGCGGTTACCAATGGATGATTAGTCCCCAATGGAATCTGGAAGCGGGAATCTCATTGGGATATGCCCACCTCAACTACAAACGCTACGGACAACCCGCAGGTGCGCCCCTGATAGAAAAATCCAGTTACAACTACTGGGGGCCCACGCAAATAGGAATATCAGTCGTGTACTTCATCCAATAAATCAATCTAATAAACGCATAAAATGAAAACGAAAACATTCATCCTGCTCTGCCTGTTGACATGCAATCTGCTTCCGGCGCAAAATGTCAAGCTGGATATCACCCCCCATTTTCTGGGAGTACGGGCAGACTCACTACTTCTTTCGATGGACATATCGGTAGAGATAGAGGACATGAACCCGAAAAACGCCGTCATACTGACACCTGTCCTAACCTGCCAAGACCGGAGAATGTTGCTGCCCGCCATCCACCTGAACGGTAAGCAGAAACAGAAATTATACCTGCGCAACCAGATACTGCGTAAAAAAAGAGACGGTAAGGAACACAGTCCGGCATACCTCGTGGCGGTCATTGATGACGAACATCCCCGCACCATTGCCTATCGCACGGCATTGCCGGCGGAAAACTGGATGAACGATGCCACAGTGTACCTGCGAAGAACAATTGTCAGACCCGAAGGCGAACAGACGCTAAAAGATACGTTAATCATCGCGCCACAGTACGCAGTGCTTCCGCCCGATGTGAACGTGACCGGTACGACGGTTCAGCAAGCACCTCCGCCGGCAACAGCAAGCGGCAACGTAACATCTCCGGCTCCGGCCAACAGAAAACTGAAATACAAAGGTTCGTATGTTTCACCGGCATCGGATGATGTGGATATTCGCAACCAGAAAGAGCTGAACTTCAATCTTGAAGAAGCGAAGATTATGGCGGATATCAATCCGCAGATGTTATCGCTACGCGAACTTTATACGGTGGCACTGTCATACGCGGACAACAAGGCGAAATTTTATCAGATTATCAATATCAGCGTCAAGTTGTATCCGGTGCATCCTGCCGCCAACCTTAATGCAGCCGCAGCCGCCATCGAACAGGGGGACACGAAATCGGCTAGTAAATTTCTTTCGATGGCATTGCACGAAGGACTGGCCTACAAGAGTTGCCGGGGTGTATATGAACTAATGACAGGAAATACATACGAAGGCATCCGCATATTGAAAGCCGCCAAAGCGGAAGGTTCCGAGGAAGCCGCGTACAATTTGAATGTCTTTTTCGAGAATAACAAACGGCCTTAACCGACAGATACAATGAAATATTTCATACTCCTGCTCATATTATCCGGTTGCCTTGACAGCTATTCACAAAAAGTATCCGTCAGGCTCAACACGCTTCCGGCCATCGACGGGGCTTTCGGAGCCGGAATCTCTTATGCCATAGGAAACAAGAACACCGTCGAACTGGCAGGAAGCCTGCGACCGTGGAAACGGAGTGAAATGTACGTGAACCGCTACTGGCTGATACAGCCCGAATATAAATACTGGACTTGCCAGAAGTTTAACGGCTTTTTCTGGGGAGCTTATCTCAATGGGGCACAATTTAATGTCGGCGGGAAGAAGCTACCTTTCGGCATATTTTCCCATCTGAAGAAATACCGATATGAGGGCTGGCTTGCAGGAGGTGGCATCAGTTGCGGCTACCATTGGATGCTGAACGACCATTGGAATGTAGAGACGAGCTTGGGAGTGGGGTACGATTTCATTCATTATAAACAATACAACTGCGTCAGGAAATGTGCCGGATTACGTGATAAAGGACACTATCACTATATAGGCCCCAGCAAAGCATCCATAAGTTTGGTTTATCTATTTTAAAAGAACGAAGTATGAAGAATATATGGAAAGTTTGGTTTTCGAAAAGAAGAAGCATCTACCTCCGGATAGCACGCAAATACCAAAGCACTCCCTGGCGGGTATATCACCTGGGACATGGCGGTATCAGCAAAAACAAGAAGGATATAAAGATATTGGAAGAATTACAACAACATGGAATAATCTCCCAAATTTATCCCTGGTGACATACACCACACCGGTATGAAATGAAGAAATACAGATTATTGCAACTATGAAGACAAGAGGATTTTTTATTATTGCGCTCATTCTATCCCTTTCGATACAAGCTCAAACGGTTGTAACGAAAGAGCAGGGCTCCGTTCGCACTACTTCCTCTAGCCTGTATAAGATGGGGAAAGAGTTAGTGGTTTCTATTTCGATAGACATCACCCGCGACTTCTCGCCCAATGAATCAATGGTGCTCGTTCCTGTTATCACTGACAGTCCGGAGCATCAGTTGGAGCTGCCGCCTATTTATATCAACAGCCGGAAACAACATATCATTTTCCAGCGGGAGACAAGTAAAAAAGAAAAGGAAGCCCAAGCCCTGCAAAGAAGAAACGGAGTCAGGCAGACTATGCATTACCTGCAATCCGTTCCGTTTGAGAAATGGATGAACCGGGCTGCGCTCTCACTGATAGAGAGGAGTTGCGGTTGCGGTATTCCCGGTACGGAAGACTTCACCTGCATCGCCCGCCTGCATCCACAGCCAATGCCTGCTCCGCAACTTGCATTCCTGACTCCGCAAATCGAGAAATCGAAAATCAGAAAGGAGAAAGGATCGGCGTTCATTGACTTTCCCGTCAATGTAGCTGTCATTAATGACAAGTACAGTAATAATGCAGCCGAACTGAATAAAATCATAGAGACAATCAACACCATCAAAAAAGACAGTAATGTAAGCATCACACACATCAGTATTCACGGTTATGCATCACCGGACGGGCCGTTGCGGATAAACGAACGACTGTCCCGCGAACGCACGCAAGCATTGAAAGAATACGTAAGCCGGTTATACACATTCGAAGGAAAGGATATTCACACATCCTATACGCCCGAAGACTGGGAAGGGTTTGAGGCGCTTCTTGGCGATACGGTTTTTCAGCAGAAAGAGGCAATCATGAGAATTGTGACAAGCGACCATCATCCCGACCATAAAGAAAAGATGATAAAGAGCCGGTTTCCGGCGTTCTACCGTTTTGCATCGAGACACTGGTTCACTTTACTCAGACATTCCGACTATACCGTCGAGTATCATGTACGCCCGTTTACGGTAGAGGAATCGCAGAAGGTATTCGATACGAATCCTAAGAATTTGAGTCTGGAAGAGATGTTCCGTCTCGCACTCACACACTCTCCGGGAAGCGAAATGTACAACAGGATTTTTATGACTGCCGTACAACTGTTTCCCGATAATCCTACTGCGAACCTGAACGCTGCCTGCATAGCCCTGATGCAAAAAGACACAAAGACTGCCACCACTTTTCTCCGGAAAGCTCCGGCAGTGCCGGAAAAGACATTGGCAGAAGGGGTCGCCTGTTTCCTTCAGGGAGATTACGAGAAAGCAGAAACACTATTCCGGCAGGCCAAAGACGCAGGATTGCCGCAAGCGGATGAAAACTTAAAACAAATTGGGGAATTTAAATAATTTATTTAATTAAAATCAAAGTAAGATGAAAAGATTCAATCAGTTAATGTCGCTGCTTTTATTTGCAGCAGTCACACAGTACAGTTGCATCAATGATGCAGACGTAGCTTTTTCCGATGAGACTCATTCGGATTCTAACGGCAACCTTGCCCTGTTCTTCGAAATTCCGAACGTAGCCCTCAGCCGCAGCGCCGAATCATCGGGCGTCACGGAAGTAGGGTCGAAAGAGGAATATGCTGTAAAAAGCCTTACTGTCTATCTGTTCGACTCGACAACTAAAACTCTCAAAGACCAGCAGGAACTGAAGAACATCAGCCAGACCGGTGTGGACGGTCAGAAAATACAGTACACTGCCGACAAAATCACAGTCAATCCGGGGACTTACAATATCTTCGCCATCGCGAACGGAAAGGCCGTCACCGGAGATATCAGCACACAAGATGCTTTCCTGAACGCTGTCGACGGCATTACGTACAGTGAAGGAAAGATTCCAAGCGTACCCGCAAGCGGATTTGTCATGACAAACCGTGGTGCCGCCAATCTGAATGTAGAGGTAAACAAACCTACTGACTCTGACAAGGTGACCAGTGTTTCCATCGGCCTGGAGCGTGTGGTCGCAAAAATCGAGGTGGCTCAAAAGCAGGAAACATTCCCGCTGAAAGACCCTGCCGGAAAGGTCTATTGCACCATCAAGCTCAATAATTTCAGAATGTTGAACCTGGCGACACAGTTCTATACATTCCGCCACACGGCCGTACTGAATGACTTCCGGGAACCGGGTGCATACACGGACGAAAACTTCGGCGACATCAATGATAACAACGGGTATGTAATCGACCCTTATTTCTTCAAGAAGACAGTAGAAGGCGCCAAAGACTTCACCAATGCCGACGGATTCTTCGCACAGGCGTTAGTAGACCTGGACATCAACGACAGCAACTGGGCAGGCATGGCGCAGGCAAACAGTTGGTCGCACATCTACTGCCTGGAGAACTGTACATACATCAATGCACAATTGAATGCGTACAGCACCGGAGTGATGTTCAAAGCGAACATGGATATTGCCGCCGACCGCGTTTTCGACGAAAACGGTGACAATGTAAGCAATCCGTCCAACTGGCCGACCAAGCTGTTCTACTTCAACTACAACTTCTACACCGGCGTGGATGCTATCCGCAAGTTGGTTCTGAACAACTTGCCTGAAGACATTACCGATGATTCAGCTACGGAGATTCTTGCCCAATATAGCATCAAGCGTTTCCAGAAGACAGAAAACTACTCATGCTACTACAACTACTGGATCAAGCACGAGGATAACAATTCAACGGAAATGGGCGTAATGGAATTCGGCATCGTACGTAATAACATATACCGCCTGTCTATCAGCAAGGTGGCAGGTCTTGGCAGCGGTGAACCTTTCATCGACCCGGAACAACCGGACGAATACAAAGCCGAACTGGATATCAATATCAATGTTTTTCCGTGGGCCGTACGTAATCAAGATGTAGAACTTGAATAAATAGCGTCGGCCACCTGAACTAAAACCAATCTAAATGCGTTCATTTCTACTACATATTATTTGCGTTGTCGCGTTGTTCTCGTCCTGTGACTGGGTGAACGACGACTTGTCAGACTGCCCTTCGGGAACCTGGCTGAAAATCTCGTACACCTATAATATCCTGAACGTGGACGCCGCGTCTACGCAGGTAGGCGACATCACCATTCTTGCCTTCGACAAGAATGGCAAGTATGTGGACCGGCTGGACGTAGACAGTATTACACTACATCAAGGCTACTGCATGGTAAAAGTGCCGTTTCCCGAAGGGACTTATCATCTGCTCATATGGGGAGGGGCATCCGACAATCTGTATCAGCTCCCAAATCTCAAAGCTGGACAGACGGAACGAAAGTCCCTGAATATATCGCTGGCATGTGACGAAAAGAACCAATCTGCCAGAAAACTGAATGCACTCTTTCACGGTAGCCTTGAAAATATTACTATCAGTAAGGAATATCAGGTCATCACCGCCGGATTGGTGAAAAACACGAACTATTTTTCGTGCATTCTTCAGGATGAAAACAATCTCCCTCTACGACAAGAGGACTTCGTCTTCACGCTGGAATCCGCCAACGGCGTAATAGACTACACGAACACCCCTGTCGGCATGACTCCGGTCTGCTACCTGCCGTATCGGCAGGAAGTATCTACAATGTCCGAACAGATTCCCGTCATTCATGCCAGATTGAATACGCTGCGCATCATGAAGGGAGACAACACAACATTATCTATAAAGCATATACCCAGCGGACAGATTATCCTTCGCCTGCCCCTCACCCAATATTTATTGTTATCCAAAATCTACAATTATATTGGTGACATGGACGACCAGGAATATCTCGACCGTCAGGATTCTTATACACTCCTGTTCTTTATCAAATCATCGGATACGGGGATTCCACAGATATGTCCGCGAATGAAAGTGAACGGATGGACCATACGCCTGAACGATTCAGAACTGGAGTCATAAAGAATTTGACTAAATAATATTTTGTATGGGAATATAGGTGAGATGTTTAAAGAAAGGCTACTGTGAAGTACCCGAGCGGGCTTATTGCCCTCTTCGCATATATGTTTCCCACTATATGCAAAATGCCTGATAAAACGGTATATCCCTAGAAAAGCCGTTTTATTTATTTGTTTGTTTTGTTTGTGTTAAGTGCGTCCATTCCGAGCGAGGAATGGACGCACTGCTTATTTATAGATAACTGAAATGATAAATCATTAGTGTCCCGTTAAAATCGGAACACTAATGATTTGAAATATATTATGAGAATATCATGTACTACCTTCTTCTTTATCATTTTTACCTATACAAGCATTTCAATTTCATTTCTCATATTCTCATGATTTTTAGATAAAGCATAGATAATCAGAGCAATAACGTATGAGAAATACTTTTAAGGAACAGCATTTCTCATACGTTATCCTGCATTTTACCCTAAAACAGATCCATTTATCATTGTATTTCAAGGTATTTCTCATAATCAATGCAACTACGCTTTTTCCACGATGGATAACCTTACTTTATGCGCAATCAAGCCGTTGTTTATATGCAAACGACTAAGTGCCCGTTTGTATTTCACCTGACATCATCGTATTTTAGAAAGGACATCCCAACCGTTCCACTCTAGTGGATAGTACCGTTTACTCTAGTGCACAAGCCTGTTCACTCAAGTAGACAGACTTGTGCACTAGAGTGGAATAATACAGATGCTGATAGGAAAATAGCATAATGAAGGCAAGATGTAACAACAACATAAGTAACATAACCTATAAACCAGCATTAAATCAGACGTCATCGACCTATAAATCAGCCGCAAAAAGCACAAGATAATCGTAAAGAATATCAAGAAATCCACACCCCTACTATGTGACAGTTCATGCATCTATGAGAAATGCACCAAACGAGTATGAGAAATAACCAAAATTAAAGCCATTTTGCAGGAAAAGCTATGAGAAATACCTGTTTAGAAAAACATTTCTCATAGTTCAACACGCTATTCAACAGTGATTTAGATTAAAATCATGAGAATATGATAAATGAATTTGTTTTTTCTTTTTCAGAGGCCCCAAAAGCATGATAACAAGAATGCAACAAAGATAATTCTTTTCACCGTTTGTCATGGAATCTATAGCCAAGACCCAGCATCAGATTATTGGGATCTTTAAACTTGCTCAACTGGTATCCTACATGCAGAAACAAATGGCGCGTGACGTAAGTTTTGAGAGCGAGAATCTGGTAGAAGCCCTGCGTATCATCTCCACTACATATCAGGTTTCGCCCAAGTCCGGCATTGATTGAAAAAATAGGCATCACGAGTTCCGCCCGAAGGGACACCCCCACTGCAAATTGTTTCCGGAAAGGAGGACGATGAAACTTTAATTCATCCGAGTAGGTTCTTTCCAATTTATAATCTTTGATATTGGCACTTTCGTCATACTGCGCATCCACGGAGAGTCCCGCCCGGAAATAGTTGTTGAGATTGTACATCGGAGCAAAATTAAGACCTATAATACCAAATGAACCGGGAACCAGACTCGGCACATTATCTTTGACGAATCCTTTTTTGCGAGTGGCACCATATACTACCAAATCATAGCTGACATGTGGCTCTATAAAAAGTCGCTTGGAGCCCGCTGCTCCTGCTGCACCATCCGTAGCGTCAAAAGTACGTACGACACCGATTCTACCACCGATAGCATTGAGTCCGCCATTGGGATAATGCGTATTTCCGTTGGAAAAATGAGTAAAATCCACACCTGCCGCCAGTTTCCATTGCGGATGAAGCTGCCAGTTCAGGAAAAATCCCAGGTTGATGTATGCATTGATTTCAGAACCAATAGCCATGTTCTTTTGATTGTATAGTTCGTCATATTTCTTCCAACCGAAAGAAGCCCCGAAATTCCACTCGTAGTCTAACGAAAGGCGACGGGAAAACTGCATAAGAGGCGCACCCTGAAATACATACACAGTCACCGGACTTCCCAGTTCGTCAGGGCGGGAGAAAGTACTATACGAGACACCGATGCCCTGATAAGCAGAAGGATACAACTTGCCCAAACAGGAATTTGGGCTAAACCGGAAAGCGTACTTCAGATGTAGGGAAAGTGATTGGTCGATGGCTTTCTGCTGCGCATTGTCTCCCGCAAGGAAACTGTTTGTCGGAACCACATAGCCCGGACGGATATCAAAACCAATCTGATGGATAAATGCATGGCCCACACTGTCATTCCGCTGCCTGACAGGCTCCGCAACAGTCTGAGCATCCAGTTTCCCGCCAACAGCCGGAAGTGCCAGTAAACAAAGAATGCATAGTAAGCGTCTAGTGTTCATATTTCTATTTATGGATATTTTCGTGTATTACCTTATAGCTTACCGGCATTTTGCTTTCCAACATACCAGTTATAATCCGCTGTTTCCCAGTCTTGGGATGAGTGGCATAAAGGGTGTATTCCGTTTCAAACCATTCATAAACTATCAGCAGGCTGATACGCTGGGCGGTAAAAGGTGGAATAGGAACCTCTATCTGCTCCGTATTCGGGAAAGGCAACATTTGCTGTATAGAAGTATATTGCGCCTGTTTACCGTACATCGCCAATTTATCGTTCTCAATGCTTGGTATGTCTACTGTCAGGTTTCCTTCTCCCAGTAGCTGAAAAGCCTCAGGCTTATAGCTTTTGAATACCACCTTATAATCAACATTCTCGTAAGGCATCAACGGATATGGATAATCAATATCCCAACCGTTATATTGTACAAAACTCTTTGTCATCTCTATTTTCTGCGCATGAGAATATCCATTTAAAGAATAAGTGATACGATCGAGCACATATCTGTCTGACGGTGAGATGTTGACGTATATTTCCTGCGACTCATACTCGTTGCCCGCTATGAGTATGAGATGAAAATGATCAGGGCGGATATTTTCACCCACTATAAATTTCAGTTCTTTGGGATTACTGCGCTCGATGATGAAACCGGTCTGATTCTCATCACACACAATCTTACCCAATCCTTTCAGGTACGGGACTTGTTCTTCCGTTATCAGGTTATTATCCGCATCGTAAACTTTATATTGACAGGAAAAGCTGCCATCATAAGTATGTACCTGCAGCAAGTCCCAATTGGAGGATGCAAATTGAATGATTGCGGCATCACCGTTCCCGTCCAAAGCCAGTTCGGAATCGGAAGAACGAAAATCGTCGACAAATACGTCACCGTTACAACTATAAAGTTCAAGTAGAATGAGAATATATGTTGCGAAGTTCAGGTATGTTTTCATGTAGTTTTGTCCTTGTCATTTCATTGGGAACAAAGGTAATATATATTTTTAAACTCAATAGCTATAAGAAGTGTTATTAACATTCTGTTTAATTGCTTGATAAAAGAAAATAAGCTATTTTTGTTCTCAACTATAAAAACAGAGTGGTTATGGATGCAGCAATAAAGAAAATACCTTATGGAATGACAGATTTTGAGTCTATCATATGTGATAACTATTACTATGTAGACAAGACACGTTATATTGCCTTAGTAGAAAATACAAGTCGTTTTTTCTTCTTCGTTCGTCCACGCCGTTTCGGAAAAAGCCTGTTTCTGAATATGCTCAGCCTATACTACGATATCAATAAGAAAGATAAATTCGAAAATATCTTCGGTGGATTATATATAGGGAAGCACCCTACACCCAACCGTAATAAGTATCTAGTTTTGACACTCAATTTCAGTAGTGTAGCCGCCAATATGGAACGACTGGAAGAGACATTCAATACCTACTGCAAAATAGTAATGGATGGATTTGCAGAGAGAAATGCTCATCTGTTAGGAAAAGAGGCTGTCGAGAAATTACGTGGATTAAATACGGGAACCGCCTTATTGGGTTCCCTATGCCAAAGCGCACAAAATAAGGGATACAAAATATACCTTATTCTTGATGAGTATGACAATTTTGCCAACAATATTCTGGTAGATTATGGCAACGAACGTTATCACAGTATCACACACGGAAACGGTTTCTTTCGTGGATTTCTCAAAATAGTAAAAGATTACTCAAATTCCGTGATTGAACGTATTTTTCTTACCGGAGTTAGTCCCGTAACGATGGATGATCTTACCAGTGGATTCAACATTGCAGCCAATTACAGCAGTTCACCTGCCTTTAATAATATGTTAGGGTTCAACGAACAGGAAGTGCGCAACCTGATAGACTACTACAAAAGTCATCTGGATTTGCCTCATACGACAGATGAGCTGATAAGCATCATGAAACCATGGTATGACAATTATTGCTTCGCCACAAAAGCATTAAAAGAACCATCCATGTACAACTCTGACATGGTACTCTATTTCATGAACCATTATATGCTGAATAAAGACATTCCCAACAATATGCTTGATGCCAACATTCGCACCGACTACAACAAACTGCGCCACCTCATCCACGTTGACAAGACTTTTGGAGAAAATGCAAGTGTCGTTCAGGAAATAGTGGAAAAAGGAACTACTACCGGAATCATCGCCGACAGTTTCCCTGCCGAAGATATTATCAAAGCTGAAAATTTCAAAAGCCTGCTCTATTATTATGGCATGCTCACCATTCATGGGACACGAGGACCGATGAATATACTTTCCATTCCCAACCAGACTGTGCGCGAGCAACTCTATGGATATATGGTCGATATCTATCAACAAGCGACAAACCTCAGTCTGGACTTAGATAAACTGAATTTCCTAATGTACGATATGGCTTACGAAGGTAATTGGAAACCCTATTTCAAGCATATTGCCGAGCGGCTGGACAATCAAAGCAGTATCCGAGAATTTATCGAAGGAGAAGCACACGTGAAAGCTTTCATTCTCGCTTATCTGGGGTTGAACAGCTACTATATCGCCCGCCCCGAATATGAAAGCAACAAAGGATATGCAGATATATTTCTGCAACCCCGCTTGCTGCAACTTCCCGACATGGCGTACAGTTACTGCATCGAAGTTAAGTATGCCAAACGTGATGCCACCGATATGGAAATAGAGAAATTGACAGTCGATGCCAAAACACAACTGAAACAGTATGCAGCAAGTGAATGGATTCTACAAGATAAGGGAACCACAGAATTAAAGAGTATCGTTTTAGTGTTTAAAGGCTGGAAACTGGTTTTACATAAGGAGCTGTGAGAGATGTCCGAATATAAAAACGTCGGAATCCCTAAGGAGATGCCTTCATAGCACAACTACTTCTTATAATTGGTCATTCTCTTTTTAGCGAGCATCTGTTCAATCTGCCTGCTTTCTACAAACGCTTGTTTTGCAGCAGTATGTCTATAAACTCTTTATTGTCATTCATCTTTTGCGGGTATTTGCCCCGTTAGTCGTCAAAATAATCATTTAGTTATAAATAAAAGCCACAAATATGAAGTTTTTTCATTTCCTATATATAATAAGGTATATGTGAAAACATATCTGCTGTCTTTCTTTCAAGAGAACGAAATTTTTTCATTCAAAACAATACTATTTATCCCATTGAATATCAGCATATAATAGAGTACGCTTAGAAGAAATGTGAAATTTTCTTCTATTTTTTTTCGCAAATTGTTTGTCAGTTTCAAAAAAGTTCCTACCTTTGCATCCGCAATCGAGAAACAAACACTGATTCGAGAAAGCAAAAGCAGAAATGCAACAACAGGATGGCCCGTTCGTCTATCGGTTAGGACGCAAGATTTTCATTCTTGAAAGGGGGGTTCGATTCCCCCACGGGCTACAAGTTAAAAGAATAAAAGAACTAAAAAAACAGATTAGTCGAGATGGCAAATCATAAATCATCACTGAAAAGAATCAGACAAGAAGAGACAAGAAGACTTCACAACAGATATTATGGCAAGACCATGAGAAACGCTGTTAGAAAGCTTCGCGCAACTACCGATAAAGCAGAAGCAGTTGCAATGTATCCGGGCATTACAAAGATGTTGGATAAGTTAGCTAAAACAAATGTGATCCACAAGAACAAAGCTAACAATCTGAAATCTAAGTTGGCTCTCTACATCAACAAGCTCGCTTAATAACAAGAATTTAACAATTCTACATAGCATCAGGCTGAACTTTAAAAGTTCGGCCTTTCTTGTTTATAAACATCTGACTATCAGTTCTGTTAAGAAAGCAGAGAATACACTTTCATTCGTCATTTTTCCCGGTTTATTCTTCGCCAAATCGACATTTTTCACTATATTTGCTCTGTTATTAAAGTTAGAAAGGCAATTATGAGCGAAGAACAAATCACTCCCAATAACGGGTCTTATTCTGCGGATAGTATCCAAGTATTGGAAGGTCTTGAAGCAGTAAGAAAACGCCCTGCGATGTACATCGGTGACATCGGCGTAAAGGGACTTCACCACTTGGTATACGAAATCGTTGACAACTCTATCGACGAAGCACTGGCCGGCTACTGCGACCATATCGAAGTGACTATCAACGAAGACAATTCAATCACAGTACAGGACAACGGACGCGGTATTCCGGTTGACTATCACGAAAAAGAAAAGAAGTCGGCATTGGAAGTAGCCATGACAGTTTTGCACGCCGGAGGTAAGTTCGACAAAGGTTCTTACAAAGTATCCGGAGGTCTGCACGGTGTGGGTATGTCATGTGTGAACGCATTATCGACTCACATGACAACGCAAGTATTCCGCAACGGTAAGATCTACCAGCAGGAATACGAGATTGGTAAACCGCTTTATTCTGTAAAGGAAGTCGGTACGGCTGACATCACGGGAACAAAGCAACAGTTCTGGCCGGATGGCAGCATCTTTATTGAAACGGTCTATGACTATAAGATACTAGCTTCACGCCTGCGCGAACTGGCTTACTTGAACGCCGGTCTGCGTATCACCCTGACCGACCGCCGGGTGGTGAATGAGGATGGCAGCTTCAAGAGCGAGCAGTTCTACTCAGAAGAAGGTCTGAGAGAGTTCGTACGATTCATCGAGTCTTCCCGCGAACACTTGATTAACGACGTTATCTACCTGAATTCGGAAAAACAGGGGATTCCTATCGAAGTAGCAATCATGTACAATACCGGATTCTCTGAAAACGTTCACTCGTACGTCAATAATATCAATACCATCGAAGGTGGTACGCATCTGGCAGGTTTCCGTCGTGCACTGACTCGTACGCTGAAGAAATATGCCGAAGACAGCAAGATGCTGGAAAAGGTGAAAGTCGACATTTCGGGAGATGACTTCCGCGAAGGTCTGACTGCCGTAATCTCCGTGAAAGTTCAAGAACCCCAGTTTGAAGGACAGACCAAGACGAAGTTGGGTAACAACGAAGTGATGGGAGCTGTGGATCAAGCAGTAGGTGAAGTTTTATCATATTATCTGGAAGAACATCCGAAGGAAGCGAAAACAATCGTTGACAAAGTGATTCTGGCTGCTACCGCACGTCACGCTGCAAGAAAAGCCCGTGAAATGGTACAACGCAAGTCGCCGATGTCAGGCGGTGGACTGCCGGGCAAGCTGGCGGACTGTTCGGACAAAGACGCGACTAAATGCGAATTGTTCCTCGTCGAGGGTGATTCGGCAGGTGGTACTGCCAAGCAGGGACGTAACCGTATGTTCCAGGCTATCCTTCCGCTACGCGGTAAGATTCTGAACGTAGAAAAAGCAATGTATCACAAGGCTTTGGAAAGTGACGAAATCCGTAATATCTATACAGCTCTAGGCGTTACAATCGGAACGGACGAGGACAGCAAAGAGGCCAATATCGAAAAGTTGCGTTATCACAAGATTATCATCATGACCGATGCCGACGTCGATGGTTCTCACATCGACACATTGATCATGACGTTCTTCTTCCGCTATATGCCGCAAATTATCCAGAACGGTTATCTGTATATCGCTACTCCGCCACTCTATCTTTGCAAGAAAGGTAAAGTAGAAGAGTATTGCTGGACAGATGCACAACGTCAGAAATTTATCGATACGTATGGTGGCGGTTCGGAAAATGCAGTTCATACACAGCGTTACAAAGGTTTGGGTGAAATGAACGCCCAGCAATTGTGGGAAACAACTATGGATCCCGAAAACCGTATGCTGAAACAGGTAAATATTGACAACGCAGCAGAAGCCGACTATGTATTCTCCATGCTGATGGGTGAAGACGTAGGACCACGCCGCGAATTTATTGAAGAGAATGCAACGTATGCAAATATCGATGCATAATTATCATATTACGTTTTTATAAACCAACCTCACATCTTACAACGAGGAAACGCCGACGGCGAAGGAGAATCCTTCGGTCGGCGTTTTTCTTTTATATGGAGATTCTAAAAGGGATGAAAGAAGCTATTCCGGTTTTATGCTTGAATAGGATAAAACCGAAATAACACAGAATAATTATAAGGCCGATACAGTAAAGTCTGCAGACAAACCTTCGGCACTATTCGTTCCCACCCATAATTTAAAATCGCCCGGTTCTACACCGTAAGTCATATCATAGCCCCAAAAGGCCAGTTCAGACACAGGCAGCGAAAATGACACACTCTTTGACTCACCGGCCTTGAGTTCCACACGTTGGAATGCTTTGAGTTCCTTCACCGGACGAGTTACAGAACCTACCTTATCCTGTACATAAAGCTGAACCACTTCTGTGCCGTCATACTTTCCGGTATTCTTCAAATCTGCTGTTACATGTATTTGACCGTTAATGGCAAACTTGTCGGAGGATAATTTCAGGTTACTATATTCAAAGGTAGTATAAGACAATCCATAACCGAACGGATATAACGGAGAAGTACCAGCATCCAGATAGAATGAACGACAGCCGACCGATGTTTGTCCCGCCTCAACAGGAATCTCGTCTATCAGCATCTCGGTAGGATTCGCCGGACGGCCGGTATTATTATGCGCATAATATATAGGAACTTGCCCTGTCATACGAGGGAATGTAACCGGCGTTTTTGCACTTGGATTCACTTTTCCGAAAAGGATATCAGCAATGGCCGGTCCTCCCATAGTACCCGGATGGAAAGAGTAAAGCACAGCATCAGAAACCTCAACCTCATCAGCGATAGCAAGCTGACGCCCGGCCATCACTACCACTACCAACGGTTTACCGGTGGCGGACAATGCTTTTATGAGCTGGCTCTGCGCTCCTTGAAGAGCAAGATTTGCCAAGGAGTGAGCTTCGCCCGAAAGGATGGACTCTTCGCCAACGAAAGCAATAACCACATCTGCACAGCGTGCTGCACTCACTGCCCTGGAGATGCCACTTTGATTTTTGTCACGGCTGTAGCTCAATGCAGGTTCAAAGAGAACATTAACTTTATCACCATACATCTCTTTGATAGCCTTGAGCGGAGTCTGTGTATGTTCTTTTTCCCCATCAAATACCCACGTACCCAACTGTTCATATGGAGCGTCGGCCATAGGACCCACCACAGCCACTGTACGAACCTTATCCGTGAGCGGCAATGTCTGAGCATCATTTTTCAAGAGTATTACCGATTGTTCTACCGCTTCTTTGGCCATCTTCAAATGTTCATCCGCATATTTCACACTCTGAGGCGTAACAACATATGGATTCTCGAACAACCCCATACGGAACTTCAGACGGAGAATATTTCTCACCGCATCATCTATCGATTTCATTGAAACCTTTTTCTCATCCAAAGACTGCCGAAGATTCTTGATGTAAGCCTCACTTACCATATCCATATCAACACCCGCATTGATTGCTTTCTCAGCGGCATCTTTGGCGTCCATACAAAAACCGTGGTTAATCATCTCGCCAATCGAAGTCCAGTCGGACACAACCATGCCGTCATATTTCCATTCATCACGCAAGATATCTTTCAACACAAACTTGTTTGCCGTAGAGGGAACGCCGTCATTATCATTAAACGAAGTCATGAAAGTAGCGCAACCGGCATCTGCCGCAGCCTTGAAAGGAGGTAAATATACATTACGCAATGTTCTTTCGGGAATAAACGTAGAATTATAATCTTTTCCACCTTCAGAGGCACCGTAAGCCACAAAGTGCTTGGCACATGCCGCAATCGAAGTAGGATCATTCAACGAATCTCCCTGAAACCCTTTAACCATAGCCGCACCCATCACCGAAGCCAAATAGGGATCTTCACCGCAACTCTCAGCGATACGCCCCCAGCGAGGGTCGCGCGAGATATCTATCATAGGAGCAAACGTCCAACGAATACCGTCGGCAGAAGCCTCTACAGCAGCTACGCGCGCGCCATTCTCCACTATCTGAGGATTGAACGTGGCAGCTTGCCCCAATGGAATAGGAAATATAGTCTTGTAACCGTGGATTACATCGCGAGACACCAACAGAGGAATACCCAAACGCGACTCTTCCATCGCCACTTTCTGTATCTTGTTTACCTCTTCCGGGTTTGTATAATTCAATATAGAACCTACTTCCCCATTACGAACCTTGTTTGCCAGTTCATCCGGATTCCACGGGCTCAACTGGTTCATCTGTCCCAATTTTTCTTCAAGAGTCATTTTGCCGAGCAATGCCTCTACCCTACTTTCTATTTCAGAATCAACACTCGCATTCTTTGTGCCACAGGCTGTCAACAGACTTGCCACTGTAGCCGTAGCGAATAATAGTTTACTTATCTTCATAACTACGTATTCTTATAGTAATTTATTTTCCAAATATCATATTAAAAACCACAAATTGGAATGAAAGACTCGCCAGGCATGCCAATCCAGCCATCAACCCCATTTTGCATAGTTTGAATCCCTTTGTCTCCTCCTCTTTCGCGATAAGTGACAGAAGGAAGAGTGCCTCCCAGTTGGACGCCGTTAATCTTGCCCAATTGTCCATTGATATAGACCTGCCCGGCAGTCGATACTTCATTATATTGCTTGCCTCTTATTAAGTATTTAAGTTCATTGAATGAAGGTGCATACCATGAAGTGGCATTTTTTAATACATCATCCGCATGATTATCCAAAGCCGTAAAATTTACTCCCTCAGCTCCTTTCAGCGCCTGTGTCAATTTGTAACCGTTTGAAACATCCAGGCTATTGTAGTCTGCAACAGCCCCAAGTGCAGCCTGTATCTTAGCGATGTCATTATTCGCACCAAATGGTTGTCCATTCTTAATCGAAACAACCAGACCGTGACTTCCCTCATACCCCGGCAACTCATCTGTCAATCCGTTTATTTCCTTGTAACTATCAAATGCAGCACCATCCATTACATGAAATACAACTCCCTTACAAGTAAGGCTCTCCGGAATGGCAGCCGCATTACCCGGAATTATTACGATATTATCAGTGCTGTTAGATACACAGAAGAAATCACCAACGGCAAATCCTTCTGTTCCTTCGGACAATGTAGGACAAGGGAGAACATAACATTGGTTGGGCGCCAGCGCCATAGTCTTTTTCAGTGTCTTTACATAAGCAGTGTTGTCAATCGTATAAAAATAGCGGAAGTTGTTCTGAGGCAATTCGGCCTCATCTATAAGGCAAACGTATTTGCTATCCACCAAATCGGGAGTATATTGCCTGTCACCAATAGAAAAAGCGATATTGGCAATATCCAGAAAATAAGAAATCTCTTCGCCGGCTATTTTAATGGTTGCTTCTGCAGAGAACGTCAGCAACGAGAAGGCATGCTTAAAACCAATTGTCAACTGCGGAGATTGGATATCACTGATTTCTGCTATTAACAAGTCTTTATCCTTGAATTCCGCAGCTTCTTCCTTCTTTTTAAATTCCTTCAGTTCATCGACAGACGACGGAATAAATTCTTCACCGTCTTTCATCATTCGGGCATAAGGGAAGTAAGCAATAGCTTTCTTTATCTTGCTGGTATAGCTCACACCATCCTTATTTACCCATTTGTTTGCCCCGTTTTCGTTGATGTATTTAAAGGATACGTTAGCAAATCCTTTTTCATCATCGCCTATCAGCAGGATACCGATTTCATCACCTTTGACATCCTCCAAACTGTTTCCGGCTTCGAAACTCACCGTGACAGCATCATTGATTACCCGGGTAGCAGTTCCGGTAGTAAAATTTGCAACGTCCACCTTCCGGATAGCCAATACATCAGAAGCAGCGACGTTTTCACCGATTTGAGCCAACTCCTCGTCTTGCGCACAAGCCGAGAACACCAGTAGCGACAGAATTGCCAGTCTGAGGTGTAAATATACTTGTTTCATAGTTTTCTTTTCTTAATAATTGATTAAAATGTAAGGATGAGACGAACCTTATTTGTAGAATCTACACTTTTATAAAAATCAGGGCTGCTTATTGCCCCATTCTCACCAAAAATGACGACATAAGCATTCGGGTCACTATCAAACGAGCTATCCCAATAAGTTCTATTCAATACCTGATAGTTCTCGATTGTCTTGTTTGCAAGAGTTGCCAAATCCTTTAGCTGGGTATGAGAGGGGAGATACCAGCCCGATGTGCCGGATATAAGCCCACTGCCATTCTTTCGGGTAGAGGTCGATGCAGCCGGTACTGCAGTTGCTTCTGCCGCTGCTGCTTTTTCTATGAGATATCTGGTATTAGAATAGCCTATATATAGACTTGTTTTTCCATCCCCTATATGACCATTTTCCGGAAATTCCGCCCCATACAGTCCTGCACTGCCATCTTTCCATTTAAAGAATTGTGTTTCACCGTCAACTTCGTCTGCCAACGCCACCACATAACCGTGAATAGTCTTAAGCCCTGTTCCTTCATAGTTCGAAGCATCGTCGGTCTCATGCTTTCCTACCTTGTAGATGACTCCTACAGTTCCATCAGCTTTATACTTTGCCCCATACGTGCCATCTTTATAGAAGTAATAACCTATTTCCATATACTCTTCCGTATATGTCAACTTAAGGTCCGAGCAAATATTACTGAAAGTGAAAGTAACAGTGCCATCGCTGCCAACTGTACGCGTTCTGTCCGCTAATCCTTCATAAGCAATGCCACCACTTGCTTTTTCTTCTTTATAGGTAATAGAAAAACCCCGGACCTTATCAGTGATAAAGTCTGCCTCCAAACCTTCAACTTTGTAATTTGGCAATGCTGATACATCGTCAGATATGGCAGCCTTAAACATTGCATCGGTAATTTCATCACCACTGATGTTGTTGTTGTCCCAGCCCACTTCATCGGCTTCCATTTCCACAGTCAATCCCTTTTTGCTAACAGACAAATAATATCTTTGCCATGTATTGGGAAGCAGTTTTCCTGTATTCTTAGCCACATCATTCTGATTGTCCTTGCTCGGAGTGTAGATATATGTATCCCCTCCAATCTCCACCTGTATCAGTGGTTTGCCCCACATCTCGCCCGGAACCATCATCGCCTCTCCATTTCTGTAATATTCCCCTTTGGAATTACGGGTGGAAATCAATTGACCTGCATCACCTATCGGTGTAACTTCACCAGCCGCATACGTTACAGCCCCATAGCCTATAAACGAAATTCTAGCCTCATTCACCTGTGACTCTGTATATCCCTCGAATTTCTGAAGTTCCCACCACATTCTGGTCATCCGATGAGTGAATGCAAAACGTACATTTTTTGATTCTACCTTGGCGCTGCTCACCAGCAAATCGCACGCAAAGAATTTCTCCGTTGTAGTCTGATCTTTCAGATTTATCTGCTCCGTAGTCAATGGACTCCACGCCAGCACATCGTAGCTTGTTCCGTCCCATGTGTAAGGTTCATCCTCGGTAGACATTTTTCCTGTGGCAGTCACTTTATAAGTCTTCACCGTTTCGCCCGCTTTCACGCCCACCAATTCACCACCGTCCCACTTATTGTCAGTTATCCTAGTGACAACCTTATCCACCTGAGCCGAGAAGACAACGTCACCCCTCTCCTGTGCACTGTCCAATTCTGCCTCATTCGTACATGAAACAGCTCCGAGGCTTACTACCGCCATAAGCCCTAAACAATATTTTTGTATATTGAATAATCTCATAATCCTAATCTTTAACAGTTACATTGTTATTTATTGAAGTCCAGGCTCTAAAAGTCCTTTGTCTGAATCCGCCCCGTTAAAATTCCAGTCACCAATTAAACCGTTGGAAGAAGTGTTTCCGAAGTTGGAACCGGGCTGCACGTATGTCGATTTCTGATAAACCCGTACATAATCCACATACATGCTTTGCGGAAATACAGTATCTCCTGTAGGATTACCGCCAAACGTACCTCCCACCGCTACATTCAAGATAATAAAGAACGGATGATCGAATACCCACTCCCCGTCTGTCACATCAGCAGCCTTCACTCTCTTATAAAGTACATTATCTACAAAGAAATCAATTTTTGATTCATCCCACTCCACCGCAAACAGATGGAAACCTGTGTCAAATCTTTGTTTCTCATACCCGAAAGTCTGAGTTATAGGATTTCCGCCTGAGTGTCCCGGAAAATGCAAAGCACTTGATACGATATTGGGCTGATACCCTTTATTTTCCATAATATCAATTTCACCACACCCAGGCCATTCGTTGGTGTCATAATTTGCTCCCAACATCCAAAATGCAGGCCAAAGGCCAGGGCCGTACGGAAGTTTCAGCCGTGCCTCAAAACGCCCATACCGCTGTTCAAACAATCCTTCGGTCTTAATCCTGGCAGAAGAATAAGCCACTCCGTCATAATTATCATTCAATGCGGTTATTTTCAAGCAGCCCAGTCCTTCGTGGATTGTATAAGAAGCATTCTCTACCCTGTCAGTATAGTTCTGCAACTCCTGATTACCATACCCGGAAGCTCCCAATTCATACGTCCACTTTAAAGGATCAGGCCTATTATCGGGAGTCGGGATATTAAATTCGTCCGACCATACCAGCACCCATTCCGTATTTTCGATTGTTTCTTCTTTCTCGCAGCTTTCAAGCAGTAGCGGCAAAGAAAAGCCCAATAAAGCAAGCAATATGATTTTATATCGTTTCATAAGTCATCATTTTTAATAAAAGTAAATATTATCCAAAAGGATATTCGGAATATCCTCACTGCAAGCCAATACTATTTGTGCTATTTGCTTGCCATTTTCGTTTAGAGGAATATCAAGCGAAAGCCATTGCTTCGATTCAAAGTCAGCATGCGTGTCCCGCCTTACCAAGTACACGACATTATTGCCGTTTCTGTCATGTATTTCAATCTTAAGTTCTGAGTTGGCATTAATCTCATCCATGCATAATACATCCAAATGAAGATAATTCTTCGATGAGCAGTCTGCTACCGCATTGAATACGATTCCGACAAAATTCAAACCGCTATACTGCGCTATATGATTGTCACCGGTATTTATTTCCGTATATTCGGCAGTCGAATACTCCCATCTCGGATTCCAGTTTGCAGTAATCTTATTGGTATAGGAATCACTAAACAAGGAAAGCACTTCCGAGGCATTTCTCTGTGGCACCGGAGCCAGGTCAAAGCAATTTACCCTTATTTTCCCTTCGGCTTCCTTCAAAGAAATAACAGCCTCTCCCTTTTTCTGAATCGTTATGACATTATTTGTTATTGAAGCCACACTGGCATCGGACGATTCGAAAGTGAAATAATTTGGAGAAACCAACATTTTCTGATTAACCCCATTCGGGAGATTGATGATTTCCGTGAGAGTCCCTACATTTAGCCTTCCCTGAAATCCGGGGATTTCTATATCTTCTATTTTTGCGTGAGCCAATGTGCCGAGACGTTCAAACCGTACCTCATCAAACCAAATCGTATATCCCTCGCCGTCTACTGCACCGGCAGAATAATAGAACAACCCTTTTTCCGACAACAGTTTCGCCGGATTAGGGATAGGAATTATAATCTTATTCCAGTTTGTATTCAGTTTTACATCCTGGACTTCAACCAGATACTCCACTTTGTCATAATTACCTAATCCTACTTCAACTTTGGTGGGTATGGAAGACTTTGCATAAAAAGTCAACGCATCATAGTCCGACAGGTTTCTACCCGTTGTAGAGTAGAAAGTTCCTCCCGCCCAACTTCCCATAGGATCGCCCGGGTTAGGAACTTCTATTTTCATAGACGATGTACCATCATACTTGGTGTCAGTATCCACACTGAAATTTGTCACCTTTCCCCATGCCTGATACTGCAAGTCAGACGCAAATTCATCAATAAAGACGTCGGACAAAACAGGATAAGTTGCCAAAACATCCGTATCTATATCCCGCGTACAGCCTGTCAATGAAAATACAGCCGCGGCAACCAAAAGTTTACCTGATAGATTATATTTGTTGCTCATAACATATCTTATTAATTGATTCATGGATTAAAAAAGACTAAATGTAATATAGGTTCTCACTTCCCATTCGTTGCCATTGCCTGTACCGATGATATCCGTATTTGACTCAAAATTACCGGCTCCGCCCGGAGTATATCCGGCAACGTAACGAGGAGAATAGTGGTTCAGAGTCCTGTATGTTCCTCTGATACCGACACGGGTTGATATTTTGCCAAGCCATTTAGGTTGGGAAAGATGAGTTGACAAGTCTAATATTCCCTGGAAAGGGAAAGTAAGGTTAAAATCCCGGTGATAATCATATGGTCCCCAGTCGTTGAACTTGACCATTGCATTCAGTTTCAGTTTCTTATAAATCACTCTGGCATCCGCACCTACCCGTTTAATGAGACGGGCATCGTCCCCATTAGCTTGGGCAGTTCCAAAATACACACTTGATATAATACCAAAATCGCTTGACACTCTGGATGCCACCTTCAAGTTTGTTTCCCATAAATCATGCGCAGGAGCAGCCCCACCGAAAGCAAAGGTAGAACGTCCGTTGGCCATGATACCTATAGCCGCATCTTGTGAAGTAGGATGATGACGATAAATAAAACCGAGCGAAGCTGCAAATGACGCATCTTCATTGTCGTCATTCTCCCAGTCATACATCCAAGTGGAAGGTGTGGGATCATAAGTCAACAATAATTCTCCGGCAGTTGTCTCTCTATTGCTTCTCACTGCAAAAGGATCATCAATAATATTCCTCAATTTTCCAGGAGCATCTACGCCATTAGGCATAGGGCCCACAAGTGGCTTCTGCCACAAGAAATTGGGCGCAATCTGGAAATTGCCTATCTGATAGGTAAAACCGGCAAGAAAGTTTGACTGGTTTCCACTGCCGCTATCCTTCAGCCTCCATCCCGTAAGGGTCTGAGTATAATCGACTCCGCCGTTAGCAACCAACCCCATCATCGCACCTTGTGCATAAGCGTTAAAGTTTCCTCCGCTGTAAGTTACCTTCAACTTACCGCCAAATGTATCGGACGTCTTTACTACATCCGAATATACGACAGCGTCTCTCTTATACTCCTTAGTAGCTTGAAAATTTCTTCCAACCAAAGTGGTTCCTGACCACAATCCGCCTACCATAACATCGAAACGTCCGAAATGTCTTCCTAGCATAAGAGAAGCTCTAGTATTCTTAGGCAAAGGAATAGCATAAGACGTTGTAGTTCCTTCACGCTGAGCTATATCATAATGGAAAATACCAGCCACATCTAATTTACCTAACTTTCGTTGGTACTTGACAAGCAAAGCCGGGTTTGCCCCCCACCACAGTTCCGGACCAAAAGCAACTTTAAGGCCTTTAAAGAATTTCTTTCCTTCAATCTCAGTCCCCACAGAAGCTTCACCGCCATAAATATCCATATAATCCCCGTAGCTGGCTTCAGGATATAATCCGAAAAAGTCTCCTTCATATCCCCAATGGTAGTGACCTTTACGGAAGAATGCTTTCATATTAAATAATTTACCGTCCCAGTCAAAACTAGCGCTGTAAATCTTAACGCGTTCCAGCGGTCCTAAATCTACAAACTCTCCTTTTCCGTCCACTATATATCTAGAACGTCCCCTATTCTCATAAAATATCTCGTCTATCGGGTTTTCTGCCACATTTCCAAGAATATTCACTGTAACTTCCGCCTGTACATTTTCTGCCGGTTTGGAGGCTACACCTACATAGAAAGATTCCATATGGTCAAAGCCCTTTGAACTAGGAAAACTTGTAGGATTTTTCGGTCTGGAACCCGGAGTAGTCGTATTCTTCCCACCTGTATAGAAAGTAGTTAAGTCACCTCTAAGTTCACTTAAACGTATCAACTTAGTCGTTTCACCCTGTAAGGCAGCTTTATCACTTCTGGCCAACAAGACAGAAGACATTACATTTATATCAGAAACCTGGCTTATTATCGAAGAAGTAGTGCTTCCTAAAGCATAGGGATTAATCTTGTGGACATCTCTTAATACATAATATGCGGCACGCGGATAAAGTTCGTATAATCCTCTGCTATCAGAAGCACCTTTGGCACATATACCAAACCACTCCTCATTCATGTTATTTTCACCATCCACATAGTCAAATACATATCCACCGTTGCTCCATGAGGCATTGGTATCGTGTACACCCAAGTTTGTGGTCTGTCCGAACTTCCACCACCCGTCAGCAAATTGGAAAGTAAAACCTCCAAGAGAATTATTGTTGTTACCCAACCCTGCCGCATTCAAGTATATTTCAGTCCAGTTCTTCAGCAGGATTTCCGCTTGTTCTTTTTGCGCTTCGCTTTGAGTAATAGCATTAAATGCGTCTGAGCCAAACTCAGTAAACAAGACCGGCTTTCCATATTCCGCTTTTACCCTGCTAAACAAATCACCGAAAGAATCACCGCGATAACAATTGATACCCAGGATATCCACATCCTTACATTCTTTGGATATTATATCAAGAAACAGAAGATCCCCATTACAAATGGCTATGGGAGCCGAAGCATTCATCTTCTTCATCTCAACCGTCGCTTCATTGAACAATTTATACAGATGAGTTGCCTGAATGGTGGATTTACGGTCTTCCACAGGAATGTCCTCTGTTTCCGCTCCTTGCCAGAACAGACCGTAGTTATTCTCATTTCCAAGTAGATAAAGGAGTATCCCCGGTGTATCATTATACTTTTCCACTAATTCCCTAGCCTCAGCCAAAAGTACCTTTTTGGCTCTCGGATCAGAATAGTCCGTATTAGCCACCCATGCGCCATCCAATGCCAATCCATATCGCCCAAAGGAACTATATATCATCGTATAAATGCCATATTTCTCATAGATGTATCTCACCCATCTAGACGGCACACCTGCATGTTGCCTGATAGCATTGACCCCCATATTCTTTAATAAAGACATATCCGTATCAAGGGCGGCCTTAATAATATCATCAGGTTTTGTCCATAGAGAATAGGAAAAATTGGTACCGATTGGGAAATAATCCCAGTTCATACCATTCACCATAAAAGCCTTGCCGTTGACAAGCAACTTACTGCCTGTCCGGTCATTAACAACAGAAATAGTTTCCTTTTGTGCCCAAAGAGAAGTAGACAAAAGGATTAACAAAGATAATACTACTACATTTTTCATGGTAAGTAAAATAACAAATTAGCACTCTGTGAAAAAAAGACATCAGAGACCAACATAAATGTGTGTCCCATAGTTACTTTAATCTTAGTTGTTCTGGTTTCATTAATCAATTCCCAAAAGTTAATACTGTATTAATTTTCTGAGGACAAAGGTAATATAGGATTATATATAATGTTTATGCAGGTAAACAATAGAAGTAAACAGTTCAATCTACATCATATTGATTATCAACTATATAAGTTTTCAATAGAGTAAACTGTTCCGGATATTAAATGATTGGATTATTTTCTTATTTCTGCATTTTCCCCAATGAACGTACCTTTTCAGCAAATTCTTCCTTAGGAATAATTCCCTTATTTCTAGTCCTTAAACGATTGTTGTAAACCGTTTGAGGCGAACAATGAAGAAATTCGGCAATCTTTACGCTATCATTAATTCCCAATCTGACGAGAGCATATATTCTCAGCTCTGTATTAAGAAGTTCTCCTTCCTTAAGGACAATTCTTTCCTCGGGACGCAAGAGAGTATTAAAATCTTCCACAAAATTGGGATACACATGAAGAAAAATAGCATCGAAGCTATGGTAAAACTCCTTCAATTCGCTCTGAACCATAGTGGTGCTGGAAGTCAAAGATATGATATCATCTATCTGACCAGCCTTGAGCTTCCTACTGATATTTTTTCTATATTCCTCAAGTTTAGTGATATAACTGGAACATATAGAAAATACATATCCTATATATTCTTCTTTTACATAATTAGACTCAAGCAGCTCATCATTGCTCACTTTTAGTTTTTCGTTAATCTCACTAAGCTCTCCGTTGACTTTGCCTAACATTCTCTGAGCTTCAGAAAGTTCGCTGACATGCAAATTAAGCAACCTGTTACTCTCATCTATTTTTTTGCGGGACTGAAATAATCTTCTGAACTGAAAATAGATGAACAACACGGATATGAGTAAAACAACAGACAATACACTCACAGTATAGAGTGACTTGCGCAGTTTGCTTTCCTGCATTTCATTCCTTTTACGGTAAGCCTGTTGGAGCTTGTCCATCACTGTGGATATGTTCATCACACGCACCCTGTTAGGATATAGCAACGCGGCTTTAAGACAATAACTTATATAATCATAACCTCTGTCTATATCGTCCTGCAAATACAGGATATTGGAAAGCTCCTCCAATGAGGCTATGTCGCGGTTACAAATCTTGATATCGGCTATGGCCGAATTAATAAGATATTTTACATAATTAAATTCGTCGCCTTCATTACGAAACATAATGGCAAGCATATAAGCATTAATGGCATCAACCCGTGTGGACAGTGATGAGTTATCTACGATTTCCCTTAATTTTAATTTAATGCTGTCTCCTTCTGCAGAACGGGGATACTCTCTATGCAATGACGCGCAAAAACTATAGTACGAAGGATGATTCGGAGCTATATGATTTTTAGCCTCATACCTTAATTCCGTCTCGAGATTACAATAAGAATTTATCAGTTCCATACGTCCTCCGATGAACTGCACCAGATGTGAGTATAGATAGATTCTTGTATCATAGTACTGATACATTATTTCTTCACTCAACGAAGATACATCGACATTTAATAATTCCTTTTCAGCCTCATTCAGCAGGCCTTGAGCCGTAAGAAGAAAAATCTTATTCAGTATCCACTCTTGTTTTTTGTCTTTCCTGTCCAATTGGCCGGCTATATCTATATTATCATTTACGTAAACCATAGCCGAGTCTGCGTTATAGACATAATATTCATCATACAACATTTTGTTAAGCCATAGCTTCTCTTCCAATTTCAGAGGCAAAGAGTGTTTCTTACGCAATTCTCCTATCTTTTTTTCTTTCTCTAAAATATATTTCTCACTGTTTGCCAATACAGAATCCAGCCGGACAAGCAATAGTTCCATTTCTTTGTTCCCGGAATAAGTATTTCCAGAAACAACAAGCAGCAATATCAACAATAATATATTTTTCATAATAAAGGAAATCGTTACATTAAATACTCCTTAATCTTTCAAATATCACTCCCGAAACTTGAGACTATCATTAATAAAAGTTAGTGCATAACAAAAAGGACTATTCCCAAGGCTCACTACAAAAATAGTGATTTATTGAAATAATAGAAAACCTTCCGGACAAAAAGTCCGAATAAGGTTTATAACTCGGATGATACCGGCTAACATGTATAGAAGATTCAGCCCAATAAAATGCCATCTCTTAATAAAACCTAACAACAGAATCGTTTTCCGGGCAAAATGACTATCTTGCATAAAAACGAAATACAACAGCAACTATGAAATTGAAAACTACGATTCCCAACCCCTTACTTGCAAAAATGAGATTGTTTCTTATTGTTCTGACTTCCTGCGTTATCGCCACTTGTATTTTCCTGATTATCATTCATCCGGAAGCGTGGGTTGCACCGTCATGCGGAATAGTAATAGCCTTGTGCATATTGCTATATCAGGTATATTGCATCCGTAAGAGACGAAAATCCTAGATGAGATGTTGCTTCTTCAGCTCTTCGGCAACAACTTCCAGTTCTTTGTACCATTCTTCACCGAACTTACGGATTAAAGGCTCCTTCAAAAACTGATAGACAGGAAGATTCTCTTTTTTCCCCAGTAAGACTGCTGCCTTGCATACATCCCAACGATGATAATTCACTGCCTTATAAGGCCCGTAATCCCCGATCCGGATAGGATAAAGATGGCAGGACACTGGTTTGTAAAAGTCAGTTTTCCCTTCACGGTATGCCTTTTCAATAGCACAGTAACAACATCCTTTTTCATCATAACAAGTAAAGACGCAGTCCTTATTATTGACAATTGAAGTTACTAGGTCACCTTCCTCATCTGTATATACCACTCCTTGCTTCTCTATTATCGTACGAGCTTCCGGAGCCAGTTCATCCCATATGACCGGCAACACCTCTTCCAATTTCTCCACTTCCTCCAATTCGACAGGCGCACCCGCATCACCCTCAATGCAACATTCACCTTTACAAGCATCCAGGTTACAAAGAAACTTTTCTTGAAAAACATCAAGAGATACTACTACATCACCAATCTGTATCATACTAAAACTTATGTGAGACAAAAAGGGCGGAGTACTACTCCGCCCTCCCGGTTATAAAAATCTAAATTACTTAATCAATACGTTTCCGTCCATTTCAGCCGGAACTTCCAGCCCCATGATTTTCAATATAGTCGGAGCAACATCAGCCAAACGACCATCCTCTACTTTCGCAGCCTTGTTTTCCGTTACGTAAATACAAGGAACAGGATTCAGGGAGTGAGCGGTATTCGGAGTGCCGTCTTCGTTCAAAGCATGGTCAGCGTTACCATGGTCGGCAATGATGATTGCTTCGTAATCCTGAGCTTTAGCAGCTTCGATAACATCTTTCACGCAAGCATCTACAGCAACAACCGCTTTCTCGATAGCTTCGTAAATACCGGTGTGACCTACCATATCACCGTTAGCGAAGTTCACTACAATGAAATCATATTTGTTTTCGTTGATGGCAGCCACCAATTTATCTTTTACTTCGTAAGCACTCATTTCCGGTTTCAAGTCGTAAGTAGCTACTTTCGGAGACGGAACGAGGATACGGTCTTCTTTGTCGAACGGAGTTTCACGCCCGCCGTTGAAGAAGAATGTCACGTGAGCATACTTTTCCGTTTCGGCGATATGAAGCTGGCTCTTGCCGTTAGCAGACAGATATTCACCCAAGGTGTTGGATACGTTTTCTTTATCGAACAGGATATGAACACCCTTGAAAGAAGCATCGTACGGAGTCATGCAGTAATATTGCAGACCCGGAATTGTATGCATGCCTGCTTCCGGCATATCTTGTTGAGTCAGTACGACAGTCAACTCTTTTGCACGGTCGTTACGGTAGTTGAAGAAGATAACGACATCGCCTTCCTTGATTGTTCCGTCAACGTTCGCATTGACAATCGGCTTGATAAATTCGTCTGTTACGCCTTCGTCATATGATTCCTGCATTGCCTGAACCATGTCGGCAGCTTTCTTTCCCTCACCGTTTACCAGCAGGTCATACGCTTCTTTTACGCGTTCCCAACGTTTGTCACGATCCATGGCATAGTAACGGCCGATGATAGAAGCAATCTTTCCTGCTGATTTCTCGCAGTGTGCAGAGAGTTCTTCGATAAAGCCTTTACCGCTCTTCGGGTCGGTGTCACGACCATCCATGAAGCAGTGGATGAATGTATTGTCGATATTGTATTCTTTAGCGATGTCGCAAAGTTTGAAGAGGTGAACGAGTGAGCTGTGTACGCCACCGTTGGAAGTCAATCCCATGAAGTGAACGCTCTTTCCGTTTTCTTTTGCATAAGAGAAAGCTGAAACGATTTCAGGATTCTTCAGGATGCTGTTGTCCGCACATGCACGGTTGATTTTCACCAAATCCTGATAAACCACGCGTCCGGCACCAATATTCAAGTGACCAACTTCAGAGTTACCCATCTGTCCGTCGGGCAAACCCACGTTTTCACCACTTGCCTGAAGCTGAGAGTGAGGATAAGTAGTTGTCAGATAATCCCAATAAGGAGTGGGAGTGTTGAAGATTACGTCGTCTTTCTTTTGGTCGCCTAGTCCCCAACCATCGAGGATCATTAAAAGGGCTTTCTTGCTCATAATATTTCAATATTTAAATTATCACTCTGATTTTCGGGCGCAAAGGTACGAAAAAGATGGTTATGTAAACGTTTAATCTATGTTAAGTTACAATGGCTGAGCGAAGGAAGTCTCAAACATTTTCCTTTCTTTGTGAAACAACCTCCAAACATGAAAGTTATGAAAACAATCCTGGCAAGCTTTGCATTGTTATTATCCGTCGTTTCAACAGCACAGACCATTAATGGTTCTCCTGCCCAAACAACCGGCAATGCCCATTTCACGAATGAGACATCTCCTCTCCAATCAATCAGAGGCAACTGGTTCAGAGCGGATATTCCTAACCAATGGGAGTATGGTATCTACGATTCCGTATGCATCATACAAAACCGGATGTTTACCAATAAAAGCATACACAAAAGAGGCGATTGCATCGAACTGACTGTACAAGACAAGAAAAATTCCGGTATAGAGACGCTATTATTCACCCCTCAGCCAAACGGAGATTATCTGATTAAATTCAAAGGCACCGATGAACTGCCATACACAAAAGAGACAAACAACAAACCTCTGATGACAACTGAAGCGGACTTTAAAGAATTCATACGCAAAGATACCGCTTATCTACAAGGTTATATAGACAAGCATGATTCTGAAACGGCTACTACCAGCCTATTGATAAGTAATGAACTTACAAGAGAAGACTACCCCACAATAGTCAACATAAATCCTGACGGCAGCTTTGAATGTAAACTTGTACTCAATTATCCGATAGAAAATCTCATGCAGATAGGTAACCATCACATTTCATTTTATATAGAACCCGGAGAGACATTATCCATATATGTTGATGACAAAGGCAGTTATGATAACATTAAAATGATGGGACCTTCTGCCGCCCTTTCACAAATGTATGATAGGCTGAATGATTTAATAAGATACGATAATGACGTATTTACAAAAGGAAGAAACGGATTTTCACCTGACCTGTTCAAGAAAGAGATACAAGCTGCATCTGCCAAACTCAACCAGACCGGTGACTCATTAATACAAATCTACACAACATCTCCCAAAGCGATTCATCTGATTAAAAACAAGTTAGCATTGGAGAAAGGGAAGATTCTTTTAAACCTTATGGCATATAGGAGTACTTTTGCGGAACGGGATACCGCCAATCAGGCATTGAAGATAAAAGTGGGAAATGATTATTATGATTTCCTGAAAGATATATCCTTGAACGACGAATCATTGCTTGCAGATAAGGGATATAGAGAGTTTATCAATCGGTTTGAGTTCATGCCTCCACTGCGTGAAGTTCAGAACGATGCTTATGAAAAAAAGTTTTTCTCTCCTTCTACAGACAAAGAGGAACCGAACATTTCGAACAGGAAACAGGATGGGCAAACGCTTGATAAAGCCAAAGAATATCTGACAAAAGGAGATTCAGTAATCAACCTGTTAAGCGGTCAGACAAATAGCTTTCTTTGGCAAACCACGCTCGTACGCCGTTTGCAATTCGATTTAAAGGCATATAATACCTTTTCCGCAGCAAAGAGACATATAAATATTCTGAATAAGTATCTCACATACCCTATTCTGATTGCTGAGACGAATCGTATATTCGACAGCATCTTTTCAAAGAAAGCTGATAAGACCTATCAGTTAGCGGAAGGAAAAGCTACTGAAATTTTTCGGAATATCATCAAAGCACATTCCGGCAAGATGTTGTTTATCGACTTTTGGGCTACAAGTTGCGGCGGATGCAGGGAAGGTATCGAAGCCACCGCACAATTACGTGAAGACTATAAGAACCATCCCCAATTCCAGTTCATCTATATCACGGACGAACGTTCATCCCCGAAGAAAACATACGATGAATATGTAGCAAAGAATCTGCAAGGAGAAAGTTCATACCGGATCAGTGAGAGTGAATTCATATATCTCCGCGAATTATTCAAGTTCAACGCCATCCCCCATTACGAATTGATACAAAAAGATGGTAGTGTGACAATTAATCCTCCGACAGCATGGGAACTTGAGGAGTATATACAGAAACATTTCAAGAAATCCAATGAATTGTAAGATATGACAGAAAAATCCTCGCTTGTATTGAAAGAAAGTATAAAAAGATGACGCAAAGCAAATAATCGGTTAGATTTTGCCTACCTTTGCACCGCTTTTAAATTAAATCATAGAAATATGGACGATTCAAACCCACGAACGTGCACAACTAGTATTAATTAAAGCGGACAGAGTCATTGGAATTTTGATGTCTCTGCTCGTGCTAAACAAACGAAAGGAGACAATAAGATGAGAACGTATCTTTATTGTGAGGCTGGCTTTGTGGAAAAGACACAATGGCTTCCCAACAGTTGGGTAAATGTAGTATGCCCGAATGATGATGACTTTGAATTTCTGACTAAAACACTCAATGTTCCCGAATCATTTCTTGATGATATTGCCGATACGGACGAACGTCCGCGCACGGATACGGAGGGTAACTGGCTGCTTACCATTCTGCGTATTCCTGTGCAAAACAAGGAGAACGGCAGTCTACCTTTCGGTACTGTACCGATTGGTATTATCACAAATAATGAAATCATTGTATCCGTATGTTATTACAACACTGATTTACTGCCGGACTTTATCGAGCATACCCGCAGAAAGGGAATCGTTGTCCGTAATAAGCTCGATCTGATTTTCCGGCTTATCTACTCTTCTGCCGTATGGTTTCTGAAATATCTGAAACAAATCAATCTGGATATCAGTGCCGCAGAAAAAGAGTTGGAGCGCAGTATTCGCAACGAAGACCTACTTCGCCTGATGAGGTTACAGAAGACATTAGTTTATTTCAATACTTCCATCCGAGGAAATGAAGTAATGATAGGCAAGTTAAAAACGATTTTCCAGGATACGGATTATCTGGATACGGAATTAGTGGAAGACGTAATTATCGAATTGAAACAGGCGCTTAATACGGTAAATATTTACAGTGACATTCTCACGGGAACAATGGATGCTTTTGCCTCTATTATCTCGAATAATGTGAATACAATCATGAAACGCATGACCAGCTTGTCAATAGTCCTGATGCTTCCGACATTGATTGCCAGTTTCTATGGCATGAATGTGGATATTCATTTGGAAGAAGTACCTTTCGCTTTCTCTCTGATTGTACTCTTCTCCATCGGATTATCTACGCTGGCATTCGTGATATTCCGGAAGATTAAGTGGTTCTGATATAAAAAAACAGCCTGTCATCTAATCACAGATAACAGGCTGACATTATACGTTTTTACTTCGATAGAGAATTAATTAAAAGAGAATGTTTAGAGAGAGAAATTAAATTCTATTTTATCCTTGTTTGCTTACTTTTCTTTTATTCAATGGGATAGAAACTCCCAAGAAAGCATTACAGCATTTTGTATTATTTCCAAAGAACATATAATCAGTTCCTACAAAAAGAGGACCTAACTTCAACGCCAAACCGACAGACTTACCTGCACTCTGAATCATAGAATAGCTTACAGCAAAATTGAAATAATTTTTCGGGCGGATATTAGCAGACAAAGTCAGTTCAGACATCGTTTTCGGTTTTGTAAAACGTGTTGTAGAAAGGGCACCTACTACCAACCAATTATTCAATAGAGCATATTCAGCACCAAACACCATCGTAGAATGCAACCAAGTCTTACGGGACTTTGCACCTGTTTCGTCCATTTCCATATGTAACATGTCATAGTTCAAGATTTCACCGCTAGACACAATATCCGCGAATTTCTCAATGTCACCTTCATTACGACTATCAAAAGAAAGGCCGTCAGTATTTGCTCTTGCCACACTTGTGCTCCCTTTAGACCAAGAAATAAAGCCTAAATCAAGCAGAGCAGCAGATACCGTCAAGTTATCCAACAGTTTATACGATGCCCCCAAGTCGATGGCAGCACCATAACCTGCGATTCCCATGTCACCTGTTTCAAAATCGAAATCATCAATATACCCCTCATCACCTTTGCGCAAATTCAATCCCTTGAAGGAACTCTCCAATGACGCTTCTACATCAATATTGGCAGTACCATGAATCTTGGCAATCTGTTCTGGAGTCAAATTACTCCAATCTGTATCCGCAGTTACACCACTAAATTCAGTGTTCACTCCAATACTCTTAACATCCAATTTCAAGTTACCAATACCCAATAAAGCTTTTAGCTTACCACCAACAGTTAATCGATCATTTATTTGGCGAGCATATCCTAGTCCAATTTCAGCATAAGAATTGATTTCCAAACTTTCTTTCCCAATCTGGCGGTCAAAATTGCTCCAATCAAGACTTTCAAAATCCACTCCATTCATTTCACGCATAAAAGAGAACATAGATTTAGGAATAGAAGCACCCATATCCATCCTTAATCCTACATTAAAAGACCAAAAGTTCCTTCCTTTATACCAACCAGCAGACAATATATCTGTATTTAAGTTTATATTTAACTGGTTGTCATCTTTCAGTCTTTTCATAAAATCATCACTCGTAAAGTAATCACTTCCTTCGCTATTATCTATAATATCCTTAATATCTTGATATCCAAAAGATTTAGAAGATGCTGAAACATTAAAAGAACCAATTACAGGAAGATTAAAGTATCCACGCCCCGGTGATAAAGCCGGATTTAGTTGTTGCCGATAATGAACACCTTCCATAAAATAAGAAGTACGTAAGAACTGTGCATTTGCAGAAAGAGCGCAAATCAACATGATAGAAAACACCCCAATAATTCTAAAAGAGCATAATAGCTTGTTTGTTGCCATGATTTTAAACTTTTTAATTCTTGTTACCGTTTGCAAATATATAGCATTTTAATAACAATTAAAAGCACTAAACAACACTTTTTCATCCTAAACAGGACAAAATCACGGTTATGTGTAACAAAATCGTGCTTATTCTGCAAAAAAATGTAGAAATTATAAGTTCGGAGAGAACAAATAGCCCTAGAATCCCAAAGAAAGTTGTCCGTCTCCCAACAGATTAAACGTTAAACGATGATAAGGAGTTGTCCCACGTTCGGCAATGGCAGCACGGTGTTTCTTAGTCGGGTAACCTTTATTATGATTCCAATCGTAAAACGGATATTCCTTGTGGAGACGGTTCATATAGTCGTCTCTATAAGTTTTGGCTAAAATAGATGCGGCTGCAATCGAAAGATATTTCCCATCTCCCTTTATTACTGTGGTATGAGGAATATCAGGATATTTATTAAAACGGTTTCCATCAATTAACAAATGCTGCGGACGGACAGCCAGTTGGTCGACAGCACGGTGCATAGCCAAGAAAGAAGCACGCAGGATATTTATCTCATCTATTTCTTCCGGTGAAACGACACCAACCGCCCAGGCTATTGCTTCCTTTTCTATTACCTCACGCAATGCGTAGCGTTGTTTTTCCGTCAATTGCTTAGAGTCATTCAACAACTCATTTTTAAAGTCTTTCGGAAGAATCACAGCAGCGGCATATACCGCACCTGCCAGACAGCCACGACCAGCCTCATCGCATCCTGCTTCAATCAGATTCTCATTTAAATAAGGTAATAGCATCTTTATTGTTTTTTATTCAGGTACAAATTATTTTTATTCAAGCACAAAGGTAAAGGAAATAAAAAAAGGAGACTCGTTTTCTGTCTCCTTTTTCTTGGTTATTCCTTACTTTTTAAAACAAACTCCAGGCAACAGTGAGCCCTGCCATCACAATGGCCACCATGCTCATCAGCTTTATCAGGATATTCAAGCTGGGGCCGGATGTATCTTTAAACGGGTCGCCTACCGTGTCACCGACTACGGTTGCTTTATGGACTTCGCTGCCTTTGCCGCCGAAATTGCCTTCTTCCACATATTTCTTTGCGTTATCCCATGCACCGCCGGCATTAGCCATGAAGATAGCCAATACGAAACCACTGCTCAGACCACCAATCAACAGACCGAGTACACCGGGAACGCCGAAGATGAGTCCTGTCAAGATAGGAGCAATAATAGCAATCAGAGAAGGGACAACCATTTCGCGTTGTGCCCCCTTTGTTGAGATTTCGACACAGCGTTCGTAATCCGGTTCCGCTTCTCCTGTCAGGATACCTTTTATTTCACGGAATTGGCGGCGCACTTCGTCCACCATATGCCCTGCAGCACGTCCTACCGCATTCATCGTCAAGCCACAGAACAGGAAAGCCATCATCGAACCTAGGAACATACCCGAAAGGACTTTCGGATTCATCAAGTTCACTTCATAATAGTTCATAAAGTCAATGAAAGTAGCATTTGCCACACTGATTGAATTTCCGTCCGGGAAAGTCAAGTCCACACTCCCGAGACGGGTCAATCCGATGCGTATTTCTTCAATATACGATGCCAACAAAGCCAGACCGGTCAATGCAGCAGATCCGATTGCAAAACCTTTTCCTGTCGCAGCAGTCGTATTTCCGAGAGAGTCGAGTGCATCAGTACGTTTGCGGACTTCCTCACCCAAGCCTGCCATTTCCGCATTACCGCCTGCATTATCGGCTATCGGACCGTAGGCATCCGTTGCCAATGTAATACCTAGTGTGGAAAGCATACCGACAGCAGCAATACCGATTCCATACAAGCCCATACCGACATTGTCGAAATCACCGCCGGAAGCCAACAAATAAGAAGCAATGATGCCCACGACCACGGCAATCACAGGAATAGCTGTAGAAAGCATACCCAGACCGATGCCGGAGATAATCACCGTGGCAGGGCCGGTCTTGCCGCTTTCACTCAGTTTCTGAGTGGGACGATAAGACTGGGAAGTATAATATTCCGTAGAACGTCCGATGACAATGCCGACTACCAGACCGACTACTACGGCACAAGAAATCAGCGCCCAGTTATCGAGTTGCAAAAGCCACAGTATAAGGAACGTAGCAATGACGATAAGCACAGAACTTAGGTTTGTACCGAATGCCAACGAGCCCAGCAAGTCTTTCATCTTCGCGTTCTCTTTGGTACGGACAGAAAATATACCTATAATAGAAAGGATAATGCCCACAGCCGCAATCAACATCGGAGCAATAACAGCTTTGAACTGCATCACTGTATCCGCAGAATGGATAAAGGCGGCAGCACCCAAGGCCGCCGTTGCCAGGATAGAACCACAGTAAGATTCATATAAATCGGCTCCCATACCGGCTACGTCACCTACGTTATCACCTACATTATCGGCAATAGTGGCAGGGTTGCGCGGGTCGTCTTCGGGGATTCCGGCTTCCACCTTACCCACCAGGTCGGCTCCGACATCGGCAGCCTTTGTATAGATACCACCACCGACACGGGCAAAAAGTGCCTGAGTAGAAGCTCCCATACCGAAAGTAAGCATTGTAGTGGTAATCACACAGAGTTTATGAGTAGGCGTGAGCGCATCGGCAGGAATCACTGCGTTCAGCAACAAGTACCAGAAAGAAATATCGAGCAAACCAAGACCGACTACAACAAGCCCCATCACCGCACCGCTTCGGAAAGCGATTCTCAATCCTGAGTTCAACGAGCTACGCGCTGCATTGGCGGTACGTGCCGATGCGTAAGTTGCCGTTTTCATCCCCAGAAAACCGGAAAGACCGGAGAAGAAACCACCTGTCAGGAAAGCGATGGGAACCCATGCATTCTGAACGTGAAAGCCATAAGCCATAATTGAGAACAAAATTACCAGTCCCAAGAATACCCAGCCTACAATCTTGTATTGCTGTCTCAGGTAAGACATAGCGCCTTTGCGCACGGCAGCGGCAATTTTTATCATTTGGGGAGTACCTTCACTCTCCTTCATCATTTGCTTATGAAAATAATAAGCAAAACAGAGGGCTAACACGGAAGCAACCGGAACCAGCCAGAAAAGAATGCTATCCATAGGATTAATTTTTAAAGGGTTTACGGTGGCTAAAATTATGAAAATCAAACGAAAAAAGCAAGTAAGAAAGAATATTTCTGATAGAATACCGCCCGTTTCCAAAGAGGAAGCAGAGCAATATGCCTGAAACAATATGAATGGGAATTATTTACGCCCATTTACCATAGAATTTAGCGCCAGTATTAAATTCGAACTCATACATTATAAATTATTCCTATCTTTGAGCATTTTTATGTCCGTAAACTAACTAATACCCTATTAATTATTACTCAAAACACCATGAAGAAACTATTTCTACTACTAATGGCCTTGTTTACAATGGCGCAAGTGAACGCCCAGGAAAGAAACGTTATCCACATCTCAACGGATAACACGGATTTAATCCTTCAAGTGGCTCCCAACGGACGGCTTTATCAGGCTTACCTGGGCGACAAATTACTGAACAAGCAGGATATCAATAATTTCTCTCCTTACGTAAAAGGCGGCAGCGACGGCAGCGTTTCTACACGAGGTTGGGAAGTATATCCGGGCTCCGGCGCCGAGGATTATTTTGAACCGGCAGTAGCTATCACCCATAGCGATGGTAATCCGAGTACGATTCTCCGCTATGTATCTTCGGAACAAAAAGCTGTGACAGGCGGAACGGAGACCATTATCAACCTCAAAGACGACCAGTATCCGGTAGAAGTAACGCTGCACTACATCGCTTATCCGAAAGAAAATGTCATCAAGACATGGAGCGAAATCAAACATAACGAAAAGAAGCCCGTCACTCTGTGGCGCTATGCTTCCACAATGCTTTATTTCTCCGATTCCGACTATTTCCTCACTGAATTCAGCAGCGACTGGGCAAAAGAAGCTCAAATGAGCAGCCAGCAGTTGCAGTTCGGCAAAAAGGTGATTGACACGAAGTTGGGCAGCCGTGCCGCCATGCACACACATCCGTTCTTTGAACTCGGATTGGGACAACCGGCACAGGAAATGCAAGGGCGCGTGATGCTGGGCACTATCGGATGGACAGGAAACTTCCAGTTTACTTTTGAAGTAGACAACGTCGGTAATCTTCGTGTTATCCCCGCCATCAATCCTTATGCATCCGATTATGAATTGAAAGCGAACGAAGTATTCACGACTCCCGAGTTTATGTTCACTTTCAGCAATAATGGTATAGGCGAAGCCAGCCGTAACCTTCACGCCTGGGCTCGCAACTACCAACTGAAAGACGGACAAGGCGACCGCCTTACCCTACTGAACAACTGGGAAAATACTTACTTCAAATTCAATGAAGAATTACTCTCCGAACTAATGAAGGAAGCCAAACACCTCGGCGTAGACATGTTCCTGCTCGACGACGGCTGGTTTGGGAACAAGCACCCTCGCAACAGCGACAACGCCGGACTGGGTGACTGGGAAGTGATGAAATCCAAACTGCCCGGCGGTATCCCTGCTCTTATAAATTCGGCCAAAGAAGCCGGAGTGAAATTCGGTATCTGGATTGAACCGGAAATGGTGAACCCGAAAAGCGAACTCTTCGAGAAACATCCCGACTGGGCTATCACCCTGCCGAACCGTGAAACTTATTACTACCGCAACCAATTGGTTCTCGACCTCAGCAACCCGAAAGTTCAGGACTTTGTTTTCAGTGTAGTAGACAATATCCTGACCGAGAACCCGGAAGTCGCCTATTTCAAATGGGACTGCAACTCACCTATCACCAATATCTACTCTCCTTACCTGAAAAACAAACAGGGACAGCTTTACATCGACCATGTACGCGGCATATACAATGTGCTGAAACGTGTAAAAGAGAAATACCCCAATACACCGATGATGCTTTGCTCCGGCGGCGGCGCGCGTTGCGACTACGAGGCCTTGAAATATTTCACTGAGTTCTGGTGCAGTGATAATACCGACCCGATAGAACGTCTGTTTATCCAATGGGGATTCTCACAAATCTTCCCCGCTAAAGCGATGTCCGCACACGTGACTAGCTGGAACAAGAAAACAAGCGTGAAATTCCGTACCGACGTAGCCAGTATGTGCAAACTTGGCTTCGACCTCGGACTGAAAGAACTGAATGCGGACGAACAGGTTTACTGCCAGGATGCAGTTGCCAACTGGACACGTCTGAAGAAAGTAATCCTTGACGGTGACCAATACAGGCTGGTTTCTCCTTATGACAGCAATCATATGTCGGTGATGTATGCCTCCCCGGATAAGAATAAAGCCGTTCTTTATACTTATGACATTCATCCGCGTTATGCCGAGAAACTGCTTCCTGTGAAACTTCAGGGATTGGATGCGAAGAAAATGTATAAGGTGAAAGAAATCAATCTGATGCCAAACAAGAAGTCGAGCCTGTCCGCCAACGAACAAACTTACTCCGGCGACTATCTGATGAAAGTGGGCATCCATGCTTTCACTACCAATCAGGCTTTCAGTCGTGTGATTGAGCTGACTGCGGAATAAAAAGAAACGAAAACAAAAAAATTGCAGCTATACCGTAACTTTTTACGATATAGCTGCCATTAATGTTAAAGAGAGAGAATTTATAATATAAGCATAGTCTCACGACCCTCCGAATATTCTTGTTTTTACCATTAGACGCTCGAAACTTCAAATCACTGCACTTGAAGGCTTCTTTTTTAGTTAAAGAATAAAAAAATCGCCATTTCTCACAGAAACAGCGATTTATATCTTAAAACATACGGCTGACGCGTTCGATTCCCGACACTAATGTGTCAACTTCTGCTTTCGTATTATACATGGCGAACGAAGCCCTGACTGTACCTTCAATGCCGAGCCTCTGCATCAAGGGCTGCGCACAATGATGTCCCGTACGGACGGCAATTCCCAAACGGTCAAGCAAAGTACCCAAGTCGAAATGATGGATATTACCTACCAGAAAAGAGATAACCGCTCCCCTATCGGCGGCTTCACCGAATATACGCATATCCGGTATTTCTTTCAGGCGTTGCAGGGCATAGGTGGTCAGCTCGTGTTCGTGCTTCGCAATCTGCTCCATACCGATACCGTTCACATAGTCGAGTGCTTTTGCCAGTCCGGTGGTTCCTATATAATCGGGCGTACCGGCTTCAAACTTGAAAGGCAGTTCGTTGAAAGTCGTTTTCTCAAAAGAGACGTGCTGAATCATCTCTCCGCCACCCTGATAAGGCGGCAGGCGATCCAACCACTCTTCTTTTCCATAAAGTACGCCGACACCGGTCGGTCCATATACCTTATGAGCTGAGAATACCAGAAAGTCGGCATCCAAATCCTGTACGTCCACTTTCATGTGAGGGATGGATTGGGCGGCATCTACCAGGAAAGGTACGCCGTGGGCGTGGGCTGTCGCAATCATTTCCTTCACAGGATTTACCGTACCCAAGACGTTGGAAACTTGGACTACGCTGACAATCTTCGTGCGTTCAGAGAAAAGTTTCTCATATTCGTCCAACAACAGTTCGCCTTTGTCGTTCATCGGAATCACTTTGATAGCGATACCTTTGCGGGCGGCCAGCAGTTGCCAGGGGACGATATTGCTGTGGTGCTCCATCACCGAGAGGATGACTTCATCGCCCTCTTCCATAAATTCATCACCAAAGCTGGAGACAAGCAGGTTGATGCTCTCCGTCGTTCCACGGGTAAATACGACTTCACTCGTGCTACCGGCATTGATAAACCGACGTACTGTCTCGCGGGAATCTTCATGCAGTTCCGTAGCCTGTTGGGAGAGATAATGTACGCCGCGATGCACATTGGCATTCACGGAATAATACTCGTCTACCAACGCATCGACTACCAGACGGGGTTTCTGCGTCGTCGCACCGTTGTCGAAATAAACCAGAGGCTTACCATAAACCGTACGGCTCAATATCGGAAAGTCCTCACGTATCTTTTGAATATCCATGTTTCTTAGTGATTAATCATCATTTACAGATTGCACAACCCTGACATCTGTTCAACTCGCCACGGAAACGCTTCTCCACCAACAGATGCAGGCGGTCTTTCAGTGCATCCATACGAATCGTATCAATGACTTCATTGACAAACGCAAACATAAGCAACAAACGGGCTTCTTTCTCTGCAATTCCTCGCGAACGCATATAAAACAATGCATTTTCATCCAACTGGCCTACGGTTGCTCCATGTGAACATTTCACATCATCGGCATAGATTTCCAACTGAGGTTGCGTGTACATACGGGCATCGCGCGTGGCACAGAGATTCCGGTTGGTCTGTTGGGAGTTTGTATGTTGCGCGTCAGGACGTACCAGTACCAGTCCGGCGAATGCGCCTACCGACTGGTCGTCGAGAACATATTTAAACAATTCGTTGCTGGTGCAATTCGGCACGGCATGGTCAATACTTGTATTGTTGTCAATATGCTGGTTCTTATCGGCAATTGCCATACCGCAAAGGTTTATTTCAGCACCTTCGCCTGCCAGCAATACTTCGGTGGTATTGCGGGTGGTACCATTGTGAAGAGTCATGCCATTCAGCAGAACATTGCTGTTGGCTTCCTGTTTCACATACAGGTTGCTGATGCGGACGGTACTTGTATGTGTTTCTTCCAACTCGTACATATCGAATACCGTATTTTCTCCGGCAAAAACTTCAATCACTTGCGTGGCAAGGAAATTCACATTGTCCATCGCATGGTCGCAAATCAGCAGACGGGCTTGTGCTCCGTCTTCCAGAATAATCAACACACGGCGGTTTACCATAAAGTTAACGTCCGCACGCAGGATATTCACTAATTGAACGGGCTTTTCCACGACTACATTCTTCGGCACATAAAAGATAACCCCGTCTTGTGCAAAAGTCGTATTGAAAGCGGTTACGCCATCCTTGGACGTATCCGCCAGTTTGCCGTAATACTTCTTCACGAGTTCCGGATGCTGTTCGGCTACCTCTTTCAAGCTGCCGAAAATAACGCCTTCCGGCAAATGAGTTTTAGGAAGCGCTTTATTATAAAATGCATCGTTGACCACGAAATAAAGAGCGGTACTCATATTCGGGACGTCACACTTAAACACTTCATACGGGTTGACCGGAATAGGCAGACGGTTCAGATTCAAGCCGAAATCCGGCTCGAAATACTTGCTCACATCCGTATATTTGTACTTTTCCATCTTACGTGTCGGAAACCCTATTCGCTCAAAATCAGCAAAGGCAGCAGCACGAGGGGCATTCAGCGCTTCGGCGCTATGCTTGCAAATCATGGCTTCCGTCTGTGAGAAAAGTTCTATATATTGCTGTTCAACTATCATAGTTTACATTTTTTATCTTCAGGCACAGATTACACAGATTTCATGGTTTAAAAACACATAAGCGAAAACGATGTAATCCGTACCTAATATTATTCTCCTACTTCTTTCTTAATCCAATCATATCCCTTTTCTTCCAGTTCCAGAGCAAGTTCCGGACCGGCAGTTTTCACGATACGACCTTTATAAAGTACATGTACAATATCTGGTTTGATATAGTCGAGCAGACGTTGGTAGTGAGTGATGACAATCGTGCTTGTATCGGGAGTCTTCAACTTATTCACCCCTTCCGCCACGATACGGAGCGCATCAATATCCAGCCCGGAGTCTGTTTCGTCAAGAATACTCAGGCGCGGCTCAAGCATTGCCATCTGGAAAATCTCGTTCCGTTTCTTTTCACCACCGGAGAAACCTTCGTTCACCGAACGGTTAGCCAGTTTGTTGTCCAGTTCAACAACCGCACGTTTCTCACGCATCAGTTTCAGAAACTCACTGGCAGTCAGTGCGGGCAGACCTTTATATTTGCGTTGCTCGTTCACGGCAGCACGCATAAAGTTCACCATGCTTACTCCCGGAATTTCCACCGGATACTGGAAACTAAGGAAAATACCTTCGTGGCTACGGTCTTCGGGACTTAGTTCCAAGAGATTCTTCCCATAAAAAGTGACTGAACCTTTCGTTACCTCAAAAGCAGGATTACCTACCAGGACAGAAGAAAGTGTACTCTTACCGGAGCCGTTCGGTCCCATGATTGCGTGTACTTCGCCCGGCTTCACCGTCAGGTTGATACCTTTCAATATCTCTTTGCCATTAATGCTGGCATGCAGGTCTTTTATTTCTAACATGATTATATTTACTATTTATCCATTTACTATATAAAAACCTATACTACCGACAATTTACCTCCAATAAGCGCGCAGCCAAATAGTAAACCGTAAATTGCCAAATAGTAAATTACCCCACACTTCCTTCCAACGAAATGGCAAGCAACTTCTGTGCTTCTACTGCAAATTCCATCGGAAGCTTATTCAATACTTCTTTCGCATATCCGTTCACAATCAGTCCGATAGCATCTTCCGTGGGAATACCGCGCTGATTGCAATAGAATATCTGGTCTTCACTAATCTTGCTTGTCGTAGCTTCATGCTCCACTACCGCCGTCTCGTTGTGAACGTCCATATAGGGGAAGGTATGCGCACCACACTTGTCTCCCAGCAACAGAGAGTCACACTGGCTGTAATTGCGGGCATTATCCGCTTTCTCCGCCACACGTACCAGTCCGCGATAAGAGTTTTCGCTATGTCCGGCGGAGATACCCTTACTCACAATCGTACTGCGGGTATTCTTGCCCAAGTGAATCATCTTCGTGCCGGTATCTGCCTGCTGATAGTTGTTCGTCACTGCTACGGAATAGAATTCGGCCGTCGAGTTGTCTCCTGTCAGGATACAGGAAGGATATTTCCAGGTAATCGCCGAACCGGTTTCCACCTGCGTCCAGGACAGTTTGCTGTCCACCCCTTTACAGTTGCCGCGCTTTGTCACAAAGTTATAGACACCACCCTTACCCTCGGCATCTCCCGGATACCAGTTCTGAACAGTACTGTATTTCACTTCGGCACGGTCGTGTACAATGATTTCCACAATAGCGGCATGCAATTGATTTTCATCACGCATCGGGGCCGTACAGCCTTCCAGATAAGAAACATAAGAATCATCATCCGCCACAATCAACGTACGTTCAAACTGTCCCGTATTGCGGGCGTTGATACGGAAATACGTAGAAAGCTCCATCGGACAGCGCACACCTTTCGGAATATATACGAAAGAACCGTCCGAGAACACAGCAGAGTTCAATGCAGCAAAGAAATTGTCACGGTAACCCACTACCGAACCCATGTATTTCTTCACCAAATCAGGATGCTCCCGCACTGCTTCGCTGAACGAGCAGAAAATAATCCCTTTCTCCATCAGCGTCTCCTTGAAAGTGGTCTTTACGGAAACGGAGTCCATCACGGCATCCACCGCCATTCCGCTAAGGGCCATCTGCTCTTCCAAGGGGATTCCCAGCTTATTAAATGTTTTTATCAGCTCAGGGTCTACTTCTTCCATACTCTTCGGACCTTCCTTTTTCTTTGTCGGGTCGGCATAGTAAGAGATAGCCTGATAATCAATCTCAGGAATACGGAGATGTGCCCAGGCAGGCATCTCCAGCGTCAGCCAATGGCGGTACGCTTTCAGGCGGAACTCCAGCAGCCACTCCGGTTCGTCCTTTTTCGATGAAATCAAACGAATCACATCCTCATTGAGTCCACGCTCAATGATGTCTGTATGCACCTCCGTAGTGAAGCCGTATTTGTACTTCTCCTGCGTCAGTTCCTTTACATATTTATTGGGTTCTTCTTGTTGCATCTTTATTCTCTAATATATATTGTTGCGTCATATTCTTTGCGGCAGGGAAAAATATCCCCGCAAACGTTTCCATCGGATAATATAACAAAGACTCCTCCTTTTTTGTTGCACTAATTAACTTATTATCGCCATCTATGAACTCTATCGCACCTATCACTACACTTGTTAACAGCAGGAATTTAAGTGCTCCGAGTCCGCTTCCCAGCCAGCGGTTCAGCCAGTCCAGCGAAATTGCTTTCATAGCCCTCGTCAACAACGAAGCAACCAGTACAAAAATCAACGGAACAGCAATCCAAATCATAATAAAAGCCAGCACCTGCGCAACCGTCATCGAATCGGTCACTGTCGGGCAAAGTTTCTCCGCCAAAGAAGCGTACAAAGCTTTTGCCGCCATCAGTCCGACTATCAATCCCAAAATAGAAGCCAACTGGCGAATGAAGCCTTTTATAAAGCCCACTATCGCCCCTGCACCTACTATAATAAGGATTACTATGTCAATCGTTGCCATATTGTTCTGCTCTATTATATAATTCAGGCACGGATTTCACGGACTACACGGATTTATTAAAGAACCGTGAAATCCGCGTAACCCGTGCCTGATATAGATTCAGTACTGCTTTATTACAGTGTCTGTTTCACTTCAATTTCTTCGAATGTCTCAATCATGTCGCCTACCTTCATGTCGTTGCAGTTCACCAGACTGATACCGCATTCGAAGTTCGTACCTACTTCCTTCACATCATCCTTGAAACGTTTCAACGCATTGATGTTTCCGGTAAAGATAACGATACCATCGCGAATCAAACGAGCCTTGTCGCTGCGTTTCACCTTTCCAGTCTTCACCATTGCACCGGCCACAAGCCCCACTTTCGTGATGTTGAACACCTCGCGGATTTCGATTGTCGCAGTAATCTGCTCCTTCACTTCCGGTGCCAACATACCTTCCATAGCAGCCTTCACCTCTTCAATTGCATCGTAGATGACAGAGTACTTACGGATATCAACACCTTCCTGATCCGCCATCTTGCCGGCAGCTCCCGAAGGACGTACCTGGAATCCGACGATAATCGCATCCGAAGCGGCAGCCAGAGAAACATCCGATTCGGAAATTGCTCCTACACCCTTATGGATAACATTTACCTGGATCTGTTCTGTAGACAACTTAATCAACGAGTCGCTCAATGCTTCGACAGAACCGTCCACGTCACCCTTGACGATGATGTTCAATTCCTGGAAGTTACCCAAAGCGATACGACGGCCCAACTCATCCAGAGTAAGGATTTTCTGCGTACGCAAGCCTTGTTCACGAGCCAACTGTTCACGTTTATTGGTGATTTCACGAGCTTCCTGGTCACTTTCTACTACGTGGAATGTGTCACCGGCAGCAGGAGCGCCGTTCAATCCCAAAATCAATGCCGGTTCGGAAGGACCTGCTTCCTTGATGCGCTGGTTACGTTCGTTGAACATAGCCTTCACACGTCCGTAGCTTGTTCCCGCCAAAACGATGTCTCCTACCTTCAAAGTACCGTTGGATACCAGCACGGTCGCCACATATCCACGTCCCTTGTCCAGTGAAGATTCGATGATGGAACCCGAAGCGTTACGGTTCGGGTTTGCCTTCAAGTCGAGCATTTCAGCTTCCAGCAATACCTTCTCCAACAGATCTTCTACCCCCATACCTTTCTTGGCTGAGATATCTTGTGACTGATACTTACCACCCCATTCTTCAACAAGGTAATTCATAGCAGCCAGTTCTTCTTTAATCTTATCCGGATTTGCAGTCGGCTTATCCACCTTATTGATAGCGAATACAATAGGCACGCCTGCTGCCATCGCATGGTTGATCGCCTCCTTCGTCTGCGGCATCACGTTATCATCGGCAGCCACAATAATGATGGCGATGTCCGTCACTTTCGCACCACGGGCACGCATGGCGGTAAACGCCTCATGACCCGGTGTATCGAGGAATGTGATACGGCGTCCGTCTTCCAACTTCACGTTGTATGCACCGATATGCTGTGTAATACCTCCGGCTTCACCGGCAATTACATTCGCTTTACGGATATAATCGAGCAAGGATGTCTTACCGTGGTCAACGTGTCCCATCACCGTAACAATCGGAGCACGCGGCTGCAAGTCTTCCGGAGCGTCTTCTTCTTCGACGATGGCCTGCGCCACTTCCGCACTTACATATTCGGTCTTGAATCCGAATTCTTCGGCCACCAGATTGATGGTTTCCGCGTCCAGACGCTGGTTGATAGACACCATGATACCGATGCTCATACAAGTAGCAATAACCTGATTGACAGAAATATCCATCATCGTAGCCAGCTCATTAGCCGTTACGAATTCGGTCAGCTTCAATACCTTGCTGTCTGCCATTTCCTGATCTTCCAGTTCCTGCATACGGTTGGAGACCATTTCACGTTTTTCCTTACGATATTTGGAAGCCTTATTCTTGCCTTTGGTAGTCAGACGGGCCAAAGTTTCTTTTACCTGCTTGGCTACGTCTTCCTCGCTTACCTCCTGTTTGATAACCGGTTTCTTGAAACGATCCTTATTGTTGTTATTTCTACGGTTATTATTGTTTCCCTGGTTGTTTCCACCACCATTGTTTCCGCCATTACCGCCTTTTCCTTGTACATTCGGTCTCGGAGCAGCAAAGTTGGAAGTTGCCACGTTGTTCACGTCCACCTTCTCCTTGTTGATACGATTCCGCTTTTTCTTATTGGCAGCATCAGCGCTATCTTTCGCACCGTTCTTCTGCTGTTTAGAGTCATCTTTGCGGATTTCCTTGATGATAGCTTCCTTCATCAACTTTTTCTGATCCTGACGGATTTTCTCTTTCTCTTCCCGTTCGCGGCGTTTCTCTTCCTTCGATTTCTTCTTGGGACGGGTGGACTGGTTCAATGCAGCCAAGTCAATCTGACCGATTACATTAATCTTCGCACCCAATTCCGGTTGACGGATCTTGAATACTTCATCGTCCTTAGACGCCACCTTTTCTGCCGGTACTTCCGGGGTTACTTCCGCCGGTGCTGCTTTTACAGGTCTTTCCACTCTGTTATGTTCCTCCGCCTTCACAGGTGCAGCTTCTACCTTCGGCTCTTCTTTAATCACTACTTCCACTACTTTTTCAACTTCTGCCGGTTTCTTTTCTACTGCAGGTTCCGGTTGTTTCACAGGTTCCGGTCTTACAGACTCCGGTTGTTTCACAGACTCAGGCTGTTTCACAGGTTCGGCTTGTTTCACTTCTACAACCGATTCGGGCTGAACAGATGCCGTCACCTCTTCTACCTTCACTTCCGGTTCTTTCTTTACTTCCGGTTTAACAACGGGACGCTCTACAACAGTCTCTTTCTTCTGTTCCGGTTCTTTTTCGACCTTTTCAGTCTTCCGACCGCTCAAGTTATTTAAATCAATTTTCCCGACAGGTTTAAACTTCGGACGTGCATCCTCAGGTACGACTGTCTTGATCACATCTTCCGACTTCGGTTTTTCAGGCTGCTTTTCGAAGCCCTCAATCGATACCGATGCCTTGTTACGTTCCTTATTCTGACGTTCCTGAATGAAACGCTCCGATTCAAGTCTAAGGTTCTTATCTGTACTAAACTCTTTTACGAGTATCGCGTACTGCTCCTCGCTAATTTTTGTATTAGGATTAGCCTCAACGGTATACCCTTTCTTTTGCAGGAACTCAACAACCGTCGCGATTCCTACATTCAAATCTCTTGTAACTTTGTTTAACCTTATCGTCATATTTTAAATTTAATGAATAAATGGAGCGAAGAAAAAAATCAATCGTAATCAGCAATTACTCTTGTCCTTGTTCCGGTTCTTCTTCCGGTTCTTCTTCTTCAAACTCCGATTTCAAAATGCGTATTACCTCGTCCACTGTCTCTTCTTCCAGGTCTGTTTTTTCAATCAACATCTCACGAGGAGCATTCAACACAGCCTTCGCCGTATCGATGCCGATAGCCTTGATTGCATCAATCACCCATCCGTCGATTTCGTCTCTGAACTCGTCAAGATAGATATCCTCATCAGCAACATTCTCATCCAACTCACGGAACACGTCGATAGTGTACTCAGTTAACATACTGGCCAGCTTGATATTCAAACCGCCTTTACCGATAGCCAGCGATACTTCTTCCGGTTTGAGGAACACCTCAGCTTTTTTCTCTTCCTCATTCAGACGGATAGAAGAAATTTTTGCCGGGCTCAAAGCGCGCTGTATAAACAATGAGATATTCGATGTGTAATTGATTACGTCGATATTCTCATTGCGAAGTTCACGAACGATGCCATGAATACGACTTCCCTTTACACCTACACAGGCTCCTACGGGGTCGATTCTGTCATCATAAGATTCTACCGCAATCTTGGCGCGTTCACCGGGGATGCGGGCAATCTTCTTGATGGTAATCAAGCCATCATTGATTTCGGGCACTTCCATCTCAAACAGACGTTGCAGGAAAACGGGAGAAGTACGTGACAAGATAATCTTGGGATTATTGTTCTTGTTGTCCACGCGGGCAACTACTGCACGGGCCGTTTCACCTTTGCGGTAGAAATCGCTCGGGATTTGTTCGGTCTTAGGCAACAGCAGTTCGTTTCCTTCATCGTCGAGAAGCAACATTTCCTTTTTCCAGATTTGATAAACTTCCGCATTGATGATTGTACCTACCTTATCTATATATTTATTATAAATACTGTCTTTTTCTAGTTCCAGAATCTTGGAAGCCAGTGTCTGGCGGAGATTCAAGATAGCGCGACGACCGAATTTGGCAAAGATTACTTCGTCAGTCACCTCTTCGCCCTCTTCGTAAGAAGCATCGATTTTCTGTGCTTCGCTCAACGAAATCTGCATATTCGGGTTCGTCAAGTCTTCGTCGGCCACAACTTCACGGTTACGCCATATCTCGAAGTCACCCTTGTCCGGGTTCACGATTACGTCGTAATTCTCATCGGTGCCAAACATTTTCGCGATAACGCTACGGAACGACTCTTCGAGTACGCTGACCATTGTCGTTCTATCGATATTCTTCAGTTCCTTAAATTCCGAAAATGTATCAATCAAGCTGATTGTTTCTTCTTTTTTGGCCATAACTATTTAAAGCTAATTAAGTATTTAGTATATTTTATTTGCTCATAAGTGAAGGTTTCGTCCTCTTCTACCAGCTTCGGACGCTTGGAACCTTCCAATTTTACTTTCTTTTGTACAGATACTGTAAACTTCTCTTCATCGGCATCTTTCAGGATACCCGACAATTTCTGTCCGCCTTTGGTCATCACTTCCACTTCTTGCCCGATGTGGATGTAATACTGTTGCAGCACTTTAAAGGGCTGTCCGATACCGGCCGAACCCACTTCCAGTTCATAATCTTCCTCTTCCCGGTTCAGTTTCGACTCTATGTAGCGGCTAAGCTCCACGCAATCTTCAATCCAAACGCCTTCTGCATGGTCGATTTCGACCACAATCTTGTCATCCGGGCTCACGGTTACTTCTACTAAAAAGTAGTCTTTTCCTTCCAGCCACTCTTCTACAATCTGACAAACAGTTTTCTTTTCTATCATTTATTAACTATATAAGAACAAAAAAAGGAGCTTAATTGCCCCTCCACCTTTCATCCGTTTCCGGTTGCAAAGATATAAATAATCTGTTCGACTACAAAACATTAAAGAAAAAAAGTATGAATTAACAATCTTATCTTCGTATCTTTACACCGCAATTAAAAAAACAGGCACTATGGCACATCGTCTCAACACCAATAAACAGTTCATGGTAGGCAACGGAATCCTTGCTTTCGCAGTTATATTCGTAGTGGTTATTTTTGTCTACATGAGTATGCGTCTGCAACGGGAGAAACAGGAAGAACGGCATTTTATCGAAACTTACACTATCAGTCTGGTAAAAGGATTCGCCGGAGATTCTGTCTCTTTGTTTGTTAATGACAGTCTTATAGTTAATAAAGTTATGCAGGAAGAGCCTTATACTGTGGAAGTAGGTCGTTTTGCCGAACAAAGCGCATTGTTGATTGTGGATAATAAAACTGAATTGGTATCCACTTTCGACCTCAGCGAAAAAGGCGGAACGTATCAATTCGAGAAAGAGGCGGACGGGATTAAGCAACTGGCGAAGTAACAGACAAAGTCCGGCAGCATCAGTCACTCCTTATATTTCTTATATTTCCGTACGATACTTCTTCAGTTCTCCCCGCAAAGCGAGCGCTTTCCCTTCTGTAAATTGGTTCAACAGAGCCCAGAAGCGTTCGCTATGATTCATTTCACGGGTATGACATAATTCGTGCAAAAGTACATAGTCAATCAAATGAGAAGGGAGCAGGACGAGATAATAAGATAAATTTATATCCTTCTTTGCCGAGCAACTCCCCCATCTCCCCTGACTGGAATTTATTTTCACATTAGCGTAAGATAATCCATTTTGCTTCGACAAACGCTCTAAACGAGGTGGAAGAATGCTCTTTGCATTCCGTCTCAACGACTCTTCAATGACTTTACGCAACCAGTTCTGCAAATTCTCATCGGCAAAGTCAGCATCAGGCGGACAGATGATTTGCATAAAGCCCAATCTGGAGTTAGCCAGAAATTGGTCTTTCTCCCCAGATACTAAAGATAATTTAAAATATTCCGCATCAATCTTATAATTCAAATCAATCAATGGACGGCTCAATCGTTGACGGGCAGCCAGCAATTTACCACGTAGATTCTCAATAGCTTGTTTTACTTCTTTCATCGTTGTCCCGGATGGAACCGAAACATATACGGCATCACTCTTGGTACGAAAGACAAGACTTTTAGCACGCAGATTAACACGCACCACTAATCGTCCCAATTCCTCATCTTCTATGATTGCTTCCTTCATCTTAAATATCCTAACTATCACCACAAAAGTAATAAAAAAGAAGATTGCACCTAGAAATTCTTATCCAAGATGCAACTTTTAAAAAACACCAACCGTCTAACCCATATAACACCATAGAAATTCAAAATTATGAAAACAAGTTTATTAGTCTTATTTACAACAGGATTGTTCCTAATACTAACCGCTGGTTCCTGCTTACAGGGAAAACACGTAACCGGCAGTAAAAACTATCTCACTAAAAAAGTTGAAGTCGGGCAGTTCAACGAAGTTAAGTTATCGAGTAGTGCAAATGTCACGTATCATCAAGGTTCTCAAAATTACATAGAAATTTATGGTTCCGACAATATCATTCCACTTTTAGAGACTTATGTCGATGGCAATACACTTATTATAAAGTATAAAAAGAACGTCACTATCTGGAAAGGTAAACTGGAAGTCAAAATATTCTCACCGGAACTGAATAAATTAACGATTAACGGTTCAGGAGATATACACTTCGCCAATGGCATACAGACCAAAGAAGATATATCACTCAGCATCAACGGTTCGGGAGACATTAAAGGCGAAAAGTTCAAATGCCGGAGAATGACTATATCCATCAATGGATCGGGAGATGTGAAGCTTCAACAAATAGAAAGCAAAGAATGCATTGCCAGTATTGCCGGTTCCGGCGATATCGGTCTGAGTGGTAAAACGACCAATGCCGAGTATAAGATTGCAGGTTCGGGGAATATTGAAGCCGGCAACCTGAAATCGAAAAATGTATCGGCCAGTACAGCCGGTTCCGGCAGCATCAGTTGCTACGCCACTGGAAAACTGATAGCACGCGTGACAGGAAGTGGAGATATAGCCTATCGGGGAAATCCTCAAGAAATAGACGCTCCACGAAAAAATATACGGCAGATTAAATAATCAAATAAGCTTCGAAAACATAAATGGGCTACTGCATCATGCGGTAGCCCATTTATTTAGTAAAGCGGATTCGTTATTAAAAAAATAACTTTCACTAAAATGATACAATAAACTCATCAAGCTTTGCCGGAGCTCCTTCTTCATGAAATATCTTCTTATAAAGCTGCTTTCTACTCATAGAAACAGCACTTTGGGTACGGCATATCAATTGAGAGATTGCAGAAGCAGGCAGTCTGATTTTTAACAACATACAAATACGCAACTCTATTGTAGTAATAGAAGGATGCAAAACAAATAACCGGTTTGTGAAATTGTCATAAGTCTCATTGACTATTTGCTCCAGCTTCTTCCAATCAGTACTAGTCAATGCAATTATCGAGTCCTCAATCGCCCGATAACAATATACATAAATATCTGATTTCCGAAGCGCTTCCTCCAACAAGGTCTGCTGCCTTTGCGCAGTTTCCACCGCTCGATTAGTCTGCTCCAATTTCTCTTTTTGCACTAAAAGCAGTTCCTTGCAAAGCACATCTTTCTCCTGTTGAATGGATTCTATTTTTTCTTCCAGTTCCTTAATTATCTGTTTATTGCTTTCTATATACTGTTTACTCTTTCGATATTGTTCCTCATATATATTTCGCAGTATATCTTCTTGCCGCCGGGCCTTCTCCTTCTTCATACGGCTATACTGAATAGCGACACCAATAACAACTGCCATAGTAATCATTACATAAATAATCCACGCACGCTGCTCTATATTTTCCTGCCGCAATTCCTCTTTTTCTTTTTCGGCATGATGCAAATCATACAATACTTTTATTTTCTGCAACGACTTGATATTAGACTGCACATAAGTACTATCAGAACATTCTGCGTATTTTTCAAGATAAGCAAGCGCACTCACACAATTCTTATCGCTTTTTTCTATCTGATACAGATTCCAACAAGCATATTTCCTTTCAGTCCAACCCTCATTCTCCAACTCACGTTTGAAATAGGCAACTGCCGAATCTTTTTGCCCGGTACGCAAAAATAGATTTCCCAAAACATTATAGTTCAGTTTATTGCTATCCTTTTCTTCATTTGTTATTTTCTTCAATATTTCCCGTGCTTTATCATTATTACCGGTCTTAATATAAGTACCTGCCATGTTTTGCCAAATATCCACCTTTTTATCTAGTATATCTCCACAGAGTTCCGATTGTTTATACGCTTTCTGATAGTAATATAAAGCACTATCTGTTTGATTTTGCAAATTATAGACATCGGCTAAGTCACATAGCACATCAATGCAAGCTCGCTTGTCATTTCCCGCCAAAGAATAAGAGTAGGCTATTTGAAGTTCCCGTATAGCCTCTTTGAAAAGATTCATATAGACAAACGATTTACCGATTTGATTATATATCCGTCCAGTAAAAGCGTCGTCTTCAACTTTTACAGACTGTTCTAAAGCTCTAAAAGAATAAAGCAATGCAGCAGGATCATCTTCTGCCTTCAGTTCAAGATGCCGCTGTCCCATAAAATAATAAGCTTTCATCAACTTATCACTTTCCTTTCTTTTCTCGTAGTACTGGATTACATCAGTCAATAGTGAATCATATGGGTTGGGAATATCACATTTATCACATGCCTCAGTAACTAATAAATTATAATACATTCTTGTCGACAATGATTCTTTCTGCATCTGCTCTTCTAAAGAATCGAGAATAATCAAAGCACTATCCGGATTCTTTTCTATGATATTTTCAATATGTGATATATACTCCGGAATTGGTTTATGGCATGCGTACAAACAGATTACAACTAGTAATAAATATAATAATAGATATGTGTTTCTCATCCGACTCAGTTTTGATTTGTTATATGTGTCGTACAAATATAAAAAAAATGCAACAAAGAAAAGGATAATTATCCTGTTGGCATATATGAATGATTTCAGAAATAATTAAGTTTATTCATTTAAACCTTTCTGAATTATTTCTGAAGTCGAATTAGATAGCCTAAGTTTTTTTTTGTCGTACATTTAGAGCATTAAAATATATAATCCAAACTTAATTCTTGGTTTAGAAAAAAAGTTGCGCAATACCCTAATATTAATTTAAAATCAGAAATTATGAAATCAATTTATGCAAAATTTATCATTAACATTTTAGTAATTATTTCCTTATTAAGTTACCAATATCAAGAAAAAATGATTGAGCCAGCAACTGACATGAATAATACGACCAATTATTATGACGTATTGGAAGTGCAGTACCGATCATTGGCACTGTTGCTGGAGCAATAGCTGGAGCTATCAGTGGAGCATTTACAGGAGCAGTGGCAGGATGTTAAATCTTAAAATATAAAACAATGAAATGGTATTTTTTAGTATTAGTACTTTATAGTTCCTTTTGGGGATTTATCGGCTGGGGCATTCAGGGAGAAATAACTGGATTGATAATAACCTTAGCATTATATCTAACAAGTATGCTGATTACTATCTTTAATTTCAAAAATCCAGTTTTAAAAGAAGCGACGATAATACTTTATATTCCCAGTATGATTGTTTATGCTATTATAAAAAATTATGGTTCAATGAGTAATTGGAAAGTCATATTTATCATAATCGCGATACTCCTGCAAGCAGGTCTTCTAATTCCATACTATTATTATAAAACTAAAAAGAAGAAGAATACAAAATTCTAAAAGAAAAGAAACATTAGACTCAAAACCTCAAAAAGCATAAAAGGGCTACTGCATCGCGCGGTAGCCCATTTATTTAGTTAGTTTTTATCTAAAAATTTGAGAGAATTGAAAACTTCACAGTTTCGCTTTCGTTGTTGTTTTAATTAAGCACACTAACTATATTATATGTTTAAAGCAAATGAAAATGTCTATTCGTTCATAACCTGCACCTTGTGATTAATCCTCGCCAGACTGTCAGCGAGAACCTGGTCGGCTTTCACATCATTCGAGATGGCGACCGACGGTGCTGTTACTTGTTTACCAATGGTATCCGTTGCCAATATACTTCCGTCATCACCGGAGAAAGAATGTTGTGCCACATTCCCCAGTGAAAGGATGATTGCAATTACGGCAGCGGCCTTAAACAGAGGGATAAAACGACCGATCAGTGTCAAGCGTTTTGCTTTTACGACCACAGGCTCCACCTCTGCCAGAATACGAGCGTCAAAGTCTTCGCCCAGCCCTACTTCCTGCTGAACCTGCTGATAAACAAACAAGTTCTTATAGCGGAGCAAATGAGCCGGTACGTCTTCTTTCGAGAAGAAGTTGCGCAATACCGCTTCCTCCTCGACAGAAGTTTCGCATTGCCAGTATCGCTCCAGGAGCTGTTCTATATCCTTATAATCCATATTCGTCAATTTCTAAATACCTTTGTTTTACCTTTTGCCTGGCTCTGAAGAGATTCACTTTCACTTGTTCCTCTGTCAGATTCAGCAGGGTTGCAATTTTTTTATAGCTCTCACCTTCAATGTCCCTCAGTTGCATGATAAGCCGCTGTTTTTCGGGAAGTTCGTTGACCAGCCTGTTGATGATATTTATTCTTTCATCATGAACCATCCGGTCGTACGGACTATTAGCATCAGGTTCTTCCTCCATTTCGGGGGTGAGTTCCACGTTCTGCGCTTCTCTCTTCTGACTCCGGTCTATCGCCAAGTTCTTTGCCACTGTCAGGCAATAGGCTTCGACGGATTCAAACTGAGACCACTCATCACGCTTGTTCCACACTCTTATCATGGTGTCCTGAACGACATCCTCGGCTTCTGCCCTATCCAGGGTTATTCTGAGCGCCAGTCGAAAGAGTTTGTCCTTCAACGGCAAAATATCGTTTCGGAAGCTGATTTCTTGCATCTCTATAATAATGACGGGCTAGGATACGAAAAGTTACAGTCGCCCACTACTTTTTTTTGAATTATTTTTTTATTCTTGTTCCACCGTTACCGTTAATCGCTGATGCTAAGGTAATTATCACTTCGGACACTCCCGCATTTATTGCATCAAAAGAGTTCTCCAGTTTAGGAATCATGCCACCTTGAATAACGCCGTCAACTATGTATTGTTCGAATTCCGCACGGGTAATCTGAGGAATCACGCTATCATCATCATTCTCGTCACGCAACACGCCTTTCTTCTCGAAGCAATAGACCAACGTTACGTCAAACAGAGCCGATAGAGCCTTTGCCGTCTCTCCGGCAATGGTATCCGCATTGGTATTCAGCATATTGCCTTGTCCGTCATGTGTCAGCGGCGCCATCACCGGAACGACTCCTTTGTGTATCAAGTCCGACAACAAAGTAGCATCCACCTTTTCCACATCACCGACAAAACCGTAATCCACGTCTTTCACCGGACGTTTCACCGAACGGATTACATTCATATCCGCTCCGGTCAGCCCCAGCGCATTGACTCCACGAGCCTGTAGCCCGGCAACGACACTCTTATTCACCAGACCGCCATATACCATCGTCACCACTTTCAGCGTCTCCGCATCAGTAATACGGCGGCCATTTACCATTTTACTTTCTATTCCCAGTTGCGCGGCAATCTTTGTAGCCGAACGGCCGCCACCGTGAACCAGCACCTTATGGCCGTTGATAGCGGCAAAGTCGTTTAACAACTGACGAAGGGTGGCGTCCTCTTCTACGATTTTGCCACCCACCTTAATAACTGTTAGTTTTTCTCTCATTTATTAATTTCTAATAAGTTCACCGAATGGAGAATCCAGTTCCGGCGCCTTGCCGGGTTATTCTAAATACGTATATCCGTAAAGTCCCGAACGATAGTTGGAAAGGAACTCTTTCCCTTCTTCCAGGGAAATCTTACCTTCTTTCACTGATTTCGTAACCCAAGTTTCGAGCGTACGCACCAGCTTCTTCGGATTATACTGTACATAGTCCAATACTTCCGCCACCGTTTCTCCGTCAATAATCTGTTCTATATTATATCCTTTCTCATTCACAGAAACATGCACGGCATTCGTATCACCGAACAGATTATGCATATCTCCCAGAATCTCCTGATAAGCCCCCACCAGGAAAACAGCTAAATAATAAGGCTCTGTTTTCTTCAGACTGTGCACAGGCAGGTAATGAGCCACATTGCGTGTAGAGATAAAGTTTGCAATCTTGCCGTCCGAGTCGCACGTAATATCCTGCAAGGTAGCCGAGCGTTCCGGTTTTTCATCCAACCGCTGAATAGGCATAATCGGGAAAATCTGGTCAATCGCCCAAGAGTCTGGAAGAGACTGGAACAGCGAGAAGTTGCAGAAATACTTGTCTGCCAACAATTTGGACAATCCACGAAATTCATCAGGTGCATGTTTCAAACCACCGGCAATCTGATTAATCTCACGCGTGATAGACCAGTACAGACGCTCGATTTGCGCACGGGTTTTCAAATCCACAATTCCGTGGCTGAACAAATCCAACGCTTCTTCCCTAATCTGCTGGGCATCGTGCCATGCTTCCAACATCTTGTTCTGATTCAGCGAATCCCATATACCATATAGTTCCTGCACCAGTTCGTGCGCGTCAGGAGCAATTTCCTCTTCGTCATCCCATTCCGGCAAAGTAGCCGTTTCGAGCACCTCAAAGATAAGCACCGAGTGATGTGCTGTCAATGCCCGTCCACTTTCCGTAATGATATTCGGATGCGGGATGCCGTTCTTATCACTCACGTCCACCAAAGTAGAGATTGAGTCGTTCACATACTCCTGGATGGAATAATTCACGCTGCCCTCACTGTTTGACGAACGGGTACCGTCGTAATCAACCCCCAATCCGCCGCCAATATCCACAAACTCCACGTTGAACCCCATCGAATGAAGCTGCACATAGAACTGTGACGCTTCACGCAAAGCCGTCTTGATACGGCGGATCTTCGTCACCTGGCTACCGATATGGAAATGAATCAGCTTCAGGCACTCCTTCATTCCTTTGCTTTCAAGAAAATCGAGTGCTTCGAGAAGCTCACTGGAAGTCAGGCCGAATTTGCTGGCGTCACCGCCCGATTCCTCCCACTTGCCACTGCCAGAAGAAGCCAGTTTGATGCGGATACCGATATTGGGCTGCACATTGAGTTGCTTCGCCATCTTGGCAATCAGCTTCAACTCGTTCATCTTCTCCACAACGAGGAAGATACGCTTGCCCATCTTCTGCGCAAGCAAAGCCAGTTCAATATAACTTTCGTCCTTATAACCGTTGCAGACAATCAATGAGTCAGAGTCCGTATTGACAGCAATCACCGCATGAAGTTCCGGTTTAGAACCGGCCTCAAGTCCGAGATTGAACTTCTTTCCATGGCTGATAATCTCTTCCACCACGGGGCGCATCTGATTGACTTTAATCGGATAGATAATAAAATTCTGGGCTTTATACCCGTATTCTTCCGCCGCCTGCTTGAAACAGGACGACATCTTTTCGATACGGTTGTCCAGAATATCCGGAAAACGCAACAGCATGGGAGATGCCACATCCCGCAGTTGTAACTCATCGACCAGTTCTTTCAAGTCGACAGCCACTCCATCCTTACGCGGTGTAACAACAACATGACCTTTGTCATTAATACTAAAGTACGAGGTTCCCCAACCTGTGATGTTGTAGAGCTCCTCAGAATCTTCAATACGCCACTTTCTCATTTTTCTGTAATTCGGTGTTTTTAGTAAATAATTGGACGGCAAAAATACAGATTAATCTACATGTTGCCAATTAATTGGACACAATTTCTTTCAATCGGTCTGTATATCCGCTATTTCCGTTACGGGCATCATATCTTTGTGCCAAATCGGCAGCCTGCTGATAGAAATAATCGCGAAGCTCGGAAACGGCATAGACCCCGTCCGCACGATAAAGAGGAAACTCTTCCGGCAAAGAGAGCCGGACTTCCTGACGGTCTGCATATTTCAAGGTTTCCACCATGTCACACGAGAAACGATATTTCTTCAGCGAATTGCTGCGCAAGCTCCAGTCCGTGCAACGTTCTATATACTCCCAACCCCTTTCCGGCTTCGTCATCATGTTATAAGCGACAAACAGCCCCATGTATGACAATAAGTACTCATCCTTTTCTCTTCCCGCCAGCGCCTCTTCGGCACGTGCGCACATATCGGCGGCAATCTCCGGCTTGCCGGCTTTCAGCGCATAATAAGAAAGTTTCAGATAAGCACGAAGGTTGGCCTCATAACAGGTCACCTGCTTGTTAATCAACGGCTGCGCCCGGCTGTAAGCCTCATCAAACTGTCCCGTCTCCAGAAAATAATCCAGCATAAAGTTCAGTTCACAGGCTTCACACGACTGGCCGTCAATCTTCTCAGCCAGCATCTTGTCGATATACTCTTTCGCCTTGTCATACTGCCGCATCCATACACACTCTACCGACCAGCGGTGGTAATAACTCCGCAGAGAATACCCGTTCCGGAGAATACGCTCTTTATAATCCTCGCCTACCGCTTCCACCTGTTCCATCGGAATGTCCGGCACATCGAACGTGCAGGCCCATATCCACTTATACTTCCACAGCAAATCATCCTCTTTGATGATGTCCTTATGATTTTCATAATCATCCAGGATTTTAGAGAATACGGTAATCTCTTCCGTATCCGCCGAAAGCAGATTCAGTTCATAAATAAGGTCGAGCCGCATCTCCGTGGCCCATTCCACATCTTCATTCTCGTCCGCAATGCGAATCGCCTCTTTCAGCAGGTTCGCTTTCTCACGAGGACGCAGGCTGTCGTTCTGAGTCTGCAACAGCAGTTTTTGTATCTCAAGCGTGTATCTCATATTCTTTCAATTAATTCAGGAAGTTAATAAAATCATTCATTTTCGATGTCATCAGTTCGCTGAGCGAATGATTGAAGAGTTCCATTTCCTCGCTGTTCACCGGATATTTCCCTTGCAGGAGCGACTGCACATACAATATATGCACCACATGCTGGAACATTTTATTGTCTCCTTGTATTTGCAGTAAAGTCCGCACCATCTCATTATCGGCATTGAACGTCAACGTAGGCGGAACCTGCTTTGCGGCATTCACCGACCCCAGCACGGCAGCCAACGGATTATTGGCACTCTTCGTTGTATTCTCCTTCTCCTCAGCCACAAATATCACCGGAATATCCACTGGTGTAAAATGTTTCAGACGGCAAACACAGCCAAAACGCTTCAACAGCTCATTCGCTTTTGCTTCAAAAGCCTGAAACTCCATCCTGCACTCCACTTCTCCAAACTGTTCCAGCAGCCGTGAAGGAGATATTTCATCCAACGTCAGTTCCGGATTCAGACGGACATACTTTCTCAACAACGCCTCATCAAACGTATAGGCGGCATTCACAACCAGCCACCCTTGCGCTCCGGCGATACGCCGTACTTGCCGGAAATCTTCCAGATTCCGGGTAAAGCATATCACATTGCCCGCCGAACGGATACTTCCGAAACTACGTATTCCCTTATTCGTCTCAAAAGGAAGATAATCCATAAACAAGCGGAGCAATTCATTGTCTTCCGAAGCAATCGCCTTGATATGGAAATGATGAACATCCATAATCTTATTGAACATGGTACGGTTATTCTGCACCAGTCCCCGCAAGTAATCCTTGATAGCTGCTCCAATCTCCTTCCGGGCATCCTTCAGCAAATCATTGCTCACCAAAGACTCCCGCGAAGCGGTAGACAACAGCCCGTCCGCATTCACCAGACAACGGATAAAGAATGCCCACGGTGGCAGCAGATTGCAGTCGTCCTCGCTCAGCAGCATACGTTTCAGATATACCTTATGCGAATTGCGCACGGAAAACTGCGTACGGAAAGGCAAGACATAAAGCACTCCTTCCACGCGCCCGCTTTCAGTACGTATCCTGAAAGCATCGAGGGCGGACGACCGGAAAGCCTTCACCCCATAATCGAGCAACTCCTTACGGGTCGATTTCGGATCGAGCCATACAGGCGAAGGCGTATTCACCAGCTCCTCTTCACCTTGATAATGCAGGTAAATGGGATAAGGCAACACCTCGCCATAATTGACCAGTATCTTTTTAAACATCTCGTACTCAAAAAGATGCATCCAGTCACTTTTGGGATGCAACACCACCTGCGAACCGATTGACTGCTCCTCGTCAGACAAAGCCAGCTCGTACGTGCCGTCCACCTTTCCACACCAGCGGACAGCCTGCCCGCCCATTGCAGAACGGCTTTCCACCCTAATCTCATTGGTAACCACAAAACAGGACAACAGTCCGATACCGAACCTGCCTATAAAGTCATCCGCATCGGGCGTATCCCGTTTCGAACTTTCTCCGATAATAGTAAGGAAGCGGTGCACCTCCTCTTCTTTCAGCCCGATTCCATTGTCCCGGAATATCACCGTTTTATCATCATTCAGGAAGACATCAATACGGCCAGCATAATTCTCGTCAATATTGCGCAGTGCCGTGATGGCATCCACACAATTCTGCAATAACTCCCGGACAAAAGTATTCGGATTACTATAAATATGCTCCGACAACAGGGCAATCATCCCCTTCAGGTTGACCTGGAACAATTTATTTTCTTCTTTCTCCATGTTCCTTTCTTATTTTCTCCTTCTTCCGGTGATTTTAAGAGCTTTCTCATTGCCGTTCTCGGCAGCCTTCTCGAACCACTCCATAGCAATCTCGTCATTTTCCTCTACACCATTTCCCATCAAATAGGCGTTTCCAAGTTCGAACTGTGCTTTATCGTTATTTTTTTCGGCAGCTTTCATCAACCATTGTACAGCCGTTTCCGGATCGGGCGTGCAACCTTCGCCGTACATCAGCATCTTGCCGAGATAATAAGTCGCGCCGACATTCTCGTTACCCGCCGCATCCGCAAACCAGCGATAGGCCTCGGCGTAATTCTCCTTCACGCCTACTCCATTATAATAACAAAGTCCGGTGCGATACATACTTGCCACATTCCCGCTATCCGCAGCCAGTGTGTAATATTTGAAGGCTTCCGTCTCATTATCTTCCACTCCGATACCCATCTCATAACAGATACCCAGCCCTTCGCTGTACCATTTATACTCATCGGCAGCTTTTTTGAAATACGAGTAAGCCTTTTCCGACTCATTCAGCCTGTCATAATCATACAGGTAATACTCACCCATACGTATCATAGCCATAGGAACTTGATTGGCAACCGCCTTTTCATACCACTCTACGGCCTTCTTGTTATCTTCCAGGCAGGAGCCGTAACCGAAGAAGTTGTAATCCCCCATTTTAAACTGGGCGTAACCATAATTCTGCTCCGCCGCCTGCGTCATATATTCCACAGCCTTTTGCGGGTTCTCTTCCACTCCGTTACCATTCTCATAAGCCAGCCCCAACTCAGTCAGACAGCGGGCTTCATTCTTTTCCCCCCCTTTGGAGAACCATTCAAGCGCCTTGTCGAAGTCCTCTTCCGTACCGAGCCCATGCTTATAGCAACGTCCCAACGCAAAAATCGCATCCGTATCACCTGCTTCGGCAGCTTTTATATACCATCCGAAAGCCTCTTCCGGCCGCGCTTCACCTAGAACACCTTTTTCCAGATAAAGCCCTACACGGAACATAGCATAAGGATAACCCTCACCGGCAGCCTTGCTGCACAGTTCAAAAGCCTTTTCATAACTCTCCTCCACTCCGTCACCATTCTCATATAAGAACGACAACTCTACCAAAGCAAAACAGGAGCCCAACTCAGCCGCCTTCTCATAATATTCCCTTGATTTCACGGCATCCGTCACACCACCATACCCGTTTGCCAGATAAAGAGCCGCACGGCAGTATCCGTCAGCATTTTCCATCGAAGCCGCTTTCTCATAATACTCCATTGCTTTGACATAATCCGGTTCTTCGGACAAGAAGCCGCGTTCATACATCCATCCCAAACGATAGGCTGCATTTCCCGAACCCAGCCCAACAGCCTTCTCCAGCAACTCTTTCGCACGGCTCATGTCCTCTTCCACCAAGTCACCGTTGAAGTACACGTTTGCCAGTCCCTCGATACCCGGCACATAATCATCTGCCACACATGCCTCAAGACACGCCAGCCCCCGTTTCACATTCTTATAGTCATCATTGTACAAGTAAATCAGTGCCAACTCATACGCGCTGTACAACTCGCAATAGAGCACTCCCTTTTCCAACCATTCAATCGCTTTGGGCATATCCAGCCACTCTTCTTCCTGATAATTATATCCCAGGAAGCCAGCAGCAGACCACACACCGGCACGCCAGGCCTTTTCCCAAAGTTCAAAGGCCAGTTCTTTCGGTTTGCCCAGTTCCGGATAACGGAAATAAAGCGTACCCAGATTTTTAAGAGTATATAAATTCGGAACTATCTCCAATGATTTCTCATAACAAGCAGCTTCTTCCGCCACATTCCCCTCTTCCCTGTCGAGTGCATCTCCCAGCGCAGCATAGGTATGGGCACGCAAACGATGTCCTTCGGGCAGTTCGTCCAACAATTCCTGACGTATCTGCAACGCTTTCTCTTTATTGCCTGTAAATTCCTCGGCAAAAGCACGATAATGTTTTCCCCACAACAGAGCTTCGGGAGAAGAAAGAGCCGCAAAACGACGTTCACCTTCTTCCTTATCCTGTTCGCAATAAAATCCCATAAGTTTCCAATAAGCAACGGTCGCTTCCGCTTCCGCCCACCCCATATCGGCAGCTTTTTCGTAGAATGGGAACAAATAACTCATATCACGTTTTCCGCAGCGGGCTTCGGAATACTGGGCACCTTTCTGTGCCCACCCCGCACCGCTGAATACAGCCACACGGTCGCATACCTGCATCACCTTCTCCCACCAGAATTCATATTCTTCTTCGTTGAGATCGACCTCGACATTACAGTCGAACGCACTGAATATCAGTTCAAAGAAATCTTCCGTCAGTTTCTCGTCTTCCCGGGTATCCAAAGCATATTCGCACACAGCCAATGCCTCCCACCAGTTTTCAGCATTCAATAATGAAGTCGTCGTGTATTGCGGGAACCATGCCGCAGCAGGTTTTCCTGAAGTCTTAATTTTAGCAGATAATCTCTCAAAATTCTCTTTTAATGTTTCCATGATGTAGGTTTTTACCTTGTTTTTATATTATAAATCTCGTAACGAGCGCCAAGGTACAAATATTGACCGAATGAACAAAAAAGAGAATCAAAAAAGATAAAGTCTGATACACGATTCAGGCACGGATTACACAGATTACACTGTCGCTCTACAATACATATATTTAGAGGAACCGTGAAATCCGCGTAATCCGTGCCTGTAATTATGCAAAAATTCTATTTTTATAATCCGAGAAGTTGTTGCAAACGCTGAACGGAAGCGGCAATCTGCCAACGGTCTTCCAATTCGTCGGCATTGAAGACATACTGTGCCTGAGTATAGAAAGGAGCGCGTTTCTCCAACGCCTGCACAATGAACGCTTTCAGTTCGTCATCCTCTTTTCCCTGAAGAATGGGACGTTGCTGTTTGGCTACACGCAAGCGCCTGAACAACACATCGGGATGCACATCAAGGAAAACCGTCTTCCCCACCCGGTTCATAAATTCCATGTTATCAAAAAAACAAGGCGCTCCACCTCCCGTAGAAATTACCACATTCTCAAACTCGGCTACTTCATGGAGCATGCTCCTTTCCAGTTCCCTGAATCCTGTTTCGCCCCGTTCGGTGAATAATTCTCCAACAGTTCTGTGAAAACGCTCTTCGATATACCAGTCCAAATCAATGAACGGTACATTCATCTTACGGGCAAAAGCCTTGCCCAACGTCGTTTTTCCGGCACCCATATAGCCGGTAAGGAAGATACGAACCATAAATGACTAATTTTGCTCACAAAATTAGTCATTTAATTCATTATTTGAAAACTTTCACCCGTTCTTCCAACGGCTGGAATTCTTTTTCCCCCGGTTGGGCGGTAGGAAGCCCGAACGGCATTTCCGCAATCAAATGCCAGTGTTCCGGCAAATTCCATGCGCGGCGCACTTCTTCGTCAATCAACGGATTATAATGTTGCAGCGACGCTCCGAAACCTACATCTTCGAGCATTACCCATATAGCGAGTTGATGCATTGCCGAAGTCTGCAATGACCATCCCAGAAAGTTTTCCTGATAAGACGGGAAAGCCTCCTGAAGTCCTTTGACCGCTTTCTGGTCTTCAAAGAACAAAACGGTTCCATACCCGCAGGCAAATGAATTATCTATTTTCTCTTCTGTCTTTACGAAAGCCTCGGCCGGCACAATCTTCTTCAACGCATCCTTTACAATCTGCCACAATTTCTTGTGAGATTCTCCCAACAGCAAGACTACGCGTGTAGTCTGTGAATTGAATGCCGACGGCACGTGGCGCACTGTCATATTGATGATACACTCTATCTCCTGATCCGGTATAGGCGACTGATTAGCAATTGAATAGTAAGTCCGACGTTGTTTTAAAGCCTCGCTAAAAGATTTTTCCATGATAGCTCCTTTCTTTAGTTCATATTCTTAAACTCTCTTTTTTTTATAACAAGTAGCGCCTCTAACTTGTTCAGTTAGAGAATATATTTGTACCTTCGCACCGTCAATTCATTGACCCTATTTAATTCATCGTCAAAAAATGGCTAAACAGAAATTCTACGTAGTATGGGAAGGCGTCACGCCCGGAATTTACACCTCCTGGACGGATTGCCAGCTTCAAATCAAAGGATACGAAGCCGCCAAATACAAATCATTCGATACTCGCGAAGAAGCCGAGCAGGCACTCACCATGTCTCCCTACGCCTATATCGGCAAAAACGCGAAAGCTAAACCAAGCGGAACAAAAGCTTCTCCGGACACATTGCCTGCTTGCGTGATTGACAACAGCCTGGCAGTCGACGCTGCTTGCAGCGGCAATCCCGGCCCCATGGAATATCGTGGGGTACACATTGCCAGCCGGCAGCAAATCTTCCACTTCGGACCGATGAAAGGGACGAACAATATCGGTGAGTTCCTGGCCATCGTGCACGGACTGGCGCTATTGAAACAAAAAGGATTCGATATGCCTATTTATAGCGACAGCGTCAATGCCATCAGTTGGGTACGCCAGAAAAAATGCAAGACCAAACTTCCCCGTACCAAAGAAACCGAAGAATTGTTCCTGCTGATAGAACGGGCGGAAAAGTGGCTGAGGGAGAATACCTACACCACACGTATCTTGAAATGGGAAACGAAAGAATGGGGGGAGATTCCGGCGGATTTTGGCAGAAAATAAGAAAATCAGACCAAATTCACTCAAATATCTTCCTATCTTTGAACGCTGAAAGTTTTTACATCTAACACATATTATAAATATATGAGAAATAAACAATTTATTCTTCTGACTATTGTTTGTGTCATCACCCTTCTTCCCTTTTTAGGGCTAACCGATTTCCATACAAAAGGAGAACCACGCGAAGCCATCGTTTCGTATTCAATGCTCGAAAGCGGCAATTGGATTCTGCCGGTCAATAATGGTGGAGATATTGCTTATAAACCACCATTCTTTCATTGGTGTATCGCTGCCATTTCTTCTATTACGGGCGAAGTGACCGAATATACAGCCCGTATGCCGTCAGCTCTAGCCCTGATAGCGATGGTATTAGGAGGATTCTTATTCTATGCCAAGCGTAGAGGAACCGGTATCGCCCTGCTCATGGGATTAATTACCCTCAGCAATTTCGAAGTGCACCGTGCTGGGATGAACTGCCGCGTAGACATGATGCTAACCGCCTTTATAGTCCTTGCTTTATACCAACTTTACCGATGGTGTGAGAAGGAGCGAAGAGGCTTTCCCTGGATAGCCACTTTATTGATGGGCTGCGCCACACTTACCAAAGGACCGGTAGGAATTCTTCTCCCCTGCCTGGTGACCGGTGTTTACCTGCTTCTGCGCGGCACCAACTTCTTCAAAGCCTTCTTTTCCATGGCATTGATTGCCATTACCTCTTGCATCCTGCCCGCTATCTGGTACGTTGCCGCTTACCAACAGGGAGGAGACAACTTCATCGCGCTAGTTATGGAAGAAAACTTCGGACGTTTCATGGGAAAAATGAGTTATGAATCTCACGAGAACCCGGCCTACTACAACATCATCACCGTTGTGTCCGGCTACGCACCTTATACATTGTTAGTTTTACTTTCCCTCTTTACGCTGACTTATACCAAAGTGACCGGCAAGCCCCGTGAATGGTGGAATAAACTCACGACCTACATCCGAGAGATGGACAACACACGCCTTTTTTCTTTATTAAGCATTGTACTTATCTTTGTTTTCTATTGTATCCCCAAGAGCAAACGCAGCGTCTACTTATTACCTATTTACCCGTTCATTGCCTATTTCCTGGCAGAATACATCATGTATCTGGCAGGCAGGCACTCCAAAGCAATCAAAGTATATGGCGGCTTTTTGTCTGTCGCAGGTATTCTTCTCCTAGCTACATTCATTGCCATCCAACTGGGATTAGTACCTGATACAATCTTCCACGGCAGACATGCTGCTGAAAACATCGCTTTCTTAAATGCCCTGAAAAATATATCGCTCAATGCCGGTCATATCCTTGTGATATGTTTACCTTTGCTCGGAGCCATCTACTTTTTCCATACAATCAAGCAGAAAGCACCTGATATGAAATTAGTATATGCCACGCTTTTTGTAACGTTCTCGCTCTTTATGTCTTTAGATGGCGCTTATCAGCCTGCCATACTGAATACCAAGTCGGACAAGGGAATGGCTACAGAAATTCAGGAAATTGCTTCCGGCAGTAAGATATACTCCTATATAGCCGTAGATATGCTACGTTTCTATACTGTTAACTTCTATCACAAAGACCAGATAGGTTTGTTTGAAAAGGACATGCCGTCAGAAGGATATTTATTAGTAGGAAAGCATGATTTCGAGGGCTTCAAACCCAGATATGAGTCGCGATACTCCTTTGAAGAAGTATATCAAAGTCCGAAAAGAGGATGTGACATTCGCGATATAATCTATCTATATCACTTTAAAGAGAAAAAATAGAATCAAAAAAGAAGAATATCGGAAAGAAGTAAACCCTTACAGGTTTACTTCTTTTTCTATCAGATAACGCGGACGGCGTTTTACTTCCTTATATATTTTACCGATATACTCACCGATAATACCGACAGCAGTCAGAATAGCTCCACCGATAAACCACACGGAGATAAGCAACGAAGTCCATCCCCTAATAACATCCCCACCGATAAACTCTACCAAAGCGTAAATGATGGCAAAGAAAGAAACCAGCATAAAGATAAGCCCCGAAGTTGTAATCAACCGCAACGGTTTGACAGAGAAAGAAGTGATACCATCCAACGCAAAATTCAGCATCTTCGTGAATGGATATTTGGATTCACCGGCAAAGCGCTCTTTACGGTCATAATAAACAGATGCAGTGGCATACCCCAAAAGACAGACCATTCCGCGAAGGAAAAGGTTACGTTCCGGAAAAGAAACCAATGCTTTCAAAGACCGTTTGCTCATCAGGCGAAAATCCGCATGATTATAGACAATCTCTCCTCCCATTGTACTCATCAGCTTATAAAACAGCTGCGCTGTATGTTTCTTAAAAAATGTATCCGTCTTACGTTCTCGTCTGACGCCGAATACCACATCAACACCTTGTGAAAAATAATCCACCATTTCTACAATAGCATTCACATCATCCTGCAAATCGGCATCAATAGATACAGCGGCATCATAATCACTGCCTGCCACCAGCTCCAATCCGGCCCAAAGAGCCTGTTGATGACCGACATTGTGTGCCAATTTCAAACCAGCCACGCATATATTCGATTCAGACAATTGCTCTATCAATGGCCAGGTCAAATCCTTGCTTCCGTCATCGACATATAATATCTTTCCTTCAGCTATCTTCCCTTCCTCCTCCATTCGGGTAAGGACACCAGATAATTGCCGAGTCGTCTCTTTCAACACTTCTTCCTCGTTATAACAAGGAACCACAATTATAAGTCTCACACCATTCATAGCTTTTTATGTTTAAATACAAACCGTACTAACAGGAAATTCACAGGAATCACTATCGCAAATACCGGAATAGGAGCCCATGTCTTAGAAATACCCAAATATAAGAAAATATTCAGTAAAATCATGTGCAACAGGAAATTTATCAGATGTGCTCCTCCCATTCCTGCCAGTTTCTTCCACGAAGGAGACGTTCCGAAAGTAAAATACGAAGTCAGATAAAAGTTCACGATAAAACTAATTATATATCCAACTGCATAAGCTACATTCACATTGGCGACCGACTTCAAGCAATAATAAATCCCGTAATGCAGCACTGTGGCTATCACACCAACCACACCAAAGCGCACAAATTCTCTAACTACCGATTTTGTTACCATAGAATACATTTATTTAACAGCAGCCCTGTCAATGGTCTTGTGTTCTTTCACCATCTGTTCCGTACACTGCAACATCGAGAAACAATAATTCTTCAGTAGTCCGAAGCCTTCGTCATCGGCAGCAACATGCAATTTTTCATTTTCCAGTTTATACTTAAATTCCTGTTGATTGTCTGGAGAGTAAATAAACAAATGAGTCAAATCTCTTGCTCCAATAAGGTTATCTGCCGTGAAAAACATACACGGACGTTCTTCTTCGAGAAGATTCACACCAAAGTTGTTCTGCAAATAGCTCATATTAAGCATTCCCAATAAAGTAGGAGCTACATCTATTTGCCCTCCGAATCCATTGTGTACAGTCGGCGGAATATCTTTTCCGTAAATCATCAGCGGAATATGGTTATAAGATTGGGGCATCTCACATTCCGGTGTACCCACCATCTTACCGTGGTCACCCAGGAATACAAAGATCGTGTTATCAAACCACGTTTGTTTCTCCGCCGCATCCATAAACTGCCGGATAGACCAGTCGGCATATTCTACAATCTGCTCTTCCAGCTTTTCGCTATGAGGATGGAAGTAAGGGGGAATGACGTAGGGCGGATGGTTGCTGATAGACAGCAATACGGTGAAAAAAGGCTCGCCCGTATCTGCTTTTTCATTTAATATCGGAAGTGCATACTGATACATGAAATCATCCTGCACGCCAAAACTGTTCACCACTTTTTCCGAAGGATAATTTTCCTGCGCATAGATTTCATCAAATCCGTTGGTACGAAGAAACGCATTCATGTTGTCATATTGAGACTCATGCGTCATAAAGAACAAGTTACAGTACCCATTATCTTTCAGCACAGTGGGCAGTCCCGAATAAACAGGAATCACCGAACCTTTCATCGCATTCCGTTTCATTATTGCAGGAAAGGAGAAAAGCGTAGAATAAATGCCGTGATTCGTATGAATGCCCGATGAATAGAAACGTTCAAAGCTCAATGACTGTCGGTATAAACTATCCAGATATGGGGTCAACTTCTTATCAGAACCGAAACTACCCATCAGATCGGCAGACATAGATTCCATAAATATCAAAACCACGTTTTTCCGGTTGGGCACTCCTTCACGCTCCACCTTCCGGGCAATCGGAGAAATATCCGCCACACCTTTTCTTTGCAGGTAGTTTTGTACTTGTTTCAAAGCTTCCTGTTCCGACATCAGATGCAGCGTCCGGTTCTCTTTCCGGTTATCATCCAACGTACTTGTGAGCAAGTTAAAGACTGGATTCACCCCCAATTGATTCAGGAACGGGTCATCACAGTAATACGCCTGACTTACCTTAATCGGATTATACCCTGTGCGCCCCCGGATACCAAACAAACATAGCCCTACACAAACAGCTCCTAGGGGAAGTATTGCCAATCGGCTTTTCCACGAAATCCGAGATATCGTTGTCTCGCTTCGGCGATAAAAATATGAGGCTAAGAAAAACACTCCCCAACCGAATAATACGATAGATAATATGCCCAGAAAGATTGGAAAATAGTAGGAAGATTCACCAAACACCATGCCGGCAGTTGTTCCACCATATCCAAACCAGTTATAAATTGAAGAATTGATAGTCTTAAAGAAATATTCAAAATAGGGAATATTAGCCGCAGCTATGATAAAAGAAAGTGAATAAAACAAAATGAAATAGACAGCTACTGACCGGAACAGCCACTTGGCCGTATAATTGAACAAAGCCGTTATCCATACTGCCACCAAAGGCAGCAACAGGATATAACATGCTATCACATTATCAAACCATAATCCACGCACAAAGGCGACTGCCTTTAAAGCAACATCGCCTTCAATATCTGCCGGGAACTGATAATCAATGGAACAAAATAGTGTAAGTCGAAAAACAAAGAAAAAAAGCAAAGCTACTACATGTATTGACAGTAAATACAAAAGGTAGTATCCAAAACGTTTTATGGAGAATCTTTTCATCTGGTTTCAAACTCCATTACAACTGCTGCATATCATGCAGGCGTTTATAGTAACCGTTCAGTTCTATAAGCTCTTCATGCTTGCCACGTTCTACAATCTCTCCTTCATACAACACGCAAATTTCATCTGCATTCTTGATAGTAGAAAGACGATGGGCAATAGCAATCGTCGTACGCGTCTTCATCAAGCGTTCCAGCGCCTCCTGCACCAGACGTTCTGACTCCGTATCCAAAGCCGAAGTAGCCTCATCAAGAATCAGAATCGGCGGATTCTTCAAAATAGCACGGGCGATACTGATACGTTGGCGCTGACCACCGGACAACTTTCCGCCACGGTCACCGATATTCATATTATATCCTTCCGGTTTCTCCATAATGAAATCGTGCGCATTGGCAATCTTCGCAGCTTCCACAACCTGCTCCATCGTTGCATTTTCCACACCAAAAGCAATGTTATTGAAGAACGTATCATTAAACAGGATAGCTTCTTGATTTACATTACCAATCAAACTGCGTAAATCGGCAATACGTACATCGCGGATACTTGTCCCGTCAATCGTAATGTCTCCTTCCTGCACATCATGATAACGTGGCAATAAATCCACCAAAGTAGACTTACCTGACCCCGACTGTCCAACCAATGCGACAGTCTGTCCTCTAGGAACCGTCAGATTTACATGTTTTAGAATCTCCCGCTTCCCATCATAACTGAAACTAATATCTTTAAACTCTATTTTATCATTCAGTCCTTTCAGCGGTTTCGGATTCGGGATTTCCTTAATCTTATTTTCAGCTTTTAGAATCTTGTCCACACGCTCCATTGAAGCCAATCCCTTCGGGATACTATATCCAGCCTTGGAGAAATCTTTCAATGGATTGATTATACTATACAAAATAACCATATAAAAAATAAAAGTCGAAGCATCAATAGAAGAACTATCACCCAAAATTAATGCACCTCCAAACCATAGCACAATCACAATCAACAATGTTCCTAAAAACTCACTCATTGGATGTGCCAAAGATTGCCGTATGGCAACTTTGTTGGTCGCATCACGTAATTCATTGCTGCATTTCACAAAACGTGCAATCATCTTACTCTCAGCTATAAATGCTTTTATAATGCGTAAGCCTCCTAAAGTTTCCTCTAACTGAGACATCGTATCACTCCATCTCTCCTGCGCTTCAAGTGAATCTCTTTTCAAACGTTTACCAACTTTTCCCATCAGCCATCCCATACCCGGTAACACAAGTATAGTAAACAAAGTCAACTGCCAGCTAGTCACCAATAAGGTGGTAAAATAAAAAAGAATTAATATCGGATTCTTCAACAACATATCCAAAGAACTGGTAACAGAATTCTCCACCTCACTCACATCACCACTCATACGGGCTATAATATCTCCTTTTCGTTCTTCTGAAAAAAAGCCTAATGGCAAATGCATAACTTTTGTATATACTTTTATACGAATATCACGCACCACTCCTGTACGTAAGGGAATCATTATAGCCGAAGAAGCAAAATAACACGAAGTTTTCATCAATGTCATAAATGCAAGGAATAATCCCAAAAACAACAAAGCCATTGACGCTCCATAGGACTGTATGATCTGCGAAACATAATAATAGAAGTTATTTACCACAACATCCTTTACATCTGCACTTCCCCATTCCATAAAAGCATAAACGTTTTCACCCGTTCCTGTCTTGAATAAAATATTCAATATTGGAATTAATAAAGTAAATGAAAAGATATTGAATACGGCAGACAATATATTGAGGACCACGGCCCATCCTATATACTTTTTGTAAGGCGACACAAAACGTCGCATCAGTTGTAGGAATTCTTTCATTATTTATGATAAAATGAGTTAAGATCGCAAAGATACAATAAAACTGATTAACTGACAGCAGTTTCACCTAATTATTAACGCGATTTATCGGGAAGCACCTTCGAGAAAGTGACAGACATATAGCCATTGAAACCCTAGACACCAGTATTTCACACAATAACTTTCTTTCAACCAAATACCTAAAAAGCGTGCGCCGGGTAGAGACAAGAGCCAGACTATTCCCGTTCATCACTTCACGCACCAAACGTTCACTCTCCTGGTGACGATCACAAAAATAATCAGCAGATACACGTCCGCTTGTTATAAAGGGATTTCTTATCATTGTCTTCATACCTCTTCGTTTTATTACGCAAAGATAATTATTATAAAATAATAAAGTCTATATGTGCTGCTAATCTTTTTGAGTAACAGCCACCACATGATAATAAACCCCGTGCGTCTTCCTATACGACTTCACTCCCAGTCTTCGCATAATCCGTCCGAAATAATTAACCTGTCCGGGAGAAAATTTCATTTTACTCGCCTTTTGTATCCGTTGCAATATATCCGCAGCAAGCATCCATTCCCCTTCCTCGTCATCTTCCGCAATCCGATAATACACCAGGAATAACTGCTCTATAGCCGGCGACTGTTCAAACTCCTGATTAGCTTCCATCATAATAGCTTCTTCCTTCTCGTCGAACCAATACCGTTCATTATGATATAGCGCCGCCATTGCCTGTGCATAAAGCTGTTCATAGTCGACAGGACGGACAACATCAATCACGCCCGTCACCTCAACACCTAGATAACGACGACTACCGGAAGTATCCGTCAGCAAATCCTTATGATTACTTGTTCCGATAAAAGAAGCATATCGGCGAAGTTCCTCCACTGCCGAAGCATTCGGACGACGCGTATTTACGACAGGCTTTTGCAGAATATGTTTCAGAAAAGGCTGCTGAGTAATACCAATCTGATCAAACTCATCCATATTAATCAGCAAGAAGCGGTTCAGGTACAACTCCGCATCCCGTTTCCGGCTAAAATCAATACTATCCGTATAGTACGCCTGCAAACACGGCGGAAGAATCAAACGGCAAAACGTAGACTTCCTGTAAGCCTGCGGGCCTACCAATATAGGTGAAGTGCTGTTCGCATGATTTTTTCCCAACCCACGCCAATGAGCCACCATGCTAAGAAACCAACGACGAAACAATTGCGCCCAATGAGGATTGCTACAAGGAACCCGTTTAGCCAAATCACCGATATGATCCTTTCCATCCCAGTGAGGAAGTCCATAAAGAAACTCCTCAACAGGCTGATAGATTGGCACACGATCCGAGTTCAGATAACGCACCACATCTTTGTCCCACAGTTTAAGTCCTTCGTATTGCGCATTCATCGTAATGCTTGCCATCAACCGCCTGTCTACCGGACGAAAATAAAAATCAAAGCTGTTCCGCTGCCGACACTCCACCTGTGAAGTCAACTGATTGAAGCGGAACTCATAGCGCCGTTTCATAAACTCGTCCATCTGCATTACAAATAGCTGTTCCGGCAGCAAACTGCTCTTATCGGCAAATCCTTCGCAAGTGCGATACACATTCTTCACCGTCTCCCGAATCAACAAATCATCATTCGGCAAACGATAATGAGCGCGGGACCACCTCACTGTATCCTCTTCAGGAATACCGGCACGAAAACAATGCCCAGCCAAGCAAACCAATAAAGAATGTATATCATTTCCCGGAGAATAGCTCACCTGCTCATCCAGCGCACGGGCAAAAGCCGCCTCAAAAAGCACAGAAAGCGCATGATGCTTATCATATCCCGGCGCAAGCCGTTGCATGGGCGAAGCTTCCGCCTGTACCTGTTCACGATAAGTCGTTTCTCCCGGCATAGCCATCGGCTGTTTCATATAGATAGGCATCGACTCGGGATTGAAATATAAATCCGGATCAAAAGTCAAACGGCAATATTGTTCCAGCGAAGGTTCTTTCAGCTCAATGTCGAAAGGAAGCTGAGGTTGATAGAACTTCACGGCAAGCCGATAAGCATGTGCATGAAAAAGCTCCGCCTGTTCGCGGTCAGCAGGCAAAAGGTCATTGGGATAGGTGAAGCGCACCCATATCTTTACCGACTTTCCGGACGAACCGGTAAAAGCAAGGTAAGTCTGAGGCAACTCCTTCACGCGTTCTTTCACTTCATCTGCTTCCATAAGCCCAGACAGATTATTCACCTGAATCATCACAACCCCATTGTACTCATCCATCGTCATTATTCCATTCTTGCGGACAAAGGCGGCTGCAGGAAGTAGCTTCGGCACTTTCTGTACATAGTCATTTTTATCACCTGGAAGTATATAAGGCAGGACTTCTCTCATTCCCGAGACGAGTTGCGCTTTGGTTTCCACTTTCATTAGCTCTACGAGCTGTTCGATTTTTAACGTCCGCAGAGTGTTCACTTTGCCGTCGTCTCTGATTTGTGTTATTCTCATTACTTATTTAGTTTGTCCTGCATGTTTTTGTGTAGGGCGATTATTACCACGCACAAAAGTACTGTAAATATTCCACACAAACAAATTTTAAAAGCACTTGTTCCACCTTTCGCTACTAGAAAAGATTTTTCAATTTCATTTCTCATATTCTCATCGTTTTCGGATAAAGCATAGGTAATCAAACAGATACACTATGAGAAATACATTTTCCAGTAGGCATTTCTCATACTTTATCCTATATTCCGACTCATAATCCGCCTATTTCTCATTGTATTTCAGGGTATTTCTCATAGTCGGCACAACCCTATCCCTCTTATGCCAGCCAACCTTATTTTGTATAAAGTCAAGCTATTATTTACGTGTAAACAACTAAACATTTACTTGTTTTTCACCTAATATTGTCGTATCTTTGAAAGGATATCCCAACCGTTCCACTACAGTAGACAGACCTGTTCACTACAGTAAAAAGTTCTGTCTACTAGAGTGCAACAGCCTATCCACTGGAGTAGAACGATAAAGATGCCGGTAAGAAAATAAAATAATGAAGGCAAGATGTAACAACAACCTAAGTAACATAACATATAAACCATTATTAAATTAGAACAGAAATGGCAATACAATTCGAGTTTTATAAGAATCCCCAACCTGCAAAAGAAGGGGAAGAACCAAGTTACCACCCCCGGGTGGTTAATTTCCAGCATGTCACCACCCAAAGACTGGCAAGAGAAATCCATATGGCAACCACTTTCGGAAAAGCAGAAGTAGAAGCTATGTTAATGGAGCTAAGTAGATGCATGAGCAATCATCTTCGCGAAGGTGAAAGAGTACATTTGGATGGAATCGGCTATTTTCAAATCACGTTGCAAGCCACCGAACCCATACACTCACTTACCACTCGTGCGGACAAAGTGAAACTTAAATCCATCAACTTCCAGGCTGACAGAGATTTGAAAAGTTCGTGCATGGCCACCCACCTACGACGCTCAAAATATAAACCGCACTCCGCATCTCTTTCAGAAGAAGAAATTGATCGGGAACTCACTGAATATTTTGCAACGAATCCCGTATTAACCCGTACTAATATGCAGTCAATTTGTTGCTTCACTCAAAGTATGGCCAGCCGACAAATACGCAGATTGAAAGCAGAAGGCAAGTTGCAAAATATCGGGAAACCTACGCAACCTATTTATATACCAGGACCGGGATATTATGAGAAATGAATCCAATAAGTATGAGAAATGAGCAAAATTAGCGTCATTTTGCGGAAAAACTATGAGAAATGCTTGTTTCTGAAAGTATTTCTCATAGTCTATTTCTCTTATTATCTGATGTTTATATTAAAATCATGAGAATATGATAAATGAAATACAATTATATCCCGAGAGGGTGTTGAATACCGTTTGTAAATTACAACATTTTTCAATGCAAGTAGTACGATACATAAATTCAGAGAGAAGTCGGCAAAAGAATGCCCTTACCCAACCTTCTCTCTTAAAATAGTTACCGTCTTTTAAACACACTTCTACGAAACGATTTTAAAGTTGGCAATAAACCACTTCTTTGTAATACTTCCAAAAAACGCCCCTTTATCTTCAAATATTTATAATAAGGAACATTTCCGAAATATTCATTCAAAACGTTTCTTGCAGTTGACATATCAAAAGAAACTTCTTTCTCCAAATAAAGATATTGAATAATTCGGCTACCTACAAAATGCGACAGAACACGATATTTATCATATTCAATAGTTTTTTCTGAGATAAGCCCCCTCTCCATATATATTTTATAAATACCGTAATAGTTCACAACATGAGGAATAAAGAAAGCATAGGACATCTTTTTATTAGGCACAACCAAAGTTTCATAACAATGATAGTTCACAACGAGTGACTTTCGCAATGAGACCTCATGTAAGGTCCAATCCATTTGCGCCAATTGAGTCTTCCATAATTCATCATCATACCGAAGCTCCTCAAAGTTCTTCTTCCAAACACCAAAATTCGTAATCCAAGTAATTTTATTATTAATTATACGCACAAACGAATCCACATTTTCGATTTGGACTTCTTTTGATCTGCGATAAGGCTTCCGGAGATTCGAATAAAAAAACAAATTAACATCTTCACTTTCACATTTGCGTATGTAATCCTTCATTATTCCTAATCCGCCTACCTTGAATAATATATAATCATTCAATAACTTCAGATAGCGACCTCTTCCTCTAGAAAGAGCTAAATAAAAATTCCGGTCTTGAACATTTTCCGAGTTACGATAATATTTAATATTAGGATACTCAGAAGCCATTCTTCGTATTTGTGCTTCTGTATCATCAGTAGAACAATTATCAGAAATTACAATCTCCACTTCCTCATTAAAATCCGGATCATGTACGACTCGTTCCAACATCACAGTCAAAGTTCCCACCCTGTTATAAGTAGGAATACAAAGAGAAAGTAGTATCGTATTATTACTCATAAGTAGCCTGCCTAATTAAATATGACAATATATACATTTCTCCTGAAGTTCATCAGACATAAAAGGAGCCATTTTCTCTAAAGGAGCAGAAGACATTTTTCCATTCTTATCCATAAAAGAAGCAGACTTCGGATAAAGGGTCTGAAGCGGGTGCATCTTTATCTCACAAATATATGCTCCTTCATACTGAAGAACAGCAGCTATTGAACTTTTTAAAGAATTTCCTTCCTGATTTAACCTGACAAAAGGAATACCATAAGCATTAGCTATCTTTTCCATATCAGGACAGACCACTCCACTACCAGGATCACTTCCTATATAATGCCCTTGAAAGAAAGACTGCTGAGTTGTCTTGATAGCCAAATACCCTTGATTCTCCAATATAAATACTTTCAGTGGAATACGATAAGTCAACAACGTCTGGAGCTCTTGAATATTCATTTGAACACTTCCATCTCCCGTTACAAGAATTGTACGACCTTTGCCATTAGCAATTGCCGCACCAATAGCAGCAGGCAAGTCATACCCCATAGCCGCACAACCTTGGTTTGCAAATACACGTACTCCTCTATTTACTTTCATAGCTTGATAGGTCGAAGTATAGGCCGTACCATTTCCAGTCACCACTACATCCCCCTCACGCAACTGTTTAAACAATTCATCAGCAAAAACATATGAACTTATATATTCCGGTATAGAAGGATTATCATCAAACAAAGTCGGCAATTCTTTTTCAATCGCACGTCCCCAACTTCTCCAATGTTCAAAAGACGGAAGGCATGTCCCAGCCAATTTAGTCTGAAAGAGATCCAGAAAATCTCGTAAATCTGCATGAATTGGCAAATCAATAGAAAGAGTAGGTTTCTTCAGTTCATTTTCGTCAATATCGACCATCACTTTGTAAGCTTTGGGAGCCAATAAGTCATATGCATAACTTATCTGCCTGATGCTCAAACGAGTTCCCAACACAATCAACAAATCCGAGTTCTGTACCATTATATTACCGATACGATCTCCGCATATTCCAGGTTTTCCAAAACACAAAGGATGGTCATGCCAAATAATATCCGATCCACTAATAGCAGTCACGACAGGCACATTCAGTTTTTCTACGATCGACAAAAACTGATCTACCCTTCCGGCCAGACGCACTCCATTACCAACATAAACAACCGGACTTTTCGCTGCCTGAATCTTTTGAAGAAGCAATTCTACACATTCTTCTTTTAACAGAGGAGCTTCTTTTTCTATCTCTTCCGATGAGAATTCACGCAATTTTTCTTCGTCAATAACAGCTCCCTGAATATCTAATGGCACATCCAACCATACCGGACCTGGGCGGCCATTCAAAGCTAAAAAAACAGCCTTATCAAGATAGTACTTTATATCCAAAGGGTCAGTCACCATCACTGCCATTTTAGTGATAGGTTTCACGATATCAACTATATCAACCTCCTGATCACCCAATTGCCGAAGATTTAATTCAGGACACGCACAAATTGTAGTACTTTGCTTCACTTGCCCCGATATATATAATGCCGGGATTGAATCACACCACTGTCCTAAAACCCCTGTTAAGGCATTCGTTCCACCAGGTCCCGTAGTTACATTAGTAACACAAAGTTTCCCACTTGAACGATAATAGCCTTCCGCTGCAATTGCCGCTGCCTGTTCATGGTGGTTACAAACATACTTAATATGTTTATTACGTCCAATTGCATCATTAAGATGCATCGCACCTCCACCTGTCACTAAAAATACTTGTTCTACACCATACTGAGCATACAAGTACTCAAAAATAAAGTCGCTTACTTTTACCACAGCCTATTTTTTTAGTTATTAAAAGTTTACTCTTTCGCGTTCTATCACTAAAGGACGTTTTCTTACTTGTGTATAAATAGCACCGATATATTCTCCAATAATGCCTATAAACAACAACTGCACAGAAGAAAAAAAGAAAAGTCCGATTACCAGTGGAGCCATCCCCACACTAAAGCTATCCCAATAAACCAATTTATATACCAAATAGACTAACCCTACCAATAAACTAATTAAAGCTACAATAAATCCAATAAAACTAGCCATGCGGAGAGGAAGTTTTGAGTGATTCACAAACCCCAGCATTGCCATATCATAAAGAGTATAAAAGTTATTCTTGGTTTTACCCCTTTGACGAACCGGCTGAGTATATGTAACAGTACAATAATCAGCTCCTAATTCTGCGACCATTCCTCTAAAATAAGGATATGGATCCTCAATACTCCGAAGAGTATTTAAAAAAGACTGAGCATATAAACCAAAACCTGTAAAGTTACTAATATGTTCCGTAGAAGAAGACTTTGCCATTAGCTGATAATACATCTTCCTCAGCGCAAACATAAGCGGGTTTTCTTTACTTTTACTTTTTACTCCTAATACAATTTGGTGTCCTTCTTCCCACCTTTTAATAAAATCAGAAATTAACGAAGGAGGATCTTGCAAATCCGCAACCATCAATATCGCAGCATCACCAGTTGCCTGTAGCAACCCATAATAAGGAGAACGTATATGTCCAAAATTCTTAATATTCAATATTAACTTAACATTCTTATCACTCTTCGCCAATTCACGCAAAATGTCAATAGTGCCATCTTTAGAAGCATTATCTATAAAAATATGTTCATAGGTATAATCAGTCAAAGCATCAAACTGCTGTTTGACTTGATTATAGAGTTCACGTACATTCCCTTCCTCGTTATAGCAAGGAGTTACAATACTTATTTTTTTCTTTACCTCCATAAGGTTGATATGTTAAAAATTAGGTTAGGTTATATTCAATTATTAAGTCAAACACAACTTGAATCTAAATTGTAAGAAACAAAAGTAGAGAGAATTAACGAATTATCCAAAATGTTTCATGTAAACCTAACCTCAACCAACAGAAAAAGTCTCATATAACATTATCTCAAAGAATAAACAACCAGTCAAACAAGTATTTTCGTATTAACTTTCTTCTCAAACAATAACTCCCGAGTTGCCATTACAAGCAAAACAAGCCAAAGTAATATAGCACCTACATTATTGATTACATGAGTAGCAACATTTATCGAGCTTGGCATTTGTATCGGAAAGAATATAATAATAAACAGAAAAGAAACTAGAAATAGCGTTCTAGGTGCATTTTTTTTCAACTCTACAACAAATTGCAATCCTATAAAAATTGGAAATAAATAAATTACATTATATGCAAAAGCCTGTTGTGGAAACAAACAACAAAACATTGATAGCAAAGCTATTTTAATAAAAGAAGAGTTAACCTTAACACTCAAAAGAAGCGTGTATCCCCCTAAAAAATAGGTCATGTATTTTCCAATAGAATAAAACAGAAGTTTATGTTCCAACGGTAATTTCTCATCAATCTGTAGCAACAGAGGAATTATGCCATAACGATAAACAGAAGAATCTTGTCCATAAGCAGCAGTTTGTGCTACAACATTATTGTATAATTGCCTAATATTATCAAATCCTCCTTCAAAAAAACAAAAGGGCAGCAAAGCCAACAAGCAACAAATAGAAATATAATAAAATAATAATTTATATGATTTTGTACATAAATAATACAGACCAAAAACAACAGAGAAGTAAGCATCCGATAAAGTACACTATAAAAAATGGCTGTATCTCCTTTCCTGGTAAGCAGCCATCTATCGTTGTATCTCCATCATTCTTTATTCTTTTCCTTCCATTTGTGTGGCAACATTTGTAGCAGTTCCTCATAATTTGCCTTCTGCATATATGGCATTCTTGCTATAACGTCATTCAGATAAGTGCGCGGATTTACTTTATGCGCTTTGCACGTAGCCAGTAACGAACAGACGACACTCATGCTGACGGCCGCCTGATGGTCTCCACAGAACAAGTAGTTCTTTCTACCCAATGTGATTGGTCGGATGGCATTTTCCGCCAGATTGTTATCAATATGGATACGTCCATCCTGCAGATACCTCATCATATTCTCCCAGCGGGTATAGGCATAGGTTATCGCCTTTCCGGTCAGGCTGTTTGGGCTGTATTTTATCCCTTCTGTTTCCATCCATAGCTTCAAGGCATCCATAATAGGTCCAGCAAGTTCCTGACGTTTTCCCATTCGTTCATTTTCTGTAAGCTGCTTCTGGTCACAGTCATGTTCTATGCGATATAGAAGCTGTATTTCTTTTAAGGCATGTTCCGCCATCTGCCTGTTTTCAGCAAGTGCCTGCTCAAAATACCTGCGTATATGAGCCATGCAGTTAACAAGGCGCACATTCGGGTTGACCTTGAAAGCCGATTCGTAACCCTCAAAGCCGTCACATTGAAAATAACCCTTGAAGTTTTTAGCCAGTTGCCCTATCACCGTACCTGACCGTGATCCTTTGTCATAATGGAAAAGCACCAGTCGTTCGACTACTGCCCTGACCATCCACAAGTATTCCTTGTTGGTCTGATGTCCTGCCTTGTCCAGTACAGGTACGGTCGTTTCATCCCCCTGTATGTAGTCGGATTTCATGATTTCCTGCCTGAGTACCTCGTAAAGTGGCTTGAGAAGTTCAACCGCAGGCTTGAACCATCCGTCTATGGTACTTTCACTAGCTTTGAAGCCCAGGTGATGCAACTGTTTCACCTGGCGGTAGAAGGGAAGATGATACTCATATTTCTGCAGGAGTATCTCCGCCAAAAGTGTAGGTCCCGCTATTCCTTTGTATATAGGCAACAGCGGCATGGCGGCTATCTCCACTCCTTTTCTGCCGACCGGTGGAAGTGAAGTGTTGTCTTTAAGGGCATATTTGGGCCGTACAATCTCCTTTATATAAAGTTGTCCGGGCTTATGTTCCACCACACGGGTCACTTCCTCACCAATCTTCCTGTACAGTTCCAGGTCAATGTCTTCCGGCTCGATGATTACCCTTTCAAGTACGGGAAGACCTTCCATTATCCTGCGGTTATTCCGTTCCCGTTTCTTGCTCTCCACCGTTTCTTTTGTGATTGTCTGCACCGCTACTTCACGCGCTTTTTCCAGTTCAGCCGCGTTATCAGGAAGAAAGTCACCGAACAGGTCAGGCTGGTTGGAATCAAGAGACGGGAGTTTCTCTGACTTGTGACCGAAAAGCTGGCGGTTCAGCCATGCGACTTGAGCCGTCAGCTCATTGAGACGGTTCTGTAAGGATTCATTCTGCCGGGTAAGCCTGATAATGGTCTCAGCCTGGGATGCGTTCACCTGCTGCAGGGACTGCAGCATTGAGTTCATCTGTGAAAGCATCTCTTCCTGAGTCATAATCCGTTTCTTTTAATTACACTATAAATGTACAAAATATATCCCGGACAGACAAGGAATACGACATCTATTTTTATACAGTATATACATTTCGTTCCGCCCTCAGACGTCTCAAACGCTGCCCGGGAGATTCACGGATTCCTTCCACCATAATGACAAGATCGCGCCATTCCATCGGATAGCTGCGCGATTTCTCGTCATATTCGGGAATCTTGAAATGACCGGCTTCAAGGCGCTTGACATACATCACCAGACCGCCATCCTCGGCATGGAGAAGCTTCATCAATTTACGGCTGCTGCCAATGAAGATGAATACATCACCGTTCCTGACACTGCAGCCCATACGCTCGTGTACCACACCGCAGAGAGAACTGATACCCTTGCGCATATCAGTCCTGCCGGGGCAGAGAAAATACCGCATCGTATCATTCAGGCAGAACATGGCAACAGGCGTATTGGTTAATCAAACGGGAAGCGGCCTCTTCCATACCGGCACCCAAATGGGCACGGACACCATTAGGAAACAACAGGGTCATTCCGGAAACAGAAGAGGAGGAAGCAATACAGGGGGACTTCAGGCTGATGGGGGTTAAGACTGATTGGGGAGCAGATGTCTCGTGATCGGGAACACTGGAAGATTTACGTTTCCAATAATTGTACGTGGAGTAACTGACATGTTCACGTTGCAGAAATTTCAGAAGATTCAGACCGCTTAAACGATGCAGTTCCTGTAAAGAGGTAAATTGTTCTTTTGTCATAATGAAAATATGTTAGAAGTTCATGCAATATTGCACAGGCAAAGGTGCTATGAAAATATGATAGAGAAAACGGGTATTTTATCGGATGCTTACACAGAGAACACTTTCAATACTGAAGCAATAGCCAAACAAACAGCCGCAATCCATCGACAGTTTTTAGTATCCTTAAACAAAAGAAAATAGTTAACGCACGCAGCTGAAAGCAATATCTGATTCCCTCGTTCTAATACGTATAAATTAGCTGCAGAAAAAAAACAATAAATAGAACCTGTGTTACATTACATCCATTTTTTTACATAGCAAATAAAGAGAATGAAAAAAACATAAAGAGAAAACAACATGAAAAGAAATCCACTAACTAATGCTGTCCCATTCGCCCAACAATCTGATAAAGTTATCCCAGAATAATTAATCATTCTAGTAAACGGATATAAAATCAAATAAGCAAATGGCAAATAATTCTTATTCAAAGTCCCATTAAGTTCATTAAAATAGGGATCCTTATCTGCAATATAAATTAATGTATTGAAAAAATCAGCAAAGAAGTCTCCAACTCGCAAAAAGAAAACATTCATTTGTGTTGTTGGATCTACAAATAATAGGATAATCCACATGCATGCTATTAAAGACATGCAATATATAAAATTCTGGTTATTGTTTATTTGTTTCATTTTTAATCAGGAAGTACTAGATCCATTTTTCAATATTTAACAAATTATTATAAATCAAAACAGAAGCTCCCTTCCCTCATATTCTATATAATTAACTACAAGCACAAACAATTAACCATCATTTACATATGATAATTAAAACATCAAAAAGGCTGTTGTATAGAATAGATTCTATATTGTTTCAGTCCTGCCGCAATTCTTTTTAATTGAAAACAAATCGTTTTTGCAGAACAAATGATGCAATCGCAACAATAGGAGTAACAATTATACCTGCAATATACTCATTTAAATCGGACAATTCAAGTAACAAATGTATTAGCCCTATATTTATAAAATAAACAATAACATAAGCTGCTACAAATTTAAAAATCAATCGATTCTTTGTGTTTCTGAAAACAAAAGTTCCGATTGTTTTAAAGTTAAATAACACCCCCAATATAGTACTCAATAAGACAGCAACACGATAAGGTATCCCCCAATAAACAAAAAGACAATATACTCCCACACCAAAAGCTGTATTCAATAGACCAATTAATACAAACCGAATAAATGTAACATCAATAGCATGTGAAAATATCTTCATACTCATTAGTTCACTAATTAAACATCAGGTAATAATATATCAAAATAGCGATTCGTCCAAACTGTTTTATAATGATTCATATCTAAAAAATTATTCATAGCTTTTATTTGATCCGGACGAGATAAAACGTTTTCAGGAAGATGATTAACATCCATAAAATAAGGATCATAGTCCCCCCATAAATTTGTAGCTCTAAAATTCTGTCGCAATACAACAGGAAGTGGAGTTTTTTTTGACATAGCAAATTGCAACTGTCGTTCTAATTCGGCTCCCGAAAGACACCATAGCCAAGCATTCGAAATATACGAGCGTGTATCTGTCATATAATTTAGTCCCGGCATAAAATTATAAACTAAAAGAAAATCGCCAGGCTTCACATATTTTTCTAAAACAGGCAACAAGTCATTCATTAAATTTGCACGATAGGAGCCTGTATAGATAAAACGACAATACTGATTATCAATAGAATGCACTTTTTCCAATCGACTATCCGGATCATAATAAGCCAAATTATCATTTTTATAAATACCACAAGCTATATAGCTCACGAATATAATGCACAAATAACAGCGTACATAACGCTTATACATAGAATATTTTCCTAGCTTCTCATTCCAAATAACCTCATCTTCAAATAAACGACACAAATAAGCTGTCCCTAATGGCAGAGCTAACCAAGCTGATGTCCACATTGTATTAATACCTTGATCACTCCCCAAAGGCATACAGACAATCATAAAAAGAGAAGCTAAAGCCACATATCTCATACGAAGTTCTTCACTCCGGTTATAATTTATTAGAATTAATATAGTGCCAACATAAGATATAAAGTGAGTAAAATACATATCATTATGCCGAAGAGCCTTATTAAAGCATAGACCTAAAAAAATCCAAACAAGCACAAACAAAAGATTCAATACCCATGAGGAATATTTATTTATCAGTTTACTCTGCAACCAAGTATAAACTCCACCCAATAACACAACAATCCCCCCCACAGATATTATTCCCCAATAATTCTTTGCATATCTTACAATTAACCTCCCAAACTGGTGAGAATTAGTCTCATCGGTTGCACTGCTAGCTACCCCTGTCATGGCCTCCATAAAAAAAGCCCAATATCCCCAATAGTACATAGCCGCAATTATTACTGCTACCCCCACAATCGTCCCCCAAGCAGCCGTCCACATTTGACTATTAAAAAAACGCATACTACCGTTCTTCCAATATTGGCAAACCGGAATTAATAATATAATGGGTAAAATAGCTAGATTAGGTATTCGAACAAAGATATTAACACCTAACATAAATCCACCAATAAAGAACCAAACAAGCCTACCAGTTTCAAGTCCCCGCCAAAAAACAATAACAACCCAAAGTACAATAAAAGCAGTCAATGAGTTATAGCCATAAGGTTTAGGATCACCGACAACTATTAACATTTGAGCTATCAAACCAACTAATAACCAACCTGAATTTATACTTTTTTTCAAAAACACATAAGAAAGACAGAATGTTCCTGTCACTATTATTATTCCTAAAATCCGTGTTCCTAAGAAGCCTCCTGCTGGAAACAATAGATTCCATGCTCCACCAATTGCACCAGTAACCCAATATGGCATCTGCGCTACCACACATTCAGGATTCTTAAATATTTGTTGATAAAAATACATTCCCCAACCTTCGTCAGACAAGTCAAAACCCTGTACTGCACACGCAAGTTGATACAATACAACTGCAACTAAAGCATATGCAAATTTATGTTTTCGGATATGATGCAAAATAATTTCCATTTTATTTATCAATCAACAAAAGGTTTCTATCTAATTGCTCTTTATTATCTGAATACCATATATATAAATCACGAATAGCCAATGCCAAAGGAGTTAAGTTAAGGTCAAGTTCACTCTTCAAACGAGAGTTATCCCCACTATATTCTAACCCCATCCCTTCTTGAGATACAACAATCGGATGTAAAGGCTTTCCCGCTACCTCACGTACAATTACCGCTAAGTCATATAATGAGATTGAAGAATCTGGAGTAATATTATAAGCTTTATATTTAGGTTCATTCTGCACAAACCAATCTAATATAGGCATAAAATCATTTACATATAAATAATCAAACTTGCGGTTCTGTTTAATCGAAATTGGCAGATTAAATAAGACTTTACAAATAGCATTTGAAATAAAACGGATAGCATAGTCTTCATATTTACCAAAAATACCAAACACACGTAAATCATAAATATTAGAGCAATGAGCAATAACTTTCTCACATACATACTTACAATATCCATGTTCATCTACAGGTATATGTTCCATCCATGAATCCTCTTTCATTTTAGGCTGATAATTACGATTATCGTATATCGCTCCAGAACCTATTACTAGTATTTTTTCAAAACACTCCTTATATTTCTCCAAATTAAAAAACATACGGGTGTTAATATAAAATATATTTGAGAAATCCTTTGCATTTCTATGACTTGGTTTCACCGCCGCATGTATGACAACATCTACCGTATGTTTATGCAAATAATCAGCAACACTCTTTTCATCCGCTACATTTAACTCCGAACTTGAAGGAGATAATACATTGTATTTATCAACCAAAAAGCTCTCATGTATATTACGCCCGATGAAACCACTACCACCTGTTAAAAGTATCGTTTTACTTCCCATCAATTATATTTCATTCATTTATATATTTATTGATTTGTTCCACACACAAATCATAGACAGCCTCATCGTTATACCTTTTATACCACTCTACTGTCATTTGAATAGTTTGTTCCAAATCAAGTCTAGGTTGCCATCCTAATCTAAAATAAACCTTTGAAATATCAAGCATTAACAGTTTAGCTTCATGCAAGCTATTTGGATCAGAACAATCACAAAGTTCACCCTTACCATAATATTTTATGACACGTTCTGCAATTCCCCACACATTTTCAACAGACTCCAGTTTCGGACCAAAATTCCATCCTTCACAATATTCAGTAGGAGCTTCCCACATTTTCTTCGCCAATAGCATATAGCCTCCTAATGGTTCTAAAACATGCTGCCATGGACGAATAGATTTAGGACTTCTAATATCAATAGTCTTATCAGCTTCCAAAGCTCTTATACAATCAGGAATTATCCGGTCTTTCGCCCAATCCCCACCTCCAATAACATTCCCAGCACGAACACTTGCGATTGCTTTACCATGCATATTGTAATCAGCAGGATTAAAAAAAGAGCGTCTCCATGAAGATATCGCAATTTCGGCACAACCTTTTGAAGAAGAATAAGGATCATATCCCCCCATAGGTTCATTTTCCCGGTATCCCCATAACTGCTCTGCATTTTCATAACATTTATCAGTAGTTATCATAACTCCTACTTTCACACTCTCCGTAGCACGAATCGCTTCTAAAACATGAAGTGTTCCCATCACATTGGTTTCATATGTTTCGACAGGCATCTCATAAGAAAGCCTAACAAGAGGCTGGGCAGCCAAATGAAAGACGATATCAGGCTGATAGGTTTTAAAGATTTCTTTGAGCAATTCTCCATTGCGTATATCACCACGCAAATCGGTTATCATAGTACCAATTCCTGAAAGCACATAATTATCCTTTTCAGAAGTTGGCTCTAATGCTAGTCCAATAACCTCAGCACCCAACTCATGTAACCATATAGAAAGCCAAGATCCTTTAAAACCTGTATGCCCTGTCACCAGAACTCTCTTTCCACGGTAAAAATTATGAAAAATATCGACCATTTCTATCTATTTTATTTCCAAACCTTCCAAGGAGCTTTATTTTGCTCCCACATCTCATTCAATTCCGAGTTATCCCTCAAGGTATCCATCGGCTTCCAAAATCCTCGGTGTTTATAAGCATGCATTTGTCCAGCTTTAGCAATCTCCTCCAAAGGTTTTCCCTCAAAAGAAGTAGAATCACCACCTTTTATAAAACTTAGTACCTCCGGTTCACAAACAAAATAACCTGCATTTATCCAATTGCGGTCACCATCCGGTTTTTCCATAAAAGACTTCACCTTATTGGTACCCAAATCGATTTCTAATGCTCCAAACTTCCCGCCCGGCTTATAAGCAGTCACAGAAAGCAAACAACCAGATTTCTCATGTTCGGCTATAGTATCTGCAATATTTAAGTCTGTCACACCGTCACCATAAGTCAACAAAAATGGTTCATCTTCCAAATACTTTTCGACTCGTTTTATTCTGCCACCCGTCATTGTATTCAATCCGGTATCTACCATCGTAACACGCCAGTTTTCAGAATGATTATCTAAAATCTCGACACGATTATTAGATAAATCTACTGTCATATCGCAATTATGCCGAAAATAGTTAGCAAAATATTCCTTTATGACATATTGTTTATAACCACAGCAGATAATAAAATCATTAATTCCGTAATAACTATAAGTCTTCATTATATGCCACAAAATAGGTTTCCCTCCTATTTCCACCATTGGCTTTGGAATTAAATTTGTAGCTTCACTCAATCTTGAGCCAAAGCCACCGGCTAAAATGACAGCTTTCATAATCTAATTTATTTTGTGTTATAATATTAATGTGAATCCACAAACTGTTTAATCGTATCCACCATAAATTGTAACATTTCAGGTTTCATTCCCGGATAAACTCCAATCCAGAAAGTATTATTCATTACGAAGTCGGTATTTACCAGCTCACCAACAACACGATAACCTTCACCGGATTTCCTCATTTCATTAAAAGCCGGATGTTTCAACAGGTTACCTGCAAAAAGATTACGAGTCTGTATTTTATTCTTTTCCAAATATTCAGATAATTCATTGCGAGTAAAACCGGCATCTTCTTTCACAGAAATAAGAAAACCGAACCAACTCGGATTGGAATTCTTCTCGGCTTCAGGTAAAATCAACCCTCTTGTACCGGCCAGCTTTTCTTTCAGGAAATTAAAGTTCTTTCTGCGGGCTGATACTATTTGGTCCAATTTCTCCAGTTGCGCGCAACCTATAGCAGCCTGCATATCTGTTACTTTCAGATTATACCCAAAATGAGAGTAAACATATTTATGATCATATCCAAGAGGCAATTCGCCATATTGTTTACTAAAACGAGATTTGCAAGTATTATCTACTCCACCTATGCACCAACAATCACGTCCCCAATCACGAAATGAGTTTATCAACCTATGCAACAATGGATCGTTCGTATAAACTGCTCCCCCTTCTCCCATTGTCATATGATGAGGAGGATAAAAACTGGAGGTTCCAATATGCCCGAATGTCCCGGTTTTACGGGTTTCACCTTTTAAAGTATATTCAGTCCCCAAAGCGTCACAATTATCTTCTACCAGCCACAGATTGTGAGTATCACAGAACTCTTTCACAGCCTCTAAATTAAACGCATTCCCCAAAGAGTGGGCAATCATTACCGCTTTTGTCTTGTCTGAATATGCCGCTTCGAGTTGAGTTATATCTATGTTATATTCCGGAACAGTTATGTCTACAAAAACAGGGATAGCACCATATTGAATACAAGGAGTAACTGTAGTAGGGAATCCACAGGCCACAGTTATAACTTCATCCCCCCTTTTTATACAACGTTCCCCAAGCTCGGGAGAGGTTAAAGCCATAAATGCCAACAGATTAGCTGATGATCCAGAATTGGTCAACGAACAATATTTAACCCCCAGCCAATCAGCCAGTCTTTTTTCAAAACGGTGGGCCCACGGACCGGCAGTCAACCAAAAATCCAAAGAAGAATCGACCAAATTTACCAATTCTTCTTCGCCAAAATAACGACCGCCATAATTCACAAATGTTTTACCCGGAACAAATTCTTTAGACTGCCCAAAAGTCTCAGCATAATACTCTTTCACAAGCGAAAGTATTTGTTCCTTCAAATTATTTTCTTTCTGTTCCATAATCACTTTTTTCCTTATTCCTCGTTTCTAAATTCACAAATAGAACCATCAAGACTTATATTAAATGCGCAAAGATACGAATTACTGCGCCATCTTTACATCTTTTATGCAAAAAAGAGGTTCTACCTCTCCTTTTTTTAGCTTTTTAATGCAGTTATGGCCTTGAGAACCGCACTAGAAAAATATTCTCCATCTTGAAGTTTCTGACTGATTTCTGCGACATTTTTTTGCATTTCAGCATATTGCTGTAGCGTTAAATCTGCCAAAACCGCATCCAAATCCTCCAATGAATCAACACATATTCCAATTTTATGTTCACGAACAAAAGACGCTAAAGCAGCCTTGTTCCAAATAATAACAGGCAACCCGCAACGGATGTATAAAGATGTTTTATGAGGATTATTATATTGAAGATATTCTCCCCAGTCGCCTGCACATGTCGAGATAGAAGAGCCGTCCCATACCAGGCCCCAATCCCCCTGTGCAGTAGAAATCAGATCGTCGGACTTGACAAATCCCATATAAGTAAAATGTTCTTTTCCCTTCGCTTTATCCAATTCGAAGCCCGCCCCATAAAGATTGAATCGGAATGACGGACCGGCATATGTACCGATTTCATACAGAAAAGCATTTTTACGCGGATGTAGCCCCCCCGCATAAAGAATCCTAAAAGGTTTTCGCACATCTGAAGGTACATTGGCAACAGAAGTTGAAAGATAATCAAAAATTTCAAGAGTCCCCAATTTCGCCTTACAACCTTGTTCCTCAAGCCATTGTTTCATTCTATCATTATGAGCTATGATATAGTCCGAATGATTCAAACGTTGAATCTCACGTACAACAGTAAGTTTATGTCTACGGAAACTTCCCAAATCATGGATGACCGTTACAACTTTTGCCCCTCTTAAATGAGCCATATTACAAACAAATTCATAATATTTCTTCAGTGGATACTGCAATACCAGAACATCTCCCTTATGCAGACAGAAAGGAGATTTCAAGACTCCCAAAAGAGTCACGACAAACGCCAGTATCTTATTTGAATAAACAGTCTGTTTCAAACCGATATTCTTAAATGACATATCAGACATTATCTGTTCAATATCAGTCTTTGCTTTATTCCCTGCGCTAGAAAGTCCTCTGTAATTTCGTGACAAATAACAATTCATATTACTTTTTTCTTAAATCTATTTCTTTTTTCGCCAAACTTAATGCAGCTTCCACTGTATCGTCCATATCCAAATAGGCATACTTCCCTAAACGCCCTCCAAACAAAACACTACTATCTCGAACAGCCAACTCTTGATATTTACAATACAACTTCATGTTTTTTTCATCATTCACAGGATAGTAAGGTTCTTTTCCAACTCCAAACGAATCCGGGAATTCATACGTAACCACCGTTGTAGGCTGCGTACCAAATTCAAAGTGCTTATGTTCAATCACCCTGGTATAAGGGACCTCACGCTCACAATAATTAATGACTGCATTTCCCTGAAAATTACTGATATTCAAACTATGATTCTCAAAACGTAAACTACGATACTCCAAATTTCCAAAACAGCAATCAAAATATTCATCTATACAACCGGTAAACAAAGTCCTATCCGCAATAGAACCCAATTCTGCCTTAGATTTAAAATAGTCAGTATTCAAACGCACATCAACCCCTTCCAACAAAGCAGCAATAAGCACATTATATCCGCCAATAGGAATGCCCTGATAAGCATCATTAAAATAATTATTATCATATATAAAACGGAAAGGTATCCTGTTAATGATAAAAGCCGGAAGTTCTTTAGCTGAACGCCCCCACTGTTTCTCCGTATACCCCTTTATCAGGCAGGAATAGATATCTTCTCCGCACAGCTTTAACGCCTGCTCTTCCAAATTTCGGGGTTTTTTTATAAAATCAAAAGCTTTACGTTGTTCTGCGATTTTTGCTTGTGCCTCTGCAGGAGTCTTTACTCCCCACAACTGAGAAAAAGTATTCATATTAAAAGGCAAATTATACAATTTGCCCTTAAAACAGGCTAATGGTGAATTTGTGTATCGGTTGAACTTCACAAAACGATTCACAAAATCCCAAACATTCTGATTATCTGTATGAAAAATATGAGCACCATATTTGTGAACACGTATACTGTCTATATCTTCACAGTAAACATTTCCTCCTTTATGAGAGCGCTTATCTATCACCAAACAAGAACATCCCGCCTGACGCATCTGATAAGCAAACACTGCTCCGTATAAGCCAGCACCTACAATTAAATAGTCATATTTCCGTCTCATAAATAGCCTCAACTTATAATAATTTGACAAAGATATGCAAAATCCCCTTAGAAACAGAAGGTATCTTATTATTTTTATTACATTTGCCATATCATTAAAAAAGGTTTCAACATATGAGAATAGGTTTTGACGGTAAACGAGCAGTACAAAATAAAACAGGGCTAGGAAACTATAGTCGCTTCATCATAGATATATTGAGCCGGTTTCACAAAGAAAATCAATACATCATCTACGCCCCAAAGCCAAAAGAGAACAAAGTCCTAGACCGTATCCTTTCAAGAGAAAACATACAGGTAACTTATCCTACATCCTATTTTTGGAAAAAAATCCGTTCATTATGGAGAATTTGGGGAATAAACAAACAGATAAAGGAAGAACAACTGTCACTCTTTCATGGGCTCAGCAATGAACTGCCATTATCTATAAAAAAAAGTAAAACCAAAAGCATAGTAACCATACATGACTTAATATTCATACGCTACCCACAATTTTACAAATGGATTGACAGACACATATATACTTACAAATTTAAAAAAGCATGTCAAAACAGCGACCGCATCATTGCTATCAGTGAAATGACCAAACGCGACATCATTGCTTTTTTTGGAATAGACGCACATAAAATCGATGTTGTCTACCAAAGTTGCCATCCTATTTTTGAACAACCAGCAAGTAGTACACAGAAAAAAGAAATTCAGCAAAAATATCAGCTTCCAAACAAGTACATCTTAAACGTAGGCAGTATAGAAAGCCGTAAAAATCTACTTTTAATTGTGAAAGCACTGCAATATATCCCCGAGGACATATCGTTAGTCGCCATTGGAAAAAAAACGACATACACTAATGAGGTTGAAGAGTATATTAATAAACACCAGCTTAACCACAGAGTGCATATATTACACAATATCCCTTTTCAGGAACTCCCGGTTTTCTATCAATTGGCAAAGCTATTTGTATACCCTTCCTTTTTTGAAGGTTTTGGCATTCCAATCATAGAAGCCATACACTCCAACATCCCTGTTATTGCCGCTACTGGCTCATGCCTAGAAGAGGCTGGTGGTCCGGATTCTATTTACATCAACCCGAATAACGAAAAAGAACTTGCTATAAATATCAACAAAATACTCACCTCACCCGACCTGGCCAGCAAGATGACAACAAAAGGGAAAGAATATATCAAACGCTTTTCCGATGAAACAATAGCCCAAGATATTATGCAAGTATATCAGAAAGCATTATCTGCCACTAAGGCTTAAGGGCTAGCTTCACTTTAAAATCCGGCAAATCAAAACGCGCAGCACAACGAGGTAAAAGGAAAGGGTCGCTATTTCTCTGCAAACGCTCGTTCATTGTAGTAAAAGCAAGTTTGTACCCGGCTTCCTTTACTGCTACACGGGCAGACTCACTGATGTCACCTTGCTTCAAATTCCCATTCGGAAAAGCCAGATAAGCGCATTCACTTCCTATTCTTTGCTGGAGAATATGCCTGCTCTCAAAAATTTGCCGACGAGTCTCCCTTTCCTGTTGGAACGAATTACATATAAAATGATCCAAGCAATGAGAACCTATGATACAGTCATAATCCCGTTTAAGTTTCACAAGTTCATCCCAATTCATCGGAGCGTCAGAAGAATATTTTTCATAAAGTTCATCCAAAACATTGCTTGAAAGATTAGCTTCCAACTGCGAGCAAATCAAATTAACCTTTGCCACATCCGAATGTTTTAAAGCCCTATTTATCCTTTTCATAATTGCCATCCGTTCAGTATCGGTTGGCAAATCACAGTCGATATCAAGACAATCAACCTGAATGTGAGTTAACTGAGCACCTAATAATACAGCTCTGTTTATGAAAGTAGGAAAACGCTTTCTCTTTTCCAAATGCTCCACCGACACAAATACAGTAAAAGGCAAAGACAAAGAAGAAAGAATCGGAGCAGCAACAGTCAGGTTATTTCGATACCCATCATCAAAAGTAATAACTACCTCTTGACCGTTAAATCCCGCAGATACAAACCTTTCATAATATTCATCCATCGAAATTACATCATAATGCTTTCGCAAATATTGCATTTCCGCCTCAAAAACATCCGGCAGCAGATGTAATGTTTGAACCGATGAATCTATAATTGTATCAACTCCATGATAAAACAATACTCTTGGAGTCTTGTTAAATGTCCGCCATAATCCAAGCACTCCAGAGCCAATCATTAAGTTTTTTAAAAAGGCATGCCGCATAAATACTTTTTTTAGAAGAGACAAAGCTATATAAAGTTTTCAAAAGAAGCAATTAATAGTCAAGAAAAGTATTATCTTTGCCCAGACTTACAATATTCAAAAGTAATGGAAAAAGATTCAACCATTTTAGTAACAGGAGGAGCAGGATTCATTGGTTCCAATCTGTGCGATCATCTCCTGAATCAGGGGCATCGTGTTGTATGTTTAGATAACTTCATAACAGGAAAACCAGAGAATATACAGCACCAGTTCAACAATCCTAATTTTAAATTGATAGTAGGCGATATACGTAATCTTGAAGACTGCAGAAAGGCGACAGAAGGAGTAGATTATGTATTGCATGAGGCTGCATTAGGCTCTGTTCCCCGTTCAATAAAAGATCCGATTACCACAAACGAAGTCAATATAGGTGGATTTTTAAATATGTTGGTTGCCGCCAGAGATGCAAAAGTCAAGCGCTTTGTTTACGCCGCCAGTTCTTCTACTTATGGAGATTCACAGTCATTGCCTAAAGTAGAAGAAGTAATAGGCAAACCTTTATCTCCTTATGCTATAACTAAATATGTCAATGAGCTATATGCCGATATTTTTTCCAAAACTTATGGAATAGAATGCATCGGACTTCGCTACTTCAATGTGTTTGGACGACGCCAGGACCCCAATGGGGCATACGCTGCTGTTATTCCTCTTTTCGTAAGGAAGCTTATACAATATGAATCTCCCGTCATCAATGGTAACGGAGAATACTCCAGAGACTTTACCTATATCGATAATGTCATCCAAATGAATGTATTAGCATTATCAACCAAGAACCCTAATGCTCTTAACACTGTATATAACACTGCATTTGGAGAGCGTACAACCCTTAATCAACTGACTGGCTATCTAAAAGATTTTCTAAGTGTTTATGACCCGAAAATTGCTTCTGTTGAGATAAAACATGGGCCAAACAGATTGGGGGACATTCCACATTCCCTTGCCTGCATTGATAAAGCTAAAATGTTATTGAACTATTCACCCAAATTCAGCATGAAAGAGGGATTAAAAGAAGCAATCGACTGGTATTGGACAAATCTTAAGTAAAAGCAGTATGGGAAATATAAAAATAGGTATTATCGGATTAGGGTATGTAGGTTTACCATTAGCACGCTTGTTCGCTACAAAATATCCAGTAATAGGCTTTGATGCTAAAAAGACCAGAGTAGAAGAATTGATGACCGGACATGACTCCACTTTAGAAGTGGATGATGAGACATTACGTTCTGTCTTAAGAAAAAATACACCCGACAAAGAAGAAACCGGTTTATATTGCTCTTACAGCCTGGAAGACCTGAGAAGTTGTAATTATTATATAATATGCGTACCAACCCCGGTCGACAAACATCACAATCCGGATTTAACCCCGCTATACAAAGCCAGTGAAACTGTAGCCAAAGTTATCAACAAAGGAGACACTGTCATTTATGAATCAACAGTATATCCAGGAGTTACCGAAGAAGAATGTATTCCTGTTATCGAAAGAATATCCGGTCTGAAATTCAATATCGATTTCTTTGCCGGTTATTCTCCTGAGCGCATTAACCCAGGAGACAAGCAGCACACTGTCGAGAAAATCAAAAAAGTGACTTCCGGTTCAACACCTGAAATCGGGAAAAAAATAGACCATCTTTATAGTTCTGTAATTACGGCAGGTACACATCTAGCTTCCTGTATAAAGGTTGCAGAAGCCGCCAAAGTCATCGAGAATTCTCAAAGAGACATCAATATAGCATTCGTCAACGAACTATCCAAGATCTTTAACTTGATGGGAATAGACACACAAGAGGTACTGGATGCCGCTGCCACAAAATGGAACTTTCTACCCTTTAAACCCGGGTTAGTCGGTGGGCATTGCATTGGAGTAGACCCTTATTATTTAGCCCAAAAGGCCCAAGACTACGGCTATCATCCCGAGGTCATACTCGCCGGAAGAAGAATAAATGACAGTATGGGTGAATATATTGCCAACCAGGTCGTAAAATGCTTAATCAAGAAAGGAAACTATGTGAAAGGCTCACACATATTAGTTTTAGGGTTTACATTTAAAGAGAACTGCCCAGATGTACGCAATACAAAAGTCTTTGATATTATAAAAGCATTAAAAGACTACAATACCAATATCACAATCTATGACTATTGGGCTAAACCTGAAGAAGTAAAAAGAGAATATAACTTAGAAATAGCCAATGAGCTTCCCAAAGATAAGTTTGATGCAATAGTCCTTGCAGTAGCTCACAATGAATTTCTGAAACTTGACATCAAAAATATGATAAAACAGGATGGGATTATTTATGATGTAAAAGGCCTACTTAAAAGCAATATGGTTGACGGACGTTTATAATCTTTTTTTATGATTGACTATCAGATTAATCCCCAATATGCACATTTAAAAGAATGTATTCTATCTCTACCCGAACGTTTCGAGAAAGAAGGAGAAGTTATATATTCAGGAAGAAATACACTAAAAGTAATTAAATGCGGAGAAGTACCCATGTGCGTCAAAGCATTTAAACTACCACACTTCATCAATAAAATAGCTTATGCTTATTTTCGGAAATCGAAAGCCGAACGTTCTTTCATTTATGCAACCCGCTTCAACAAGTTAGGCATTAATACTCCTGAACCAATAGCCTTTATATTATATAAAGACAAACTTGGACTAACAAAAAGTTACTATATCTGCCGCCAACTGGATTACGACTTTACATTCAGAGGTATAAGTAATTTACCTCGGCAGGAACAGGAAACCGCTCTTCAAGAGTTCGTCAGATTTACCTATGCCTTTCACCAGAAAGGGGTTTATTTCATTGATCATTCGGCAGGAAACACTTTGATAAAGAAGAATACAAATGGGACCTTTAGCTTTTATTTGGTAGATTTAAACCGTACTAAATTTACTAATGTAACCACAAAGGAAGGATTGAGAAATCTTTCCAAATTAGAGGCCTCCCACAATATGCTCACCATAATGGGAAGAGAATATGCCCTTTTAACTCACTGCAATACAGAAACAACAACAAAGAAACTAATTCAGTTAACAGACAGACACAATAAAATAACCGAAAGAAAAAGCTTCATTCGGAACACTCGAAGAAAAATCAAGCGCCTCTTTACTTCATAAGGTACTTTTCTATACTTCGGGCCAATACATACCAATCAAAGTTCTCTACATTTTTACGTGCAGCTTTCCCCAATTGCTCTCTCAACCTTTCATTCTCTATTAAAGTTTTTAACCGACGGCGTATCATAAAAGCATATCTCCATGTATGAAGACCGGTAACGCCGTCTATCAGCAAATCACGTGTGCCTGCTGTTGTCGCAATAACAGGAAGAGCGCACGCCATTGCCTCTGCCACAGTATTTGACCATCCGGCATGCCCCTCCGCAGCCACAAAAACGTCTGCCCGATTAAACAGTTCCGAATTTTTATCAAAAGGATGATTCTGAACAAATTCAAAAGGAACAGAAGTAGAAAAGTTATCTATCAGTTTCTGAGCTTTCTCACTTATAGCCGTATCAAACAAAAGTAATTTTATATCATATCCTTTTTTATATAACTTCTCGCATGCTTTAACAACATACTTTGTACCTTTAACCCTCTCCGCCAAGCGTCCATAAGCCATAACACAAAAAGGACGCCCCTCAACAGAATAGTCTGTTTTTTCCTGATAATTTGAAACATTTACCCCACCCAACGCCTTGAAGGCTTCAATACCATATTTCTTCTTATCATATAAGTAGATATTAGTAGAGCACGCAAAAACCTCAATATCTGAATATTTTAAAGCTTTCCGAAGTTTTTCCGTCATCCTGACGTGATAAAAAATCTTCCTTTTGGTATTAGCAGTAGTCAACTGTTCCAGAAATTTTACCTCCGTTGTAAACAATGCATCAATATCATCTTTCTGCAGAGCTGCAAAGTTCTTTGTTTCTCCTTTAAAATCATACCAAGACGGAGATTTTCCTTCTACTGTATAAACAGTGAAAGTATGGCCCAACTCTATAAAAATATTCCCTAATTCCAAAAAGCGCTTCACTCCACCATAAAGTTTCGTATGAGGCAAAATTACTCCTAAATGCATAATTATCCTAATTTATTTTTCCCATATTTTTTTTGAATGCGGACTTTTCTTAAATAAGCATAAGACTCTTTTTAACCGGCTACGAACTATATCTTTATTTAAAGTCAGACTATCTATCTTTTCTATGGCATTTTCATCAAAACGTTCACCTCGCTTAAGAATATTCCGCATAAAAGAAGCCGAAGTAATTCCCCATTTTAACAAGAACTGCATGCTACCATCATTCTTTCTAACCCGACCTGTTGAACGGGCTTCAAAATGATACACCCGACTTGCAGATACTCCCTTAAACAAACGCACACCCGCCATCCAAAGTTTCGCAGAGAAATCCGGATCACTATACATTCCCGGTGAAAACTCAACACTATACCCACCGACCAAATCCCAAATATCCCGATGCACAACATTAGGCGGCCAAGTAGCTCCCAGCCAGTCTAAATGAGGCAGTAACTGAAACTTACTCAATAGCTCTTCTTCATTAAATGTCTCCACACTTTCTCCAAAATTAGCAGGCGCTATCACACTTTTACAAAAAAAAGGACGAGGCTGAATTAAAGTAGATGAAAAGAAAAATTTATTATCCGGCAAGACCTGAATTTCGTTCCACAAAGCAGCATCCCAGCCCGGACATACATACATATCATCATTCATATACAAAATATAATTGGTCTTTACCAAAGGACGTAGTCCATTTAATGCCCAACAAACCCCGATATTATTCTCACTATAAGTATGTTCATATTCATTCTGCCGTATCCACGCAAGCGTACCATCCCTACCTTCATTTACATGAATTAGAATCTGATGTTTATATACCGAATTTTTATTTATACTCTCAATACATAATTTGAGATAATCTAAATTATTCCATGTGGGAATGAGAATCGAAAATTTACATTCATCTTCTAACAAATCCTTCTGCATTTTAATTCTTTTTTATTATCAACCAATTATCCCTTCAATCTTCGCAATCACCTGTTCAGGCTTTATCTCCCTCAAGCAAGCATAATCTCCTCGCCAGCAAGGTTTCTGTCCATACACCGAACAGGGACGACATAACAAATCGAGTTGCACAGTATTGACCGGCAATTGCTTCCAACCCATAAATCCAGCATAAGGATGAGTTGCCCCCCAAACGGAAACCACAGGAATATTAACCAAAGATGCCAAATGCATATTGGCAGAATCCATCGAAAGCATCACATCCAAATGACTCATCAGATTCAATTCCGTACGCATATTCAGCTTACCTATCATGGAAACGACAGTAGGATATTTGGCAATCCAAGAATCAAAGACTTCCTGCTCTTTTTTTCCACCGCCAAACAAAAACACCTTCACCCCTGGATTAGCGGCAAAATGGGCAACGACCCGTTCTTGCAATTCCAACGGATAAATTTTACCGATATGTTTAGCAAAAGGAGCGATACCAATCCATTTCTGATTTTCTTTCGGGCCGGTAACAGGTTCTATTTCCGCAAAATTTCCTTTCCCCTCTCCATAAATAGAAGAGAAGTTCAACAAAACCGAGAGACCAAGTTTTTCCAGTACATCAGCATAGCGACGGAAAGAACTTTTCTGATTCTCCATCACTTTATGACGACGGCGAACCAGTTTCTTTTTACCGGCTCTCCCTTTGCAAATGGAAGCTACCGGTATATTGGCAAGGCGGAACCGCAGACACAAATATTTTGACCGGAGCACATGATGAAAGTCAGCTACGTAATCGAAACGTATCTTTTTCAGTTCCGAATAAAGGCCATTCAATCCCCACAACCCTTTATGCTTGCCTGTCAAATCAGCTCCGATAAAATTCACATTCTCAGGCAAACCTTGAAAAAGCGGCTGCCACACAGCACGGCTCAACACTGTGATTTCATGCTGCGGATATTGCACAGCAAGCGAATGTATCACAGGTATCGTCATAGCTACATCGCCAAGGGCTGAAAATCGGATAATGAGAATACGCGCCATTTGTTATTTTTTTGCATAAAGCACCGGATTCAAAGCCGGGTCGTTATACATTTTCATCTGTTTATATACTTTCATGTACTTTCTTCCGGATTCGATGTCGGTCAGCAATTGCTCGATAGCGGAAGACAGGTCTTTCTGCTGCTCCAACAGGATATTCAGTTTGGCCTGACACTGCGTACGGTGTTCCTCGGTAGTATCCATACGTTCCACTTCCTGCTGCATGTGGTAAATTTTCAACGCAAGAATAGAAAGGCGGTCGATTGCCCATGCAGGACTCTCCGTATTGATAGTTGCATCAGAAAGTGGTTTGACGGTTTTATATTTATCCAAAAAATAGCTGTCTATCAGTTCAACCAAGTCTGTACGATCCTGATTGGACTTATCAATTCTTCTCTTCAAAGCCAGTGCTTCCACAGGATCAATCTGAGGGTCACGGATAATATCTTCGAAATGCCATTGAACGGCATCGATCCAATTCTTCAGGTATAAATAATACTCTATCGACTTCAACTCGTAAGGATTGTTCATCTGAGCATCCACACTATCCGTTACATGGTAATCATTAGTCGATTTCCAAAAAATCTCGTTGCAAAGGTTACTAAATGTCATAATCTTAACTAGCTTATAGATATATAATAGGGCAAATCTATGTAATATTTTTCAGACAAGCAACCGTTTCTTACTTTTTTATTTGCTACCTTTGTGGATATTAAAGATGAATTGTATATGAAAATTATTATAGATAACAAGATTCCTTTTATAAAAGAAGCGGTTCAGGGAATAGCCGATGAGGTAATTTATGCGCCGGGAAAGGATTTCACACCAGAACTAGTACGGAACGCAGATGCGCTGATTGTCCGCACCCGCACGCATTGCAACCGGGAATTACTAGAGGGTAGCCGGGTAAAGTTTATAGCCACAGCAACCATAGGTTTCGACCATATCGATACGGACTATTGCAAGCGGGCAGACATAAAATGGACGAATGCACCGGGATGTAATTCGGCTTCTGTTGCTCAATATATACAATCATCGCTTCTTGTATGGAAGTCTATCAGGAATAAAAAGTTAGATGAGTTGACTATAGGAATCATAGGGGTAGGCAATGTAGGAAGCAAGGTGGCAAAAATCGCACAAGACTTTGGTATGCGCGTTTTGCAGAACGACTTACCACGGGAAGAGAAAGAAGGAAGCGAATCTTTCACCTCTTTAAATAAGATTGCGGAAGAATGTGACATCATTACCTTTCACGTACCTTTATATAAGGAAGGGGAATATAAAACATTCCATTTGGCAGACGAAAACTTTTTTCGTTCACTAAAACGAAAACCTCTCATCATTAATACGTCCCGTGGAGAAGTTATTGAGACAGAGTCCCTTCTGAACGCTCTGCACAGTCAGGTTATTTCGGATGCCATTATCGATGTCTGGGAACACGAACCGGAAATTAATCGCGAACTGCTGGAGAAAGTCATTATCGGCACCCCACACATTGCCGGCTACTCCGCTGACGGGAAAGCAAATGCAACACGTATGTCACTAGACGCCATATGCAAATTCTTCCAAATAGATGGAGATTATGAAATCAATGCACCAACACCAGCTAGCCCTGTCATCTACGCAAAAAGCCACGAAGATGCCATCCTTCAAATATATAATCCCGTCGAAGACAGCAAGCGATTGAAAGCCCACCCGGAACTGTTTGAGACTTTGCGTGGAGATTATCCGTTAAGAAGAGAGGAAAAAGCATATACTATTAAGTATAAGGAATAAGCAGCACCTTATTCCCTCTTACCTTATCTTTATTTCTCATTCAACAGTTTTTCTATGACCAAAGGAAAGTGCTCATACTCCAAAGCATGTATTTTCTTTGCCACATCATCAGGAGAATCTGTCGGAAATATGGGACAGACAGCCTGAAAGATTGTGTCCCCTTTATCATAATGCTCATTAATATAATGTATAGTGATGCCGCTTTCTTTTTCACCGGCGGCTACCACTGCCTGATGAACACGATCGCCATACATTCCTTTTCCACCATATTTAGGCAGAAGAGCCGGATGTATATTTATAATTTTATCGGGATAAGCATACAAAAGCAAATCCGGTACACGAATCAGAAAGCCTGCCAGCACGATTAAATCAATGCGGAACTCTTGCAATACAGCCAGAATTTCGTCTCCGGCTATCCAATCTTCCTTTGGAAACACGTTACAGGGCACTCCCAGGCGATGCGCACGTTCTAAAACATAGGCATCACTCTTATTAGAAAGTACCAACGAAACCTGAACGGAATCGTTCTTCTGGAAATACCGGATTATATTCTCGGCATTAGAGCCGGAACCGGAAGCGAAAATTGCGATGTTTTTCTTCATAACTCTCAAATTCGATGCACAAAACAGTGAAAAATGTGCAAAACTTTGCATTTATTTAGTCAAATATTTGCGCAAAACGATAAATATTCATTCCTTTGCACCGCAAATTTAAAGAAATAAAACTAATTATTAATTAAAAACTTAAAGTTATGTCTGAAATTGCATCAAGAGTAAAAGCGATTATCGTTGATAAATTAGGCGTTGAAGAATCAGAAGTTACAACCGAAGCAAGCTTCACTAACGACCTGGGAGCAGATTCTCTTGACACTGTAGAACTTATCATGGAATTCGAAAAAGAATTCGGTATCTCTATTCCTGATGACCAAGCAGAAAAGATTGGTACTGTAGGTGATGCTGTATCTTATATCGAAGAACACGCTAAGTAATTCGATTTCATCAATATGGAATTAAAAAGAGTGGTAGTAACAGGTCTTGGCGCCATTACTCCCGTTGGCAACAGCGTTCCCGAATTTTGGGAAAACATTGTGAACGGGGTTAGTGGAGCAGGACCTATTACTCATTTTGATGCGTCGCTTTTCAAGACCCAATTCGCATGCGAAGTGAAGAACTTCGATGCAACAAAATACATCGACCGCAAAGAAGCAAGAAAAATGGATTTGTACACTCAGTACGCCATCGCTGTTGCCAAAGAAGCGGTAGCAGACTCCGGTCTTGACACAGAGAAAGAAGACTTGAACAAAATCGGTGTTATTTTCGGCGCCGGTATTGGTGGTATACATACATTTGAAGAGGAAGTGGGCAACTACTATACTCGTCAGGAAATGGGTCCGAAGTTTAATCCGTTCTTCATTCCAAAGATGATTTCGGATATCGCTGCCGGACAGATTTCTATCATGTATGGTTTCCACGGTCCTAATTATGCGACTTGTTCAGCATGTGCTACTTCTACCAATGCTATTGCAGATGCTTTCAACCTGATTCGTCTGGGCAAAGCAAATGTGATTATATCCGGTGGTTCGGAAGCAGCTATTTTCCCTGCAGGTGTGGGTGGATTCAACGCTATGCATGCTCTGTCAACCCGCAACGACGAGGCTTCCAAAGCTTCACGTCCGTTCAGCGCAAGCCGTGACGGTTTCGTAATGGGTGAAGGCGGCGGCTGTCTGATTCTGGAAGAGTTGGAACATGCTAAGGCACGTGGTGCAAAAATCTACGCAGAAGTTGCCGGTGTAGGTATGTCTGCTGATGCACATCACTTGACTGCTTCTCATCCGGAAGGTCTGGGAGCTAAACTGGTGATGAGAAATGCACTGGAAGATGCAGAAATGGATCCGAAAGAAGTAGATTACATCAATGTACACGGTACATCTACTCCGGTAGGTGATATTTCAGAAGCAAAAGCGATTAAGGAAGTATTCGGTGACCATGCGTTCGAATTGAATATCAGTTCAACAAAATCAATGACAGGCCATTTGCTGGGTGCTGCCGGTGCGGTAGAATCTATTGCAAGTATCCTTGCCATCAAGAACGGTATTGTTCCTCCGACTATCAACCACGAAGAAGGTGACAACGACGAGAATATCGACTATAACCTTAATTTCACGTTCAACAAAGCACAGAAACGCGAAGTTAATGTTGCCTTGTCCAACACATTTGGATTCGGCGGTCACAATGCGTGCGTTATCTTCAAGAAATACGCTGAGTAATATCGTGTTACGTAACCAAATAGATAAGATAAGGCTCCTGTTCCGCAAGGACAGAGAGTCTTATCTTTGTTTTTACCGGATACTCGGGTTCTACCCGCGTAATATCCGGCTTTACGAGCAGGCCCTTCTGCACAAATCAACTTCTGTCCGCTCGGAAAAAGGACGTCCTTTGAATAATGAGCGACTGGAATTTCTCGGTGACGCCATCCTTGACGCCATCGTGGGAGATATTGTCTACAAGCGTTTTGAAGGAAAACGGGAAGGTTTTCTGACAAATACCCGTTCCAAGATTGTACAACGGGAGACTCTGAACAAGTTGGCTGTCGAGATTGGTTTGGATAAACTCATAAAGTATTCTACCCGCTCTTCTTCTCACAACAGTTATATGTACGGAAATGCTTTTGAAGCATTTATCGGAGCCATTTATCTGGATCAGGGGTATGAACGTTGCAAACAGTTTATGGAGCAACGAATCATCAACCGTTACATCGACCTGGATAAAATATCCCGTAAGGAGGTTAACTTCAAATCCAAGTTAATCGAATGGAGCCAGAAAAGTAAGATGGAAGTTTCTTTTGAGTTAATAGAACAATTCCTTGATAAAGACAGCAATCCAGTATTCCAGACAGAAATACGCATTGAAGGGCTTCCTGCCGGGACAGGTACCGGATATTCAAAAAAAGAGTCTCAGCAGAATGCCGCCCAGATGGCTATCAAGAAAGTGAAAGACCCGGTATTCATTACGACCATTAACGAGTCAAAAACATCACAATCGGCAATGACAGATGAATCTGAAGCCGAAACGGATACAGACTCCGAGACGGAACTTGAAAACATATCAAAAGAGAGCCTGCCTGCCGACAGCGAAACAGCTATGGCATAATCATTTACGGAATCTAACCAAAGCAAATCCCCATACGGCGCCCCTGAATCACAAGATCGTGATCTTCAGTAACTAGTTTTAATTTCCCCGCGACTTCCTCGAGAGGGATAGACGAAATATTGTCTCCGTTCAAAGCGACCATACGTCCAAATTCCCCATTAGCAATCAGTTCCGTTGCATGACCGCCCATACGGGTCGACAGATTCCGGTCGAAAGGAGTAGGCGAACCGCCGCGCTGGATATACCCCAATACAGTTTCACGAGTCTCAATTCCGGTTTCATATTCAATCTCCTGTGCAATATATTCTGCAGCACGTTTACGGCCGTCTGTCTGAATCCCTTCGGCTACTACTACAATAGAATAAGGCTTCCCCTTTTTCAGTCTTTCCAGAATTGTATTGCCAATATTCTTTATGCTATAAGGGATTTCAGGGACAAGGATAACGTCTCCCCCACCCGCCATACCGGAATACAAAGCTATCCACCCGGCTTTATGCCCCATCACTTCAATCACCATCACCCTTTTATGGGAACTGGCAGTAGAATGCAGACGGTCGATGGCATCCGTAGCGATGCTTACAGCCGAATCGAATCCGAAAGAGATATCCGTCCCCCAAATGTCATTATCAATGGTTTTCGGGACTGATACTATATTCACGCCCATCGCGGCAAACTTGGCAGCAGTCTTCTGCGTTCCGTTTCCCCCGATGCAGACTACACAATCCAGCCCCATCTCCTTAATATTCTGAAGAATCAGTGCCGGTTTGTCAACATCCGAGATAACTCCCCCTTTTTTAAAGGGCTTTTCACGAGAAGTGCCCAACATCGTCCCGCCAAGATTCAGCAAACCAGACAATGATTTATCCGTAAAAGACTCGACGTCTTTCGTCAGCAACCCCTGAAAGCCGCTGTGAATACCAATCACTTCCATCCCATAATAATTGATGGCTGTCTTACACACGCCACGAATGGTGGCATTAATACCGGGGCAGTCCCCGCCTGAGGTTAAGATTCCGATTCTCATTGTCGCATTTTTTAGTCAAAAACTCGGGGATTCTAGTAAACTCGTCAATTTTAACGATTATTTCCGTCGTAAAGATAGAAAAAAAAGATAAATAAGTTACTTTTGCACGACTAAACATTATTATGTTAAAGCAGAAATGAATATTACAAAAATTATTAGTAAGACTTTTGACTCCCGTTTAAAACAAATAGATCTATATGCTACTCAGGCAAGTGAGATTCAACATCGTGTATTGAATCGCTTGGTGCAGCAGGCTGCACGGACTGAATGGGGGAAAAAGTACGACTACTCCTCTATCCGCAGCTATGAAGATTTCAGAAAACGCCTTCCCATTCAGACTTATGAAGAAATTAAGCCCTATGTGGAACGTTTGCGGGCAGGAGAACAAAACCTGCTTTGGCCGTCGGAAATACGCTGGTTCGCCAAATCATCCGGTACGACTAATGATAAAAGTAAGTTTCTTCCCGTCAGCAAGGAAGCCTTGGAGGATATTCATTACAGAGGTGGCAAAGATGCCGCGGCTCTTTATTTCCGTATCAATCCGGACAGCCACTTTTTTTCCGGCAAGGGATTGATTCTGGGCGGCAGCCACAGTCCGAACCTTAATTCCAGTCATAGCCTGGTTGGAGATTTATCAGCTATTCTAATCCAAAATGTAAACCCGCTTATTAATTTCGTCCGCGTGCCAAGCAAGAAGATTGCTTTGATGAGCGAATGGGAAACGAAAATAGAAGCAATTGCCAACAGTACCATTCCGGTAAATGTAACCAGTTTGTCCGGCGTACCGTCCTGGATGCTAGTGCTTATCAAACGAGTTCTTGAGAAAACCGGAAAACGGACATTAGAGGAAGTATGGCCCAATCTGGAAGTGTTCTTCCACGGCGGAGTAGCCTTCACACCTTATCGCGAGCAGTACAAGCAGGTGATTCATTCACCGAAGATGCACTATGTAGAGACTTACAATGCTTCCGAAGGATATTTCGGCACACAGAATGACCTTTCCGACCCTTCTATGTTATTGATGATTGACTACGGAATCTTCTATGAATTTGTTCCGTTGGAGGAAGTTGGAAAAGAGAATCCGCGGGCATATTGCCTTGAAGAGGTAGAGTTGGACAAGAATTACGCAATGGTGATTTCTACTTCCTGCGGATTATGGAGATATATGATCGGAGATACAGTGAAGTTTACAAGCAAGAACCCTTATAAGTTCGTTATCACAGGACGGACGAAACATTTCATTAATGCTTTCGGCGAAGAACTGATTGTAGATAACGCTGAAAAAGGCCTGGCAAAAGCTTGCGCTGAGACCGGAGCACAGGTGAGTGAATATTCCGCCGCACCGGTATTCATGGATGAGCACGCAAAATGCCGTCACCAATGGCTGATAGAATTTGCCAAAATGCCGGATTCCGTAGATAAATTCGCCGCAATACTTGATGCCACATTGAAAGAAGTAAATTCGGACTATGAAGCGAAACGCTGGAAAGACATTGCATTGCAGCCATTGGAAGTCATCGTGGCGCGCCCGGAATTGTTTCATGACTGGCTGGCACAGAAAGGCAAATTAGGCGGACAGCACAAAGTACCCAGACTAAGCAATACACGCGAATATATTGAAGCAATGCTCGCATTGAACAACAAGTAAAACCATCCGAATAAATTTATTCACATACTTGAAACTATTTGTTTCACTGCTTGAAACACTCTGTTTCACACCGAGAAACAAATAGTTTCACACCGAGAAACAAACAGTTTCACCCCATGGAACAAATCACGGAACTATATGCTCTGATTCTTCGTTGATGATTATTCCATAATAATTCCACCACCCAACAACAAACCATCTTTATAAAACGCAGCAGCTTGTCCAGGAGCAATAGCCGTCAAGGGTTCGTGAAGTTGTACATACAGAAGATTATCAGATGTAACCGTCACTGTACAATGGTTTTCCTGTTTCCGATAGCGGATTTTCACAATAACATCGGTATGCCCCAACAGACGTTCCCGACTAACTATATTCCAATCTTTAAGAAACATCTTCGTTTTCTCTAAAGCCTGCAGGGACGCGAGCACCACTTCATTCTTCTCAGGACGGATTTCCTTCACAAAAACGGGGCGATTCAAATGAATCCCCAAACCACGCCGCTGTCCGACAGTATAAAAAGGATAACCTTCGTGCCAAGCAATAAAAGCTCCCTTTTCATCGACGAATCTTCCACGTCTGACCATTTCTGACCATGGCTGACCATTTCCGACTAACATCTGACCATTCCTGACCAACGTCTGACCATTCCTGACCAACCAGTTTTTCAGAAAGCTCCGATAATCCATCGGACAAAAGCAAACGCCTAAACTATCCTTTTTCACCGCAACTTTCTGAAATCCCCGTTCAGAAGCAAAAGCACGTGCTTCCACTTTGGTTATATCTCCCATCGGAAGTAACATTCTCTGAAGGATATCCTGTTTAAGTCCCCATAAGAAAAAAGTCTGATCTTTATCCGCGTCGGCAGCATAAGTTATGTAGTAGGTACCATCCACCTTTACTTTCCGAACATAATGCCCCGTTGCAATATAAAAAATGCCCATTTCATCGGCAATTTTCGAAAGAAGCGGCCATTTCAGACAGTTGTTGCACAACGTGCAGGGCACAGGAGTATGTCCCACCATATATTCACGCACAAAATACTCGATAATCTGTTCACGGAATACCTCACGGGCATCATACGTAATATGACGGATTCCCAAACGCTCCGCCAGAGCGCGGGCGTCCTCCAAATACTCGGTCGAGTCATTCAGTTCATAAAAACGAAAAGTAACTCCGATCACCTCATATCCGGCATCCAGCAACCGCATAGCAGCCACGGAGCTGTCCGTGCCACCACTCATTCCTAACAATACTCGTTTGTTTTCTTCCATCATGCTGCAAAATTAAGGATTTTCCCGTATCTTTGTTGGTTAAAGTGCAGAGAGAATGAAAGAGAAAGCAACTACCGGACAAGTTATCATCGTTTTAGCCGAACATCCTACGTTTGGTACACTGCTGATTCCTTACAGTGCAGAGAAATCTGACGACGGTACATGGCAACTCATAGAGCAAGCCTTCCATGCTTCCCCCGAAGCAATCTGCCGTATGAGCGAAGCGGAACGGCAAGCTATCGACATCGCTTCCCATTACACGGAAAAATATCTGATGGGAATCTATTCGCGTGAGAAAGCAGTATCCCGCTTTCTACGCAAGCTATCCGAAGATCCGGAACGGGTCAAGAACAATATCCGCCCATTCATCGAGAAAAAGTTGCAAGAGATGCTGACATTGATACGTTACCATAACCTGCCTCTTTATCAGAAACAAGCCGGCAGCAAACTGCTATATGCCCATCATGCCTATCATATCCATCCTCACGATGTGGAAATTCATTTTACGTTTCTTGCTGATGAAATTAACTTCCGTTACCAATTGCAATGCTATTATGACGGACAACCGCTTTCTTTAAGCGAGCAGAAACCTGTTATCGTGCTGACTTCCTCTCCGGCAATCCTTTTATTGGGAATGGAGCTATACTTCTTCCCACATATTGAGAGTACACGCATCCTGCCTTTTACCAAGAAAAAGAAGATTAGTGTCCCCGCCTCCCAGATCGAGAAATATATCGACAACATTGTCATTCCGATAGCACGCTATCATGAAATTACGACTCAAGGATTGAACATCGTTGAAGAAATACATACGTGCGAGGCTCTCCTGTCACTTGAAGCTACCATTTATGACGAGCAGATGTTGCGGCTCGGCTTCCGTTACGGCGACCAGTTATTCACTCCCGATACAGTGACCGAAATGAAGAAAATCATTTACCGGAAAGACTCCGGTGAAATCTTCTTTTTCCGGCGGGATATCATTGCTGAAGAAGAAAAGCTCCGGTTGTTAACCGATTCGGGATTGCAACGAATCAGTGACGTCCACTTCAAGCTATCCCCCGATGCCCCCGAAAAGACCATCACCGAATGGATAGGCAAATACCGGAGAATGCTCCAACAGTCTTTCCTGCTGACCGGAAATATGGGGAATATTCCTTACTGTCTGGACGAGATTCATATTGAACAAAGTTGTGATAACGAACCGGACTGGTTCGAACTGCATATCACCGTAGTCATCGGTAATCTGCGTATCCCCTTCTCACGCTTCCGCAAGCATATCCTCGAAGAGAAGAGAGAGTTTCTGCTGCCGGACGGACGCATGATTCTCTTACCGGAAGAATGGTTCAGCAAATACGGAAACCTATTGGAACTGGGCACTCAAACAGAGACCGGAATTCGCCTGAAACCGACTTTTGTCGGTGCCGTACAATCTGCCTTGGAAGAAAACAGTCCTAAATACCTGACTTTCAAAAAAGAGATACGCAATATTGCCGTTCCTCAAGGGCTGAAGGCGCAACTACGCCCCTATCAGCAGAAAGGATTCTCATGGATGGTACAGTTGAACAAGCTAGGATTCGGCGGATGCCTGGCAGACGATATGGGACTTGGAAAGACACTCCAGACGCTGACACTCCTACAGTATATATACAAGCCTGCCGTTCCCGAAGCAGCCGGTCATTCGGAAATGGTTCCGGCAGCACTTTCCACTTCCGACGACCATCTTGCCCAAAAGCAGACAGCAGACGCCGAGGGACAATTCTCCTTATTCTCATTCTCTTCGGAAGATGAATTACTGCCGGACGCACGGGAAATCAGGGAGAAAAATATACCCAGAGAAGAAGACCGCAGACAGAAATATGGAAGAAACTCCCGCAAACCCGCCACGCTGATTGTTGTCCCCACTTCCCTACTCCACAACTGGCGGAGAGAGGCCAAACGTTTCACCACTCTTTCGGTAGCCGAATATAATAGCGGTACGGCGTTTCCCAAAGGACATCCGGAAAAGTTCTTCAAACGTTTCCATCTGATATTCACGACTTACGGAATGATGAGGAACAATATAGATACACTCCGCTCCTACACATTCGAATACATCGTACTTGATGAGAGCCAGAATATCAAGAATAATGATTCACTTACATTCCGTTCGGTTATCCAACTGCAAAGCAAACACCGGATCGCACTTACCGGTACGCCTATCGAGAACTCACTCAAAGATTTGTGGGCACAGTTCCGTTTCCTGCAACCGGACTTATTGGGAGAAGAAAGTGCTTTCCACAAACAGTTTATCATTCCGATCCGACAAGGGAATATCCGCATGGAGAAAAGGCTGCAACAGTTAATCGCTCCGTTTATCCTTCGAAGAAGCAAAAGCGAAGTGGCCCCGGAACTTCCTCCGCTCACCGAAGAAACAATCTATTGCGATATGTCTGAAAAGCAGGAAGGATGGTATGAACAAGAGAAAAACAGCCTGCGCAATATATTACTCCAACAACCAGAGAGCAGAGACAGATTCCATACATTCAGCATCTTGAACGGTATCCTGCGTCTCCGCCAACTGGCTTGCCATCCGCAACTTATCTTTCCGGAATTTAACGGAGTATCCGGAAAAACGGAACAAATCATCGAGACCTTCGACACACTGCGAAGCGAAGGACACAAAGTGCTCATTTTCTCATCGTTTGTCAAGCATCTGGAGATACTGGCCGAGATATTCCGACAAAAAGGTTGGAAATACGCCTTACTGACCGGCTCTACCAACAACCGTCCTTCAGAAATAGCCCATTTCACCGAACAAAATGACGTTCAGGCATTTCTTATTTCCTTGAAAGCCGGCGGAGTAGGTCTTAACCTGACACAAGCCGATTATGTATTTATCATCGACCCGTGGTGGAACCCTGCCGCCGAAGCACAAGCCATCGCCCGGGCACACCGCATCGGGCAGGACAAACAAGTCATTGCTTATCGCTTTATTACACAGAACAGCATTGAGGAAAAAATCCTCCAGCTACAGGAAGATAAGCGGAGACTGGCGGAAACATTCATCACCGACAGTGACGCACTGCCTGCATTAAGTAATGAACAGTGGGCGGATTTGTTGAAATAAAAATCAGGCAGAAAGCATAAAAGTCACATCTTTACCTACACACATCTTGCAGCAATACATTTTTCTCCTATCTTTGCACACAAAATGACACTACATGAAATACAAACTTATCGTGCTCGACCTTGACGGCACACTCACCAATTCCAAGAAAGAAATTACTCCCCGCAACAAGGAGACGCTGATACGTGTACAAGAACAAGGTGTCCGCTTGGTACTCGCTTCCGGACGGCCTACTTATGGCATTGTACCGCTTGCCAATGAACTGCGTATGAATGAGTTCGGCGGGTTCATCCTGTCCTATAACGGAGGGGAAATCATCAACTGGGAAACACAAGAAATGATTTACGAAAATGTATTGCCGAATGATGTCGTTCCGGTACTTTATGAATGTGCCCGCACCCACCATCTCAGCATACTAACTTACGACGGAGCAGAAATCGTTACCGAGAATTCCCAAGACCCATATGTGCAGAAAGAGGCTTTCCTTAATAAAATGGCAATCAGGGAAACAAACGATTTTCTGACAGACATCACGCTTCCGGTAGCCAAATGCCTGATTGTGGGAGATGCCGACAAGCTCATTCCCCTGGAAGCCGAACTTTGTCTCCAGCTGCAAGGACGCATTAATGTATTCCGTTCAGAGCCTTATTTTCTCGAATTAGTCCCGCAGGGAATCGACAAAGCTCTGTCTCTTGGCGTTTTATTAAAAGAGACAGGAATAGAACGCGAAGAAGTCATAGCAATAGGCGACGGTTACAACGACCTGTCCATGATAAAGTTTGCAGGACTAGGCATTGCCATGGGCAATGCACAGGAACCGGTGAAAAAAGCGGCGGATTATATCACTTCAAGCAATGAGGAAGACGGTGTGGCCGAAGCTATTGACAAGTTTCTCTATCAACAATAGGGCGCATATTCAGATTTTATACTAACTTTGCAGTTCCAATAGAACAAATATAAAATGTTATGGAACATCAACTTACCATTTACAACACGTTAGATAGAAAGAAAGAGTTATTCGTACCGCTCCACACACCTCATGTAGGTATGTATGTGTGCGGGCCGACTGTTTACGGTGATGCACATTTGGGACACGCCCGTCCAGCCATAACCTTTGACGTACTCTTCCGCTATCTCACTCATCTAGGATATAAAGTACGTTATGTACGCAATATTACCGACGTTGGCCATTTGGAACATGATGCTGACGAAGGAGAAGATAAAATTGCCAAGAAAGCCCGCCTGGAAGAACTGGAGCCGATGGAAGTCGTTCAGTATTACCTGAACCGCTACCATAAAGCAATGGAAGCGCTCAATGTGCTTTCTCCGAGCATCGAGCCGCATGCATCGGGCCATATCATCGAACAAATCCAACTGGTACAGAAGATTCTGGATGCCGGATACGCTTACGAAAGCGAAGGCTCCGTCTACTTCGATGTAGCCAAATATAATAAAGACCATCACTACGGTAAACTGTCCGGACGCAATCTGGACGATGTGCTGAATACCACCCGCGACCTTGACGGACAAAGCGAAAAGCGTAATCCTGCCGACTTCGCTCTTTGGAAAAAGGCACAACCGGAACATATCATGCGCTGGCCGTCTCCCTGGAGCGACGGTTTCCCCGGATGGCACGCCGAATGTACCGCTATGGGACGCAAGTATCTGGGCGAACACTTCGACATCCACGGTGGAGGAATGGACTTGATTTTCCCGCACCACGAATGTGAAATCGCACAATCGGTAGCCTCACAAGGTGACGACATGGTTCACTACTGGATGCACAACAACATGATAACCATCAACGGTACAAAGATGGGGAAATCACTCGGCAACTTCATTACGCTGGACGAATTCTTCAACGGTACTCATAAGTTATTGGCACAAGCCTACACGCCGATGACCATCCGTTTCTTCATCCTGCAAGCTCATTACCGCAGCACGGTTGACTTCAGCAATGAAGCATTGCAAGCATCGGAAAAGGGGCTGCAACGTCTGATGGAAGCCATTGACGCATTGGAAAAGATAACTCCTGCGACAGCAACCTCAGAAGGTATTAATGTAAAAGAGCTGCGTACCAAATGTTATGAAGCTATGAACGATGACCTGAATACCCCTATCGTCATCGCACAGCTTTTCGAAGGCGCACGTATCATTAACAATATCATCGCCGGAAATGCTACGATTTCTGCCGAAGACCTGAAAGAACTGAAAGAAACGTTCCATCTGTTCAGTTTCGACATCATGGGGCTGAAAGAGGAAAAAGGGTCTTCCGACGGACGTGAAGCTGCTTACGACAAGGTGGTAGATATGCTGCTGGAACAGCGTATGAAAGCAAAAGCCAATAAAGACTGGGCTACTTCCGATGAAATCCGCAATACATTGACTGCACTCGGGTTTGAGGTTAAAGATACGAAAGACGGTTTCGAATGGAGACTGAATAAATAAGACGAGTAATAGTGCACTTTACAGTGCAGACTAAAAAATAAAGAAGACCGGCTCATCACGAACCGGTCTTCTCTTTTTTCATAGAAACATACAGTAAACTAATACCCTTTAAAAATAGTTTCTCTTTTATATTCACTAATCACTTCTTATTCAGGAGCATTTCAACAGGTTGTCCATGTTGGCAGGTCACCATTAATACGGTATTCTCTCCCTGTTGCTCCAATTGAACATTTTCCATCGGAGCCGTCAATGTCCAGTATCCCTTCAGGCGTATCTCCTTACAGATAGGACGGCTCGGTTCTTTCGTCGTATAAGCCTTCTCTTTGATATTCAAATTAGGGTCACATACACTCAGACGGATACCTTTATCCGATTCTCCCATATACATTAACATCGTTTCCGCAGGAATAGCGGAAATCAGCTTGTCACCATCGGGTTGGTAAGTTTCAAAAGCAGCGTATGCCGTAATACCCGTTTTTTTATCATAAACCACATGAGCTGCCCGGTCGCGTTGCAAGACCTCATACACGGGAGTTTTACGCACTTCTTCCAAATCAGAAGCAGACGGTTGTATCAGCACCATATACTCATATGTTCCATTCTTCGGAGCTTTACCATGCTCTATCCAAGCCGAGGAGAATTTTCCTTTGGTCACCGCACGGGTCTTTTCATGGCGTGACTCCTGTTCCGCCACCTGCGAACGAACCGTTCCGTCCACGACATGATAATAATTATCATAACCATCATGCAACCAATAGTTATCCTCTCCTACTTTAGAATCCACTCCATTGTATTTTGTCTGGAAAAGAGTCGTTTCCGTAGAATAATCCGCATTACTGTTTGTTATACCCGTTCCCAAGCAAATCATCCGGTTATCAAAACAAAATACAGATTTACGGGCTACAAAATCAGGAGTGAAGTTCTCTAAATTACGCTCCATTAACTTCATGGCAAACATGCCATTCGTGCCATTCAAGGAACTGCTACCGGAGAAGTTCTCCTTGGAATGAGCCATGGTAGTACCTTTCAGCGGACTATCCAGCAACTCGAAAGGCAGATGAATAGTCGTTGTACCCGGTAAACGGTTCCAATCCCATCCTTCCTGCACAAAACCGCTTCCGGCACGTGATACGGGATTTCCCTTACCCATAATCTGCACCGAACCATAGCTTTGATAACGTCCGTAACGGTTATCTTTTGTATAGATTTCAGCCCCCCACACATCGGTCGTATATCCTTTCAGCGTCACCATCCAATCCGCACGGCGGAAAATACCAGCCGAACCATAATTATAAACAAAGAATCCTTGCGGAGCCTGCGCAGGCTTGATACCTTCTTTTTTAAAGAAACGCGCATTCGGAGTATCTCCGTTACGCACGAGACGCAAATAATCAGCAGCCAGTCCACGGTCGAATGTATTTCCCTGACCGGACAAGTCGCCGGACAAAGCAATGTTGGCAAACGCTTCTATATCGTCACTTCCCATTTTTCCACCAAAAGGATGACGACCGCTGATGCCGATGCCCCACTCATAAAGATTGCAATAATTGCGCATAGCAATAAAGGCCGACTTCATATGTTGACGGGCATCTTCTGTCAGTTCAAACCCCGTTCCATTAGTGAAAGCGATAAATTGTCCTACTGTGGCCAGTACTCCGGTAGTATATCCCGGATAGAAACCGCCGTGATGGAAAGTAGTGCCGTCCACTTTTATACCGCCAATCGTTCCGGGCGTATAACGCAAGGAAGAAGACAGCCAACGGGACAAACCGCTCAAAGCTTGCTCCTGTTCTCTTGCATCAGGAAACATCATAGCGGAGACGAACTTCGCCATCAATAACGTATGCCATGAATCCAGCAACTCATCACGTGAGGGAGAGCATGGCTGGCGAGTTTCTTGCAAAGCCGCCCAAAAACGCAACGTAGACAGATAAGCATCCCGATGAGGATGTTTATAAATCGCATCACGTATCAGCCAGGCAGTGGTATATATCTTACGAATCTGATAGCCATAATGATGATTCGTTCCCATGCCACTACCAAATGCAAATCCCTGGTCAATGGCATAGTCGAACACAGTGAAGTAATTCTTCTTCGACGTCTCATTCTGATTGTAATACATATCATAGGCAAAGCCGGAAAGCATGGTTTCAATATCATTCCATGACATCTCCCCCTTTTTTCTATTCAACTCGTCAGGAGCAACGATAGGTGCCCCAATAAACCCCGTACCAGCGGCGGACGGAGTAATGCCGGCTTTCTCAAATGTCTTATAGGCAGCGTTAATCTGTCCTTGTGGTGCTTTTTTCACCTCTAAAAAGTCAGTCAGACGTTGTTCGATGGTCTTCAGCTCTTTCTTTTGCTGACTGGTCAGCTTGGATGCCAACGGGATATCATATGATTGCTGTTCCCATTTCCATACGAGACACCAGTGCCAGAGGTCACGATTGGACAAACCGTTATTGGCCGGCAACTGTTGGTCGGGAGTAGTACGAAGATTCATCTTCTTCTCGGGAAATGTCAGACGGTCAAGAAAAATACGCCCTTTTCGTTGTGGAGCAACCAACCGATAAGCAACGATATTCTTATCTTTTTTCTCTCCTTGCATATACTCGAAAGAAATCCAGCACGCACGCCAACCGGCTGCCTGCAAATGATAAGAGAACCAATAAGAGACTTCGCCCGCCTTATTCAGAAACTCGAAACGGATAGAATCCTGCTGTGGTTTCTCATTATAAATCCACAAAGTAATGCCAAACAGCTTCTCTTTCTTCGCATTGAGCGATAAAGGGGAAACTTGAACATTCAAAGCAGAACCGGGCTGAAAGTCCCATTCCAAACTGCTTTCTCCTTCCTTATAGAAGAGAGAAGATGTCTTCACTTCTCCTTTTCCGGAAACTGTGAACGCTTCGGGCACTTCCTCCTCAAAGCCAATGAATTGGGCAAAAGCAGAGGAAATGCTTCCAAGCAATAATAGTATGATAAAACAAGCATTTTTCATTCAATCGCATATTAATTTTCATTTAACTACGTAGGTTCCAATTAGTACGAAATCCTGTCCGACAGAATCTTTTCCGTATACCAAGGATCGTTAATTTCCTTCAGCATGGCTCCCATTTCACGATAAAGTTGCTCCACTACTTCCTTATTTTCTTCCAAAGGGAGATTGTGCAACTGATAAGGATCGTTCAAGTCATCAAACAGAAGACTTTTCTTTAACTGTTTCGTATTACGGTCAATATATAAAGCCAATGTATATTGTGCCGTCTTGATACCTCTCGAAGAAGGGAAATAAGTCTGTACCAAACCGTTTTCGTCCTTTTCACCGTCCAAGTTCTGAATATACAACGCACCCGTCGGACGTACAATTTCCGCCTTTTCATCGAAGAAGAGAGGGGCAAAGTTACGACCTTGCACTTCTGCAGGAATAGAATCACCCAATCCACACAAGCCCAGCACAGTAGGCATAATATCCGGTGATGAAAGCAACAAGTCGTCTACTCTCGGTTGAATCTTACCCGGGAAACGCACAATAAACGGAATATTCATTGATTCGGAGTAAGGCGAGTTCTTCGGGTCGTCGGTGCGTTGGCTACACATCGTTTCACCATGGTCGGAAGCGAAGATGACAACCGTATTCTTATCCAGTCCCAGTTCTTTCAGCGTTTCCAGAATCTGCCCGAAAGCACGGTCAACCCCCGTTACGGAAGCAAAATAATAGCGGGCAGATTCCGCCTTTTCCATCTTCAGGTCTACATTCGGACGAACCAGCAGGCTATCCAAAGGCTTATTCTTGTAAAGGTTGAAATCCTGTTCTTCACAATCATCCAAAGAACGATACGGACTATGAGGCGGGTTCATTCCTACCATGATAAAGAAAGGTTTCTTCGTATCGCGCACGTTACCTTCATTTTTCAAATATGAAACCACCTTACCCGACTCGTGCAAAGGAGACCATTCTTTCGGGTCATGTCTCTTACCGTCCGTATCCCAATAGTGGGGATTCTTATGCTCATCAAACGTACCGTAAGAATACCAGTAGTTAAATCCGTGACGACGTTCTTTCGGAGTATAGGCATCCCATGCCGGACGTTTGGATTCTACATATTGTCCCGGATGTTCGGGGTCATTCGGAGTCGGGAAGTCGGCATGAAGTTTTCCGAAATAAGCACAGTCATAACCAGCTTTACTGAATACATCACCGATACATTCGGCATCTTCACGCAAAAAGCTGATGGGACGTGTAGAATTACAGTTCAAGGGCACGCCGCTCCGGTTGGGATACATACCGGTCAACAACATTCCACGATGAGGACTACTCAGCGGGCAGTTGCTCTGCGCAGAAGACAATACCATGGATTCGCGGGCAAATGCATCCAGATTAGGAGTATGAACAGGGTCGCCCTGAAAGTTTACTTTATCCCGGAATCCGTCTTGATTCCAGAATCCCATCGCCTGGTTACGGTATTGGTCGGGAAATACATAGATAATATTCGGATGTTCAACTTGTACTGTTACTTGTTTCGGGGCTTTGCAACCCTGTGCTGCAAACAAAGTCAGCCCACCTACCAAAAGGTTTACAGGTTTATTCATGATAATGACAGTTAACGATAAACAGTTTATAGTAAGGATGATAAACAAATGAACGGTGAACGATGGACAAGCTATATACAGAAGCCTATGTTCATCATTTACCGTTCACTGTACATATCAATGAGATTTATTTCTTTTCAAGGTCTCTTTTGCGCATCAATGCTTCCAGGAAGTAATAGTCGGCATAGTTCAGAGGAACATCAATTTCCTGATCGTGAGGAATACTGCCAACTGAGTGCATCAAAATAAAGTTGCCATTAGTACCTACCTCTGCACGATAAGCAGGTGAGCCCAGGCTTGTCATAATCTTATCAGCAGTTTCCTTATATTGGTTGCCCGGCAGATAGCCGTCCAGTTCGTAAAGGGCAGAAGCTGTACAAGCAGCAGCGGAAGCGTCACGAGGTTCATTCGGAATGTTCGGTGCATCGTAGTCCCAGTAAGGTACGAGATCTTCCGGCAAGTTCTTGTTGTTAAAGATGAAATTATACACTTTCTGTGCCTGATCGAGATATTTCTTGTCTTTCGTATAGCGGTAGCAGGTAGTATATCCGTAAAGAGCCCATGCTTGTCCGCGAGCCCAAGACGACTCGTCAGCATATCCCTGTGCAGTTTGTCTCTTGCGCACTTCACCGGTTTCGGGATCATAGTCTACGACATGATAACAACTGTTGTCCGGACGGAAATGATGTGCCATGGTCGTATCGGCATGTTTCACGGCAATGTTATAAAAAGTAGAATCACCGGAGAAAGCAGTTGCTTCAAACAGCAGTTCGAGATTCATCATATTATCAATAATCACCGGACATTTCCATCCGCGTGTTCCCTGCCATCCTCTATCGGCATCCCATGACTGGATAACACCGGCATTCGGACGGAAACGCGTAGACAATGATTTGGCAGCTTCCACCACTACATCCTTATATTCATTCTTACCTGCCAGACGGTATCCGTTCAGATAACTGCAACCAATCATGAATCCTACGTCATGATGCCATTTCAGATATTTTACAGAGTCGAGAGCTTCCGTATATTTTTCGGCCAGTGGCAACCATTTCTGATCTCCGGTCAGGTTATAAGTCAGCCACATAGTGCCGGGATAGAAGCCGGAACACCAGTCATCAATAGGTATATAAGAAATACTACCATCTTTGTTGATGGTTCTCGGATTCAGAATTTTACCGGATTTCTCGATAATATCCGTTTGAATCGTGTTTTGCGCCACTGCGTTGTCGATGTTGTCCTGGATAAAGTCTACTTCAACCTTTTTTTGTCCACCGCAACTCGTAAAGATCAAAAGGGAAAGTCCTAACGCGCTAAGAATTGTTTTCATAATACAGGGATTATTTGTTAGTGATTAATTTTCTTGATGGCAAAAATAGTGCATTCAAAAAGAATAGACCGACCTAAATAATCCAATTAAGGGACAATTTTGGTACATTTGCAGAAGAAATACCGAAAAACAATAAATACGATGACCCCACAAGAGTTTTTTAAGAATGACGTATTCGCCGAAAACGCAGGTATAGTTCTGCTGGAAGTAAGAAAAGGGTACAGCAAAGCCAAGTTGGAAATAAAGCCCGAACATCTGAACGCAGGAGCACGAACACAGGGCGGAGCCATCTTTACGTTGGCCGACCTTGCACTTGCTGCGGCTGCCAATTCACATGGCACACTTGCTTTCTCACTTTCATCCACCATCACCTTCGTACGTGCCAGCGGACCGGGCGATACTCTTTATGCCGAAGCACGCGAGCGTTATATCGGACGAAGCACAGGTTGCTATCAGGTAGATATTACCAATCAAAATGGGGATTTGATTGCAACTTTCGAATCCAGCGTATTCAGAAAAGATCAGAAAGTTCCTTTTGAGGTAGAAGAATAAAAGAGAAGTTAAAGCAGATTGTAAAGCTATCCATTTAGGTATGAATTTCGCGGATTACACATTTTTTATTTAATTGAAACTGTGTAATCCGCAAAATCCGTACCTAATTCTCTACTTATTTAACAATAGAAGTCATCGGATGCCGATTTCCCCGAACATCATTCAGGAACGCCTTTGCCGAACCAAAGTTCAGGAACAAATCCAGACGAACCGGAAGATGATTCAAGTCATCCGTCACAAAGAAAGTAATGACTTCTTTTTCTTTCCCTTTCTTATCGTATTCGACTAACGAGAAAATCAGGCAACGATAAGTAACCCCATTCTCGGCTTTTACATTTTCCTTTCCGCGATAGATAAGCGTCTGCTCTTCCACCTTACGCCCCGTAGCCATTGGGAACTTGATTTTGTCTCCCACCTTATAATCTGCAGGGTCGTAAGAACGTGCCTGAGCCAAAATACTCAACATATCATATATACAACGACTGTCACTTGCTTCCGATTCATCAAACGCTCCATCCCGGTACGTACGTTTCTGGTTGACAAAGCAAAGACCGTCCTTATACGAGAACCAAGCCTCATCCACAGTATATCGTTTTCCTTCCTCGGCTCCTTTACGGAAATAACGCGGTTCCAGTTTCTCGCCAATCACGCAAGTCAGCGTATCACGCATCTTGAAAAAGAAATCCGCCCGTTTACTGCCCAAAGCGAGCAGGTTCATCCGGAAAGCAGGTTCCGAGTGGTAAGTAGTCGCATTGGTCGTCAGGCTGGCAAGTCCGGCTTTCACCCAGACAAACTTCCAGTTGAAGTACAAATCGTACATCACGTGTTCGCCGGTTTGAAACGCCTCGTTCTTCGCCTCACATTGGGCATTGGCGGGAAGGGCGAAAATTCCCATCAGTAATGCCACGGTTCCGATAATCAAGCAACGACGAAAGCTAACGGCGCCTGTTCTGATTATTTCTATCTTTTTTCTTCTTGTCTTCATCTGGTTTTTGTTTTTTAAGCTCATCCGGTTTCTGTTTATCTACAGGGGTCGCATGAATATCCCATGGTTGTGTCACATCCCACAACGCTTTATACTCTAATATTGTCGGATAATAGAAAACTGCCTCCGGTTGCAAACCTTTCGCAAAGTCTCCCGTGTCCCATTCTCCGTTTCCATTCGTGTCGTTAATCAGTCTGGCTGCATATTTCCCCGGATTCAGGAAGTAGAAATCAACCATTCCATCCTTCTCCACTCTCCGCTTACGGACTACCTTGTCTTGCGCATCAAGCAATTCGACGAATGCCAGAGAATCAGCTCCTGTCACGTTGAAATGAAGCGTGAAATATTCATCTTCACTACGTACCTTGAATCCCTGTTTTATCTTATCGGTAAACAAGCCGTATATACCGTGGAAAGCTGTAGAATCTACTTCAAACTCATATTCAAAAGTCGGCTCCCAATCATAATACAGATTAAACTTCTTCTGATTCAGAGAATCCCGTCCAAACTCGAATGGTATATCCTGCCAAAGCGTATCCACTTTCTGCCGCAGATGAATGGCCGCACTGTCAAAGCTGGCGATAGGTTCTTCAAAGTTAAGAGAGATATATCCATATACATCCATTGATGAAGGCGCGCTGACATTCACCGGCAGGAATTTCGTCGGTTCCGGTTCGTCCTCTTCGTCTTTCTTTTTCTTCTTTTTCTTCTTCTCCTTTTCCGGATCGTCTTTCTTATACTTCTGTTTCGAAACCAGGTTCAAAGTATCCGTGCGGGGCACTAGCTGATTTAAGGTGTCCGTATAAAGATAAGTCAGGCTCATGGCAAGCGTATCCTGTTTGAAGAGCAAGGAATCCTTTACCCAATAATGAATCGTATCGTTCCGCTGATTCTTCTCGATGATAAAAGCATCCTTTTCGTCGAAGTTTAATCCTTTCAGTACAGGCAAAGTGTCTGCTTTACCTGCAAAATAGAAAGTAAATTTATGCGGAACAAGTCTTTCGGATTTGATAAGGTATTGCGAATAATTCAGTTCCTTGAAGGCCCGGAGAATCACATCGTCCGGCAGATAATGCATATATTTCTTCTCTACAATCGTATCATAAGTCAGCGAGTCCACCCAAGCTGTATCCATACGGGTACGTTCTTCCATGCGGGGGATAATCAGCGAATCATGAAAAGCAATCACCTCGCTCTTCTGATTGAAAGTAAAATTCTGATCGGCATCCATCAATCCGTAAATACGGTACTTGCCAGGAGCTATGCCGCGAATAGAAAATCGTCCACGACTGTCCGTGCGTGCCACGCGATCGAAAGGTAACTTGTTGAAAGCCGAATCGTTCAGGTTGGAATGCAGTCCGACAAGAATGCCTTTGATAGGTTCCAAATTAGAGGCATCAAGTACTGTTCCCGACACTTCCATCGTATCGATCTGTGCACCGGTAGAAAAGGTAAATGCAAAGTTACCCAACGGGTTACCCTCATTATTATCGACAATAGCATCCGAAAAGTCAATGGTGTAGGTAGTGTTCGGTTTCAAAGAATCAAGCAGATTCACCTGTATCCGCTTTCCGGAAGCCTTGATTTCGGGTTGCTGTATCTGAGGTGGAGAAACAACCACTTTCTCAGTCGCTTTCTCCAACTTTATAAATTCATCAAATTGCAAAGAGACTTTCGTCCTTTCATTATTTAATGCACCGGCAGCAGGGGTACTGCCAATGAAACGGGGTGGAGTCTCATCATAAGGCCCCCCGTCCGGCCGCCCGATACTGGCGCAGGAGTATAACATAGCTACCAGCGTTACTACCGGAAGCGCCTTGCGGACTATTTGTTTTATCTTTTGATTCTCAAACTGTAACATGCTGCAAAAATAAGCGTTCTTATCCAATAAACACCACACTTTCTAGCTAATTTATTAAAAAACGAAAGAGTAGCTTAGGGTAATAAACAATCTCAATGAAGTTTTTATTTCTTTTTCCTGCTAATATAATTAGTTTTCTTGCCTAAAGTAATTACCTTTGCTGTCTCTTCTTTTTTCGTTCCACTATGGTGTTCCGCAAAGAGCACTATAGTTTTCCTTACAGAACATTGTAGTGGGACGAAAGAGAAACTATAGTGGAACGAAATAAAAATAACAAGCGAAGTATATCCGACCAGGCAAATGGATATATCCATGTACTAACACAAAATAATTACGAATATGAGCATACATTACGACCTTTACAAGACACCAGATATCCAACAGACAGGCGAAGAGCAACCGCTTCATCCCCGTGTGGTATTCAAGGGAACTGTCGATCAAGAAGAATTTTTGGATCGGGTAAACAAATTCACAGGAATAAGCCGCAGTTTGTTGGCAGGTGCCATGCAGTCTTTCCAAAACGAACTGAGAGATTTACTTGCCAACGGCTGGATTGTAGAACTGGGAGACATCGGGTATTTCTCCGTATCCTTACAGAGACCGCCTGTCATGGACAAAAAAGACGTACACGTGCAATCCATCAAACTGAAGAATGTCAACTTTCGGGCAGGCAAACAATTCAAGAAAGAGGTAGGCTGGCAAATAAGGCCGGAACGTGGAGAGTCAACTACCCGTTCCCACGGGGGAAGGACGCAGTGAAGAAGAATGCTTGACAATAATCAATGAGCATCTCAAAAAATATCCCTGTATAACCCGAACCGACTACAGTCGGTTGACGGGACACAACAAGAAACGTGCACTTAGTGAGCTAAATTCTTTTATTGAACATGAGATACTGTTTCTACTTTTAGACAGGACAGTTTCTCACGTATTTTTTTATTAAAGCAATGTCTGTAAACAGCGGCATACATCATTAAAGACACTGGGGGAAGCCGCGTTTACAGACATAGCAAAGACCAACAGAGAACTTTTGCCACCAATTAATTATGGCTAAGTCTCATTGATAAAATGTTTGTTTGTGTTTTTGGGGTGTTAAGAAATAAACTGCAAACAGGTGGATTTTATATATTTTTCAATACAAACTCTCTCATTCCATCATTTCAAAAAATTCCTCTATCGCCTTCTTATTTACAAAATGACAAGTCTTGCCATCAGCCTGACGTTCGTCCATCAAAGTGTATAAACCTTGATAACCGTTCTTATCAATTTCCAGCACTTTCTGTTGATACAGTTCACTGGATGTTTTCAGTGTTTTATCAGAAGGAAGCACCGTGTAAGTACCCAGATACCAGTTACCACTAAAATCATTATTAGTGGATTCCGTCATCGTAAACTGACTTGTTTCCGCTGTATAAAAGATATTCTTTTTAATAAATGTACTGTCAGCATATCCGTCCCACGAGTCGGAAACGACCATACTCCGGTCTATCGCTGCAGAAGGCTTCACGTTAAGATGAACGATATTCCGTTCAATCAACGTATTTTTCACAGGTCCCGCCAAATGAATGCCGGGTGAGAACATTCCGATACGGGTTTCATTAGGCCGGACACCATCTCCGATACTAATGTTATAGCGTACTATACTGTTCTGATTTCCCAAACTGAAACCTCTTTCACCGGAATCACAAATCAAAACCATACCGCCATAGTTGTCATGGCTATAATTATATTGAATAACGGTGTTTGTGCTATTATAATCGCAATCAAATCCCTGCGCATCCCAAGGTGCTTTATGGTCACTGACTTCATTGAACTGGATGATTGTGTTGTCACAACTCCAAGGCCAGATACCTGCTGCCGCTTCTGTGGCCGGAAGTATTTCCGGACAATCGCGCATCACATTATATTCAATCAGAGTGCTGTCGCAACCTATCGGAACGATACCATCGCCCGGCACCTCCTCTATCAGGTTGTTCCGTACAATCGTATGTTTGCTGGGATGCCAGTTCCGACGGTCGTGATAGCCGTTCCATATCATAGCGTTACGGGCACATCGCAATATATGGCAGTTTTCAATCAGCAGGCTATCAAAACGGGAAACAACCGAGTCTCCCCCATTCACGATATAGATGCCGGAGCCGCCGCCCAGTTCTTTCACCAATGAGCCGTTTACATCACGGATGGTCAAGTTATTAACCGTAATATTATGTGATACTCCATAATTATGACATTCTATCTTCACCCCCGTACGGCCAGGCAAAGGTTGGCTGCCCGTATTTACAATCTCCAGATTCTGCACTGTCACGTAATCGGAATTGAGAATCCGCATGGCATACAATGACTGGTCATTTCCTGCAATGCAAGGTTTGTCTCCTTCACCATAGGCATCTACAACAACCGGTTGCGCGGAAGTTCCTTTACCTGTAACTTCCAGTTCGCCGCCGAATACTTCACCCCGTTTGAGCAACAATCTCTCTCCCGAGCGGAATGTTACTTGATTCGCCCGTTCCAGACTTTTCCACGCTCTGGTGGCGGACAGCCCGTCATTGGCATCGTTTCCGTTTGTCGCGTCAACGTAATAGCATTTTTCTGTGCTACGGGAACAGGAAAACATCAAGACTGAGAGCAGAAGGATGAAGTACTGGAATACCCCCTTTTTTCGGAATTTCATTTTCATGGCAATATGATTATTATAAAAAAGGATGAGACAAGCAATATACGAATAATGTCTGCCCATCCTTTTTACTAACATTTCTGTTTATTATTTCCAAAGGTCATGCTGGAGTAATGCCTTGTTCGTATCTAATTCATCGGTAGGAACAGGCCATACGTAGTCACGTTCACCGTTGTACTGGCGCGGTTCATAAGCCAGTCCCAATGAGGTACGCTCTTTTTCGATGTTTGCAACAGCTTTGTCCAACTCTTTCCAACGGTAAACATCAAACAGGCGTAGTCCTTCAAAAGCCAGTTCTACACGGCGTTCGTGCTTGATGACTTCCAGCAACTCAGCCTTTGTAAGCCCTTTGCCTTCTACATCTTCCACCTTAGGCATCTTCACATCTGCCCGCTGGCGTACTTCATCAACCAGAGCCAACACCTCGTTTTCGTCGTATCCACCCTTCTGAACCAATGCTTCGGCCAGTGAAAGGAGTACTTCCGCATATCTTACAACATAGAAGTCCTGACCATTATCCCATGAATTTCCGGTATCTGTGGGGTCGAAGTATTTCATTACGTACACCGTAGACACTGATGCCGCCGCACCGCCATACCAAGCACCCTCTCCCCCTTTGCCATTCCACTTCATGCCGGGAACGAAAAGTGTAGTATATAAACGCGGGTCACGGTTTTCAAAGTGCTGCGCATTAGGTTTTGATACATCAAGTGTACCGTCATCTTTCATTTCACCATAGTTTGTATCGGTTACTTTCTCCCCGGTGCTCTTCACATAATATGCATCAGCCAGGTCGATAGTACCGTTCATTGCTTCGAGCGGAGTATTCCAATGTGCATTGAATGCCGCACCCTCGCTTTTTCCGGGTCCTTCGTAACGAACTGAGAAGACAATCTCCTGTGATTTCTGTCCGTCCTGAGTAAATAACTTGGCATAGCTGGGGTCTATGGAATAGCCTAATTTCTGGACTTCCCTATAAGCGGCAATGGCATCATCCCATTTTTCGTTATACAACGCCATGCGTCCCAGCAAAGAATAACAGGCTCCACGGGTAATACGTCCCAGCTCGGCTGTAGCAGGCAGACTGGGAGCAATATCTTTCAAGTCGGCCATTACCTCACCTACAATAAATTCACGAGTACTCTTCGCACATTCCGAATTTTCCAATGTAAGCGGTTCTGTCAGATAAGGAACATCCTGATACGTGATAGTCAGGTTGATATACATCAATGCACGTAGTGTGATAGCTTCCGCCTTATAGCAGGCAATGTCTTCCGCACTCATACTGACTCTGTCAATGTTTGCTATAAGCAAGTTACATCTGTTGATAACTTCATAGCAAGCTTTCCAGTACTCACCAACGACTCCCGAACTCGGATTATGAATTCCCATTGCCATTTCATAGCCTTCCATCCAGCCGCTCCAATTGAAGTGACCGCCATTATCGGAAATACAATCCATATACAATGGGCCAAGACTGTATTGGTCTGAATTATAAAGCTGATTGCTTTGCAGTGCATCGTAACAAGCTGTCAATGCCATCATCGCATCATTGGGAGTTTGCCAGAAGGCCGAAGAAGATGATTCGGTCAAAGAGTCTTTCTGAAGAAAACTGTCAGAGCAGGAAGTCATTAATGCTCCTGACAACAGAGCCAAACTAATATATTTATTAATTAATTTCATAATAATCGTTCTGTTTAGAATTTAACATTAATACCAAATGAATAAGTTTTTGTATTCGGATGCACGTCACCTCGCAAGTCAGTGCTTTGCTTTTCCGGGTCATAATCATCCAGTGGCGTGAATGTCAGCAGGTTTGTTCCGGCTACATAAACTCTCAGGCTCTGTACGCCCAACTTAGTCAGCCATGGCGCTTTCTGGAAGTTGTAACCGATTTCTATATTTTTCAAGCGCAGATAATCTCCTTTAGTCAACCAGAAAGATGAGTATCTATTGTTGATTTCTCCTCCCAGGCGCGGCATATTTCCGTTAGGGTTATCCTGCGACCAGCGATTCAGCCAGCGTGCCGTTTTGTTTCCTCCGTTTGATATGGTCGTTTCATCCCAATTGAAGCGTTCGAGTCCTGCAATTCCTTGCCAGAAGGTAGTTACATCCAAATTCTTCCATGAGAAGCCCAGATTGAACGAATATTGCACTTTCGGGAAAGGATTACCTATCACCTGGCGGTCATCGTCTGTAATGTTACCGTTATTATCGTAATCCTCATACATGATATCACCCAGTTGGGGAGTTTGCCCGTTCTGTTTGATTGGCTGTCCTTTGGCATTCACCCGGTTCAAATCCTCTTCCGTACGGTAGATGCCTACTGCCTTTAATCCGTAATAAGAACCGATTGCGTCTCCTTCGCGGTTGATGATGTTGTTGGAAATGCTTTCTACACCTCCCATTTCAAGAATCTCATTCTTTACTCCGGACACAGAGAAGCCTGCCTGCCATGTCCAGTCACCTTTCTGGTCGTAATAATTAACGGCAAGTTCCCATCCGCGGTTACGTACCTTTCCTGCATTCTGGTAGGGAGCCTTCAAATCTCCCAAGAAGATATTCGGCATCGGTAATTGCAGAAGAATGTCTGACGTATTTTTCTCATACCAGTCGAAAACAACATTAATTTTGCCACGCCAAAATGAAGCGTCGAAACCGAAGTCGGTAATAGTGGTAGTTTCCCATTTGATGTTTTCGTTGGCGATTTTCGCACGTTTCATACCGACATATTTCTTATCACCGAAGTAATAACCGCCTTGTGAAGACAATGTTTCCAAATAGGCATAGTTGCCAATCTCCTGATTTCCCAGTTTACCCCAACTGGCACGCAGCTTTAATGAATTGAGGAATTTGACGTTTTGCATGAAAGCCTCATTAGAAAGCAGCCATGCTCCCGAGAAAGAAGGGAAGTTGGCATAACGGTTTTTCTTGGGCATGCGTGAAGAGCCGTCACGGCGCATATTCATCTCAAACAAGTAACGGCCTCCATAGTTGTAGTTGACACGTCCGAAGAATGATTGCAAGGAGGCTTCTTCTGCCGAACCGGTTACTTTGTCATTCTGTGTACCGCCATCCATTTCGTAAATATTATCGGTCGGGAAACCCTGTTTGCTGGATTCGTTCTTGTCCCAACGAGTGGATTGGATAGAGTGACCTAACAATACACTGAACTCATGCAAACCGATTTTATTATTATAGGTCAGGATGTTTTCATTCGTATAGCTTGTTTCCAGATAGTGATAATCTGTCAGCGAGTTTTGAGTTCCCGCCTTAGCAAGTTCTGTCCCTTCTGCGTTATAGCGTGCCAAGTCTCTGGGATTGAAAGTAGTGACATCATTCATATAGAACTTATATGCCAGGCTTGAACGGAATTTCAGTCCTTTAATTATATCAACCTCACCGAAGAAATTGCCGTCGAAACGATAATGCTTATTGTCTTTATAACCATTATTCAAAGCATAAAGCGGATTCTTGGCTACTGACTGGGAGATACTCGGGTTACCGTCCACATAGCCATATTCGCCGTTTGAGTACTTTGCAGGGACAGTAGGACGGGTAAACCAGGTCAGATAGCGCATCAGACCTTCCTTGTCGACACTTGTAGTCGGTTCGTCAATGTTCTGACGACTTCCGGAGAGGTTCAAGCCTAGTTTCACAATGCCTAGTTGGGCATCCAGATTGGAACGGAAGTTGAAACGCTGGTTTGCAGTATTGCGCAGGATTCCTTCTTGTTTGAAGTATTGGGTAGAAATCATATAATGCACATCTTTGCTACCTCCGCTAACAGCCAGGTGATGCTGGTGCATGGGGGCAGTGCGGAACATCTCATCCAACCAGTTTGTATTTGCAAAATGGTCAGGGTCGGAACCGTCCTGCAATTTCTGAAGCATTTCGTCCGTATAGGCAGTGGCAGAATGACATTCGTTATACATTTTTGCCCATTCATAAGAATTCACATAATCGGGCAGTACAGTAGCTTGCTGCAAAGCCATGCTACCGGAATAAGAAATAGTCGGTTTCTGTTCGCCACCACGCTTGGTAGTAATAAGGATTACGCCATTGGCGGCACGGACACCATAGATTGAGGCCGAAGCGGCATCTTTCAAAACGGACACGCTTGCGATATCTTCAGAGGGCAACTGAGAGATTTGGCTTACCGAGCTTTCCACTCCGTCAATCAATACCATCGGATTGTTATTGTTAAGGGTTCCGACACCACGTATACGGATTTCAGGGTCATCGTGTCCGGCCTGCGCACCGTTTCCCGTCAGCATGACACCCGGCAAACGTCCCTGCAACATATTGGCAGTGTTTGCCACCGGCATGGAAGCCACGTCTTTAAAGTTGACAGAGGAGACGGAACCGGTCAGATTTTCTTTCTTCTGCACACCGTAGCCTACCACTACAACTTCGTCAATCATTTCCGTATCTTCTTTCAAGGTTACTTTCAGAGACATATTATCCTTATTTATAATATATTCCTGATTGGCATATCCGATAAAGGAAATAACAACCGTCGCATTAGGAGCTACGGAAAGCCCGAAATTACCATTCAAGTCTGTTATAGTTCCATTGGTAGTGCCCTTTTCGATTATACTGGCACCAATAATTAATTCGCCTGTGGCATCTTTCACGATACCGGAGACTTTAAACTTACCTGATTGCAAGGCTGAGGCACTAACATTCATCACCGGGATGAAGAAATAGAAACACAAGAGTAGACTTAACATCTTAAACGCTCCGGTTTCTGTCAGAGTTTTCACGTTCATAATACTATAATTTTTAAGATATAACAAAAAATGTTTTATTCGTTGGGCGAAGGTAGGAAGAGCCTGATATAAAGAGGGAGAATTATTACCGGAAAAGGGCGACAAACACCTTTAGGGAATATTTCCGATAATAATTCTTCTTTATACGGGCATCTGCCCTGCCCTATTCCTTTATATATAACTCCCAGTTATCTATTTTACCTTTTACGCCATTATCCAGCCAGTTGCAGAATGAGCACGCTCCCTCTACTTCCACTGCGGCAGTAGTCGTAAATTCATATTTGACCGGCATCCATTCGCCGTGGGTATCAGGCACTATTATACTTTTAACATACTGATTATCCAACCCTTCTCCTGTCACATTCCGTAAATCAAACGCAAAAGAAGAAGCATTCGTATTAACCAAAGCCCGAATAACGTATGTAGTATTAGGCTGCCAGTTAACCGTAAACTTTATTTCTCCGACTTTACTGGTTATCTCACCATACTTCCCTACGATTCCGCCTGTCGGATTGGCCACACTTCCCCATGTGCCCTCAAATCCGCCCAGACTTTCCATTGCTCCGTCGGGAACCAGATTATTTTCGTGAAGTTCTCCTTCCGTCGTCGTAACGGTAGCTTCCGACTTACCCGGCAGTGAATAATTTCCGACAGCATCCAGTGCCTGGACATAGTAGGTCGTTTCTTCATTCAGGGCAGCGTCCTTAACAACATAGCCCGTGCCCATAGTGGAAGCTATGAAATTCCCGCTGCCAAGCCCTCCTCTATAAATGTCATATCGCAGCAGTCCGGCTGCACCATTGTCTGTAGAAGAATCCCAATTCAGATAAACAAGGTTTCCTTTCGATTCCGCCGTGAAATTCCCGACCTGAGCGGGTTTCTCGTGATCGACGACCTTCTGGTATACCCTGAAATAATCGACTTCGAATTTGATATTCTGTTCCTCATTGATACTAATACCTCCACCACGGTTTTTCAAAGCCAGATTCAACCACATATACTGTGGATTATGGAATGCGATACTACCATCCGCATTCTTAAAATCTTCTATCTTGACGCTATTCCGCAAATCATCATCAACATATAATTTAATCTCCTTTTCATCCCAGTCCATACGATAGATATGGTACTTCTTAATCCAGTCGGGGTCTTTAGCCTGATAGTAAGACAGCGGCGTGAACTTGTCATTCCAGCGAGCCACCCACTCTGTATTAGTACCGACTGCAAAATTACTGGTTAATGCCGGCGCACCATCTTTCAGGTCATAGAACTCCATAAAATCAATCTCTCCGTTCGACGGCCAGAACTTATTGTATCCACAAGTCCACACAGCCGGAAATGCCCCACTGGAAGGATCTATTTTGGCACGTACTTCGATACGCCCGTATAAAAAATAACGTCTCTGGTCACCGTTCATGCTTGCTGAAGTGTACTCTCCATATTCCCAATTTTCTCTATAATCACTGGAATTCGGATTGTAATTCGGATTCTTGCGATGCTCTTTCTTTGCAGTCAGAAGTAAACGCCCGTCTGCGACAATGGCATTATTAGTACCTTTTACATAGTTCTGAGGTTCCTGCCCCCGCTGGAAGCCTTCTTCAAAAGCCCAAAGCTCTTCATTTACCGGACCGTCTGTATTAAATTCATCGCCCCATGAATAATACAAACCGCCTTTGGTCATCGGAATTGGCCTGGGGTCAGGAATATAGGCAATCTGTTCTTCCAGTCCATCCGAATTTACCGGAATATAAGAAGAACTGACTATATTCCCGCTTCCGGTTTTGGCCGAAACTGAAACGGCTAATGATTTATTTAATAGTTCAAACGGTATGTTCATTTCGACCACGACCACGCCTTCCGTCTCCTCATCGGAAGATACGCCGGATACTGGCAAAGATGCGAGTAAAGGAGAGCGGGTTATCACTTCCGTACAGTCAGCCATCACATTTTTATCATCCGGCGTAGCGGAAGAAGCAGTCCATTCCGCAACGATTTTCGCAGCAGAACTTGCAGGAGAGACTTTAAACTGGGCAGTAATATAGAATTGTCCATCTTCTTCCCGGTATTTTACAGACATCTTACCATCATCATAACGAGGAATAAATGTAAAAGAAGCAATCACATCCGCACCTGTCGGAATCTCGTAAATGGTAGAAGCCGGATCGTTCATTGTAATGACAAGCTTGGAACCATCGGCTGAGAGTTCCACATTTTTAAATAAGGAATCACCATTTGTGCCATCTTCTCCCGTAGCACGATAAAGGGGTTGCCATGTTCCACCATCATCGTATGATATATACCAGTATGGCAAATTACCATCGGTGGCGTTACGTTCGATCTTGAATTGCGGAACAGTTCCTTGCTGCCCCATAGCGACAACCTTATTTCCGGCACTTAGCAGCCATTCACCGTCCAATGTCCAGTAATACACTTCATCGTCGTCTTTCTTTATTCCGATAGAAGGTGTATGTCCGTCTGCACCGGACTTACCATGATAAATCGTGATAGGGTCATTGTTCTTAAAGCTGATTGTATATCCAATCACTGTAGTGCCGTCTTCGGCGTGAATTTCTTTCAGTCCTGTTATGCAGTCTTGTTCATTTACTGCCTCAACAATCGTTTTTAGTGCTGCCATATTGCCGTTAATAGCCTCACACGCAGTTTCCAACTTTTTAAGGCGTACTTCCAAGTCATTCATTCTATCATTCAAGGCAGTATCGTCATAATCGCTACATCCCCAAAACAAGAACAACATACATACAATAAAAAGGAAACGGTTTTCCATTCCCAAAGCCCTGTGCTTTCCCATTTGCATTAATTTTAAGGTTAAACAAAATATTCGTTCGATGGGCAAATGTATGACAAGCGTAAGGCGAAAAGGGATAATTATTACCGGGAAAAGGCTGTCAAGCAGCTTTGTAGCCTATTTCCGGTAATAATCATTCATCATATATTCCTTGGGGGTAAAGCCAAACTTCTTTTTGAAGCATGAGCTGAAATATTTCGGGTCATTAAAACCCACCATATATGCCAGATCGGCTACACGAATTTTCTTTTTTTCATCAAGCAGGCGGCAAGCTGCCTGTAAACGGACATTACAAATAAACATGGAAGGAGTAAGCCCGGTCAACAACTTTAATTTATCAGCCAATGTGGTACGCGCCATACCCATTTCAGCAATGAATTGTGCGTGTTCAAAGTCGCTATCACTTAAATGGGCATTCACACAATCTATCGCTCTTTGAATAAATTCCTTATCCATAGAGGTATAATTCAGCTCTTTCGCTTCAAAAACCAGTTGTTTGCGGAAATCCACTCCGATACGTTTACGCTTTTCAAGCAAATTCTCTATTTTAGCAAGCAGGACAGACAAGCGCAACGGTTTGCAGATATAGCCATCCGCTCCGGACTTGTAACCCTCTACACGATCTTCGTCACTAGTCATGGCTGTCAGTAATATAAATGGTATATGGCAAGTCTCAAACTTACTTTTTACTTTCTGGCACAACTCGGTTCCATCCATTTGAGGCATCATGACATCGGACACTATCAAATTCACCTCTTCCCTTTCGAGAATTTCCAATGCATCGACTCCGTTTCTCGCTTCAAGGATACGATAGCGGTTCTGTAACAATCGCACCATCAATGCCAGTAGCTCATCGTTGTCTTCCACCAACAGAAGAGTCACGGTATCTGTTGTCGTATCCGGAGATTCCATATCCGGAGATTCTCCTTCCTCATCCTCAGGCAGCAAAACAGCAGGTACCGTATTTTGTGTACTCCGGTCTGTTTCTTCTTCCGAATATGCAGCAGGGAGAATGGGAAATTCTACGATAAAGCTATTGCCTTTTTCTTTATCACTGACTACTTGCACCGTTCCGTGATGTAACAATATGAGGTCTTTTACCAGTGAAAGCCCAATACCTGTACCAATAGTGTGAAACTTACGATATTCTCCCTCATAAAACCTTTCAAAAAAATGCTCAATCTTTTCCTTAGGGATCAGTTCGCCCGGATTATTAATGCAGAACTGATAGTTCCCTGATTCTTCATCATAACTTTGGGATACGGTTATAGTTCCCCCTTCATGGGTATATTTGGCTGCATTGGAAAGCAGGTTATATGCAATCTTATCTAATTTGTCAATATCAAAATAGCCTTTATATTCCACTTCGTCACCCTCAAACCGGAGATGCAGTTTCTTTTGGCTCACCAACGGGGCAAATGCAGCTATCGACTGTTTCAGGAACAATGTTATATTGCCTTGTGAAACACGCAGTTTCTGACATCGATTCTCTACCTTTCTAAATTCAAGAATTTGCTGAATCAACCGGATAAGGCGGAGCGTATTCTCTGAAATACCCCGCAACTTTCCTTTCAAATCCGGACTTTGCAGTTTCAACTCTTCAACTGATGCCGATATGATGGATAAAGGAGTGAGCAGTTCGTGTGTTATATTGGTAAAGAATTGCAGTTTGGCATGATTTATCTCTTCCAACTTCTGGCGTTGGATATTGCCAAGTTCAATGGTGTGCTTCATGTTAATGCGGTTTCGCATAGTCCGGTAGAGATACCACAATAGTGCGGCTGTCAGGAAGAAGTATATACAATATGCCCACCAGCAAAGCCATGGCGGCGGCAGAATCGTGATTTTGACAGTACGTATATCGGAAGACCATATTCCGTTCACGTTGGCCCCTCTTACCTTGAACTCATAGTCGCCTGCCGGCAGATTGTTATAGTATGCGAAATGACGGTAGCCACTTGTTGGTACCCATGTATCATCGTAACCCGCCAGTTGATACTCATATTTATTCAGTAAAGGGTTTATATAATTGAGTATGGAGAAATCCAGGCTGAAATTGTTCTGATTGTAAGCCAAAGTTATATGACCGGCATCCTCAAGAGGCTGGTCAAGTATTGCGTCATATTCTTTGCCCTGTATCTTACGTACGGAAGTATTGTATATCTTTAAGTCGGTGATAACTACCGGGTAAGACGTTTCATCATATATGATATCCTTTGGATTGAAAATATTGAGACCACGCACTCCGCCGAAAAAAAGGATACCGTCAGTTCCCTTCACTGCAGCGTTCCGGTTAAAATTATACCCTTGCAAACCATCCTCTACCGTATGGGTGTGTATGACGGGCGAACTGGCGTCAATGGGAATGCTGATATGATACATTTGGGAATTTGTAGTTAACCATAGCATCTTCTGATCGTCTTCGAGCATACTAAGAATCACTTCTCCATCTTTGAAGTATCCATCAAGTACAGGGGCGAAGCAGTCTTGTTCCTTGTCATATAAATCCAGTCCGTTTCCATTGGTTCCTGCCCATATCCGGTTATAGCTGTCCACACATAATGTCACAGCTCCCATGGAAGTACTGTTCTGCCGGGATACGCCATATTGCTTGACTCTGTATTTCCCGGCAGAAGGGGATATTCTCCAGATACCGGTAGTAACTGTTGTCGCCCAAATATCTCCCTCCTTATCTTGTACGATCTTAAATACCGAAGACTGGGGCAGTCTTTGGCTATCATCAGCCACCAATTTGTCCAATGCCCTTAGTTGCCCGGAAGTATCCAACATAAAAATCCCCGAACGTGAGCCAATCCACAAATTTCCGGACGAATCTTCTAATAAGGAGTAAATACAGACGTCTTTCAATTCCGGATTAATCACACTATTGATTACCCTTACTTCTTTTCCGTCAAAGAACCAGATACCGTCATCCCAGGTTGCAAAGCAATATTCTTGTCTCCTCTTGCTAAAAATGATGTCATTGACAGTGGAGACATACGGCAAATGCCTGAACATTGGCAGTTTCTGATATGGAGTGACTTCTTGCGTCAGGGGATCATATAATATGAGTCCGAACCCCATAATACCCATCCACAACTTTCCGTCTTCACATTGAAAAACACTACGTACCGAACTGGTAGGGTAAGACTTCATCAGAGCAGGTAAAGCATCATGAACAAATGGAAGTTTACGGGTATTAACCGTATATACTCCTCCACCGAGCATCCCCACCCACATCAGTCCGTCCCGGCTGCACAACAACGCATCAACTTCATTAAAAGGTAAATCACCCGACTTATCTCCCGGAAGATAATTAGTGAAATATCCTTCATCCTTTTCGGATTCAAGTACACTCAGCCCACTGCGTGAGCCTATCCATATTTTTCCGGTATTACGGTCTTGAGTGATGGCATACACAATATTATCCGCAAGGCTTTTTGGATTTCCTTCTTCATGCATATACCGACGATACGAATAATGCTCCATATCATAAGGATCGATTATCTTCATTAACCCATAACGCCAGGTTCCAACCCAAATGTTTTCATTATCGTCTTGAAACAGGATATTAGCCGACTGACCGGGATTTAATCCTTCATAGGCATAAAAATGTTTTGTTTGAGGATCATAACGGAATAAACCTCGCTCCCAAGTGCCAATCCATATATTTCCCCGTTTATCTTCAATTACAGATTTTACATCTAAACCGCCGGGGAGATTATTCTTCAACGGATCTTGTATTTCAAACGTTTCTTCTCCCGATTTCTTCAAAAAAAGTCCTACCCTGGAGCCAATCCATAAATCTCCGCTAGTCGTATATACGATTGATTCGATAAAACTACTTTGTAAGATTGGAGATACTATTTTCTCTATTTTATCGGTTCTTTTATCCAGTACATACAAACCATTGTGAGTCCCAATCCATAATCGATGTTGATCATCCTCGACCACAATATTAACAAAGCCATCTATTGACTTTCCACTGTTCTCTATATTCGGTTTATAGACAATAGTCGAGTAACCATCATAGCGTACAAGCCCGTTATAGGTCGAAATCCAGATGAATCCTTCGCTATCCTGATATAAATTACGAACTTCATTAGTCGGAAGGGATGAGGTCATATTTATGACTCTAAAATCATATGGTAACTGATTAGAGAAAGCATCCAGTGTTCCAACTATTAATAAAAAGAAGAATATTAGACGTTTTGGTTGTGCCATACCTTTTGTTTATTGTGCATTAGAACTACAAAATTATAAAACACATTGGGTTATACAACAAAAAGTGTTATTAACTTTGAAAAATATTTTCATCTTAGCCTGTAACAGGTATCGTTTCTCTTAATTAAGAAACCTGTTAAGACATTTTGGATGCTTCGACAAGCTCAGTATGACAAATATTCCAATAAGTATAGATTTATACTGATAACAAGCTTAATTTATTAAAAACTAGCCCTAATTGAACGATAATTTGCCCTCCACTCATTAAAATAATCCTTATCTTTGGCTCCCGAAATTCAAACCTAATACAAAAAACCCATGAAGAAACAACTACTCTCTTGCTGCTTGGCTGCATTGGGACTGACAGCGATTCAAGCGCAAAGCTTCAATGAGTGGAAAGACCCGGAAGTGAATTCCGTAAACCGCTCCGCTATGCACACTAACTACTTTGCTTACACATCGGCTGATGAAGCTAAAGCCGGTATCAAAGAAAATTCCGCGAATTTCATGACTCTGAACGGTCTTTGGAAATTCAACTGGGTGAGACATGCCGAAGCACGTCCGACCGACTTTTACCAAACTAATTTCAACGACAAAGGCTGGGACGACCTTCAAGTTCCCGGTGTGTGGGAACTGAACGGCTATGGCGACCCTATCTATGTAAATGTAGGATATGCCTGGAGAAGCCAATTCAAGAACAACCCGCCGTACGTTCCGACAGAGAACAACCACGTAGGCTCTTACCGGAAAGAAATCATCGTTCCTGCCGACTGGAAAGGAAAAGAGATTTTTGCCCATTTCGGTTCGGTCACTTCCAATATGTACCTTTGGGTGAACGGACGCTATGTAGGATATAGCGAAGACAGCAAACTGGAAGCCGAATTCAACCTGACCAACTATCTGAAACCGGGTAAGAACGTGATTGCTTTCCAAGTATTCCGCTGGTGCGACGGCAGTTATCTGGAAGACCAGGACTTCTTCCGCTACTCCGGTGTAGGACGCGACTGCTATCTTTACGCACGCGACAAGAAATATATTCAGGACATTCGTGTAACGCCTGATTTGGACAGTCAGTATAAAGATGCTACGCTGAATATCGCTGTTGACCTGAAAGGAAGCGGCACAGTGGCTTTAGACCTGACAGATGCCCAAGGCAACAGTGTAGCTACCGCTGACCTGAAAGGTTCGGGCAAGCTGAACACCACACTGAATATCTCCAATCCTGCTAAATGGACGGCTGAAACGCCTAACCTTTATACACTGACTGCCACTCTGAAAAACGGCAACAACACAATAGAAGTAATTCCTGTGAAGGTTGGTTTCCGCAAGATTGAATTGAAAGGCGGACAGATACTCGTTAACGGCCAGCCGGTACTCTTCAAGGGAGCAGACCGCCACGAAATGGACCCGGACGGCGGTTATGTAGTTTCCCTCGAACGTATGCTGCAAGATATTAAAGTCATGAAAAAGCTTAATATCAACGCTGTACGTACCTGCCACTACCCGGACGATAACCGTTGGTATGACCTTTGCGACCAATACGGACTCTATGTAGTAGCCGAAGCCAACGTGGAATCTCACGGTATGGGATATGGAGACCAGACACTGGCAAAGAACCCCAGTTACGCCAAAGCTCATATGGAACGCAACCAGCGCAACGTACAACGCAGCTACAACCACCCGTCCATCATCTTCTGGTCACTGGGTAATGAAGCCGGCATGGGACCGAACTTTGAGAAATGTTACACTTGGATTAAAAACGAAGACAAGACACGTGCAGTACAGTATGAACAAGCACGTACCAGTGAATTTACAGACATCTATTGCCCGATGTATCTAGGTTATGAAGGTTGTATCAAATATTGCGAAGGCGATATTCAAAAACCATTAATTCAGTGTGAATATGCACACGCTATGGGTAATTCACAAGGCGGATTCAAAGAATACTGGGACATCATCCGCAAGTATCCGAAATACCAAGGCGGATTTATCTGGGACTTTGTAGACCAGTCCTGCCACTGGAAGAACAAAGACGGAGTAGATATTTACGGCTACGGCGGCGACTTCAACAAATACGACGGTTCGGACAACAACTTCAACGACAACGGCTTAATCAGCCCTGACCGCGTGCCTAATCCGCATGCTTACGAAGTAGCTTATTTCTACCAGGACATCTGGACTACTCCTGCCGACCTCGCTAAAGGTGAAATCAACATCTTCAACGAAAACTTCTTCCGCGACCTGTCTTCATACTACATGGAATGGCAATTACTGGCAAACGGGGAAGTGGTGCAGACAGGCATTGTATCCGACCTGAAAGCAGCGCCTCAACAAACCGTAAAAGTGCAGCTTCCGATTGACACGAAGAATATCTGTCCTTGCAAGGAACTGCTGCTCAACGTCAGCTATAAACTGAAAGCCGCAGAAACATTGTTGCCGGCAGGAACTACCGTCGCTTATGACCAGTTAAGTATCCGCGACTACAAAACACCGGAACTCAAACTGGAAAACGTACAAACCACCAATCTTGCAATCACCGTGCCCAGTATTCTGGACAACGACCGTTACTACTTGATTGTTAAAGGTGAAAACTTCTCCATGGATTTCAACAAGCAAAACGGCTACCTCTGCCGCTATGACGTGAATGGCATGCAGATGATGGAAGATGGCAGCGAACTGACTCCCAACTTTTGGCGTGCGCCGACCGACAACGATTTCGGAGCAGGCTTACAACGCAAATATGCAGTTTGGAAGAACCCGGAACTGAAACTTACGTCTCTGAAACACGGCATCGAAAACGCTCAGGCTGTGGTTCGTGCAGAATACGACATGAAATCGATAGGCGGCAAGCTATTCCTCACTTATACTATCAATAATAAGGGAGCAGTGAAGGTTACCCAGAAAATGGTAGCCGACAAGAGCAAGAAAGTTTCTGAAATGTTCCGTTTTGGCATGCAACTTCGTATGCCTCTTACTTTCAACGAGATAGAATATTACGGACGCGGTCCGGGAGAGAACTACTCCGACCGTAACCACGGCGCCATGATAGGTAAATACCGCCAGACGGTAGAAGAGCAATTCTATCCGTATATCCGTCCGCAGGAAACCGGAACGAAAACTGATATCCGCTGGTGGAGACTGCTGAACATCGGAGGTAACGGTTTGCAGTTCGTTTCTGAAGCTCCGTTCTCTGCTTCTGCACTGAACTACACTATCGAATCACTGGATGACGGTGATGCAAAAGACCAACGTCACTCACCGGAAGTTGAAAAAGTAAACTTTACAAACTTCTGCATTGACAAAGTACAGACAGGATTGGCGTGCGTCAACAGTTGGGGAGCTATACCGTTAGAAAAGTATCGTCTTCCTTATCAGGATTATGAATTCAGTTTCATCATGTCACCCGTATCGCATAAACTGAAGTAATGAAGTAAAAAACATAGTTAAAAAACACGGTATCAAAGTACAAGAATACCGAAATTACTGTACTTTTGCAGCCGGAAACTGATTTCACAGAATTAGTTTCCGGCTTTCATTCCTTAAATCCCCCCTTTATACAAGAGAATGACACACGTGCAACAAAACGCATAATTTTAAAAAACAGATAAATGAGAAGTATGAAAAGTAGAATTGTTTTATTTGCATTTTGCTTGACCCTTCTGTCCAGTTGCGGCAATAAGGGTAATGACACCGGAAAAGTCCCAGAATATGCAGTACAAGAATTACAGAAGTCAACTGCAAATTTAACGACAGCTTATCCAGCTACCATTAAAGGTAAACAAGATGTAGAGATCCGTCCGCAAGTGTCCGGCTTCATCACCAAACTGTGTGTTGACGAAGGAGCAAGTGTACACAAAGGACAAGTTTTGTTCATTGTCGACCCGACTCAATATGAAGCAGCCGTACGTACTGCCAAAGCAGCCGTTGCTACAGCCGAAGCAGCCGTACGTACCCAACAAATCACAGTGGATAACAAACGTGAGCTGAACAAGAAAAACATCATCAGTGACTACGACCTGTCAATGGCCGAAAATACATTGGCACAATCTCAGGCACAATTAGCCCAAGCACAAGCACAGTTGACTTCTGCTCAGCAGAACCTCTCTTTCACACAGGTGAAGAGTCCTTCTGACGGTGTTATCAACAATATCCCTTATCGTTTGGGAGCATTGGTCAGCCCTTCTATCGCTACGCCGATGACTACCGTTTCTGAAATTGATGAAGTATATGTATATTTCTCTATGACAGAAAAAGAGCTGTTGGCTATGACCAAGTCCGGAAGCACTATCAAAGAAGAAATCAGCAAAATACCGGCTATCAAATTACAGTTGATTGACGGTACTGAATATAATATTGAAGGTAAAGTGGATGCAATCACAGGAGTTATCGACCAGACTACCGGTTCTGTAAGTATGCGCGCTATCTTCCCGAACAAAGAACACATCCTACGTAGTGGCGGTACGGCAAACGTGCTGATTCCTTACACGATGGAAAATGTTATCAGCATTCCGCAGTCTGCAACAGTAGAAATCCAGGATAAAAAGTTCGTTTACGTCCTGCAACCGGACAACACCGTGAAATATACGGAAATCGGTATCTTCAACCTGGATAACGGGAAAGAATATCTCGTTACTTCCGGTTTGAACGCAGGAGACAAAATTATCATCGAAGGTGTGCAGAGCCTCAAGAACGGTCAGGTTATACAACCTATCACACCGGCTCAGAAAGAAGCGAACTATCAACAGCACTTGAAAGACCAACGCGAAGGGAATTTAGCTACTGCTTTCAATTAATAACTTAGATAATCGTATGAAATTAGATAAATTTATTAACCGTCCGGTACTATCAACAGTTATTTCTATCTTGATAGTAATCTTGGGTGCTATCGGACTGGCAACACTGCCTATCACCCAGTATCCGGACATCGCGCCCCCTACTGTGTCTGTGAAGGCCACTTATACGGGTGCCAGTGCATCAACCGTATTGAACTCCGTGATTGCTCCGCTAGAGGAACAAATCAATGGTGTGGAAAATATGATGTATATGACCTCTAACGCATCCAACACAGGTGCCGGTGATATATCCATCTATTTTAAACAGGGAACAGACCCGGATATGGCTGCCGTCAACGTGCAGAACCGTGTTTCTATGGCACAGGGATTACTGCCTGCCGAAGTAACTAAAGTCGGTGTGACAACTCAGAAACGCCAGACTTCCATGCTGGTGGTATTCTCTCTTTATGACGAAACCGATACGTATACAGAAGCATTTATCGAGAACTACGCAAAAATCAACCTGATTCCGCAAGTTCAGCGTGTGCCGGGTGTAGGTGACGCCTCTGTGATGGGACAGGACTACTCCATGCGTATCTGGCTGCGTCCGGACGTGATGGCTCAATACAAGCTGGTGCCGGGTGACGTATCCGCAGCATTGGCAGAGCAGAACGTGGAAGCTGCTCCGGGACAATTCGGTGAACGCAGTAACCAGACTTTCCAATATACCATCCGTTACAAAGGACGTCTGCAACAACCGGAAGAGTTCGAAAATATCGTCATCAAATCTTTGCCCGACGGCGAAGTGCTTCGTCTCAATGATATTGCCGAAATCCAACTGGACCGTTTGGGATATAACTTTACCAACCGTGTAAACGGACATAAGGCTGTAACCTGTATCGTTTATCAGATGGCAGGAACAAATGCGACACAAACCATCAGTGACATCCAGGTGTTACTGGATGAAGCGTCCAAATCACTGCCGGCCGGCCTGAAAATAAACGTTTCCATGAATGCCAACGACTTCTTGTTCGCTTCTATCCATGAGGTATTGAAAACATTGTTCGAGGCATTTATCCTGGTATTTATCGTAGTATATATCTTCTTGCAGGACTTACGTTCTACATTGATTCCGACTATTGCCATCCCGGTAGCTCTTATCGGTACTTTCTTCATTCTGTCTCTGGTAGGATTCAGTTTGAACTTGCTGACGTTATGTGCGCTTGTGCTCGCCATCGCGATTGTGGTCGATGATGCCATTGTGGTCGTCGAGGGTGTACACGCCAAGCTAGACCAAGGTTACACATCCGCCCGTCTGGCTTCCATCGACGCGATGAATGAGTTGGGTGGTGCTATCGTATCCATTACGCTGGTCATGATGGCTGTGTTCGTTCCGGTAAGTTTCATGGGAGGAACGGCAGGAACATTCTACCGCCAGTTTGGTATGACAATGGCCATCGCCATCGGTCTGTCCGCCCTGAACGCCTTGACATTAAGTCCCGCCTTGTGTGCCGTTCTTCTGAAACCGCATAAGCAGGAAGGTGAAGGTTCCGAAGAGGTTCCTCCATTGAATGAGCGTATGAAAACAGCCTATAAAGCGGCTCATACAACAATGATAAACAGATATACCGAAGCTATCGGAAAGATGTTGCATCCGGGAATCACACTCACATTCACGCTTGTTGTCATCCTCGGTATGATTTTCGGATTCTTCAATATCAACCCGATAGTTACCGCCATCCTCATACTTCTCAGTATTCTGGCACTAATCGGAATGAGCACGAAGAAATTCAAGAACAGTTTCAATGATACCTATGAATCTATCCTGAAACGGTATAAGAAACGCGTACTGTTCTTCATCCAGAAGAAGTGGCTGTCCATGGGACTGGTCGTTGCTTCCATCGTATTGCTTATGTTCTTCATGAACACTACTCCGACAGGTATGGTGCCAAACGAAGATACCGGTACACTAATGGGAGCTGTAACCTTGCCGCCGGGTACGTCACAAGACCGCTCGGAAGAGATTCTGGCACGTGTAGACAGCCTGATTGCCGCCGACCCTGCCGTATCTTCACGTACACTGATTTCCGGATTCAGTTTCATCGGTGGACAGGGACCGTCCTACGGTTCTTTCATCATCAAACTGAAAGACTGGGACGAGCGTTCGATGATACAGAACTCTGACGTTGTGGTGGGTTCTTTATATATGCGTGCACAGAAAGTCATCAAGGAAGCACAGGTATTGTTCTTTGCTCCGCCGATGATTCCGGGTTATTCGGCATCTACGGATATTGAAGTGAATATGCAGGATAAGACGGGTGGCGACCTGAACAAGTTCTTCGATGTAGTCAACGACTATACCGCCGCACTGGAAGCCCGTCCTGAAATCAATTCGGCAAAAACAACGTTCAACCCGAATTTCCCGCAATATATGATTGATATTGATGCGGCAGCTTGTAAGAAGGCAGGTATCAGCCCAAGTGACATCCTTACTACCATGCAGGGATATTACGGTGGTCTGTATGCGTCCAACTTCAACCGTTTCGGTAAGATGTACCGTGTAATGATTCAGTCGGACCCGTTATCACGCAAGAACCTGGAATCCTTGAAGAATATCAAGGTTCGTAACAGTGCCGGAGAAATGGCTCCTATCTCTCAATTCATCACTGTCGATAAGGTATACGGCCCGGATATCATCAGCCGTTTCAACCTCTACACTTCTATGAAAGTGATGGTGGCTCCTGCCAGTGGTTATACATCAGGTCAGGCATTGACTGCATTGGCGGAAGTAGCCAGCCAGAACCTTCCGACCGGTTACACCTACGAACTGGGTGGTATGGCACGTGAAGAAGCGCAGAGCAGTGGTAGTGCTACCGGATTGATTTTCATCCTCTGCTTCGTATTCGTTTACCTGTTGCTGAGTGCGCAGTACGAAAGTTACATACTTCCGTTGGCCGTGTTGCTATCCGTTCCGTTCGGTCTGTTAGGCAGCTTCCTGTTTGTGAACGGAGTGAGTGCTATCGGTAATATTTCGATGCTGAAGATGATTCTCGGTACGATGTCCAACAATATCTATATGCAGATTGCGTTAATTATGTTGATGGGTCTGTTGGCGAAGAACGCCATCCTGATTGTAGAGTTCGCCCTCGACCGTCGTAAGATGGGTATGAGTATCACATGGGCAGCCGTGTTGGGTGCCGGTGCCCGTCTCCGTCCGATCCTGATGACCTCCCTGGCGATGGTAGTCGGTCTGCTTCCGTTGATGTTTGCCTTCGGTGTAGGTGCTCATGGTAACCGCACACTGGGTACTGCTTCTATCGGCGGTATGTTAATCGGTATGATCTGCCAGATTTTCATCGTTCCTGTCTTGTTTGTTATCTTCCAGTATCTGCAAGAGAAAGTGAAACCGATGGAATGGGAAGATATCGACAATACAGATGCCGTAACAGAGATTGAACAATACGCTAAATAATGAAATTCGATATGAAGAAACAGATTCTATATATGTTGTGCGCAACTGCTCTCCTAAGCAGTTGCCACATCTATAAGTCGTATGACAGACCCGAAGATATTACCACTTCCGGGCTGTATCGCGATCCGGTAGCGGAGAATGATACACTGGCTTCGGATACAACCAACTTCGGTAATCTGCCGTGGAGAGAAGTCTTCACCGACCCACAACTCCAGTCTCTCATTGAAGCGGGACTGAACCAAAATACTGACCTCTTGTCTGCTGCACAGAATGTAAAAGCGGCAGAAGCGTCCTTGATGTCGGCCCGCCTGGCTTATGCTCCGTCACTGGGCTTGTCCCCGCAAGGAACTATCAGCAGTTTCGACAAGAATGCAGCTACAAAAACTTATTCATTGCCCGTCACTGCTAGCTGGCAAGTCGATTTGTTCGGCCAGTTGCTGAACTCCAAACGGAATGCGCAGGTTACACTGAAACAAATGAAGGCTTACCGTCAGGCAGTACAGACGCAGGTTATCTCCAACATCGCCAATATGTATTATACATTAATGATGTTGGACCGCCAACTGGAAATAACCAAAGCTACGGCTGAAATTCTGAAAAAGAATGCCGAAACAATGGAAGCGATGAAAGACGCCGCTATGTACAATATCAACTCAGCAGGAGTTGAACAGAGCAAGGCTGCTTATGCACAAGTACTTGCCACCATCCCGGACATAGAACAGAGTATCCGTGAAACGGAAAATGCCCTGTCTGCCTTCCTGGGAGAAGCTCCTCACGCCATCAAACGCGGCGTACTGGAAGCACAAGTACTCCCGACGGAACTTTCCGCAGGTGTACCTATCCAGTTGTTGTCCAACCGACCGGACGTAAAAGCAGCCGAAATGTCATTGGCAAGCTGCTATTATAATACAAACTCGGCACGTGCCGCTTTCTACCCGCAAATCACGCTCAGTGGTTCGGCAGGATGGACAAACAGCGCCGGAAGCGCAATTGTCAATCCGGGCAAGTTATTGGCTTCCGCCATCGGTTCACTGACCCAGCCGCTATTCTACCGCGGACAAAATATCGCCCGCCTGAAAGCAGCCAAAGCACAGGAAGAACAAGCTAAGCTGTCCTTCCAGCAAACACTTTTAAACGCCGGAAGTGAAGTCAGCAATGCGCTGAGTTTATACCAGAAAAACAGCGAAAAGGTAGAATCCCGCCGGATGCAGGTAGAATCTGCCAAGAAAGCTTCGGAAGATACAAAAGAATTATTTAACTTAGGGACTTCAACCTATCTGGAAGTACTGTCCGCACAACAATCTTACCTGAGCGCACAAATTTCTCAGGTTTCCGATTGCTTTGACCAGATGCAGGCCGTAGTAAGCCTTTATCAAGCACTGGGTGGTGGAAGAGAAGAATAACTTTAAACATATACTATTATGATTAGTCCGTTAGCTTATGTAGACCCCGAAGCCAAATTAGGCAAGAACGTAACTGTCCTGCCGTTTGCCTACATCGAAAAGAATGTGGAAATCGGAGATGACTGTGTCATCATGTCTTATGCCAGCATCCTGCAAGGCACTAAAATGGGAAAAGGAAACAAAATCCATCAGAACGCAGTCCTGGGAGCGGAACCGCAAGATTTCCACTATACGGGAGAAGAAAGCAGTCTGATTATCGGTGACAATAATGATATTCGTGAAAATGTAGTCATCAGCCGCGCTACTTTTGCCGGCAACGCTACTAAAATAGGAAACGGAAATTACTTGATGGATAAAGTGCATCTCTGCCATGATGTGCAGATAAACAATAACTGTGTGGTAGGCATAGGCACCACTATCGCAGGTGAATGTACGCTGGACGACTGCGTTATCCTGAGCGGTAATGTCACCCTGCATCAATATTGCCACATCGGTAGCTGGACGCTGGTACAAAGCGGATGCCGTATCTCCAAAGATGTACCGCCGTATGTTATCATGTCCGGCAATCCGGTAGCATATCACGGAGTGAATGCCGTAGTCCTGTCGCAACATCGCAACACGTCGGAGAGAATCTTGCGCCACATTGCCAACGCTTACCGTTTGATTTATCAAGGTAATTTCAGCGTTCAGGATGCTGTACAGAAGATTATCGACCAAGTGCCGATGAGCGAGGAAATCGAAACCATCGTAAACTTCGTGAAGAACTCGGAAAGAGGTATCGTAAAATAAATATAAAGCAACCACAAGAACTATTAGTAAGAAGGTTGTCTTTATTATCATAAAGTTCTCTCTATCATTGATATGAGAGAACTTTATAGTTTTAGAAGCTACTCTCTGAATACTTTAACTAACACATAAATAAAAACGATGAAACACATTTCTTTTTCTATATTAATCATTGTATTCATATTTTGTTCTTTGCTATCATGCAAACCTTCATCTCCCACCCCCATCAGAGCCCTATTAAATTATGCCGATTCTCTATTAGAGGTTTCCCCCGACACAGCCCTATCTTTTCTCCGTTCGCTACCTGTTGAAGATTATCCCGAAGAGGAACAAATACTTCACAACATCCTCTTAACTTCCGCCATGGATAAAAACTTTCTTTCACTTTTACCTTGTGATTCACTCATTGATGCCGCACTTGATTATTATGATAAAGGAGATGGATTCAATCGTGCCAGAGCTCTATTATATAAAGAACGTATCCAGTTTTCTATGAATATGCCTGAAGAAGCAATGGCTAATTGCTTTGAAGCATTAGAAGAAATCGAGAATCGTAACAATAGGGAGATAAAATTAAAAAGTATGCTTTACGAAGACTTAGGGAATTGGTACCTAGAGCAAATGATGGACAAAAAAGCATTGCAAATGTTCAAATTATCATATTATAATGATTCTCTGATAAGTGATACAAAGGGTATGGCATACTCTTTAAGAGATATAAGAAACGCTTACACTTGTATGGATAAACAAGACTCCGCTGTACAAGTTTTGAAGAAAGCCCAAAACATGTTGGCTAATTTCAAAGATTCTTTATTTGTAGCAGATTTATATCGTGACTTAAGCGATAACACAGATAATAAAGATACGGCATTAGTATATGCTTACAAAGCAATTTCAAATCTTCCGTCTCATGCAGATCCCTCATCCTACTTTTATTCTTTAGGAGAGTTATTTCAAGAGATTCATTACTTGGACTCTGCCGATTTCTATTTGAACAAAGCATTAAATGGGGATATAAAAATACGTACACTAGCTTCTCTATCATTGGCAGAAGTAGCAAAGGAGAAAAAGGACTTCCAGCTTTCTTCTGATTATTATTTAAACTATGTAGACTTAATTGATTCTATATTTGCTTCCAACCAAGCATCAAATATAGAACGATTAGCTTACAAATATGAAGCAAAAACTGACATATTAAAAAAAGAGAAACAGATACAACAATCTATTTTCTTAATTGTATTGTTTTTTATTCTAGCATTTTTTGTAAGTGTCATCATTATCCAGATAATTTTACGTAAGCGTAAAATAGCCCAACTTATTTACGAAAAAGAAGTAATGCGCCTGAATGATGAGCTTATCATTATGCAATCTAACATAGCAAGGACTAAAGTTGAAATTGATGTATTACGCCAAATTCAATCTGATAATGAGGATGAAATTCAAAAGAAAGAACAACTAGTAAGTAAAATGATTAATGAGAAAGCTGAATTACGCTACTTCATATTTTCAAAAACCCCCATCTTCCATCTAATACAAAAACTTAGTGAGCAAAACCGGAAAGATAAAAAGGATATTCATGTATTGAATCTAAAAGAGCAGCGCATTCTAAAAGAAACTATATTTGATATATATAGTGAACACATAGATTACTTGAGGGCGAGTTATACCAAAATGAGTGAAGACGATTACCTATATTGCTGCTTACAGCTTTGCAAATTCGATGACTATACAATCGCCTACTGTTTTGGAAATACCAATAAGCAAATTGTAGTCCAAAGACGTTTCCGTTTAAAAGAAAAAATGGCTATTAAATGATATTTTAAGGGCATACCTCAATATTCGAGGCGTCTTTTATTGTCATTGTTATCAAATACAGCGCTAACTAACTGATTATCAATAATTAAAATACTATTTCATGTTATCAATTTTCTCCTAATAACTCAGCCAGCATTCTTAACTTTGCCATCGTAAACTAAAAATAACTGATATGAAACTAAAGTTTAGAATGATAATTGTATTAAGTAGTTTTTTTATTATTCCACCGACTTATAATACTGCATCCAATTCAGTAAGAAATGGAAGTTTAGAAACAACCTCTCAATATGGCACATATAAGAGAGGGCACAGAGTTCACACCCATATAAAGATTAATTATGGTAAAAAGCGAAGCATAGTATTCTCTTATGGTTATGTCGAAGAAAATACGCTATATTTATATTTCAATTCTCCACTCGAAGACGTATCACTAGAGGTAACAAACGCAGAAACAGGAACACTTATATTCTCCGGAACATTTACAGGCACTTCTCTTATTATTCCCTTACAAGAGGATGGTTACAAATTTAATATAACGATTATTTCGAAATAATAAAATAAATAATTTTACTAACTACAAAATTAAAAAAACATGAGAAAATTTATTCTACCAGTTTTATCTCTGTTAATATTTGGAGCATGTTCAAATGATACGGAAAAAGCAATCGATAGTTCAGAAACGCCGAATGAAGAAACAATCTTTATTACTGACCCAAATGTCAGTATTAAAAAGGGCAAAGACATCTTAGTCTTTAATAGCGAAGAAGACTTTCAAAAAGTGGTTTTCAAACTAAGCTCCATTCAAGACAACAAAGAAGCATCTACAAGATCGACAGAAACTTTTGACAATGGAACATATAACAATATTATCCAAACGCCGGACATTAATTTCAAAGAGAATGGTTTCTACTCACTTTATGATTATTTCATGGATGCAATGAATGAAGCAGAAAGTTATTATGACAGACCTGGTGGCTATGAAGAATTCAAAGCAAAATATTCAATGCTTTATTTCCCAGAACAAGGAGACGATTACTCTGCTTATCTACCAATCAAAAATGAGAATGTCGCAAAGTTAGCAAATGCAAATGGAGAGATATCTATTAATGGTAAGATTATGAATCTCAAAGACATTAGTTCCTATCAACAATTGGTTAACTTAGGGATTACTCCAGCAGAAGAAGGCTACAGCATCCCTACAACAAGAGATTATCCAATCAACGCACTTCCGGAAGTTAAATGCAACAATCGAAGACTTTGGGCAATAGCTCAAGTAAGAAGAGGTTCTTCACCAGGAGTAGCTGAAGAAATCGCCATCTTAGTCAGATTCAGGAAAAAAGGACTTTTTGGAAAATGGTATAATTATGGTTCCACCACGGAGATAAAATTTGAACCTAATGGTAATACATATAGCAAAAGTGGAAATTCGACACACGAATACTTGTGGGCAAGAATTTATCATAATGGCACACCGGCCCCATTCCAAGGGTTAGTCTCTGTAAAGTTCCAGGGATTTGGAGCTAAATGCGGAGGTACTAAATATTACTTTAGAGTTAATCTGTAAACTAATCATGGAAAGGTGGAGATAACCAATAATACAGCTTCTCCACCTTTATTCACTAACTAAACTCAATATAATCATGAAACATCTAATTTTATTCATTACGTTCTGCCTACTCTCACTAGGTGCACAAAGTCAAACAGAATCCGGAATTATAATTGGCGGAGGCATTGGACACATCAAAACAAAACTAGCCCCATCTGTCCTAGAAAAAGCGAATCCTCATGATATTGATTATAAATTCAATATGGAGTTGGCATATCGCTTCCGAATACCTACGACTAAGATACCCTCTCTATTCTACGATTTGGATGCAGGACTAGGATTTAAATCATGGCATTCAGCGTATGGACAGTCCTCCTCGGAACCGGCCATTTATGAAGCAAGCTCAAGGAGCTTTTCTGTTTTTGCCAGTGGCACGTTGAATTACTCCATTTATAAAGGACTCAGTATAGGCGCAGGATTACAGCCTACCTACTATATTCGTCAAGACGGAGAAAATAACAAAAACAACTTTGATATACCGATCATAGCAAAAATAGCATATCGGTTTAAGGTTCTGGAAATAGGTATAAGCTACAAACATGGACTAACAAATGCCATAAAGACTGATTATTTGAAATCAGGGAAGCTTAGAGAATATAGTCTATCCGTCTGGATTCCATTCTAGGAGCTACTTCTTCATTCTTTTACTTCTAAACTTTAATTATATGATGAAAAAAGTAATTGTATTATCATTCTTCTTAGCGGTAACCAGTCTTTCTATTTCAGCACAACAGTTAAAAAGCACAGGTATTATCGTGGGCGCCGGTGGCGGGCATATCACTTCTGATTTACCCAGTTCACTAAATGGACTTACAGTTGATAAATCAAATTCGTATCTGAACCGGAAAGCTGTACTTGAACTCGGCTATCGTTTCCGATTCGAGCCTCGCAAAACTAATTTCTTTTATGACATTGATCTCTTAGGAGGATATAGTTAAAGTGATTATGCAATCCATTACAACTCCACTCCAAACGCTAATTACGGAGGTCCGGAAGGAGATAACTATCATTTATCTGTCGGCGTTGGAGCAACACTTAATTATAAGATAGTAAAAGGATTGAGTGTCGGGCTAGGCGTACAACCCATGATTTATTTATGGGAGACATCCCAAAAAGTATTTGATATACCCATCGTAGCTAAAATAGGTTATGATTTCCGTTACTTTGAATTGGCTTTTGTATACAAGCAGGGACTAAGCAAAACATATCATGTATCTGATTTCAGAGGTTCCCGCCTTTCAAACTGGCAGTTCTCTGTCTACATCCCTCTTTCAAAACGACATTAACCTGATAACCTTTCATAAAAAAGAGGTGACGCCCAATAAAAAGGGGGGCACTGAAAAACCTTTTGTTTTTTTAGATTAGCCGTCGTAATGAGCTAAAAAGTAAAAGTCGCTAAGTCTGAATTTTGGACTTGGCGACTTTTCTATTTTTTTGAATGAGAACTTTAAAACGAGCGATAATAGCCTTGTATGGTCACACAAATTCCCTTTTTTGGTTTGATTATGGAAAAAACAGCTATCTCTTTAGATTAATTTGATGATTCTCTTGATGTTTGCGGCAAAGATAACCATAGCACCTTGCAGTTGCATACAAGAGATTCCGTATGATAAGGCTCTGTCATATCCGAAGACTTGTTTTAGTTCCGCATTTTTAGCTTCAATCTTGTATCTTGTGCGCGACTTGGCTTTAAATTCGTCAGCACCTTAAAAAGTTAACTGTTGTTGGTGTTCATCTGCCGATACTACATCGAGCAAAGCTTTGGTGTAATCAAGTTCATGCTCTAAATTATCATCTTCATTTTGCTAGGCAGATTGTTTTTAATCGACTCGTTGGCGTCATAACGACTCTTTCGAAGTTGTTTTGAGCAAAATAACCTTCCTTATAAAATGAAAAAGTGAAAAACATCTGCCACCTGCAACAAAATTGAGATAATATATTATTTAATAGACAGTTACAGCGTTGCAGATGCTGTTGCAGATGGTTGCAGATACCCAGGTATCTGCAACACTATAAACGAGCCGTATCGGTCATCCCGTCAGTGTCTACTTAAGAAATAACAGTTCCCTACGTTGGAACTCCCGTTCCCAGGCTGGAAACTCTCGTTTCCAAGCATAGAAACGAGAGTTTCTGCATATAGATACTGGAGTTTCCACGTAGGGATACTGAAGTTTCCATGTATAGAAACGGAGGCTAACGTTTAGCTATATGTACTGTTGCCTCGCTCTTAAAAGACAGTTTTCTATCGGCATACAAAGTGTTGCAGATAGCTAGGTATCTGCAACCATCTGCAACGGTATCTGCAACGCTGTAACAATCTATTAATTAATACATTATCTCAATTTTGTTGCAGATGGCAGATGTTTTTCACTGTTTCATTTTATATGAAGAGATATTTAGTTCATTTCCATACCGTTTTGAACCATTATTTTTCTTCTTGCCAACGTATTTCAAAATAAAATCCGTGATAAAAAAGAGATAAGTCTTTTAAAGAACACCCAACACTACCACCTCATATAAACACCTATTAATCAAGAAACTAACACCACTCCAGTACAAATAAGCTAGAGAATTGTACAATAGAGCTAATGCTTTGTATGGTATTTCTAGCACTTTGAACAATACATTCTTCCTCATCTACACATACAATGTACATTTGCTCCAGAATTGTATAACCTATAAAAAATAAGAAAATGAAAAAGATGCTATTTAGCTTGATGATTGCGTATGCAAGCGTAGCTTTCGCAGAAAACTACACAGTGAGCTCTCCGAACAACCACCTCTTGGTAAATGTGGAAACCGGAACTAAGACTATTTATTCTGTCAGTTTCAATGGCAAGATGATTTTAGCCCCCTCTCCTATTTCTATGACGTTTAGTAATGGCATAGTTATCGGTAGAAATATGAAAGTGAATAAAGTGGAACATTTCAGCGAAAACAATGTATTAAAACCAGTAGTACATCAAAAGAGTAATCAGATTGTCGATCATTATAATGAAATGATACTAAAGGCCGACAACTATCAATTACATTTCCGTGTTTATGATGACGGATTAGCATACCGTTTCCACACCGACTTTCCTGATTCACTAAACGTCCTGAGTGAAGAAGTCACTTATTGTTTTCCCGAAGACTATAACACTCTATTTCCGGAAGAGCGTACTATGCTATCTGCACAACAACCGATATTCAAACCAATGAAACTGTCGGAAATCCGCACAGATCAATTCTGTAGTACACCTATATTAATAAAGCTAGATGACAATGCACGTATTTTTATCAGTGAATCTGATTTAGAAAGCTATCCAGGTATGTTTCTACGCAAACAGGGTAAAAACGAACTGGCTGGTAAATTTGCTGCAGTATCACTAGAAGACTATAGAACAGACGACCGTCAAATATTCCCGACCAAACGTGCTGATTATATTGCTAGCGTGAATGGTACACGCAATTATCCTTGGCGTGCTATGATTGTCTCTGCAAATGATGCCGACTTAATGACTAACCAACTGATTTACAAATTAGCTCCCGAATCAAAAGGAGACTTCTCATGGGTACGTCCCGGCAAGATTGCATGGGATTGGTATAATGCATTGATTCTGACCGGCGTGGACTTCAAATGTGGTATCAATAATGAAACTTATAAATATTACATTGATTTTGCTTCTCGATATGGTATTGAATACGTGGTGATTGACGACGGATGGTCTGAAGCATGGGACGTCACCAAAACTATTCCTGAAATAAATATGGAAGAACTGGTGGCTTATGGAAAGAAAAAGAATGTAGATCTTATTTTGTGGGTTTCATGGGCTCCTTTCCGTGAAAAGATGGATGAAGCATTTGATAAATTCAGCGAATGGGGTATTAAAGGTATCAAAATGGACTTTATGAACCGTGACGACCAAGAAATGGTAGACTTCTATTATGAAGTGGCACATAAGGCTGTAGAGCATAAAATGTTGGTGGACTTCCATGGAGCCTACAAACCTACCGGCTGGTTACGCACCTTCCCCAATGTCTTGACATCAGAAGGCGTAGCCGGATTGGAAAATCATAAATGGGGAAGTTTTGTCACTCCAAAACATAACGTAACACTCCCGTTCACCCGTATGGTAGCTGGTCCTATGGACTACACCCCTGGAGCCATGATCAACTTCCATGAAAAAGATCACAAAATTTGGTTTAACCTGCCTGCATCCATAGGTACGCGCTGTCACCAGTTAGGAATGTATGTGGTATATGAAAGCCCGTTGCAAATGCTCGCAGATTCTCCTTCCAATTATTACCGCGAATCGGAATGTATGGAATTCTTATCACAAGTGCCGGTAGTATGGGACGAAACCCGTGTACTGAAAGCTTCTGTAGGTGAGTATGTGGTAGTTGCCCGTCGCAACGGAGACACATGGTATATCGGCGGTATGGCAGGTGAAAAAGGACATCAGTTTGAAATAGAACTCGATTTCATAAAAGGTAATAAGACATTGACATATTGGGAAGATGGAGTAAATGTAGATAAGAATGCCAATGACTTCAGCCGTCGTATGAAAAAAGTAAAAAAAGGAGATAAGATTACTGTTACGATGTATGACGGTGGTGGCTATGCTGCAATTATAAAATAACAATTTCGTTAAACTTAATATTTCTAATCTAAATGAACACTTTAAATTCCAAATCAAGAGCCAAGTATATCCTGTTGGCAGGTATGCTTAGTTTGGGAAACATAACAGTTTCAGCTGTTTCATCCCCAAGGAGTGAAGTTTCGGCTTCATATGCTGTTACTCAGCAAAATCAGACTGTGAAAGGCGTTGTGATTGATAAAAGCACAGGCGAACCTATCATCGGTGCAAACATCATTGTGAAAGGAACCACCCAGGGAGTCATTACGGATTTCGATGGAAATTATGAATTAGAGGCGCCCGTGGGCTCCACACTTGTCATTTCATATATCGGTTATGAACCTGTGGAAATAAAAGCGACTGCCGGTAACCAGCGAATTGAATTAGGCGAAGATTCTCAGGCGTTAGATGAAGTTGTAGTAGTGGGCTATGGGGTGCAGAAGAAAGCAACGGTAACCGGATCGGTATCTACGGTGAAAGGTAGTGACTTGAAAACAACGGGTACAGCCAATATTACTAACACATTTGCCGGTAAGTTGCCGGGAGTTATCGCTACCAACCGTTCGGGTGAACCGGGAAATGACTATTCGGACATTCTAATCCGTGGTAAAGGCTCTTTGAATAACAATTCTCCTTTAATTGTTATTGACGGAGTGGCTAACCGTGGAGGATTAGAACGACTGAACCCCAGCGATATTGAGTCCGTCAATATCCTGAAAGACGCATCAGCTGCCATATATGGTGCACAAGCAGCAAACGGCGTAATTCTCGTAACGACCAAACGCGGTACATCAGATAAACCGGTCATTACTTACAACGGTTCGTTCACTTTGTCACAAAACACTCGTACACCTAATTTGATGAATGCCTACGAGAATATGACTTGGACAGACGAAATCCGCAAAGGAAATGGTCAAGCTCCTCTTTATGAGAATATCAAGGGCGGATATTTGGATGGAACCATCAATCGTGACCAGTATGGTGATACAAATTGGATGGATGTTGTGTTCCGCAAAGCGGCTCCTCAAACCCGTCATTCAGTGAGCATCAGTGGTGGGTCAGAAAAGGTGAAGTTCTATGTATCCGGCGACTACTCTTATCAAGAGCCTAATTACAGAAATACATCAATAGATTTTCAGACAGGACAGGTACGTTCTAATATTGATGCGCAGATTTCGAACAACTTAAAAATCAGCGTGGATTTGGCCGCCCGCAGGGAAAAGCGTAATAATTCGGTTATCGCTACCCAAAATATCTTTTGGGAAGCATTTATGGCATATCCATGGCTGTATGATTATTACCCCAATGGACTTCCGGGTCCGGGTCTGGCAAACGGCAACAATCTGGCTATCTTAGTGAAAGGAGATGAAACCGGCTATAATCGTATAAACGATACTTTTGTTGATTCCAAATTCTCTTTCGACTTAAAATTACCTTGGGTCACAGAAGGACTGTCATTATCAGGTTATGCAGCAATTGACTATCATGCCCGTGAGCAGAAACAATTATGGGATGTATGGGATACGTATGATTACAATGCATCTACCGGAGAATACGTTAAGAAGACTACCAATATGAATGGCAATAACATCAGTCTCCGTCAAGACCATGATGACAATACAAGCAAGACTTTCCACCTGAAACTGGATTATCAACGCGTGTTTGGCGACCACCGTATTGGTGCATTCATTGCTTATGAGCAAAGCAAATATGAAGGAGAAAAGTTCTATGGATGGCGTGGATACTATTTGAGTGATAGACCCGATTATCTGGATTTTGGTGCCGACAAGGAGAAGACAAACGGAGGTAGCGGTTATGTTTCGGCACGCCAGAATTTCTTCGGACGTTTGAATTATACCTATAAAGACAGATACATGTTTGAGTTCACGCTACGTCGTGACGGTTCTATGAACTTTGCTTCCAACAAGCGTTGGGGTACATTCCCGGGATTGTCTGCCGGTTGGCGTTTAAGCGAAGAAAACTTTATCAAAAATAATTTCTCGTTCATCAACGATTTAAAGCTGCGCGCATCTTGGGGAAAACTGGGTAATGACCGTGTAGATGCCTTCCAGTATCTGAGCACTTATAATATGGAAAATGGGGCTATTTTGGGCGAAACACCGAACATCAACAAAGGCTTTATTCCAGGGCGTATCGGTAATCCGGACATCACTTGGGAAAAAGTTGATTCCAAGAACATTGCTATTGATGGTAATTTTTGGAACAGCCTCTTAGGATTCACTGTAGAATACTTCTATCAGAACCGCACAGACATCCTTACCCCGAAACAAGCCTCCATTCCTTCTTACACGGGTTTAGTATTGCCCGATCAAAATATCGGCGAGGTAAGCAATCAGGGTATTGAATTGATGGTTAGTCACAAAAATAGAATCAATGATTTCAACTACTTCCTTTCGGGCAACTTCACCTTCACCAAGAATAAAATTAAATTCTTTGATGAAGCAGCCAATACTCCCGAATGGCAGAAAAGAACAGGACATTCCATTGATTCATGGCTGATGTATAAGACTGATGGCATTTACCAGACTTGGGAAGAAATAAACAGCACTCCCCATTTCGCTAATGCACAGCCGGGTGATATCAAATACGTAGATATTGACGGAGATAAGGCTATTACAGAAAACGACCGTATCCGGAGTGATTATGGTAATGTTCCGCAAATTGTTTACGGTTTGAATCTGGGTATCGGTTGGAAAGGGTTGGAATTCAGTATGCTCTGGACCGGACAAGCTAGAGCGCAACAGATGATTGTTCCTTATTCTTATAACCTGGATAAAGAATTCTACAACAAACGTTGGATCTCGGCAGAAGAAACACCAAACGCCAAATATCCGAGAGCTTTTGATAAGGATGATTATGAAAACACGCGCTGGAGCGATTTCTGGCTCTATGATGCCTCATTCATCCGTCTCAAAAATGTGGAACTGGCTTATAGCTTACCAAAATCAGTTGTTGAGAAACTAAAATTGCAGAATCTGCGTCTGGTATTGACAGGTACCAACTTGCTGACTTTCGACAAAATCAAAGTCCAAGACCCTGAACTGGATGCTACTTCTACCGGTCAGGCATATCCTCAGGCCCGTACTTATACATTCGGAGTGAATATCAGTTTCTAAATTAGTAACCTATAAGATTAAAAATATACATGAAAACAATAATATTGAAAAGTACATGCCTTGCCCTGTTGATAGGGAGTATGTCCGCTTGCGATGTATTGAACGTAGAACCATTGGATTCATATACAGAAGATGGCATTTTTACAGATGCTAAACTGACAGAATCTTATGTAACGATGAACTATACCAAGCCACGTAATGGCTGGAGCCGCAATTCGCTGAGATTCGTATGTGATGAATCAATGGAAAATTTCGATTATGGCAATGCGTGGACCATCAATACCGGTGGCATGACTCCTGACCAAATGGGCGGACTGGATATCTGGTCGGATTATTATAATAACATCAAGAACTGCAATATCTTCTTCAGCAATTTGAGTAAAGTTGAAACGATCGATATGCCGATGAGAGATTGGCTGATTGGTGAAGTTACTTTCTTCAGAGCATACTATTACATGGAACTGGTCAACAATTATGGAGGAGTTCCACTAATTAAAAAAATGTTTGAACTGAATGATCCGGAAATGATGATTCCACGAAACAGCTATGAAGACTGTGTGGAGTTCATTGTATCTGAGTTTCAGAAAGCTTCTGAGTTATTGCCTGAGAAATTTACCGGTGAGAACTTCGGACGCGCTACCAAAGGAGCAGCTCTGGCAATGAAAGCACGTATGTTATTGTATGCTGCCAGCCCATTATGGAATCCAGCCAATGATAAAAGTAAATGGGAAGCTGCCGCTAAAGCTGCGGAAGAAGTAATGACACTGGAATACTCACTAGATCCTGATTACAAAGGTCTGTTCCTCAATCCTAATAGTCCGGAAATCATTTTCCAGCGTTTGTATAACACAGAGTTCGGACACTACTATGACTGGTACAACAGCACCAATGGCTGGGGAGGATATTCGTGTACAGCAATTGTGCAGGAAATGGTAGACAGTTATGAAATGGAAGACGGAACCATGCCTGACCCTGCCATCTATGCCACGGCTACAGAGAACCCTTGGAAAGGTCGTGATCCCCGTTTGTATGCATCAGTTGTATGTGATGGACAGTTGTTCAGAGATACGGAAGCCGAATTCTGGATAAACAATGATGGAAAAACCGGAGGTGTAGACAGCGAATTTGGCCGTGATGCGTGGAATTATTCCAAGACACACTACATTATCCGCAAGTTTATGGATGAAAGTCTGACTAAAAGCTGGTCGGATAAAGGCAAACAGCCATGGATTTATTGCCGTTTGGCAGAAGTGTATCTAAACTATGCAGAAGCGATGTATCATTGTGGAGAAGAAGACGTGGCACGAGAATACGTAAACTATATACGAAAAAGAGCACGTGGAGACAAAGAAGACATCTTACCTGACGTAACCGAAAGCGGTGAGGCACTATTAGCTAAAATACAACACGAACGAAAAGTTGAACTAGCGTTTGAAGAACATCGTTTCTATGACGTTCGTCGTTGGAAAATTGCAGAAAAGACGGATAAGGGTGCTTTTCATGGAATAAATATCACTAAACAGCCGGATGGTACGAAGAAATATGAGCTATTTGAAATACAAAAACGCGATTTTGAGGCACCCAACCATTATTTGCTTCCTATTCCACGTTACGAGATTTTAAAGAATGACTTATTGGAACAGAATCCGGGTTATAAAAAATAGGTAGAGGTACGATTATATGATAAATTTCGGGAACTGACTCTAATAAGTTCCCGGAATTTTACTTTATTTTGTGAATTGCGTAAAAATTATTATGTACAACATGAAAACAACTTTTGTAGCGATTTGTATGCTGTTGTCTGCCCACTCTTTCACGGCATGGGCCAACGAAACATCCCGTTGGCAGATGCAACCGGACGGAAGTATCGAATGGACGGCGAATAAACAGCTTCCGCATAGTGACCATATTGAAATGAGTGGCAAACAAGTATCTGTAGTTTTGCGCTATGGTGTAGATCAGAAAGGGGCATTTATATTAAATAAAAGTATGGTGTGGCCTTTATTACGCACCATTCCCAATAATACTCATGCCAGCCTGATGAGAAGGTTTAACTGGAATCTGCCGGATGCACTTACGGTGAATGGCAGAACCCTAACGAATGAGAAGGTGGAGAATATCCGTTTAAAAGGCATGTTATCCATCGTAAGCTCATTCAATGAAGGCTTTAATGGAGAGTGTAAATTGATACGCGAATATCTGCCTTCTACAGAGCTTCCGGCATTAGTGGAGAACTATGCACTTATCAATACCGGCAAACAATCTATATCTATAGAGATTCCTGCAATGGAATATAAGCAAACAACTAACCCGGAGAAAGGAGTGGACGGCTCATATTCTATAGAGATGACTGTTGACAAAAACGGATACTTCAACGTGCAGCCGGGAGATACCTTATTTTTCAGTGCATTCATTGCAGGATATAAGTCGGGACAATCCAGACCGGTCATGGATGGTCGACAAGAAAAACAAAAACGTTTAGCGCTAGTGAATGAGTGGATGAACAACCTTGTGCTCGAAACTCCCGATCCGGTGATTGACCGAATGTTCGCTTTCTCTAAAATCCGTGCCTGCGAAAGTATTTACGAAACACAGGGTGGGCCGATGCATGGTCCCGGAGGTGAATCTTATTATGCAGCCATTTGGGCTAATGATCAAGCCGAATATATCAATCCCTATTTCCCTTTTACCGGCTATCAATATGGCAATGCTTCAGCATTCAACTCATTCAAGCATTTTGCCCGCTTTATGAATGATGAATGGAAACCTATCCCCAGCTCCATCGTAGCAGAAGGACTGGATATCTGGAACGGAGTAGGAGACCGCGGAGATGCTGCCATGATCGCTTATGGGGCATCACGCTATGCATTAGCTTATGGCAATAGGGCGGAAGCGGAAGAATTATGGCCATTGATAACCTGGTGTCTGGAATATTGTCGTCATAAGTTGAATCCAAACGGTGTAGTAGCCTCAGACACCGACGAACTGGAAAATCGGTTTCCATCCGGAGAAGCAAACTTATGTACTTCCTCCCTATATTATGACGCCCTGATTTCGGCGGCTTACCTATCGCAAGAAATAGGAAAAGGAAATGCCGGAATGTATCGTAAACAGGCCTCCGTTTTACGCAAAAACATAGAGAACTACTTCGGAGCCAATGTAGAAGGATTTGATACGTATGCATATTATAAAGGAAATGACGTCTTACGTTCGTGGATTTGCATACCATTGACTGTGGGAATTGATGAACGTGCGGATGCTACAATCGCTGCTTTATTCTCGCCTAGACTGTGGACGGAAAACGGACTGTTGACACAAGCCGGAGGCGACACTTTTTGGGATCGCTCTACGCTTTATGCGCTAAGAGGAGTCTATGCAGTAGGAGAAACAGAAAAAGCCACTGAATACCTGCACCGTTATTCCGTTGCCCGCCTGCTAGGCAATCATGTTCCTTATGCCATAGAAGCATGGCCGGAAGGAGAGCAAAGACATTTATCTGCCGAAAGCGGATTGTATGGGCGTATCATCACAGAAGGTATGTTCGGCATTCGTCCTACCGGGTTGAAGAGTTTCTCTCTCACTCCACGTCTGCCACAAGAATGGAATGAGATATCATTGAGAAATATCAGGGCATTCGGTACTGACTTCGACATTGAAATCACACGTCTGACTAATGACAAACTTCAAGTCAAGGTGATTAACGGTGGTAAAACACAACATTATTCCATTAAAGCTGGCAACTCACTTTCTATCAAATTTAAATAGGTATATGATAAAACAAATATTAATAGCGGGACTGATAGCGGGATACATGACAGGATGTGATTCTTCATCAAAGGAACATACTGTCAAAAAGCTGTCGTATGAAGAGACTTCGACATTCACCTCTTCGGACAAAGAGTTGGAAAAAGCCTATAATTGGGCGAAAAGAATGGCCTTGTCGTATGCGCACGATGACAATGATCCCGTAGGCTGTTGGTATGAGGCTGCATTGCCGCAACGGGAAGCATTCTGTATGCGTGATGTTTCTCATCAGTCCGTTGGCGCACAGATATTGGGACTTAGTGCTCATAACAAAAATATGTTCCTGCGCTTTGCCGAGAATATCAGCGAAGGAAAAGATTGGTGCACTTATTGGGAAATGAACCGTTATAATAAGCCGGCACCGGCTGATTACGCCAATGATAGTGAGTTTTGGTATAATCTGAATGCTAACTTTGACATGATGCAGGCCTGCCTGAAAATGTATCAATGGACAGGAGACAAAGATTACTTGACGGATGGCCGTTTCACCAATTTCTATGAAAAGTCTGTCAATGAGTATATCCATCGCTGGGCATTAGAACCGGAGAAGATTATGGATCGTCCGCCCTATATGAACAGCCCGGAAAATTTTAATCCGGATAATAATTTTCATACGTGTAGGGGACTTCCTTCTTATGTGGAGAATTTCCGTGGACTAACTGTAGGAGTAGATTTACTAGCTTCCCTATATGCCGGATTTAATGCTTATTCCACGATATCCGAGTTGAATGGGAATCAACAGAAAGCACAAGATGCAAGAAAGAAAGCAGCAGCATATCAGACCCTATTGGAAGATAAATGGTGGAGTACTGACAGCTTGTATTATCATACTTTCTGGACGAAGGACAACGAGTTCTATCGTGGCGAAGGAGTTCCTTTTGTCTTATGGTTTAATGCTACGAGTGATAAGGACCGTATTTGCGCCACAGTGAATGACATCCTGAAAAGAGAATGGAATGTAGAAAATATGTCGGCATTTCCCATGCTCTTCTACCGCTTGGGATACTATGATGAAGCCTATCGTTTCCTGGTGAGCCTGCCAAAAACGAATCGTTCGGAATATCCTGAAGTTTCTTATGGCATTATAGAAGGGACGGTTAGTGGTGTAATGGGTATCACGTCCTCGGCTATAAACAACAGTGTAACTACCTGTTCACGTCTCCCTAAAAAAGCGCAAGAGGCCGAGATTAAAAATGTTCCCATTTTCGATGGATATGTTACTGTAAAACACCAGAACAGAAAGTCCACCAGAATAAAGAATCATACTTCTAAGGAATTAACATGGGAAGTAGCGTTTGTGGGAGAATATACTGAGATTACCGTAGACAAAAAAGCATATCCTGCCATTATATCATGGGATGCACATGGTAATCCTATTACAAAATGCAGTGTAGTATTGCCAGCCGGTTCAACACTGAATGCAGAGGTAACAGCCATTTAGGTTCCCGACCAACATGCGAATTCGCTGTTAACATAAAACTCTAGAAAGAAATGAGGTGAAGAAGGTGTGCGTCTTCATCTCATCTTTATTTTGTCAGATGGGTGAAATAACTAGTTTGAAGGTCGATCTATATCCCAAGAAAGTATTATTTTTGCGAAAACCGTAAATGGAAAACATCCGACTATGAAAAAACTTATAAAATTGTTTTGCTTTTTTTCGGCAATATGCCTGACTTCATTTAGTCAGACAAGAATTGTAAGGTATTATACTATTAATGAGGGATTGGCTAACAATGCCGTATATAGTATTTCTCAAGATAAAAAAGGTCGGATGTGGTTTGGAACAATTGACGGACTTCACAGTTTTGATGGGAATATAATCCGTGTTTGGAGAGATGAACGGGTGAGTTCTTTAGGTTCCAACATCTATACCATAAAGGAAGATGACAGGCAACATCTCTGGATAGGTAGTGATCAAGGGCTGTCTTTATTCAATCTCAAGACTGAGAGCTTTGGTACATTTAACGGTCAGACCGCTATGGGGAGCAAAATAAACTCTCCTGTGAGTCGTATTATAATGGATAATAACAAGAACATGTGGATTGCTACAGTAGGACAGGGAATTTTCCATTATAACTCGCACACAGATGAATTATATCAGTATACAGCATTGGGTAAGATCAACTCGGATTACATTTCTGACATTATAGAAGATAGTTCGGGAGTAATCTGGGTTGCCAGTATGAACGATGGAATCAGCAAATTCATCCCATCAGAAGATCTATTCCAAAAGGTGGCTGCAGGAGGAATCAAAAATACGATTTCCATTTTCGAGGATGCAAGACATAACATTTGGGTGGGTAGTAGTAGAAACGGGCTTTATTGGTTGGACAAAAAAGGGAATAAACTAGTACAAAAATTAGAGCCATCGGACTCCACACGGGTATTCCAGGTACGTAGCATTGTAGAAAGAATACCTGGAGAGTTACTAATAGCTTCTGATGAAGGACTCACGAAATATAATACACAGACCGGAGAAAAACATATTATACACTCGGACCAGAACCAGCCCAATGGTTTGAATGACAACTATTTGCAAACATTGTTCGTTGATAGGGAACAAGCACTTTGGGTAGGTACCTACTTCGGTGGCGTGAATTACATTCCGCCAACAGGAGACAACTTTATACATTACTACAAAGGCAACACCCAGTTGGATGGCAAAATAATCAGCGTTTTTGCTAAAGCTGATGATGGCAATCTGTGGCTAGGCACTGATGACGCAGGCTTTTATCATTGGGACCGCCACAAAAATACATTTAAGTCTTATAAACCTCAACGTACATCTTCCAGCCCTACTTATCACAATATCCATGCCTTGTTGCAAGATGGAGACAAACTCTATATCGGGATGTATATGGGAGGACTGGACATTATGAACCTGAACACTGGAAAATTCAAAAATTATCAGGTTGGAAATTCCGCCCGGTCATTATATGCATCGGGAATCTATGCGCTTTACAAGGATTCCCATCAACAGATATGGATAGGAACCACTTCCGGACTCAACAAATATATACCTGAAACTGATGATTTTGAACGAATCTATGAGGTCCACCCGGCCGATATATCTTATATTATGGAAGATAAGAAAGGGCATTTATGGGTTTGTTCATTAAATAAAGGTATCTTCCAGTTGGACCGGCAAAAGCAAAAATGGGAGCATTTCTATTGGAAAATGGGAGAAAATGAAGCAGCAGCAATTCCCACAAATAAAATCATCACAGCATGTATAGACGGGAAAGAAAATTTGTGGTTGGGAACTGATGGGTGCGGATTACTCAAATACGATGATAAAAGTAATACTTTCGTGAAAGTCGCTCTACCGGAAAACATACGTGTCATTTATAAAATTATAGCCGCAAAGAATGAACTATGGCTGACTACAAGCAATGGAATGTATTGTTATCAACCTACCAATGGGAATATCAAAACTTATAATAAATATGATGGATTGCAAGAGAATCAATTCTTGCCTAATTCAGGTATACAGTTATCAGATGGTACCATTTTTGCCGGAGGAATCAACGGGTTCAATGAATTCCATCCGGAAAAAATGACGCGTAATGCACAAAAGCCAAATGTTATCTTATCCGACTTCCAACTGTTTAACAAATCTGTGAAAGTCAATGATAAAGGTTCTCCTTTATCAACTTCAATAACCTATGCAGAACAATTGGCGTTAGAACACCAACATTCCATATTTAGTCTGTCAGTATCTACATTGAGCTACATAAATCCAACCAAAAACCAGTATAAGTATAAACTGGATGGGTTCGAAAAGAATTGGACGGAGACAAACTCGGCCCCTCATGTGACATACACCAATCTTCCATCCGGAAAATATACTTTCCGTGTCAGTTCATCCAATGGTGACGGAGTATGGAATGAAGATGCAATAGTTCTTCCTATTCAGGTTCTTCCGCCCTGGTGGACTTCTGTTCCACTCATCATACTCTATATATGCTTAGGCATAGGGATATTGGCTTACTTTTATTATCGTATGATTAAGAAGCAAAAGGAAAAAATGGCCATAATGGCTATTGAAAAGGATAAAGAGATTTATCAGAGCAAAATAGAATTCTTTACTCACATGATACATGAGATCAGGACTCCCCTTACCTTGATACTGGCTCCATTGGAGAATGTGATGAGACTGACAGGAAGTATACAAGAAGCAATGCCGCAACTTTTAGTAATTGAACGTAATGGGAAGCGCCTACTGAGTCTGGTCAATCAGTTAATGGATTTTCGTAAAGTAGAATCCGGTGGAATGAACGTAAATCCAGTGAATACAGATGTAAAGGGAATTCTTGCGTCTATCTGCCAACGGTTCTCTCTTTCGGCTGAACTGAAGCACATAAATGTTGTATTGAATATGCCGAAAGACGACTGTTATGCCAAAATAGATCCGGAAGCTTTTACGAAGATTGTAAGCAACTTATTGTCTAATGCTCTGAAGTTCACGGTTTCACATATTTGGATAGATTTGATTTGTGTGAAAGGACGAAAACTGGAACTAAGAATAAAAGATAACGGCCAAGGAATAGCATTGGAAGAACAGGAGAAGATATTCACTCCTTTCTATCAGATTAAAGAGAATAGACCGAGTGACAACATTGGTACTGGCGTTGGCTTACTGTTAGTGAAGAAATTGGTCGATATGATGCATGGTGAATTAAAGCTAGAGAGTGAACCGGGAACAGGATCTACCTTTATTATATGGTTTGAACAAAGTGAACAACAAGAAGTCCCGAAACAAGAAAAGTCTTTAGTTGAAACAACACTTCCGAAAGAAGCTGAAAAGATGGATGAGCAAAAGCCATACCATATTCTGGTAGTAGATGACAATCAGGATTTATTGGATTATTTACGTGCACTTTTATCACCCAACTATAAAATTAGCTGTGCTTCAAATGGGAAAGAGGCTCTCAAGTGGCTGGATGAATGGATACCGGATTTAGTAATTAGCGATGTTATGATGCCTATCATGAATGGCATCGAATTTTGTAAGCAGATGAAACAGAATCTCCGTACAAGTCATGTACCGATAATCCTACTCACAGCCAAGGTGGAAACAAGTGATTACGTAGAAGGACTGGAAAATGGAGCTGATCTCTATATTTCCAAACCCTTCTCTTCGAATATTATAAAGGCCCAGATACACAGTTTGTTCATAAATAGAGAAAAAGTGAAAGGAAACTTTAAGAATGAGCCTATGAGTCATTTAGAAACAGTGGCACATTCACAACTTGATAAAGCTTTTCTGGAAAAGATAGCTAAGATTATAGAAACCAAAATGACTGATTCTGATTTCACTGTAGATATCTTGGCACAGGAAGTCGGCATATCCCGTACGGGACTGTTCCAAAAGATAAAAGCGGTATCGGGCATGACTCCCAATGACCTTATCCGCATTATACGATTAAAGAAGGCTGCAGAATTATTGTCGCAGAACGAAATGCAAGTAGCGGAAGTTTGCTTTCAAATCGGCTTCTCATCCCCTTCGTATTTTACTAAATGTTTTCAGGCACAGTTTGGTATAGGACCTGCGGAATTTAAACGCAAAAAATAAGACGTCATCCTTTCTTATATCAAGATGACGTCTTATCATTTTTACTAATCCTAATCGAATGATTATTCAAACTCCAACGTACCGAAGAAGTCGGGACGATGAAAGTCCGGTTTCTCTATTTCTATCGGGTTCCACGAAAGAAAATGAGGGGTCTGCAATTCATCGCCACATTTATAGAAATTGGCTTTCAGCTCCTTTCCATCGAGTGAATCAATCTGATGTTTGAAGAACACAGCATAAGGGATAATCAGAGCGACTTCCCAGTTTGTCTCTTCAACGCGTTCCTCAAAAGGCGCATTGCCCAGGCTGGACCAGCGTTGCACAAGAGCTGTCACCTCCTTCGGAGCGTGCTCACGACCGTTACGGGTAGGGCCGGCACCAATCAGAATTGTCCCGATGCAGTTGCACTCTATATTATAATAGACTCCGTCACCAGCCGGTATAGAAAAGAATTCTACACAGGAATCAGTCCATACAGAACCGTTATCTTCGCCATACCTGGCACGCACACTCTCTTCTTTTACTTTAAAATGCAACAAAATAGAGTCCTGCGTGTGAGCTATACGAAAATTCACTTTGGGTTTGTAGGGATATTCAGCCCAGTTGACACACTGAATGGCCTGAAAATCTATTTTTTCTTCATCGAATAATTTAGGAAGCGAGCAAGCCTCCACGTTAGCCGCACTAATTTTCTTTACTTTCATATTTCTTTCGTTTGAATGATACAAATATAGTTACTTTCTTCTAATAAGGTTCACAGAAATGAAATAAAAACAATATATTTGCCAATAGTAATACCTTAAAAGAACGAATTAGTGAGAAAAATAACTCTTTTATTTCTACTATTTTTAAGCGTAGCCGCTATCCGTACGCAAAGTCAAAACATTACTTTCAGTCATTTGACCACGGATGACGGACTTTCACAGTTCTCTGTCAACAGCCTGTATATCGATGAACAGGGAATTATATGGATCGGCACACGCGAGGGACTAAACCGGCATAACGGTAACGACATTAAAAGTTTTAAACTCAAGAAGAACGACCCGAACAGCCTGTTCAGCAATACAGTGCTGCGCATCACCGGAAATAAGAACGGGAAAGTGTACCTGCTCTGTACCGACGGTGTGGCCGAATTTGATCTGGCAACCCAAAAGTTCAAGACATTGCTTCAAGGCAATGTAGATGCCATTTACTTTAAGGAGAAATTATATATAGGTAAAAGGGAAGAAGTCTTTGTATATAATGAAAGTACGGGCAATTTCGACCTTTTCTATCATCTTGCCGGAAAGAATATCACTCTGTCCTGCCTGCATCTGGATAAGAACAAGAATCTATGGATGGGAACTACCGGTAATGGCGTTTACTGCCTGTCGGAAAGCAAAACACTTTCGCAGCCTGTCAGCAAAGGTAATATAACCAGTATCTATGAGGATTCTTCCAAGGAGTTATGGATAGGTAGCTGGGAAGAAGGACTTTACCACATAAAAACGGACGGAAGTATTGAAAACCTCCACCATGACTCTATGAATCCGAACAGTCTCTGTTCCAATTTTGTCAGAAGCTGTTGCGAAGATAACTCCGGAGATTTGTGGATAGGAACATTCAACGGGCTGAACCGGTATGACAGACGCACAGGCAAGTTTCATCTCTACACTGCCAACGACAACAGTCCCGACGGACTCACCCACTCTTCTATCTGGTGTATCGTAAAAGACAAACAGGGAACGCTTTGGCTGGGAACTTATTTCGGCGGAGTGAATTACTTCAATCCCGAATATGAAATCTATACCCGCTATAAAGTGGGAGATACAGAGAAGGAAGGTCTGAGTAGCCCTATCGTCGGAAGAATGACGGAAGACAAAGATGGCAATCTGTGGATTTGTACCGAAGGGGGCGGTGTAAACGTTTACGACCGGATAAATAACACATACCGCTGGTACCGTCACGAAGAAGGGAAGAACAGTATTTCGCACAACAATGTGAAGGCTATCTATTACGACCGTGCTAATGAAATTATGTGGATTGGCACGCATCTGGGCGGACTGAACAAACTCGACCTGCGTACCAACCGTTTCACCGTCTACCGGATGAAGGTGGGCGACTCAACTTCATTGCCGTCGGATATTGTACGTGATATTGTGCCGTACAAAGATAAACTGGTGATTGCCACACAGAACGGTATCTGCCTGTTCAGCCCGGCAACAGGTACTTGTGAACAACTCTTCAAGGAAACCAAAGCGGGCAGAAATATCAGTATGGTAGCCAGTCTCTGTTTCGACAAAGACGGTACTCTATGGATTGCAGCTACCGGAGAAGGCGTTTACTCCTATCGGTTCGACACCAACACACTCACCAATTACGCGCATAATCCGGCTGTTCCGAATAGCCTCAGCAACAACAATATCAACAATATCATGCAGGATAGCAACGGAAACCTGTGGTTCTCGACTTCCGGCAGCGGATTAGACCGTTATCGCAAAGAGAGCAATGATTTCGAAAATTTCGATGTACAGAAAGATGGCTTGTCCAGTGACTGTATATACGAAGTATTCGAATCTTCCATTCAGAAAGGAGATTTATTGCTGATAACCAATCAAGGCTTCTCGCAATTCAACTATCCGAGCAAGAAGTTCTATAACTATGGTACGGAAAACGGATTCCCGCTGACTGCTGTCAATGAGAATGCGCTGTTTGTCACGCGTGATGGAGAAGTATTCCTAGGCGGTATTCAGGGAATGATTTCTTTTTGGGAAAAGAAATTCCATTTTACCCCGAAATCCTATAATATCATTCTTTCTCGCCTGCTGGTCAACGGAAGGGAAGTTACCCCCGGAGATGAAACCGGCATACTGAAGCAGTCGCTCTGCCACACACCGGAGATTAGCCTGAAAGCGAATCAGTCGATGTTCACCATCGAATACGCCACCTCCAACTTCATTCCTGCCAACAAAGACGAAATTCTCTATCGTCTGGAAGGTTTCTCCGACGAATGGAATCATACATATCGCAAACAGACGCTCATCACCTATACGAACCTGAATCCGGGCAAGTACACACTCGTCATCAAATCACAGCGGGACGGAATTAAAGAAGCCAAACTTCTTATAATAGTACTTCCTTCCTGGTATGAGACGTGGTGGGCTTACCTGATTTATACCATTGTCACAATCAGTCTGTTGTGGTATCTTATTCAGAACTATAATTCACGAATCAAACTCCGCGAGTCTTTGAAATACGAAAAGAAACACATCGAGGACCTGGAGGCACTGAACCAGTCAAAGCTGCGTTTCTTCACAAACATCTCGCATGAGTTCCGCACGCCGTTAACACTTATCGTGGGACAAGTGGAAACTCTGCTGCAAGTACAAACATTTACCCCAAGTATATATAATAAGGTATTGGGAATCTACAAGAACAGCATCCAACTGCGGGAGCTGATTACCGAGTTGCTAGACTTCCGCAAACAGGAACAAGGGCACATGAAAATTAAGGTAAGCAAACACAACCTGGTAGACTTCCTGTACGAGAATTATCTGCTCTTCCTTGAATATGCCAGCAGCAAGCAGATTAATTTCAAGTTCAACAAGCAGAAAGATGTCATTGAAGTATGGTATGACCAAAAGCAGATGCAGAAAGTAGTCAATAATCTATTATCCAACGCATTAAAACATACGAAAGCGGAAGATACCATTTCCATCAACGTTTCGCAGGAGCAAGACCATGCCATCATTGAAATAAAGGACACCGGTACAGGCATCGCCACCGCAGAAATAGACAAGATTTTCGACCGGTTCTATCAGACCGAACTACTGAATTCACTGAATACCGGTGCCGGAACAGGTATCGGGCTGGCTCTGACAAAAGGTATCGTCGAGCTTCACCACGGCACTATCCGCGTAGAAAGCGAGCCGGGCAAAGGAAGCAGCTTCATCATCACCCTGAAACTAGGCAAGCAGCATTTTGCCGAGGAACAGATAGCACAAAGCGATACGGATACTACTATTCAGGAGACAGAATCTTTCGTGCCTTCAGCAGAAATAGTATCTGAATCGGAATGGAAAGAAGAAGACAACAAGCGGATTGAAGATGCCAAGATGCTGATTGTGGAAGATAATGAGTCTATCAAGCAAATGTTAGTCGGTATTTTTGAGACATTCTATCAAGTCAGTACCGCTTCCGATGGAGAAGAAGCACTGGAAATGGTAAAGAAAGATATGCCGAGCATTATCCTAAGCGATGTTGTGATGCCACGTATGTCCGGCACGGAGCTTTGCAAGCGGATTAAGACGGATTTCGACACGTGCCATATTCCGATTGTGCTGTTAACGGCGCGCACTGCAATAGAGCATAATATTGAAGGATTGAAAATCGGTGCGGACGACTATATCACGAAACCGTTCAATACCAATCTCCTGATTTCCCGTTGCAACAACCTGGTAAATTCCCGCCGGTTGCTACAGGAGAAATTCAGCAAACAGCCCCAGGCTTTCGCACAGATGTTGGCCACCAATCCGATGGATAAGGAAATGCTGGATAGAGCAATGGCTATTATCGAACAGCACCTTGATAATACAGACTTCAACGTCAATATCTTCGCACGGGAAATGGGTATGGCACGCACAAACTTGTTTACCAAGTTAAAAGCGGTGACAGGACAGACACCGAATGACTTTATCCTGAGCATACGTCTCAAGAAAGGAGCTGTCATGTTACGGAATAATCCGGAACTGAATATCACGGAGATTTCCGACCGGATCGGATTCTCCTCTTCACGCTATTTCAGCAAATGCTTCAAGGAGATTTACCATGTCAGTCCGCTGGCTTACCGTAAAGGTGAGGAGAAGGAAGAAGGAGAAGAAGAGGCAGAACAATAATTTTCATTATCAAATAATTATGCATTAAGCAGACACTGCTGTGCCAAAGGAAATATTCTCCAATTGGTACAGCAGTGTACAATTTTGTACTTCACTTGTACGTTACTACTCATTCATATTTCTCCAACCATTTATCTTTGTGCATCTAATATCACCTCTAAAATACAACATTATGAGAAACGTTTCACGTCTACTTCCGTTATTGCCCGGCATCGCGATGCTGACCGGATGCAACCACGCAGCCCAAAAGAGCAATAGACAAAACGGTCAAAAGCCCAACATTATTTATATATTCGCAGACGACCTCGGCATCGGCGACCTGAGCTGCTATGGAGCAACTAAAGTGAGCACTCCTAATATTGACCGACTGGCAGGGCAGGGAGTACAATTCACCAATGCTTATGCCACCTCAGCCACCAGTACCCCCTCCCGTTTCGGGCTCCTGACCGGTATGTATCCCTGGAGACAAGAGAACACCGGTATTGCTCCGGGAAACTCGGAACTTATCATTGACACAGCCTGTGTCACAATGGCCGATATGTTGAAAGATGCCGGTTACGCTACCGGTGCAGTCGGCAAATGGCATCTGGGACTGGGTCCGAAAGGCGGCACCGACTTCAACAGCCCAATCAGTCCGAACACACAAAGCATCGGATTCGACTATGAATTTATCATCCCCGCAACCGTAGACCGCGTCCCCTGTGTATTTGTAGAAAACGGTCGTGTAGTAGGTCTTGACCCTAACGACCCTATCACCGTCAGCTACGACCATAAGGTAGGCGACTGGCCTACGGGAGAAGAAAACCCGGAACTTGTGAAGCTGAAACCCAGCCAAGGGCACAATAATACCATTATCAACGGTATTCCCCGTATCGGCTGGATGACCGGCGGGAAGTCCGCCCTCTGGAAGGATGAGGATATTGCCGACATCATCACTGATAAAGCAAAGAATTTTATAGCTTCCCATCAGGAAGAACCTTTCTTCTTATATATGGGTACACAAGACGTACATGTCCCCCGTATCCCCCACCCGCGCTTCGCCGGAAAGAGCGGGCTCGGAACCCGTGGCGATGTCATCCTGCAACTGGACTGGACCATCGGAGAAATCATGCACACACTGGACAGCCTCAACATCGCCGACAACACGATCCTTATCTTCACCAGCGACAACGGCCCTGTTATTGACGATGGCTATCAGGATCATGCTTACGAACTGCTCAACGGACATACCCCGATGGGAATCTACCGCGGCGGTAAATACAGTGCTTATGAAGCAGGTACACGCATCCCGTTCATCGTACGCTGGCCCGCCAAAGTAAAGCCAAACAAACAACAGGCCCTTTTCTCTCAAATCGACGTATATGCATCGCTTGCCTCTCTCCTAAACCAACCTCTGCGAAAAGGAGCGGCACCCGACAGCCAAGAACACCTGAATGTACTTTTAGGCAAGAGCAATACAGACCGTGACTATATCGTTCAGCAGAACCTGAACAATACGCTTGCTATCATAAAAGGTCAATGGAAGTACATCGAACCGAGCGACGGCCCTGCCATCGAGTTTTGGACGAAAATGGAACTGGGTAATGACAAGCAGCCGCAACTCTATGATTTATCATCCGATCCATCGGAGAAAACGAACGTAGCCGCACAGCATACGGAGGTTGTAAAAGAGCTGTCAGAGCTACTTAATGCAATAAAAGTACAATAAAAAACAAAGAACAGATATGTATTATTTTGTATCAATCTTGAATAATTCTATCCATAGAATAAGTACTAATCAACATATCTTTGCCAACGTAAACTTAATAAAATCACTTAATTTTTAATATATGAAAAAACATCTATCCGACCAAACAAGAAAAAGGATGTTCTCTATGATAGGGATGCTTCTGCTTTCTGTTTCATTCGTACTTGCACAAGTACTCGTTAAAGGTACAGTGAAAGATAACTTAGGAGAAGGTGTTCCCGGAGCCAGTGTTCAAGTTAAGGGCACCTCACAGGGAACAATTACCGACCTTGACGGAAAATTTGCTCTTAACGTACCTAACAAAAATGCAACATTGGTTATTTCCTTTATCGGATATGTCACTGTCGAGCTAAAAGCAGACACACAAAAGCCAATGGTCATCACATTAAAAGAGGACACAAAGACTTTGGACGAAGTAGTAGTTGTCGGCTACCAGGAAGTACGTCGCCGAGACTTAACTGGTTCTGTTGCGAAAGCAAATATGGAGGACATACTAACTGCTCCGGTTGCTTCATTCGATCAAGCATTAGGAGGACGTATTGCTGGCGTAAATGTAACTTCAAGTGAAGGGATGCCCGGTAGCAATATGAATATTGTCATCCGTGGTAATAATTCACTGACACAGGAGAACTCACCGTTATTCGTCATTGACGGCTTCCCCGTTGAAGACTCTTCTGCAGCCAGTACTCTGAATCCTTCCGATATCGAATCTCTGGAAGTATTAAAAGATGCATCCGCCACAGCCATCTATGGCGCACGCGGTGCCAACGGAGTTGTAATCATCACCACGAAGAAAGGTAAAGTGGGACGTGCACAATTGTCTTATGACGGTAGTGTCGGCATACAAAACGTCACACGTACCATTCCGATGATGGACGCTTACGAATTTGTCAAACTACAAAATGAAATGTATCCGACAGTCGCAGCCAGTTCTTACCTCATGAACTATGAGGGCAAGCAATGGACGCTGGAAGATTACCGGAACATTGACCAATACAACTGGCAGGACGAAATCTTCCGTACTGCCTGGCAACACAATCACACCTTGAGACTGACCGGTGGTACGGAAGGTGTACGTTACAATGCTTCCCTTTCTTACTTCGACCAAAACGGTACACTGCTGGAAACAGGTTACGAACGTATGCAAGGACGTATGAATACAGTAGTACGCCGTGGTAAACTGAACATGAGTCTGACAGCCAACTACTCACGCTCGATCCAGACAGGTAGTACACCGTCAGCCACTTCTTATAGTGGTATGAACAACCTTTTCTATAGCGTTTGGGGATACCGTCCGGTAACTTCACCCGACACTCCGCTGAGTGTTTTGATGAACAGTGCGACAGACAACTCTGTAGATGCAAGTAATGACTATCGCTTCAACCCAATTCTGTCATTAAAGAACGAATACCGGAAGAATTACACCAATAACCTTCAGATGAACGGATTTGCAGAATATGAAGTTATGAAAGGATTGAAACTCAAAGTTTCTGCCGGATATACCTACGATTCACGCAAGCAAGACCAGTTCAACAACTCCAATACACGCTACGGTGGACCGACCTCTACAGATAAGGTAAATGCACAAGTTACCCGTTCGGAACGCTTGACATGGTTGAATGAGAACACCCTGACTTATCAGACCAATATACAGAAGAAGCACTTCATCAACGCATTGGCAGGTATCACTTTCCAAAATTCAGACTATGAGATTTACTCTTTCCGTACCACCCATATCCCCAACGAATCTCTCGGAATGGCCGGAATGAGCGAAGGACAGGCAGGTACCACTTCCTCTGCAAAATCGTCATGGGCCATGCTTTCTTACCTTGGACGCCTGACTTATAATTATATGTCCAAGTATTATGCCACAGTTTCATTCCGTGCCGATGGTTCTTCCAAGTTTAACAAAGAAAACCGTTACGGATACTTCCCTTCCGCTTCTCTGGCTTGGACATTCACGGAAGAAGAGTTTATGAAACCGGTGAAAAAGATATTATCCAGCGGTAAGATCCGTGCAAGCTGGGGACTTACAGGAAATAACCGTATTGGTGAATATGATTACTATGCATTACTTGCCGTATTAAAATCAAGAGTAGGTTCTTACTCTTTAACTAATTCAATACCAAGCGGTGTATATCCGTTTGACAATGATGCCACCAATGCGGGCGTAGTTCCGACCTCATTACCAAATAAAGACTTGAAATGGGAAACGACTGAACAATGGAATTTAGGTCTCGACCTCGGATTCTTCAACGAACGCATCGGAGTGACTATGGATATCTATCGTAAAACTACCCACGACTTGTTGCTGAACGCTTCTCTCCCCTATTCTTCCGGCTATTACAGCGCAACCAAAAATATAGGGAAAGTACGAAATGATGGTTTGGAATTAAGTTTGAACACAGTTAATATTCAGACACGTGACTTCAAATGGTCATCCAACTTTAATATATCATTTAATAAGAATAAAGTACTGGCACTATCCGAGAATCAAACAGCACTGTTGACTGCCGCACAGTTCGACCAGAATTATAACGGGCAATCAAGTTACATTGCCAAACTCGGTTTACCAATGGGACTTATGTATGGTTATATCTACGAAGGAACCTATAAATATGAAGACTTCAATAAATCGGGTAATTCATACAGTCTGAAGTCCGGAGTACCTCACTACTCAACGGAGACGAACACACAGCCGGGTATGCCTAAATATGCCGACCTCAACGGTGACGGAGTTGTCGATTCCAACGACCGTACCATTATCGGCCGGGGAATGCCGATACATACAGGAGGTTTCACCAACAACCTCGAATATAAAGGAATCGATTTAAGTATTTTCTTCCAATGGTCGTATGGCAATGACATTATGAATGCCAACCGTCTGTTCTTTGAAAGTTCCAACAACCGCTCACGTGAATTGAACCAGTATGCAACTTATGCAAACCGCTGGACAGCAGATAATCCGACCAGTGATATTCCTGCTGCTACTAACTCCGCTTCCAACCGTGTCATTTCCTCACGCATTATCGAAGACGGTTCATTCCTTCGTCTGAAAAATTTAACTATAGGATATACACTTCCAAACAAAATCGTGAAGAAATGGAAGATAGATAAAGCACGTATTTATGTTGCCGCCCAAAACTTGTGGACATGTACCGGTTACTCCGGCTATGATCCGGAAGTATCCGTACGAAACAGTGCCCTGACTCCCGGCTTGGATTATTCTTCTTATCCGAGAGCCTATTCTATCAGCTTTGGCGTCAGCCTGGGATTCTAAATGGAAGATGATATTAACAGTTAGAAAAAGAAATTGATTATGAAAACATTAAAAATAGCAATCATAACTTTATTGGCAGGTATCACCATGGCATCCTGTGACTTTCTGGAGAAAGAACCTACCAAACTTACGCCGGAGAACTACTTCAATACCCCCGAAGAAGCATCTTCATTCCTCACCGGCATTTATTCGGTACTGTCACAACCGACATTCTACGGCGGTGACTATATGTATCTGGTAGCAGGAGACGATTTGTCCCACTACGGAGGTAGCGGACGCGGTCCAGCCTCCACCGGACTGATTTGTAACAATGCCACTACCAGTGACAATGCCGTGACATCATTCTGGTATGTACTCTACGCAGGTATTAACCGTGCCAATATGTTTCTGGAAAACATTGACCAAGTTGAAGGATTTGCCACAGGCGTAAAGGAACAATATATAGCCGAAGCCCGTTTCTTACGTGCATTCTACTATTTCAACCTCGTAGAATGTTGGGGAGATGTACCTTTTAAGACAGTTTCTACTCAAAGCGTAACCAATCTGAATATTGCGCGTACAGATAAGCAGGTAATCTACGACTTTATCATTTCTGAAATGGTAGATGCCGCAGATACAGGTCTGAAATCGGCCGCCGATCTGGCTTACAAACCGGGACGTATCTCCCAATCTACAGCCTGGGGTATGCTGGCACGTGTATACCTGTTCCGTGCAGGAGAACACTATCGTGAAAAAAGAAACGCCACACAGGCAGAAACAAAAGACTACTTTGAGAAAGCCAGTTTCTATGCACAGAAAGTTAGAGAGGCAGGACACAAACTTGCCCCTCATTACTGGGATTATTTTATTGACCTATGTTCAGATAAATATAATACTACTGCTAATGAAAGTATCTGGGAAGCAGAATTTGCCGGAAACAATACCTCGGATACACAAGCCGAAGGTCGTATCGGTAATATAATCGGACTGGCCGGTCCGGACATGTCTTCCAAGAGCGACATAGTAGGAAGCGCCGACCCGGGATATGCTTATGCCTTCATATACAGCACTCCGAAACTGTACAATCTCTATGTGAACAACGGTGATACCCAACGCTTCAATTGGAGCATTGCTCCGTTCGAATATAAAGAAGCGGGAGGAAAGAATACGGGAGTAACCCATCGTGAATTTGAACAGGGAAAACTTGCGGAAGTAATGGCACAATATGGTCCGCAGTCTTACCAATATGCAGGTGACATCGAGAAAACGACTGCAACAAAGAACTTCAGCCGGATGTGCGCCAAATATCGCCGTGAATACGAAGCGGATAAAAAGGATAAGAACTATACGTCAATCAACTTCCCTATCCTGCGTTATGCAGATGTATTGTTGATGATTGCAGAAGGAGAAAATGAAGCCAATGACGGTCCCACACCTCTAGCTTACGATTGTATGAAAGAAGTGAGAAAACGTGCCGGACTAGATGAACTTCAGAAAGACTTGTCACAAACAGAATTCCGACAGGCTGTAAAAGACGAACGTGCTATGGAGCTTTGCTTCGAATACACGCGCCGTTTTGACTTGATTCGTTGGGGAGAATATGTGAAAAATATGAGAGCACTGGTATCCGAGGCGCAATCCGGTAACAACTGGACCCAAGGACCTACCAATGTATATACATACTTCAACATCTCCGATACATACAATTATTTCCCGATTCCGGATGCAGAAATGGCTGTGAACAGTTATATCACGCAAAATAACCCGAATTGGTAATCAAATTATTCATGAATAAAAGCTTAACAGATTATGAAAACATATAAACTCATAGGCACCTGCATAGCAAGCCTCTTCTTTGCGGCCTGTAACGACGGACTCGATGAAGAAGTAGGTCTGAACATAAAAGTAACGACCAACGAAAACGTAAGTTTCGACGGACAGATTATAACTGCAAAGAAAGGTAGCCCGATAGAGTTCACTCTTTCGGGAGATCCGGACTTCCTGACATTCTTCAGCGGAGAAGCCGGCTGCAAATATCAATATCGCGAACGGGAAACGATTGACCCTTCACAGATAAAATCGTCCACACTAAATTTCTCTATATGGTTTCAATACGGAAATCCAAGTACAATGATAGAGAAACATGTCTATATATCAGACGAATTTACCGGATTATACAAAGACAACTATGAAGCTGACTCTCTGCTAGTGGAACAGTTTGAAAAAGACGGTAAGTGGAAGGAAGTCATTCCACAGTCTGAATATCCTGTAGCATCAGTAGGTAATGCAGATTTGGCCACCTCTTACAGTTATGACATGAGCGAGTATATGGGCAAACGCATGGCTATTGCCATTTGCTATCGCGGCATTGAGAATACTGCCGCACAATCTAAAATGTATTTTGAGAGAATGCATATTACCAATGTCATGAATAACGGGCAAGAAGCCGATTTTTCTGCAGGCTCTTTCGGATTCACTCCTATCAACATGAAAAATAAATGGAATTTGAAAGACCAAACCAGTATGAAAAATGAACGCGAATACGGAACTGTCACCAACAATACAGCCGGTATTTGGAATTTAACAGGCATAGGTGCCGGTTCATTCTTCATTCATAGCACTGATGCCGGCAATCCTTTGAAGTATAGCTGGTTGGTTTCAGATCTGATTACTGTCAATTCTTGCAGTCCTGACCAAGGAACGAAGATAAAGGATATCACTCAACGATTGGATACATACACTTATACCTATAATGAAATCGGTATCTACAATGTTACATTCCTTGCAAGAAATGCTAATATAGATCATTCGTCTACAACTACATACCACATGGTAGTAAACGTAGTAGAATAATAAAAACAGATTAATAAATAACTAATACACATATATCTATGAATTACTTTAAATCATTATTGTTAACCGCATTTGCGTTGCTGGCATTAGCCGCTTGCGACACAGACGATTTGAGAGACGATGTAGACAATCTGAAAGGTCGTGTAGAATCTTTAGAAGCACAGGTCACTTTGCTGAACGACAATATGACGGCTATCAAGCGTCTGCTTGAAGGCGGTCAGACTATTACGGAACTGAGCAATACTAATGGTACATATACACTGAAACTAAGTAACGGTGAAACAATCACACTAACACAGGGTGCTCAAGGAGAAGTGAAATATCCGGAAATAACAGTGAATGATGAAGGACAATGGGTAGTAAACGGTGAAGTACTCAAACAGAACGGTACGCCAGTGCAAGCAGTAGGTACTCCGGGCAATGATGGGGCAACTCCCAAATTCCGACTTACAGAAGAGGGCAGTTTCTGGCAAGTAAGCTATGACGGAGTAATTTGGGAAGATGTACTTGACGTGAATGGTAACAGAGTATCTGCTGTAAGTAACGGTTCTTCCAGTGGAGGAAGCGGTGCCGATTCTTTCTTTGAAGAAGTGGGTATAGATGCTACCGGTGAATTCTTTGTAATCAAATTGAAAGGACAAGCAGAGGCTATTTCTATTCCCATCGTAAAAGAACTATTGTGTGAAATAGTAGAGCCGGAAACCGGAATGAAAAACGGATACTGGGAAATTGGCTACGGTAAAACTGCAACCACCACAGTTAAAGTGAAAGGAGAAAATGTTATAACTACCGCTCCGGCAGGATGGATGGTTACTGTAAGCGAAGTTGATAAAACAACCAATACAGCTACATTGAGCATTACAGCTCCGTCAAAAACTGCCACTGCCAATACTCGCGCCACAGCAGACAATAACTCCGATGTAACTGTACAAGTTAATAAGGGAGCCAATTGGGCAGTAGATAAGATTCAGGTGAAAGCTGTAGAGATGATTGACAGCTATTATGAGCTTTATAACAATGGAGGTATTGTGGAAATCAATGGAGTAAAGATACAAAAAGAAACTTATGGAGAGGCAACATTAATTACTTCCCAATCCGAAAGTAAAGAAATTACCAAGGAAGGAGTTTACTTTATACAACCGGATGCGGAAATAACATACTCATCAACAGCGTCTATCAAGAGTCTTATATTAATAGGAGACAATTCTACACAAAAGTCAACATGTGTATTAAGCAAACCTATTGCCATCAACGGATTGGACAACACAAAAGAGCTGATTGTTATGAACATGAATATTGACGGTAGTAATTTGGAAAACTATATATCTTCTGTTGTAGGTACTCTGTCCAATGTAATATTCACTAACAATGAAATATTTGTCAACGAAGGACGAAATCTGATCAATTGCACACTTTCACCAGATAAAGATAATGTGACCAAACAAATCATGCTTGTTAAAAATATTATAAAGATAAAAGCAGCTACTAACTGGAAAGCAACTCGTATAGTTAGCTTCACCGTTAAACCAACTTGCGAATCAGTAGTATTCGACAACAATATTGTTTACGCGGCATCAACAATTGAAACAAATGCAACCAACGGATGTATATTCTTCGCAGCTAATCAAGATATGCCCAATATTATCACGATCAGCAATAACACATTTATCAATTTCATTTCAAATTCTCAACCGCTTGTAATTGGAAAACTGATTGGCAATATCAGTTATTCAAACTTGTTATTCTATTATAACTATGCCGGCACTGACGATAAAGCACACCCAGCTACACTGATAAACGTTAACGGTGGTGATGGAACTTACTCTTTCGAAAAAATCATTCGCTATGACAAGAAAGACGGAGATACTTATAAAACAACACTCAGACCATTCGCTGGTACAGTTCCAAGTGGACAAAGCAACAGTTTCTTCGCAAATGAAAGTAAGAATCCGTTCGACGGCGGAACTTTCGACCTTGCTAATGGTATCTTCATTCCAAGCGCCGAATATGCCGAATACGGTGCATCACTAAACTAATACCGACTGAAATATGAAAAAAATAATATCATTAATATGTATCACCCTTCTCGTCGCACTTTATTCGTGCGACGAACGGGATGAACTACGCTCCGATATTGACAACCTGAAAGAACGGGTTGCCAATTTGGAAGCAAGCGTAGAACAGATGAACTCGGACATCAGTAACTATCAACAGATGGTTGAAGGCAAAGTTCTGGTAGTGGGATATAGCAAGGACGAACAAGACAACTATACCATAGAGCTTAGTAATGGCGAAACTGTAACAGTGTACAGTGGTAAAGTTGATATGAACGACATGCCTTTATTCAGCGTCAACGCATCAGGCAACTGGGCATACACTATCAACGACATGACTACGGAATTGCTCGTAAACGACAAGCCTGTGAGTGCTATCCCTGAAACAGGAAATGAAGGTATAACTCCTAAACTTAAAGTAGACACAAATGGTTTTTGGCTAATCTCGACAGATAATGGCAACACTTGGACAAAGTTAGGAAATAATCAAATAGCTGACGGAACACAGGCTGTAGCCAATAATGGCTCATTATTCAGTAATGTGACCATTGACGAAGCTACCGGACAGATAACCTTCACCATACGTGCTGATAACAGCGAAGTGAAGGTGCCTATTTACGGTAAAGATTTCCATCTGACAATTAAATATGAAGGAATAGCCACCTTTGGTCTGGGACAGAAACAAATATTCGAAGTAGAACAAGCCAACGTAGAAACCGCTACTATCGAAAACCAGACATGGGGTGTCATCCTGCAGGAGAAACAGTTGATTGTCACTGCTCCCAAAACGAACATACAAGGAAAAGAATACGAAGAGCAGATTTACATCAAAATATTCTCCAAAGAGGGTTATTGCCGGGTAGTAAAACTACCAGTGAAGCTTCTGACCACTGAAATTGATGCGAATGCTACCACTGCTTGGACAGAGTTCCTCAGCGGTGATGCTAAAAATGTATTGCTGGATTTCTCCTACGCAGGATATATGCGGGGAGAGACAGCTCCGCCCGATATGGAAACATTAGTGGCACAAGGATATAAAGTATATGATGTAACCGATCCTAAATATGGAGCAATCCCCAATGACAACAAATCCGATCGGGAAGCTTTCTTAAAAGTGCTGGCAGATATTGCCGGCACTACTTATAACAAAGAGGACGACAACGGTACTATCCGCTTCCTGAAAGAACATGCCAAGGCCATTATCTACTTTCCGGAAGGTAGTTTCATCTTGCAAGATGAAAGCTCCAAGAATAAGACTATTGATATGACTATGGGCGATATCGTACTGAAAGGAGCCGGAAGGGACAAAACGATCATTGAGATGACCGCGGCAAATAACTCTGCAAGTGAAAGTCAAATGTGGAACGCCCCTGTCATGATGGAATTTAAACATTATAGCACTTGGAGTTACATTACTGACATCAACACGGATGCTTCGATCGGTAGCAAAACCGTCTCTGCGAATTCTACAAGTGGATTGAAGGCTAATGATTGGATATGCCTCACAATGATAAACACTGATGACGATGTCATCAACGCAGAACTGGCTCCGTATAAATACACAGACATCAATGTGAACAATGGAGGTGTGCTTGATATCAAAACGAATGGTGTACAAATATATGAATACCATCAAATAGAAAAAATCAGTGGTAATTCAATCACTTTCAAAGAACCCATCATGCATGCTATCAACAAGGAATGGGGTTGGAAAATCAACAAATATCCCCATTATGAAAACGTGGGCGTGGAAGACCTTACATTCAAAGGTGATGCGGTGGAAGAATTTGTCCACCATAAAAACTCCATCCACGACGGTGGATTCAAACCTATTGACTTTGTCCGCCTGACAAACTCATGGATACGCCGCGTCAACTTTGAAAGTGTCAGCGAAGCCATGTCTATCACCAATTCAGCCAACTGTTCAGCGTACGACATCAAAATTGGCGGTAAACGCGGTCATTCTGCCATCCGTTCGCAAGCTTCTTCTCGCATCTTCATTGGAAAAGTGATTGAAAACAGTGACGGATATACCCTCAATAAAGGCGAAGGGGATAAAACATTGGGGACTTACCAAACTAATGTAGGACAATATCACGCTTGTGGTGTCTCCAAGCAAAGCATGGGTGCTGTGATATGGAATGTAAGATGGGGAGATGATTCCTGTTTTGAATCGCATGCAACACAACCACGTGCTACACTGATAGACTGCTGCTCCGGTGGATTCATGCACTGGAGACAAGGCGGTGACTCTGCACAAATGCCTAACCATATGGAGAATTTGACTATCTGGAACTTCTGCTCAACAAATACTCAGACAGATGCAGATATTGATGCCGAAAGTAAATTCAGCTGGTGGGATGCAAAAGGATACTGGTGGAAATTCTTGCCGCCTATTGTAGTAGGTTTCCACGGACAATCCCTTCAATTCAATGAGTCACAAATGAAGCGAAGCGAAAACAATAATAACGGTGCGGTAGAGCCTTTTTCTCTTTACGAAGCACAGTTACGCAATCGCTTGGGATATGTCCCCGGATGGTTGAACGCATTAAAATAAACACACAGTTTTTCTAACCTTTGAAATAAAAACGCATACGAAAATCAGACTTTAATCAATTTAACACCCGAAAGAGAGGGGCCGTGAGGTTCTTCTCTTTTCTTTTTCCGTACCTTTGCAACAAAATTAATTGTTATGCAAGAAACTCTGCCCATCCATTTCGCTCCGTTACAAGGTTATACCGAAGTCTTTTACCGCAATGCCCACGCCGCTTGTTTCGGTGGCGTAGACACTTATTACACCCCATTCGTTCGAATCGAGAAAGGTAGCTTCCGCCATAGAGATGTCCGGGGCATTGAACCGGAGAACAATCATGTACCCCACCTCGTACCTCAGCTAATAGCTCCGACAATGGAGAAGGCAGAAACGGTTCTCTCCCTTTTCATCGAGAAAGGATATAAAGAAGTGGATATAAACTTGGGCTGTCCCTTCCCTCTTTTAGCAAAGCGCCACAACGGTTCCGGTATTCTGCCTTATCCCGAAGAAGTGGAAACACTGCTTAGTCTGGTCCGGAAGTATCCGCAAATCAGCTTCTCTATAAAAATGAGACTAGGATGGGAGAATCCGGATGAATGCCTCAAACTGGTTCCTATTATTAACGACCTGCCATTGCGGCAAGTCACGATGCATCCCCGTTTAGGAAAACAACAATATAAAGGTGAAGTAGACCTTAAAGGATTCGCTGATTTTCAAAATGCCTGCAAACATCCTGTTATTTATAATGGAGACATAAACAGTCTGGAAGATATTCAACAAATTCAGAACAAATTTCCCACATTAGCCGGAATTATGATAGGACGCGGGCTACTCGCCAATCCGGCACTAGCATTAGAGCATAGACACGGACGTGTTCTTGGCTTCGATGAGATGGTGCAAAAATTACAGTCGATGCACAAATGCATATACACGGCATACACAGAACAGCTTGAAGGTGGAGACGCGCAACTCTTAAACAAGATGAAATCCTTTTGGGAATATTTATTGCCAAATGCAGAGAAGAAACTATTGAAAGCGATTCATAAAAGTACAAGTCTGAACAAATATAATCAGGCTGTCAATGCCTTTTTTAATCAATGATAAGCTGATAATCGGAATTTTATGTAATTTTGCGCCCGTTTATAAACAAGCACATTATGAAAAAATACATTCTATTATTTATTTGCCTGATAACAGTTTCGGGCAGTTTTGCACAGATGAAGGATTTCAAGTTCAAATTCTACGGACAGATTCGTACTGACTTTTATTATAACAGTCGTGCCAACGAAGAAACCGTAGACGGGTTGTTCTATATGTATCCCAAAGACAAGGTACGCGATCCGGACGGAAACGATTTGAATTCAACGTCAAACAGTAATTTCTATACGTTATATTCACGTTTGGGAGTAGACGTTGCCGGTCCTAAACTAGGAACAGCCAAAACTTCTGCTAAAGTAGAAATTGACTTCCGCGGCACAGGTACTTCTTATTCAGTAGTACGCCTTCGCCATGCTTATCTCAACTTGGATTGGGGCAAATCAGCTTTATTGCTCGGACAAACCTGGCATCCGTTGTTCGGAGATGTTTCGCCACAGATTCTTAACCTTTCGGTAGGAGCACCTTTCCAACCGTTTAGTCGTGCACCGCAGATTCGTTATCGTTATACAAACCGTAACTTCCAGCTCACGGGAGCTGCCGTATGGCAATCCCAGTATTTGTCTCAAGGACCTGCCGGAAAAAGCCAGGAGTATATAAAGAAAGGCTGTGTTCCTGAAATTTATATTGGGGCAGATTACAAGAAAGATGGTCTATTAGCAGGTGTAGGCGTTGAGTTGTTATCATTAAAGCCACGCACAGTCTCCACAGAAGGATATAAAGTAGACGAACGCATCACGACTCTTTCTTACGAAGCTCATGTGAAATACACGAATAAGAACTGGTTTATTGGCGCAAAGAGTGTATTAGGTTCCAATCTTACACAAGCGTCCGGTCTTGGCGGATTCGGCATTAAATCTATTAATGAACGCACAGGAGAACAGAAATACACTCCAATACGTTTTTCAAGTTCTTGGCTGAATGCCGTTTACGGGCAAAAATGGAAACCGGGAATCTTTGTCGGCTACGCAAAGAATTTAGGAACAAGCGATGCATTGGAATCAGAAAAGCTATATGGTACAGGAACAAACCTTGACCAATTAGTTACAGCAGGAGCTGAATTGACATACAATGTACCTCATTGGAAATTTGGTTTGGAATATACTCTAAGTTCGGCATGGTATGGTTCACTCAAACATTCTAACGGAAAAATTATAGACACTCATGCTGTTTGCAATAACCGTATCGTAGCGGTAGCTATGTTTATGTTCTAAGACGCATCTCTACATAGTTTTTTTGTACATTCCTATTGTCACTTTGGGTAGCTAAACGACACATTATCAAGAAGTAAAAATGGCAATAGATAGCAAATAACAAGGTGACAATAGAATGTCCTTCTCCATTCTATTGCCACCTTTACTTTATTCGCTTCCGTCCTAAAAGTTTCAACCCCATTTGAAACTATTTGTTTCTCTGCGTGAAACACTTTGTTTCAGTGCTTGAAACACTTCGTTTCTCGGTGTGAAACACTTCGTTTCAAACAGTGAAACAAAAAGAACCAATATTTGAAACAATATTTTCTTCTATTTGGAACAACATTTAAGTCCGAGGCTTCACACTCTGTTTATATTGAATCCACCTTATTTCCGTAGTTCCACTCCAAAGCTAGCCCCGTCTTTACAAGTAAAACGGAGAACCGTTTGCTTTTTATCAGACGAAAGAATCTTGCAGAAAGGAGTTTCTTCGACATTCCATCGGCCTTTCAAAGTGACAGTAACAGGAATTTCACCACTTTCATTGCCAATCCACGGACGGGAATAAATACTGCGTTCTATCCGTTTTCCATCTTTATCAAAAGCTTCATCACTTGCACCACGATACAATGCCAAGTCCGGCTGTGCCACTGTCAGCAGAATTTTCTCTGGTGATTCCTTACGAATCATCACTAGGCAGGACGTATCCGTACGCTGTAATAATTCACCAGGAAGAGGTGCTTGCGGAGTTTCAAAGAGTACATAAGAGTATATATTCTCTGCCGATGAATACACGACATGAGCATCGCGATCCTGCTTCAGTACCTTATAAGCAGTTTTCTTGCTAAATGACTTCATAACAGTTTCATTTGTTTGTGGCAGGACAGCATATTCATAACTTCCGCCTTTCGGAGCTTTCCCATGATTCACGACTAATGAAACCCAATCCTCCTTCGTTTCCTTGCCTGTATCCTGCATACGGGAATATTGTGGGAAGGTCTTCTCAAACTTAGCTGCAGCCGGTACATAATATCCGGTTCCCAGATGATCAATCCATGTCTTGCCCTCACCTTGATAATTCTTCCAGTAATCATGTCCTGTCTTATCTGTTACTGCCAACTGGAATATCGTGGTTTCAGTAGGGTATTCCGTGTTGGCATTTTCAATATCCGAGCCTAGACAAACAATCATTCCGCCGATGAAATGGAAAGATTTACGTGCCCGGTGAGTTCCATTGTATTTATCATGCTCGTGCAATTTCATTCCAAAATTTCCATTCTCTTTCTTTTGCGACAATCCACCGGCAAAAGCCTCGTCAGAGTAAAGCATTTCTTCCATGCCGGAGAAAGTATCCACATTCAGAACTTTAGCCTTCAACTGTTCAAGCGGAAGATGTATGGAAGTCACACCTGGGATACGGTTCCAGTCGAAACCTTCCTGCTGCCAGCCGCTTGTGGCAGGAGTAACGTTCTGTCCCGGTGCCGCTGTCAGGATTTGCAGGCTGCCATGTGCCAGATAACGGCCATAAAGATTATGCCCCAGATAATGTTCTGCCGCCCAAAGATAGCGGGAATGTCCGCGGACCACTGCCGACCAGTTGTTACGACGTTGTACAGATACACAACCGTAACCCAGTGCCAGATTTCCTTGCGGATCGGGTTCAGGACGAAAACCTTTTTCCACAAGCAGCTTCGCAATCTTACGTTCCTGTGCGTTAGAGACTTTGGGCATATACTCCGGTTCCTGTTCTTTAGAAGAAATACCTGAGACAAGGCGAAGATAAGCGGATGCCATATCCTTGTCAAACTCGGACTTCCCATCGGGAGTCCCTGCCATAGCCATCATCGCATAATGCATCGGCACTAATTTCCCCTTTCCATCGGGGTGACGACCGGACATTGACAATGGGAAATTCAATTTATTACAGTAGAAACGCATTGCAAATAATACATTTCTCACTGTCTCATGTGCCAATTCCGAGACAGCAAATTCTGTCCGATTGAAAAGATAAATCATATTAGTCGCTCCATCCAAACCACCGACGGCATAAGCAGGGTAATTATTACGGTGATGGAAAGCACCGCCATCTATTTTGAACGAGCCATCCAGCCCCGGAGCGGGACGACAACCGTAATCAATCCAACGGGAGAAAGACTTCAAGTATTGCAACTTTTCCGGTGTATCCTCCATCATCAGGATACTTGCAATGCGACCGGTAGTCTGTGTATTAAATGAGTCCATATCAATTCCATTACCTTCCGGTTTAGGATATACCTCATTCGTAATGGCATACCACCGCAGTGTGCGTTCGGCTTCCTGCAACTTACCGGCTTCACGAAGTACGTCTTTCATCAGGAAATATGCCAGATACAATCCGCGAACACTATATCCGTAATGATGGATATTCCCCCAACAACTGCCATAAGTCACCCCCTGGTCTGTTATATGGTCATACATAGCCAAGAATTTCTGCTTCATTTCTTTCTGAAGTTCCGGTTTTGCAGCACTATTATTATACGCAACAGCAATCCGTTTCATCAAATCAAAATAGGCACGCATTTCTATACCGAGCTTAGTCAGCATATCCTTATCCCAATTCGGTATAATCCGTTCATAAGCTTCGGAAGCGCGCACCATATAAATAGGCACACCCGATACCTGACCGTTTTTATATGTAATCTGATAAAAATCATATTTCTTGCGGATAGTCTCCACTTCTTTGTCCGAGAGCTTGCCTTTTGTATAATTCATATCCCGGAAACGCTTCTCCAGCAGTTGCATTTCTTTCTTTTGCTTGTCGCTGACAGAGGTCAATTCAATATCCGGTTTTAAAAGCGAGTGCTTATAGACAACCAGCCAATGGTTATTGGTTCCGGCATTTACAAAAGGCACCTGTAAATCGGCTGTTTGCTGACGTGCATCAACCTTGGTCGCAGTAATCAAATGATCGATGAAAAGGCTTCCTTTTGCATTTGGGGCAACAATACGGAGTTCATTCATACCTTCTTCCGGCATACCTTGCATATCACGTTCATAACAAACCCATGCGGCACGCCAACCTTTAAAGTTGATTCCGAAAGGAAACGAAGTACATTTCTTACCGTCTTTCAAGAATTCAAAATCGATCGTTGCATTTTGGGGTTCTTCATTATACACCCACACTATAAAAGCTGAAAGATACAGATCCTTGCCGGTCGGATCCTTCTTTTCAAATTTCAAATCTTTCTTGAGTTCTAATACGCCACCAGGTTCAAAGTCCCATTTCATCGAATGTTTTCCATCCTTATAATGTATATCGGAGATGGAAAGCCGGGAGTGGACGCCCGTAATACAGTCTGGAACTTGCAGTTCCTCAAAAGAGAACAGCCGCTCGTCTGTAACTACTTGCGCATGAAGAAATGCTGAACATAAACAGGAAAGTAGAGTGGTTACTCCTAGTCTGGTAAAAGGTTGTTTCATCATGGGTATATTATATATTAGATTTTTTATGTGCAATTTAAAATGTAATCACTTTAAAGCCAGTAAACAAAACGTGATTCTGCAAAAGGCGTAATCCGAAATGGCCGTTCCCCAAGCCATCTGCCACAGAATAACGGAAAAGTTCCTCGCCATTCACTGAATAAGTAGTTATTCCTTTTTTAACCCGGATTTGAATTTGATACCATTGATTGGGAGCAAGCAGATGCGGTGCGTCTGTATACTCACTCAGTAACGGTTTTACTTTATCGTCTGCTATTCCGTAATATTCTCCCCAATAACGACGGAAACGAGTCGTAGAATTGTCATTTCCTCCGTATCCAACGTAGAAAAGGTTCAGTGTATTGTAGTTTTTAAAGACACCGTTCCGCCACTCGCTACGGGCAAAAAGGTTATCAGGATGTTTAGGGTCATTGGCAGCCCAAAAACAATTCAAGTCACTTAAACGATCATATGTTCCGCCTTTCATTACCATACAGATACGATAACTTATCTCATAATCACCTGTCAGACGTTGCCCATACCACATGGTCAAACCTTTAGGAACAATCAGTTCCAATGTATCCGCATGTTCTATCATCTGCAAGGCATGGGATTCATCTTCTATTTTCCATTGTTTGGTAAAGGAGTTTTTGTGTTGCGCAAAGAGCACTACACTATTCAAAAAGAAAAAAGTAATCAAACTGTAGCCAATAAAAAATCGCTTCATCATTACGGGTATTAGTTTAAAGATTGTTTTTCCGGGTACAAAGAAACCCCTCTTTTCGAAAAAAGAGGGGTTCAAATTGTACAAAATATCTCAAATAACGTATTGGCTGAGCTTTTGTATTACCAAGCTTCTACCACTTTTCCCCCTACGGGATGCAAATACCAATCTTTATTATCGGCACCGTTGCTAGTCACCCAACCACGAAACTTAGGATAAGCATCATCAAACAGCACTTGCTCATAAGCATGTTTTGTACCAACAGGAACTTTAATTCCCCAAACAAAACCATTCTTATTACAATATGGAACACCGTCCATCATTTCACCTTTTGAATCAGTGTCATAATTAGTATAAAGATAAGTCGGCCTATAACCTTTCATGTGAATCTCTTTATTGCTGTTTGTCTTAATAAAGAAGTTCTGATTATTTGTATTAGTAATAAGCTCACGATAAGCCTTCAATTGTTCCAAATCCTCTGTAAGACTGGTACGTTCCTTACCACTCAGCGTAATCTCTGCGCGCAACATACCTTGTCCCGGATTTATATATCCTTCTGTAGTCTGGAAGAAATTAGTGTTATCGCCTAAATCAGCCAATCCGTCCATTATGATAACAGGATTACCATTTTTCGTATCTACAGTAACTTTGCAATACTGCGATTTGCCAAACAATGTTCCGCGCATTTCCGCTTCCATTTTTCCCACAGCTAATTCGTCCTCTGTTCCCTGTCCCTTTTTCAATACAATACGGGTTACAGCAGTAGCCTCATTAATATATTTCTTGTCCAAACCACCCAATACTACACCAATCGCTGTAGGATATCTGCCACCTTTCGCACGAATATCCAAAGTCAGCTTCAAGTTCTCTTTATATGCCTGATTTACTAACAATTCCTCATTCTGACATTCAGTAACCTTCAAATCATATTCAAAAACTACATCGTTCAAATCATTGTCCTTATTCGGTTCTATCGGCCAATTGTCTTCAAACATAGCAACCCCTGTATTGTGATAGAAAAGCCATCCGGCATCCTTTTCATTAGTAGGTTGCACTGCATCTTCAGGCACTGTAATTGCTACAACTTCACTTCCACGAGTAACATTGGCAATCGGAAATGCAACATCTTTAGCTGTTGTCGTTGCCGTTGCATATCTTAAATAAAGATTTGTACAGTGAATCGGCACATTTAGCTCTAAACTTTTTTCACCCTTCACAAGCAAATCTCCAACCAATAAATTTTCTTCTTTACAGTCCTTATCCGAATACAAGGATACGACTACAGGTTTAGCTGAAGCCACCTCAACTGCGACTGCACGGCTAGTTGCAAAATCAAACCCAGCAGGAATTACATACTCCGGCGAATTATCACCTCCCTCTTCTCCATTATTCACTCCCCCTTCATTGTCATTATCCGTACAAGCAACAATGGCAAATGCCCCCATAAGGACATACATCATTTTTTTAATCTTCATCATATTCCAGAATTTAAATTATTGTTTGTTTTTGTTTCGCATGAGATTACGCCATATGACTCGCATATACCGGCCTCATTCGTTAACTAATCAAAAATATCTTTAATACTTTATAGCCTTTTAACCGCCACTAATTGTCATTTCAATCCTTTCCATCGAAAATAATCACAAGGTATGAAATACCGTCCAAAAGTCCTGTCCATGAATAATGGCTAATATATACAAGTTATTTAGTATATTTGCATACAGCAGAACATACAATACAACAAATGTACAGCATTTGTTTTAAATATACAAGTTTTTAGATAAATATATCAAGGGAAATGGAGCAAGTTTTATATGGCGTAGATTTCATAGAATACTATTTCTATTGGATATACTATAAGTTCGTAGGATATCCGTTGATCATAAGAATATGCTCAATCGCTGTTATGTTCTGCATTATTGCATACTTGTTCCTACTATTCCATATCATATATGGTATATTCAAAAGACGGAAAGAGAAACGGAAATATAACAAAGCATTCGATAAGTATTATGAAGTAATGAAGACTATCTCACTAGATTCCAATGCATTAAATGAGGAGGAGATAGCAGACAGATTAGCATATAACACGAAAAAACGCCCCAAGCCCGCCGAGCTACGCATCATCACGCAGCTATTAACGGAAATCAAGAGTGTACATGAGAATGAAATCAATGAGGTCAACTACCAATCCATACAAACCGTATTCCAGATAACACGTTTTCTCGAACGCGAACTACAGTTCGGGACTAAAAGAGCTAAGATACAAGCCCTGAAACTTATTCAGTCCATCAACGGATATGCTTCCGAAGCCGTATTAGTACGTTTCCTCTACCATCGCGAGATGGAATTGAGAAATTCGGCACGCTATACTTATATGTGGTTAAGCCAAGGAGACCCGTTTCGTTTCTTCGACGAAGATATCAGCATGAAGTTAAGGCAATGGGACATGATGGAATTGCATGCTATCCTTGAACATCGTAAGAAGGTAGGTTATAACACCCCAAGTTTCATAAAATGGGTAAACACTTCAGCCGAGGAAAATGTTAAGACATTCTTTATCAATGAGATAAGACTATACAATGAAACAGAAAGTGCACCGATTTTAGCAAAACAAATCAACGCGCGCTCTACAGAAATACGGAGCGAAGCGATAAAAACTTTGGGAAAACTAAAATACAAAGAGATAGAACCCAAGCTGATTGAGATGTATCATGTGCAACCGGAAGAAGTCAAACGGCAAATCATCACCGCCATCGCCGACTTGAAGACGGACAAAGCCTTGGGATTTCTTTACAATGCTTACGACGAAGCCGACAATTGGGGAACGAAACGAGTAATCCTGAAAGCCCTATACGATTATAGTGCCATGGGAAGAAAAACCTTCGATCAATTGGAGCGAAAAGCTGATTCTCACTCTGCGATATTGTTCGCCCATACGAAGCATCCGTTAATCAACCAGTTAAATTAGAGAGCATGAAAGATATCATATTTACAATCTTCAATTATTTCGTATTCTTTTATACGAGTATGTTGGCGATAAGCTTTGTCACTTTCGCTTTCCTCTCTTTCATTTCTCTGAAACGGAGAAAAGACTATTATGTGGAGAGTTATATGCGGAAGACAATCAAAGAATCTCCTTATACACCCGGCATCTCGGTGATTGCTCCCGCCTACAATGAAGAAAAGACAATCATCGACAATATCAACTCCATGCTTGCGTTGGAATATCCGCTCTTCGAGGTAATCATTGTAAATGATGGCAGTACGGACAGCACGTTGGAGAAAATTGTCGAGCATTATGAACTGGTAGAAGTGCCATATGCATATATCGAACGAATCAAGACCCAACCGTTCAGAAGGCTTTTGAAGTCGACGAATCCGAAATACAGCCAGCTCATCATCGTCGACAAAGAAAACGGTGGAACCAAGGCTGACGCATCCAATGCAGGCATCAACGTCTCTTCATACCCTTACTTTATCTGCACGGATGTAGATTGTATCCTGGAGAAATACGCTCTTTACCGATGCATCTCACCAATCATCTCTTCGGACAAGCAGGTGATTGCAGTCAGCGGGACAATGCTGATGGCCAACGGATGTGTAGTAAAAGACGGGCAGATTGTGGATGTCAGGACTCCCCGTACCCCGATTCCGCTTTTCCAGAATCTGGAATATATGCGTTCCTACCTGATAGGCAAGATGGGATGGTCTGCCATCAACGGCATGCCGAATGTATCTGGTGGATTCGGTCTTTTTGACCGTTCGGTAGCTATTGAAGCAGGTGGATACGATGCCCCTTCCTTTGCAGAGGACATGGATTTGATTACCCGTATGGTAGGATATATGTGCGACTTCTCGCGCCCTTACAAGATTGTGCAGATTCCGGATACCTGTTGCTGGACGGAAGGGCCGCCTAACCTTGCGATGCTTTATCGCCAACGTACCCGCTGGGCACGCGGATTATTCCAGACACTGAGTATTCATCATAAAATGATATTCAATAAGGACTATAAGCAGATGGGACTGCTCACACTGCCCTATATGTTCATCTTTGAGTTTCTGGCACCCATCATCGAGTTGGCAGGCCTGATAGTATTCATCTACCTGGCTTTCACGGGAGCGGTCAACTGGAATACGGCATGGATGATTTATCTGACAATCTACACGTTCTGCCAGTTCCTCTCCATTGTCGTTATCACCTACGATTATTACGTCGGAATGCTTTATAAAAGAGGGTACGAATACCTGTGGATTATCATTGCGTCCATATTGGAACCGATTTTTTATCACCCCATCATCACTTTCTGCTCTTTGAGAGGATACCTCAGTTATCTCATAAACAGGGACTTCAAGTGGAAGAAGATGGAACGGGCAGGATTCAAGCAGAAAAAAGGAAGCGAAACCGGAACCGACGGCAATGCAACAATAAAACCCGAACCGGCAACGATTTAAGTTAGAAATAAACAACAAGACAGGATGAACAGAGAATTTCTCCATAAGATTACCATATTAGGCTGTCTGCTTTTGCTGATTACCTCTTCCGTAGGTACCGACAAAGGCTTCCAGACACCGGAGCAATATGCCCAGATTGTACAGGAGCATTTTGCCAACGAAGAGTGGGAAGCGGGGAAAGAGATATTGGACGAAGGGCTTCAGAAATACCCGAATGTTTCTGACCTTGAATGGCTTATGGGCAAGTACTGGTTCCACGAAAAGGACTATGACCAGTCGCGCTACCATCTTGTCAAAGCTGTTGATAACAATTACAATAACGTCAATGCCAAGCATTTACTAGTAGACGTAGAAGATATTACGGAGAACTATTCCAGTGCCATTTGTTATGTGAACGAATTATTGGAAGTGAACCCGTATTGGCGAGGCTTATGGCGGAGAAAGATTGAATTGTATCGTAAACAGAACAACGATGTGGAAGCCGACCGCCTGCTGAAACGGATCAACCAGATTTACCCGAACGACACCATTCTGAGAAAAGATTATATCTACAGTATGGAGATAGGCTATCAGCAGATGAAAAAGGGCGGCAACCGGAAAGAAGCAATTGAGAAATTGACGGAACTAATCAAAGTATCTCCTGACAATGAAGAGTATTACCTGGACATTATCAATCTGCACTTGCAGGAAGGGAACCGGGAAGCAGCTTTAGGCTGGTCGTCCAATGGCTTGGCTGCCTTGCCTGGAAGCAGTGCTCTCATCGTAAAAAGAGCTTCTATCCTCGGTGAATTGGCACGTTATCCTGAAGCGCTGGCATTTATGCGTGAACAAATGAGAAGGAACAACAGCCCTGCCATACGCCGTATGTATAACGACTTGCTGATGGAAGCTGCCCGAGCGGAAAAGCAACGGGATCCCTATGTACTGTACGGAATGGCCTATGAAGGGGGAAACAAGAACAAAGAAGCGTTGGAGTATCTGCTGAATACTTCGGTGATAAGGGGATATACCGACGATGCATTGTTCTATATCCGGGAAGCCAAGAAGCAATATGGCAACTCAGATAAAGGTATTTTATATAAAGAGTATATGCTTTATCGCCAGATGAACGAGGACGACCTCGCCTATTCGGCTTTGAAGAAACTGTATGACATGTATCCCGATGACTATGACATCACATTAGCCATGTCTGCACAGCACATGAAGAAAGCGGAAAAGTTAATGGAACTCGGCCTGTATGCAGAAGCATTACCTCATGTGCTGTTTGTTTCCCAAAGGCATCTTGACAACGAAGTCAATGGCGCTGCTTGGGAAAAAACGTTGAGCTGCTACATAAATATGAAACGCTACAACGAAGCACTCGCCACCTTGGACACCATCACCCTTCACTTCCCGGAATATGAAAACGGCACGTTGAAAAGGGCATTTATTCTCGATAAAATGGACAAAACCGAAGAAGCCTTGCAACTTTATCTATCCGCCATCGAGCAAAGTGATGAAGATATGCGCATCTTCTACGTCATCGGATACGAAGAACTAGCCGTTCCTTATATCAAGAAATGCATGGAAGCGGGAGCTACAAAAAAAGCATATAGCGAAGCGGTCAAACTCGTCAGCTTGAATCCATCGAGCGATTTGGGATTACGGTATGCCATCAACTCAGCCGGTTTACTAGGAAAATACGATGAATTCGAGAAATATACGGAACAAGCCATCAACTACTACCCCGAAGAACCGTTCTTCCAAGCCAAAAGAGCGACTATCCTTGAGCGTGACAAGAGATATGAAGCCTCTTTGGAGTTTCTGAAACCGATACTCAACAAGTACCCGAGCAACAAAGAGATTATCGGTGCCTTCTCGCAAAGCAGCAAATACCACGCCTTGCAGTTGACAAAAGCGAAAGCCCCTGAACAAGCTCTCGCCGTACTCGATACAGCCCTGCTTTATGACAGTCAGAACCGTTCGCTGAAATACACCAAGGGAGTAGTATATGAAGCCAACAGACAGGCCGATTCAGCTTACTATTACCAGAAGTTCTACGAACCGTCCATCATGGAATATCGCTCTTTTCAACGGCACTTGTCGGGTCTTAGAAGCATGATGCTCAAAAATGAAATAGCATTGACTTACCTGCGTGCACGTTATGGAGAAGAAGACATCATCACTTCTGTCGCAACTGCCGAATACACCCGGAAGAACCGGAAGAACACCTATACGGGACGTCTCAACTATGCGGGAAGAAGCGGCTCGGCAAGCGACAACATGGAAGCCGAGGAACAGACGCCGGGCGGAGTCGGCATACAGGTACAAGGCGAATGGACACATCATTTCTCCCCTAAATGGAGCGCTACAGTCAACGCAGCCCTCGCCACCGAATACTTTCCGGAAATTTCTGCCGATATTGCCGTAAGGCATTACCTCAAAAACGACTGGGAAATAGGCGCCCACGTAGGATACAGACGTGTAGCCGCCTACAACAAGCATTACGAATGGAATGATGAATTCTTTGCAGGCAGCAACGGGGAGAACGGGTTCTTATTTACCGGCTGGGACGAGTCAAAGACAAACTTGCTGACTCTTGGCGGAGAAGTAGCCAAGACTATCGAAGTAGTCCGGCTGAATACGAAACTGGACTTGCACTTCTTCAACTCCAACTTCTATTACAATGCCCAGATTGGCGCCAAGTATTTCCCTGCCAACGACGGAAAGACAAATATCAACGCCATGGCGAGCATCGGCTCGGCACCGGAGACAGCCGTGCTGGACTATGCCCTGCCCGGTTCTTTCTCGCACACCAATACAATGGTGGGCTTAGGGGGACAATACATGGTCAGCCCCAACATTACCATAGGATTAATGGGCACCTGGAATACCTATTATAACCAGACGAATACGGTGAAAGGAACCAGTCCGCTCAACCGGATAGAATCCATATCGACACGTTATAAAAACTTATATAATATCTATGCACAAATCTATATCTCATTCTGACAAGCTCTGTCCTCTGTTGGCAGGAATGATATGCATTTGCTGCCTTTTGTCCGGTTGCCGCATGCAAGCACGTACGGAGATGTTTCCGTCCAAAGAAGGATACCTCGTCACGATTGGGGAAGACCCGACCAACCGGGACACCCAATGGGCAAAATACCTCTACGAGCATCTCAAGAAACGTGCAAATGACGATGAAATGGTCGCTTTTGGAGTTTCAGAGAAAGAGATGTGGCACGTCATCATACAGATAGACCCTACGGCACAGGAAGGATTCAGAATTTCCCGCAAAGGAGCAGATATAAAATTGACGGCTTCTGACGACCGACAGATGTTATGGCTGCAATATCAGCTCATAAAAAAAATAAGTAAGGAAGACCCGCGTATAGACGGTTCCGACCTGCCGCCGACTCTCGTCAACCTGACGGACACTTGCGGCACTTTTGCTTTCGATTATCAAAGCATCTACTCTCCGGCAGGTCTGAATCCCGACTATACAGGCGTGATGGGGCTTAATAACTTCGACGACAGTTGGGGTATATGGGGACACAACCTGCGAAAAGTACTGGGAGACAATGTAGACAAAGTGTATGCCACCATCCATGGAAAGACAGACGGCTCACAGCTTTGCTTCTCTTCTCCGGAGATGTACCGGCAGATTGAAGGCTATATCGTGAATAACTTCGGTGAAAAGGGGAATTCCCGTTTTGTCATCGCACCGGATGATAATCCTTACGCCTGCACATGCGCAAGCTGTACCGCCATAGGAAATACAGAAAAGAACGCAACACCTGCCGTCACCGAGTTGATACTCCGCCTGGCACAGCGTTTCCCGAAGCATTTCTTCTTTACCACTTCCTATCGGAGCACACAACAGGCCACGGACAAGCCATTACCGGCAAATGCCGGAGTAATGGTCAGCACCATAGACTTCCCGCTCCGCCGGATAGATGGCAAGGACGCACAGGAAAAGAAGTTTGCCCGGCAATTGGAGAACTGGAAAAAAGTAACGAAGAATATCTATATATGGGATTATATCAACAACTTTGATGATTACCTAACTCCTTTCCCCATATTAAAGATAGCCCAGCAACGGCTCCGGTTTTTCAAGCAACACGGAGCCAGCGGCATCTTCTTTAACGGAAGCGGATACAACTACTCTTCTTTCGATGAAATGAGAACTTTTGTATTATCGGCACTCCTTATTAATCCGGAACAGTCCGTAGATGATTTAGTCAGAAACTATTTCAATCAGGAATATCCCGTATCAAAGAAATGGCTGTACGATTATTATATCGACTTGGAGAACAGCACTCAGTCGGGAAAGAAACTGGGGCTTTACGCTGGAATCCGGGAATCAGAGAATTCATTCCTCAATCCGGAGAAATTCACCAGATTCTATGATGAAATGGGGGATTTTGTTTCTGACGCAAAAGGGCAGGAACGTAAAAAGCTTCACGGACTCCAGACAGCCTTGTCTTTCACACGGCTGGAAATGGGGCGTGATCACAGCTATGATATTTACGGATATGCCAAACGAAACGGAAAAGAAATCCAGGCGAATCCTCAGGCACGGAAATGGATAACCCAACTGAAAGAACATAAAGCATTCGCCGGAATGGATTGTTATAATGAGTCGTCCAATGAAATCGACTATTATATAAAGGAATGGGAACAATATATACTTGCTTCCGACATAAAGAAGAATGCATTTCTGGGAATTGCTCCGTCTTCAACTCCCCAAACGAATAAAAACAGCCTGAAAAGACTGACAGACGGCACACACGGTCTGCCCGACAACTATCATTTCGGCTGGCTCATCTTCCCGCAAGAAGAATGTACCATCAACTTGCCTGTGAAAGAAATCAATGAATCAGGAACAGTTTATATCAGTTTCCTGAGTCTTCCCAGACATCGCATATATGCACCGCAACAAATCGAAGTATCGGGAGACGGGACAAGTTATAAGAAAATAAACCTAAACGCAGAAGATTCCGTTGAAAAGGGAGAGATGGTAAAAGCCGTCATCCCCGTTGACCTGAACGGAACGGAGTCGTTAAGTATAAAAATTATCGGTACAAAAAAGCCGGGAGCTCAAATCGGCGTGGATGAAATAGCATTCATTCCATAACGAGTCCTCCCGAAAAAGTGACATACTAAAAAACAATGGCAACTATGAGCAAAACTATCATCTATATTCTCCTCTTGACCGTGCTTCCTTTCTGCTTTGCAGGATGCAGAAAGGAAGTGCGCCCCACGAGCATGACCATAAAGGATTCCGTCAGACATTACTATCCCATCAAACAAGGGCAGCAACTTGACATCATGTTCACTATCACCAATACAGGAGACGCTCCTTTGATTATCTCGGAGATGCAGCCTTCCTGCGGTTGCATCATCCTGGACAAAAGTTCGCATATCATCATCCCGGAAGACGGTATCCGTCAGTTCAAGGCGACCTACAACAGCATTAAGAATGTAGGAGAAGTCATCCACCGTATCCGGATTTACGGCAATATGCTTCCTCACGGAAGAGCCGAACTGAGATTCGACGTCAATGTAGTGCCGGACGCTGATTATACGCGCGATTATGAAGAACTCTACCAGGAGTTCAACACTAAAAACGGTATTGTCAGAGAGATGGTGGACGGAAAAGAATCCGAATTGGGATACTATGTAGGAGAACCGTAAAAAAATAAGCAATCGGTAACAACCGATCACTTATTACCGATTGTACTTTCTAAGGATGTATCTCCTTGAATGCCGCATTCTCTTCTTTCACCTGTTCTATGGTCTGTTTCAACTCTCCAACAGGCAGGTCATAGCCATACCAGCCTGTATAGCAATCCACTACATACCATTTTCCATCAGGCGAAAGTTCGAATTCGACACGTAAGTCAATCTCAGATTCTTCATATCCCGCCTCGAACACCTTATGTTTGGGCTCGTTCACTGTGAACTTGGAGACATAGATACCACCTTCTTCCTGAGAGATACGTTCTTCCTTCATTGTCTCACTATCCAGCAACGGCCATTTTTCCTTGGTAAAAGGGAATGTTTTCTCGGTTTCACCGTCATCTGCCAATAAGGTAATCGGAGTTTTCAACGGAAACTTGATACGGGTATATTGGAATGCCGCACTGGAAGTAAACTTATCCAAAAACGACTTGAAATCCTCACCGGATCCGACAGCCGCTTCACTGTCAGCTTTTGCTTTCGAACTATTACCGCAAGAGATGAACGAAACACCTGCAAACAGCACCATGGCCAACAAGCAGCATATAAACTTTTTAGCTCTCATAACACTATATAAATTAAGAGTTTAATTGACGCTGCAAAGATAATGACAAGTTTGATATCTTAGTTATTTCAGGAGCTAAATCTTTACGTATCCCCAGCCGGATTACTTGTGCCGCAGATACTCATAGCCAAAGCGGCAGAACAGGCATTTCCGTTTATCGCAATACTCCTTCTGCAACTGTATCAACGCCTGGCTGTCCGCCGCAGTGACAACCGGCAGTCCGGCATCACTCCACGCGCGGATAATATGATTATCTTCAGCCTTCAACTCTTCCAGGAAACGCCCGGCACGTTCACACATCCGTTCGTCCGCTTTATGCAACCCGTAGGTATACAGAAAAGGGATCAGCGTATTAATCACAATCAGATTTTGTGACTTCTCTCCCACCGTTTTCTCCTTTTTCGCAGAAAGCCGCCCGAACAGATAATGGTTCTCCCAATAGGAAGAGGTACGCGCGTCCAACAACTTTCTGACTTCCGCCAAAGTCTCCGCTTCCAGCAACCGCGAGAACAACTTATCCCCCTTCTGATAGAGATAGGCCAACTGTGCCAGGCGAATATGGGGAAAGTTCTCCGGACGAAGCCTTAGAAAACGCCACAATGTAGCATCCATCACCTGAGTAATCTCAAACTTCCGTTGCAAATAACGAAACTCTTTGCAAAGACGAAGGCTGTACTCGTCCTCCTGCTCTTTTTTCCGGAACGTATCTTCAAACAATCCCGCCAGACCGTAGAAAAAGGCTTCTATCTGAAACAAATCATTCCGGTGCTTGTCCATCGCACGAAACGGTAGCAATCCCGCCCATGTCTCAAAAGCGTCGCCATTCAAGCCGAAACCGAAATTACGGGCAAGGGTGATAAAGAAAGCGTCTTCCCAGTTGTTGTTACAATGCTCAAGACGCTGTGCTATCAATTGCGCCTTTTGTTCCAGACGTTCCGTCTGTAAGGCTGTCAGCCAGGAATGAACGGTCAGTTTTGGGAGAGAAGCAAGCACAGGATGACAGGCTGGATATTGGTCGGCAACACAAAGTTCGTGGTAATGAGACTGCACATTTTCAGGACAAGCCAGGACCAGTTGCGGAATCTGCCCGCCGTTAGTGCGGGTTATCTCTTCGTCCGCCTCTCCCACTACATGGAGAATCACCGAGTCATAAGCCTTGTCACAGTTGTGTCCGTGGCGGAACCAGTCCGAAGCATGGGTGTGTATTTCAATATTTCCCACCCATAAGGTACCGTCTATTTTTAGTTTAGCATTGAAAAAGTCGGGACCGGCGTTCGGGTTTTGCAGACCGGAATCAATCACTTCTACCGGTAAGCCTTTGGTGGTTTGCAGTACTTTCAGAGGAAATAATTTATGTTTCCACACGTAGTGGAGAAGGTGTTCCATGTTAACAAGACGTTAATGTGCGCTGCAAATGTAATAAAAATCACTATCTTTGCGACTATTATTTTGAATATAAGTCAGAAAACAATGAGAATAGCACTTATCGGTTACGGAAAAATGGGCAAGGAAATAGAAAAGGTTGCCCGTAGTCGCGGACATGAAATCGTCTGCATCATTGACATCAATAATCAGGATGACTTCGAATCGGAAGCGTTCAAATCTGCCGATGTAGCCATTGAATTCACCAATCCGATGGTAGCTTACAATAATTATATAAAAGCTTTCAAAGCCGGAGTGAAACTAGTGTCAGGCAGTACAGGATGGATGGACGAGCATGGCGAAGAAATCAAGAGACTCTGTACGGAAGGCGGGAAAACACTTTTCTGGTCATCTAATTTCAGCCTGGGAGTGACCATATTCTCTGCGCTGAACAAGTACCTTGCCAAGATTATGAACCAATTCCCCGGTTATGACGTCACCATGAGCGAGACACACCATGTCCATAAGCTGGACGCTCCCAGCGGAACAGCCATCACACTGGCGGAAGGTATCCTGCAGAACCTGGACCGCAAAGACAAATGGGTGAAAGGAACCTTTGCAGCACCGGACGGAACCGTCAGCGGAACCAATGAGTGTGCCGCCAACGAACTTCCCATCGGCTCTATCCGTGAAGGAGAAGTTTTCGGGCTTCATTCCGTACGCTATGAATCTGACGTGGACAGCATCACCATCACCCACGATGCCAAAAGCCGTGGCGGATTCGTATTGGGTGCCGTATTGGCAGCCGAATATACAGCCCAACACGAAGGCTATTTGGGCATGAGTGATTTATTCCCATTCTTGAACGATTAAGATTTCAGAACCCAGTTCTAAACAAATATAACATTATGAGACAAGCCACACGCGCACAATGGATCAAATGTGCCATTGCTATCCTACTTTATCTCGCCTTCCTGCTTTGGGTACGGAGTTGGTGGGGATTAATTGTTGTTCCTTTTATTTTCGATATTTATATTACCAAGAAAATACCCTGGTCTTTTTGGAAAAGGTCGAAGAATCCGGCGGTACGCAATATCATGAGCTGGGTAGACGCTATCGTTTTCGCATTGGTTGCCGTCTACTTCGTCAATATCTATATCTTCCAGAACTACCAGATTCCCTCTTCTTCTTTGGAGAAGTCATTGCTGGTAGGCGACTTCCTGTATGTGAGCAAGATGAGCTACGGGCCACGTGTACCGAACACTCCGCTTTCCATGCCGCTGGCACAACATACACTACCGCTCGTCAACACCAAATCGTATATCGAGTGGCCGCAATGGAAATACAAGCGGGTACCGGGATTCGGCAAGGTAAAACTGAATGACATTGTTGTGTTCAACTTCCCGGCAGGCGATACGGTAGCTGTGAATTATCAGCAGACAACTGACTTCTATACACTGGCTTACGGCGAAGGACAACGCATCTACCCGAAACAGGTTGAGATGGACAGCTTGACCCGCGCACAGCAACGTGCCATATATGATTTGTATTATGCCGCCGGACGGCAACAGATTTTGAATAATCCGCGCAGCTACGGAGAAGTCCTCTGGCGTCCGGTAGACCGTCGTGAGAACTACGTAAAACGTTGCGTAGGCCTTCCCGGTGATACACTTCAGATCGTAGACGGCCAAGTGATGATTGACGGCAAAGCCATCAAGAACCCCGAAAACCTGCAATTTAATTATTTCGTACAGACAACGGGACCGTATATCACAGACGATATGTTCCGCGAACTGGGCATCAGCAAAGCCGACCAAATGCTGATAGAAGACTCCGGTTGGGAAATGGGACTGTTGGAAATGGGACTCGACAGCCGGAGCGCACAAGGCAAACTGAACCCTGTCTATCATCTTCCTCTGACCAAGAAGATGTACGAAACCCTCTCCGGCAATAAAAAACTTATCAGCAAAATCGTAATGGAACCGGAAGACTACGCAGGACAGATGTATCCGCTGAATCTCTATACGAAGTGGAACCGCAACAACTACGGTCCTATTTGGATTCCTGCCAAAGGAGCCACCATCACACTGACAGAGGATAATCTTCCTATCTACGAACGTTGCATCGTAGCTTACGAAGGCAACAAACTGGAAATCAAGCCGGACGGCATCTACATCAACGGTGAAAAGACCGACCAATATACCTTTAAGATGGATTATTACTGGATGATGGGTGATAACCGCCACAACTCTGCCGACTCCCGTTACTGGGGTTTCGTTCCCGAAGACCACGTAGTAGGCAAGCCTATTGTTGTATGGCTATCGCTTGACAAAGACCGCGGATGGTTTGACGGTAAGATTCGTTGGAACCGCCTGTTCAAGTGGGTAGACTGATAAGTGCGTACTGGCATAACAGAGTGATAAGGTGATAAGAATTGATGAACATTCGTAAATTCAAATGGATACTAGCATTTGCCGGAGCAGCAGTCGTTGTGCTTCTGCTCCGGGGATTTGCTTTTACGTCCTGCCTTATCCCGTCCACCGGCATGGAGAACTCCATTTTCCAAGGCGAACGCATTTTGGTCAACAAATGGAGCTACGGGCTGCGGCTTCCTCTGATGTCGGTATTCTCCTACCACCGTTGGGGTGAACGTCCCGTACGGCGACAGGACATCCTTCTTTTCAACAATCCTGCCGATATCCGGCAACCGGTTATCGACCGGCGGAAAATCTATATCAGCCGTTGTATCGGCGTTCCGGGTGATACCTTATTCGTAGATTCTTTATTCTCTGCCGTTTCCCCCGAAACGAAGTTCAACCCGGACAAAAAGAGACTTTATGCTTATCCCGTCTCCAAAGAGAGCCTGATTACCTCACTTATGCACACGCTCTCCATTACCGACAACGGATTAATGGGAAGCAATGACAGTACCCACGTACGTAGTTTCAGCCGATATGAATACTACCTGTTGGAACAAGCCATGTACGGGCAAAACTGGCTACAACCTTTATCCCCGAAACAAGACATTGAACGGAAACCTCTGATTGTCCCCGGCAAGGGAAAATATATCCGGGTATATCCCTGGAACATTACCTTGTTGAGGAATACTCTCGTAATGCATGAGGGCAGACAGGCGGAAATTAAAAACGATACCCTATATGTGGACGGAAAACCCACACAACACTGTTATTTCACCAAAGATTACTATTGGATGGGGGCAAACAATACTATCAACCTGTCCGACTCGCGCCTTTTCGGATTTGTACCGCAAGACCATATCATCGGAAAAGCCTCTCTCATCTGGTTCTCCAAAGAGAAAGAGACAGGCTTATTTGACGGATACCGATGGAACCGTTTCTTCCGGACGGTGAAATAAAAACTCCCAAACGTATAAAATGAAAGATATGAAAACAGCTTATTTATCTTCGGCTTACCTCGCTCCCGTCGAGTACTACACCAAATTACTGGCTTACGACAAGATATTTGTAGAGCAACATGATCACTATATCAAGCAGACCTACCGCAACCGTTGTACGATTGCCGGTCCCGGCGGAGAATTAGCCCTTTCCATTCCGACCGTAAAGCCCGATACGCTGAAATGTCCGATGAAGGACATCCGTATCTCCGACCACGGAAACTGGAGACACCTACATTGGAACGCTATTGAATCCGCTTACAACAGTACTCCTTTCTTTGAATACTACAAAGATGATTTCCGCCCTTTCTACGAGAAGAAATATGAGTTTTTGGCCGATTTCAACGAGGAACTTTGTCGATTAGTCTGCGAACTGACAGATATTCATCCTAATATGGAACGTACTTCCGAGTATAAGATGGAGTTCACTTCCGAAGAAGCCGATTTCCGGGAGATTATCCATCCTAAAAAGGATTTCCGGACAGCGGATACGGAGTTTGTACCGCAGCCTTATTATCAGGTCTTCGAGTCCAAACTGGGCTTCCTTCCCAATTTGAGTATTATCGATTTGTTGTTTAATATGGGACCGGAAAGCGTTCTGATATTAAATAAGAAAAGAACATAATCTATTATAACGATATTCGCTGTATGGTACTGTAATGCAACAATTACAAAAACAGACCATACAGCGAACTATCATTTAATTAAAACTCAAAAGCATAAAGTGCCTATTTGAGTTCCAACTGTAGAATTTCTTCCAAGCTTGGATTTTGACTAATAATAACCCCTTGTGGATCAATAACAAATAAAGTCGGCACACTCGTAACCTTATAAGCAGCAGCAATCTCATTGGTGCGGAACGGCTTCAGGTCGCAGGTATTTGCCCAAACAATCCCGTCCTCACGAGTAGCCTTTTCCCATTGTTCCCGCTTCTCGTCCAGACTAATACTACATACGATAATCCCTTTCTTTTGTAGTTTAGGATATACTTCTTTCAACTCCTTCATCTTCGCACGGCAAGGACGACACCAGGAAGCCCAGAAATCAAGCAATAGATATTTTCCTTTAAAATCACTAAGTTTCACCGTGTTACCGGTCATATCCTTCGTGACAAAATCGGGAGCTTTCTTATTTTGAATCCACTTATCCGCCGCTTCCTGGTATTTCTTCTTAAAAGATCGCCAAGGATATGAATAAGCATATTTGACCGTATCCACCAATTCGTAGACTTCCTTTAAGGTTGTATAATCATTTGTCAGCAGTTCGCCTGCCGTTAGCATTGCCACAAAGCTCTTCGGGTATTTTTTTATAAATGAAAGTTTTGCTTCCTGGCTCTTTCCCCAATGAATGCTCATTTGTTTTTGCAGTTGTTCCGCCTCTGCATCCTTTTTTTGTTCTTTCAGTTTAGTATAGCGGTTTGCAAGAGCTTCCGTCTGTTTCTCTATCGGATTTGTCACGGCTAGAAGCTCATTCATCAACAACTGTTCCTTACCGTCTGGTGTCGTAACAACAAAATTACGGCCTTCATTAATATCCACCTGATAATGACCACCGGGTTCTACACAGACATAAGCATCAAAACCATACGGGCGCGCCATTAACCGATATTGATCCGCATGAGAAATGTTTCCCTTGAAAGAAAACGAAGTCCCGTCCACTTGCAAAGAATCCAGTTTGGTAAAGCGGTCTTTCACGCAAGTAAGAAAGACTTTGCCTTTATACGGTTTAGAAAGCTTCACTGAGATCTCGAATGGCTTACTATCCATATATTCACTAACTTTCCGACGCAATTCTTCACCACGCAACTGTCTCGCAAGAATTTTCCCGTCAGGTCCGATCAGAATAATAAAAGGAATTCCATTATAATTATAAAGTTTGCCTGTCGTCATAGACGGGTCCCACAACTGCAAATATTCCAGTTGTTCTTCCTCAATAGCTTTCCGCCATTTGCTCTCATCCTTGTCGATAGACACACCCAGTACCTGCAACCCCTTATTTTTATACTCAGAACAGATCTTCTTCACATTCGGAATCTCCTTCCGGCAAGGTCCGCACCAAGATGCCCAGAAATCAATCAGCACATATTGGCCTCTCAATGAAGACAGTTTCACAAGATTCCCCTGAGCATCTTTCAGTTCAAAATCCGGTGCGACAGAGCCGACTTCACTTCCTTTCATCAAACGCAATCTTTCCTGCAGCTCCTTTGTATAATAATTGCGTTGTATAAAATCCACATCAAATTTCTGCAACACATTCTCGATGGCAGCCTCCGTCTCCATCGGAACAGAAGAATACACTATCAAAAACAGCGCATCGCTCTTTTTATTGGACGGTATCATATCCAGGAACGACTGGGACAGCTTTCCATACAACGTCTGCAAAGAATCTGAAAGATTTTTCAATTTAGCCAGATTCTCTTCGGTTTTCGATACTGTATTATATGCATTGAAAGCCTCATTGTAAAGTGCGCCGACCTCCGATACCTTATCTTGATAAGGATTACTCCGGTACAAAGCATCATATTCATCCATAGCCGCCGAATTCTTCACCGAAACCCTCTTCAGATTCTTATCTTTAATCTCCGCTTTTACTTCCAAGGCATCATTATCGATAAAGAAATAAAAATAAGGTATATTCATGGCAGGTCCCAGCTTCCCCAGCGAAGGAACATAAAGATAGTACACACGCCCATCCCCCTTCACGACATCTGCCCGCATCGAGAACTTATTGCCTTTTCCCTTTACACGCACCACCTCGTTCCTGTCAGCATTCAACAGAGCTACTTCCGCTCCGTTCAAACCTTCAATCTCTCCGGAAAGCTTCACCGGAGATGTCTGGGCATACAAAGCCCAGACAAATAAATTCAAAAATGCAATAATTATAAATCTTTTCATTGTTTACGGTCATTAGGAATTATATTCGAATTTAATGAGAGCACCTGCGGCGGAATAGGAAATACATAAAGCTTTGAATCAGGCTCCAGTTTATAATCCACTTCATTGAGTGTACGAGTCAAGGTTTTAGTATAGCGTCCTTCCTTAGCCAAACGCTTCATATCCAACCAGCGCAGGCCGCTCAAAGCCAGTTCCCGACGTCGTTCGGCCAAAACGATAGAAAGCAAATCCGGTCCGTCAGCTTGTGTAAGTGGTGCATAGTCTTCTGTCTTGAAACGCATGATACGCAGATTATTTAAAATATCTAATGCTTTCGTATCATTCTTACGAGCTAACGCCTCTGCTTCAATCAACATCATCTCAGGAACAGTAAAACTATAATCCAACTCTTGAAGATAACGGTAGCGACCGTCTTCCCAGATGTCCCCTCTACGGTCACGGTTCGTAAACCAGAACTTAAAACGCAAATCCGCTGCTCCATACATAGCTTGCAGATCATCGCTAATACAATAACTGGTAAGCATACTATTGAAACCTGTTTCCTGAAACCATATTTTTTCAGGTGATTCGCGATAATTAAGAGGTTTATTGATTATTCCGACAAAAGGCATCTCTTCACTCATGAAGCTCCAGGTACGCATATCGTTCAATGCACTGTTTTTGCCCAAAGCAAGTTTCGCTTGTTCTGCGGCCTTATCATACTCACACATATAAAAGTAAATGCGAGCTTTCAAAGCATACACCGCCGCTTTATTCGGACGATATCCGTTAGCAGCATCTTCGGGCAGGAATGTTTCGGCATTTTTCAGGTCATCCCATATCGCATTTGTTACCTGTTCAACCGTAGATCGACTATATTTTGCCTCCAAATCCGGAACCTGGGCTAAAGGTACACTCAAATCCGTTGATGCAGTACCAGCCTGATATGCAGGAGCATACAAACTCTGTAAATACCAATTATAATAAGCACGCCAGCATTTCGCCTCTGCCAATATAGCCGCCTTTTCTTCCGGCGTTCCTTCTGTGGAGTCCATCACATATTGAACGACTACGTTCATCTTATACATCTGCTCATAAGGTGTATTCCATGACGGATCCTTTTCATTTTCCTTATAGAAATCTTCCATCCAGTAATAAGCTTTTCCGGCAGACGAATTCCCATTCAAGTTTGAGTTGAAAACATCATCCGAACAGACATTTGCCATTGGATAGGCAACACTGGAAGCTGTCACATCAATAATCATGCTTTTAAAATCATCCATTGTCGTAGGAATTACCTTACCTTTAGGAACAGTATCGATAAAATCATCACATGCAGCCAATAATACCATAGCCACAACAACTATCATCAATTCTATTTTCTTCATATTTCTATTGATATATTTTGTTAGAAATCAACTTTAATACCTGCCGTGAACGAGAATGGCTGACTGAACGACATCGCTCCCGTCTTGGGATTTACCGCTTCCGGATCATACCCTTCCTTATTCTTGGCCCACAACCAGATATTATTAAATTGTGCTGTCAATGATAAACGACGAAGCGGCGTACGTTTCAGCCAACTCTGCGGAAATTCATAATTCAACAATATCTCACGCAAACGAATCATGTTTCCACTACGAATACTATTGGAAGAATACATCACCGCATAAGAACGGTACTGTGTATTTGCCCAGTTAGCTTCCATTGTTGGCAGACAAGCAATATCTGTCTTGTCCTCATCTCCCGGTTCTCTCCAGCGATCTGCAATTTTATCGGTAAGAGAAGGAGAAGTAGCATAAGCATCCATACTCGGATATTCGGCACGGAAAACATGACCGAAATTATAGGTAAATAAGAAGCTGGCTTGCAGGTTCTTGTACTGGAATGAAGTAGAGAAACTTCCGTTATATTTAGGTTGATAAGTACCACTGTATTCCAGGTCATCCGCATCTAATGTAGCAATATCATATGTCTTATTACCATCCTTGTCATAAACCATCGGCTCCCCATTACTATCCAGTCCGGCCCAGCGATAACTCCAAATAGCTTCACGCGCGTATCCCTCTACAAATTCCGTCAAACCAGTGACACGATTCAAGTGAGGACTGCTTTCATTAATGTTATTATTGGTAATCTTGTTGGAGTTATGAGCAAAAATCCAGTTGACATTCCAATTGAAATTACGCAGTTTGAGAACATCAACTCCCAACTGGAGTTCAAATCCTTTGTTTGTCATATCAGCAGCATTAATTCTTGCGCTGGCATAACCCGTGGTCGGGTCAAGCAATGTACTTCCCAACAAATCATAACAAGAATTATTATAGTAAGTAAATGTTGCATTGATCCGGTCAAACAAGCCCAAATCCAACGATACATTTGTTGAACGATTTCGCTCCCAACGAAGTTTGGGATTGGGTGGCGTGCTCAAACGTACTACATAATCCCCGACAGCCGGTATGTATGTTCTTCTACCTACCATCACCGGAGTTGTACCACCTGAACGGTCAAAATTACCAGTCAACCCCCAAGAAGCACGCAACATCAAAGCAGAAATAAAATCGACATCAAAGAACTTCTCATTTTTCACATTCCAGTTGGCTCCCAATGCCCATATAGGGTTACGGCGATATTTATCACTCACACCAAATAAATTCGACTTATCAATACGCATGCTACCACTCAATGTATAGCGGTTATCATATGTATATACTGCTGACAAGAAATATGAGATTTCTTTATTCAGCACATCACTGAAGCCATCGTAACTGGTAGAGTAATATCTATTTTTATCCCCGTTCCACCATGTCACACCATCCTGCAATGAAACAGCGTCAATAGGTTGCCATGACAGAATCTGGTCATCATACCCAAGTTTACGGTATTTCTCCATATAATAATGCCTGCTACGCATTTCAAAACCTGCAACAGCATTTACATAGTGCTGTTTATCCGCTCCGAAACTACGGTTCAAAGTAGCTCCGAATTTCAGAATCCAAGCATCTGTCGTTGCCTGTTGGTGATCAAGTATATCACTGTTAGGAATGTTATAAGTCAGTGTGTTTGTACTGTTCGGAACTGCCATCGAGTTAATCAATGTACGACCGTCATAACTTTTCTTTGAAATAATGTTCTTGTGTGTACTCAACGATTTCTCATATTGATAATCGGCTGAAACGCTTAATCCGCTAATGATCTTGAAATCAGCTCCGACACGTACTTTATAATTCACTCCGTTTGTTTTATCATTCGCCATATCAACCTCATCCAACAAATTCTTTCCCTGATCGTAATAACCATACTGGGAAACCATCGTTTTAGAATATTCGTGGTTAAAGCTACTGTAATCAGCAATACGGTTATTATTTTCATCCAGCAACATCTGGAAAGGATACAAATTATAAATATCACTTGACAAAGAAGAATACCCGTTATCATTCTTCACAAAATTAGCGATTATATCCGAGCGCAGAGTCAGAAAAGGCAATATCTTATAAGATGTCCTTGAGTTGATATTAATAGACTGATTACTATCACCGATATAAGATGAATGCCCACCAATAAAACTACCTGACAAGAAGTAATTAACCTTATCGGTACCACCGGAGATAGAGAGCATATGATGTTGTTGCAAAGCACTGCGCAAGAGATTATCTTCAATCTGTTTACGATTATAATTGGTTGCCAATTTGCCCAGACGGCTGTCCATCGCAGCAAGTTGCTGTGCCGTCAAATCGTTCATATCATCCAGCGTATAGTCATTAATGATTTCCTGAGATAGAGAATATCCACTTTTACTATAACCAAAATAACCGGGGAAATAATAACCTCCTAAGAATGCCGTGCGGTCAAAATCTATTAATTGTTCAGAGTTTACCCGATGCAAATCATCGAAATCGGGTTGTGCGCTTACCTTTACATTGCCCGAATATGAAATGCGGAAATCATTAGCTTTCCCCTTTTTAGTTGTAATCACTACTACTCCGTTGGCTGCACGGGACCCCCAAATGGCTGCTGCCGCCGCATCTTTCAGTACTGTGATACTTTCTACCATATCCATATTTTCGGGAAGCTCTTCCACTTCAAAATCATCTACGATAAAAAGCGGTTTATTGCCCGAATTAAGAGATGCACCACCACGTATCCGATACTCATTATTATATACTGTCAAGCCCGGAACAGCACCTTCCAATATTCCCTGCAAAGAATTACTACTTCGTAACTCGATATCCTTACTATTGATAGTATTTACAGCTCCTGTCACATTATATTTTTTCATCACCTGATAGCCTGTCACCACCACATCATCCAACGAAATACTGTTATTGGAAAGACTGACGTTCATTTTGGAACTGGAACCGGGCATCTTCTGTTTTGTCCCATATCCGATATATGAGAAAATAAGTACATCATTCTCTCCAATCTTTATTGAATAGTTTCCATCAATATCCGTAATAGTAGCAATGTTCTTGTCTTTCACGCGTACATTACATCCTATTAAAGGTTGTCCGTCATTCGCATCCGTCACCTTACCCGTGACCAGATGATGCTTGTCATCCTTTTGAGCTCCGGTAGCCTGACGGCGAATCTGTATCATCTTACCGTTAATTTCATACGTCAGTGGTTGCCCTTTCAATATCACATTCAAAAGTTCGGTAACCGTCCTGTTCTGAAACTTTACTACTACCCTCTTCGTCAAGTCCACATCCTGCACGTTGAACCAGATTGAATATCCCATACGAACTTTGACCTGTTCCAAGGCTTCTTTGACACTCAGGGTTTGCGTATCGGCATTTCCCGAATTTGACTGTGCGGAAATAGTAGTCGTCCCCACCGAAAATAGCAGGAAGAACAACAGTAACACCCCATGGAGACACCTGCATGGGAAATAAATGTTATTTAGGCAAAAAAAGCTCTTTCTTAATAAACTATTTACTTTATATTCCATATTTTTGTAATCTTCTTAATGTATTAATATCCAATTTACATTCTGAATCCGAACCGGTAGTGTTGGCGCATTATCGGTTCATCTTTTTAACATCGGCTCTCTCTTCATTTATCCATAGGCTATTATTTAATTGATATTCTTATTGATTATTATTTTATTATCTCTTATCTCGTAATAGATATCTCCGGAAGATGTGATTACATCCAGAATCTCGTATACACTTTCTTCATTACGGAAATCTCCGTAGTAGATATCCGCCGCAATCTCTTTATCAGCAATTTGAATAGTGACATTGTACGCCCGGCTCAAATCTTTCACAATCTGCGACAATGGTTCTTCATCGAAAAACAAAGTGTTGCGGAAAGTCTGGTTAGGAATCTGCATCTGGGGCAACAGTTTATCCGCCTTGGGTTCAACGGCAGCCAGAACCTCCTTTCTGGTTTCCGTCCACGAAACGTAATTCGCAGCCTTTACCTGACGAACATGAATATCGGAACTTCCCTTCACGATGACTGCCTGCTCATTAGGAACGATAACCTTCTCCCCACTTTTGGTATCATTCACAGCCACACTCAGGCTTCCCTCCAGTAAAGTGATTCGTTTTCTTTCATCCATCGAATAGGCTTTCATATTGAACTGTGTACCCAATACTCGTATGCGAGCCTCTCCCGCATATACTTCAAAAGGTATTTCCTTATTCTTCGTAACGTCGAAAAAGCCTTCTCCGTCCAGATAAATAACACGATTGATTTTCCCGAAATCTCCGGTATAAGTCAACTTAGAACCAGAGTTCAGCCATACAGATGTTCCGTCGGGCAACACTATTTTAGATTTAGAGCCTGCAGGCACTGTGACCTGCATACCGCCTGTGGCAGTATCCGCATCACTCAAAAGCATATGAATACCCATCCCGACCAGCAGAGCAACAACAGCCACCGAGGCATATCTCAAGACAGGCAGCCAAAAGCCGCTAACCCTTCTTTGCTGTATCCGCCTTCTCAGCCGTTTCCAGGAACGCATATTATCTTTCTCAAACAACCGTTTGTCCAACGCAATCGATTGAGCCTTAAGTAATACACAATAATCATTGTATAACTTCTTGTTGTCCTCAGAGGAATTATACCAGTTCAAAAGCTCATCCGCTTCCTTTTCTGTCAGATTGTTACTTAATTGACGAACAATCATTTCTTCAAGATTATCAATAGGCATAAATAGTATCTTTTTATCTAATGACGATAAAAGACTCATTAAAGGGTAGTCAAAAAGGAACTTTTTTTTAATTTATTTTGAGAAAAGTGAAAAGTAGATGCTCAGAATGAGCAGAAGATAAGGTTCCAGTTCTTTACGGAGAGTCGATAAGGCATTCTTTATGTGATACTTAACAGTATTTATAGATACACCCAGCTCTTCTGATATTTCAGCATAACTTTTACTCTCGTATCGGCTCAGATAGAAAACTTTTTGGCATTCTTCAGGAAGCAAGGCTATTTTTTCACTTATCATCACCTCCAATTCTTCCATAACATATCGTTCGAAAATATCCTCCTCGCGCACAAAACAACGGGAAGCAACAGATTCCAAATCCAGAAACAACTCATTTTTCTGCGTACGCAGATAATCTATACTATGATTACGAACAGCCTTCATCAGATAAGCCCTCAATGAAGATACGGGCAAAACTTCATTACGCTTTTCCCAAAGTGTAAAGAATACATCTTCTGCTACTGCCTCACTTATCTGTACATCTTGCACATATTGATAAGAAACAGCACACAAAAGGCTATAATATTCATTAAAAATGATACTAAAAGCTTTTTCGTTTCCCTTTTTCAGTTCTTCTTGCCATTTTTGCATCATAATGCAAAGAAAGTGATTTTTTTCATTTGCTGTGACATCAAATACAAAAAATCACCTTATCATCTGACAAAGAAGTAAAAAAGGCACTATCAAGTAGAAGTCCCAATATGCGGGAACCAGAACCGTATTCAGGCCCATACGTTGCAATTTCGGGAAAATACGTTCGATATCCTCAACAGAGGAAGCCGAAGAGTTACCCAATTCTCCACCAATAACTAGAAACGGTTTGCCATCTACAACAAGTTGCGTGGCACTTCCCCGCTTCTGCGAAAAGGGAGTTTCTGCTGTGCCTGAAGAGGTAAAATAAAAGGTATAGAATCCAAAAGATTGCGTTTTTCATAACAGTTCGTTTTTATCTGATTATCCACAGGCAAAGTTACGACAATAAAAAGAAGGAGCACAAAAGATTGAACTCCTTTTCTATCGGGCAGGTTACAGATATTTTACTTCCCGTTACATTCGGCTTTAATCATAATATCATTTTCCGTTTTATCATCTTTTTCTTCATTAGTTTCTGCTTCCAATCGGCTCAACAGATATAATACATTCTCAAGATGTATATAGTTAGCCCGACTCATTTTCCTAAATTGCCAACTATTTTTGGTTGTATCTATTACGCAATTAATCAAACTACCTACCGCATCGGCACCTTGCTGACGATTAGCATTAGAAATATGAATACTCATCATATACATTCCAAATCCTTTAATCACCTCTTTCACACTTATAGACTTATAGCTATGAATAGCATTAAAAGCCACCACATTGCTACGAAGTACATTAACCAAATCTTCCAATCTTTTCCGGTCGGTGCATTGCACCAAATAACTGTCAGGATTAACAAAACGACTGAATGTCAGATAAAAAGTCATCATTTCTGCGTCTGATGAAAAAATGAAATGCATGAATTGTGTCACGTCCCCCGGGCGAACTTGCTGATTGTTTAAAACCTCTTCCATAAGAATTTAAAATTAAACGGTGAATAAATTAAGTTCAATGGGGCGATACAGAAAGGTAGTTTTAGATAATAAAAGAAGCGGTTCCGCCTGTCCCATTGCATTCCACTATCCACGACAGCAGTAGGTGCATTAACATCCTACATGGGGGTACGAAACCGCCATATAGGACTGATGGGACGGGCATAAAAAAGCCCGCCACATTGGTACGGCAGGTTTCCCTGTCGTGGTCTAAAATGGAATGCACTACAAAGATAGAATATAAAATCAGAAAAGGAGATAGAAAATCCATATAATTTAGAAAGCATAATAATAAACTCAGTACAAAACCTCTAAGATTAACCTATAACTATAATATATGTTCAAAGGGTTCACCAGTTTCACCTTTAGATGAACAACTATGAATCAGCCACTTATGGGTAAAACGGGACATCAAATATAAAGTATTCGTTCTTCACTCCCTTCACATCTCAAAATTTGCCTTACAACGTTTATTGGCCATATAGCCCCAATGTGTTGGGCATATAGTTCCAACGTCTTGGATATATAGCTCCTGCGCCTTGGGCATATATGCCCAACAACTCAGATATTAACACCCTAGGGATAGAGTATTAATACCTGATAGTTCAAATGTTAATACTTAACGGAATATTTGCTATGAGCATATTTCATTTTGCTATAAGCATATTCGTTTTTGCTTATAGCATATTTATTTTAGCTCATAGCATATTTGAAAAAAGCAAGGTGAATGGAGTGAAGAACGAATACTTTATATTAGATGTCCCGTTTCACCCATAAGTCACTGATTTATAACCATTCAATTTAAAGTGAAATCGGTGAACATCCGTATTTAATCATTGTTTGGTCAGAAATATAGCGATAATTGTTTCCTAAATAGGAACGTTTCTTATATCTTTGTTGTTATAAACACAAAGTCATGAAAGAAAATGGGAGATTCTGATATTTGGGAGTTCAGAACTTTGTATGGCGGAATGTCATATCGCTTACTGGCATTTTGGGACACTGATAAGAATACATTAGTTGTCGCCACTAACGGCTTTGTGAAAAAGACTCCCAAAACGCCATCAAAGGAGATTGCGAAAGCAGAAGAATTAAGAAAAATATATTTCAACTCTAAAAAGTAGTGATATGGAAAAATTGAAAGTTTATACTCATGAAGAAATGCTGGATAGGGTAATAGGCGAAAAAAGTACTCCTGCACGTGAAAAATACGAGACTGATATTAATAACTTTCTCATTGGAGAAGCTATTAAACAAGCAAGAGAAGCAAAAAATCTAACTCAGGAACAACTAGGAGAACTTATGGGAGTGAAAAGAGCGCAAATATCAAAGATTGAAAGCGGAAAAAGTATCTCTTTTTCTACGATTGTAAGAGCATTTAAGGCAATGGGAGTAAAAACAGCAAGTTTAGAACTTGGCTCTTTGGGGAAAGTTACCCTTTGGTAAAATTTTATAAGCTTTCTATTAATTAACGCAACCACTGTTACAGTAACCACGGTTGCGTTAATGCAAATATCATCAATATTTTGCTGATTTCCAAGGAGAAACCTTTTTTTCTAACAAGCCTTTATTCATTTCAATGAAAAAAGGAGAATGTTACTCCTATCTTGACAAGACAGTAACATTCTCCCGACAATCCATTTTTACCAACTTTCTACCTATTTCAACTCAAAGGGTACAATCCCCTTAATATCTCTCGATGAACTTCCGATAACCGCCTCAAACTTGCCCGGTTCGGCTATCCACTCGTGTTTTGTGTCATCGAAGAAGCTCAATGCTTTCTTATCAACCGTCAGCGTCACCGCTTTCTCTTCGCCAGGAGACAGTCTCACTTTTTGGAAAGCTTTCAGTTCTTTCACCGGGCGGGGCAGAGAGGATTTCTTATCGCTGATATAAAGCTGGACGACTTCCTGACCTTCACGGGTTCCCGTATTCTTCACATTGACAGTAAACGAAATCGTATCGTCGGCAGTCATTGTTCTCTTATCAGCAGAAGGTTTGCCATAAGCGAAAGTAGTGTAGCTCAATCCATGTCCGAACGGGAACAACGGTTTGATTTTTTCTTTATCCGCCCAACGGTAACCTACAAAAATATCTTCGTGATAAGTTTCGTTAATGGTATCCCCCCTGTGCTTCGACTTTGCCAATTCTTCTTTATTGCCCGGATATTCACCCAGTTTATGAGCACCCACATCATCCAATTTTACAGGGAAAGTGAAAGGAAGTTTTCCGGAAGGGTTTACGTCTCCCACTAAAACCGAAGCAAGAGCCGTGCCGGCTTCCGAGCCCAAGAACCAGCCTTGAACAATGGTGGGAACTTCATCCACCCAAGGCATAGCCACTGCATTGCCGGAGATATTGACAACAATCAGGTTTTTATTCACCTTTGCCAATTCGCTTATCACTCTATCCTGCGCGTAAGGCAAACCTAAAGAAGCACGGTCCGAATCTTCACAATCCTGATGATTACTCTTGTTCAAGCCACCGAAGAAGATAACATAGTCGGCATCTTTAACCACTTGCAAAGCCTCTGCGAGAAGTTCATCTTCCGAACGGTTGTCTTTCAAATCCTGACCGGTTTTCACGCCGTTATACTCTCCTGTCGGATCGCCTACATACCCACGGGCATATACCACTTCCGCTTTTGAGCCCACACGGCTTTTCAGTCCATCCAACGGAGAAATCTCATATTTCACTTTCAAAGAAGAACTACCACCGCCCACAGTCATCATCTTTATCGCATTTTCACCGATCACTGCGATTTTCTTCGCTTTATTCAAATCGATAGGCAATACGTTACCGTTGTTCTGCAACAATACAATTCCTTCTTCAGCTATCTTACGACCGGCTTGTCCGTGTTCGGGAGAGCCTAAAGAGCCGAACGGTTTATGTGGATCCATCGAAGTACGGAAAATCAGACGAAGGATATTGCTGACTTTCTCGTCCAGTTCTTTTGTTCCGACTTTACCCTCTTTTATCAGTTTCAGGTAAGGGAAAGCCATGTAATAATTATCATAAGCATTACGAGTTCCGGCAGACAAGCCGTTTGTCCACGAACCGAATTCCAAATCCAAACCGTTGTAAATGGCTTGTTCGGTATTGTGCACACCACCCCAGTCAGACACTACCACGCCATCGAAGCCCCATTCATCACGAAGGATGTCTTTAAGCAGACGTTTGTTGTGACAGCCGTGCTGTCCCTGATAAAGATTATAGGAACCCATAATCGACCACGCTCCGCCTTCTTGAACGGCAGCCTTGAAAGCAGGCAGGTATATTTCATAGAGGGCACGGTCGCTCAGATGCACATTGGTGGTATGACGTTTGAATTCCTGATTATTCAGCGCGTAATGCTTTACGCAGGCGGCTACGCCGTTCTCCTGCACACCTTTGATATAAGGAACTACCATAGTGGCAGACAGATACGGGTCTTCACCCATATATTCAAAATTACGTCCATTCAAAGGGGTACGGTAGATGTTCACACCGGGACCGAGCAGAATGTCTTTTTTCCGATAACGCGCCTCTTCACCAATACTTTTCCCATAAAGATGAGACATTTCAGGATTCCATGTGGCGGAAAGGCAAGTCAATGCGGGATAAGCGATACAGGAATCGTTTGTCCATCCTGCCTGATTCCATTCATCCCACAATACTTCCGGACGGATACCGTGAGGGCCGTCGGTAGCCCATACTTCCGGGATTCCGAGACGAGGCACGCCTGCCGAACTGAATTTAGACTGTGCATGAAGCATCTTCACCTTTTCTTCAAGGGTCATCCGGTTCAATGCGTCTTTTACCCGCTCTTCGATTGGCTTATTCGTATCCAGATACACCGGTTTCTGTGCTGAGACAGACAGTGTAGCTATAACAGACAAGCCAAGTAACATTGCTTTGAATTTCATGTTTATTTATGATATAAGAAATAATTTATAATCTATATATAAAGACTCCTAAGCTAAAGTTATCTACTAGTTACGAGCAAAATTATTAATATTTATTATATTTATCGACCAATAAGTCTATCTTCGTATAAAACAGATCGAAATTAAAAGTATATCTATATCCTATTCCACCAACTACCGCATATAAAGGCTGGTCACACTTTGCTTATCCTTATAGAACAGTTTCGCTTTCACGATAGCAGATTGGCAAGCTACCGGAGCTTCCCAAAGCGTCGAATCCATCGTCGGCTCCGTTCCGTCCGTCGTATAGCGTATCTGCCCACCTGCAATGGAAGTATTCGCGTACAGCAGACCGTCTTTGACGGAGAGTCCGGGGTGAGGTAAACGGAAATTTACCCCTATCCGGCTCCAGTAAGGCATTTCCTTCACACTGATTTTTTCATAGAACAACGACAAATCGCGGTCAAAGGCTTGCTGCTCTGCCGTGCCGGAAAGGGTTTCCCAATTCGGGTGCGCATTCCAGCCACGCTCTACCAATCCCATCACTTTCGGGAATATATAATATTCTACCCATTGAAATCCTCGGATAGTTTCAGCAAACAGTTGCGCCTGCACGCCTTTTATATTTTTCCTGCCTGATGTGGTCAGTGCGGTCTTCCCTTTTCCCGCCGCACTTACATCGACCGGATTCCCTGCCATATCCGTACGGGAAGAACGGTAGACATCGTACGGAAGCATGGAGAAGGCTTTGGACTCATCCACATATCCTCCCCAGAAATGTCCCGGTTCGTCGGGATGGGCATCATAAGCCAAGTCCAGATAGAAGTTGTTCACATTGCAGAGAATCACCGGATAGCCGTTGTTGGCTATCTGATAAGGGATTTCGTCTTCTTTCCATTCAGGAACCGTTTTCCATGAGTTGATGCCGGCTGCACATTGGGACAGATAAGTGTGAGTCTCCGGTGTATGTCCCAAAGCCACTTCCTGCCAACCGTTAAAAGATAAATTATACCGTTGCAGGCAATCAACTACCCGGGTAATGAAATACTCCGCCAAATCGTGCGCCTTTGTCATTCCCTGTTCTTTCATCAATGCAACACACAAAGGTGAACCTAGCCAAGCACCTCTTGCCACTTCGTCACCACCCAGGTGGATAGTAGTCAGAGGCACACCGGCTTCTTTATACATAGCCACAATTTCCTGAATCACCTTTTCCATAAAACGATAGGTCGATGGCAAGGCTACATTCATCACATTGTCTGTATAGGCTTGAGCGGAAACATAGCGGGAAGTATCCTGCAAATCACATAAAAGGTATTCATAAGCCTTCTCCGGGTCTGTATCTATGTATTTGTTATAACGTGCTTTCATCGCTACGATAGCAGCACGTGCATGGCCGGGGGATTCTATTTCAGGAATGACCTGCACGTGCCTTTCTGCCGCATATCGTAAGAAGTCTATAAATTCATCACGGGTATAATAACCGTTTCCCGATGTTGCGGAAAGTTGGTCATACCCACCGTTATAAGCGGGATATAAACATTCTTTTTCATCAACGGTATATCCACGCCGTGCTCCAACCGTCGTCAGTTCTTCCAAACCCGGAATTTCCAGACGCCAGCCTTCATCATCCGAGAAATGGAAATGAAGTACATTCAACTTATAGGAAGAGAGTACATCTATCAGTTTCTTCAAGTTATCTACCGTTGTGTAATTGCGGGCAATATCCAGCATTTGTCCCCTATAAAGCAAGTCCGGATAATCCTGAATAGACATTGCTTGCAAGCGTAATGGCTCTTTCTGACCTTTTACCCCTTCCTGTTCTTTTTGCTTTAGCTGTCCTTTTTGTCCTTTCAACAATCCCAATAAAGTTTGCGTTCCGTTAAAGATACCGTGAGATGTATTACTACATATTTCCACCTTTTCATCGGTGATATTCAGCTCATAATACTCTTCGTTTACCACTTTCTTTCCGACAGGAAGATAGTCCAGAACAATAGTAACCGGGGCTTCGGGAACAACTTCCAATCCGTATATCTCCGACAGTTTATCTTTCAACAGCTTCCCTTCGTTTGCAAAATTTTCATGAAAAGTCAGAGCAAGCTGTTTTTCCAATAAGATTTCTCCTTTGGCAGGAATTACTTTCTTGACAGATGGAATGATGTCTGTCTGCTGAAATTCCGAAGGGCCTGCTTTCTGCAGACGCAGATTCGTATCATAAGTCTTTTGCGCAGCAGACTTCTGCCATTCTGTAACAGGCAGCGGGACGATATTCAATGCCACAGGAAGCGGTTTTCCTTTCAATGTACCCGACTGGCTTACCCAATAAGAACCTTCGGGCGCATGGGAGTTTTTCGGAACTTCGCCGCCACACCGAAAAATCACTCTCAGTGAGTCTCCCGGAGCCAATGAGGTAAAACCTGCTCCCGGATACATCTTAAAATAGGTGGCATTTACTTGCTCTACCCGAACCGGTGATGAAGCATCCGGCAGGATTTTACGGGGAAATTGTGAATAGAAAATCTCCCAGTCCTTTCCTAAAGGAGCATCGGAAATGTTCTTCAGTACAAATGAATTCTCATAATATTTGCCATTGCTGTCGTAACTTCCCATTTCCCAAGTCAGAGACACCGGAGCTTTCGCATCATTCGCAGGTTTACAACCGCCCGCCACGAGTAAGACACACAGCCATCCCGCTAATAAAGAAAATCTTATATCGTTCATAAATTTCGTCTTAGTGATTAGTCATGCCACCCTTTGCTTCTCAAATAATCGAGCATATAAGCCGGGGAGTCTGTCTGAAGGATTCGTGCTCCTAGTTTGTTTATCAGATAGCCGTAACTTGCGTCCGGGTCTTTCTGCGCAAGTTCGTCGTCGTGCCCTCCTGCCAGGGAAGCCCACAATGTATTATACCAAATCAGACTTTTCCCCGCCAACCTGCGTTCCATTTTGGCAGGTATCGGACTTGAAGCATTCCGGTAGCACAATTCAAAAGCAACCGGATGTAACTGTTCCATATAATCCTCGACAATTTTTACCGACTTTTCATCATCAATCGTTACGACAGGCATATAGATTACCTTATCCAAATAAGAGCCGAACTCCCGTTTTACCGTTTCCACCGGTTGTCCACCTTTCATGATAACTAAATCGGCTGTACCGGTCTTCTCCAATATGGCATATACGTCATCAAAAATGCTGTAAGCCTTATCCAGATTGACCATGATTTGCCCTTTGGCAGCCAACAACGCTTCTTCCAAGGTAGGAACAGTATGTTCCGTCAACCGACCGTCTTTGTCCTTCAAGCGAAGTTGTTTTATTTCAGCCAATGTTTTGTCTTTTACCTTACCGATACCGTTTGTAGTGCGGTCTACCGTATCGTCATGCATCAGGACCAACTGTCCGTCTTTTGTCTTACGGATATCTATCTCCACAATATCTACTTTCATCTGAATAGCGCTATCAATAGCTGCCACAGAGTTTTCGGGGGCAATACTCCAGTTTCCACGATGCGCTACCACCAGCACTTTATCGAGACGTGGGTTCAATACATCTTTCCGGATAGCCTCCGCCCGCTGTGCAGCCAGGAAACCCGGCTGCAAACAGAACAGTAACAAAAGCACAATAAGCTTGCTTTTCTTCATATCTTTCATCAGTTATTAAATCTTCTTACTTTATTATATTCAACGTTCTAGCTTTTTATTGTTGCAGATACTTTAATACTGCAACTACAATCCGGCATCATAAGCTCCGGGCTGCATCTTGTTTACATTACGGGTTGCTCCACGCTGGTCTACTCCGAAACCGTCTTCACCAACCCAATCGACGAATTGCTGTCCCACAGTTGCATCGAAAGACTTCACTGCGTCAATAACAGCCTGTTTCGTTGCAAATTCATCAATAACATTGGTTATTGTCCATTGGTAAACACCGTCAGTTAGCGAAGCAGCAGGAAGCGTTTGAGAAGAATAGTCCGTATCCGTACCGATAGCTCCCCAACCGACATCTGCCGCCTGGAATACGTTATATCCACCGGAAGTTATATTACCTGCATAAATTGTCCTGGTTCCCGCTCCTTTAGCAAACAGGGAGTTGACAACAAGAGAAGCCCTGGCCCCTGCACGGAATACCCCGTTGGGATTGCCCGAATTTCCTACAATCGTGGTATTGGCAAGCATAAAGTAAGCATCTCCGTTGACGGTAACACTATTATTACTTGTGCCCGTAGTACCAAGTACAGTCGTATTATTCATACAAACATATCCATTTCCGGCATGTATAGCAGTACCCCAGGCTGCCGGTGCATGATTCTCATGCAATAGGCAATTGTTCATAAATAATACAGAAGCAGCATTATTCGTCAAAATGGCTCCCCCCCGATTGGCTCCCCTGTTATTCACAAGTTCTACTCGTTCCAGGAAAACACTTCCTTTGGCTAGCTTAATAGCCGGGCCTGCATCCGAAGCACCTTCACGGTTGAAGTTCTTCACAACACAGTTCTTCAACTGCAAAACAGCATTGCCCGATTGACCTGCCGCCACATAGAATCCATTCACGTCTCCTTTATCGCTTTGTTTATATTGTCCGTCGAAAACACAATCTTCGAAAGTTATATTTATCTGATTTCCCAAACAGAACATTCCGTCAGATGTAGCGGACGCATTGCTGCCTGTATTTCTGACAAAAACAGTCGTATATTTGCTAACATCACGCTTAGTCAGGTCAGTTCCCGTACTTGAAGGGTCATATCCACCTTCAACCGTTATTTCCACCTGCTTGCTATAACCGCTATACTCTACCTTTACGCCGGAATTCTCTTTCGCTATTTCATAAGAGCCCGCAGCTACATAAATCTTCTTGCCGTCCAGTTTGACAGCATTGGCGTTGGAAACCGTACTGTTACTGCTCGTTTGCAGCAAGTTGCGCAATGCATCCACGCCCATTGCATTATCCCAGTCCATACCGGTGGCATTTCCGGCAGGTTGTTCTTTCACATAGTATGCAGTCAGTTGCAGTTCTTCCGCATCTCCGCCCGGCAAAGTACCGCTATCCCATGGAGAAACAACCGGTTCACTGACGGATATGACCGAACCTTCCACTTTTAAAGTGAACTCATAGCATTTTCCGGGTTGCAACTCCGGGATACCAAGCATTACCAAATCCTCACCCAAATAGTTCAAAGAGACAAAAGTAGCAGTTGCCCCAACTTTTCCGGGAGTCACAATGGCAGTATAGCTACAACCATTCTGCCCCGCCTTACCACCTTCGGGAACGGTAATGAAAGGCGATACCAAAGAAGTAGCCTCTACCACTTCCCCATTCGTGTATCCTTGATAAGAACCTATTTTCACTCCCTGCACTTTACCTTGTCCGCCTACATCCGCCAACGTCATTATGACTTTCGCCATTTTCCGGTTCATGCCCAGACGGAGAATACGGGAACCGTCATCCGTAGCATTCTCCACAGTACAAGTCATATAATCGGCATTTGCCAGGTTTTCCAGACGTTGCTGGTTGGTGGGAAGAATAAAGTTAGCAATGCCAGCACCATTAATTACCGGATAAAAGGCGGAATAAGTTACAGGTTCCGTTCCCCATCGCAAATAGTAATTATCGGTCGGTGACCATTTGCCACCGGAGAACACATAGTTCAGATAGCCGTCCTCACAGCTCAACTGAATTTCGTCACCCTCATTAAATTGTTTCTGCTGTTCTCCCGTAGCACCGGGATTACTACGGGTGAAGGCAGTATTTATAACAGCCTCAATCTGAATAGCACCGGAATCATTGCCGTATACCGCCACATCCTTGTCTGTATCACAAGCCGCCATGCCCGTCAATAAGCAGGCAGCCATCATCAGTTTTGTTATCTTCTTCATCGTTTATTTCCTCTTTCTTTAATTCCGGTCGATAAGCTGACCGGTTGCCCAACTCCTGGCTTGCATGTGCATGGCAGCCAGCCGCGCAGTTGTATTTACATTGAGAGTCAAAGTATGCTCCACGCCTTTCTCCAGTTCAATAGCTTCCTTGGCAGACCATATATAGAGCTTTCCGTCATAACTGAAATTGATAGAGAAGTCCTCCGCTATCTTTTGCGGCGGCAGGATACATTCGCAATAATCCGTTCCCTTATAGGGAGCCACGGTAGCTACTGCCGCGTCAGCCGCAGGAACAACCACCGGATCCGCTGCCGACAAATCGCAGATACCGTTTACGACAGCACCGTTGATAGACATATCCCCTAACTTATTCATCTCAGCATCGACCGTTCCATTCACAGTGATTTTTATAATCAGCTTGCTCATGGCATGGTTCAGGGAGATTCTCAGTTTTCCGTCAGCAGTCAAATCCTTTTCCGGATCAACTATCGCTTTCATCAGCAGGAAATCGGAAGACATCACATTGGCTTCTGTCGCCTGATTGGTCAATGCATCAACCGCCAACAGAGCATCCGGAGTAGCTTCACTCACATAAGGTGCATAAGCAATCATCGTAACAGGCGTTCTTTCCGCATCCCACAGCATTTGCTGACCGTCCGATGTGCTCCACACATTGCCGGAACCGACCATCTGTTTGTGATAGTTGTAAGCGGCATTCTCAGCGTTGCGAATCATCAATCCGAAACGTTCCAGATTCGTAGCGTCATACCCTGCACGCGACAGCGGCTCATTCACTTCCGTAATGACACTGATTATCCGTGCTTCAGAAGAACCACCCGTCGGCAGCAATTCATCCTCATTATTCGAGCATCCGGTCAGCCCGATGCCCAAGGCTAGTATATAAAATATCTTTTTCATGTTACAGTCTTTTTACAGTTTAATTCGGCAAAACGGCATCATAAGCACCGGCCTGCATCTTGTTGGCATTACGGGTCGCTCCACGCTGGTCTACTCCGAAAGCATCCTCACCAACCCACTCTACAAACACTTCTCCCAGATTGACAATGGGCGAAGCTACCGGATTGAAACTTTTTGCCACTTCTATCACCGCCTGCTTCGTAGCATATCCTTTCACCGAACCAAGCTGGTTGATATCCCATATATAAACACCTTCCTCATTCAGCGTACCGTTCACCGCATTGGGATAAGCCGTATCAAGAGGACTCATCGTGATGCCTGTGACGCGTTGATAAACATTATAGCCTTTTGAGAAGGCTTCAAAGCTGCTTCCGTTCAGATTGAAACTCGGAGCCGAAGGGTTTTCGGCAATCAAAAGGTTATTGATAAACTTCGTATCCCCACCAATTCCTGTCTCGCAACGGACAGCCCCATGGCTATCACTTGCATTTCCTACAATCGTACTATTGACAAGCAGGAAACTTCCCCCACCATTCAAGGCAGCACCCGTACCTTCATTCTCTATAATCGTAGTATTGTTCATGCAGATATGCCCTTCCGACATCTGAATTCCATTGCCCCATGAACCCGAATGGGAATTACCTTTCAGCAAACTGTTATTCATTAATGCCACAGCAGTCTTACTATTACAACGTACAGCTCCTCCACGACCTACCGACGTATTATCCAGAAGCTTTACATTATTCAGCCGGACTTGTCCCGACAGGATGAAGACAGCCGCTCCCCCTTGTTTAAGAGAAGTCGTCACTGTCGATTTACAATCCCTTATCACACAGTTAGTCAGTTCAACGGAAGTATCCCCCGTACTGCCGCTCACATAGATGCCGCTCCCACATTCGGTAGTACTGGCATCCGCTTCGGACACATACCCGTATTGAAAAGTAACCCCCTCAATAGCAATGATTCCTTTCTTAACCAACAGCAAGCCACAGTCTCCCGCATCCGCCTGCTTATTCCCGTTCACGTCGCCACTGATAACCGTTACATACGTGTCTATATTCCGTGCCGAAACGTCCGTTCCCTCACTAAACTGGCTATATCCGCCTTTAATCGCTTTCACATTCTTGCGGACAATCACGCCAAGCCCGCTCTCTTCAGACATCACATATTTGCCCTGGCTCATATAAATTGTACTCTTGGAAAGGTCGACAGACCCGCTCAACAATTTACGGAAACCCGCCGCATCCAACGCCTGTTCCCAGGAACTACCATCCATCTCACCCTCACCGAACTGGGTTACAAAATAACTTTCCAGTCCCTTCTGCATTATGACCTCTTCGTCCAAATCATCATCATAATCGGTCATCATAGGCGGGTCTATCATCTCATAGTTTTCCTGGCATCCCTGTGCCAACAGGATAATGAAAACCAGCATACACAGCTTCGATATTATGAATAAACTATTTCTCATTTTATTTCTTTTTTAACTTGTACATTAGATAAGAATAATCGTAAAAATCACCGATTTCATCGGGCAATATCAGGATAGCCCGGATTCTGTTTCAGGTATTCGTTCTGTTCCAGTTGCGTCTGCGACAAGGGGAACAGTTCATAATGATTGTCCGCATCCCGTGACTTATCCCACCATGCTTCCTGATACCTGCCAAAACGAATCAAGTCTGTACGCCGGCGGCTCTCCGCCAGGAATTCACGTCCCCATTCATCGAGCATTTCTTTCATATCAAGCACCACATTACCTTCCGGCTGGTAAGCGATATTGGCTGTAAAGTTCTCATAATTGCGCTTGCGCACGCTGTTCAGCAACTTGCCCGCTTCGCCTGCCTGTCCGAGACGGAGAAGACATTCCGCTTGCGAATAGATAATCTCCGCCAGACGTATCTCCGTATAGTCCGATTCAATATAATATCCTCCCGTGAACGGGTAGAACGGGTATTTCACACAATAAAGACCTGAGTTGAAGTCACCGTTCCCCAGCTTTGATTCCTTATAAGCCGGATTAGAGATATAACCCGATTCGGCATTTCCCTCGAAACGTCCCACTTGGTCGCGCAGGTAAAGTACATATTGATTATCCGGATTCTTGGCATATCCTCCACTCACAGCGGAGTTCGCAATCTTACCTTCGAGGAAGAACATACCTTCCCGTGTGTTATTGCCCGTATTTACATATTGCTTATAACGGACATCTCCCGGATATTTGGCAAACTTCCGGGTAACCATCCCCAGTTCATAGTCGAACAGCTCGCGGGGTTGCTGATTGTCATAGCTCGGTGAAAGCGCGTATTTTGGGTTCCGTTCGCCATTTCCCTCTATTTTCAGGTAATAGGCACTGCCATAAGGCAAACCACGTCCGTAAACCGTTCTCCTGTCATTTTGCAAATGCCAACTAGTCAGCCCGTAAGAACCGGGGAAACCGAATATCACTTCATTACACATCTCGTTATTCCAGTCGAAAGGCTCATACCAATTGTCGGCAATCGCGTAATAACCGAATTCTCCGCCCGTGATGCGGTTACATATATCAATACATTCCTGCCATTTGGGCTGGCCAATCCATTTTTCCGCATTGAGATAGAGACGTACCAGTAAAGAAGCAGCGGCAGCTTTCGTAAATTGCCCCTGTTGGGCACCATTGCCGGATTGCCCGCTCTTTGAGGGTAAGGCTGTCAAACAGTAGTCTTTCAATTCACTTTCGATGAAATCGAACAATACCTGTGGAGCAACTTGCTTCCGGTTTTCCGGTTGCTCATTCACCGCCTGGTCTGAGGTGGTAGTCAGGATGCAGTTACGATGTGTATTCAACAGACGAAGATACCCCCAGGCACGCATACAGCGCAACTGTGCCTTGAAACTCTCAAATTCACTGTCACTCAAACCAAAGGAAGACGGATTCAACTGGCTCAAATCATCCAGTACCATATTACATTGGGCAATGCCTACATAAAAGTTCTCCCATTCACTCAGCCAATCACCCTGATTAATATCATCATATTGGTGGCGGTGGTACATTTCCCACAGACCGCCATCGTACCACCAGGTGCCACGGGTAGGAGTAATAAACTGGTCGGCCGGCAGTTCTTCGTTCTCATGACGTATCCAGATACAGCAGTACATATGTTCAAAAGGACGAAAAACAGCATTGATGACATCCTGCTTCGTGTTATAGTAGTTTTTAGACATCACCTGGTCGTACACCGTTTCCGACAGGTCGGTACAGGACGGCAAGCCCAGCACCGTGCCCGCCATCAGACCTAATCCTATGATATATTTTGTTATTTTCATAATCGTTCCTTTTTTAAAAACTAACTTGTAAACCTAAAATAAACTGGAAAGCAGACGGATAATAGTTGTATCCTCCCCCGAAAGTACCCGGTGTCAGACCATTGACTTCGTAAGTGGAAGGGTCTACACCCGTGAATTTCGTAAACGTATAGAGATTGTTGGCTGTACCGAACAAACGTATTTTCTCGATATACTTCTTATTCAAGTTCATCGTATATCCCAAAGTGATGTTATCTATCTTCAGGTAATCGCCCGGTTCGATGAAATAGTCGGTTATCACGTTCTTGCCGGTCGTGATATGCGCGTTCTTCGAATAAGCAGTCGTTAGCTGGTTGGTACTCATGCTCTGCAGTCCAAAGTAGAAATCATGTACATTGAAGATATCGAATCCGGCAGCACCACGGAGGGCAACGGTCAAATCAAAGTTCTTGTAAGTGAAATTATGCGTCATGGAGCCGGTGAATTTCGGCAGACCGTTGCCGGTCACTGCCTTGTCTTCTTCCGAACCCTGGGCTATCGGGATGACATTGCCTTTCTTGTCGTAAATCAGCCAGTCGCCTTTCTTGTCTACGCCTGCATAACGGTAGGTGAAGTAATTGCCAATGCGTTCGCCTTCTTCAATCCGTTGCAAGTATCCCGGATTGTTAGGATTCGCCATGTTGCAGGTCGAGTAATATTTCTGTCCCTTATAGACATCGTTAGAGAAACTGACAAACTTATTATTATTGGTAGCGCCCACCAATGTGAAACTATAAGTGAAGTCCTTCGTACGCACGGCATTCACCGTCACATCGAGCTCGAAGCCTGTATTGCGGAGCGTACCTACATTGGCATATATAGTGGTGAACAAGTTGGGTGGCACGGATACGGAGTAACTACCGAGCAAATCGCTTTGTTTACGGTGGAAATAGTTAAATGAACCGGTCACTTTGTGTTTGAAGAGTGAAAAGTCCAGACCGATATTCTGATTGTGTCCCTTTTCCCAGCGAAGTTCTGAGTTGACGTTCTTGCTCGGCCCCCATACATGGAAGTTATTGCCGTTATACTGATACCAGCCATAAGCTCTATATGTAGCTAAAGACTGGTAGTTTCCTATCTCCTGATTACCGGTGACACCGTAGTCATAACGCACCTTCAAGTCGTCAATCCACGAAAGTCCTTTCATAAACTTCTCGTCCGAGATACGCCAGCCTACGGATACCGCAGGGAAATTACCCCATTTGTGATTCTCACCGAAGCGGGAAGAACCTTCGTGGCGCAAAGAGAAAGTGAACAGATAGCGTTCCTTCCAGTCGTAGTTGACACGGCCGAAGAAGCTGATTAGTTTATGGTCATTCTTGTAAGAACTCATCATTGTCTTTCCTTCTTTCGCCGCTTCCAGACCGGAGCCGAGATTGTTGTACATCAAGCCGTCAGAAGAGAAATCCCAGTTTTCCGCTCCCATTCCCGAACTTACGCCATAATTATAGCTGTAACCTACCATCGCACGAATCTGATGTTCCTTGATGCGTGTGGAGAAGTTGGTCACCCATTCCAGATTGTTACTGGTACTCTTGTCAAAATCGCGGCTCGCTTTCCCGGCAACGCTTGAATTGACATTAGGGCCATAGGTGGACGGAGTGAACCATCCATTGAACTTATCTACCTGATATTGGGAAACTGTCACTTGTGATTTCAGCACCATATTCGGGTTCTTCGGATTGAACAGGGGAAGCAGGTTGACGGCAGCCGTAGCGTTCCACTCCAACAGCTTGATTTCCGTTCCGTTCTCCTCCTCATTCAGTTGCTCGACGATATTGGAACTATCCCCGCCGGAAGGGAAACGATAGTAGCCATTGGCAGATTCGGAATCATAAACAGGCATGGTCGGGTTATTCTTGATAACACTGCCGTAAACGCTTGCCGATTTGTTCCGGTCAATTACGCGTGGAGTCATATTGGCGGAGAATGTAAATAAGCCGTCTTTAGTAGTATGGCTGATAGTGGCACGCGCACCGTATTCGCGACGGTCGGAACGCAGGTCGATACCTTGTGCTTTGCGGTAGTCGGCAGTCACGCGGTAATTGGTTCTCGCATTACCACCGGAGAAGGTCAATGTATGCATGTGCGTTACCCCCAGGCGGGTAACGGCATCGAACCAGTCTGTGGTAGCTCCCATATCTGAAAGCGGATTGGATACCGTACGGTAAGCGCGATATTCTTCCGCGTTCATTATATCCAGTTCTTTCTTTGCCTTATTGAAAGTAACAGCAGCGCTATAAGTAGTATGCACCTCTCCGTCTCTCGTCCCTTTTTTCAGATTCACCAGAATAACACCGTTGCTGCCCCGTGTACCGTAGATGGCGGAAGCTGCACCGTCTTTCAATACATCGATAGATTCAATATCGGCAGGATTGATATTTGTCATATCACCACCCGGCACTCCGTCAACGACTATCAACGGTCCCAAGCCTGCATTACGGGAAGAAATACCACGAATCTGAATACTTCCCGTACTGTTCGGGTCGGCCAAAGCCGTATTCGAGACCGACACACTGGATACCTTTCCCTGCAAAAGCATGGAAGCATCGAGACTGGAAATCTGATTCAGGTCTTTCGCGCCGACATGGGAGATAGCCGAAGTCATTTCTTTCCTTTTCATCGTGCCGTAACCTACTACCACCACTTCATTCAGGGCAGTCGATTCTTCTTTCAGTACGATTCGCAAAGACTGGCGGTCTTTGATAGCTATTTCCTGTGTTTCATAGCCGATATAAGATACTTTCAGGCGACCGTTTTGCGGAGCATTTACCTGAAATTTACCGTCTATATTTGTAATGGCACCTTGCTTTGTCTCTACAACCACCACCGAAGCACCGATGACAGGTTCGCCCTTCTCATCGATTACCGTACCGGATATTTTACGTTCCTGCTGTACTTCCAAAGAAGTTCCCCTTGCCTGAATGCCGGAAAACAGCATCAGCAATACAGCCAACAGACAGGTACACGTCTTGCAATGAATATTTCTCATAAATAGATGATTTTTATATTAGATGATAAAGTTAACGTAGTCCTCTCGCTTGCAATGCGGGAATCAACAAGTCCGGCACATCGGTCTGTATCATGCATACCATGGGGTAGATTTGCAGCAGTTCGTCCAGATAGTCCTCGTTCAGCGTCCATTCGGAAACACTGCTGCCACTTGCGGGAAGCATATTCACCGTAGCCAACATACCATCATTGATAGAACTTCCCAAAGGAGTGCTTTTTCCATTTGTCAGGTAGCTGTATTGCACAAAATAATTGCCCGGCAATCCTATCATCGGCTTGTGGTTTCCCGTCCATGTGTAAACATGGGCTTTGGAGGTGATGCCCAGCACTTCTTCCGCTTTCTGCACACTGTTGCAATAAAAGAATACAGACTCCATCATGTCAAGTTTCATCACGATGTCTACTACCTGCTGCGAGGAAGCCGTACGCGGGGAATAGTCAAGATTGAAATAGATTCTGCCACGTCCCGCTTTCAGGAATTCTTCAAGGGTGGGCATCTTTTCATCGGTCACCCGGCCGTTCCGGTCTTTCAAATTATACTGTTGCAGTTCCGCATAGGTCATTTTAGTGATGTCACCTGTGCCGTTAGTAGTGGCATTGATTGTCTGGTCGTGGCATACCACTACTACTCCGTCACTTGTGACGTGTGTATCGCACTCTATCACTTCGGCTCCCGAATCAATGGCATCTTCTACGGAAGACACCGAGTTCTCGGGGACAGTCCTGTCCGTGGTATGTGCACGGTGTGTCATCACCCATACTTTCTTGTTAGACGACTCCCTGAATTGCTTCATCGCTTCCGTCAACGCCAACAGATTGTAAATGCGGATTCTTTTCTGCACCTCATACTGACCTGCCGTGACGTGCAAAATATAGTCACCGCTTTGAGTATAGGCATGAGTGACAGCTTCGGCAGCTTTACCATTCTTCACCGTTCCATCACCAAAATCGACAGTAATATCGGTACTTCCATCAATGTTGATAAACTTGACCTCTACCACCTCTTTCAGCATGGCGCGGGTACTTGTTTGCAGGTAAGGGTTCTTTTTCACGGAATCATCATCAGAGCAAGCGATGCAAACTATTCCACATATACATAGAATAACCCAACACCATAACCAACTCACAGACTGACGTTTCGTTCTTCTTCCTTTTTCCGGTATGGAAAAATGCAATAAATCATTTTTCATGTGTGTTTTTATAAAGGTTAATAAAAAAGAAGTTCCCGGGGCGGAAGAATGTATTACTTCCGCTCGGTTATGACAAAAATAGATGGAAATGACACGATAAAAAATAGCCAATAAGATATAAGTGGACATTCACAACATTCGCAAAGCACCAACATATTGACAAACAACATATTAACACATATCATGCCCGCATCAAAAGGTAGATTTGATACAGACCTATTTACCGGATTTTAGCTACCAAATCTTCAAAATCTTCGCGTGAAACACGTGCTTTGGTCTTCACTCTCGAACGATAATTATAGATAGTATTCACCGAATAATGCAGAAGCTCCGCAATCTGCGAACTGTCCTTGATGCCGAGGCGTATCAAAGCAAAAATCCGCAATTCCGTATTGAGCAATTCGTCCGGCTTCAAGACAATTTGTTCTTCGGGCAGCAATAATTTATTAAGGGATTCCACAAAGTTCGGGAAAAGGTGTAGGAAAGCGGAATCGAAGTTCGCATATAGTTCCTGCACCTCAACGGTCACAATATCATTGCTGAGATGTGTCATTTTCAACAGTTCGGCTACTTGTCCCCGCTGCAACTTCTTATTTACCAGCTTTCTGTATGCCTGCAGACGGTCTACATAAACGGAACATAGTTTGAAGAAACGGGCAATATAGGCTTCTTTGATAAGATTAGATTCGGAAAGGTCTAAATTTGTGGAACGAAGATGCCGGTTGACTTCTTCCAATTCTTCATTCAGTGAGAAGAGTCGTTCGTTCACCTCCTGTAACCCTTTCTTGGCAACGGAAAGGGCTTTCATCTGCCGATAAATGTAGATTAACGCTATCACCAGCAATAGTGCAAGCAGGGCTACACATACGATATAAATCAGCAGTTCCTTGTTTTGTTTCCTGATGATATCCTGATAATTCCCGTTTATCATGGAAAGCGGAGTAATATTCATCCAACTACGCAACCGCGTTTTATAGAATTGCGATATTTCCCAGGAGAAGTTGATATATGCATACGCACGTTTCAAATCTCCTTTTTCGTGCAACTCCTGTGCCAATACCATCAAAGAAGATTGTTCCTTGATAGCGGAACGTACGTCCGAAATAGCTGAAAGAACCAAGTAATATAAATGCTCGTCTTTCTTTCCCATACTCTCGAAAAGACGGAAACGCTGATACGCCACCAATGCATATTGGGGTGTGCCGAACGAAGATTCCGAAAGCCGTCGGTCACTGAATTCAAGGGCTTCATTATACTTCCCTGCTTCTTTCAGTTGAGTTTCGCGCAACCACAGGTAGGTATCCGAAGCGGGTTCCAAAACTACCAGCATGGAATCCCGATAAGCACGGCTCAACTTGAAATAATGCGATGAAAACATCCGGTATCGCGGCTGCGCCGCTCCTGCTTCGGCATATACGTGTTCATAACATGTATAGTAATATCCCAAAAGCGACTGGGGAAGTGACGGACGGTCTATTGAGTTAAGTATGTCCGCCGCTTCCATATACATTCCGATGGATGATAACAGATAGGACAGTTCCAACTGAATTTTAAGTTCACGTTCCCCATCGTTCAACTGCCGTGCCAGTAATCTGTTTTCATTCAGATAGTGAAGTGCGGAATCAGAACTATACGCCTTGTATTCGGAATAAATCCTATTATTCAGATTATATCGTTCGATGGAAACAGGTGGTGTCTTTCCAGCTTCTCTCTTTAGCTCACGAAGCCTGTTCTCCTTAATCTGTACATAAATATCGGCTTCCTTAATGGTTTTATCAAGTACATTCAACAGAGAATCCAGGCTCTCACCAGCAAAGACTGGATGGCAGGAAAAGAAAAGCAGGAAATAGAGTAGACAGTTCTTTTTCATCGGGCGGACAGGCTTTAGTAAGTATAGGATAATAGAGATTAACCGGACAAATGTAGAGAAAATCTTCGTATTTCAACTATAAAAAGTACATAAATTAAGGGAAAGAAATAGCTCATAACCTGCGAAAATGAACAAAACATCTCTTCTTATAAAATGAAAAAGGGTTCTTCGTCAAATTTGGTGGTACTTCTTCTATTGTGAATAAAGAATCTTGGCTCTCAGTAGTTTACTTCCTGCCCTATTGTACATCTGTCTTTTTACTGCTTTAATTTTATTCACTGTCCCCTCCAATAATCCGTTACTGAAGGGGATATCAATAGCTGCCTGTACTGCCTCCCAGTCTTTTTCAATACCATATGCAAAGTTCGTCAGTGCCATATTCCGTGTTGCCTTCGCTTTTTCAATCCACTTTCTAATATCCTTATCATAAGTATTCCCATTAATCATATCTCTGAAATTCTGACACACGCTTAAGAGTTCTTTAATCTGTGGTGAGGATTTATACAGTTCCGCTAGTTTAGGATTATCCGATTTTCCCTTTAGAATGTATTTGCGTATCTGATTCTGTGAAACTCTCTGTGTTTTACTTCCGTTTTCAATGCTCTCATTATGCTCTTTGACTTCCTTCCTCTTTTGTTGATACATTTTTCGCAAGCTGGATGTTATCCTTCCAATAAGTGCGCCACTGATTTTACTCCCCATTTTTTGTGCCAATATTTTTCGGGTAATACAGCCCGCACTAATGATTGTAGCCAGTTCGGATACATATTTAAGAGCTGTCTTCTGTTGCTCATTCAAGTATGCCCCTATTCTCCTGTTGTGAATGAGTTTATAAATGTAGCGACTTTTCTTGCCCAAATGTGTGGCTGTCTGCTCAATGGTCATCCCCTACATTTTTAAGTTCAGGCTTTCCCTGTATATCTTCAATTTTTCTCTGTGTCGGACATCTCCCATGTTAAATATGTCCTGAAGAATTAACGAAGAAGCCGTGTCTCTGTCAGGATATTCGTACTTGAGCTTTTGCTTGGTCTGACGAATCATTTTCTCTATTTCCGGTATCATCGTGTCCGTCATATTCTTGGTTAGATGGAACCGGTCGCAGATTTGTGTAACACCAGGGATTATTCTGTTTATAGCCTCTGTGAAACATCTTCCACGGTCTCTCGTTATATATTGTATCTGAGGATTCCGGGTGAGCCAGTTATCAAGCGCTTCTCCGCTTCTATCCTCTAACAAAGCAATAGGCATGTGTGTCATCTGGTCTACGACCACACTCATATAATCCTTACCTTTTTTATAGGCAAAATCATCAATACCTACATAAATACTTTTATTATGCATAGGATTATGTTGCCCGTACTGTTGTAGGATGCGTAAGCAGGAAGAGCTACTGGCCGTTATATGGAACAGTTGCAAAAGAGAAGAGGCCTTTCGAGAAGTAAGTTCCAAGCTTATCGATCTGATGCGTTCCTCAACAAGATAGCTCCATCTACCATACCGACGAGCCAGAAAAGACAACGGTTCGCAGAATATTTTTTGCGGACAAGAAATATTGTCACAATAATATTTGCCAACCTTTATGACTAACTCCAAACTATGACCGTAAACTTCAAGATCCTGAATATGACGGGAGTAGTAACTGTGCAACCGGTGACTGAAATGTCCGCAATAAGGACAGGAAGCCCCCTTGCCAGCCGTATGTAAAAGACCCTCAATGAGCCAACTGCTTCAGAGATACCATCTTGTTGCAGATTATCGTAGCCAAGACTGAAGCTGAAATCATGGAATAATCCCCTATTTGTAGGAGTATTTTCTTTTTTTGATGTATATTTGTACGTTGTAGATATGGCTTGTTGCATGGTAACTTTTAATGATGTGGTGTCTTTAAAGTTACTAAAAAGCAAACATATCTACAACTTTTTATAGGATTAAGAAAGAAGAAGACCGTTGAAATAAAAAAGAGATTACCACCAAATTTGACGAAGAACCTGAAAAAGTGAAAAACATCTGCCATCTGCAACAAAATTGAGATAATATATTAATTAATAGATGGTTACAGCGTTGCAGATGCTGTTGCAGATGGTTGCAGATACCTGGCTATCTGCAACACTTTGTATGCCGATAGAAAGCTGTATTTTAAGAGCAAGGCAACACATCATATAGCTAAACATTAGCCTCCGTTTCTATACATGGAAACTCCAGTATCCATACGTGGAAACTCCAGTATCTATACGCAGAAACTCTCGTTTCTATGCTTGGAAACGAGAGTTTCCAGCCTGGGAACGGGAGTTCCAACGTAGGGAACTGTTATTTCTTAAGTAGACACTGACGGGATGACCGATACGGCTCGTTTATAGTGTTGCAGATACCTGGGTATCTGCAACCATCTGCAACAGCATCTGCAACGCTGTAACCATCTATTAATTAATATATTATCTCGATTTTGTTGCAGGTGGCAGATGTTACGCACTTTTTATTTTATATGAAAGATTATTTTGCTCAAATCCGTTCTAAAAAGAGCTAATTCCTTTCCCCCACCTGAGACTTTTAGTTTCAGGTGGGGAAACACTTTGTTTCAAAGCATGGTGAAACTCTTTTGAGTAGCAGAGACTCTTATTTCAATATGGAAAAACTATAAGTCTCACCTTTTACAGTAAAAAAGGAGATTAAATCTTTATCAACAGAAGAAACCGTAACTTCTTCTCCCTTGCTATTTTCGACCTTCAACCATCGGACAGCAGGGCAATATATTCGACATTCTCCACCATGACCGGAAGTAACGGCACATTGTGTAAGCCGACCAACATTCCATTCCATTGCAAAGGTGAAGTCTCCCTCCGCACGTAATCCCGTCACACTGCCATTCGCCCAAACAGCAGGTAAAGCAGGCAACAAATGGATAAATCCCTGATGACTCTGTAGCAGCATTTCAGCAATGCCTGCCGTAGCTCCGAAATTACCGTCAATTTGGAAAGGCGGATGCGAATCAAAAAGATTTTCATAAACTCCCCCCTGATCGCTATCCATACTAATAACTGTAAGTGTAGAAAAGTCAAGAGCAGATTTCAGCAAACGGTAAGCATGTTCGCCATCCTGCAAGCGTGCCCAGGTAGCGATTTTCCAGGCACGGCTCCACCCCGTTCCCAAGTCTCCACGTGACTCTAACGTTCTTTTTGCCGCATCTGCATATTTTGCATCTTTATAGTAAGATATCTGATTACCCGGATAGAGAGCTATCAATTGAGAGAGATGCCGGTGGGGATTTCCTATGGTATCAAGTTTCTGACTATCTTCCCGCCATTCACGTATTTGTCCCCAGACACCTAGTGTGACACCATTGTCCAAGCGTTTCAACTTCTCCGACAGCTTCCCTACAAAATCTTCATCCATCGGAATACCTGCCCCTTGCAGGACACGTACAGCCTGCATGGTTTCACTGAAAAGTTGCCAAACCAATTGTTGTGCATATGCCACGCCATCTTCCCAAGGCCCATGTTCAGGCGACCACTCTGCCGGAGCAATCAGTATGCTGTCAGCCGTTAATTGAAGCCTGTCAAACCAATATTCACAGGTACTACGCATGACCGGATAGGCCACAGAACGCAGATAGTTGATATCTTGTGTATAAGCATAATGCTTCCACAGATGCATGCAGTACCACGCATTCGCAGGACGGTTGATATTCCAATCCATGTAACCGAATATATTGCTTTGCGTGTTTACAGTCCATCCTCTGAGTCCTTCACTTCGTGCCAATTGTTGCCAGCTACCACCCGGGCGAAGAGCTTCAGTGGCAATATACCGGATGAAAGGTTCGTGACATTCGGAAAGATTACAGACCTCAGCAGGCCAATAATTCATTTGTATATTGATGTTACTATGAATATCACATTCCCAAGGCGGAGCATTATCTCCATTCCATATCCCTTGCAGATTATTCGGCAAATTCATTCCACGAGACGAAGCGATCATCAGGTATCGTCCATATTGAAAATACAACATATCCAAATAAAGTTCTTCTTTATGCAGGCGTACCAGTTCATTTGTGGGAACAGAGGGTATTCCAGTTTTCATTTCAGTCTGCATTCCTGTCTTTACCCCTGTCTTTGCCGCTGTCTTCAAATCAAACCGGACGCGGTTGAAAAGAGATTTATAATCATTCAGGTGAGCGGATTTCAGTTGCTTATAACCTTTTGCAGATGCCCGTACGAGCCGGTCTGTCAGACGCTTATGCAATTGTCCGGAAGTTTCTCCCACATAGGTAACAGAAGATAAATCATAATTGGTCGCTGCCGTCAATAGGATAAGGACGGAATTGGCTCCATTCACACGTAGTTTATTGCTATCTGCCACCAAAGTGCCACCTTCATTAATGACCTTCAATTGAGCTTCATAAGATAATAAATCCAGTTTTCTACGGAACAGGATACCATCTTTGGTGACTTCTTGCCGGGTGTCCGGACGTCCGTCGGCAAGGCTGACGGAAAAATTAAGTTTCTTCCCGGCTTCCGGTGTACTAAGCATAATCACAATTACCTCATCGGGGCGACTGGCAAAATACTCCCGTAAATAATGCGTTCCGGCCGACGTATAACTCACTTTGCCTATAGCCTCATCCAAAGAAAGTTCACGACGATAATCCCGGACATCTTCCTGTCCGTCAAAATGAATCCATACATCACCAAATTTCTGATAAGCCCCACGAGTGGTAGTGCTCCCTGTCCACAAGGTCTTTTCGTTAAAGAGTATCTGTTCGCACTCTACACCTCCAAAGAACAAAGCTCCCAATTCTCCATTACCAATAGGCAAGGCAGAGGTCATCCAGTTTGTTGCGGGACGGTCATACCATAGTCGCATGGGAACAGTTTCTGCCTTTTGTTCAACGCCCGCAACTGGTCCGGCAAAAAGCAGAAACACACAAATACTCTTGATAAAATTTCTATTCAGTAACATAAGCTACATAACGATTACTACAACAACTTTATTTTATTCGCACACAATCCCCCTTACTGTAACCTCCGCAATAACTGCCGGTGACTTCTCTACAAACCGAATACGTACAAAGCGTGCATGAACCCCGGTATCTGGGAAGTCCACAGTAATATGCGGTTCTTTTCTCCTATTAGCCTGCTTGTCTGATACGACTGTCCAATATGTTTTATCTCCCGACACTTCAAGAACATAACGATATATGCTTTCTTTCGGAAATTGAACCTGAATATTCTTCAATTCAAGTTCTTTCTCCGTATCCAATATCCAAAAAGGAGCGAGATCATCTTTGGATGCCTGCCAATAGGTCTGCAAATTGCCGTCTGCCGCAAATCCCGCTACTTGATTTTCGTGATGACTACTGGCAAAAGTAGGATTGTTCCGACCGAACTCCTGTACCGCTTTCTCTTTCTTCTCCCTTACAAACCGTACATAAGAACGTTCTCCCACTTCAGGAGTCAGCCCTTTCTTATAATCTTCATTTCCTTGAAAAACAATCTCTATGCGTGCCGGCTTCAGTCCCGGAGAAGTGGCTTCGAGCACAGAAGTTCCCGCATAATAGGAACGAAAAGCAATAGCCGCTTTCCCGTCCATGATACGGATATCACTGTCCGGTTCGAAACGAATCATATTTCCCGTTGGAAATTCTCCCGGACCGGAAACAAGTCTCAGTTCTACCGCAGGGGAATTACTAACAGGATTTCCCGTTGCATTCAGAACCGTAACCATTAATTGCACATCATCCGTACCGTCAGTAAGGACATCATTAGTGCGAGATGCCTCTAATCGCAGTTGTGCAGGAGTACCTTCTCCCGCCCATTCCGGTGGTGTCACCCGGGCATATTCGTTCCGATACCAATACCAGGAGCGTTTGGGAATACGGAAATAGTCTACAATCCCCATCTTTCCCAATTGGCTGCCGGCAATGCTTCCATGATCAAAGCCACACCATATCGCTTGCCCGCTGCGCCACGGAGTTCCTTTCCATCCATCGTTCATTTGCAGATCGCCCCATCCAGGACTATATTCCCCCGGACGTTCGGCAGTTACACTGCCATATTCGGACACTACATTTGGAATGCCCGGATTTTGAAAATCCGGCTGCGTTGCTCCATCCCCGTTGTACCCTCCGATATCACCTATCTTATCTATTCTCTCATCTCCCAACGGGCGTTGCGCGCCCCCAATGGCTGCGGGACGTGACGGATCGAGCTGATGAGTCAAATCAACCATTCTCTTTAACAGGCGACGTACCCCTTTCATCGCCTCCGGTGCAGAAAAAAAGGCTTCGTTGCACATGCTCCACGCCACAATAGAAGGATGATTACGATGAATACGTATCATCTCCTCCAACTGCTGCAAAGCACTTGCCTCAAATGCTTGTTCATCTTTCCTGTCCACCGGATAAGCACTTGAGTCCCAGTAACCATCCGGTCTGAAACCTCCAATCCCCCAGAAAGGCGCTTCCGACCAAAATAACATACCTTCCTCATCACAGGCTTGCGAAAAAGCAGGTGCATGAGGATAATGCGAACCACGGATGAGATCAAAGCCAGCCTCTTTCATCAACAGAATATCCCGCCGCATGGCTGCTTCCGTCACGGCATCTCCCCAACCAGCCTGATCCTGATGTACATTTACTCCTCTAAAAAACAAGTGTTCTCCGTTCAGGAAGAAGCCTTTGTCGGCAGTCCACTCAAACCAACGGAACCCGAAAGGAGTTTCTACCCGGTCTATCAATGTCTGCCCCTGAAAGACTGAACTGACTACTCTATACAGATAAGGATGACGAGGATGCCATAAAGTAAGATGATTTATCGATTCAGTGGTTTGTTCAAGCTTCTTCGTTGAATCAGCTTCCACTTTCTCCTCATTCTCCACAGAAACAAGTGTTTGGCCCTCGGCATCTTTTACTTCCGTCAAAAGTTTGAATACCACCATTTTATCCGTTTTGTTACAGACATCCGTACAAACCCTGACCACCGAGGATTTACCTTGATTCGCCGCCAAATCCGGCGTCGTCACAAATGTACCGTACCAGTCAATATATACAGGCGACTTTCTCACCAGCCGGACATTACGGTATATACCTCCACTAAACACATGTTCACCTGCCCTGGGTGCCACATTCGCTTTCCAAATATTATTTACGCGTACGGCAATCACATTATTTCCCACATGGGCTGCTGAAGATATGTCAAAATAGAAACCTGTATAACCACCCGTATGTGCACCTGCCTTTTTCCCGTTCACAAAAACTTCCGCTTCCTGAAATACTCCGTCAAACTCCACGAAAAGCTGTTGTTTCAAATCTTTCGCAGTTAATTCAAAAGACTTCCTATACCAGCCATAGCCTGTATAAAAGTCTTTCGACATAAAATAAGGAATACTAAAGGAATGAGGTATTCCAACTGTCTCCCAGTTACTATCATCATAGTCCGTCCGTTCGGCACCTGTATAATCACCTCGCATATACTTCCAATTCCGGTTGAAATTGATACTCTGCCGGCATAGTTCGTCTGCCTGAACATCAGCACACAGGGTACCACATAATAAACACAGTAAAAAAAGAAGAATTAATCTCTCTTGTTTCATATCCAATTCCTATTATAATATTTTATCCAAATCCTATTATAAATACAGATGTCATCTCATTCCTTTATCCAACCCATATATTGGCAGTCCTGATACACACGCTCACTATCAACGGGATAAACCTTATCAATTAACAATACCCCCTCCAAATCATTCGCTACCCGAACCGACTTGTCACTGTTCGAGACAGGTAAATATTCCGAATGTTTATTGGAAACAGAACCTCCCAAAATCACTGTGCCCAATCGTTCTCTCAACTGCTTACGGAATTTCCGTACATACAAGGCGGACTCACTTTCTGAAAGATGGTTGAGATTCAAAGCTATCCCGATATTTCGCTCTCCTATCTCCCGTATCATTTTTATTTGTTTATCCACTGTATCCGCAATCCTGAACCGCGTGTTAGTCAGCAGCAACCGAACTCCCCTCTTCTCACCATATTCCGACAAATAACGAAAAGTCTTTTTCATCCCGTCATATACCTTTTGTGCAGGATACTTGTCACTTTCAACCGTTCCATGCGTCGTAAATAATGCCACACCTATTTGTAATTCCCCCATTTTATCCAGTATCCTCTTATAATAATCCATGCTTTTCTCATAATATTCGGGAACGGCATCACATAAAGTCAAGCCCGGGAAATGGTTTATCTCCTCTATGAAACTGACCACCATAGATATACCACGCTCATCAAGTAACTTCTTCTCTTCACGAAGTGCGTCTAATGAATAGTTTGCCAAGTATTCCGCGCTCACACAGACTCCGCCGAATGCGTCATAAAAGCAATCAATTCCGTCTATATCTTTAAGAATCCCTTTGGAATATCTGTCCAACGCCAGAATATGATTTCTATTATCGGGCAATACATACCGTTGCGACGATTGCTGTCCACCGGATATATTCTGTGCGTCAGGTAACTTATTTTTCAGAAGTCCATAAACTGTTTCCCAATCCAGACTCGGTGTATCAAGCAATTCATAACCGTCGCCAGCCACCTTGAGCATACCTTGTCCTGAACTTTTCACTATTTGAAAATTTAAATCTGCCAATTCAGAGGGAATGGAAAAACCTATCGGCATTGCCGGTATAAACAGTACATCTTCTCCATAAAGGAGCGAGAGTTTATCCGCTATCTCCTTCAGCTCAATCAAGGTTTGCTTATACTGCGGCAGACTACTGTCGAACGTCCAGCGCCCTGAAACAAATCCTTTCCGCAAATCCGCAGTAATCTGTAATTTCTGCAAGCAGAACCACTTGTTCTGTTCCTTTAAAGCGTAGCTGTCTGCCTGCAGCAGCTTATCGCCCTCAACGGATATTCCGCTAAAATAATCGAAAAAGGTAGGCATATATCTGATTGTTTCTTTGGTGAACAAGATATCGCCAAATACCAACAACCGATGATTCACAGGGGGCGTCTGCTGTATTTTTTCTGCTAATTCTACCCCCTCTTCATCAACAGATACATCAAACAAACGTATATCCCCTCCAAAAATATACGAATCATTATCTTTTCCATCTATATCACCCCGTTTTCCATTCGGCCAATATCCCTGAGCCTGAAACTGTTTGTCTCCTGTCGAAAGTTCATCTATTGATTTTATCCTTCCAATCTTCGAACGTATTGCAAAAGGCAGGCTCTCCAGCGTATTGTTATAAATTGCCAGCCGATATTTACCTTTTTTCAAATAATTCACTATCACTCCAAGCCCCTCGCCCACTTCAAATAATTGTACAGATCTAAATACTGCATCTACTATCGTCCGGAAGTGATTCAGTAAAACATATGGCCTGCCTAGAAAAGTATTGAAACCACCTTGCATCCATGTAGGTGGCCTATTGTATTCCAAGGGAGCAGCATTCAGGCCATAAGCTGTAAGCGAAAGTACAATTTGCCCCTTGCCCACAAGAATATCAACGGCTACCGGCTCTCCGCCAACCGTCGCCAAGACATGAGCTCCATCGGGCAAAGAGGCACTATAAAGCTCAAAGTTCCCCCGTTCTACAAGTTCATTCTCTCCTATCCTGACTATTCCACCGGCCGAAACGGTTCTACTTTTACCGATTCCCCATTCCGGCCAAATACGTGCGGCATTTTCTGCCGTAACTATAAAAGTACCGCCCTCGTGAACATACTCTTTCACTTTATCCGCCAACTCCGTTCCACCACTGAAAAGGTTTCCGGCAGCCACCATGACAGGGTACTGCCTCATCACTTCCACACGTGCATCACTGTGTAAAACATCGGCATTCTCCCCATAAGGAGTCGCACACATCGCTCCCGTTTCATCATGAAAAAAGCCACTCCGTTCATAGTTCGGGAAAAATAGACTTATCATCGCATCTGTCAGAAAATCACCTGCGCCATAATCCATCCCGTTCCAAACCTGAAACCGGCCTGCGATATGGTCTGCCGGCATCCAACCTGAATAGAAATCATTGAGTAAAGCGATTTGTGTAACCATACAGCCCGGCTGCCCATACTTCTCTACAAAGTTCGCACAATCGGTATGCATCTTGCCAATAGGAGTCAGTTCTCCCTTGTTATTGGCAAAATTACCTTCGCACCATCCCGACTCCATACTGAGTATTGTTGCATTATACATATATTGTGTATAATAAGAACGTTTAAACAACGATAAACTTCCTCCTTTATTCACACGCTCGTATTTCTCGTCCCGGGAATAATTCTTATATCCCCATGTATCAAACACCGATACATCACCGAACCACAAGATACCGTACTGCTTTCCCGCTCCACGCAAATGCATATATTGCACCTGTCCGTTGGTTATCTTATTCTGTGTTTCCGCTCCTGCAAGAATCGTATATCCTTCTTTCAGAATGTAATGCCAATACCACAGGACACTCAATGAACTGCACCAGTTTCCCAAATCGGCAGCGACACGGTCAAAATAAGGCTGGGAAGCAAGATACTGCCTTCTGCGATCCGGAATGTATGGTTCCATTATCTGTTTATAGGTAAAGTTAAACCGGCCATCCTGCTCTCCTATATCAAATCCGGTAAACCGATGTCCCAAATACTTCTTGATTTGCTCCTTTTGCCACTCCGGCAAGATATATTCACCAAAACTTCCATGGAAGGGACTTCCCGGTCCATACCCACCTATGTTATGAAGATACATACCATGCTTTCCTATATATTGCAGCCTTCCCGTAAACTCCTGATTCTTTAGGAATGAAGCACCAGGACGATATACCAACCCCGGAATATCAGCCAGTTCAGCTTCGTTTAACGGAACATTCCTCCCGGCTACAAATTGAGTCCGATGACCAAAATCACTCCAGGAAAGAGCCGGATAAGGACGCCTGGAATATTCAGGGTATTCCATCGGCTCAACCGGATAAGGGTAGATGACCGGATGTATGGTAAAGAGCTGTCCCGATGCACCAGTATCCGGAACACAGGATAGAAGGAAAACTATAAATAAGAAATAACGATATAATATTCTCATGTCTGTATCGTCTTATTCTTTTACGTATTCTATCGACAAATTATCTACATAGAGAATACCGTCATCCTCTCTTGAATCTATCACCATCTTGAATTTATCTCCGGCTTTCAGCAGACCGGTCCGATAGTTATATTGTACCCATTCGCCCGTACCCTGAACCGTATCATCAATGCCAAAATCCGAATAAAGTTTAAATGGGCCGGATGCCTTATAAGTCATGAAACTTATGATATAGTAACCGTCATTCCACACTCCACCCCAGTCGAACATCAATTCTATTTTTCCCTGTTTGATGCTTAATGATTTAGTTCCCTCGAAAGTTTTTTCGTCGGTTACAACCGGATTCCCCTCTGTATAATATCCGATGCGGTCTTGAATAAACGTCCAAGGCTCAATCACCTTCCCTGTCTCATACGTTTCATAATCGTCGAGACACTGATAAGCCTTTTTGCCAGTCACGGAAATACCTTTCGACATACCATTGCGGTTGACCGAATATACAGTATATTCAGCACCCGTCACCGAAGCTGTATAATCCAGAAACTCCTTGTTTGTCACCTCTTTATAAAACGCGCCATTTTTATATACTTTATACGAAGTGGCAAAACGCCCTGCAGTCCAGGATAACAAACAGCCTTCAATATTAGTATCGGATGCTTGTAACTTGGCAGGAACACGAGGTTCAATGCCGTCAGGGATTCCCAAATAGCCCGAATCTACTGCATAAGTAGCTGAACGCCATCCTTGACTGTCCACAGCATAAATGCGATATTCAGTCAATGTATCAGGAGCAGAATTGTCTTCATAAGATTCAACCGTCAAACTATCTGCAATCACTTTCAATCCTCTGACCAATGTATAAAAAGCAGCATCTTCCACTTTGGTCCATTTCAGGAAAACCGAGGTATCACCGCGACTGGCAGTCAATTGTGCAGGGGCATTCAAACGCTGAAGAGCATAATCTTCCTTTTCACAGCTTATGTATACAACTGTAATAACAGCCAAAACTATGATATGTATAATATGTTTCATTATTTACTTACTATTTACTGGTTTACTTCTTGTTTCAAATTAATATCCTTCATTATTAGGAAGCAGATTAGGATTAGCATCAGTAGCTTCCTGCGGCAAGGGCCATAGATAATTGGCAGGTGCAACAAAGACTTTGTGCGAACCAAAATTATACAGTTCGTCGGAAGTGATCGAATTAATCACATCGGCAGCTATCCCCCAGCGACGAATGTCAAAGTATCTCAACCCTTCAAAAGCAAACTCCCATTTCCGTTCATCCTGAATGATTTTCATCATTGTTGCCGGATCTGTTGTATGAGCCACGTGTGCTATTCCGGCACGGTCTCTCACCGCGTCCAATATATCAAATACAGACTGGTCTATATCCCCAAGCATCGTTTTCGCTTCGGCATACATCAACAGCACGTCGGTATAGCGCAGAATAATGAAATCGGATTCGTCTTCTTGCAACCATTCTGTCTTTTTATCTTCATTCATATATCCTTTGTTGATATTTAACGGATAATCTATCGCACACTGCGCATCAATGCCGCACACATGTTCAGAAGTGAAAGGTATACCGTTCACAACGGAATAACCACCAATATAAAACGTACTTTCAAACCGGGGACCACGGTTGGCCCACTTATTCTGAGAATCATATACCTTAGATCCTTCAGCTACCGTCTTGCCGTCAGTCAAAGGATAAGAGTCAATAAACTCCGGCAAGATAGATACGGTTGCCCATGAACCGTTCATGCTTCCTGTCGGCAACCCGGGGATTTTGCTTCCGAAAGGAGTATTGAATGTACTTCCCTGCTTGGTTCCGTTAGCTACATATTTCAGGCTGAACAATATTTCAGGGTTATTCTCATTCGAGTTGGCGAATATGCTTTTATAATCGTCCAGGAACATGGAATTTTCTAAGGTTTTATCGAGTTCCATCAATTCTTTTGCGGCTTCCACCGTATTTTCATAATCCTTATTATACAAATAAGCGCGTACTTTCATCCCCATAGCCGCTTGTTTGGTGGCAAGTCCCCATTTGTTATTATAAGGAGTCATCTCCAGGCAGCTAACAGCTATTTTAAGATCCGGGATAATCAACTGGTTCGTTATATCATCGACCGAGCTTCTCGGCAACTTTGATTCGGAAGGAAGATAAAGACGGTCGATCATTGGCACCGGCCCCCAAAGACTTGTCAGACGTATATAACATATAGCCCTCACGAAATGCGCCTGTCCTTTTACATAATTCACAAATTCCTCGGGAAACTCCGATTGCTTGGCCTCTATCTGTTCAATAATCGTATTCGACCAGGAAACAGCCGCATACACCTTCTGATATAAAGATGCGACATAGTCGGTCACGGATTTCAATTCCCCCCGTGATATATCAAACCAGGGCTGCGTCCAACTATTCTTATACATGCATACGTCTGCACAAACTTCCCAATATAGATTTCCAAAATACGCTCCGTCTTTGGCTTCATCATCCAACGGACGAAGCATGGAATACAAACCGGTCACAGCCTGGTCAAAATCATCTTTCGTTTTAAAGAAATTCTCATTAGCCACCGTATCCTTCGGTTCCAGTTCAATCCAATCATTACACCCGCTCAACATAATAAATGAAAAGGCGGACAAAAGCAATACATATATTTTTTTCATACTGTTTCAGTTATTAGAAAGTTAAATCAATACCCATTTTCACTGTCATCGCTTGCGGAATACCACCCCGTTCACCTGCACCGTTGGAACGTTCCGGATCCAGTCCCCGGTAATCTTTCTTCGTCCAGGTGAATAAATTGGAAGCGGAAACATATACTCTCATTTTCTCCATTTTCAGCGTACGGATGATGTTCAACGGCAAGTCATAGCTCAAAACCAGATTTTTCAAACGTAGATAAGTTCTATCCATCAGGAAATAGCTGTTGGCGTAGTCAACATTAGGGCCACTTTCAACCCACAAACGTGGGATTGTCTCACTCGGATGTTCCGGAGTCCAACGTTTCGTCCAATATTGACCAAAATTGGAACCTTGGAATGTCGGAGTATAATATTCGCATGTTCCATAGGTATAGGCATCTGCAATCCCTTGAAAATCGGCACTGATATTTATACCTTTATACCCAAATGATAAATTTGCGCCAAATGTCCATGCCGGATATTCCGTTCCCAATATCTGTCGGTCATTGGCATCAATCACTCCATCCGGTTTTCCTTCGGGACCGCTGATATCTTCAAATACCAAGTCACCCGGCCCTGCTCCTTTCACATGGGGAGAGTTATCCACCTCTTCCTGAGTCTGATAAATCTTGCCGGTCCATTTCAACATATAATAGGAATTCATCGGTTTATTACGAGTCGTAATTTTATTACCACTGATATGGCGGTCAGTCTCTCCGGTCATTCCCGGGTCTATGGCATTGACCTTATTTTGAATATGTGACATATTACCACCAATGGAGAAATGAAAGTCTTTCAACCTCTTCTGATAAGTAGCCGACAATTCAAAACCGCTGTTCTGCACTTCTGCCAGATTGGTCAACACCGATTTGAATCCGGTTTCATACGGCAATGGCGTATCGAATAAAATATCTTTTGTCTTACGCATAAAGTAATCACCTTCCAGCACCAGTTCCGAATTGAACAGATGAAGATTAAAACCTACATTCGTCACATTGGTAGTCTCCCAGTGAATATCCGGGTTTCCATAAGAGGTAGGAACAACGCCCGTTGCCACCTCATTCCCCCACACATAATTACCGTCATAACCGATCTTGGCAATATAAGGGAAATTATCGCTGCTATACTGGTTGCCGAGCTGCCCCCAGGAAGCACGCAATTTCAGAAAGTTAATCATAGGAATCTTCTTCATGAAATTCTCCTGCGTCAACACCCATCCCACAGAGAAAGAAGGGAATATACCATACTTGAAATTGGAACCGAACCTGGAGGAACCGTCACGACGCAGATTGAATTCGAAAAGATATTTGTCGGCAAAATCATAGTTCACACGTCCGAATTGGGAAAGAATGGCATATTGGGTCATACTACTGCTATTTTGCACCGTTGAAGGATCTCCCGAATCAAGAATATGCACATAATTGGAAATATACTTACCCCTGGAGGTATCAAAATAGTCATAATTGGTCGTTTCATAACTGGCAGCAACCATAGCTCTCATATGATGTTTGCCGATTGACTTGGAATATTCCATCTGAACATACGGATTAATCCGGTAATCCCTGGCTGACGACATCTTCAAACTTCCGTTTCCATAATAACCGTCACTAATCACATCATCCATATTTGCACCTTCCGCAACCAGTTCCTCATACCGCCAGTTTTTAACCTCCGGGCAGCCCTTCCACTCGCTATAATCTCTTAACTGTACATTTGCATTGAGATATGCATACACTTTCAGTTCCGGAAGAATGTCCCAACTCAAGAAAGCATTACCGTAAATGTTATTGTTTTTCTGATGAATCTCATTGTAAAGCATCTTGGTCAACGGATTCTCTCCTTGCACCTGTCCTGTATAGGACAAAGTCGTATTATCGGGCATCGCAATCGTACCGTCCGAATTATAGGCCGGGTTCAGAGGATTGGCACGCATCAGATCAAGCGCAAATACCTCGTCCACACTTCCGTTCGGAGTACGCTGATCGCCGTAAGTATAACCGATAGATGCTCCGATCTTTAATTTGGGAAGTACATAAGTATCCAGGTTCAGACGGGCAGTAAGCCGTTTATAGTTACCACTGGATGCTATGGAGCCCTGGTCCATATAACCTAAAGAAAAGTAATATTTGGTCTTATTATTCCCGCCGCTTGCACTCATATTGTACTCCTGGGTAGTAGCCGTGCGGAAAATCTGATCAAACCAATCGGTAGAACACGCATCCCTGAATTTGGGTGTACGGTATCTTTCAATTACTTCATCCGGAAAAGCTGACTCCAATCCGGAGTTGATTCGCGCCTCATTCATCAGGAGCATAAATGTTTCCGGGTCCGTCACCATGTCCGGTTTACTCTGGCTGGTCATTTGAGACCAGGAAAGACCTGCACTTACATTAAAAGTTGACTTCCCTTCTCCTTTTCCTTTCTTAGTGCTCACCAATACAACACCATTCGCGGCCTGCGAACCATAGATAGAAGCCGACGCAGCATCTTTCAAGACAGATATACTTTCGATATCCGCAGGATTTACCACATCCATACTCGGAGAAATAACCCCATCAATCAAAATAAGAGGGGAGGTATTATTCAACGTACCAAGTCCGCGAATGGTGATCTGCGCACCATCGGCACCTGCCATACCGGACGATTGTGCGATATGTACGCCTGCTATCTTACCTGCCAGGCTCTGCGAAGCACTGGTAATAGGTCTGCTCTCCAATTGTTTCACGTCAAGACTCGCCACCGCTCCGGTCAGATTCACCTTTTTCTGTGCACCATATCCCACTACAACGACTTCATCAAGAAGCTGCGAATTCTCTTTCAATATGACTTTTACATACTTCCGCCCTTTAATGGCAACTTCTTGCTCCTCAAAACCAATATAAGATACAATCAGGATATCTCCCGATACATTCTCCAAGGAAAAGTTTCCATCCACATCAGTAATAGTTCCCTGATTGCTTCCTTTCAACTTTACATTGGCTCCAATCACCGCTTCTCCGTTTGTGTCGACGACTCGTCCCTTAACTATGCCGCTCTGCATAACCTGCAACTCCCCGTCTACCCCCAACATTGCATAGGAAGGTTGCGCGTTTCCTATTAATAAAAAAAATGTCACCGTCAGGAATAAAGTCTTCCTCAACGAAATAAAGAAAAAATGTTTTTCCATAAAACTGATTTTAAAATTAACTATTCAAGGCATTGCACCCTCGTTTTGTCGCAAAACTAAGCAGGATGCATTGCCTGAAAGGGGGGAAATTCGTCTTTTTTAGGGTGAAATTCAGCTATTGGACTATTCGGAACAATCCGCCGTGAACAAGTGAATCAAATAACCAGATCCGGCTATAAACTAAGCACATATTGCTTGGGAGTCATATTCATCTTACGTTTGAAAAGATCACGGAAATGTTTCACATCATTGAATCCGCATTTGGCGCATACCGCACCGATATTCGTCTCGCCTTCCTTAAAATATTGGACGGCTTTGAACAGCCGGTATTCATTTATAAATTCAACAACAGTCATTCCGGTCATCCCTTTTATTTTACGGTACAAGGTGGAATGACTCATCCCCATGTGTTCCGCAAAAGCCATTATCTCAAAACTAGAATTATTCAGGTTATTATCAATAATCTCCCGGCACTTCAACAGGAACTTCTGTTCTTCTTTCGAGTATCTCTTTTCCGTTTTCGTCAATGAGTTCACCATCTCTGTCGATTCTACACGCGCCAACAGTTGATCGATACGTTTACGGAGATATTTTAATGAAATCGGTTTGGTCAGATAAGCATCCGCACCGCAATCAAAAGCCACCATTTGGTCTTCCTCTGAAGTTTTAGCAGTCAACATAATGACAGGAATATGGGCCAGCTTCTTATCTCTCTTCATTAATTGCAAGAAATCCGTCCCACTCATTTTAGGCATCATCACATCGCAAATTACGATATCAGGTAATGCGGTCTGCACCAAAGAAAGCCCGTCCATACCATTACTTGCCTTCACTATCTTAAAAGCACCGCTTAAAAAGCGCTCCAGCATATCGAGTATCTCACTCTCGTCATCTATTATTAATAAGGTGTAGGGGGCTGTCGGTGAAGAGGCCGGCTCTGCCGCCACAGGCATATTCTCTTTCGTAGATCTCGGCACAATGATAATTTCTTCATTCGAAGAAACAGGTTCATCCACCCTTTCTTTTTTGGGAAGTTCAACTATAAATTTAGCCCCTTTGTTCAGTTCACTTTCTACGCGTATCGTCCCGTCATGCAATTCGACCAAGTGCTTCACAAAGGAAAGCCCGATACCATCCCCCGTAGAAAATATTTCGGTATTTTCTACCTGGAAGAAGCGGTCGAATATAGCATCCTGAAATTCTTTTTTAATGCCGACGCCATTGTCTTCAACCACTAACGTTACTTTTTCGTCCGTATCATCAATAGATAATACGATTTTCCCTCCTTCAGGAGTATATTTGAAAGCATTGGAAATGAGATTGGACAAAAGAATCTCCATCTTTTCGGGATCAAATTCGACACGAATGATCGTCCGTGACGGTAAGAAATGAAAAATAATATTCTTCTGCTGGCACAGAGCTTCATAATCCACAATCAAGTCTTTACAGAAAGCAACCAGGTTCAGTGATTGCGGCTCGAGTTTCAACTTTCCGGACTCCAGTTTACGGAAGTCTATAATCCGGCTAATCAGCTTATTCAGTTTCATAGCATTTCTGTACATACCCACCAGAAAAGATTTAGGAACCGAAACCGGGCCTCTGCCCTCCCTGCCCGTCAGAAGTTCCTCCAAAGGAGAGGTTATCAAAAAAATAGGCGTACGCAGTTCATGCGTAATATTCGTATAAAAGCTCAGCTTTGCTTCGTTGATATTTTTAGCCGCTTTCTTCTCTATCTCATTCAAATGTACCAAATGTTTTATATTCAATTCATGACGGTACAGCCAAAATATAAAAATGATTAGTCCTAAGATCAACAGCCCCCAAAGCGACAAAGCCCAAGTGGTTTTCCACCAAGGGGGTGTGATAATAATCTTCAGGCAAGATGCCTTATCAGTCCATTGACCTTCATTGTCGGAAGCCTTAACGTAAAAATAATATTCTCCGGGGGGAATATTAGTATAGGAGATCTGCCGGGCATGGGAGATTTCTGACCAACCGTTCTCGAAATTCTCCATATAGCAAGAGAACTGCACCTTGTCAGGGGAAATCAACTCAGGTGTTGAGAAATGAATCGTAAAGAAGTTCTGATCATATGGCAAGTGTATATCCTCTGGTTGCATACCATAGAGATTCACAACTTTATTTTCATGATTCAACAGCTCAAGATTGGTGAAATACACATGATTGACCTGTTCACCGTCATATTTAATATCTTCCGGTTTGAAACTGAACAAACCTCCCGTACTTCCAAAATACATTGTATCCCCTTCCTGAAAACACGCGTTATAATTGAATTGGGTAGAAGTAAGGTTGTCTTCTTTACCAAAACGAATAAACTTTCCATTGACAGGATTATAACGGAACAAGCCATTGTACGTACTCACCCATAAATAACCGGACTTATCTTCCAGCATCCCCACTATATTCGTATCTGTCAGGCCGCTTCCAACCCCATACGGAGTGACTTCCCCAGACGTTTGGTCTAATCTGTATAGCCCGGCATATTCTATCGAGAACCAGACCTGATTCCTGGAATCAATATACATATACCGTATCATATTACCGGGTATTGGAGTCTTTTCGGACTCTTTAAAGTAATGTTCAAGAGGTTCTGTCGTTTTCCGGTCAAATTTATAAAGTCCATATCCCATCGTACAAAGCCAAATGGCATCCTCTTCAAATATTATATTCAAAGCATTCAGGTTGCTCAGATTGTCAACCACAGTGAATGTCTCACTCTTTTTATTGAAACAATAAACATCTTCGGCTATAATCCAAATATTACCCTCACCATCGTCCTTTATCTGCCATATTCTATTTGCACTCTCTTCACCATTAACCGATGGCAACGCATAATTCTTAAATGTATGATCGGACAGTGAATAGCGGCTGAGCCCCTTGCCATATATTCCCAACCAGGCAAAATCGTCATCCACTGATAACGACAAAAGATTGTCACCCGAAATACCACTATTACGAGTCGTATATTTCAGAAGTTGGTCATTCTTTACATCATAAATGTTCAGTCCTCCGCCGTCCAGTCCCACATACAACCGTTCCTTTTGAGAAATGACAGCGGTCACCATATCATACGATAGCTTTTTATTCTGTACGCAGAAAGACTGAAACCAGTCATAATGTTCCGAACTTGCATTCAGCCCCCCCCGGTACGTACCAATCCAAAGATTCTGTCCCCGATCTACAAATAATGAATAAATGGCATCACTGCTCATATCGCTTTCTCCCGAAGAAATGCCGGAGCATCCTTCTTCATTAAAAACCATCAGCCCGTTTCCATCTGTTCCAAACAATGTTTCATCTTTATAGTCGACAATTGTCTTTACACTTGACGGTACCCTGACTTCCAACTTTTCAAGGCTATTCTCCTTGTTCATCCTAAAAACAAGACTTGGATAGCCTATGCCAAAACCAAGAAAAATCATATCTCTATTCGCACTGTAATACAGACAGTCACTCAGTACTTTTGAGTCAAACGGTAAATGAGCCCGAATCCTCATTTCGTCGGGATCAATGACATACAAACCATCTGTGGCATGTCCAATCAGTAACCCCTCTTTATAGTTTGAAATAGACAACCATTCTATTTTCTTTTTATAATCACACGGTTCAAAGACACATCCCTCTTTACGCACCAATAGTTCGTGCGAAAAGGTCAATACAAAGACTTTTCCTTGATTCACTACAATATTTTTGATGCTTTCCGTTAGCCCTTGTCTTTCACCTGTCGGAAGAATCCATTCACACAAATGAAAATTATTCTCTTTATAAGAATAAAGTTCCAATCCCTGTTCGGTTCCTACCCAAAGTTCATCTCCCACCGAAGCCACAACTTCCACATAGTTATTGACTATAGATAAACTGTCTTGAGAGTCATGTCTAAAGATGGTAAAATCGACTCCGTCAAATTTACACAGTCCGTCGAACGTTCCCAACCAAATAAACCCTAAGTGATCTTGGGTGATAGACTTCACTGTATTATTGGATAGTCCGTCCGACATATCCCAAAGTTTAAAATGCTCATAGCCGGCAAAAACACGGAGAGGGAAGATGATAAGCAGTATAAAAATTATTCTTTTCAAGTTCTTCATAGTATAGCTATATCTTATAATACCACATTACTGTCCCATTAAAATATAAAAAATTGTTCCTTGGAATATTACAGTTTCTTAGTAGACAGGGCATTAATGAGAGATTTCATAGATTAACGTAACAAATGTAGGAAAATTCTTTGTAATCCGACTATAAATAGCGTATAAATTAAAAGAGAAAACAGCCTATCATAAAGAAATATTTATATTCGTATGCGATATATGCCTGCATCATCCTTGCTTTATTGAAATAAAAGCTTTTATTTACAAAGAATAATGTATAACTTTGCAATTTTAGTATCCTCATTTAACTCTAATGTTCAATATTTGATTAACATGATAAGAAAACATCAATTATTAGTGCTAAGCACTTTACTGATATTTACATGTACAACTATGAATGCTCAAAAAATTATAAAACTGTGGGAAACGAATCCACCGACTAATAATGAAATAACAGATGCTGAAAAGTGCGAAAGAAACGGCAATTGGGTAACAAATGTTTCCTCACCCGAACTGGCTATTTACCAGACCGATAAAACAAAGAACACAGGAATGGCAGTTGTGATATGCCCTGGCGGCGGATATGCCGGACTGGCTATTCTGCACGAAGGGGAACAGTTTGCTAAATGGTTGAACGGACAAGGAATAACGGCTTTCGTCCTCAAATACCGGATGCCGAACAAACATAAAGAAGTACCGTTGGATGATGCACAGCAGGCAATACGTTATGTACGCAATCATGCAAGCGAATTGGGTATAGACGTAAATAAAGTAGGCATCGCCGGTTTCTCGGCAGGCGGACATTTGGCTGCCACTGCTTCTACTCACTATACCACAGAAGGGACAAATACAAGACCCGACTTCTCCATTCTTTTTTACCCTGTCATAACTATGGAAACAGCCACTCATGGCGGTTCCCGCTCTAATTTACTGGGTAACAAACCGCAGCCTGAAGATATTCAGTTCTTTTCTAACGAAAAACAAATTAATGCAAATACTCCGCCTGCCATCTTGCTATTAAGTGATGATGATAAATCCGTACCGACTGCCAATAGCGTACTCTATTATGAATCATTGAAGAAAAACAATGTCCCCGCAACCATGTATATATTCCCAAAAGGCGGTCATGGCTGGGGGATGAATATAGACTTTAAGTATCACTCACAGATGCTTGAGTTGCTTGGTATGTGGCTGAAGTCTACTGACACTCAATTAGGTAAATCCCCTAAATGATGCACAAAATAGTTTATACTACTTTACTTGGTATCGATACATCACAAAGTCATTTTTCTGAGGTAGAGCAACTTTGATTGTTCCTTTTCTGCCAGCAGTAACCGTCATAGCCTTACCATTGCCAAGAACGGGGGTACATACAACATCAGTACCTTCAGGCAACCATGTCTCTATCCATGTCTCATCCTGTGCGTTATCTTCTCTATAAATCAGAAGATAACCACTTTTTACATTACAGTCATCCGAACCATTACCCACTTGATTACAAATAGACTGGAATCCCGTCCAGGAACGTCCTGAAGGTTTATCACCAATCGGAAGAATAGTCCCCTGATGAAAGTCATATTGCACTTTTTTATATTGTTCAATCAAACTTCTTATTGAGAAAGCCTCATCCGGCAGATTGGAAGCTTCCAGCCAAGCCAAGGGCTGTCCCGCCATAGTAGTAGCAAACAAGTATTCGAATGAATATTTATCCGGTGCAAAAGGTTCGTCACCATATTTCTCCTTATTCCTCCATTTATTCAGAAATTCAATCTGCAATTTCTCTGCCGGAACATATTTAGACAACATCCACAAATTACGCAACGTCCAATATGGATAGTAATTCCGCCAATCCGTATAACGGTTTTCCAAGAAAATATTTCCATACTCGTTGAACATATGATAACCACCACGGCGACTGGCAGTTGCATCCAAGTTGAACATAACCTTGTTTTTCGTCTGTACCAATACTTTATCAAACAACTTACGAAGATTACTCTCTGCTTTCTTCGTCGGAATGCTCAATCCGTCTATCTTGAAAATACGGATTCCATATGTATGATAAAGCCCAATCAGAGTTTCAGCATCTTTTTCCCAATCAGCAAAGTCATTTTGCACACTCGGATTGAACCATAATCCAATTTCAATGCCCAGTTTCCTCCCTCTCTTTACAATAGGGGCTAACCCACGAGGATATTTTTCTTTATCCGGCTTCCAATAATCCTTATTATCCCAAATATTCCTGAACGAGCCTTTGGCGACCGCAGAGTTAGGGCTTTTTCCTGTCTGCCAGCCGTCATCAATCTGAAAGTGAGTAATTCCTAACTTAGCAGCACGTTCCAACTCCTGCAGACAGAATGATTCGTTCACTTTTGCATCCTGACTGCGGTCGCCCCAAGTATTCATCATAATCATCTCGTCACGGTCACGGAAATGGCGACGGATATTCTTCTGATAGTTCCGAAGTGCAGTCAATGCCTGCAACTCTCCCCCATCATAAACTCCCGTCACACAACCATAAGTTCGTATCCATTCATCTTTCTGGAGTTCCTGCCCTGTAATGCCAAGACCAGCAACCATAAATCTTCCAAATTCCGCCATGAAATCTCCCTCCTTATTAGCCAGTTGCACACTGGAACAAGGTGCTTCTTTCAAGAAGAAAAATCCATTGCCGTCTTCTCCGTTCTGTACAAAGAAAAGGTTTCCACGATAGTTGTTTTTACGATAGGTGATAATATCTTGTTCTGCCACTAAATTGTTATTCCAGTCTGTTACATCCCAAAACTCTACCGCTTTGGCATGCCAATGCTGTCCCTTGAAATTTAATTGGTCGATAATAGCTGTTACAGCCTTAGACTTCATATCTTCGACAAATTCGATATTCTTACGATCGGCAGCATTCTCCTCCCTTCCGCCAAATACATTGTTTATCGTGCCTTTCAGATAGGTGTCGCATGCTATTGCAGGACAGTTATCATAAATCCGATAAATACGCTGTATATCCAGGGCTCCTAAAGAGAAAGTTACCGTTGTTTTCAAATAGTCGGGATGAATATCAGTAGCAGCTATTTTCTCCACGCGGCAAGTACCACCAGTTCCTGCTTTTACATCCTTAGAGATAAAAAAGTCTGGTGTCAGTGATGCTGTCAAATTTGTTTTCCCATTTTCTTTATCACTCAAACTATACGTCATCAGGTTTCCACCGTTCCAAACGAACTTACGCTCTAGCAGATTGTTTCCTATGATTAATGTATCTCCTTTCAATGTGCTATAGCACGATTCTTGAGCACACCCAGAAGCAACAGTCGTACACACTGTTACTAATACTGTAAATAGTTTCTTCATAGCAAGTCCAGACTGTTATTTATTTCATTAAAGCCCGCGGAACCTGTAATAGCTTATCCGCCTTGTTAAAACGTTGATTGTCCGGCAATCCAGCTTCTTTACCCACTCCCCTTTGCATCCACTCCTTGAGCTTATTCAAATACTTCTGATAAACGCCACGTGGAGAAGTCTGATATTTCTTGCACAAAGAAGCAGCGATTCCCACTACTTCACCCATCATACCGGTAGTACGCATCACCCTGACTGTTCCCAAGGCAACGTGAGTCACACTGATATTACGTCCCGCCATGAACAAATTCTCTATATTCCGAGAATACAAGCAACGATAGGGCACTGCATAAGGATATATATAAATGTGATTGGTTGCCGCCTTGAATTCTGCATTGGGAAACTTCTTTGAATTATCCGGGTCGGGAAAATGTAAATCAATACTCCAAGTAGCAGTGAAGGAAGCATCTTCGTGGAAAACATTCTTGTCAATATCATCTTGTTTCAAGATATAGTCACCCAGTAATCTGCGGGATTCTCTTTTTCCGGCAACATACGCCACCCATCCCAACGCACGGTTCTTATATCTATCATTGTCCTTAAGGTGGTTTTTCAGGAAACTCCAATTGGAATAAACAACCTGTAAACCATAATCACGGATACGTTCGGCATCATTCACTTGATCCAAGTTCATGCCTGTCTCCCATTTCCATTCCCCCATAGTTACCTTTTCACAGTTACCTTCGTTGAACTCTACTCCATAAGAAAATTCAGGAAAAAGCACCTTTTTCTTTTTATCAATCGAATACCACTGGACAGAGGTTCCCATTGTCATCTTGTCAGCAATCTCCGGAGCCAGTTTCTCTCCAAACTCACTGCGTGCTTCACGTCCCATTTTATAATGGGCACCTGCCAGATAACCGATTGTTCCATCGCCCGTACAGTCGGAAAACAGCAAAGCCTTCAGACATTGTTCTTCTCCGGTCTCAATATGCTTGATTACGATTGATTCTATCCGGTCACCATTCATCTTCACTGATACGGCACGATAACTGGCAAAAAGCGTGACATTCTTCTCTGCAGCAATAAACTTATCCTTCTTTTCATCTTCGTAATAATCTTCAGGTTGCGCATTTCCTTTGCGTGAATGTCCGAACTCACGAATCATGCGCCCCAACCCTTTGTTGGGACCGACCTCAATATGTCCGCCTAAGTGTACACGCACTTCAGCACTATTGTTACCACCCAATACAGGACGATCATTGATTAACGCAACCTTGCATCCCAAGCGGGAAGCTGTCGCAGCTGCACACATTCCGGCGATACCGCCCCCTACAACAACCAAATCATATTGTTGCTGTACGGCAGGGACAGCTGGCAGATTCATCATTTTACGACGAAACAGATTCAATTTTGCCATATCCGTAGGAGGGACATCGTTCTTTTCCGTTGTCAGATAGATAGCGTCACAACGACCATTGAAACCTGTAAGGTCCACTAAAGAAAGAGTCGTTTCCCCCTGTTTCAAATTAACCTTCCCGGCATATTGCCACATCCATTGTTGCCCTTTCGTTCCCAACACAGAGGATAAGTTCTTTCCGTCCACTTTTAGTTGGAATCTTCCGGGTCCTTCTCCCTGATACCAGGGAGAAGTCCAGTTAAAAGTACGGACATAAACATGATAAGTTCCTTTCTCCGGTATCTGCACCGATGTGGATGCATCCGCTACAGGAGTCCCCATACCGTGAGCCATCAAATAAGGAGAACCCATCAAGTCCATGAACTGCTGGTCGACAACCCAACCGCCCTTATCCTTGAAATTCTCAGTCTCTACCCACACGCCTGCCGCGCTCATTGAAATACTGTAAAGAGACAGAAAGAAACATATTAGTAGTCTACTTGTCATACGGCAAAATATATTTATTAGTTGTAAGAAACCTCTTTGTTCATTCAAAACAGTTTCCAAGCTTCTCATGGATTTAATTTGTACTCTCAGTTATTCTTTGTCTATTTTGACTTCAGCAACAGACGCTTTTCCAGAAGTGATAAGAATACGTATATCACTTACTGTTGTTTTGTTGAATTTATAGCACTGCATATGTTCCGTATTCATGGCTTTTCCGGAGAATACGGTCAGAAACTGCCCTCCACCACTTGATATTTGTATCTCGAAATGTACCGGTTCTTTCTGCAGCTCCATCCAGCGGATAAAAACCCGGTCAAGCGCATCAGCATCTTTCACAGGAATAGTAAGATAATCCCCCTTACTACCCGTCCATCTGGCATTTGTATTCTTCTTGTTTCTGCCGGATGCCTTACTGTCCTGATAAGGTATCACCGTAAGGGTATCAGACAAGCGGATATCAGTAGAAGAAGCTCCAACCATAATTCGAAAATCACCGGGTTCCACTACCCATTTTTCTTCTTTATTGTATAAGGAAAGTTCTTCAGGTGTAATGGTAAATACTACTTCTTTAGTCTCTCCCGGTTGCAAATTGATACGTTCGAATCCACGAAGATTTTTCTCATACGTAGTCACCGAACTGATAATATCGCGGACATACATCTGAACAATCTCGTCCCCTTCTCTGTCACCAGTATTGGTTACATTGAAACATACCGTCACCTCTTGTTTAGGAGTAATGACAGAAGGCGTTACAACAAGGTCTGAATACTTGAAAGTCGTATAACTCAATCCGTATCCAAATGGATACAATGCACCGTTCACCCGGCTCATATTTCCTTTCAATCCTCCCACGCGGCCTCCGTCTACCTGAGAAGCCGGTTTGGAAGGGAAATTAAATGGAATCTGCCCTACTGTTTTGGGGAATGTCACTGTGAGTTTCCCCCCAGGATTATAATCACCAAAAATAACATCCGCCACCGCCGTTCCACCTTGCGACCCAGGATACCATGCTTCCAAAATGGCCGGAATATGTTTGTCTGCCCAATTAACGGAATTAGGACGCCCGCTGATAATAACCAATATCGTCGGCTTTCCGGTAGCATGTATCGCCTTGAGCAAATCAAGCTGACGTCCAGGCAAATCAAGGCTCGACCGAGACTTATTCTCTCCACATGTACGTCCATTCTCACCCAAAACGACAATAGCCACATCACTTTCCAATGCATTAGCCACAGCTTTGTCAATCTCTGCCTGTTCCGTATCAGTCAGTTCCGCAGGCAGAATTTCCGATTCAGGCCAATTGGCATCTACAATGTCACATCCTTTAGTATAAAGAACTTCCGCTTGACCTTGCATCTTCTCTTTTATACCTTGCAGCACTGATGTAGCCTCAACAGCTAATGGGCCATAGTGAGAAAGAGCGTAAGACACATCAGCAGCATTAGGACCGCATACGCTAATCTTCTTTATTTGTTCTTTAACTAATGGTAATGTCTTGTTCTCATTTTTCAGCAATACAATAGATTCCCGAGAAGCTTGCAAGGCCACTGCCTGGTTTTCCACACTGTTCACTTCTTTGTCGGCCGCTTTCAGGTCTGTCTGGTAAGGGGTATCAAACAATCCGACCATAAATTTGACACGTAGTACATCGCGTACTCTTTCGTCTATCGTTTCCATCGAAAGTCCTCCTTCAGCTATCAATTCGCGCAAAGGCAATACATACGAATCGGGCGAACGGAATGTACATCGTACGTTCAACCCGGCTTCTACCGACTGTCTGACCGATTCTTTCATATTTTGAGAAGTCCCGTGTTTAGAATGAAGATATTCTACTGCATCACTATCGGATACAACATATCCCTTGAATCCAAAATCCTTCCGCAAACGTGTCATCAACCAGTAATAACTACTTTGAATAGGGAAACCGTCATAATCATTGTATGAACTCATTGCTCCCAATAATCCTCCTTTCTTAATGACTTTTTTCCACGGATAGAGATGTATGTTTTCAACCTCACGCGGTGACATTTGCGGGTCTACCCGAGCCAGTCCCTCACGTCCTCCTTTATTGTTGCTATACGCTACAAAATGCTTTGCCGTAGATGCAACCTGATAATCTGTCTGCATACCTAATGTCATTGCTACTCCAAGTTCGGACACCAAGTAAGGGCACTCACCATATATCTCTTCGTAACGGCCCCAACGCTGGTCGCGCCCGACATCAAGAATAGGAGCATAAATATTAGTATATCCCAACAACCTCCCTTCACGACCGGTGATATAGCCGACCTTCTTTATCAAATTTCTATTCCACGTATGTCCCAGCCCTAGTTGAGTTGGAAAATTGGTAGCTATATAACTTTCCACACCTCTAATGCCCTCATTCGTAAAATCTACTGGAATCCCAAGCCTTGTCTCTTCTACAAAGAAACGTTGCACCTCATTCAAGGCCCAGGCATGTCTTGATGCCGGCCAGACAAACGCATTGTCTGAAGGTGGTAGTCCCCACTGGCGAAACCCATTGAGATGCTCGTCAATGGCTCCCATACCATCCTTCCACAATTTATTCTTCCATTCGGCAGTAGGCAATTCGTCATCAAGCACACGCTTATAACCATACAACGTCACCATCTGGCAGGTCTTCTCTTCCACCGTCATCTGGCTGAGGAGATCCTCTATCCTGTCTTCAACAAGCGCATTGGGGTCTTCGTAAATATCTTTTTTGCCATTTTTATTAAAGTCTATCCATCCGTCTTTATAGATTGGATTTTTGGATAATCTGTATGTTACCAAATCTTTTTTATTTGGTATACGCGGGTCATCTTGTTTTTGCTGGGCACATACTGCAAAAGTTGTACCCAACATTAACATGGAAAAGAATATTGTTTTCATTATAAATAATATTTTAGTCAAGATATATTAAAACTACTTTGTGATGTTTCACCAAATTCTTCCTGTTGGTTCTCCACTTCGCGCAGACGATAACGATTTAATTCCTTTTTAAGAAGTTCATTTTCTCGCAGCAGTTTTTCATTACCTTTAGGGGTAAGGTGTTTATTTCTAATCACGTTTTGTTTTTCTCCAGCCAACCGCTCACTCTCATTCCAAAGCATCGGTATGGATTCTTTGCGGGACTCGATAATAAGTTCTGCACTCAACGGCACCTCAAGCCCTTCTTCCAACACAGAAGCCGTCACCTTTATCTTACCGGGACGGGTAGTAGAACAAAGCAAAATGGGCGCTGTCCCCCATACTACCGGACGGGGATTTGCTATTACATCATTGCCACCCACTATCCTGGCTTCACCTTCAATGGCAAACTTCACGAAGTAGTTGTTCAGTCGTTTGATATTTCCGTCTTTGTCTGCTATACCAGCCACCACCGTTACCAGATCGGAGCCGTTGGCAGTGAGTCCTGTACCTTCATCATCCAACCACAAAACTATTTTTTCGGGCCGCAATGACGGCGACCGTCGATGCGTAGCTACAAGTTTGCCGTCAATATATCCTTCAGCCAGCATAAAGACTTCCTGCTGCCGATGAGAGCGCAAAAGCTTTTTGCAATCCATAAAATGAAACACATCGGGAAAGATGATTATCGGCGAAGCCATTCCCGATAACCGGTTTTCTTTCCTATATATATATTGCTTTCCACCTTTAAGTACACTCAAGCGTACCTCATCACAATTAGAGTAAACAGTAACATCCTTTGGTGAAAACGGTGACATTTCATGAGCAATAAATACCATTGGCCCCGTTTGTGCCAGTATATCCGATTGGAGCGGCGAACGCTGCGACATAAACATCCGGTAAGAATACTTAGGTTGCCTGAACACGTCCATCATACCACCATAGAAAGGATCGGGATGATATCCACGCTGATGATCGAAGGAGTGCCAGAAAGAGCCGCCCACATGTTGTCGCGGAGCAGCGTTCAATTTCTCCAAACAAGTGAAATCGTAAGAGGGGCAGGCATAATGCGCTGCTTGTATCAATTGGGGTATCTCTCCCCATGCCAAGTGTACCCGACTTGTTGAATTATGCGCATTCCAATCATCAACATTATCACCCCACTCGCGGGTGAAATAACATTTTGTCGGTTTCATATTATCGGTAGGATGAGAAAACAGAATATCAAAATATTCATTACCACGCGCTTCACTGTCACACCCCGCATAACAATATGGATAGGGATATTCTTCTTTCACTATGTGATATGAGTTTCCGGCAAAGTCGGCAGGATAATGAGTTTCATTCAAAACGGGCTCCCATATCCATACTGAAGGATGATTACGGTCACGTCTCACCATATTGCGTATATCCGCATATACCCTCTTTCCAAACACCGGTTCATTGTTCCAGAACTGCCAGCCCGGAGTATTTACGATTACAAACAATCCCAATTCATCGCACGCGTCCATAAAAGCTGGGTCTTGCGGATAATGGGCATTGCGTACCACTTTTAATCCAGCGTCACGTATCTTTTTCGCGTCACGCCAATGGAGAGAATTTGATAGGGCATTACCAACAACAGCAAAATCCTGATGACGGTTAGTTCCTATCAATTTCCCTTCATACGGTTCTCCATTCAACCAAAATCCATCTTTTCCCTTAAATTCCACACTGCGTACACCGATTCGACGCATGTAGCCGTCTATTACCTGTCCTTTTTTATCTTTGATATATACATTGAGATGATACAAATGAGGTGCCTCGGGTGACCATAATCTTGGCTTTCGAAGTACTATTTCCGTAGCCGTACTTCCGGCTTCACCTTTCTTCAGACAAATGTTACCCGCCGTTGCCACTACTACTTTTCCATCCGGTAACGCCAGTTCATAAATTACCTTTCCTGAAAACCCGGAAGTACCTTCATTTCTGACATGTGTTCTCAGTTTTATCGTAGCCTGCTGTTTCGAGACATTGCCATAGGCTACAAACAATCCCCCACCCGCTACTTCATTCTCATAATTAGGGTCAGTTATATATGTTGTATTATGCGTGACCAGCCAACAATCCCGATAAATGCCGCCAAAATAAGAAAAGTCCAATAACTCCTGTGCTTTCCCGTGAGGATATAAGGGGTCGTTGCTATTATCAGCCCTTACAGCTATGACATTGTCCTCTCCATAAACCAAATCATCTGTAAGATCAACGACAACAGGTAAATAGCCACCATAATGTTCAGTCCTCAACTTACCGTTTATCCATATCTTACACTTTCCCATTATGGCTTCAAAATGAAGGAATACTTTCTTGCCGACCCATTCTTTCGAAGGATTGAAATGTTTACGATACCACACCACACCCTGATAATTGATACACCCACTAGCCTCAGTCGGCAGATATTCTATTCCATGAGGAACTGAAACTACCTGCCATTTAGTGTCATCATATCTCTTCTTCTCAGCCTGAACCTCATCTCCTTTAAAAAACCGCCATGCCACATTCATGGAATAAACCTGCCTTCCGGTATGTTCTAAGGAATAGAACCCGGCAGTAGAGAATCCAGGCGAATATGGATATGCAAAGGATACCGCAAATAGGGAAAACAATAAAAGCAACAATCTGTATATTCTCATTACGAGCTAATTTTGTTTATTAATAGAGCTTACATTTTCTTCTTGACATTGGTAAGGAAGGGCTGGCTCTTCAGCCAGCCTCAAGCCTTATCCGGCATAACCCGGATTCTGTTTCACTACACCTGCCGATTCATTAATAAATTTTGCCGGGATAGGGAAACGTACTTTATACCAATCGCTCTGACTGTTCTGGAATAATTCTTGCGAGTTAGAAACAAACACTCCATGACGAATCCGATCCTGACGTGAAAGTCCCTCACAATAGAATTCGTGCAAACGCTCGTTCAATATAGCTTTATTGAAAGACGCTTTGTCGGCTGTTTGAGCAGCAGTCAAAGGATCCAGATTTACTCTGTCGCGCACTCTGTTCACCAACCCGATAGCTTCGGGAGTCGGCTTGCCATTGTTCTCATTGATGCATTCAGCCAACGAAAGCAAAACATCAGCATAACGGAACACGATGCAGTCTGTAGTTCCTGCAGAACCTGTCTGCTCAGGGTCGGCACCAAGCTTGCGGGGAGCACAACCACGAATCAGATTACCCGAGCCACGTTTCACCACTCCACCATCCTTTCGTGTATACTCTGTGATAATAGTATTCAAACGGTCATCACCTGCTTCAAAGGAGTCGTAAAACTTCCATTGCATCAAAAAAGTGCCCCATGCTGATGCCTCAAATCCTCCCATATCACTAGGGATTACTTGTGTCAGCCAGTAATTAGGATTTCCCGAACCGCAAGGAATGGCATGAATAATCTCCTTATTTTTGGCATTAGCTTTATCAAACACTGAAGCATAGTTACCCAAAAGAGAATATACACCGCTACTTTCCATGGCATACAATTGACGGGCTACCTTTTCCGCCTCTACAAAATTCTTATTTATCATATGGAATTTTAACATCAACATCAAAGCCATTCCTCTGGAAGTACGCCCCCAGTCAGTTTGCACCTCAGGCAATACCCGGCTGGCTTCATCAAGAGTCTCAATCATAATAGCTGTATATTCTTCGTCCGAAAGACGGGGAATGAATATCTCCGCTTCAGGATCTGCCAGTGCCTCATCAGTAATAAGAGGAACAGGACCGAAGAGGTCATACATAATATATCCTACCCATCCATACAGACACTGCGCCTCGGCAATCGCTTTTTTCTTTATTACATCACTCACCGAACTATTATTAATATTGCGTATTGCATTCTTTATTCTCGACAATTCGTTATATTGCGGATATATCTTCCCTGCAAATTGAGTACCAAGATCGGTGCCGTTCTCACGCCACCAATGCTCATAAAAATGATTGTACCCTTCATTGGCATATTTACCTTCCAACATGCCGGTTGTAAAATCCGAAATAATAGTATACCCCCACTGGTCAGCACAATAGAACTTTCCCCATCCTGTCCGGAAAGGTACATACAGGGCCGTAAGCGCCTTGTTCACATCCTCCTCGTTCCGATAAAAGTTTTCCGGATAAATCTCGTTATATGACGTTCGTTCCAAGGTACAACTGCCCAACATCAACAGGCTAAGAACCAACGCAAAAATATTTTTCACCATTTTCATATCTGTTAGAATTTAATGTCAACACCAAATGTGAACGAACTCGTACTCGGATAGAGGTATATATCATATTCAGGATCCGCACCCTTGTAAGGAGTAATGGTAGCAATGTTCTTCATAGAACCATAGAAACGTACCGAACTGAAAATTCCTCTTATCCATTTCTTGGGCAACGTATAACCTAAAGTAATATTATCGATCCTGATATACCATGCTTTCTCAACAAAGAAGTCGCCATACCCCACACCACCATGCTGCCAGAAACGGAACGACGGCACTTGAGAGTCGAGGTTATCATAGCTATACTGATCTTTCACGTATACCAGTGTATTACCCCCCGAAAGCAAAGTCTCCGGATTTGCTCCACTCTTCTTATCATTACCTTTCCACTGATGAAACTTACCATACATACTAATACCCAAGTCAAAACCTTTCCAACGGAAATTGTTAGTCCAACTGAACGGGATAGGAGTATTATTGTATTTCATCACAAGGTCTGCATTATCAATAATTCCATCGGGCATATTAGAATACATAGGTCTGCCATTTTCATCGTATATCTTATTACCCATCTTATCACGCAAATAACCATTGATGTCTTTAATCTTCACTTCACCGGCACGGCGGTCAGTTTCCAACTGTCCGGGATTAACCTCTCCGGGTTGCAACAAACCGTCAGAGATATGAAACCATCTATCATTCCATGTATATTGTGGCGCATCCTGAATATCCAGTACTTGTGACGGATCACGCTTGGTAGTCTTATCACGGTAATAAGTCAAGGTAAACCGGGTGTTCCACTCGAAGTCGGTGGTACTGACAGGTACCGCATACAAGGTAAGATCCATACCTGTTGTCTTATCGATACGCTTCGTATTGTAGTTCAACTCTCTCACCTCCTGAAACGACATTAGCGACTTATTGCCAATACGGTTTTTTATGGTACGCTCGTACACATCAATACTACCCCCAAAACGATTATCGAATACGCCGAAGTCAAGTCCTATATTCTTATCATATTGTGACTCCCATGACAAATTCGGATTTCCGATGACTGCCAAACGAACACCACTGTTTGGCTTGTTGTTGAAATAATAACTATAAGCAGATTCCGACTTATAATAGGTCAGAGTACCTGTCAGGCTACCGGCATTACCAGTCACACCATATCCTGCACGCAACTTAAGATTATAAATCCAGTTTATATCTTTGAGCCAAGGCTCATCACTTATACGCCATGCAAGAGCCACACCGCCAAAGTTACCCCACTGCTTGTTGGGAGCAAAGTTGGAAGAACCGTCACGACGGAAATTGGCCGTAAGCAGATAGCGTCCTTTGTAAGCGTAGTTTAAGCGGCCAAGGAATGAAGCCGACTGGCTTGTATTTTTAGACGAACCGACTTTGGGACGCTCATTAGTACCCAGTCCAAGGTTATGCCACAACACACCATCGTAAGGGAATCCCGTATTCCACCCCAACAGACTTTCTGAATTCTGATGTTGATATTCCCATCCTAACATCACAGATAAAGAATGGTCATTGGCAAACACTTTATTATAAGTAGCCCTCAAGTTAACATACATATTGGCTATATCTGCACGATTTATCTGGGCAATTCCGTCATAATCGGCGCCTTGTATAGTGGTAGACGCAAAATGGCTACCTGTTTTGGCAAACTTACGATCATACCCCAATGTCCCTAAAACAGTCAGATCCTTGACCGGTTTTAACTCCAAGTATCCAGTGGTGAGCAAACTTTCTTTCTGGGTATCCATCGTCACATCCAGAATAGATAGAGGACTGATCCCCTTGACACCCTTCATCATTACCGGATTAGACCAATTACCGTCAATATCACGTGCAGGCACTGTAGGGTCATACCCTCTTGCAGCCTGGAACAGTACGGTAGTACCAGACGAGCCTTCAAGAGCTACATCCGAAGAATTAACTGATGAGTATGAAGCCGATATACCTCCCTTAATCCAGTTGTTGAATGTATGATCAATATTCATACTGCCCGAAGTACGAGCATAGCTGTTGTTGATAGCAATACCTTTATTGCCCATGTAGCTTAATGACACACGGAAAACAGTCTTTTCCGATCCACCTGATACGGAAAGGTCATATTTCTGGATTTGTCCCTTACGGGTCACTTCATCATACCAGTCTGTTCCACCAGGGAAATTATCAATGCCCGCAGGATCAAATATAAATCCTTTGTTGGGTTCACTTGCATATTTCTGCTGGAATTCAGCCAACAGGTCGGCTTCGGACGGCAACGGCCTATCTCCCCATGGATAATAGTTCTGCTCGTAAACATACTGTTGAAGCTGGTAACGGTTTACCTGCCTCATATAATCTTTTGCACCAAACACTTCCGGTTTCTTGGCTATCCATTGTCCGGTGTATGAAGCCTTGAATGATACATTAGTCCTACCTGTCGATCCTCTTTTGGTAGTAATCAGAATCACACCACCAGCCGCACGCGAACCGTAAATAGATGTAGCACTGGCATCCTTAAGTACCTGAATGTCTTGTATATCATCAGGATTGATATTATCAAGTACACTCTCCTTTGATCCCTTACGATAATCCAGTTGGGAATTTGCATCCGGTTCCCACATAGTCTGCACGGGTATGCCATCAATTACAATCAACGGTGTTGCATTTGTGGCTGCTCCACGTATCTGTATAGATACCTTTGCACCCGGTTGATCACTTGTCTGACTGAAACTCATACCGGCAATCTGACCTTTCAATGCTTGTGTTACAGTAGTAGTGGCTGTTGAGGGAATCTCCTCGCCCCGTATAGATGCGATTGCTCCGGTAAGGTCACCTCTACGCTGTGTACCATAACCAACTACTACCACTTCATCCAAATCGTTAACATCTTCCTTAAGCGTAATTTGAAGAAAACTGCCTGCACCGGCTCTTGCCTCCGCTTGCCTATAGCCGATATAAGTTACTATCAGCGTTGATTTTACCGGTGCTTTCAATGAGAATTTACCATCTATATCAGTGGTAGTGCCTATAGTCTCATTTTTCACTTTAACAGTAGCTCCGATAATGGGCTCCCCAGCTTCATCTACCACTATCCCGTTGACAGCAGTGGCAGTTTGCTGCGAGTGCACTGTGCTTACCAGAAATAACAAGCATAGTGAAAATAGAATCGTAAACAGGCGGAATTTGCTATGAATGCGGCTATTCCTTTTATCTGAGTTGATATTATTCATATTCTAACTATTTTTATATTATGATTATTCGAGTTCAAAGCCCAGTGCATGGAACCATATACCTTTATCGCTCCCTCGTGTGGCGCGAAGCCCTATGCTGACTTTACCACCAGTGACAGTAAGTTGGCGAGTGATAGTTTTCCATCCGCCGCGAGCTTCCGCAAAGATGCTCTCTACCGTCTCGTTCCCCTCATTATCGATAATCACGAGCCATAGATTGCTTCCATCAGTGCTCGAACCACCAGCATATGCAATGAATGTCAACGTGTAAGTACCGTCCGGAATTCCGTTTACAGTCTGGAAGATAGAACCTTGGCTGGCACCACCTGTATCAATTTTAATGGCACGGTAACGGTTCTTTTCAGGATTAGTAATTGAACCAGGAATCCAAGTACCTGCAACGAAGACTGTTGCAATCGACCGCTCAATCACCCACGGTTCAAAATTGCCGTCAAGGAAGTAGGGGTTTTTCAGAAGCGGCTCACCATTCTGTTTTACCAGAATCTCAATGTCGTCCATTCCTTGGGCACGTACCAACAAGATTCCCTCACGTCGAAAGTCTGAATTGGCCTCTGCTGTTATCTTGAAACCTTCATTTGTCTTTTCGGAAATAGTACACCATCCAAGTGGAATCACTTCGTAATCTTCCAGATTGGTTTGAAGGGCAACGGTCTGTGTACCGCCTTCCTGTGCAAATTGTTTAGCCTTTTCACTATCATCCATCCGGAAGAAAAGCTCACCAGCTTCCTGTCTTACAGTCAAGACTACAGGAGCACCAATATTCGATTCTATAGTTATTTTATTCTCCCTTTCCCTTACCGTTGTGTTTTCATTGACTTGTATTTTAAATCCGATAGGCTGTTTGGCCAAGACGATACACCAATTGTTTTCTGGAGTGACCCGATAATCTTGAGTGGTTCGCATAATCACTGATATCATGTCACCCTCTTTAGTAACGGAGAAATTTCTTTCGCCTTCCACTATAAACATATCTTTATCTTCTTTTTCGCATGCCGACAGTCCCAGCAGCATGATTGCGAATAAAAAATAATTCAATAAATATTTCATGTTATATTAGAATAAAGTTAATTAATTACTCTGCAAATGCACCTAGGTAACCGATTCCAATAGCAGGATTGCCCGCAAAGTCAGTATTCAACATACCGTCAAACAGGAGACCTTCAAGGAATACGTTAGCTTCAGTAGGACGACAAAAAACTCCCTTATCATAGCCATCCATATCACTGGGTACGGTAATACCCGGATTGTACAGAAGCGCACCGGCATCCATCCCGTTTGCCTGGAAGTTACCAAGATTGTAATACAAGTTATTCAAAAAGACACAGTTGTCTATATATGAATCATCGAAAATGCCGATAGTGGGTGTAGTAGACATAAAAATGTTGTTACGGAAAGTAATGTCATGAGATTTACCCTTTTTCCCCCAGTCATCGCTGAATAACACGCGTTTGTTCTTGTTATCAGTAATTACGATATTATTATATATTTCCGTACGTCCCACATTGGTCGAGATAGATGCTAAAGAACCTTTTTGAGCTCCACCGTTGAAAAGAAAGATATTATTGCGCACGATAGTTCCGTCATGGTTTTCAGTCTCATTGTTACATAAAAGAATACCACCTCCCACATTATGGTGAACATAATTGTACTGTACAATGGTATTTTTACAGGCAATGTCTACATCAAGCCCTTCACCGTCTGCGCTGCCATTACACCATTGTGTATAAGCTGATTCATTATACTGTACTACGGTATTACGGCTCGAATAAGGCCAGATGCCTACGCTCGCCTGGTCTGTACGCCCTAAGAAGTTGGCATAGTAGCATACGTTATGATCGAGGAAAGAATTGTCAGCACCACCGAGGACGATGCCATCACCACCAATATAATGAAGTTTATTGCCTTGAACCACCACGTTAGTGTTCGGATACCAATTATGTTCATCATCTATATATTCGTTGTATCCCTCGCCTACACCTGTACGGCTTCCCCAACGGTTAATAAACATGATGCCGGTACGGGATACCTGATAGAATTCATTGTTGGTAATAAACATATCTTCATACCATCCGGGGCCTTTCTCTTTTGCAACTGTTTCGATAACGAGACCTCCAAACGCTTTGTTGTAATTGCCATCAGAACAGATAGCCCTGACGTCAAGCTTTGTCGGGCTCACGCCTACAAAAGCTGCATCACCAGCCCAGTTGATTTCTTCAAAGCGGCAACCTGTCACTTCGATGTTTTTCTTGGCTCCCGCTTCTATCGCCCTAATATACATACCCCGCTTACCAGTCTTGTTAGTTATGAAGATATTCCGGAAGCGGATATTATCATCTTGTATCAATACAACTTGTTCTCCTCCAGTACCTTCGAAACGAGCACGTTCACTGCCCCCATATACATCGACAATGAATGGCTTCTCCGGCGTACCCTTCAAGTCTTTCAAAGTAAGGGTTCCTTTAAAAACAGCTCCACTCTTGAATAATACCTTAGTAGCCGACTCTTTGACCATAGTAGAAATCTTATCCAATGTCTGGAAAGGTGCTTCGGGAGTCAGACCATTATTGGCGTCACTACCGGTTTGGCTGTCTACATAATAGGTTTTATAACCGCTCTCATCTATTTGAGATATAGATGGCGGCGTAATCACTTCCGAATAAACCACATTTTCCGGTCTTGGTCTTTTGCCTGATGTTTCTTCGTCTTTGTTATCACATCCGCCACTACTCAGAAGCAGAAGGATTGAAATCAATGCATAAGTCATTTTTCTCATAATTATTAAATTATAGTTTAACATTTCACCGTTCAAAATTACATATTAAGATTATAGCGACATTCTCTCAAATCACCTATTTATAAGGGCTGAACAAACGTAGCACCAGAAACGAACATTTAGCACATATGGCGTAGGAGAAGCGTATACGATTCCTGTTTATTCGAATACGGATTCGTTCATATCCGGCTCCGGCACAGATGATTCTTTTCGATATTCAGAAGGTATCAGACCATACTTCTCCTTAAAGTTCTTACTGAAATATCTGGCAGAAGTATATCCTGTCCGGTACGCTATCTCCGAAATATTGAACTCGGGATTATTCTTAAGCCAAAAGGCAGCTTTCTTAAGCCTGATGTTTGATATAAAATCAGAAGGAGTTTGCCCTGTAATAGCTTTCAGTTTATGAAAAAGACGTGTGCGTCCGATAAGCATTTCGGATACAAGGATATCTACATTAAACTTACTGTCGCTCAGATGCTTTTCTATAATCTCAATCACTTCATCCAGAAATTCCTTATCCAATGGATTGGACGCAAGTGCTTGAGGGCCGACCAATGGCTGTTTGCTGAATTTCTCCTGAAGCATAAATCTGTTTTTTACGATATTGTTGCATCTGGAAATGAGAATAGGCACGTTAAACGGTTTTGTGATATAATCATCAGCGCCAATCCGCAATCCTTCCAAATTGTGCTCGACCCCTGTCCTGGCCGTCAACAGGATAACCGGAATGTGACAAGTCTCCATATTATTCTTTATCTCTTTACAAAGTTCGATTCCCGAAAGCCTCGGCATTACAATATCGCTAATGACAATATTGAAAGATTCCGTCCTTACCTTTTCAAGCCCTTCCTCGCCATCTTCTGCTGACACCACAGAGTAAAAAGGAGTAAATATCTGTACCAACAACTCCCTGAGCTGTTTATTGTCTTCAACAACCAGCATTTTTAAATCATTCTCCTTTTCTTGAACTATTTCATCTTCAACCGTCATATCATCATCCAGTAGCAAAGGCAACGGCATTTCTTCGTTACGATAATCTTGCGAATAGTCACCCGTAACATCTACAACCGGATTTTCCTCCTCCAATTGTTCGGGCATGAAATGCTCCTTACCTTTTCTAAGACAAATGGTAAATGTCATCCCCTCTCCTTTTGCACCCTCAGCCTTGATTGTACCGCCATGCAATTCTACGATTGATTTAGTCAGCGCCAATCCAACCCCTGTCCCCGTACCAGAATCATCGGGATTCGATTGATAGAAGCGGTCGAATATTTTCTCCACCTCTTGAGAGTCCACGCCACATCCATTATCCGCAATTTCTATTACCACCTCATTCTCATCCTCACGAACCGATAGTGTGACGGCTCCTCCACGAGAAGTATATTTCAAAGCATTTGAAAGTATGTTATTGACTACTTTCTGCATTTGCTTGGCATTATACCAAAGGCAAACAGGTTTATCCGGCTTTTCAAATATCATCTTAATGCCTTTTGTGTCTGCATATTCTTTAAAAAGAAGATAATTCTCATAAAGGAAACCGGCAATATCGTTTTCACAAACTTTCATCTTCATATATCCCTGCTCTTGTTTTCTGAAATCAAGCAATTCGCTTATCAGTTCTTTGAGCTGAATACTATTCTTGTATATACTGAAAAACTTCTGGTAAACAGGCGGCGAAAGAAGTTTGCCCTGCAGAAGCGTCTCCATCTGCCCAATAATAAGAGTCAGCGGAGTTCTGAACTCATGCGATACATTCGTAAAGAACCGGAGTTTCGACTGGTTCAGCTCTTCGACGTCATGCGTATGCTGCCGTTCATACTTGAGCGATTCCTGCAATTGTATCCTGTTGTGATATACGCGTATCAAATAATAGGATACCAACACGGTAACGGCCACATAAAACAAATAAGCCCATATGGTAAGATACCATGGCGGGAGTATTTCTATCCCCAACAAGCTCTCCGGTATCATATCACCGGTCGGAGCCACTGATTTTACTATTAAAGTATAATTTCCGGGTTTCAGGTTTGTATAAGTAATCTCTCGGCTATCCCTAAGTGGAGTCCAAGTGTCCGAAAAGCCTTTTAGCTGATACACTAAATGTTCAGGTTCACCGGGCAAATAGTTTGAAGCGGCATAGCCTATAGTAAACACAGACTGTGAGCTTTTCAATACAACCTTTTTTGCCACAGTGATAGATTCTTCCAATATTCCCGTATCATCCCCTACTTCTACCTCATGCCCGTTCACAAGCAAACGATATGGAAATATATGGAAATAAATAGACGGATGCAGCAAATCCGATTCTTTGAAAGAAATCATCCCATCCGCCCTGCCGATATATATCGTACTGTCTTCGGACTGGTACACGGAATTTTCATTAATCGTTTTCATCGCCCATTCGCTAAGTACGACTAATCCTATGTCTTTCTTAAATTTCAAAAGTGAAAGTCCCCTATTAGTCAAAGCCAGAAGATTGCCTGAATGAAGTTCGCACATTCCATAAACACAGTTGCCAGACAAGCCGGAAAAGTTCTCGAAACTATCCGTTTCATAATCATACAAATCCATGCCGCTATCAGCGGAACATACCCACAGATTATTCTGGCTATCAAGATAAAAGCTATGAATATGCGGGCTACATAACGTTCCGGGTTTCAACGGGTCTGATTGGTAATAGGTCATTTTTCCATCTTCGAACCGATAAGAATATATACCGTCGCTACCTACTATCCATAAAATATCACGATGGTCTATCAATAGGTTATTCACCCGTTGGATAGTGGATATCCCGTCAGGGCCCGAAAACAACTGCTCATAACTGCCTGTAACCGGATCGAAAAGCATTACACCACCCTGCGTAGCCAGTATGAATTTCCCTTTATAAGGTACTATGGTTGATATTATGTTCGTTCGCAAATCCCCTTTTCTCGATTCCTTTGCATAATAATTGGCGAAAATACCGGTTTTCAAATCCAAGCGGCTCAAGCCACCTAGATGCGTTCCTATCCACAATACATCCTTGCCGGAATCATACCAAAATGCTTTTATATTATCATGTGATATAGAGTTTCGTGAATCACTGTGGAAATACCATTTAAAATTTCCCGATTGAGGATCATACATATTGAGCCCGCCGCCGTCAGTACATATCCAGATATTATTCCGGTTATCTTCTATCATTTTCCCCACAGTCGGGAAACTTAAACCTTTTCGTTCCTGCCGGGATGTATGGAAATGGTGAAATATCTCCTTTTGGGGATTAATGCAACATAATCCTCCATAGTATGTTCCTATCCAAAGAGTCCCCTGATGGTCACAAAGTAAACTCCAAACCGAAGAATATATACTTTCCGACTCATTCTCACGACGAAGATAACTCACAAAAGTCTTGGTCTTTTCATCAAAACGGTTCAGTCCATTGAAAGTGCCTATCCATATATGCCCCTGGCTATCTTCGCAACAGACGCGGACAAAATCGGAACTTATCGAACCTGCCTCTTCAGGCTGATGGCTGTAATGTACAATACTGTCGTTTGAGATTTGGTAAAGTCCGGAATCCCAACTTCCGGCCCATAACCTTTTACGGCTGTCTCTGAAAAGTGACCCTATTTTTCCTTTTTGAATAGGATGCTGAAGTTCTCCATCATCCACCAGGATATAAAGGCCATTACTCTCGGTGCCTATATACAATCGACCGTCATTTCTGCTCAAGCTCACAATTTGATTTGTTCTGTCCGGCAATTCATAATGCTGTTTTATCTTACCACTTTCATACGTGTATATGATATTGTTACAGGCAAAATAAAGCTGGTTGTCATAAAGCATGGCCGAAACCTCTCCTTTGAACAGTACCGAAAACTTATCCAAAGTCATATCAAACAAAGCTATGCCCAATACGGTATGCAGAAAAACGTGTCCGGCACGGTCACCGGTAATAGCGGTAATTGTATTACAGAAAAGACTGGTTGTGTCTCCTTTATGATACCGATATTCCTTAAACTCCCTGCCATTATACAAGCTTACTCCGTTCCGTGTACCGCACCAGATGAAATCCCGTTCATCCTGATAGAGTGAAATTACAGAGAAATGGGTTAGTCCGTCCGCGGTAGACAAGTGCCTGATTTCAATGTCTTGCGCATTTACATCTGATGATATAAAGAAATAAAGACATAATAAGGTAATATTAAAAATGTGTTTCATGTACTCTGAAGCTAATAGGCTATGATTAGACTTTTTGGTGATATACAAAAATAAATATTTGTCTAAAAAGAGTATATCAAGAGAACGTTTTTTTCAGGTAGGTGAACAGTTTTCGCACCTTAATCGAACAAATCACACACATAGTTCAAAGCACTCCACAGAATACAGTACTTACAATTATGTATTTTCTTCAAGCATTCTCATTATAATAAAGAAAATCCTAATAGATTCAATGTCATGCCTAAACATAACAATGCTTTGGACTCGTACGCACGAATACAAAAACATCAACTGAAAAAGATGAATATAGACTTTAAATATCACTCACTAATATTTGAGTCACTCGGCATGTGACTGGATGCAATGAAATGCATCTGATTGCCCCGCCCTTCTCTTTTGATGATTCCTTCAGATACAAAAGATTTGAGGTCGGCAAGTGCAGTATTCTTCAACCGCCCCGTCAATTGTGTATAAGTAGACCGTGTAATGAAGCCATGCTGTCTGATATGTTGCAGGACAAGTCTCCTCAAGGTTTCCTTATCCCATTCCCGTGAAGTTTTGAAATCAACGGACTTCTTACGTTCCAAATCCCCGCGAAGACCTTCCCGGAAGCTCTTGGAAGCACGGAAGTTCACCCCATTGAAAGCAACCGAATTGGCACGAAGATCATTCTTGTTTGCCACCAGACGGGCAGTTTTCACCTTGGCGGAAAAGAAACCAAACTCTCCCAGTTCGACACGGTATCCTTCGCCCAGATACTGCAAAACGTCATCTTTCAATTCCGTGAGGATGCCGTCTATCACCCCTTCCTTAAATCCGGTTCTCTTGGCAACCATGCGGATCAACCGTTCTGCCGTAATCGTTCCATTATAAACAACATCGGCATACATCGTTTCTGTTTCCCCTTCTTTTGTAGTCAAGGCAGGTTCCTTTTTTAAATTGTAATAAGCCATAATCTTATAGTTCTATTTAAGAGTTTTCAGTGCAGCGAATAAGGATTTTGAGTGCAGTAAACTATAATAGTTTATGCATTCGGGTAGTTGTCCCGTTGCAAAGTGACAATGGTCACTGCATAAGGTGCCCACCTGTGTCTAAAGAAACAAAAACCTGTAAAGATACAAAATTAACCAGCGAAAAGCAAGAGCAGGTATAATAAAGCAATAGTAAATCTGAAAGTTATTAAAGACCAATAGAGGATTCTATACGAACGACCGGTACATTTGCCTACACCTATATGATATACTTATTCATCCCTGAACTTAATCTTCAGAATCTTGCCAATAGCCGGTTTATACTTCTTCAGCATCCGGTCGAATCCCAAATCATTGGGGTGAGTTCCGTCAATCGTTCCCTCATGGTCTGTCCCCAGGAAACGGTCTTCTTTTATGAAATACAGGTTCTTCACACCCCTCTTACGCAGTACTTCCACCTGTTCGGCAATGGCTTCATTCTGCCGTCTTACATTCTCGCGGGCTTTCAGATTGAAGTTTCCTGTTTCGCGTATCAATGTCTGTATCACGATAATAGGAGTATCAGGATGCTTCTGCCGCAATGTCATTACAAAATCAACGGCACGTTCGGTTATCTCTTTCGGTGAAGGATTGGGGATACAGTCCAAGATAAAGGCATCTGCGTCGATATTCGCCAGCATTTCAGCAACTTCTTTCTCCATCTTTCCGTTACCGCTCAATCCCAAATTGATGAAATTATATCCGCTGCTACGGGACAAACGTGCCGGATAAGCCATACCGGGACGACTGGCTGACGCTCCCTGCAAAATGCTCGATCCATACACCACTATTTTCTCTTTGAAGGGATTCTGCCCTTTATGTATGTACGAATCGGTAGGCACTCCTATTTCAAGGCTCTTCAATTCATCGTACAAAGGCAAATATAACAGGCATTCTTTCTCTCCGGTACCCATATTGTCAACAAGCACTCTTTCCGTAGTTACGCCACCCGGCATCCCTACTCCGGCAAACTGCCATTTTCCATCCCGTTTAATGTACAAGTCCAGCCCTTTCTGAGCAATACGTGTCAAATTGGGTAACTGCGGGTTATCAGGAACAGTCCATTTAGCTTTTATCACCGGGCTGTTCGTAGTAAAGGCGATTGCCAATCCGGCAGAATTTGTGAAAAGTTTCTTCACTCTGGGCGGCATTGAATGATACTTCGCCGTATCTACCCGATGGAAATATTCACCTTCTGATGTTGCCTTACCTACCAGCAGGAGTTCCTGAGCCGACGTGTAGGTAAAATTGTTTTTCTGTTGTCCGGCCACGGCAAGAGACAGCATCAGCCCAACCAGGCAAATCCGGACTTTTCGTGTTAAGTTTTTCATGGTCAATTTAATATTAGCAGTTCATTAGTGGTCCTGTTATATCATAGTAACATCATACGCTATTTGTAAACCAACGTAGACAAGTATTCTTCTGCAAACATCTCATTGGCTACTTCCAATAACTGTTCTGCTGTCAATGTCTCTATACGTTTAAAGACAAGCTCGGGCGATTCGTACTTGTGATAGTGCAGGTATGTTTTCGCCATTCCCAACGCATTATTCTCAAAATTGTCGGATGCCACTCCTATCTGCCCGATGAGTTGTTTCTTGGCTGCGGCAAGCTGGGATGAGGTCATCTTTGTGTCACGCATCCGCTTCAACTCTTTATAAGTCAACCTCAGGCAAGTATCCATGTCTTCAATATCGGTTCCGAAGTAAATGCAGAAAGCCCCTGTATCGGTGTAAGAAGTCAGGTTGGATTCGACATTATAAACCAGTCCCCTGCGCTCACGAAGGGCTACATTCAGTTTGCTGTTCATGCCGGGACCACCGAGGATATTATTCAGCAGATAGAGAGCCGTACGCTTGTCATCATAGGCATTATACCCACGGCTGCCAATCATTACATGTGCCTGATGCGTATCCTTTGCAATCGTCAAATGCTCGGGGACATAAAGCGGAGGAGGTACACGACGGTTGTTCACTTCCACTGCGGGAATATCCGACAGATATTTTTCCGCCAGGCGGATTATCTTCTTGAAGTCATATTGCCCCTGCACGAAGAATACCATATTCCCCGGCTGATAGAACCGGCGGGTAAACGAAAGGACATCTTCAGTGCGGAAACTCCGCAACAGCTCCGGTTTGCCCAAAATATTCCTTCCCAACGGATGATTGCGGAATATCATATCCTCGAAATCGTCAAATATCAGCTCTGAAGGAGTATCTTCATATGATTGGATTTCATCAATAATGACTTCTGTCTCTTTTTCTATCTCATGCTGGGGGAAAGTAGAATGAAATACAATATCCCCCAACAACTCGAGGGCCCGTTCCAAATGTTCGGTCAAGAAAGCGGAATAAACGACCGTCTCTTCCTTATTAGTATAAGCATTCAGGTCCCCCCCAACATTCTCCATCCGGTTGAGGATATGCCAGGCTTTCCGTTTCTCCGTCCCCTTAAAAATGAGATGCTCCACAAAGTGAGCCATACCCTGCTCGTTCTCCGCCTCATCGCGTGTTCCGGCATCAATGGCAAAACCACAATAAGCTACTTTTGAGAGAGTCGGTTCATGGATAATACGCAAACCATTGGGGAGTGTATATTCGTTAGATTGCATTGTTTTCTACTTCCTTATTGAATTTTTATACAAAGTTACTACAAAAAAGTGGAATAAGGAAGAATGAAGTAATAGAATTGATTTACAGAGGTTTCATTTAAGCTGCCGATTATCTCCAACGCCACCACAATCCTTGCCGAAGCCAAGTCAAGACGTCGCTACGTTACTTGTTCGTAACCACACCATATAGGTAACAAAATGGGTACGAATGGCAAAACAAGGCATTGTGATATAGTGAGTTACTGACAACTCACGCAACAAATCCGGTTACGGAAAAAGATTGCGCCGTTCCTCCGTGTTTTGCGTACCGACTAAGGATTCTTCACCGACTAATTTTGAACCTAAAAAAATTAAGGACGATGAAGAGTACATTTTCAGTAATCTACTACCTCAAACGTCAGGTAGTGAAAAAGGACGGAACAGTACCCGTCATGGGACGCATCACGGTGGACGGCAGCCAGACGCAGTTCAGTTGCAAACTGACCGTCGATCCCAAGCTGTGGGACACCAAAGGAGGACGTGTCACGGGCAGAAGCACGGCGGCACTCGAAACGAACCGTATGCTCGACAAAATGCGTGTACGCATCAACAAGCACTATCAGGAAATCATGGAGCGTGACAACTTCGTCACTGCGGAAAAGGTGAAAAACGCCTTTCTCGGACTGGAACACCGCTACCACACGCTGTTGCAGGTGTTCCGGCAACACAACGAGGACTATGCCAAGCAGGTGGAGGCAGGCATGAAAGCCAAAGGCACGTTTGACAAGTACAAGATCGTTTACAAGCACCTGCAAGAGTTCCTCACCATCCGCTACCACGTGAAGGATATTGCCTTGAAGGAGCTCACTCCCGCTTTCATCTCCGACTTCGAGATGTTTCTGCGAACGGACAAACATTGCTGCACCAATACCGTGTGGCTGTATGTCTGCCCGCTTCGGACGATGGTGTTTATCGCCATCAACAACGAGTGGCTCACACGCGATCCGTTCAGGGAATACGAAATCAAGAAGGAGGAAACGACCCGCAGCTTTCTGACGAAAGATGAAATCCGCCTGCTAATGGAAGGCAAGCTGAAGAATGCGAAGCAAGAACTGTACCGTGATCTATACCTGTTCTGCGCCTTCACGGGCTTGTCGTTCGCCGATATGCGCAACCTGACGGAAGAGAATATCCGCACCTACTTTGACGAACACGAATGGATAAACATCAATCGCCAGAAAACGGGTGTGGTGTCCAACATCCGTATGCTTGACATAGCGAAGCGCATCATCGACAAATACCGGGGGCTGTGCGAAAACGGCAGGATTTTTCCTGTTCCCCACTACAACACGTGCCTTGCCGGAATCCGTGTCGTCGCCAAGCGTTGCGGCATCACCAAGCACATCACATGGCATCAAAGCCGTCACACGGCAGCCACGACGGTGTTCCTCTCCAACGGCGTACCCATCGAAACGGTCAGTTCCATGCTGGGACACAAGAGTATAAAAACAACGCAGATATACGCGAAAATCACCAAAGAGAAGCTCAACCAAGACATGGAGAACCTTGCCGCAAGGTTGAACAGTGTCGAGGAATTTGCAGGTTGCACCATCTAAAAACAGAGACGCCATGAAACGTGACACAATCATTATAGAAGACAAGACCGTCAGCGTAACCGGTAACGAAGTTTGGATGACCGCCGGAGAAATCGCCGGATTGTTCCACACGGGTGTCCCGGCAGTGAACGCCGCCATCAAAGCCGTCCGCAAGACGGACGTGCTGAGCGATTACGAGGTGTGCCGCTACATACAGCTTGAAAACGGTCTGTACGGGGATGTTTTCTCGCTTGAAATCATCATACCCATTGCTTTCCGGCTGAACACCTACTGCACGCACGTGTTTCGCACGTGGCTTGTGAACAAAGCTCTCTCGAAGGACAAGCGACAGGCATACGTGATGTTCATACAGAACGGGAAAGCCGGGTATTGTTGAACACGCGTACATACCGACAAAAAGGAAACGGACAGCCCAATTTGAGTTGTCCGTTTCCTTTTTTCGTTTTCATGCTTTCTTTATTCCAGCGGCTTGCGGTAATTCGCCTCCAACAGTTCACGCAATCCCGATTCGGGGTAAAGTACCTTTCCTCCCAAAAGGATAAAGGGCAGCACCCTGTTGTTGCGGTATTCCTGTAAGGTACGGCGGCTCACGCGGAGCAGTTCCGCCACCTCCCTGTCCGTCAGGTAACGTTCCCCGTCCAGCGGCGGACGGTAGTTTTCCAAAAATGCAGAGAGCCATTTAGAGCCTTTGCGCATATTCTGTATCGCGGTGGCAAGCGGCTCGTCCTCCATCGTAAAAACATCGTTGTTCTCGTTCATCATAATTTTGGATTCAGTGGGTGAATAATAAGATTATCTGCCGCCGGGATAGAGCGTACCGATAAGCGGAATCAGCCGTCTGACCTCTTCCGGCTTGTAATAGAACCTGCGGTTTATCTGCGAGTAGCCGATAAGCCGCTTGTCGCGCAACGTCTGCAACGTGCGCGGGCTGATTCTCAACTGCCCGCAGACCTCCTCGCCTGTGAGCCACCTTTCCAACCGTCCGCCGTCGCTTTTGCGCCTCAGGGCGGCCACCTTCTCCGAAAGGGCGTTGAAAGACGCCACCATCATCTCGAAGGTCTTTTTCTCGATAGATACAATTTCCATATTCAAAACATTTCAGGTTTGCCGCAAAGGTAACGCCATCCTCATGAACGCATATCGTTTCCCGCTGAAAGGCTGTATGTTGCGCCGTCTGTCCGGGTTACGGAGCCATTTCGGATAAAAATCTTACGTGAGACACGTAGTGAGCTGTTAAAGCCCCTTTTGTTTATTGCCGAATTTTGCCGCAGAAACCAAAAGAAAGGACTGAATATGAAAGTGATAACAATGGAGAGTTCCGCCTTTACCGCATTGACGGAACAGATAGCCGAGATAGCGGCACACGTGCGTGCCGTTTCCGGCGAAAGCAAGGGAGAATCCCCCGACAGGCTGCTGACCACCCGTGAGGCTGCGCACCTGCTGAACGTGAGTTGCCGTACCCTCCAGCGTATGCGCAGCGAACAGCGCATCGGCTATGTGGTACTGCGCGGCAAATGCCGCTACCGCCAGTCTGAAATCGACCGCCTGCTTGCTGACTGCACCGTTGTGGAGGAGGAGGCTACACCGACGGAACTGAAACGCAACCACACACTGCGCACAGGCGGCAAACCCAAAGGAAGGAGGACGTGACGTATGGAACTGCTTACCCGAAACAATTTCGAGAGCTGGATGCAGAAACTGATGGAACGGCTCGACCGTCAGGACGAACTGCTGCTTTCCTTGCAACCGTCCGGCAAAGCCCCGAACCCGATGGAACGTATCAGGATGTTCGACAACCAAGACCTCTGTATGCTGCTCCAAATCAGCAAGCGTACCCTGCAACGCTACCGCAGCATCGGCGCGCTACCGTACAAAACGCTCGGCAAAAAGACCTATTACAGCGAGGAGGACGTGCTGACGTTCCTTTCCGGACACGTAAAGGACTTCAAAAAAGAAGATATAGCCTTCTACAAGGCTCGTATCCATAACTTCTTTCAAAAATAACCCATTAAAACATTTTTCAGATGGCAAAGAAAAAAAGCGAAAAGGATGTGCTGATAGTCCGTGACGAGAAGACGGGCGAAATCAGCGTGGTAGCCGGGCTGGATGCCGACGGTTCCCCAAAGCGTACCCCCGCGAAAGCGGAGAACGCGCAGAGTTTCCTGCAATTCGACCGCCACGGCGATGTGCTGGACAACTTCTTCAAAAACTTCTTCCGGCAGTGCAAGGAGCCGAGCCGCTTCGGTTTCTACCGTGTCGCGGCAGACCAAGCCGACAAACTGCTGGAGGTAATGAAAGATCTGCTGAAAGCCCCCGAAGCCAACAAGGAACTGCTCGCGCCCCACAAGGTGGACACCTCCGGCTACGAAAAGCAGGTAAAGGAAGAGCAGACTACCGAAAAGGCGGAACAAACGGAGCAAAAACAGGAAGAAATGGAAAAGAAACAGGAACAGAATCAGGAAAGCCCGCAACAACAGGCGCAAGGCAGACGGGGCTACCAACCCATCGACGAGAGCAAAATCAACTGGCAGGAGCTGGAGGAGAAATGGGGCGTGAAACGTGACGACCTTGAAAAGTCCGGCGACCTGACCAAGATGCTCAACTACGGCAAGTCCGATTTGGTGAAAGTGTCGCCCAAGTTCGGCGGCGAGGCTTTTGAACTGGATGCCCGCCTCTCCTTCAAGAAGGACAGCGAGGGCAATGTCAGCCTCGTGCCGCACTTCATCCGCAAGGAGCAGAAACTCGACGAGTACAAGGAACACAAGTTCTCCGACGAAGACCGTAAGAACCTGCGCGAAACGGGCAACCTCGGCAGGGTCGTGGACATCGTGGACAGGGAAACGGGTGAAATCATACCCTCGTTCATCAGTATAGACCGCAAGACGAATGAAATCACGGACATTCCTGCAAACAAGGTGCGCATACCGGAGAGTATCGGCAAGACGGAAATCACCAAGCAGGAACAGGATATGCTGCGTGCCGGGCTGCCCGTGCGCGACAAGCTCATCGAACGGAACGACGGCAGGAAGTTCGTCACCACCCTCCAAGTAAACGTGGAACAGCGAGGCGTGGAGTTCGTACCGGGAACAGGCAGGTCGCCCCGTACCGCACAGACGCAAGAAGCCAAGAACAATCCCACACAGGGACAGGCGCAAGGCATGGAAAACTCCGCAGCCCCACAGAAAGAGCAACGCCGCAACACGTGGACGAACGCCGACGGCAGCATCCGTCCCATCAGCAAATGGAGCGGTGTGAATTTCACGGAGCAACAGAAAGCCGACTATGCGGCAGGCAAAACCATCAAATTGGAGAACGTGACCGACAAGCAAGGCTTCCACGCCACGATGTACATCAAGTTCAACCCGGAGAAGGGACGCCCGTACCGCTATGACACCAACCCCGACAATGCGCAGAAGGTCGCCCCGTCCAACGAGAGCCGCACGCAGGTGGCCGTGAACAGCGAAGGCAAGACCAACGAGGCGACCAAGAACCTGAAAGAGCCGTTGCAAAAAGGGCAAACCGCCCCGAAAGACGACAAACAGCAAAAGCAGCAGGAGAAGCCTCAGAGGAGAAACAACAAGGGCATGAAGATGTAACATCCCGTGTCCGCCACTAAATCCAAAGTAACCATTCATAAAAAAGTAATCAGCATGAAGACAATCATTGCAGAAAAGCCATCCGTGGCACGTGAAATCGCCCGCATCGTGGGCGCGACAAAAAGAGAGGAAGGATATTTCGAGGGAGGCGGCTATGCCGTGACATGGGCATTCGGACACCTTGTCCAGCTTGCCATGCCCGACGGCTACGGCATACGCGGCTTCGTCCGTGACAACCTGCCCGTCATTCCCGAAACCTTCACGCTCATTCCCCGTCAGGAAAAGACCGAGAAGGGCTACAAGCCCGACAGCGGCGTGGTGTCGCAGATAAAAACCGTCGCCCGTCTTTTCAAGGAAAGTGAACAGATCATCGTAGCGACCGATGCAGGGCGCGAGGGAGAACTTATCTTCCGCTACCTCTATCATTATACCGGATGCGCCACGCCTTTCGTGCGCCTTTGGATAAGCTCGCTCACCGACAAGGCTATCCGTGAGGGATTACGCAACCTCGAAGACAGCAGCAAGTATGACAACCTCTACCTTGCCGCCAAAGCACGGAGCGAATCTGACTGGCTTGTGGGCATCAACGGCACGCAGGCACTCTCCATCGCCGCCGGACACGGCACGTACTCCGTCGGACGGGTGCAGACACCCACACTGGCGATGGTGTGCGCACGTTACTGGGAGAACCGTCGTTTCACGGTAGAACCTTTCTGGCAGCTCCATATTGCCGCTGACGATGGCAACGGCGAGGTGGTGAAATTCTCTTCTTCCGAGAAATGGAAAGAGAAAGAGCCGGCGACGGAACTATATAACAAGGTAAAGGAAGCAGGCACAGCTACTGTCACGAAAGCAGAACGTAAGGAGAAGACGGAGGACACTCCGCTCCTGTACGACCTGACCACGCTCCAGAAGGAAGCTAATGCCAAGCACGGCTTCACAGCGGAACAGACGCTTGAAATTGCGCAGAAGCTCTACGAGAAAAAACTCATCACCTATCCGAGAACCGGAAGCCGCTATATTCCCGACGACGTGTTTGCGGAAATTCCCAAGCTGCTCGCCTTCATCGGCAACCTGCCCGAATGGAAAGACAAAGTCAATCCGAAGGCAGTGCCGACACGCCGCAGCGTGGACGGCGGCAAGGTAACAGACCACCATGCCCTACTCGTCACGGGCGAGAAACCGCTGTTCCTATCCAAAGAGGACAATATCATCTATCAGATGATAGCCGGACGCATGATTGAGGCTTTCTCTGAAAAATGTGTCAAGGACACCGCTACCGTCACGGCGGAGTGTGCCGGAGTGGAGTTTGTGGCAAAGGGCAGCATCATCAGGCAAGCCGGGTGGCGTGCTGTCTATGGCGAGGAAGACAAGGAGGAAACCATCATCCCCGGCTGGCAGGAAGGCAATACGCTGGCACTGAAAGCCGCCTCCATCACGGAGGGAAAGACCAAACCCAAACCGCTGCATACCGAAGCCACCCTGCTGTCCGCTATGGAAACGGCAGGCAAGGAGATTGAGGACGATGCGCTGCGTCAGGCTTTGAAGGACTGCGGCATCGGCACGCCTGCTACCCGTGCAGCGATCATCGAAACGCTCTTCAAACGCGGTTACATGGAACGCTGCAAGAAATCGCTCGTACCCACAGAAAAGGGGCTTGCCCTCTACTCGGTTGTGAAGACGATGCGCATCGCCGACGTTGCCATGACGGGCGAATGGGAGAAGGAACTGGCACGCATTGAGCGCGGGGAACTTCCTGCCGATACCTTCCGCAAGGAGATAGAGGCGTACACGCGGGAAATTACCTCCGAACTGCTCTCGTGCGACAAGCTGTTCGCCCGCAGGGATTCCAGCTGCAAATGTCCCAAGTGCGGAACGGGAAGTATGCAGTTCTACGGCAAGGTCGTCCGCTGCGACAACGCGGAGTGCGGACTGCCCGTGTTCCGCCTGAAGGCAAACCGTATCCTCACCGATGAAGAAATCAAAGACCTGCTCACCGACGGACACACGAAGCTGCTCAAAGGCTTCAAGAGCAAGCAGGGCAAGAGTTTCGATGCCGTGGTTGCCTTTGACGAGGGCTACAACACGACTTTCGTGTTCCCCGAAAGGAAAACGACCAAGAAATTTTCAGGACGGAAGAAATAGTGTTAACTTTGCCACTGATTCAGAGTAATGAACTGTTCTTCGATACCGGATTACACTCATACTTTGGATTTAGTGGTGGCACTCGGAGGGATACCGAGTGCCTTTTCTTTCTCCTTTCGGACAATTATCCCGGTCATTATCTACTAATCCACTAAATTCCAAAGTAATGAACAACAAGAAGAAAAACGAGGGGCAGACCGACTTTTCCTACTACGGTCTGTACCTGCTGGACTATCTCAGAACGAACAAATTTGAACAGGCGACCGACGAAGCCTTCATTCGTGAACGCGCCGACCGTGCCGCAGGAACGTATGAACGGGCAAGGCTTGAAGGCTATCCTGCTGCTGGGGCGCAGGAACTGGCGATGAACACATTGCTGGAGGGGCTTCGCTACTCCAAGTACGCCATACTGCGCGAGGTCGTGGAGAACGAGTTTGCCGGCGACGTGCCGGAAACGAAGCGTGAATCCTTTACCCGAAAACTGCTGCCGCTTGTCGGAAACGTATTCTCCATTTATGACCTCTCGGACGACAATTTCGCCCTGTCGCCCGATTATGACCTGCTCTACACGGAGCTGACGGGGGCTGCTGTCCTCTATATAGAGGAGTATGGCGTTTAACCGCAAACAGAAGCTGCGGGACAATATCGAGGCGATACGGACGGCATTCATCCTTGAGAGAGAGCAGAGAACGGCGACAGCCGAAGAACGGGCAATACTCCGGAAGTATTGCGGTTTCGGCGGTCTGAAATGTATTCTGAATCCTGCAAGGGAACTGACGGATGCCGTCCACTGGGCGAAATCCGACCTCGAACTGTTTGCCCCTACCGTGGAACTGCACAGGCTGATACGGGAGAACAGCCGGGACGACATGGAGTACAAACGGTTTGTGGATTCACTGAAAGCGTCCGTGCTGACAGCTTTCTACACACCGAAAGAGATAACCGACACCATAGCCGATGTGCTGGCGGATTACAGTGTCCGCCCGTCGCGTGTGCTAGAGCCGTCGGCTGGTGTCGGCGTGTTCGTGGACGCCGTGCTGCGGCACAATCCCGACGCGGATGTGATGGCGTTTGAAAAAGACCTGCTCACGGGTACGATCCTGCGACAGCTCCACCCCGACAAGAAGATGCGCATAGACGGTTTTGAGAAAATCGAAAAGCCGTTCAACAACTATTTCGACTTGGCGATGTCCAACATCCCGTTCGGTGACATAGCCGTGTTTGACGCTGAATTTCAAAGGAGTGAATCTTTCGGCAGACGCTCGGCACAGAAAGCCATCCACAACTATTTTTTCCTAAAAGGACTGGACACGGTGCGCGACGGCGGCATCGTGGCTTTCATCACGTCGCAGGGAGTACTGAACAGTGCCAAGACCTCCGTGCGCAACGAACTTTTCAGTCAGGCGAATCTGGTATCGGCAATCCGCCTGCCCAACAACCTGTTTTCGGACAACGCGGGGACAGAGGTGGGCAGCGACCTGATAATCCTGCAAAAAAACCTGCACAAAACGGAACTGTCGCAGGATGAACGGCTGCTGACCGTGATACAGACGGATACGAAGACAAACCTGACGGACAACGCCTATTTCATACATCATCCCGAACGTATCGTGCATACGACCGCAAAACTCGATACCGACCCTTACGGCAAGCCCGCTATGGTCTATCTGCACGAGGACAAAACCGCAGGCATCGCCGGGGATTTGCGCCGTATGCTTGACGAGGACTGCCACATGAGGCTTGTCATGCGCCTGTATTCGGGTGCAATCGGGCAGGCACGGGAACGGCTTGCCGTTGAAGCAAAGGTGGAAACCCAAACTGCAAAGCTGGAAACGGTATCTTCGGCACGGGCAGAAGAAATCCACGTGGATAAACCGCAGGCGCAACCGATAAAGGAAAAACCGGAAATAGAGCCACGCCAACAAAATCACTCGGCAGCCGTGCAGCTCACCCTGCTTGACCTTTGGGGAATGCCCATAGAAGAACCTGTCAAAAAGAAAAAGACGGCGAAGAAAGGAAACACGACAAAACGAGCTGTACCTAATCCCAAGCCGCAGGTTACGGCTGCTCCTCCTGTTGAAATTGCCAGACCTGTAAACGGGAACAAGGAAACAAAGCCGGAGAATACCGTGAAACAAAGCGACCCTGACGATATTTATGCCACACTGGACTGGGAAACCAATCCCCCCATCAACGGCTTTTACGAGATGATGATGGGGCTGACACCTGAACGGCGCAAGGAACTTCGCCGGCTGGCTGCGGAACATCAGGAAAAACAACGGGTGGACGGCACGGATGTAAAAGCCGCTCCTGACATGCCGGAAAAAGAAGCGAGGAAACAGCCCGAAGCACAGCAGGAAGTCACCCCCGATCACGTTACGGACAATAATGCAAGTGTGAAACCGGCGACTTCCCTTTTCCCGGAATTTGAAATGGAAAAGCCGAAGGATGAACCTCTCGACCTTTCTCCCCGTCCGTTCAACGGTCTGCTGGAGTCACACCACCGTGACGGCTCTATGGTACTGGATACTTCGCGCAATCTCGGCTATTTGAAAGACCTCACGCCTTACGGCGCGACCTTCCAACCGCTTGACCTGACCGGCTACCAGAAGGAGAAAGCGATATTGTATGTGTCACTCCGTGATTCATACGAGCGGCTTTACCGCTATGAGGCGGAGTATCACGATGAAGGGTCTGCGCAACGCGAGGCGTTGAACACCTGCTATGACGAGTTTGTCATGCGCTACGGCAACCTCAACGCCAGACAGAATGTGAAACTGGTGATGATGGATGCCGGAGGGCGCGACATCCTTTCGCTGGAACGTGCTGAGGACGGCAAGTTTGTCAAGGCGGACATCTTCGAGCGTCCCGTTTCCTTCTCGGTGGAGAACCACGCCAACGCAGGTTCTCCCGAAGAAGCCTTGTCCGCTTCGCTCAACAAGTTCGGCACGGTCAATCTCGACTATATGCGGGAGATAACCGACAGTACGGAAGAAGAGCTGCTCAATGCCCTCAAAGGGCGTATCTTCTACAATCCCCTCGTAACCGGTTACGAGATTAAAGATCGCTTCATTGCGGGGAACGTGATAGAGAAAGCGGAACGCATAGAGGCATGGATGGGAAACAATCCGGAAAGTGAAAGGTTGCCGGAGATAAAGCAGGCGTTGGACGCGCTGAAGGATGCCGAACCGCAGCGCATCGCCTTTGAAGACCTCGACTTCAACTTCGGGGAACGATGGATTCCAACAGGCGTGTATGCCGCCTACATGAGCCATCTTTTCGGCACGGACGTGAAAATCGCCTATTCCGCCAGCATGGACGAGTTTTCCGTGGCGTGCGGCTACCGCACCATGAAGATTACGGACGAGTTTCTGGTGAAGGGCTATTACCGGAACTATGACGGTATGCACCTGTTGAAACACGCCCTACACAACACCTGTCCCGACATGATGAAGTCCATTGGCAAGGACGAACACGGCAACGACATCAAGGTGCGTGACAGCGAAGGTATCCAGCTTGCCAACGCCAAGATTGACGAGATTCGCAACGGGTTTTCCGAATGGCTCGAAGAGCAGTCGCCACAGTTCAAGGAACGGCTCACGACGATGTACAACCGCAAGTTCAACTGTTTCGTGCGCCCGAAGTATGACGGCTCGCACCAGACCTTTCCCGACCTCAATCTGAAAGGGCTGGCAAGCCGGGGAATCAAAAGCGTTTACCCTTCGCAGATGGATTGCGTCTGGATGCTCAAACAGAACGGCGGCGGAATATGCGACCACGAAGTGGGAACTGGTAAAACGCTGATAATGTGCATTGCAGCGCATGAAATGAAGCGTCTGAACTTGGCGCATAAGCCGATGATTATCGGTCTGAAAGCCAATGTCGCGGAGATTGCCGCCACTTATCAGGCTGCCTATCCGAATGCCCGCATCCTCTACGCTTCGGAAAAGGACTTCTCGACTGCCAACCGCGTGCGTTTCTTCAACAACATCAAGAACAATGACTATGATTGCGTCATCATGTCGCACGACCAGTTCGGGAAAATACCGCAGTCGCCGGAGTTGCAGCAGCGCATACTGCAAGCGGAGCTTGACACGGTAGAGGAAAACCTCGAAGTCTTGCGGCAACAGGGCAAGAACGTGTCGCGGGCGATGCTGAAAGGGCTGGAGAAACGTAAACACAACCTTGAAGCGAAGCTGGAGAAGGTGGAACACGCCATCAAGTCGCGCACGGATGACGTGGTGGACTTCAAGCAAATGGGTATCGACCATATCTTCATTGACGAATCGCACCAATTTAAGAACTTGACTTTCAATACCCGGCATGACCGTGTGGCGGGGTTGGGAAACTCGGAAGGGAGCCAGAAAGCCCTGAATATGCTCTTTGCCATACGCACCATACAGGAGCGTACTGGCAAGGACTTGGGGGCGACATTCCTCTCCGGTACGACCATATCCAACAGTCTGACGGAATTGTACCTGCTCTTCAAATATCTGCGTCCGAAGGAGCTGGAACGGCAAGACATCCGCTGCTTCGACGCATGGGCGGCTATATTCGCCAAGAAGACGACCGACTTCGAGTTCAACGTGACAAATAATGTGGTACAGAAAGAGCGTTTCCGCTACTTCATCAAAGTTCCGGAGCTTGCCGCCTTTTACAACGAAATCACCGACTACCGCACAGCGGAGGACGTGGGTGTGGATCGTCCGCACAAGAACGAGATACTACACCACATACCGCCTACGCCCGACCAAGAGTATTTCATCAAACAACTGATGGAATTTGCGAAGACGGGCGACGCTACGCTGTTGGGCAGGTTGCCGCTGTCTGAAACGGAGGAGAAAGCAAAGATGCTCATCGCCACCGACTACGCGCGGAAGATGGCACTTGACATGCGCATGATAGACCCCAATTATGAAGACCACCCCGACAACAAGGCTTCACACTGCGCCAAGACGATAGCGGAGTATTACCATAAATACGATGCGCACAAGGGAACGCAGTTCGTCTTTTCGGATTTGGGGACATACCAGCCGGGCGACGGGTGGAACGTGTACAGCGAGATAAAGCGAAAACTGACGGAGGACTACGGCATACCGGCAAGTGAGGTGCGCTTCATTCAGGAGTGCAAGACCGACAAGGCTCGCAAGGCGGTGATAGATGCCATGAACGCCGGGACGGTGCGTGTATTGTTCGGTTCCACAAGTATGCTCGGAACGGGCGTAAACGCGCAGAAAAGGTGTGTGGCTATCCATCATCTTGATACACCGTGGCGACCGTCCGACCTGCAACAGCGTGACGGACGTGGAGTTAGAGCCGGCAACGAGATCGCCAAACATTTTGCCGGGAACAACGTGGATGTCATCATTTACGCCGTGGAAAAGTCACTGGACAGCTACAAGTTCAACCTGTTGCATTGCAAGCAGACGTTCATATCGCAGCTTAAAAGCGGAGCGATGGGCGCACGTACCATCGACGAGGGAGCGATGGACGAGAAATCGGGCATGAATTTCTCGGAGTATATGGCATTGCTCTCCGGCAATACAGACCTGCTCGATAAGGCGAAACAGGAAAAGCGTATCGCCTCGCTCGAAGGGGAACGCAAGTCGTTCAACAAGGGTAAGCGCGATTCGGAGTTCAAGCTGGAATCCAAGACGGGAGAACTGCGCAACAATACGGCATTCATTGATGCCATGACGGAAGACTGGAATCGTTTTCTTTCCGTTGTGCAGACTGATAAGGAAGGTAGCCGCCTTAATCTTGTAAAGGTGGACGGCGTGGATTCAACAGACGAGAAAGTTATTGGTAAGCGTTTGCAGGAAATCGCTAAGAATGCCACGACGGGCGGACTGTACAAGGCTGTCGGGGAACTTTACGGTTTTCCGATAAAGGTGGTCAGTGAACGGATTCTCAAAGAAGGGCTGGAGTTTACTGACAACCGCTTTGTGGTGGAGGGAAACTACAAGTACACCTACAACAACGGGCATCTTGCGATGGCTGATCCGATAGCCGCCGCACGCAATTTCCTGAACGCATTGGAGAGGATTCCGTCCATCATCGACCAGTACAAGGCGAAGAATGAGGTACTGGAAAAGGAGATTCCGCAGTTGCAGGAAATAGCGGGCAAAGTGTGGAAGAAGGAGGACGAACTGAAACAGTTGAAATCCGAACTTGCTGCGCTTGACCGAAAGATTCAGTTGGAACTTGCACCGCCTACACCGGATGTTACCGAAAAGGAGAATGAAAGGCAGGAGGTCAAACCGGATGCAAGTGGTGTACGGAACGAACCATCACAACATACCGAAAATGCTTCGCAGATACGCAGTCCGGCAAATGAGCGAAGTCCATCGGGAAATTTCATCGCTGACCATATCATTATCGGGCGACCAGGATTATATGCGAAAGATGAGAATCGACCAAAAGGTATAAAAATATAAATCATGTTAGCAAGAGGAGTAGTAGAAGTGATTATTCTTCTTGCTTTTTTGTACATTCTTATAATTAAATATAAGAGTATTAATTGATAACAGACAAAAGTTTTTGTGTATAAATCATAAATTTACCCGTATACGCTTGTTTGACTAATTTATTTAGACTAACTTTGCAGATATAAATTTCATTAATAATGGAACAACTTACCAAGCGCGAAGAAGAAGTAATGAACAAGTTTTGGGAAAAGGGCGAAGCTACCGTTAAGGAGATTATCGCCACTTATCCAGAACCTCGTCCAAGCAGAACAGCCATATCCACTTTTGTGAAATTTCTTGTCGATAAGGGCTTTTTAGGGCATAAGCCCGCAGGAAACAACGGATTTATATACTATCCGCTTATAGAAAGAGAGGAATATTGTGGCAACAATCTGAAAAATGTCGTACAACGATACTTCAATAATTCTATTCGTGGAGTGATAAGCACTCTTGTAAGAGATAGAAAAATGTCGGATGATGAAGTCCGGGATTTGATAAATCAAGTGATAGAAGGCAACCGTAAGGAAGAATAGCTATCGCGTATGGGTGACGAACTGTGTAAACTATGCCTCAATATAAAAGACGAACTCTCCAGTGAAACAACTTTTCAAGTGGGGATAGATAATCTATTACTATTACGCAGACGATTATTCAATATACTCAGTCAGTTAAAAGCAGATTTATGCCGGGAAGATTTTAATGCCATGCCGTTTATTGGGGCTGATGGATTTCATAGTAAATCAATAGCTTATTCAATCTGGCACATATTCCGCATTGAGGATATTGTTGTCCATACCCTTATTAACTGCGACGAACAAATCTTCTTCTCCGATAATTATCAAGAGAAGATAGGCTCTCCAATCATAACGACAGGTAATGAACTTGTTGGACAACAAATTGCCGACTTTTCTTTGACGTTAGATTTAGATGCGCTATATCAATATGCCTCATCAGTTAAAGCCAGTACGGATAAGATGCTAAAAAATTTGATTTTTGATGATTTGAAACGAAATGTAGCAGCCGAGGACAAATTGCGGCTTGAATCATTAGAAGTCGTAAGTCTATCTGAAAATGCTCGATGGCTGATAGATTATTGGTGTAGCCAAGATTTACACGGACTTATTCTTATGCCGTTTTCAGAGCATTGGTTGGCTCACATCTTTGCTTGTATGACAATTCGTAATAAACTTTATTCCAAATGAAAAGATTACTGGTTTCCATATTATATTTGGCTTCGATGTTATCGGCTTTTGCCATTGGCAATAAGACGATAGAAGATGCTCTGAAGGATTATGCTGCTGGAAAGGATGCAAGGATAGGTATTGCGGTAATTATCAACGGTAATGATACCGTATCCGTCAATGGAGAACGGGATTTTCCAATGATGAGCGTAAGCAAATTCCCTTTGGCTTTGACGATTGCCCATTGGATAGATGCTCACGGTATGTCACTGAATGATTCTATTACATTCAGCGAAGCAGCTTTGCATGAGAATACTTACAGCCCGATGCTCAAAAAATATGGAAAAAGTCGTAATATCATGTCCATAAGAGAACTACTTGAGTGGTCATTGGTAGATAGCGACAATAATGCAGCGGATATATTGCTGAACTATATCGGAGGAACATCAGGAGCGACATCAATAATGAGACAGATTGGGCTTTCGAATGATATTGTAATCGGCGCATCTGAAGATGATATGCACCGCGATCCGTATCTAAGTTATCTTAACCGTACCACTCCTTTGGCTATGGCGCAACTATTTGACCGATTTAACAGTGAAATTAGAAAAATGTCACAAACATATTCTGATATATCTGCCATGCTCGAACAATGTCATACCGGGCTTGACCGACTTGCTGAACCACTATTGACTACTAATGTCATGATAGGTCATAAGACAGGTACAGGATTCCCGACATCGGAAGGACGTATATCGGCAATAAATGATTGTGGTTATGTGAATATGCCCAATGGCATGAGATATTCTATTGCTGTGTTTGTGGCAGACTCAGGCTATGATATGGCAGCAACATCAGCTATAATTGCAGATATTTCCAAAATAGTATGGGAGGAAATGATTAAACAGAAATAGAACATGGAACAAAAATTTTGTCAAAGTTGCGGGATGCCGCTTACCGATGCAAATATCGGTACAAATTCAGACGGGAGTAGAAGCGAGGACTATTGTGGCTACTGCTACAAAAACGGTGTGTTCTTACAGGATTTCAACATGAATCAGATGATTGAGTTCTGCACACAGTTTACCGACCAGATTAACAAGGAAACCGGTTGGAATCTGACACCACAACAGGCAAAGGCTCAAATGCAGCAACTCTTTCCGACATTAAAACGCTGGAAGCAGAAAGACGAGAGAAGTTTGACTGAAAAAGCGACCCATCTTCTTTCTCAGTGCAAAGAAGTCACGTTAGCATCTGTCAATACAGACGGTTTTCCGCGCCCTGTGCCTTTGGATAAAATCTTTTCGGTAGGTTGCAATGAAGTCTGGATAGTCACTGCTGCTGATTCGGAGAAGGTTAAGGATTTCAACATTAATTCTAAAGCTGGGCTGTCATATTCGTTTTACGGTGATAGTGTTGCGTTACGAGGCACTGTTGAGGTCATCACAGATGATGAAACCCGCAACCAAATGTGGCAGGAATACTTTATAAATTATTTCCCGCTCGGCCCGACAGATCCAAACTATATGCTTGTGCATTTCATCGGCAAGGAAGCGACTATCTGGATAAACCGTGAATTTGCTCGTATTACAATAGAGTGATTGCAATGCAGATACAAATGTCCGTTTTTTACTATCGTAAAACATAGCCTTGTGGTAATTTTGCAAGATGCAGACATTCAGAATCATACAACCCACACCTGCCTTGAGTCCATTTATACGGTATTACTGGATATTGCAGGATAAATCGGTCGGCAAAGTTACTCAGCGCACTTTGCCGACGGGTTGTATGTCACTTGTCTTTCATCGCGGCAACAGGTTGAAAGTTACTACTCGAAATGAATTGCAGCCGTATAGTTTTATATGCGGTCAAGAAAGCGGTTACACGGATGTAACTTCAACCGGAGACATTGAAATGATAGTAGTGGTCTTTCAGCCCTATGCGGCAAAACTGTTTTTCCGTATGCCTACATCTTTGTTGCGTGATAAGAATGTAGCGGTTACTGATATAGAAAATGTCGCCCTATATGATTTGTCACGAAAGATTGAAGACAGTGAAAACCACGACATCTGTATTAAACTTATTGAAGAATATTTATGTAAATGTCTGATATATGCATCCCCTTACTATCTGCCGCGGTTGATGGAAGTGGTACATCATATTAATAATTCCACCCAAACTAATATTGGAACGCTTGCGGATATAGCGTGCCTGAGTGAAAAACAATTCTGCCGAATCTTTTCAGAGAATATAGGAACTACCCCAAAAGAGTTCCTGCGTATTGTCAGATTACAACGCACATTATCTATTATGCAACACAATCCGAGAATCGGTTTTGCTCAGCTGTCATACGAATGTGGGTACACCGACCAGTCCCACATGATTAAAGAGTTTCGTCGGTTCTCCGGTTATTCTCCAAAAGAATATTTAGCTCATTTCGCTCCTTTCTCAGACTACTTTACATTTTGATAACTACGGTAATATGATTATCCTTTTGGTTGTCACCATTTATTTTTATATCTTTGTCACCACTTAGTGACATCAAACAAAATGGAATTGAAAGAAACAGAAAAAAGGCTGCTTGAAGCTGTGAGCCAAATCATAGAGAACGACGGTTTTACAAAAATCGGAGTAAATCGGATTGCCAATCAAGCCGGATGCGATAAAGTTTTGATTTATCGCTATTTTGGCGGCTTGGATGGTCTGCTTGTGGAATGGGCAAAACGACATGACTATTACTCATTTGCTTATTCGGAGTTTATTGAAACCATTAAAAGAGCAGAAGGTAAGAATATAAAGCAGATTGTGACGGATGTGCTTGTGCGACAGCTTCACCATCTCAAAGACAATGTTCTTATGCAGGAGCTTTTGGTATGGGAATTATCGGGTCATTCCTCGTTCAAGATTATCATCGAAGAACGGGAGCGCGTAGGCTACAAATTGCAGGAAGAATTAAACCGCTGTCTAAGTACAGACAGCGACAATAATATGTCTATTGCCATAATCGTATCAGCGATAAACTATATTGTCCTTTTTACACGGCAATACCACAAAATCAATGGCATAGATTTCAGTAAGCCAGAAGCATGGGACAGAATGGAAACAATGATTTCCATATATGTGGATTTCATATTTGACGGAAAAAATCTATGAAGCACCTCTTTATAACGTTACTTTCGCTATTTCTTACAATTACAGCTCTGGCGCAAGAAAGGATTTACATTTCCACTTGTGGCAAAACGAGAACAGCGATTAAATGGTCTGAGGAAAATAAAGACGGTAAAATATATCTGCATACAGTTCAAGGCGTAGAGGTACATGAATATGTCTTGGACAACAGTTATAAAACCGAAAGTTGGAAGATTGTCGATACCTCCTCAAACACCAATCTGACTATCAGTTTGAAGAATGGAATATACTCCATATCTGGAATATTCAAAGGTAAACCGATTTCAAAGACCGTGAAAAGCAAAGGTAAACCGTGGTATCAGAATATCGCCTATAATGCCGGGCTGACCTTGAAAAATGGCAAATCGGTGGAATATGAATGTTTCCGTCCTGACAATATGAAACTCTATATCATGTCTGCCACGAAAAAAGGGATAGAAAAGTTCGACGGAAAGAATGCTGTAAGAATCGAGGTCGGTCTGACCGGCATTATGTCTGCTTTCTGGAGTTGTGATTATTATTTCGACACAGTTACATTATCGTTTGTAGGTTATAAGGGTGTCAACGGTGGTCCCGGAACACCCGAAACAAAAATATCGTGTTCAAGATGAAGTCAATAATATTCTATCGTTCCTCGTATAGAGGCAATACGTTGAAGATTGCACAAAGCATAGCAGAAGCCCTTTTTGCTGAACTGGTATCGATAGACAGTAATCCTGCAATAGACCTATCCGAATACGATCTTATTGGTTTCGGATCTGCAATTAACTTCGCAGCTCATGATATCCAACTTCAACGATTTGTTTCAGAACAACATCTTGAAGGAAAAAATATCTTCATATTTTCCACCCGTTGCCGCCCATTATTGGGCGCATATCATAAGCAACTCAAGACAATAATAGAGAAGAAAGGCGGAATGACTGTCGGAGAGTTTTCTTGCCGTGGCTATGATCGCACCGGCCCGTGGGTGTTTATGAATGGATACAATAAAGCCAGACCCAATGAACGGGATATATTCAAAGCTAAGTTATTTGCAGAAAAATTACGCTGGAAACTTCATCCTTTGGCGACCGTTCATAAGTTTCCCGTCACAGAGCATCATTTCAGCATACCGATACGCCTTAAAGGGGCAGAAAGCATAGCCGGTAACAAGGTGGTGTTTCTCAATACATCTACCTGTGTAAGGTGTGGAAAATGTGTCAAAGTCTGTCCGATGCACATATTCGCACTTAAAGATAAGGCTTTACCCATAGATGAGGGTAATTGCATCCAGTGTCGATTATGCGCTGATAATTGTCCTACGTCTTCAATCTTTATAAAGGAATCATTCCTGAATGGATTAAGGATAGCGTTCAGGGAATCCTTCTCGGATAAATTGCAGAAAAGTTATAATTCAGATGATAAAGGGCGTTAGATTGAATCCGAAAATTGGGAATGTCCGTTTTTTACTATCGTGGGCTGTTGCGCCATCGTAACTTTGCAGCGTACTAATCAAAATAATAAAAAGTATGATTGCATTTTTTGAAATTCCCACAAATGACTTTGATAAGTCAGTGGCGTTCTATCAGGCACTCTTCGGTGAAAAGCTGGAGGTGTCAGAGTTCGGCGACGAGAAAATGGCCTGTCTGATGAAAGACGGCAAGAGTGTATGCTCAATCTCCTCAGCTCCATCATTCCCCGGCTTCGCACCCTCAAATGGAGGTGTGTTGGTATATCTGCAAGTGAAAGACTTGGAAGCCGATGTGAAAAACGCTCTTGAAAACGGAGCTACGCTCGTAACCCCTAAAACCAAAATTCAAGTCGAAGGCTGGGGTTACTTTGCTATCATCGCTGATCCTGTCGGCAACCGTATCGGACTTTATGGTGACAGATAAAAAACTGTAAGCGCGTGTAACTGTGGGGAGAACCATGTGGTTTTCTCCACTATTCGCACATAAAATCAAATTTTTCCGATGCATTATTTTGTTGTCTAAATAATTTAGACTACCTTTGCGTTGTCTAATCGAATTAGACCAAACAAGATAATAAATAAAAATGATACGAAAACTTTTTACATTACTGCTTATTACAGCCATTCATATTACTGTGTCGTCATCATTCGCACAGGATTATGACACACATACGACAACAGCCCATACGAAGAATTATGCTGTTAAAGGCAAGATCCTTGATATGGATGGTGAACCGGAGATATATGCGACATGCCGCATATATTTGACAACCGACACAACCAAAACCATCTATGCCGGCACGACTGCCATTGACGGCATATTCAACGCACAACTTCCACAAGCTGGAGATTACAAACTGTATATATCCACCATCGGGAAAAACACTATCGCACGAAATTTCAGTGTGGACTCAGTCAATCCGGTTGTAGATTTAGGCATATTGACAAGTGAGATAAACAATGCCCAGCTCGACGAAGTTGTTGTTGTCGCACAGAAGCCACTTATCTCAAAAGAGATTGACCGTATTGGATATGATGTTCAGGCAGATGAAAGTTCAAAGACAAATACAATTATTGAAATGTTGCGTAAAGTGCCGATGATAGCGGTGGACGGAGAAAACAAGATAACGGTAAATGGATCTTCTAATTTCAAGATTTTCAAGAACGGGCGTCCAAACAATTCATATACCAATAACGCAAAAGATGTTTTGGCTGGAATACCTGCGTCAATGGTAAAACGTATTGAGGTCATAACAGAACCCGGAGCAAAATATGATGCGGAAGGCATAGGTGCTATAATCAATATCGTGATGATAGATAATCCGGTAGTGAAAGGAGTTATGGGAACAGCCTCTATGTCCGGTGACACTAACGGTCGTATGGCTCCATCATTGTGGGCTACGACCCAGATAGACAAGGTTGCTGTTTCTGTCAACGGAGGATTTGTAAACCTTAATGAAAGGTGCATGACGATTGACTCTGACGATAGTAACCATTACTTAGAATCGGGCAATGTATTCAACTCCAAAAGCTTGCGAAAAAGTCATGGATATATGAGCTACTTTGGAGGTGAAGCAAGTTATGAATTGGACTCTCTTAACCTTTTCACAGCCGAGTTCAACGGTTTCATTTATGATATAAAGTCATTGGTCGGTTCATCGGCAAGTATGCTTGATAAATCAGGCAAGCAGTTATACAGCTATGCTCAATCAAGTTTTCCGGGTGCCGACAGAGGTAAATTCTTCAGTCTTGACGGCAATTTGAACTACCAGCACAGCACGCGCAGACCGGGTGAAATAATTGGTGTCGGTTATCTGGTTTCAACCACTCACAGCAATGAAGATGACGGGCAACAATATTCTGATCTAAGCAATTTCCCTCTGCCATATACAAAAGCGATGTCTAATACTAAGACTAATTTTATCGAGCATACTTTCCAGTTTGATTACACACGTCCCTTTGGAAGAATACATACTTTAGAAGTTGGCTCCAAATATATATTTACGCAACAATAGTTCCAAAGGAATAAGAGATTATATGGATTACCGTATAGATAACACAGATTTTAGCCATATAACCAATATCGGTGCGCTTTATGCTCAATATAGTGCGAATGTGAAGATGTGGTCTTTCCGTGCCGGTGTAAGATATGAGTATTCCAATTTGAAGGCTAAATTTCATGATGGCTCCGCTGAGGACTTCTCAAGCGATTTCAATGACATAGTACCCTCCGCAGGCATATCATGGCGTGCCTCAATGTCTTCAAATTTTTCACTGAACTATTCTTCAAGAATCAATCGACCGGGAATCACATATCTCAATCCGGCTGTCAGTATTACTCCGACTACTTTGTCATACGGCAATCCCGATCTATCCAGTGTCAGGAATAACGCTATGAAATTCACCTATATGCTTATCAAGCAGAAGGTAGCGTTTAATGCTACTGCCGGTTTCGATTGGGCAGACAATGGAATTGCTGCTGTAAATTTTATTGATAACAACGGATTCATCAGAAGTACTTTTGATAATGTCGGGCAAGTAAGACAGCTATCTTTAGGTTCATTTGTTCAATGGTCCCCCGGCTCTAAAACCCGACTGATGCTCAATGCTTCTGTAAGCTATGACAGCTACAAGCAAAATGGCATGACTCTCAAAAGATGGAAAAAATCCATATATGCCAATCTTACTCAAAAACTGCCGTGGAATATTTCCGGAGAGCTTATGGTTATGCACATGGATATGGGCCCATCAAGCGTATATTCATATACAGAAGTTCCTCTGAAATATTCGTTGGTGGTAAATGCTACTTTGCGACGTTCATTCTTGAAAGAAGACCGTCTTACAGTGAGCCTCAACTGCCTTACGCCAATAGGTGATTCCGGCATGAAGATAAACACTCATATTGTCAATGGCAGCTATACAGGTATGTCATCAATATATCAGCACAATGTGAGGATGTTAAAACTGAGTGTGGCTTATCGTTTCGGTTCACTGAATACTTCAGTGAAGAAAACAGCAAAAACCATAGAAAACAATGATATGATTGGAGGCAAGTCGGCAAACTCATCTGGTTCAGGTGTCGGTATGTAATTCAATTGTTTGGAATGTTATGAAACCGCTTACAGAACGAGAGGAAGAATTGATGAACTTCTTTTGGGAAAGAGGGTGTCTTTCGGTGAAAGAACTCCTTGACCTGCACAATGAGCCGCGTCCAAGCCGGACAACGGTGGCAACTTTCGTGAAGTTCCTTGAACAGAAAGGCTATCTCGACCATAGGGCTGAAAGTTTCGGCTTTATATATTTCCCCATAATAGAGCGGGATGAATATTGCGCTCACAATCTGAAAAGTGTAATACAACGGTATTTCGATAATTCCATTCAGAATGTCGTAAACTTCTTGATTAAAAGCGAGAAATATAGTGATGAGGAAGCACAGGAGATGATTTTGCAAATATCTGAAGTAAAACAAAAATAAAAATGGCAGGCATATTTTTGGCATATTCACTATTGGCAAGCACCCTTCTGATTGTAGTATGGGCGGTGTACAAATGCGCCCTTGCCAATACTGGGTGTTTCCGGTTTAACAGGATATTGTTGTTATCCTGCATAATGCTTGCTTTCGTTTTCCCTATCTTTATCCTTAATCCTTTCTGGGTAGCAGATATTGTTGAGGATAATATTGAAATAGCTTTTAATACGGTCGAAATTGCTTATGTAGCCAATACGGTATCAGAGGGAATCACCCCGATATGGGATTATATAGTCACGCTTTATCTTATAGGGGTTATTGTGATGATTCTCTATTTCTTTGTTTCTTTGGCAAGACTGATGCTGTTTATTTTCAAAGGTGAGCATATGGTACAAGATGGCAGCCGCATTATACTTCATCGCCACAATAGCGTTGCTCCATTTGCATGGTGTGGGTATATCATGATGCCAAGACGTGACTGGTATGAGTTCGGTCCCATGATACTCAGACACGAGAAAGCGCATATCGAATGTCACCATTGGATTGACTTACTTTTTATACAGGCAGCGATTATTATCACTTGGTATTGTCCGGCTATATGGCTTTTACGAAATGAGCTTCACACCCTTCACGAATATGAAGCGGATAGCCATGTGCTTGCATCGGGTGTCAAACGAGAGGAGTATCAGATGTTTCTAATAAAAAAGACAGTTGGAGCAAGGTTCGCAACTCTTTCCAACTGTCTAAATCACAGTTCACTTAAAAAACGTATAACTATGATGTTATCAAGCAAACAGACTGGCAAAGCCCGTATGCGTGCCTTTGTCATAGTGCCTGCAATGGCACTCGCGTTAATCGGTCTGGCCTCCCCAGCGGTGTCAGCAGTAATCAACGAAGTATCTGCCGCTACGCCGGTGGATGATCTGCGCTACAAAATTAGCGAAAAATCCGATTCCTCCATTCGCGTGACAGAAAGAAATTCCGATGTGATGGTTACGGAAAAGGCAGATGCGGCGGATGCCGTGCCATTCATCACGACAGAAACCGCTCCCAACTATCCCGGTGGAAAAGACCAACTGATGGCTTTCATCAATAAAAACATCAGTTTCCCTGAAACAGCCTACAAAGACGGTATCCTTGACATGGATGCCGTAGTGCAGCTCACCATCGCCAAAGACGGAATTGTAAAAGATGCCCGAATAGTTAAAAGTTCCGGGAAAGCACTTGATGCCGAGGCTTTGCGCGTCGCCCGCAAACTGCCCAACTTCCATCCCGGTCTAAACGGAGGGCTGCCGACGGAATCAAGCTATACTCTGGCTTTCAATTATCATATAATCAAACAATAATCGAATAGTACAATTTAATCTTATCTGATACTTGGAGTGTGCCGTATTTTTAAGTACGGCATCTCCTATATCGGAATAAAAGATAGAATTAATACTGATAATGCAAAACGGTTCACAAGAGAAATACCGTCAACTACAAGCAGCACCAATTAGAAGATTGTTGCTTCTGTATTCAATACCTGCCATAATCAATATGGCGGTCGTATCTTTATATAACCTGACAGACAGTATTTTCATCGGTAACGGAGTCGGATCGTTGGCTATCTCCGGGCTTGCCGTCACATTTCCGATAATAAACGGTATAATTGCGTTCAATACTCTTGTGGGAATAGGAGGTGCCACATTGACTTCTATAAGTCTTGGTAAGAAGCAATATGAGAAGGCAACAGAGGTATTACATAATGTCGTGATTTTAGGCTTCGTAATCAGTCTTATAACAGGCTGGATTATATACCTTAATCTCGACACTATACTTCGATTTTTTGGTGCAAGTGATTCAACACTTCCTTATGCAAGGGAATATATTGAAATATTGCTCCGTGCAAATCCTGTAACTTTTTTATTCTTAAGCCTTAACAATTTACTCCGTGGTAACGGGTTCCCAAAGAAATCATTGGAATCCACTTTACTTACTGTCGGATTAAACCTGATATTGACCCCAATATTCATATTCGCATTAAACTTGGGTATTAAGGGAGCTTCAATAGCCACCGTGCTATCGCAGATTGCCGGACTGGTATGGGTTGTAAGGCTCTTTTGTCTAAAATCCAACAAAGTACACTTTCAACGAAAATATCTCAGGTTCAATTGGGGATTATCAGTCGGAATCATGAAGTTGGGGACGCCCCCGTTCATATTAAACCTTTGCACGGCATCTATAACGATTGCGCTTATTAATAGAATAGGATTCTATGGAGGCGATTTTGCTGTTGGAGCTTATGGTATTGTCAGCCGTATCTATATGCTGTTTTCAATGGTAATAATCGGTTTGTCTATTGGAATGCAACCCATAATAGGGTTCAACTTCGGAGCCGGTTTAGCGGATAGAGTTCATAAAACTTTGAACATGGGATTGACAATAGCCCTGATTTTCATGTCCTCTGTGTTTTTGATAAGCGAAATAGCCGCTACTCCGATAATCCGATTGTTTTCGGATGAAAGATCATTAAACGATATGGCAATAGTCGGTCTTCGCATATGCGCGTTGACTTTCCCGGTCATGGCGATACAGACCACTCTGACTAATTTTTTTCAGTCCATCGGTAAGCCTAAGACGAGTATAGTATTGTCGTTGATACGTCAAGTAGGGATTCTTATTCCTCTGATATTCATATTGCCCGAATTATTCAATCTTGGGCTTAATGGAATCTGGATAAGTATTCCTTTAGCTGATTCGATAGCCTGTATCGTGACGGTATTTATATATTTAAGGTTTAGACAGCGAACTAAATGTAATATTGTAACAGACACTATTTGAGATAAAAATAAATATGGAACAATCATTAAAACAACGTATTGCACAAGTTTTGGAAAGGTGTGACGATCTTATTCTTGCGTCAGTTGACAAAGATGGATTTCCACGACCCGTGCCAATGTGTAAGATTCATTCTGCCGGGCTTAATGAAGTCTGGGTATCAACCGGTGCAGATTCAGTAAAAGTGGCTCAGTTCAGAAACAATCCAAAAGCCGGATTATGCTATTTTGAAAAAGGCAGGTCGATGGTAATGACTGGATTGGTAGAGATTGTAAGTAACGACGAAAAGCGTAAAGAACTTTGGGAAGAATGGATGTATCGTCATTATCCGCAAGGCCCAACTGACCCCAACTTTGTGCTTCTTCGTTTCATTGGCACATCAGCTACCATATGGTATGAAGGAGAGTTCATACACGAAGATATTTCTAACAATTGAAGATATGGATAAAAGCATGATTGCCCCTTCGGACTTAACTGTGCTGTTTGCAGCGAAGCATTACGAGAAGAAAGCCCTTGTGTCGGTTGCCGGAACGAGGGCTATAAAGGCGAGTATTGCGCTAATCTGTGCAGGATTGTAAAATGCGAAATAAGAAAGGACTTGCCGGACGGCTTCTGTGACAAATGTCCGCAATATCCATGCAAGGAGATTGTCGATAAGGAGTGTTGGTATGCCAACACCTATCCGATGATTGAGTCGCTTATGGGAAATCTGTCTTTTATCCGTGAAAATGGGATGGATAAGTTTATTCAACGAGAAAAAGAACGTTGGAGTTGCCATGAATGCGGAGGAACTATCTCGGTTCATAACGGACTTTGCTATGTTTGTGGCAAAGAATATAGCAATAGAAAACATTAGACAATATTATGAATAGATATAGCCAAAAAAGTAAATGGAGCCGATTCTGCATAGTAACAACAGTGCTGATTTTGGCAGTAGTTATTGTGACTGCGTTTATGCCATTGTATAATGAAGCAGAACGTAACAACTCCATAATAAGTATTGTATGTGGCGTAGCCTTTATAGAAATGGTCGTTATGGGCTTGTACTACTGTCCGAAATCAATATGTGTTACTGGAAATCAGTTGCTCATCAATAGATTTTTTTCTCCGAAGAAGATACTGTTAAACGACATTGCTTCTGTTGAGTTATATTCAGGGAGTACACGATTCTTGAAGGTCTGTGGCAGTGGTGGTATGTTCGGATTTTATGGTTGGTATAAAAACCAAGAACTTGGCAGATTTTTTATATATGCCACTAATCTCAAGGAATTGATTTGCATAACACTTATGTCCGGGAAAAAATATATGATTTCGTGTGAGGATGCCCAAAGTATGTATAAAGAGATAAATCTCCGTTTAAGCAACCAGTTATAATGAAAGAAATATCAGCAGATAAAAACAATATAGCCGCTTGTGGCCTTTATTGCGGAGCGTGTAGAAAGTTCGTGTCAGGTAAATGCCCCGGATGCAAAGACAACGAGAAAGCATCGTGGTGTAAGATTCGCCAATGCTGCAAAAGCAATGGTTATCGTACTTGCGCTGAATGTGAATCTGATGTAAAAAGGTGTAAAATCTACTCCAACTTCATTAGCAAGCTATTTGCTCTGATTTTCAATTCCGACCGTCCAGCTTGCATACGTTATATCAAAGAGCATGGAACGCAGGCTTATGCTGAAGAGATGACAAGACGCAAATGTCAGACTATAAAACGAAAATAACATGAAACCCTATATTATCACAATTCTAACGTTGGTAATAACCGTGCTATTCGGTTCATGCAACGACCAGTCAGATTCTCCAATATACGGGAAATGGAGGCTTCAAAAATATAATTGTATCGCTACTTCATCCTATGGGCTGACAGAAGTGGAAAAGGATGAGAATTATATTTTACAGTTGGACAATACCGGCGTATTTTCATTTGCTACCGATTGCAATACAATATCAGGTAATTTTAGTACGGATAAAACTGCTCTTTACTTCTCTAACATATCTTTCACTGAGAAGGCTTGTGATTATATGCTGGTAGAAGAAAGCATAAAGTCCAATCTGCCCTGTATCAATTTATATGAGATTAAAGATGATTCGTCCTTGATTTTGAAAGACGCCGACGGTCATATTCTGATGGAACTAATAAAATAATAGGTTGATATAATGAGAAGAATGATAATCGCGGTTATCTTAGTCGCCCTTTCTATGCTAAATATCATGGCTTCCGACGATAATATTTCGGGAGCATGGCATGGTTCGCTGAGAGTAACTCCGCAAATGGAGTTAAAGATTGTGTTTAATTTCAATTGTGGAGAAGATGGTAAACAGTCCGTAACGCTTGATTCTCCTGATCAAGGTGCGTATGGAATTGCCGGAGAGGTAAATTTCCTTTCCTCCGATTCTGTAAATGTATCAGTCCGACGCATCGGATTGTCTTTCGCAGGAAAGAAACAAGATGGTAAAATCATTGGGCAATGCAGACAAGGTACAATGACTGCCGATCTTGGATTATTGCCGGGAGCTATGGAACTAAAAAGACCTCAAATGCCAAAGCCTCCATATCCGTATGCCACAAAGAATGTGATATTCAACAACCCTTCTGCAAATGCAACCCTTTCTGGTACACTTACGTTGCCTGAAGATTATTCAAGTGACACGCCTGCTGTTATCATGGTAACTGGCAGTGGTCTCCAAAATCGGGATGAAGAAATCTTTGGGCATAAACCATTTGCAGTTATTGCTGACTATTTAGCCAGAAATGGTATTGTATCATTGCGTTATGACGACCGTGGTTTTGGAGAATCTACCGGTGATGGGCGAAAAGCTACCACTAAAGATTTTGCCCAAGATGCAAAAATTGCTTTGGAGTATCTTCGGAAGAAAGAAAACTTCAAAAATGTCGGAATTTTGGGACATAGCGAAGGGGCGACAATCGCATTTATGTTAGGTGCTGAGTGTGATTCCGATTTATTTGCTAATCCCTCATTTATTATTGCTATTGGCGCACAGGCAGTTCGAGGAGATTCTGTATTGGTTGACCAGAGTGCTACATTATTAGGACAAAGAGGGATACCATTGGATATTGTTGCAGATTATGTGGATGCTCTGCAAAAATTGTATCGGATGAAAGCTATTGATGAAAGCATTATTCCTACGAACTTAGTTGACACTATATGTGCAGACTGGCAACACAATCAAGTCTATGCTTCGTTGAAATCCAATTTGGAGAAAATGGCTTCTGATACAAATCCGTGGCTAAATTATTATATCCGATTTACTCCGTCACAGTACATTGCCACCACTGCTTGCCCTATATTTGTCCTTTATGGAGAAAGAGATATACAAGTTCGCCCGGAATTGAATATGCCCAAAATGCAACAACTCGCAAATGAAGCAACAATTAAGCTCTATCCCGGATTAAATCATCTATTCCAGCACGCTAAAACAGGAGCCGTACAGGAATATGGTACAATCGAGGAAACAATTTCCCCTGAGGTGCTTGTGGATATTGTAGATTTTATAGCTATTGCAGTTCATTAAGTTCACAATTTATGATTTCAATCCGCAAGCTAATCTCCTGTGGCTATATTCTAATATTTATACTAATAGGAATAATTATTTATTGCTATCAGTATGAATGGAAAAGAATTGAAGCATTAGAAAAGGAGAATCAAGCCACGGATGAATTGCGTCGGTATATTAACGACTTAAATTTTCGTTTAACAAGAATTTCTCTGTTAGGAGAAACCATATTAGAATGGGATAATAAAGACATTGAAACTTACCATTTGCAGTGTATGGCAATGGACAGTATGTTGTGTCGTTTCAAAGCAGTTTATCCGATAGAACGTATCGACAGCGTGCGTTATCTTCTTGAGGATAAGGAACAGCAAATATGCCGAATTGTTCAGGTGCTTGACGAACAGCAGGCACTCAATGAAAAAATAGCACGGCAGGTTCCTGTAATCGTGCAAAAAAGTGTACAGGAACAACCCAAGAAATTGAAACGGAAAGGATTCTTGGGCATCTTCGGAAAAAAAGAAGAAGCAAAACCTACTGTAACTACCACGATGCTCCATTCTCTTAACCGGAATATGATTGCAGAGCAACGGGCGCAACGCCGCCGTCTTTCGGAACACGCCGACAGCCTTGCGGTACGGAATGCGGAACTTAATCGACAGTTGCAACGTATGATTTGCCAGATGGACGAAAAGGTGCAATTAGACCTGCAAAAACGGGAAGCTGAGATAGCAGCCATGCGAGAGCAATCGTTTATGAAAATTGGCAGTCTGGCTGTGTTTGTTCTCGTTCTATTGATGATTTCCTATATAATCATACACTGGGATAACAATCGTATAAAACAATATAAACGTAAAACTGCCGATTTGATAGGGCAACTGAAACAGTCCATTGAACAAAACGAATTATTGATAGTTTCTCGCAAGAAAGCTGTGCATACCATCACACATGAACTGCGTACCCCACTGACAGCAATTATAGGCTATGCCGGATTGATGGAAAAAGAGATTGATACGGATAAAATCGGTCAATATATCCATAACATCAGGCAATCCTCCGACCGTATGCGTGAAATGCTCAATACGCTGCTGAGCTTCTTCCGGCTGGATAACGGTAAAGAACAACCTGTTATTTCCGCTTGCAGGATTTCCACAATTATGCACATTCTTGAAACGGAGTTTGCGCCAATCGCAATGAATAAGGAACTGGTTTTTACTGTAACAAACGACACGGATGCTGTCGTCTTGACTGATAAAGAGCGTATTCTGCAAATCGGGAACAACTTATTGTCGAATGCCATAAAGTTCACAGATAACGGGAGTGTATCTTTGACAATGAATTATGATAAAGGCATATTGAAACTTATTGTCGAAGACACTGGAACGGGCATGACTGAAGAGGAACAACAACGTGTATTCGGCGCGTTTGAACGGCTGTCAAATGCCGTCACAAAAGATGGTTTCGGTCTGGGGCTTTCCATAGTACAACATATCGTAGCAATACTCGGTGGAACTATCAGATTGGAAAGCGAAAAAGACAAAGGCAGCCACTTCACGGTGGAAATTCCCGTGAATATAGCCGAAGAACAGCCGGAACAGATAACTCAAACACTGATTCATAATAATCATACATTCCATAATGTGATTGCTATTGATAATGATGAGGTATTACTCCTTATGCTGAAAGAAATGTATGCTCATGAAGGTATCCATTGCGATACCTGTACCGACGTCGCGGAACTGGTGGAAATGATACGCCGAAAAGAATACAGCCTGTTACTTACAGATTTGAATATGCCTAATATAAACGGTTTCGAACTGTTGGAGTTGCTACGAACCTCCAACGTTGGCAATTCAAAGACTATTCCGGTAGTCGTGACAACAGCTTCGGGCAATTGCAGCAAGGAGGACCTTATGGAATGTGGTTTTTCAGGCTGTCTACTCAAACCGTTCTCCATATCTGAACTGATGGAGATTTCAGACAAATGCGCCATAATTATGACGCAGGATGAAGTACCCGATTTTTCCATTCTGCTGTCTTATGGCAATGAATCCGTCATGCTGGAGAAACTCATAGCGGAAACCGAAAAAGAAATGCAGGCAATCAAGGAAGCAGAACAAAAGAAAGACCTTCAAAAGCTGGATGCCCTTATACACCATCTGCGAAGTTCATGGGAGATACTCCGTGTCGATCAACCGTTAAGGGAACTATACAAATTGCTTCATTGCGAGGGCACGCCTGAAGATAAAACAATTGGCAATGCTGTAAAAGCTGTGCTGGATAAAGGTTCAGAAATAATCCGGCTGGCAAAGGTAGAAAGGAGAAAATACAATAATGGATAAAACAAAAATTATCGTGGTGGAAGACAATATCGTATATTGCGAATTTGTCTGCAACCTACTGGCTCGTGAGGGATTCCGCACCGTACAGACATTCCACCTCTCAACAGCAAAGAAACTTCTGCAACAAGCAACAGAAAACGACATCATAGTTTCAGACCTGCGTCTGCCAGACGGTGACGGCATCGACCTGTTACGCTGGATGCGTAAAGAAGGGATGATGCAGCCTTTCATCATCATGACCGACTATGCCGAAGTACATACGGCAGTGGAAAGCATGAAACTCGGTTCGTTGGATTACATACCCAAACAACTTGTGGAGGACAAACTCGTCCCTCTGCTCCGTACCCTATTAAAAGAAAGGAGTATCGGAAGAAACCGTATGCCCGTGTTCTTCCGTGACGGCTCGGCATTTCAAGCCATCATGAAACGAATAAGGCTGGTGGCTCCCACTGACATGAGCGTGCTGATATTTGGCGAGAACGGCACTGGTAAGGAGCATATCGCACACCAACTGCACGATAAAAGCAAGCGGGCAGGAAAGCCGTTTGTGGCTGTGGACTGTGGTTCACTCTCCAAAGAGCTTGCGCCGTCGGCATTCTTCGGACACGTCAAAGGAGCATTTACGGGTGCGGACAATAGCAAGAAAGGCTATTTTCACGAGGCGGAAGGTGGTACGCTGTTCTTGGATGAGGTTGGTAATCTCGCGATGGAAACCCAGCAGATGCTTCTGCGTGCCATACAGGAACGTAGATACCGTCCGATAGGTGATAAGACGGATAAAAGTTTCAATGTCCGTATCATCGCCGCCACCAACGAAGATCTGGAGACAGCTGTGAATGAAAAACGATTCCGACAAGACCTGTTATATCGTCTGCATGACTTCGAGATAACCGTCCCGCCGTTGCGTGACTGTCAGGAGGACATCATGCCGTTGGCTGAGTTCTTCCGTGAGGCAGCGAACAACGAACTGGAATGCGACGTTATCGGATTTGACGGAGAATCCCGTAAGACATTGCTGACCCATGTTTGGCCGGGCAATGTCCGTGAACTTCGGCAGAAAATCATGGGAGCGGTGTTGCAGGCGCAGACCGGACTTGTCACGAAAGAGCATCTGGAACTTGCCGTGACGAAACAGACCTCGCCCGTTAGCTTCGCCCTGCGTAACGACGCGGAAGATAAGGATCGGATTCTACGTGCGTTGAAGCAAGCGAACGGGAACCGAAAAGTTGCAGCCGAACTACTTGGAATAGGACGTACAACGCTGTACAGCAAACTGGAAGAGTATGGGTTGAAATACAAATTCAGGCAATCATAGCCGGTAATTCACTGAATTTAGCTATCTTTGCATGAACATTTGAAGGTAAACGGCGATTGGGGAGCCTTTCGCCGCCGATATATAACATAAGACCGCAAGGCGTTTCGAGCGAAAATCTGGTAAATTGACACTACGGAGACGATTGCGTGATGCTTATGCTATGCCTACGCATAGCGTGCATTCACGTACTCTCCGTAAAAGGCTTTACCAGAGCCGTCGCTTGAAAGTAGTGTGGATTGCACGCTACTTTTTTGCTCCTTGCCCAACGAAAGGAAAAGGCTATGGGTAAAGTTCAGATTCTTGCCGTCCTCACGATGGACGGGTGTCATTCTTCAGAATTATATGGCAAAGCGTATGAGGATTTACGCCTTGCCCGCTGCGATATTGACAAAATAAGGGAAAACGCGCTTTACCATGTCACGCCGGACTACTCCATCTCCATGCTGGACGAATGGCGGAAAGACAATACCAACATCTGCTATCTCGCAGAAGCCACTCCCGACAATTCGGACTATATCAACGGGCTGTTGCGTATGCAGGTGGTGGATGAGATTATCCTATATACCGTGCCTTTCATATCGGGAACAGGACGGCATTTCTTCAAGTCGGCACTACCCGAAGCACGCTGGACACTCTCCTCACAAAAGAGTTATTCCAACGGAGTGTACCGGAACATCTACACGCGCATGGAAACCATGAAATAGCCGGAATGTTCCATAGAAGAACACTTTTATAATCCGTTAAATAAAGCAATGTTCTGAAAAAGAACATTTTAAGATAGCCATAATTCATGCCAGATAAAAAATATCAATTTTTATTGCGCTGAAATCCAGTACGTTGTAAAGACCGTGCCGGATTTTTTGCTTTTTGGTCGCGATTTTTGCCAATATTATTCATGTGCGCATACCAAAAACAGAGTGTAAAATTTCAAAATTGACAGGACATGAATTATTTTTTATTAGCGGAAACCGATTTCTTCCGCCGAATAAACGAAGCCGGGGACTGCAATATGGAAAAAGCATATACGGCTTTCGCCACCCAAGTGATCGAACTGTGTATCGGTAGCCCGGACACGAACCGGACCATCATCGCGTTGGCTTACATCGAAATCGAATTACAGCATCATCCCGTGCGTAACCTTCCCGAAGAAAAGAAGGAAATAGCCAACTATGTCAGCAAGGCTCTTTCTTTCGTAAGGAAGATGCAGAAGTTTCTTGCCGCTCCCCAATTGCCACCACTAATCCCTATCCAAACATCCACCGACAACACAAACGAAAATACCGCCTCACCCTTGCAATGGACAGGCAACGCCATCGACCTCGTGGAGCTGATCTACGGCATCAACGAGATGGGCTGTATCAACAACGGCAATATGCCGCTCAAACAGCTTGCTCCACTCCTGTACAAGATATTCGGCGTGGAATCAAAGGACTGCTACCGTTTCTACATTGACATCAAACGCCGGAAGAACGAGAGCCGCACCTACTTCCTTGACAAAATGCAGGAAAAATTGAACGAGAAGATGCTCCGTGACGAAGAGATGGAGCGCATGAGAAGATAGTTCATTTACAAATCAGAGGATGGTAATACCTTAGTCATCCTCTGATTTTCTTTGATTCTCATATGTCTAATAACACTCTCCATGCATTATTTCAACGATTTCCATCAAAAAACACTATCTTTGCGCCCGTATTATAAATGATTATAGACAATCTCAATATAATAAAACGACTAATAGCTGAAAAGTGAAACGGACGATTGGAGTTCAATAGAATTGAGAATTTCTTTGTATAGTGGTATACTATCATATACACCAAAAAGGAAAGGTGGCATAATATATATATGATAAAGCAATAGTGAAACTTGTATCATAGGTAACGAAATCCTGTAATAATGAAAACTGATAACGTTAATTTATTTTGCGACATAGTTAATCAAAGGTCAAAAGAACATTCTTGTGCCATAAATATTTTGTTGCAACAACAATTATACGGACAGGTTATATCTATCCTGCGTCAAGAACTGGACTCTATGGTAAGGGTAATGTTTTTGTTATCAATTAATGACTTAACCCTTAGAGAACATTTTATAAGCCAAACATTGGAAGGAATAAAATGGTCCTATCCCAATACAAAGAAAATAGTAACCGATAAACAAATGGTGGATTTAGCTAATGAATTTTATGGCTGGTCCTTTTTTGTTTATAAATTAGGATGCGCTTTTATTCATCTTTCAGCAATGGTATATTATAAAAACAGTAATCCATTTTTGCTTTTATCTGTTTCTGAAAGAAATGACATAAAAAAATTCCTACACCAATATCATGGTTTTCCATTAGAACTGGAATTAAATTTGGAAAATATCGTCCCATATCTTGATAAAGTATTTAATAAAGTTTCAAGTAACTTAGCGTATTACGTTGAGAATTTACGTCAAAATAAACATTTAGAAGAATATTAAATAAGGGTGGATTTTGAGATTAACCACCCTTATTTAATAGCTTATTTCTGCTGCAACAGATGTTTCAGGTTTTCATCATTGGCAATCCGTTCCAGTTCCTCCTGAACAATCTGCTTGACTTCCTCCTTGATTCGCCTGTAATTCTCCTGCACCGTTTCCTTCATGCGGTCGTTGCCGTTTTCGTCCGTGAAGTCGGTAATGACGGGTATCTTCTTGTAGGCTTTTTCCTCGCGCTTCACCTTCTCGGCATCCACGACAATCTCACAGTGAAAAATCTTCTGCTCGATGCGCTCGTTGAAGTTGTCGGACACCGAGCCGACAAACATTCCCTGCGTCAAGCCGGAAATCTTGCTGGGCGGGATAAGCGCGTCCATTTGCGTATTGATGGAGGTGGAAACGTCCTGCCGATTGATGGAAATGGACTGCCGTTTTTGCAACACCTTTCCGAAGCGTTCGGATAGCGTCTTGGCGGTTTCACCCACCACCTGCCCGGAGAAGATATTGCCGACGGTGTTCATCACGACTTTGGCTTCCTTATCGCCATAGTCGCGCACCAACTGGCTGAAATCCTGAAAGCCCAGACACACGGCAACCTTATTGCTTCGTGCGGTGGCGATAAGATTATCCAGCCCCTTGAAATATATCGTCGGTAGTTCATCTATAATGACCGACGACTTCAGCATCCCCTTCTTGTTAATGAGCTTTACGATACGGGAGTTATACAAACCGAGAGCCGCACCATAAATATTCTGACGGTCGGGATTATTACCCACGCACAAGATTTTCGGCTCTTCGGGATTGTTGATATCCAACGTAAACTCGCTGTCCGACATTACCCAATAGAGTTGCGGGGAAATCATGCGCGAGAGCGGAATTTTTGCACTTGCTATCTGCCCTTGAAGCTGCTCAGCCGCCCCACCGAGCCAAGCATCCATGAATGGTGATAGGTAGTTTTCAAGTTCGGGATATGAAGAAAGAATCGGGAAAATATCCTCGTAGCGGCGATTCAGGAACTCAATAGCATGGGGAAACGTGCAATACTTACCTCCCTTATAGATTTTGAGATACCATATAATGCTGGCGAACAAGATGATAGGTGATTCCACGAAAAAGTCGCCCTGCTTCTGCACCCACGTTTTATTAAGATTGAGCATAATCGTGTACGCACTCTCATAAGCGTCCGTAATATCCTCCATGAAGTCCGGGTGGATGGGATTGCAACGGTGCGAGCGTCGCGGGTCGTCGAAGTTTATCACATAAAACTTCGGCTTCACCTTGTAGCCCTCCGGGTGGTTCAGCAGATGATTGTAGGCTATCGTGGACAAGTCGCTGAATTTGAAGTCGTACACATACATCGAAAAGCCCTTTTCAATCTGCTGCTTGATAAAATTATTTACCACTGCGTATGATTTTCCGCTGCCCGGCGTACCCAACACGATGGAAGCTCTAAAAGGATTCACGACATTTATCCAGCCGTTGTTCCAACGCTTCTTGTAGTAGAACCGTGTCGGCAGATTGACCGAATACTCGCTTTCGATAAGCCGCGTTTCCTGCATGAAGCTCTCGTTCTCGTTGTTGAACACGTCATCCATGAGGTTGTGCTTCAACAAGCGGCTCATCCACAGACCGCCCATCAGCAGACAGACATAACCTGCGCCAACGGTCAGGATATACAGTCCCGTCACCGCCTCTATCGGTAGCGGCAAAGCCAGTATCCACCAGTTGAGGAAGAACAGCACGAAGCCAACGGCAAGAGCCGTCCAGATTCGTCCCCAAGTGATTTTCTCACCTTTCACGCCCTTTGTCCCCAGACAGGACAGGGCAAGCAGGAGAACGGCAAACAGTTTAGTGTACAGGATGGAACGGAACAGCCCCGCCGTGCGGTTGAAGTTCATCAGGATTCTGTCCACCACGCCGATGTCCACTCCCCAAATCCGGATGGCTTCATAGCAGAACCAGTACACGTTCATGACCACTAAAATAATACTCACGGCACGCAGAAAATCCATGATTTTCGCCAATGCCCTCAAATCGTCTTCTTGTTGTGACATACATTGATTTTTTTGATTGTTGATACTCCTGATTACATTCCCAAGCCCTTGCGCTTCTTCTTTTTCTTCTTGCGCTGCATCGCTCGGATGAAGGCTTCTTCTTCGGCATCCACTGCCGGACCTTCAGGGGCAAACAGGTTCATGCCACCGGAATGGCTTTCGTATTCCCCTCCGGAATATCCTTGCCTGTTTTCCGGTTCCTCCACCGGAACGGAAAGCGGAATCGGCGGCTGTCCGGCGTAAGGCAACGTGAAGTGTTCCTGCAAGGCATTCGCGGAAAGCTCCTTGCCCATGCGTGAGCCGTTCAACACGCAGCCCGTGCGGTGGTCGATAAACGTGGCTCCATAGATGCGCCCTTCCTCCGTGTAGCGCAGTACGGTGTCGATGCCCTTCCCTTTGAGCGCGGCTACAAATTTCTCCTTGTCATACGTACCTTCCAGTACGGAAAGGACGGTGCGTTTCGTAATGTCAGCAAGTTTCCTGTCCTTAATCTCCTGCTTGGAACGGGCAAACTTCTTCTGCACAGCTTCATAGCCGACGGACTTCCCGAACAGCGAGGACTTGAAAGGATTGCCGACCTTGTTACCCTTATCGTCCGTGACGGAATAGACCAGCCCATGATACTCGCGTCCGCGCACATTGCCATGCGCTTCCTCCACCGTCATATTATATAAGGAAAGGAGTGCGCGGTATTCGCCCATCGTCTGGAAGCGGTACTGCCCGCTGATAGCCTTGACGATATTTCCCGCCTGCTTCTTCACGTCGCCCGCAGAGGCGTTCACCTTGTGCAGCGGCGTGTCAAGACGGCTGTTCTTGCGTTCTGCCGGACGCAAACCGTACTTCTGTTCCAGCTCCCTGCGGATACGGTCACTGCGGCGGTAGAGGAAATCCCGATTGAGCCGTTTTCCGTTCTCGTCCACGTTGACCGTCACGATATGCAGGTGGTGTCGGTCAATGTCCTCATGCTTGAAAACAAGGTAAGGCTGGTTCCCGAAACCGAGTTTTTCCAGATACTCACGGGCTATATCCTGCAATTCCGTATCAGTCAGCACATCCTCCGGATGCGGATTGAGCGAGATATGTACCACCGGTTTCTCCACTTTCATCTGTGGTGGCATGAATGTGATAAAACCCTCCATCGCCTTGCTGATGTCCACCTTTCCCGAACCGTCATTGTAGATGCGGTTGGTGGTGAGCAACCGCCCTCGCGCCTCGTTGATCTTTTCCCCGTTGTAGGCAAGTGCGCCGTACAACGAATTTCCTACACTGATTTTTGCGACCATTTCGCCTCCATTTCTCTTGAAAGTTCCACAATCACACGGCTCAGTTTCACGAGTTCGACGGTCTGCTGCTCCAGCTTGTAGAGCAACGCCATTGCCTTTTTTTCGGAAAAATGCACCCTCAATTCCTTCACGACTTGGTTGTAGTTCGTGCCTATCGCGCGGAACTGTGCGTGAAAATCGGACAGTTTGGTGTAATAATCCACCAGCGTCTTGTCCACTTTCAGCACTTTGAACGGCTGTCCGAAGAAGTGCGCTTTCAGGAAAACCGACTTGGCGTAAACGCCTGACTTCTCGAACATGGAGAGGAAACGGTTGTGTTCCTCCTCGTTGAAACGGACGGTGTAACGGAACACCGCCGGATCAAGTTTGGGATTTCTCCCGGTCTTGTTCTTTCTTTTTTCACTCATATTACTTTGGATTTAGCGGATTGACGGCATAAGCCGCCGCTTCAAGGCACAGACACCGTAGGTTTGAAAGGATTTCCGACTTCGGAGGGAATCCCGCCCCCTGCAAGGGCAAGTGCTTTTCGTGGCTGCTCAAAATATTTTGAGCGGCTGAAAAGACATCTTGCTATGTTCAGGTGAACATAAAAATCCGTCGGGGACGGATTGGGGGAATGCCTTTCAAACTCCGGGCTGCGCCACCTGCGGCGAACCCTTCCGTTCGGGTACAAAGTTACGCCCTTAAAGCGGTATCGGACAGAGGTTTGAACCGGACAATCAGTGCCAACCGGCGCAACAAGCCGCCACTTGTCCGGGAAGTGATACAGGTTCAAAAATATCCTTGTTTATTTGCAGCATGATTCAAGAAACGAACGATTTGAAGATATGGAAAAAGGAACTTTCAAATACCCGGCAAACCGCTTCGGCGGATATTTGCCAAACCGAATATCCGAACCGTCGGATACCCGGTTTTCCAATGACGCAGTGATTCACGGATTCAATGACTTCATGACGCAGTGCCGTCATTCACCGGTTATCCGAATCACGGATTCACCATTGAAGCGGATACGTGACGGACCAATCTGTCAGAGCCTCACGGACTTCGATATGTATGTCACCGCTTCCGTACAGGAACACGAGAATAATTCATCAACCATTAAAACCAATAGAACCATGAGTAATGAAATCTTCGTTGCATTCGCAACACAAAAGGGAGGCATCGGCAAATCTACCGTCACGGCTCTTGCCGCCAGCTATCTCCACAACGTGCAAGGTCACAATGTCGCTGTCATAGACTGCGATGCCCCGCAGCACAGCATTCACGGACTGCGCGAACGTGAAACGAAACTTATCGACGAGAGCCTCTATTTCAAGGCACTCGCGTGTGACCACTTCCGCAAGATCAGGAAGAACGCCTATCCGGTCATTGCAAGCGATGCCCTCAATGCCCTTGACGATGCCGAAAGGATGCTTGCCGAAGAAGAAGTGAAACCGGACATCGTATTCTTCGATATGCCGGGAACGCTGAAAAGCAACGGCGTGGTAAAGACCCTCTCACAGATGGACTACATCTTCGCGCCCATGAGTGCCGACCGCTTCGTCGTGGAAAGCACCCTGCAATTCGCCGTGATGTTCCGTGACAACCTCATGACGACGGGACAGGCAAAAACAAAAGGGCTGTACCTGTTCTGGACGATGGTGGACGGCAGGGAGAAGAACGGGCTGTACGACCTGTATGAAGATGTGATTGCCGAAATGGGGCTGTCGGTGTTGTCCACCCGCCTGCCCGACAGCAAGAAGTTCCGGCGCGACCTCTCGGAAGAGCGCAAGAGCGTATTCCGCTCTACCATCTTCCCGATGGACGCATCCCTGCTGAAAGGGAGCGGCATCCGTGAGTTCTCGGAAGAGATCAGCCGTATCATCAAACCTCAATGAGCATGGGCAGCAGGAAAGTGAACACCGAAGGCATCGACGAGGAACTGTTGATAGCCTCCATCGGCAGACGCAAGCAGGACGGGACCCTGTACCGCGCGCAGGAGCCGTCCGTGCCTGTCCCCGAAGAAGAGAGCGTCCCGGAAACGGAACCACCGCCCACGGCATCCCCGTCAAGGGAGAAGGTGCAGAAAGACAGCGGACGCCGCAAACGGCAGGAGGACGACTATTCCGGTCTGTTCCTTCGCCGCAACGAGATAAAGACACGCCAGTGCGTCTATATCAGCCGGGACGTACACAGCAAGATTCTTAAAATCGTGAACGACATCGCCGGACGGGAAATCTCGGTAGGCGGCTACGTGGACACCGTGCTGCGCCAACATCTGGAACAGCACAAGGAGAAAATAAACGAACTGTACAAGAAACAACGTGAAGACTTAATTTGAATATGGATATGAATCAGGAAAAGAACCAGAAAAACAGAAGTCCGCACCATGACGGCGGAGGTATGCTTGCCCAAGTGCAGGCGAGTGTGGAAATCCTGTCGCCCGTGCCGGTAAGCGGCAAATGCGGCGAAAAGGACTATGAACGGCTTTTCATCCGTGAACCCGAAGTAAAGGCACGCGAGGGGAAGATGGCATACGTGCGCCCGGAGTATCACGACCGCATCATGCGCATTACCCGCGTGATCGGGCATGACAGGCTGTCACTGTCCGCCTACATCGACCATGTGCTTACACACCATTTCAACCAGTGCGAAGAGGCGATAAAGAGCCTTTATGCCCGGAATTACGACGCAGTATTCTAACCCTTAAAAGAGAACGCGCATGAATGGAACAATAAGCATGACTGACATTCTGCTGGCCGTATCGGTCGGCTGCAACCTGTGGTCCCTGTTCCTGCTGCTTTACGACCGCATCATGGAAACGAGATTCGTCCGCTTCCTTAAAGGCATTGCCGGGCTATGGCGATCATTGGGCGGCATGGAGGTGAAGCAGGAACCGGTACGGGAGACACCTCCCGCAGAAACATCGGACATCATCGGCAAGAGCCGTTTCAAGATGGCATCAACCCGGACAACCGCTGCCATACCGGCGCAAGAAGCCGCCACTTCGGAAAAAGGCATTGAGCTGTCGGAGGAAGAGGCTACTTTTGACGACGTAACCACGGAAACCGTGTCCCACCCGGCACAAGTTCCGGAGGAAAAACTCGACGAAACCTTCACGAGTATCCCGCCTTCGGAACTGGAGTTCGGGGAGGATGAACCGGAGGACGGAACGCCCGACACACCGAGAGCTACGGGAAGCAGTTTTGACGAGATAGACGATGCGGTCAGGGCTGCCAAGAACCCAGAAGCGACAACAGCTGAACGGGAACGTGCGGCAAAGGTCTTCTCCGACATGGAAGGGACGGAACTGTACGAGAAAATGATGGCAGGCTCAACGGAACTGAGCATCCGCATCAAGGGGCTTATCGAAGTCCGGCTCAGGAAACCGAAAAAGGAATTTACCATACCCGACAATATTGACGAGTTCAATATCCGGGACTATGTATAACGACTAAAAAAAGAATGGAAATGAAAACGTAAGACGGCATCACACCATGCGCACGGCAGTACAAGGTACAGCCAACCCGCAACGGACACGCCCAAGTCCGTAAAAACAAACGGGGCAATCCACTAAACCAAAGTAAAGTAACCAAGTATCAACCGCCCGACAAAGGACTATCCACCCTTTGGACGGCACAAAACAAGAACAGTTTATGAACAAGAACATCAGACAAAAGTTCATCCTCTCCGCGGCACTTATGATCGCCGCAACCGCCTCCGCATTTGCTCAGGGAAACGGCATCGCGGGCATCAACGAAGCCACCTCTATGGTGAGTTCGTATTTCGACCCCGGCACGAAACTTATCTATGCCATCGGCGCGGTGGTCGGTCTTATCGGAGGCGTGAAAGTTTATGGCAAGTTTTCGTCCGGCGACCCGGACACAAGCAAGACCGCCGCTTCGTGGTTCGGGGCTTGCATCTTCTTGATTGTCGCCGCCACTATCCTGCGTTCATTCTTCCTTTAATACACAATCTATGGCTGAATACCCGATAAACAAGGGTATCGGTCGTCCGGTCGAGTTCAAGGGTTTGAAGGCTCAGTACCTCTTCATCTTCTGCGGAGGTCTGCTGGCTCTCTTCGTCCTGTTCGTCATCCTCTACATGGTCGGCATAGACCAGTGGGTATGTATCGGCTTCGGCGCGGCATCGTCTTCCATTCTCGTATGGCAGACCTTCGCGCTGAACGCCCGGTACGGCGAACACGGGCTGATGAAATTGGGAGCGGCAAGGAGCCATCCACGATACCTTATCAACCGGCGGCGGATCACCCGATTGTTCAAACGGCAACGAAAGGAAGAAACGACATGAGAAATACATCCAAAATGACGACACTGGAAAACAAGTTCCCGCTGCTGGCGGTGGAGCATGGCTGCATCATCTCCAAAGACGCCGACATCACGGTGGCTTTCGAGGTGGAGTTGCCGGAGCTTTACACCGTGACGGGCGCGGAGTACGAGGCGATACACGGCTGCTGGTGCAAGGCTATCAAAGTGCTGCCGGACTTCTGCATCGTGCATAAGCAGGACTGGTTCATCAAGGAATGCTATCAGCCGGAGCTTCACAAGGACGGCATGAGTTTTTTGAGCCGTTCCTTTGAACGCCACTTCAACGAGCGTCCCTACCTGAAACATTCCTGCTACCTCTACCTGACCAAGACGACGAAGGAGCGTAACCGGATGCAGAGCAACTTCAGCACGCTGTGCCGGGGGCATATTATCCCGAAGGAGCTGGACAGGGAAACCGCCGGGAAGTTCATGGAGGCCGCCGAACAGTTCGAGCGCATCATGAACGACAGCGGCTTTGTCAGGCTGCGCCGCCTCTCCACCGACGAAATTGTCGGGACGGAGAAGTCCGCCGGACTGATAGAGCGTTACTTCTCGCTCATGCCCGAAGGGAATGCGACCTTGCAGGACATCGACCTCTCGGCAAAGGAAATGCGCATCGGCGACAACCGTCTGTGCCTGTACACCCTCTCCGATGCGGAGGATATGCCCGGAAAGGTGGCGACCGACATCCGCTACGAGAAACTCTCCACGGATCGAAGCGATTGCCGCCTCTCCTTCGCCTCCCCCGTGGGGCTGCTGCTCTCCTGCAACCACATCTACAACCAGTATGTGATTATCGACAACAGTGAGGAAAATTTGCAGAAGTTCGAGAAGTCCGCAAGGAATATGCAGTCGCTATCCCGATATAGCCGGAGCAACAGCATCAACCGCGAATGGATAGACCAGTACCTGAACGAAGCCCATTCCTACGGGCTGACCTCGGTACGGGCGCACTTCAACGTCATGGCATGGAGTGACGACCTGGAAGAGTTGAAGCATATCAAGAACGACGTGGGCAGCCAACTGGCGAGCATGGAGTGCGTGCCGCGCCACAACACCATCGACTGCCCGACGCTCTACTGGGCAGCGATGCCCGGTAATGCGGCGGACTTCCCGGCGGAAGAGAGCTTCCATACGTTCATCGAGCAGGCGGTATGCCTGTTCACGGAGGAAACCAACTACCGCAGTTCGCTCTCGCCCTTCGGCATCAAGATGGTGGACAGGCTTACGGGAAAACCGTTGCACCTCGACATCAGCGACCTGCCGATGAAGCGGGGTATCACGACCAACCGCAACAAGTTCGTATTAGGTCCTTCGGGCAGCGGCAAATCCTTCTTTATGAACCACCTCGTGAGGCAATACTACGAGCAGGGTACGCACGTGGTACTGGTGGACACGGGAAACTCCTATCAGGGCTTGTGCGAGATGATCCGACGCAAGACAAACGGGGCGGACGGCGTGTATTTTACATACACGGAGGAAAAACCGATTTCGTTCAACCCGTTCTACACCGATGATTACGTGTTTGACGTGGAGAAGAAGGACAGTATCAAGACGCTGCTGCTGACGCTCTGGAAGTCGGAGGACGACAAAGTGACGAAGACGGAGAGCGGCGAACTGGGCAGTGCGGTGAACGCCTACATCGAGCGTATCAGGGCTGACCGGAACATCGTACCCTCGTTCAACACCTTTTATGAATATATGCGTGATGACTACCGCCGCGAACTGGCGGAGCGTGAGATAAAGGTGGAGAAGTCCGACTTCAACATTGATAATATGCTCACCACCATGCGGCAGTATTACCGGGGCGGACGCTACGACTTCCTACTCAACTCCACAGAGAACATCGACCTGCTCGGCAAGCGGTTCATCGTCTTCGAGATTGACAGCATTAAGGAAAACCGCGAGCTTTTTCCGGTCGTAACCATCATCATCATGGAAGCCTTCATCAACAAGATGCGCCGTCTGAAAGGCGTGCGCAAACAGCTGATAGTGGAAGAGGCTTGGAAGGCTCTCTCTTCGGCGAACATGGCTGAGTACCTGCGCTATATGTACAAGACCGTGCGCAAGTATTACGGGGAGGCAATCGTGGTAACGCAGGAGGTGGACGACATCATTTCCTCGCCCGTGGTCAAGGAGAGCATCATCAACAACTCCGACTGCAAGATACTTCTCGACCAACGAAAGTACATGAACAAGTTTGACGCCATACAGTCCCTTTTAGGTCTGACGGAAAAGGAGAAGTCGCAGATACTCTCCATCAACATGGCGAACAACCCGTCAAGGCTCTACAAAGAAGTTTGGATCGGGCTGGGTGGCACGCAGTCGGCGGTCTATGCCACAGAGGTTAGCGCGGAGGAGTATCTGGCGTACACCACAGAGGAAACGGAGAAGGTGGAGGTGTACCTTTTGGCGGAGCAGCTGGGCGGTGACATCGAAGCCGCCATCCGACAGCTTGCCGAAAGACGGAGAAAAAAGGATAAATAAAAACAGATTCATCAACTAAAAAAGAAAATGCGTATGAGTATATCAAGAACAAAAATGCTGCAAGTCAGCAAATGTTTAATCGGGCTGGCAGTCATGGTACTACAATCCTGTGATGTAGCGGACAACCGCCGCGACCTGCTTTGCGGGAACTGGGAGAGCGTTGAGGGAAAGCCCGATGTGCTTATCTACAAGGAGGGCGAAGCCTATAAGGTGACGGTGTTCAAGCGGAGCGGCATCCGCCGCAGATTGAAGCCGGAAACCTATCTCTTGCAGGAAGAAAACGGCAACCTGTTCATGAACACCGGCTTCCGCATCGACGTGTCCTACAACGAAGCGACGGACATACTGACCCTCTCGCCGAACGGGGACTACGTGCGTGTGAAACCGAAACCGGATCATCCGATAAGCGAGCAATAACGATAACCACTAAAATCCAAAGTAACATGAGAACAAGAATAACACTTATTATCTGCCTGTGCCTGTTTGCAGTCGGCAGGGCAAGCGCACAGTGGGCGGTGATAGACCCGTCCAACATCGCGCAGAGTATCGTGAACACCTCCAAGAACGTGGTACACACTTCCACAACCGCCCAAAATATGATAAAAAATTTTCAAGAGACGGTGAAGATTTACGAGCAGGGCAAGAAGTATTACGACGCACTCAAATCCGTGAACAATCTGGTAAAGGACGCCCGGAAGGTGCAGCAGACCATCCTGATGGTGGGTGACATCACCGACACTTATGTGACCAGCTTCCAGAGAATGATGCGTGACGACAACTTCACGGTGGAGGAACTGGGAGCCATCGCCTTCGGCTACACCAAGCTATTGGAAGAATCCAACGATGTGCTGACGGAACTGAGGAACGTGGTGAACATCACCACGCTCTCCATGACGGACAAGGAGCGCATGGATGTGGTGGAACGCTGCTACTCCAAGATGAAGCGTTACCGCAACCTCGTGAACTACTACACCAACAAGAATATCAGCGTGAGCTACCTGCGGGCAAAGAAGAAGAACGACCTCGACCGCATCATGGGGCTGTACGGGAACATGAACGAAAGATACTGGTAGCCTATGAATTTCGACAACCTTCACCAGATTCTGCGCTCGCTCTACGAGCAGATGATGCCGCTGTGCGGGGACATGGCGGGTGTGGCGAAAGGCATCGCCGGACTGGGCGCGCTGTTCTACGTCGCCTACCGGGTATGGCAGTCGCTGGCGAGAGCCGAACCGATAGACGTGTTCCCCATGCTGCGCCCGTTTGCGATAGGCTTGTGCATCATGTTCTTCCCGACGGTGGTATTAGGCACGATAAACAGTGTCATGTCGCCCGTCGTGCAGGGTACGGCAAAGATGCTGGAGGCGGAAACGCTGGACATGAACCAGTACCGCGAGCAGAAGGACAGGCTGGAATACGAAGCGATGATGCGCAATCCCGAAACCGCCTACCTCGTGTCAAACGAGGAGTTTGACAAACAGTTGGAGGAACTGGGCTGGTCGCCCGGTGACATGGTGACGATGGCGGGGATGTATATCGAGCGCGGGATGTACAACATGAAGAAGGGCATCCGCGACTTCTTCCGCGAGATACTGGAACTGATGTTCCAAGCCGCCACCCTCGTGATAGACACCATCCGCACCTTTTTTCTCGTGGTGCTGGCGATACTCGGTCCGATAGCCTTCGCCATATCGGTGTGGGACGGCTTCCAAAGCACGCTCACACAGTGGATATGCCGCTACATACAGGTCTATCTGTGGTTGCCCGTGTCGGATATGTTCAGCACCATACTGGCGAAGATACAGGTACTGATGCTCCAAAGTGACATCGAACGGATGCAGGCTGACCCGAACTTCTCACTGGATTCGAGCGACGGTGTGTATATCGTCTTCATGATCATAGGAATCATAGGCTACTTCACCGTCCCCACGGTGGCAGGCTGGATTATCCAAGCCGGCGGCATGGGAAGCTACGGTCGCAACGTGAACCAGATGGCGGGACGAGCCGGAAGCATGGCGGGCAGCGTGGCAGGTGCAGCCGCAGGCAACATGGTCGGACGTGCCGGGAAGCTGCTGAAATAATCAACTGACAATTAAAAACGAATAAACAACAATGGAATTTAAGTCACTTAAAAACATCGAATCATCGTTCAGGCAGATACGCCTGTTCGGTATCGTCTTCCTCTCGTTGTGCGCCGTGATAACGATATGGAGCGTGTGGAGTTCCTACCGCTTCGCGGAGCGGCAACGGGAAAAGATCTACGTGCTGGACAACGGCAAGTCGCTGATGCTGGCTCTCTCGCAGGACTTGTCGCAGAACCGTCCGGCGGAGGCAAGGGAACACGTGCGTCGCTTCCACGAGCTGTTCTTCACGCTCTCGCCCGAAAAGAGCGCGATAGAGCATAACGTGAAACGCGCCCTGCTATTAGCGGACAAAAGTGTGTACAACTACTATTCGGACTTCGCCGAAAAAGGATACTACAACCGCATCATCGCCGGGAACATCAATCAAGTGCTGAAGGTGGACAGCGTGGTGTGCGACTTCAACGGCTATCCCTACCGTGCCGTGACCTACGCCACGCAGAAAATCATCAGGCAAAGCAACGTCACCGAGCGCAGCCTCGTTACCACGTGCCGCCTCTTGAACTCGTCCCGTTCAGACGACAATCCCAACGGTTTCACCATCGAGGGATTCACCATTATCGAGAACAAGGATTTACAAACCATCAAAAGGTAACGGACATGAAGAAAATCAGGAAATCATTTTGGCGTGCGTACTGGAAGCTCCACGACAAAAAGAAAATGCTGGTGGCAAGGCTCAAAGGCTATCTGGACGGTTTGCCCCCGAAGACACGCAAACGCATCGTGCTGGCGATGCTCGCCGCCTTCGCGGTGCTTGCCCTCTACACCTTCGGCAAAGCCGTCTATGACATCGGCAGGAATGACGGCAGCCGGATAGTAACAGACCATGCCGGACAGGTGGAACTGTCCGTGAAGCCGGACAACAATCACAATGTAATACCTTATTTATATGGAACAGACGAAGAATGAACCAAAAAACGAAAACAAGGTGGCTCCCGACAACGGGAAACCTAAGAAGGAGCGCAAGCCGCTGACCGAAGCCCAAAGGCTGAAACGTCAGAAAATGATAGTGCTGCCCGCTATGGTGCTGGTATTCATCGGGGCAATGTGGCTGATATTCGCCCCGTCTTCCGACAAGGAGCAGCAACCGGGGACAGGAGGTTACAACATCGAGATGCCTGACGCTGACAAGGCGAACCGCCAGATCATCGGCGACAAGGCGAAAGCCTACGAGCAGGGGGCAATGGAGGAACGGCAGGAGAATCGCAGCCGCGCCATGCAGGAACTGGGCGATATGTTCGAGCGCGAGGTGGCGGAAACGGACAGCGGCAGGGACTTCGACCTTGCCAATCCCGGAGGCACGGAAGAGAACGTGAAGTCCGCCCCGAAGACCATCCAATCCTCCGCAGCTGCCTACCGCGACCTCAATACCACGCTTGGCAACTTCTATGAGCAGCCGAAGAACGACAACGCGGAAATGGACGAACTGTTGGAGCGCATCGCCTCGCTGGAATCGGAATTGGAGAGCGAGAAAGGCAAGGCGTCCGCTATGGATGACCAAGTGGCATTCATGGAGAAGTCCTACGAACTGGCGGCGAAGTACATGGGCGGACAGAACGGCACACAGCCACCTGTCGGACAGGCGGCAGAACCTTACCCTGTGCAGAAAGCCGGAAAACACACGGCTGCACCTGTCAGGCAGGTGACGCATCAGGTGGTATCCTCGCTCTCACAGCCGATGAGTAACGCCGAGTTTGTCGCCTCCTTCTCGCAAGAGCGTAACCGCAGTTTCAATACGGCGGTGGGGGTCACGACCGTATCGGACAAAAACACCATTTCGGCGTGCATCTATGGGGCGCAGAGTGTGACGGACGGGCAAGCTGTCAAACTCCGGCTGCTGGAGCCAATGGCGGTGGCGGACAAAATTATCCCCCGTAATGCGGTGGTGGTAGGCACGGCAAAGATTCAGGGCGAACGGCTCGATATTGAAATTACTTCGCTGGAGTACGCAGGTACGATCATACCGGTGGAACTGGCGGTGTATGACACGGATGGACAGCCCGGCATCTTCATTCCGAACTCTATGGAAATGAATGCAGTCAGGGAGGTTGCCGCCAACATGGGCGGCTCGCTGGGCAGCAGCATCAATATCTCCACCAACGCAGGGGCGCAGCTCGCCTCCGACTTGGGCAAGGGGCTGATACAAGGCACGAGCCAGTATATCGCCAAGAAGATGCGTACCGTCAAGGTGCATCTGAAAGCTGGGTACAAGGTCATGCTCTATCAGGACAGGAATTGAAACAGAAAAAGTAACAACAATCCAATTTTTATTTACCACTAAAATCCAAAGTAATGAGAAAAGTAATCATCATGTTTGCCCTCGCTATGGGCATCGCAACTGCCAACGCGCAGGAGAACGTAACCGTTGGAGAGAACAACGGAAGTGAACAACCGACCTTGATAAAGGAGGTCTATCCGCAGAAGGAGGCGGACGGCGACCTGTATTACGGGCTGACAAAGAAGCTGACCTTCGACCGCATGGTTCCCCCGCACGGCTTGGAAGTGACCTACGACAAGACCGTCCACGTCATTTTCCCCTCGGAGGTGCGCTACGTCGATTTAGGCTCGCCCGACCTGATTGCGGGCAAAGCCGACGGAGCGGAGAACGTCATTCGCGTGAAAGCGACCGTGAGGAACTTCCCGAACGAGACCAATATGTCCGTGATAACGGAGGACGGGAGTTTCTATACTTTCAACGTGAAATATGCCACTGAACCGCTGCTTCTCAACGTGGAAATGTGCGACTTCATCCATGACGGCGAGAAGGTGAACCGCCCGAACAACGCGCAAGAAATCTATCTGAAGGAACTGGGCAGCGAAAGTCCGATGCTGGTGCGCCTTATCATGAAGTCCATCCACAAGCAGAACAAGCGCGAGGTGAAGCATATCGGCTGCAAGCGATTCGGCATCCAGTACCTGTTGAAAGGCATCTACACGCACAACGGATTGCTCTATTTCCACACAGAGATAAAGAACCAGAGCAACGTGCCTTTTGATGTGGACTACATCACATGGAAAATCGTGGACAAGAAAGTGGCGAAGCGTACCGCAGTGCAGGAGCAGATCATCCTGCCGCTCCGTGCGCAGAATTACGCCACACTCGTGCCGGGCAAGAAGAGCGAACGCACGGTGTTCACGATGGCGAAGTTCACCATCCCCGACGACAAGTGCCTCGTGGTGGAACTCAACGAGAAGAACGGAGGTCGCCACCAGTCTTTCGTGATTGAGAACGAGGACTTGGTACGTGCCAATACCATCAATGAGCTGTCTGTTAAATAAGTTGCTGACCATGAGAAAGTACATCGCAATAATCATCGCGTCGCTTGCCCTGTTCACGGGGCAGGCGTACGCCCAGCGATGCCTGCCGAAGATGCAGGGCATCGAGGTCAGGGCGAACATGGCGGACGGCTTCCATCCCGGCGGCAACGACGGCGGGTACAGTTTCGGGGCGGCTCTTTCCACCTACACGAAAAAGGGGAACAAATGGGTATTCGGAGGCGAATACCTGTTGAAGAACAACCCTTACAAGGACAGGAAGATACCCGTGGCGCAGTTCACGGCGGAGGGCGGCTACTACTTCAAGATACTTTCCGATGCCCGTAAAATCGTGTTCGTCTATGCAGGTGCTTCAGCTCTTGCCGGATATGAATCGGTGAACTGGGGCGAAAAGGTGCTGCATGACGGCTCTACGCTGCATGACCGGGACGCCTTCATCTACGGCGGTGCGCTGACGCTCGATGTGGAGTTTTACGTGGCTGACCGGATCGCACTGCTCGCCAACCTCCGGGAACGTTGCCTGTGGGGTGGCGACACGAGGAAGTTTCATACACAGTGGGGCGTGGGCATAAAGTTCATCATTAACTGACGCGCCGCATGGAACGGACGGAAATCGACGCCATGAGGCAAATACCCCTTGCGGACTTCCTCGCACGACTGGGACATGAGCCTGTCCGAAGAAGCGGCAACGAATTGTGGTATCGTGCGCCATACCGCAATGAGCGCACGCCATCTTTCCGCGTAAACGTGGCGAAACAACTCTGGTACGACTTCGGTACGGGCAAGGGCGGCGACATATTCACGCTTGCCGGGGAGTTTCTCGGAAGCGGCGACTTCATGGAACAAGTGAAATTCATAGCGGGAACCGCCAATATGCCTGTCCCCGAAGTGAGTAAACCGACTTTCCAGCCTAAACAGTCCGAACCGGTCTTTGAGAGAGTGGAAGCCGTCCCGCTGCTTCACTCCCCACTGACGGACTATCTGGCGGAACGGGGCATTCCCTACGCTGTCGCATCACGTTACTGCTACCGTCTGAATTATGGCGTGCGTGGCAAGCGGTATTTCGCCGTCGGTTTCCCGAACGTGGCAGGCGGATATGAAATCCGCAGCCGCTTCTTCAAAGGATGCGTGCCACCGAAGGATGTGACGCTGGTCAAGGCGGAAGGTTCTCCGGCTGACGTGTGCACCATATTTGAAGGATTCACAGACTTCCTTTCCGCTGCCACGCTCGGATTGGAAACGGGCGACTGCCTTGTGCTGAACTCAGTTTCCAACGTAGAAAAGGCAATGAGGTATCTGGCCGGCTACGGACGCATAGACTGTTATCTCGACCGTGACGAAGCCGGACACCGCACGTTGGGAACGCTGAAAGAATATTATGGGGAACGTGTCTGCGACCGTTCCGCCCTCTATGACGGTTGCAAGGACTTGAACGAGTATCTGCAACTGACAACGAAAAAAGAACAATAACTTAAAAATCAAAGGACAATGAACATACTGAACAACAAGAACAAGAGAATATCAATCTTCAAGGCGTTGGCACTATGCCTGTTCGCCGCCGTGTCGCTCACGCTCGTATCGTGTGACGACGACATGGACATCCAGCAATCCTATCCCTTCACGGTGGAAACGATGCCCGTGCCTAACAAGGTGACGAAGGGACAGACGGTGGAAATCCGCTGTGAGCTGAAAAAGACGGGCGATTACGCCAATACCCTCTATACCATCCGGTATTTCCAGTTCGAGGGGGAAGGCACGCTGAAAATGGACAACGGCATCACGTTCCTGCCCAACGACCGTTACCTGCTCGAAAACGAGAAGTTCCGGCTGTATTACACGGCAGAGGGTGACGAGGCGCACAACTTCATCGTGGTGGTGGAGGACAATTTCAGCAACTCCTACGAGCTGGAATTTGACTTCAACAACCGTAGCGTGAAGGATGACGGGGTTATTTCTGTTGTCCCCATCGGTAACTTCAAACCTCTCACACGATGATGCGTGTATTCATGGCTATCCTCTGTTCGCTTCTGGCGGTCTGTTCCGTGTCCGCACGGGACAGCTGCCATGAGGGAACGGACAGGCAGGCGGCTATCTACCGGCTGCCACCATTTGAGAGGGCGGTGCGATGCACGAAGTATTTTGAAGGCTGGCACTCAGAAAAACATTACCCGTATGTGGGATATGGGCATAAGTTGTTACCAGGTGAAAGATATTCGGCACGCACCATGACGAAGCGGCAGGCGGACGCGCTTCTGCGGAAAGACCTACGGAAATTCTGTGCGATGTTCCGACAGTTCGGGAAGGATTCACTTCTGCTTGCCACGCTCGCCTACAATGTCGGTCCATATCGACTTTTGGGTAGCGGAAAGATTCCCAAAAGCACGCTGATCCGAAAGTTGGAGGCGGGCGACAGGAACATCTATCGGGAGTATATCGCTTTCTGCAACTACAAGGGGAAACGGCACGCCATGCTGTTCAAACGGAGAAAGGCGGAGTTTGCACTACTGTATATCCTGTAATAGATTTCAATGGCATTTAAGTTCTGGTTATTCTAAGAACTTAAATGCCATTGTTTCAAATAAAACAATTACCTTTGTCGTTAGTAATTTAGAGATAAAATGAAAGATATTCAATATTTCTTATCGGAAGAAGAAAAGTATTTAGCATCCTCACAAGCTGAGCCGGAATTAGTTTGGAATGAGGAACTTGAAGAATTTGGCTTTTCATATGACCCTTTGAGTTTCTTGGGTAAAAAACCTTTTCAGAGTTTTCAACACAACAACATTGACAAGGAAAATCGCTATGGACTAACCGATGTGGAAAAAATGATATTAACCTGTTTTCTTGGTAATATATCGTATGCATTTAGAGATGATAATTATTATGGAGAAGTGCCTGATATTATTCACGAAATGCAAATTATACTAAACAGTATAATAAACAAAGCACCTAAGTTTAACGGAAATATATTATATCGTTTTACTAAAACTGGAGATAAAACAAATTTTGAAGTAGGTGATATATACCAACCTTCCCATAGCCTTACGACAACAACCGAAGATTGGAAACAAAACAGAAGTGATGTTTATGTTATAAAAACTCTTCCTGAAAATGAAACGCAAGCACATTGTCTATACATGATTTATAATCATGGTCAGGAAACGCAAGTCAATTTTTTGAGAGGAACTTCATTTGAAATAACCGATATAGAGCCAATAGAAGGTAGTGAATACAAACGAATTTATATGTCAGAAATTAGGCAATAACATCGTAGATTAGGACAAAGGTTTCTTTGCTACTTTCTTTGTCCGCCATCATGCTCACTGAAAGAAAGTAGGCGGCTTTCGCCGCCCATCGTTCAAAAACGGGTGTAAAGCCCCGTCACCATCGTGAACATTTCCTCCAGCATATCGCAATATATCCCTTCGTGCGTTTCTATGTCTTTCGTCTTGCACTCGAATGTCTTTTTGCTGAACGTCCTGCGGTAGAAGCGCATATTGTAGAGGTCTGCCCCTGCATCATAGATGATGTCAAGGCGGTTGGCACTCGTCTTATTCCTCGCAAGGCTCATGCGTAAGCCGTTGCCCATGTCTATGAAGTCTTTGCTTCCCGTCATGGTGGCAAAGCGTCTGCCACCTATCTGCTCCAAAATTGTCTTCGCTATCATATGCGTTGTATTTTAGGCGTTATGTTGTGGCGGTGCGGACACCGCCACAACGTTCAAAATTCAGTTTTCTCGGCTATGGGTGTGCATCTTTCCAGCCACTCTTTCAGACACTCCATGTTATACTCGCTCGTTATGACTGCCGTATGGCTGTCAATGGCAGTAAACCTGCTACTTTCATAGTTGTCTATCCACCCCTTTAGGGTATCAACTCCCCATGCTTCGGCATCATCAAACATTCCGTCCAATGCCTTGATTGGCTCGCTGAACTTGACTATCAGCGTTTGGTAGGCAACTTCGTTCATCGCTTGTCCTCCTTTCTTTCCTTTGCCGTCAGCCACTTCTCCCGTGCGGCTCGGCACTCGTCTAACGTGGGTTTCACACAAGAGAACAATTCCCCGTCCGTGTGGCGGTAGTCGTATTGCATAAGTGTCCGCTTACGTCTGCCGATACCCGTTTGGAACTTCTCGTATTTCTCTGTCCCTGCTTGCGTGCAGGTGCTTACTCCGTTGATGGTCATCCGTGTACTCATAATCGTTATTTTTAGATGGTTAGAAATGTACTGACAAAACTCTGTTCTGCATCACCATTTCGGGATTGCTTGTGTAGCGTTGGTGCAGGTAGAAATGGTGTGAGCCGAAGCCGTAAAGGAAGAACTTGTCAAGTTCGTGCTTCGCGGAAAAGTCTTTTACACTCGCCCTTAACTGCTCCTCACTCTGACAAAAAGTGAGGAGGTTCATAAATTCAAGGAACATCGTGGGAATTTTATCGTCCCACAAGCAAACCATGCTTTCAATTCTTACTTCCATGTTATTCTGTATTATAGGTTGATATTATGCTGCGTTCATCCGCTGACGGATAAGTTCGGTATTGTTCTCCACAAGTCGGATAATGCGGTCGTGGTACTCGGTATTGGAATTGCATACCCCTCTGCTCTGTACCACTTTCAGCGTTTTCAGTGACACTTCTATCGTTTCAATCCGTTTGCCGTCAATGGTGGCGGATAGGATAAGGGAGTTTGCCTTGTTGTGATAACCGCCCACACAATGGTGCATCATCCGTCCTTCCTCCGCCATTTCCTCCACGCTTTCTATGACCTTAATACAGATAAGGCTGTCGGAGAACACAAGTCCGAAGAAGATGCCTTTGGCTTTCAGATAGTTCTTCTCGTCCTCAATCGCCTTTTGCCGTTGCTGTTCCGTCCGCTCACGCTCCCTTTGTCGGTTACGCTTTGCCACCAACTTGTCGTGTTCGGCTTTGAGGTCGGCAGGGCAGACGTACTTCGGGCTGTTCGTGTCCTTGCCGAAATGCCGCAGGAGGTCTATGGTGTCGCACCACATGGAGCCGTCCGAAATGGTATAGCCGTTGCGGATACAAATCTTGACGGATGCCCAATACCGTTCCATGTCAAAGGAACTGCGGATATAGTGGTGTAACATGGGATATTGCCCTGCCTTCAAGAGTGTTTCGGCTCGGCTGTCGGAAAGGATAGCCGTGAAAAGGTCATACGGCAGTATGCTGTGATACTCCCCGTTGAATCCGTTGCGTTTCAGTTCGGGGATGAAACGCTGTCGGGGATAGGTACACATAGGTGCTATATCGTATGCGTGAAGTCTGTTGTTCTTGCGTACCTCCATGTCGCTGTATTCCGACCAGTGGTCGTAATACAACATTGACATACCACGCAGTCGGGCAACGGTGGTGGTTGTGCCTTCGGGTGAAATCCACCTCTGCACCACTTCATAAATGGAATACTCGGCTGCTTGCCCTGCCTTGTATCGGGACTTGACGAAGAAGAACCGTATTACTTGGTACTGCTTGCTGGTCGTGACAATGGAGAAGTATTCATTCTCGCTGAAAACACTCTTTCGGGTACGCAACGCTTCCAACGGCATACCGCAATGGGGGCAGGTGCATCCGCAAATGGTGTCCGCAAGGTCGTGTTCACTCTTCCACAAATGCCCGCACTCGGTGCAGATGTTCGTGCCGTCCGCCCTCTTGATGGCGTAATGCTTGAAGCAATGGCGGAAAGCGTATGCCCTTTGCGTGGCGGTCAATCTCGGTAGTCGCTTGCTCAGATGTGCGACTTCCTGTTGTATGCGTGTTCTCGGTTTCATAATCAGAAATTGAATAGGTTGGGTTGTTCTACTTCTTGGGTGGTCGCTTTGTTGGAGGTTCTCGGCTTGTGGCGGTTCTGCAACTTGCGGAGTTCTTCCTCTTGGTATCTTCGCACTGCGTCCTGCCGTGCCTTTGCCTTTTCCTCCGCTGTGAGTTCCACCACATGGTTCACGGCTATCTGACACTGGATAGGCTTGCCCACCTCTATCTCGTTCTCGTCATAGTAGTGAACGGCTTGTCCGTATATCTCCCCATCCGTGAAGCCGTTGCAACCGCTTTTCTGCACATAGTTCAGAATGTAGGTCACACAATCGTCTATATTCTTGGCAGGGTTGCGGTAGTTCTTCGCAAAGAGCGCATCTTCCGCCGCACGTTGCTCCAAATACATCTGTATCGTTCTTTTGAAATGGTCTGTCGTTTTCATATCGCTGTCGCTTTAGATTGTCTGTTTCAGTATCCCTCTCCAATATGTCGGCTCAACCTCGCTCAAAAGGAAGTCTGTAAAGTCCTTCCGTGCGTCCTTGTTCAGTTCGTGGTAGAGTTCACGAAACACGGATATATTGCCGTTGATGTATGTTTCCACCATGTACTCGAAGATGTTGTCCACCTCATAGTATCTGCATTGTTGCTCTACTGTCTTGCTTCTTATCTTTGCCATGTCGTTTAAGGATTAAAGGGTGAATAACCAAAGGATGAAGCCGAAAAAGGCGATTGTGGAAAGGATAGCCACGATTACGCCTATCGCCACTCGGAACAATCCGTTTATAATCTCTCTGACGATGCCCCAAAGGATGCCGAACACCCAAAAGGCGGTGCGCATGATTAAGCCGCATATCGCAAACCCCATGTATTGCGCCATTTGTCTGAAATCTGCCGTTGCTGTCATAGCCGTATCATTTGTTAAGTTCCACGATGCTGTCTATCCTGCCGTGAAGGAAACTACGGAGTGCGGTCTTGTCGGTAGCCTTGTATTCCGCCCAATATCCGTACTGCTTCACTATGTAGGTTCGGAGAATGTCGGAGAAGTCAAACTTCCAGCCTTGCAAGGGTACTGCGCCCTTGAAATAGGTGTTGCTGTTCACGTTGCGTGTAAGCCAATCCTTTTCCTCTCGGCTCAATTTCTCTCCATTGTTCAGTTTGGTGCGAAGTCCGTACACCTTGCTCCTTTGCAGGTTCTCCAAACTTGGTACTTCCCATGTCACGAATTTTGTTGCTATTGCTGTTCTCATATCCGTTTTGTTTTTGATTTTTTGTTTTTTAATGCGGATTCAAGAGCTGAGGGAGTTGAGTTTCAAACTATCTTATCTGCCTCTCGTTTATCCGACATTTTTTTTAATGCGTCTTTCTGTCGCATCGGTCGTTTTCGTTTCGGGTGCTTAAAAAGGTAGGGATTAGGGAATGCAAGGTTTTTCGGGAAAAATACTACCCAAAGGGCTGGAGATTTTTCCCGAAAACAGGAGGCTTGACCTTGCATTCCCGTCAAATCCCGGAGTTACCTTTGCGCCCAGAACGGAAATGACTGCCTGATGCGGCTCACTGAAAGACGCGAAAATGGAGGTAAACGGAAGTAGAGGCAGATTAGACGGAAAACCTCAAAAGAGAAATCCGTAAAAAATGAAATCCTTTCTAACAAAAAAGAACATAGCCGGAAGTGTGAAACCGGGCAAACCATCTGCAAGGAAGTATGATTTTATATGTCATGACGGATGTGTCCGATCTGGCGTATAAAATCATTCTTCCCCGGTTTGCCTGCGTGTGTGACGGCTTGTTCATTTATGAATCCGGCGGTCATACACGACTTTCCGCTTCCGGCACGAAGGAACAACAAAAAAGAAAAGGCATCTGGGATACCGTAAAAGCACCTCTTTGGCATAAGCACAAAAGAAATGGGCCTTGCCTCATTAGTCTAAACAGTTGTTTAGGTGTGAGACAAAGCCCTTTTCTCTGCTTATGCGGCAGTCGGCACACGTTCGGTCAAAAACCTTTTGGACGATGGTGTACCGACGGATAAAACCGCTTTTACGGAAAAACTTATATGAGAAAGAAAAAATCAGGGAGATTCATTTCAAAATCTCCCGTTTTATTGTTACTTTTGCATACGAAGAGTTCTTTGAAGGTTACGCAACGCGCAGAAGAATAATGCAGCAGATAACTAACTAAATCGTAACCTATTACTATTATGAGCAATTAACCTAAGCTCATCTCCAATAAATTACACTCTTTTCGTAACTTCATGCTACAAAAATACAATAAAACTTATTGCGGTTTATAGAAAATTGCAGATATTTGTGGACTATAACAGTTACAACGTATATGGAAAAGATAGGAATATTCTGTTCTGCCTCCGAAAACATTGACAAAATGTACTTCGAAAGCGCCCGCCGAATCGGCGAATGGATAGGACAGACAGGCAAAACGTTGATTTACGGAGGAGCCAACCTCGGACTGATGGAATGTGTAGCCCGTGCCGTGAAAGAGAACGGTGGAAAGGTCATCGGGGTAGTCCCTGCCAAACTGGAAGAGAAAGGCAGTGTAAGCACCTGTCTGGACGAGGTGATTCATACTCACAATCTGAGCGACCGGAAGGACATCATGACCGAGAAATCGGATATATTGGTAGCATTGCCGGGTGGTGTAGGCACATTCGATGAAATATTCCATGTGATAGCTGCCGCTTCTATCGGATACCATCAGAAAAAGGTCGTGTTTTACAACGACTACGGTTTCTACGACGAACTGTTGAAAGCTCTCAAAACATTAGAGGATAAAGGGTTTGCCCGCCAGCCCTTTTCTACTTATTACGAAATAACAAACACTCTGGAAGAATTAAAAGAAAAAATAAACTGATTATATGATAGACTCCATCAAACAACTCTTGCAACAGGAAGCACAAGCCGTGCTCAATATCCCTGTAACAGACGCTTACGAGAAAGCCGTACAACTGATTGTAGAACAAATACATCAGAAAAAGGGAAAACTGGTAACTTCCGGTATGGGAAAAGCCGGACAAATAGCAATGAACATCGCTACCACTTTCTGTTCCACCGGTATCCCGTCCGTTTTCCTGCATCCCAGTGAAGCACAACACGGAGACTTGGGTATCTTACAGGAAAACGATTTGCTCCTGCTTATCTCCAACTCAGGCAAGACACGCGAAATCGTTGAATTAACCCGGCTGGCTCATAACCTGAATCCGGACTTGAAGTTTATCGTCATTACAGGAAATCCCGACAGCCCGCTGGCACAGGAATCAGATGTTTGTCTGAGCACCGGCAAACCGGCTGAGGTGTGTGCCTTAGGCATGACCCCTACCACTTCGACTACCGCCATGACCGTCATCGGCGATATCCTGGTAGTACAGACCATGAAAAAGACTCAATTCACCATAGAAGAATACTCTAAACGTCATCACGGCGGTTATCTGGGCGAAAAATCAAGGTCACTATGCGAAAAGTAATCGGTATCGGAGAAACTATCCTCGACATCATCTTCCGAGGTGACCAGCCTTCCGCAGCCGTACCGGGAGGCTCTGTATTCAACGGCATCGTATCCTTGGGAAGGATGGGAATAAACGTCGGTTTCATCAGCGAAACCGGCAATGACCGTGTAGGGAACATCATCCTGCAATTCATGCGTGAGAACAATATCCCGACCGACCATGTGAATGTATTCCCCGACGGGAAATCACCGGTATCCCTGGCTTTTCTCAATGAGCAAAGTGATGCCGAGTATATCTTCTACAAGGATTATCCCAAACAACGGCTCGATGTCCTGTTCCCCAAACTGGAAGAGGACGACATTGTCATGGTAGGCTCCTACTATGCCCTGAATCCGGTATTGCGGGAAAAGATTCTCGAACTGCTCGATCAGGCACGCGAAAAGAAAGCTATTATCTACTATGACCCCAACTTCCGCTCTTCACACAAGAACGAAGCGATGAAGCTGGCACCGACCATTATTGAGAACCTGGAATATGCGGACATTGTACGCGGCTCATTGGAAGACTTCTTCTATATGTACGGCATGCAGGACGCGGACAAGATATACAAAGATAAAATCAAATTCTACTGCCCCCGGTTTATCTGTACCGCAGGCGGGGAGAAAGTGTCGCTGCGCACCAACCTGGTCAACAAAGACTATCCGATAGAGCCGCTGGAAGCTGTCAGCACCATCGGAGCCGGTGACAATTTTAACGCAGGACTGATTTACGGACTATTAAAATACGATGTCCGCTACCGCGACCTGAATAACCTGAATGAAGAAGTCTGGGACAAAATTATCCGGTGCGGAAAAGACTTCGCAGCCGAGGTTTGCCGCAGTTTCAGCAATTCAGTTTCGGTGGAGTTTGCAAAGAAATACAGATAAAGCCCCGCTCGTAAATTACTATTAACTTTGGCTAATTATCGCAAAGGAATTACCATATCTTCCGGTAATTCCTATCTTTGCGTAATATGATTCACTCAGACAAAGAAACTATGTACAAAAACCTGTTAAGCTGGCTTACCATTTTGTTAGTGCTCCCGTCCTGTTCCGGCACTCCGCCGACCATATCGGTGGTATGTGAAGAAAACAACGTGGGAAACTGCGTGATTAAATGGGAAACAGCACCACTCTTGAAAGGACAGGTAAGAGTATATGCGTCTACTTCCCCCGAATTGATTCCGGAAAACTCGCCCATAGCCATGAGCAACATATCAAGCGGCAAGATGACCATTGTAACCGATGATCCGTCCCGACGCTATTATTACCTCATGGTATTCAATAATAAATACCGGGTAAAAGTAGCTACCCGCAACGTTAATATTCCCGGCATCCAGAATTTCCGTGACTTAGGCGGATACAAATCTGTCGACACAGGAAAGTCAGCCCGTTGGGGAATGCTTTACCGCTCTGCGCAGATAGACAGCATCCCACCCTGTTCGCGCCGGGAACTGAAAAACATAGGCATACGGACTATCATAGATTTGCGCTCTGAAGAAGAACTCCACAACTACCCACAGCTACATAATGATGAATTTAAGATTGTGCACATCCCCATCCCTACAGGAAATATGGATAAAATCCTGCAAGGAATCCAAGAAGAGAAGATAAAAAGCGATACCATTTATCGCCTGGTAGAGCGGATGAATCGTGAACTGGTGACAAACTACCGAAAAGAATTCAAAGAATTGTTCTCCGTCCTGCTCAACCGTGACTCTTATCCGGCTGTAATTCACTGCACATCCGGCAAGGGACGCACAGGAATTGTTTCCGCTTTGCTGCTTGCAGCCCTAGGTGTCAATGAAGACGTGATAATGTCGGACTACCGGCTAAGTAATGATTATTTCAATATTCCCAAAGCTTCAAAATACGCTTATGAATTGCCGGTAAATTCACAGGAAGCAATCACTACAATCTATTCGGCTAAGGAAGATTTTCTGAATGCCGCAAAGGAACAAATTGAGTCTGAGTATGGAAGCGTACAAGCCTACTTGACGAAAGGAATCGGACTTTCCGCCGAAGAAATAGAACAGTTACGCAGTATCCTACTGGAATAAATTGCAAATCGTAATTCGTAATTCGTAATAATTCTCTATCTTTGTACCCGAAATAAAAGATATACAGAGATTTAATGAAGACATTTGAAGAGCTTGGCGTTTCTCCGGAGATACGTAGAGCAATTGAAGAAATGGGATACGAGAATCCCATGCCGGTACAAGAGGAAGTGATTCCGTACCTTTTAGGAGAAAATAATGATGTAGTAGCTCTTGCACAGACAGGAACAGGTAAAACAGCCGCATTCGGCCTGCCCCTGCTCCAACAGATTGACGTAAAGAACAGAATTCCACAATCGCTTATCCTCTGCCCTACCCGTGAGCTTTGCCTACAGATAGCAGGAGATTTGAATGATTATTCCAAATACATTGACGGACTGAAAGTATTGCCTGTATATGGCGGTTCTTCCATTGACAGCCAAATACGCAGCCTGAAGCGAGGCGTGCATATCATCGTGGCTACTCCCGGACGCTTGCTGGACTTGATGGAACGCAAGACCGTTTCCCTGGCTACTATCCGTAACGTCGTAATGGACGAAGCGGACGAGATGCTGAACATGGGATTTACGGATAGCATCAACGCTATTCTGGCTGATGTGCCGCAGGAACGCAATACGTTGCTTTTCTCAGCTACCATGAGTCCGGAAATCGCGCGTATTTCAAAGAATTACCTGCGTAATGCCAAAGAAATCACTATCGGGCGTAAGAATGAAAGTACCAACAATGTAAAACACGTTGTCTACACTGTACAAGCTAAAGATAAATACGAGGCTTTAAAACGTATCGTCGATTACTACCCGCAGATATACGGTATCATTTTCTGCCGCACCCGTAAGGAAACTCAAGAAATCGCCGACAAATTAATGCAGGAAGGCTACAATGCCGATTCGCTGCATGGAGAACTTTCACAAGCACAGCGGGACGCTGTCATGCAAAAGTTCCGTATCCGCAACCTGCAACTGCTTGTTGCTACGGACGTAGCTGCCCGCGGTTTGGACGTGGACGATTTGACTCACGTCATCAATTATGGCTTGCCTGATGATACGGAAAGCTACACTCACCGTAGCGGACGTACGGGACGTGCCGGAAAGACCGGTACTTCTATCGCTATCATCAATCTCCGCGAAAGAGGAAAGTTAAGAGAAATAGAACGAATCATCAGCAAGAAATTCATTACCGGAGAGATACCGACTGCGGCAGGCATTTGCCAGAAGCAGTTGATTAAGGTTATCGATGACCTTGAAAAAGTAAAAGTAAACGAAGATGAAATCGCAGAATTCATGCCGGAAATCTATCGTAAACTGGAATGGTTGAGTAAAGAAGACCTGATAAAGCGAATGGTTTCGCACGAATTTAACCGTTTCGCAGAATATTACCGCCACCGCCCGGAAATAGAACAGCCGACAATTGAAAGCCGTGGTGAACGTGCCGGAAGAGGTGACCGCAAAGAGGGCGGCTTCGAGAAGAGAAGCCGGAAAGCTGCTCCGGGCTTCAACCGCTTATTTATCAATTTAGGTAAAACGGACAGTTTCTTCCCCAGCGACCTTATCGGCTTGTTGAACAGCAATACACGAGGACGCATCGAATTGGGACGTATTGACTTGATGCAGAACTTCTCTTTCTTCGAAGTTCCTGAGAAAGAGGCTGCCAATGTCGTAAAAGCCTTGAATCATGCCAAATGGAATGGCCGTAAAGTTGTTGTGGAGGTGTCCAGTGAAGAAGGCGGAAAAGGACGTGAAAACGGTTCGGGTGAACGCAAAGGTGGCAACCGGTTCGGAAAAGGAGAAGAACGTGCACCACGCTATGAGAATAAAGACAGAAAAACTAAGGATGTTTCTGCCAAAGGTTCAAAATCCGGAAAGAAGGAAAAACCAAGCCGTGCGGAACGCGGATACTCTGATGCCCGTGGTCCCAAAAAGAAAGATGACTGGCAAGAGTTCTTCAAAGACAAAGAGCCCGACTTCAGCGAGGAAGGATGGGCACGCAGAAAACCGAAAAAATAAAATTCCAACTACTATATCTCCCGGGATGATTTCCATTCAGCCCGGGGATTACCAAAGTTTAGCCCAAGGCTCATCTCATGTGAACCTTGGGCATAATTCCTGTAAATACATATGTAAAACGACATGCGCTATTTCATCGGGCTATTTTCAATTCTTTAATCAGATTTCCCGCCTTTCCATATTTCTCCATAATAAAGAGCATATACCGCACATCCACTCCGATACACCGTTGCAAATCAGGTTCAAAAACAATATCACTGCTCATTGCTTCCCAGTTGCCATCGAAAGCCAAACCAAGCAATTCACCTTTGCTGTTGAACATTGCACTGCCGGAGTTTCCACCCGTAATATCATTGTTGGAGATGAAGCAAACACTCATATCCCCTTGCTCATTGGCATATCTACCGAAATCACCGGAAGAAAGCAAATCAAGCAATTCCGGCTGGACGGCAAAGTCAATATCCCCGGCATGTTCCTTTACTTTTTCGAAAATGCCTTTCACGGTTGTATAATAGTCGTAAACAGCTCCATCAAAAGGCGAATAACCGCCCACCGTTCCAAAACTCAGACGCATGGTAGAATTAGCGTCAGGATAGAAGTTACGGTCGGCATACATGCGGCGCATAGCAGCATTGAACAGGCGTTCGCCTTGCTCTATCTGTTCGGAAGCTTCGGAGATACTTTGATTCATCTCGTAATATTTCACAATCAGGTCGAGACTTAAAGAAACAGCAGGGTCTTCAAATAGATTATAGGTAGTATCCCGCTCCAGGAAACGTTTCAAACCTTTTGGAGAAGTTATCTGGGACGTCGCATACAAAGAATCCACATAAGTCTGGATATCCCCGTTGTAAAGCGTATCTATCTTTTGATACATGGCAGGGAGATATTTCTTGCCCACTTTCGTCTGATACTCTTTCAACATAGCTGCAAAGACTTCCTTATCAATAGTCGTATCCAAGTTATCATATTTCTCCAACAGTTTCTTCATACGGCTTACCACTTGCTTTTCTTCCGCTTCAAAGTCGAAATTCAGAATCTCAAGTGCAAGCTGAACCAATTCGGGACCGTTAATAAATGCCTCACCGAAATAAGCCAGGGCACGGTTCGTTTCACAACGATTACCATAATTCAATTCCAAAGAAGAGAAGAGGCGAAGCAGTTTTTCCCGTTCTTCAGGATGCGACTGAATCCATTCGCGGAGCGCAGCCTCAGCAGCCCGTTTCTTTTCCAGGACTTTCAAATGTTTGATGGCTTTGTTAGTTCCGATGCTGTTCTTCCAATAATTAGAGCTTTCATCATATTTGGAAGCATATTTGATACGGATATCCGGCCGGCAGTCCATTTCCCGCTTCCAAACAGCCTGTTTCACCCCACGCACATCGATCATAGCCTGATTGATGCCATTCATCATTTCCTCAATGCCATATGAAGAAAGATAACGCTCTGTACTTCCCGGATAGCCGAGAGTCATACAAAACGAGCCTTCCTTATATCCATCCAAAGAGATAGGAGCTACATATTCGGGGTGATACGGAACGTTTTCAGGAGAATAATCCGCCGGTCCGTTCTTGCTATTAGCATAGATACGGAATACGCTAAAATCGCCAGTATGACGCGGCCACATCCAGTTATCCGTGTCCCATCCGAACTTTCCTACGGAAGAAGGGGGAGCGAATACCAGACGGACATCATTGTAATCCCGGTAAACAGAAAGCCAGAACTCATTCCCTGCATAATAAGCATCCACTATTCCGGTCAATGTAGAGTCCTTTTCCGAAACCTCCATGCCGATTACATTCATAATGGAATCGACAGCTACCCGGCGTTCAGATTCCGTTTTAGCATGCCTGGCGGCAGACAGTACCCGCTTGGTTACATTCTCCGTACGAAGCAGGAAACGGACATACAACTCAGGATTCGGCAGTTCTTCTTCAAGGCTGCGTGCCACAAAGCCATCTTTCAGATAATTGTGCTCCACCGAAGAATGCTGCTGGATACTGCTGAATCCGCAATGATGGTTGGTAAACACCAAACCGTCTTCAGAGACAACCACCCCCGAACAAAAGCCTCCGAAGCTGACTACTGCGTCCGCAAGACAGGGTTTCTTCGGATTATACAGTTTGTTTACAGGCATCTGTAAGCCAAGTTGCTTCATCACTTGTCCTGTCTGTTTGTTCTTATTGAGATTTCCCAACAACCACATCCCTTCATCGGCAAAAGCCTTTGAGAAGCAGATAGAAAGGAGTACGACGACGGTTAGTCTGCTGAATTTCATGCTATTATTTTTAGATTCATTATTCTGTAATCAGTCGCAACTGCTTGGCTCCTACACGGGCTTTCAACCACTCGCTAATTTTTGCTTTCTCGGCAACAGACGGATGCCTGGTAAATTTCATCACAGCCAGTGTCACTGTATCTGTTTTCATCGAGTCCACACGTACCTCAAGAGAATGAGCGATGGAAAGTGTAGTTACAGAAGGGTAAAGCACCTTCAACTCAGGCACCAATGTACGGCTCATTGCATCGTACGTCCTATATTGCTCAAGCGTTGTTTCCAGTTGGGATATCTTCACCTTCTGCTCCTGAAGCCTCTGTTCGCTGTTCTTGTAGAAGTCTTCCATCACCATGGCGCGAATGGAAGAGACATCTACCGCTTCATTATTCATACCCTGCAATACTATCAATTTCGTATCTTCCAGCTTATACTCTTTCAGTTTACTACGAGCTATGGAGATGGAAGCATCCGGCACCTCAGACCCAATCAGCACAACACGGACTTCCTTATGTTCATAACAGATCTTTTTGTCAAGCACTTGTGTATTTTCAAATCCTAGCTGCTCACTGACAAACCGGTTGGCGGCTGCTTCATAGAAAGTACTTTTAATGATTCCATACGTCAGATAGACAGCCGGGCACATTGTCAGAATCACTATCAGAATGATATATTTACGTACTGTCTTCTCACGGGTTTTATCCACAAACTCTTTCCGTTGAAAATGCATCACACGGACCCCGATGAAGGTAGCCAGACTAATAAATACAGAATTGATGAAATAAAGATAGAAGGCTCCCAGGAAATAAATCAGGTTACCGGATGCTAATCCGTATCCTGCCGTACAGAGAGGCGGCATCAATGCGGTAGCGATGGCAACACCCGGAATCACGTTCCCTTTCTCTTTGGTAGAAAGAGCCACTACACCTGCCAAGCCACCGAACAGTGCGATGAATACGTCATAAATAGTAGGTGACGTACGCGCCAGCAACTCGGATTGTGAACCGGCAATAGGTGCAAGAAGGAAGAAAACAGTCGCCGTCGTCACACTGAAAGCGGTCGTAATAAGAAAACTCTTCAAAGAGCGCTTCATCAATTCGAAATCGTTCAACCCGACTGACAACCCTACCCCCATGATAGGTCCCATCAACGGAGAGATCAACATGGCACCGATGATAACGGCAGTAGAGTTTACATTCAGCCCGAGTGATGCCATAAAAATAGCAAAGATAAGAATCCACAGGTTAGCCCCTTTGAACTCCACTCCTTTGCGGATAGAATCGACCGTTGCCAACTCGTTGTCCTTATCCTTTTTCAAGTCCAGATATTCGTTCAGAAAGGACCTGATAGCGAATTTATTACGCTCATCTGTCTTCATGATTATTTCTTCTTTATAAATCGGTTAATAATAGGAATCTGGCTCAAAGGCAGATCCCGCTTGACAATATAACTCACAAACAGCAACAAGAGTATAGTACGGAAAGCAAGACAGAGCACAAGATTGGAGATAGGAACTTGTTCTCCAATCACATAGAGAACCGCAGCAAGCAGAACATAAAGTCCGATACTTTTCAAATCATAGTGAATCGGATATTTCTTCTGTCCTATCCAATAAGATAACAACATAATGACCCCATATCCGGCAACGGAAGCCCAGGCAGAAGCGATGTAGCCATAAGTAGGAACCAACAGAATATTCATCACTACGATAATGGCACAACCTATCAGAGAGAAATAAGCTCCCCATCGTGTCTCATCCGTCAATTTATACCAAAAAGAAAGGTTGAAATAGATACCTTTGCAGATTTCCGCAAGCATCACAATAGCCACGACTCCCAACCCTTCCCAATATCCTCTTGCCACCAGATAGCGCAATAAATCGAGATAAAACATCACAGCAAGAAAAGCCAGCAACGAGAATATGAGGAAATATTTCATCGCAGCCGCATACATTTTCCGATTGTCCCCTTCACGATCCTTGCCAAATACAAACGGTTCGTAAGCATACCGGAAGGCTTGTGTAAACATAGCCATCACCATGGCGATTTTACTGGTAGCTGCATAAATGCCTAATTGCACCAACCCTTCCTGCCGGTTTTCGAAAAGGAACGGATAAATCATCTTATCCACCGTCTGGTTCAGAATACCGACCAAGCCGAGAATCAGTACCGGAAAGGAATAAACAACCATACGTTTCAGCAGTGCCCTATCCAGTTTGTAGGCGAAACCTCTCAGTTCAGGGATAAAGAAGAACATCTGGGCAACAGAGACAATCAGGTTACTGATAAAGATATATCCTATCAGATAATCGGGGTCATAGAACCATGAGATGGTTTCCGGACAATGTATATTCAGCCAGGGGCATAACAGTAAGAAAAACAGGTTCAGCCCGATTCCGCCAACAATGGAGAGCAGTTTGATAGCCGCAAACTTTATCGGTCGTTTTTTATAGCGTAGATAAGCGAAAGGAATACACTGAAAAGAATCTAAGGCCACCACAACAGCCATCATCGCTATAAATTCCGGATGACTACCATAATCCAGCAAATTGGAGATTGGCTGTAGGAACAACAGGCAGAGAAGAACGAAAATCAACGATACCCCGCCTACCGAAAGCAGAGAGTTGGCATATACTTTCATCGGATCTTCCCCCGATTTATTGGCAAAACGGAAGAATCCGGTTTCCATACCGAATGTAAGCAGTACCAGCATCAGAGCCGTAAAGGCATACACATTGGATACTACTCCATACCCCCCCGTAGAAGCAGGTAAAACTGCTGTGTACAACGGCACCAGCATATAGTTAAGGAATCGTCCGACAATGCTACTCAGCCCGTAAATTGCAGTATCTTTTGCTAATGATTTTAGTCCAGCCATGTCTTATTAGTGATTAATTTGTCGTTCGGATCAGCGTTTCTTTTTCTGTTTGAATAACCAATCCATAAATCCGGGATAATTGAAAGCCGGATTCCAACTACCATGATTGCAACCGGGAAACTCGATGTATTCCACATCAGTTCCGGCAGCTTTCAGTGCTTTGTACGCTTCACGCGAACCTTCCACCGGCACTACATTATCCGCATCCCCATGAAATATACGGAACTTCACGTCTTTGGCTACTGCCAAACGGCTTGGATTTACCGTACCACAAATAGGAATGGCGGCAGCAAATATCTCGGGATAACGCGCAACTAAATCATATGTCCCCATCGCACCCATAGAAAGTCCGATAATATAGACACGTTGTTTATCCACCTCGGGCATAGCCAGATAAGAGTCAAGCAACTGTTTCAGCGTCTGGAAAATAGGAGTAATTTCCTGTCCCACGGGCATATCAGCAGGAACAAAAGATTTCGGACGTTCCGGATAAGCCCAATATTTATTTACCGGACATTGAGGAACAAGGACAAAAGCCGGAAACTTCTCCTGATTGACAGGATTGAGGAACATTTGTCCGCCATTCGCCAATTGTTTCTCGTTGTCATTTCCCCGTTCACCGGCTCCATGCAGAAACAATACCAGCGGAAACTTCTCTCCCGGTTTCACAGACTCCGGATGAATCATCCGATAACACAAAGAATCTCCTTTGGAAGATACAAAGACATCCTTCTCATATCCTTTTTGAGCTGATAATGACAAGCTCAGAAAGAGAAAAACAAGTAAAGTACTCCATTGCTTCATAATCCAACTATCTTTATAATGTCCTTTTATATCGCTTATACTGCCTTGGTTAGTCATTAAACAGTGTTTTCTGGCTATTATAAAGACTTCTCCCAAGATGCTTATAAGCAAGTTCCGTCACCTCACGACCACGGGGGGTACGTTTCATGAATCCTTCTTTAATCAGGAAAGGTTCATACACTTCCTCAATCGTCCCCGCATCTTCTCCCAAAGCCGTAGCAATGGTAGTGATCCCCACGGGACCGCCTTTGAACTTGTCTATGATGGTACAAAGTATCTTGTTGTCTATCTCATCCAAACCATATTTGTCGATATTCAATGCTTCCAACGCAAACTGGGCAATATCCGTATCAATAGAACCCGAACCTTTCACTTGAGCAAAGTCACGCACACGGCGAAGCAAGGCATTGGCAATACGCGGCGTTCCACGACTACGGGAAGCAATCTCCGATGCCGCACGCACCGAGCAAGGTACATCCAGGATAGATGCAGAACGACGGATGATATTACTCAGAATATCATCATCGTAATATTCCAAATGCAGGTTTATACCAAAACGTGCACGAAGCGGGGCTGTAAGCAGACCGCTGCGCGTAGTGGCACCCACCAACGTGAAAGGATTCAAATCAATTTGGATACTACGTGCCGAAGGTCCCTTATCAATCATAATATCAATACGATAGTCCTCCATGGCAGAGTAAAGATACTCTTCCACCACGGGCGACAGACGATGAATTTCATCAATAAAGAGCACATCATTCGGCTCAAGGCTAGTCAGTACCCCCGCCAAGTCACCCGGTTTGTCAAGTACCGGACCGGAAGTCACTTTAAAGCCGACGCCTAGTTCATTGGCAATGATATTTGAAAGGGTTGTTTTTCCCAAACCGGGAGGGCCGTGAAGCAGAACATGATCGAGCGCCTCGCCACGCAAGCGTGCCGCCTTCACAAAAATGCGAAGGTTCTCCACCACCTTGTCCTGTCCGCTAAAGTCTTCAAAACTCAACGGACGAAGTGCATTTTCAAAATCCCGTTCTTTTGAAGTCAGCTGATGTTCGCGTATGTTAAAATCTTCTTGTTCCATATTAGCATCATGCAATATCGGACAAAGATAAGGAATTTCGATTGAAAGTATTGTCAGGTCTTTGCTTTTTGTTTAAAGCAGGCAGCAATAATCTGGAGATATCTATCCTATCTCAATCTACTTTAATATGAATCCTATAACGTAATTCTGAAAATGTTCTTCCTTTTGATATATGGATAGAATTATCACTATAATTCAAGCTTAGTATATCTGTCGCCCGCGCATGATTGTATTTTTGCGCTCCTGCATATTTAGAAAAAAAGGATTTGTTAGCTCTGTTCAATTTAAAAGAGACATTGTCTATTCTGAATTCATTAGCTGCAATATCAAAAACTTTGCCCGAAAGTGATTCGCAACAGCAGGACTGATTATTGTAAACAAGAGGACGATAACCTTTTTCCCTGATCCAACACTTATTATTCAATATTCCAAATTCAGAGGTTGACAAATAATCAATTGTGCAGTCTTTCATTGCCAACAACACTTCTTTTACTTCCAATCTATCTTCCAAGGCTTTTATTTCATAATGTGCCTCAACGGCATCTCCATGGTTAACAACCATAGTTACTTTATAAGACGTAGGAGCTTTCTCTATCTTTATATCCTTTAAACTAACAGGCAAATATTTATCTTCTCCTTTCAATCTGATTTTTCCAATGCCACTTCCTGCATGTGAGTCAAACACCCTGTCACCATTATTTACAGTAGGTAGAAACATTATCTTGTTTCCATAACTCAGTGAGTGAAGAAACATCCTCGACTTGTTCAGAAGTATTTTTCCATCCACAAAATGCCTGACTCCAACCTTTGGGGTATAACTATCATCTATATCCCGGGCATAATGAAGTGCCTGCCAAGTCTGTGCAAGATACACCATAAGGTCATTCTGCGTAGAAGGGAAAGCATATTCTATTTCATCATATACATTTCCGGCCAAGTTTCTTTTTTGCATCAACCCGATACATTCCAAACATTCACCGGCATAATGAAAAGCATCTTTATCATGCGCAAAAATCGCCATATAGACATGGTTTATAAGCCAGTCAGGGTTTCTGAATATTCGCCAGTCCTGCCATGAAGGATATGTCAGCCCGCCATCAGGCAAAGAAAACCATTTCAGGTTATCATAGATTTGTGGAATATTGAACAACAAAAAATCGGGAACTTCTCTCCCTGTCATCTTGTAATCAACAGCAGTTTGCATAGAAAGAATAAACGCGCACATATAGTCCGGGTGAACAATGTTGTGATTCTCTAATGTATAGTCATCATATATATTAGCTCCTTCAAAATCACTAATTTTAAAACCGGAGATAACGGTGTCCGACTCCATATCGTTTGAGGTAATATAAGACGAGAGCACCCATTTGCAGAACAAATGTTGCCATTTTGAATAATCCGGATCATCCGGCATCAATAACGAAGCGACATGAAAAATCTGACTATTCCATGCGTTCTCTTCCGAAGCTGTATCATATTTTACTCTATGTGGCGGAACAACATCATAGAATCTTGAAGCCTCTGATTTTACAATACGACATATATTATCCTTTAACGCCAATGGCAAATCATCCCCTATATACCAAGCAGCCTTTCCCAAAGAGTAAGCCCAGTGTGCACTTTGCCATTGCCGGTTCCAACTCTTTCCATCGGACGTCGGTATCGAATCATAAGTGGCTACAACATAATTCATCATGGGGATAATATACTCTGTCAACAATGTACTTCTTTCAACTCCAACCAGTTTCGAGTTGTAATCTCCAAAACGGTACAAGAAGGAGAATCCCATAATTGTTCCGGTATTGGGACGAATCCCATGCTCCCCATGGATACTTTTGGTCAGAAGCTTCATAGCGGGATTGTGTTCATATTCTCCGACTTTCCCCAGAAGATAATGAGCCTGCCGGCAGATATTACCGTAAAGCTGGTCTAACATTTGTATCCTGTTGGCAGGTGCTACGGGCAAACTAAAATTCTCCATGCTTAACGCATAAACAGGTATCAAAAACAGTAAAAGCAAATACTTCTTCATCATCTTAATTGATTGGTTTGCATTAACAAACAAGTCTACCCTAAAAAGTCTGCATTATTTGACTATCAAAAGATAAACTATAATAATGTCGCAAATATAGACTTTTTAAAGTAGACTCAATCACATGCTAGCCTGAAAATCTTTTTGTCATTTTCTGTCTGTTGTTCTCACAAATATTTATTTTAAGAAATAAACATGTACTTCATTCTTTTTGAACGATTCCGTTAATATATTCTTATTCAATGTAAGCTCTCTTCCATCTTCCTTATACACCTTTAATGTACGGGAAGCAATCTTTAACGGAGACAAATCAATAGTTCCATCAAACTCTTCCCCAGTCTCATTGATAATCATGACCAGCCGACTTTTATCTACCACTTTACTCCAGATATATATGCCCGGGTTAGTTTCATCCTTAAAAGCAGTACTATCCAATGACGGGTTTACCAAAAACTTTGAAAGTTCTTTTAACTCCGCCATAGTAGCCTTAAGAGCATTACACAAACGTGGCTGGTAAAAAATAGTGTACCATCCCCATCTTAAATTCAACACAGTAGAACTTGAATAAAGCCAATAATACACTCCATTGGAACCATGAGCAAAAGCCCAATAGAAAGAGCTTCTTATCTCTTCCGGAGTATTCGGGAAACTTTTGCTTGGGAAAAATCCGGCATCTTCTGGATTCGCAAGATTATCTAAAAGAGGTTGCCAGTATGCTTCTTCCGCTTTCCACTCCGGATCGGTATTCTTAATACCGGCAGCGGCTAACTTATCAAAAGCCGTAGTCGGATTCATAGACTTTTTGTCCTCTTCTCCCCAACCACTGTCATAAGAGTTGATAATAGCCAACCAATCTTTCTTATAAGTGACCTGACTATTCAGATAGTTCTCCAAAGGAGCAGTCAACCTAGCCGGAGTACCATGGTATAGTTGCCTCATATCAGCATCACAGCAATCTTTGAAATCACCTAACTCCCAGTTTGAACTAATCACGGGATGTATCGGATCGGTATGCTTAATCCAATCATAGACTGCCTTCAAGTCTTCCGGTTTCACATTCGCTTTAGAAGGTTCATCCGCCAAATACCAGGCATACACCGCAGGATGGTCTTTATAGGTATTGACTATGTCCTTTATTTTATTCACATGTTCTTCTGTCAACTTATTAGCCCCATTCAAGCTCACAAATGCCATCATATTATTTCTTTGAGCTTCATCCAAATAATTCTTCTTTTCGGCAGCCGACATTTCAAAAAACTGGTAACTCTGAACCAGATTAAAGCCAAATTCCTTTACCCGAGGCATATCTGCCGGATTTACCGCATAAATAGCCAAAGGTAAAAATGGACGATCATTTACAGTAGACTTCGTTTGAGAGTAGGAAACGATAGATGCATCTGCCGTGAATTCAGGAGTAACATAATCTATAAAAGTGACTTCTCCTCCTTCTTCTTCGACCTCTTTCACATAAACAGGATAGTCTATACCAATAGTCGATTCGCAAGCACTGCCCAACAAAGCGCACATTGCTAAACCTATATATAATGTCTTCATATGATTCATTCTTTAGTTTATTAATTCCATCCTATATTCTGTCCCAATCCCGGATTTTTATAAATCTCCTGTTGTGAAACCGGATATAAGTACATTTTATCTTCCCATACACGGGTCTGAACTTTCACTTTCTGATATTCTCCTTTGGAAGATAGACGTACGCCATAAATGTCTTTTACTACACTCCCTTTTTTCCAACGTCGAATATCCCAAAAGCGATGATCTTCAAAAGCTAACTCTACCCGGCGTTCATTACGCAACCGTTCTGTAAAAGTCGCTCCTGTTACAGTAACTTTAGGCATATTGGCAGCAGCACGCACCATATTAAGCGCATCCCTCGCAGATAAAGTAAAATTCTCCGGAATAACATCAGCTCCTACCCACTCATTCATCGCCTCTGCATAATTTAGCAATATCTCCGCATACCGGAACAAAATAAAATGATGATTCTTTGTTATCGGATGAGCCGGATCTAATGACATCGTTTCGTTAATGTATTTACGTATATAATATCCGGTTTCAGTAGCACCTACAAGAGGCAATCCATTTTTTCCTCCTTCCAATGACTCTACTCTCTCTCCCATCAATATACTCCCGTTATATGTTACTGTCTTATAAAACCTCGGATCACGGCTAACCGGTTGTCCCTCTTCATTTATATACATTTCTTTCACATGTTTAGCATTGTTCCAGTCAAAGATTTCACCGTTTGCCATTTCGTAAGCATCTACCAAGTTTTGAGTAGGCGTATTTCCGCTATTACCTCCTTCGAAACCGATAGGAAGGTTTGTTCTTTCGTAGGAGTCACTTTCATAACCACGCCGTTCAAAAATCATTTGCGCTGATTTCAAAACATCGTGAGAACCATTTTTACTATATAGAGGATCTTTTTCTATATTTGGAAGACTATACTTTCCCATATCCATGACCTCTTTTGCCGCCTCGGCTGCTTTCTTCCACAATTCCGTATCATGTCCCGGGTTATGCAGTTCGCTGGCAGCATATAATAAAGCCCTTGATTTCAATGCCAATGCCATTCCTTTAGTCACGCGTCCCGTTTCTTTCCAAAACGAATTATGGTCAACCGGCAACACCTCAGCTACCTGCGAACATTCTGTAGCAATAAAATCAATAACCTCCTGGAAAGGCGATCTTTTCAACGTATTCACTTCTTCGAGCTTCAATGTTTTTGTCACCAACGGGACATCGCCATAACGTTTGGCTAATTCAAAAAAGTAAAAAGCACGTAATGCACGCACCTCATTAGGATACATTCTGAACTTCGCTATTTCCTCGTCGTAACCATCATTCAAGCTAAAACGCTTCAAAAAATCTTCATTATAACTTTCCAAATAAGAATTAGCAGCCTGTATACCGGTATACATATTTGCCCACACATCATCTACCGTATTGACCGGCGACCATTTATTATCATATATCTTATATACATTGTTATTATCCCAGACATAGGAAGCATTATCAGTAGCCGCTTCACGCATGGCACCGCCCAACGCCCCGAAATCTTGCGGAAGAAACGTATAAACACCGGCTACCGCATTACGTACATTATCGAAAGTGGAAAATACTTCTTCTTGAGTTTTATTCGTTGATTCATCAAAATCCAGATAATTGCAGGAAGCCAACATCCCCGTCATGCATCCTGCCAGGATGAGTTTACTATATAATTTCATAATCTATGTTCTTAGAATTTAATATTAACACCTGCATATACAGAGATCAAATCCTGATAGTTCAGGTTCATGCTCTCACAATTAAGATAAGGTACTCGGTCCAATGAGAAAAGATTATTACCCCTCACGTAAAATTGGCAACTTTTCATTTTCAACGGTGTAATCCACTTCTCAGGAAGATTATAATATACATTCGCATTACGGAGTTTTAGGAAACTGCCATCCACCAGCCATTGAGTACTCGTCTGATAATTATTAGCATTATCCAAGGTAGACAACCGGGGCATATTAGCGATATCTTTCGTTTGTTCCGTCCAACGTATCTTATCTTCCAGATACCACCTGGATACGTTCGTATTATTACGTAACGGATGATAAACACTGCTCATATCCAATAGACGGCTCAAACCTGAAGCCCCCTGAAAGACCAAGTCAAGGCCAAAGCCTTTGTATTCGAATCCCAACTGAAAACTTCCATACCATTCGGGAATATGCCCCGAATGTCCGATAGCGACTACGTCTCTGGAATCAATCACCTTATCTCCATTCTGGTCTTTATACTTTACGTCTCCGGGACGAACTGTAGAATAGTTTTGCACTGGAGATGTTTTGATATCTTCTTCATCACGAAAATAGCCGATAGCTTCCAGACCGAACAATTGTCCAACCGGCAAACCTTTGGCAGACATATACTCATACTCCTTATATCCTTCTCCGTTTTCAATCACTTTCGACTTCACCCGCGAAATATTAGCTCCGACATAGTAATGAAAATCTTTACCAATCTCATCATTCCACATGGCAGATATTTCAAAACCACGACGATCATTAGCCCCGGCATTCTGCATCGGAACAGAAAAACCGAAAATAGTTGAATACAAGTTACCCGAGCCAATCAATCCATTTCTGTATTGATGTAAATAAGCATCCATCGTGAAAGTCAGCTTCTTGAAAAGTTGCAGATCCAATCCTACGTTATACTTGTTTACACGTTCCAGAGTCAGGTTTGTGATGGCGGGTGTTCCCAACATCCATCCACTCATTCCCTTACTGTTATTCTCTCCGAAAGGATAACCTCCGACTCCTCCTGTCCAAGTCTGTTCCTGCAAATCATAATCGATTCCATCGTATCCGGCCTGTCCCCATGATGCACGTATCTTCAGGAAGTCTACCGGAGAAACATCTTTCATGAAATTCTCTTTTGACAGTAACCATGCTGCAGCAACCGAAGGATAAGTTTTATAATGCCCACCTTTCTGCAAACGGCTCGTTCCCACATGTGATACTGTAGCATCAAGCATATACTTGTTATTAAAACTATAACCTGCCATGCCGGTAAAATACATACGCTTATCCGTATGATTTCGTCCTAAACTTGAATAGTATTCTAATTTATAGATGCCACTGGCGGTAATAGCATGTTTGCCGAAAGCTCGGTTGTATTTCAACTTTCCTTCCATATTAGCCTGCACATATTGTTCTGTCATTCCATAGCAGTTCACCGCCAATGCACCATCAGTCCCAAAAACAGATGATATTCGGTCATACTCTCCTGTTACTGTGTTTTCTACAGGGGTATTCACTTCATAACTATACGTTCGCGTTCCGTCTTCCTTAAATATAGCAAGGTTATCATAAGCCATAGCTACTTCTACAGATAAACCAGGAGTAACAGACTTCAAATCCTGTACAATACGCAAATCAGCTTGTAACGTACGAGGATTAGCTTTGTAATAACCTCTGTCCGCAAGATTGGCAATAGGATTTTGTTTATGAATCAAACCTCCTCCCCACTTGCCATTCTGGGTTTTCACCGGAAAGGCAGCAGCCGGTGTGTTATACAACAAAGAAAAAATGTCATTTGCAGCAGCAAGCGGACTTTTTTGCTCTTTGAGTGTACCAAGCAGTGTCCATTGCACCAAGGTAGAAGGTGTCAGATCAATATCAATATTCATACGGAGATTCAACTCATATTTTCTGAACTGATTGGTATAACGTTCATTCTTTGCATATTTCGGTTCCAATATACCATAATCGTTTTTATAAGTCAATGCGGTGAAATAACGCAACCTTTCCCCTCCTCCCCGCAGTGTAATATCCAACTGATTGTTCACGGTATGATTACGTAAAGCCTCTTTCTGCCAATCAGTACTAGCAAAAAGATCCGGATATGCGCCACTACGGAATGCATCCAAATCATGCTGTGTATATTGCAACGGAAGTCCGTCATAATGCAAGGCTTCATTATATGCAGTTGCATAGGTATATCCGTCGGCGAATTCAGGCTGATTGGTTACGAATCCCATTCCATGTGTATAATTGATGGAAATCTCACGACTGTTATATTTACCTCGTTTCGTTGTTATCAATACAACTCCGTTCGCCCCTCTGGGGCCCCAAACAGCAGTTGCCGCTCCATCTTTCAATAGTTTTACATTTTCTATCTCCACCGTAGAAAGATATTCCAGCGAACGCGGATAACCATCCACTACAATCAAAGGAGCTTGGCTACCCCGAAGAAGCAAAGTAGGATTATCTTTCCAACCCATATTTTGCATCGTACTTAGTCCCGGCAACAAGCCATAAAATGTATCGTACGGATTGGGAGAAGAGTTTTTCCCTAGCTCCTGTTCTGTAACTGTCGAAATCGCTGAGGTTTCCCGCTCGTCAAATACTGTTTGTGCCGGCAATATATCAGGAAACAGCAAAGCTACGCTCAGTATAAATATATATTTTGATTTCATATTTGCATCATTTAATTAATTACCAACCCGGATTTTGTACCAGACCATATTTCTTATTTATTTCATCTGTAGGAATAGGTAAGAGATAATAACGATCACTCCAACGTTGCACCCACACCCGTTGCAAGTACACATCCGTTCCCTTTTCATATCTCATCGTTTTATCGGCATTTTGATACGATTTCAAACGGAACTGCGGTGTCTCCAGCAAATCTTTCCTTTTCCAACGGTTGATATCAAAATAACGAACTTCTTCAAATGCGAATTCAACGGCACGTTCATGTAATATAGCATCTTGCAATTTATCTCCTTCCGGATATTTGCTCTTATCAAGATCCGGCATATCTACTCTGTTGCGCACCAAATTGATGTAATCATACGCATCTCTCCCGAAACGATCTTTTTGGTTGGCTTTCCCTAAAGCATTCATAGCTTCAGCTATATTCAGATAAATCTCGGATAAACGGATATGCGGACATTGATAAAAACGTGCACTTAACTCACTGTCCATATCCAATAAGAACTTCCGTAATCCATACCCATCATAAACACTTTTACTAAGTGTGGAACCCTTACCGTCCCATGACTCACGCCCACCCTGATAGAGCTCTGCTGTCCTGCCTCTAAAAGCATCTCCATTCACAACAAGTGTCTCATACAAACGGGGATCCCGCGTTTCTTTTCCTTCTTTAAAAAACGGATTTGCCGCATGTTCCGGATTATTCCAGTCAAACTTTTCTCCTTCCTTCGTTTCAAACATATCTCCTAAAACTGCCGACGGAATCGTATTCCCCCAGCGAACCATATCACAAGCAGCATACCATACCATCGTGATTTTAGTAAATCGATGAGACGCCACCAACACTTCCGTATTATGACGGTCATAATATCCGGACAAGAAGTCCTTACGTGGATTTCCAGTGTCCACCAATTTATAATAGTCACTATTTTCTTTGTTTTTATCCAAAAGTTCCAAAGCTGCATCCAACGCATTCTTCCAACGCTCTGAGGAATAATTGCCGCACCATGTAAAATGAGCATCCGAAGCTTCTCCCTCCATGAATGGTTTTTCCGAGTTAAATAAAGGGCTTGCCGCAAACTGCAATGCTCTGTTTTTGATAGCTAAAGCTGAAGCAGCAGTCATGTGCCCTTCTTCATTCTCCGTAACACTCCATGGAAGTATTCGTGCAGCTTCATCGCAGAGTTCGACCACTTTCTGTACATGTTCATCAACAGTCATACGTGGAAAATTCACTTTGTCCTCCGGCAAGTAAGCACGATCCACCCAAGGCATTCCTCCGTAATAACGAAGCATCTGAGTATAATGGAAAGCCATAATCGTTTTTACTTCTGCTTTTCGAACCTCTTTTTCTCTTTGAGACATATCCGGTACACGGTCTACATTATCCAAATAAATATATCCTACTCTCATCGCCGCCATTGGAGAAGAACATTTCAGATAACCTGCCCTGTCATCCAAACGATAAGGCATCAAACCCACAGAAGTGGAAGCCGTCACCTGACCGGAATAATAAGTACGGTTCAATGCTGCTCCTACGGCACAGTCTCCAATATCAGTCAGCCCGTCCAACATAGCCCATGCCAAACGCCCGTCTGCTATCGTAAAATCCGGTAAAGAGAAGTACACTTCCGCCAATATCTGATCAGCATATTTTTTATGGCTAAAAACCGTATCAATAGTAATATCTGTAGTGACAGGCTTATCTAGAAATTCATCTCCAAATTTAAAATCTTCACAGGAAGCACATAAAAACAATGCAACTCCTGCAAGTCCTATATATAGTTTCTTTTTCATAATATCAGTAATTAGAAAGTTACATTTAATCCTAAGTTGTAAATTCGTGAAACCGGATAGGTAGAAGACCAACTAGGATTAGACTCCGGATCCATTATCTTAAAATGGTCAAACGTCAACAAGTTATACCCGCTAAGAGTGATTCCCAATTGCGAAATTCCCAGCTTCTTGAGCAATGTTCCTTGTGTGAAAGTATAGCCCAACTGCATCGTTTTCAATCGCAGGTAATTACCATTACGTATCCAGACAGAAGAGTTTTGCTCCGAATTATGCTTTGCCGTACTCACTGCAAAACGTGGGAAAGTAGCGGTTTCTGCTGTTTCCGGAGTCCAGCGTTCCTCTACATGGAATTGCATTAATCCACCTGAACCACCGGCAAAAGCCTGACGATATTGTTGCTCTAACAAAAGCGAGCGTTCTGCAGCACCAGTCCAGTTCATTGTTAAGCTCCAACCTTTATAATCTATCCCATAGTTCAATCCGAACGTATAAGCAGGACGGGTAGGATAACCAATGTTCGTTATGTCGTCCAAGTTTATTACATTATCTCCGTTCAAGTCCATATATTTACAGTCACCAGGATGAACAGCTACTCCCGGATCTGCAAATTCTTTCTTCAAATTACCATCCGCGTCAAAGTCATCCTTTCCGTAAAAACGATCAAATACATATCCGAATACGGTTCCTGTAGATTTTCCGGTTTTCCACATATACGGTTCGTTCGGTTCTACTTCATCTTGTTCTATAATCTTATTCTTGGCATAACTTACGTTTCCGGTAATCCAATAGTTCACATCCCGAACTTTATCGTTCCATTTCACCTCTATTTCATATCCTTTATTATTCACTTTTCCATAATTGACAGCCGGCATAAGCGAACTGGAAAGAGCATAAAAAACAGGAAGCGTCTTACGCTGTATCAAAATATCTTTTCGCTTTTCAAAGAATATATCAGCACTTACCTTTAACCGGTTATTCAAGAAATTAACATCAACTCCATAATTCTGCTTCAAAGCTTTCTCCCATGTCACATTCGAGTTTCCAATACGATTTTCAACTGATCCTTTAATAATTTCACTGTTATTATAGCCAAAATTATAACCATACATAGGGTCAAAAAAACCATACCCCTCATTGGATGTTCCACTTTTATCAACCAAATATCCATCTGCCAAATAAAGAAAACGGTTATTACTCATATTGTCGTTACCAACCATACCCACAGAAGCCCTGAATTTTAAGAAATCAACCACATTCTGTTTTTTCATAAAACTTTCCTCCGATAGAATATACCCCAACGAGACAGCAGGGAATGTACCATAGCGCTTACCGGAAGCAAAGTTTTCCGATCCGTTATATCCGACATTAAACTCAGCCATATAACGAGACTTATAATCATAAGTGACACGACCTACAAAGCCTACATATCCACGAGGTACCTCTGTCCATTGGCTAGGATAGTATATTTTAGTCTGATTATACAAAAAGAGTCCTCCCACATTGTGATTACCGAATTTACGGTTATAACGCAAACTAGTCTCAAAATACCAGTCACGTCCACGCTTAGTGTTATCTTCACTATACCCCATACGTTCATTCGATGTCCCGTCTTTAACTTTATAAAGAATCGTCTTATCAAATGCAGGATCTTCATAGCCCAATGTCGGATTATCAATCTCCGAGGCATAGAAAGGTGTGTATATTTCTACCGAAGCCAATCTTTTCTTTTTAGCCGTATAAGTTGTATTATAAGCACCTTTTACTTCAAAAGACAAACCCTTGGTCACAAAGTCCAGTTGTTGTGTCAAGGTTAGGTCCATATTCATCGTATTGGTAGTACCAAGCACGTATCCCTTTCCATAATAACCCAAGAAAGCATTCTGCAAAAGAATATCAGGAAATCTGCCACTATAGGTTTCTACAGGTTTGCCGTCTACAATCCCAGGACTTACAAATGGCTGCGATTCATCCATACCCCTAAACAAATCGTGCCCCCATTCACCAAGATTATCCTTAGGTTCTTGTCTTACTCCCACAATACCACCCAGTCCTAATTTCAATAGAGTGGAAGAAGTCAGATTAACATCCAGATTACTACGATAATTGTAACGGGTATAATTATAGTTGTTATTATATCCTTGTGACTTGAATTGCTTCAACAGACCGTCCTGATACATAAATCCAAGAGATATAAAATACCGTACATCTTTTGTTCCGCCGGATATATTCACATTATGTTGTGTCTGTATAGCCGCCTTTTTCATCAGAAACTCCCTCCAATTTATATCCGGATACATCACAGGATCGTCTTTCAGCCGGAAACGTTCCAGCGCATACATGTCAAACACTTCCTTAGTTCCATCATTCCTGCTCCGTTCATTCATCATAGTAGCGTATGTATAGCTATCCGCAGATTTCAATATACGAGTAGGTTGTGTAACACCAATTGAAGAAGTCAACTGGATTCTAGCCTTCCCATCTTCTCCCCGTCGGGTGGTGACTAGTACTACACCATTAGCACCACGTACACCAAAAACCGCTGTGGCAGAAGCATCTTTCAATATGGTCACACTCTCTATCTCATTCGGATCCATCTGAAAGAAAGATCGTTCTACACCATCCACCAAAATAAGTGGAGAAGAACCTTCATCCGTCAAAGAGCCGGCACCACGTATATAAATGGCAGGATCTTCATTTCCCGGTTGCCCGCTGGTTGCTACAGAAGATAATCCTGAGATTTGTCCTGCCAGTGAGTTAGCAATACTTGTATTAGGCGAACGCAACAATGCGTCTGTCTTTACAGATGAAATCGCTCCCGTCAACGTTTCTTTCTTTTGAGTGCCATATCCCACAACGGTGACCTCCTGCAATTCATTATATGATTCATTCAAGGTTATTTTTAGAAACCCTTTTCCTTTAACGGGTGTCTCTGTCGTTTCATAGCCAATAAAAGAAACGACTAACACCGCTTTACCCGCATCCTTTACTGAAACCTTAAAATTTCCATCTATATCCGTAATACTACCTTCGGTTGATCCTTTTAGCTGAACAGTTGCTCCAATAACGGGTTCACCTGATGCATCAACAACTTTTCCGCTTACAACTATATTTTTTTGTTGTCCAAACGCAAACAGAAAAGTACATAGCATTAACAACGATATGCCTGCCCGCCATTTACACCTGAAATTAAAATCATTCATAATAATTGTGTTTAATATTAGACTAGTTTTCCGCTTTGACAGGTATCTCGATCAATTTACAATACCCTTCAGGCGATAGAATTTTTATAAGAATATTGTCCTCACAGGGTTGATCGGGGGCTGTGATTTTGATCTCATTTTCATTGAGTTCCACTCCCCAAGTATTCGTTTCAATCAAAGCCTTGGCTACACCGATTTGTGTAACAGAGAAGGTTTTCACTGCACCTAAAGAAAAGGCAACCGGTGAAGATGATTCACTCCCATAGTTTATCGTCAGATCTAATCCGGAGAACAAACCGATTTTCTTTTCATATTGTATGTCTCCGGTATGCCATCTGAAAACAAGGAATTCCCCTCCATCCTCATTTTTAGAGTAAGCCACATCATCAAATACAGATATTCCATTTCGGGGAAGCGCAGCTCCAAGATCACCTTGCCAAGTAGTGCCTTGGTCAAGCGAATACTCCCATCTGCCAGTCTTATTATTAATCCGGATTTGAGGAGTAACTCCATTTTCTCCAAATACAGGGGCAGGATTACCATCTGATCCTAATAAGGGATATTTTTCGCCATTTTGTGTATAATACCAAATCCCATCTTCACCGATAGCAACCTGAGGAATTTCTTCATCTGTCTCTCCGCTATAGACAGTCATATCAGAGCCGTCGTTGAAACGAATCGTATAGTCACCACATGAGTTCACCGTAAAATCTACAATCCATAAACTACCATCCAACAAAGCCTTATAGCTAACAATATCCTTATTCAATTGGGTTATAAGGGGCTGAATCCCATCAAGTCGTGCATTCAGCTCATCAATATCCTTACGAATATCGTCTCTTTCATCACAAGATTGCCATGTGATCATAAAGAATAGTCCGAAAAACAAAAACAATATCTTTTTCATGTTTTCCCTGTTTGTATTAACGTTGTACACCATACTCTTTATATTCATCTTTGGGAGTAAAAATAACGTCTTTAATATTACATACTTCAAACGGACTGTTAGCTACACCCTCCAAACTCATTATTGGCTGAAAATCTGCAACGGGTTTCATGCCATACCAGACGGCGTCCCATTTACCGGCTCCACTTGCCCTATAACCAATATTATTTTTAAAGCTTCCTTCGAGACGACCATCAAGACTTTCGTAATTCTCAGGGAAAAAGACAACGTTAGCCCCATCTAATGCCCCGTCGGTATAGAAAATATTATCCATGCAAGTAAAATGACTCAAAACTTTAGACACACGGATAAAAGCATCGTTTGAGCCGGGAGCTACATTTACAAATGTGTTATTGGATAATGCAATTTTATTCGGTGCAAGCCCCTTCCCGTTAATCAACTTATGAGTAATAGTATTCTTTGGAGAATAGAATAAATTATTAGCCAAGACTACATTTCCAAAATTATTGCTATTACCTGAATTTCCGTCTATCATTTGTTGACCTCCAGCATTCATTACAAACGTACAATCCTGAATTTTAAAGTTCTCAAAATAGATATTATTTTTATCCCAGAATGAAAAGATTGTACCCCAAAATTCAATTTTACAGTCATCAAATACAAAATTATAAGGATGCTCCGGATTGTTTACATCAGGCGATTCGCTATTGCAATAAAATACTTTTCCACCATTATTATCAAAAGTTACATTTTTCCACAAGAAATATCCATTTCTTTCTTTTTCACCATTAGAATTCAAATAACTCATATCTGCACCTTCCGTAACTTTGAATCGGGCAGTTTGGGTTCCACTATTCCCTATTACTACAAGATAGTTAAAAGAATACTCCCAAGTTGTAACTATTTCTATAGTTTTACCTTCTTCCACGAAGAAAATCGCACCATTCTTGTACGGTGAATTTTTATCAATAATAATATCTTCAGTAATATGTACGGCATCGCCAAACATTGCTTTATTCACTGTAATTCCACCAACCATCAAGTCGAGTCCGGCTTCATAACGAGCAAGTTCACTATCTAAAGCTTCGCCTGCCTTGACCTTAATTTTATCAATAGCCCAATTAATTCCCTGATTTACTTGAAGAACTAATTCTGTTTGATTATTAGCAGTTGCCCGAGTAGATGCATTTGGTGCCGTTACAGTCAAAATAGCATTTCCATCGGCATCCGGAGTACTAACAGAAGCTGTCCATCCTCCAGCCGGAACTGTAACAAAATACTTATCTCCCTTTATATTCACCTTCGTAGTTACAGTCGCTCCCCATGTTATATACCAAAGATCCTTGCTATATCCACTTTCCGGTTCTTTGATTTCAGCAATTAAATCAACTACTATCGGAAGTGAATATTCAACCCCTTTCATTGTTACAACAAGCATATCTCCTCTTACTTCCACATTTTCGAAAAGTCCATCAGAGCCTTCCTGGTCACCTTCAGGTGTTGCTTTCACACGATTCCCGTTCTCATCCAAGACATCAGCAAATTCACCTTCTCCGATACGCATTTGCCAATAGCCTTCACCCGAAATACGAAATTCAGGAGTTTGTCCATTGTCACCTATCGCTTTTTGAGATTGTTTCTCACCGTTGATCACCCAGTAACCATCGTCGCTAATAGAAATATCCGGCACCTTTACCCTCCCGGCAGAACCCTGTGTCAATATAATGGTAGACCCATCACTCATTGTCAGTGTATAAGTACCATCCCTTTCAGTCCATCGCTGAATCGTTTTATTATTATCCAAAATCAATTGGACAGCCTTCACGTTTTCATTCAAATTCTGAACCAATGCATCCAGATTTTCCACGCGATTCTTCAAAGTATTAACATCCTTCTTCAAATCATCTGTGTCACATCCCACCAATGCAAATAACATTAGTACCAACGAACTAATTAAAAAATTCAATGTTTTCATTATCATTCGATTTAAAATTATTTTTCAAAATCACATAGCAAATATAGAAATTAATAAAAAAGGTAAAAGCCTGTATTATTCATAATAGGAAAGCTCTGGGTACAGCCGAGAAAATTCAGAAAAATGTACTCAAAGACCTCTTAACCTGAACCCACAAGCCCCATCCCATATCCTCACTTCTGTTCAATTCGATATACTTTTCCTTGTTGAGTAGCGAACTTAAGCATATTATTGCCGTATTTCACCGCCTTAATTTTTTTCCCTTTTGCGTCTACCACGACAGCCTTTTCAATGCCATTATACTTAATAATGCACTCTTCTCCTTTGCGGGAAAGAATACTCATTCGCGTCATAGTCCGATGTTCCCAAGCTACAGAAACGACAAAGTTTCCACGAGCCACCAATCCATCATATGCTCCTTTACTCCAAGCCGCGGGTAAGGCAGGAAGAGGTTCGATATATCCTTCGTGACTTTGCAACAACATTTCAGCAATTCCCGCCGTAGCTCCAAAATTTCCATCTATCTGAAAAGGAGGATGCACATCCCACAGATTCTCTACAATACATTGTTTCTGCATCTGTTGGTATAATCGATACGCTCTGTCACCGTCTTTTGTCCTCGCCCACAGATTAAGTCGATGTGCCATAGCCCAACCTGTAGATTTATCTCCTCTGTTATTCAATGTTACGATAGCAGCTTTCATCCATTCGGCAGTAGCAGAGTTGATCAGTGTTCCGGGATAAAGAGCACATAAATGAGAAATATGCCGATGGTGCGGTTCGCCTATATCACCATATTTTTTTTCTTCACGAAACTCTTTTATTTGTCCGGATTCCCCAATTTGAATAGCATCCAGTTTTTCTATTTGCTCTTCAACTGTTTTCAGAAAAGGATCTTTGATATGAAGTATATGTGCCGCTTTCAATAAATCATGATGATTTTCCCATATCATTCCTTGATCAAAAGCACATCCTTTAGTCACATAGTATTTGCCATCAGCCATTTGTTGTTCCGGTGATGAGGAAGGATCCGCCAACAAACAACCATTTTCCGAAGGTTTAAGTGTCTTCGACAAGAACTTAGACATTCCTAATATAGCCGGATAAGAATGTTTTCGCAAAATCTCTTCATCTCGAGTGAAATCGTAATAATCCCAAAATAATTTTGTAGTAAATCCACCTGTGCCCGGGCCGGAATGTCCTCCGGGAGGGAATATCGTATAGGCACTTGCCCCTGTACCAATAGCCCATCCGTTTTCTCCTTCTATATCCGACAACGCTTCCGGATTGTTTTCTCGAACATAATCGGTAGCCTGTTTGTTTGCCGCTTTACGAAAAGCCTCGTTGTAATCTACGTAAGAAACAAACAACTCGGCCAGGTTCGTATTAAAGGCCGGCCAATAGTTCATTTGAACATTGACGTTGTGCCAGTATCCTCCTGTCCATGGAGCAACCTGAAACTGGCTCCATGCTCCTTGCAGATTGGGCGGTAAAGCTCCTTTTCTGGAAGAAGCAATCAATAAATATCGTCCATACTGGAATAACAGTTCATCCATATACAGACTTGGTTTTCCGCTTTTACAATCATACAGCAGCCTATCTGTCGGTATAGCTGGAACATCATCTGTGAGTTGCAGATTCACCCTTGCAAAAAAAGAACGATAGTCCGCTATATGCTCTTTACGCAAAGTCTCATATCCCTTTTCCACAGCCTTCCGCATACATTCAGTAATGGCTTTATGAGGATGTTCTCCACTTATTTTTTTATCTGCCGGCAAACAAAACAAGTCGCTACCCAGCTGATAAGCCGTTCTAGCATGAATATACAATACAACGCTATCCGCCTGCTGTACAGTAATAGTTCCATTATCTCCCAATGCATCGTTTCCTGTTTTCAAATGTCCTCCATAAGGAAGCACTCTTATTTGCGCTTCATAAGGCAAATTATAAAATTGTGCCTTGCCGGTCATAGTAATTAAATCTCCCTGAGCGGTTACTTTTCCCGTGCGTCCATTTTTATCAGCACCATACTCACGTAAGTAAGGTAATATCGGACGAAGTGTAAAGGTTATTTTTCCAGGTTGGTCTGCTTTCAATTTAACGGCAATTACATTATTCGGATAGTTCGCGAAATATTCTCTCAAGTAGTTTACTCCGTCATACTGATAACCAACTGTACAAATAGCGTCATCTATACATAGCTCCCTTCTGTAATTCGCAGGAGAGGCATGATTGATATCGAGATATATTTCTGCGAAATTCTCTATACCGCCAAGGCCCCAAAGACTTTCATTTCCAAGAGTTTTCTCCGTCAATTGAATACGTTCCGTATCTGTACATCCGAAAATGCAGGCACCCATATATCCATTTCCAATAGGCAATGACCATCTCTCCCAATCCTCATCATAAGGGAAACCTCCATTTTTAATAATATTGAAGTCTCCACCCCTATTCGGAGCGGGTTGTTCATACCACAACGAATATTTCTTCTGTTGCCCATGTGCTGCCTCGAAATTCAGAATGCATATTAGTGCACAACTTATAAATAATAATACTTTACTTTTCATACAAAAATTTCATGTGCCACTTCATAACGAAAGCAACACTATTTAATAAAAATCAATCTTTTGTCATAAATACCCAAGTAACTTTACCTATCGAATTCGGTTTACCGGATTCAATCTTGGATATACTTCCTTTCCATTTACCGTTCTTTTGTCGTTCGATCTTAATATCACGCCACGAGTATAATCCCTTTTCATAATCAAAAGTTTCTCCATCGTCATCATACAGACGGTAATGTCCGTTTGCTTTTCCATAGTGGCGTATCTCCATATTAACTATCTGCCCGCTTTTGGGCGCATGAAGCATCGGCTCCATCATTGGAATAACAGCGCCATCTTTTACGAATACAGGAATACGGTCCAGTCCTGGGGTTACTATGATCTTTTCCCCGTTGCCAACATATTCTCCGGTATAAAAATCATACCAGTTTCCTTTAGTAAGCACTACCTCGCGACTGGTCTGCCCAGTAAACATAGGGGCTACAAGTAAATATTCACCCACCATATATTGATCTTTTATTTCTTTCTTTACTACTTCCAGATAAGGATTCTCTTCTAAGTTCTGACTACCTAATTCTTGTGAAATTGCCTCTTTCAGGTTAAATCCCGGTTCTAGATTCATGGCACGGAAAGGAGGGATTCCATCAAAATGATACCGGGCAAACTCCGTATACAAATAAGGTATTAGCTGCATACGTAAAAGGGCATACTCTTTAACCAGTGAAGCTACTTCCGGGAAAGTCCAAGGTTTGACAGCGCTAGCCCATGAATCAATCATGGCCATCGGTGAAAATACCACTGACTGCAAACGGCGCAACCATTCTTCGGCAGATTTTGTACCACGCACTTCCGGAGTCCATAAAACACCGCAGAAACCGGAGTTAATCAAAGCAGTAATGAAGTCACGATGGTCATAATAGTCATTGTACAATACATAAGGAAAAGAACAGGCTCCTGCATTAGATGCACGTACCAGCCCATAAGAACGCCGGTTCTGTTTTCTAAAAATATCATTCGTTATGCGCTGTGTCAACATTCCATACGTCTGTCTAATTTGTTCAGCCGAAATTCCTGATGGAAAGGTAGCTATATCTGGCCAAAGCCAGTTATCATATCCATCCACTTCGTCTATTTTATACCCGCCAACTCCAATGCTGATATGTTCCTGCATTAATTTATCCTGCCAAAGCCGCCTTGCTTTTTCTGTTACCAGATCCGGAACAATACCTCCCCAGACAGTATGTGATCCACTAACCGGATACATATCTTTATAAATTTGGGAATCGGGTGAAATATAGGGATTCGTCCACAAGTTGATACGAACACCTTTATCTAAAAGCCTTTGTACAAAACTGCCCGGATCAGGATAGCGATTTGAATCCCACTCTAAGGTACATGGATATGCCTTACTTTGCCACCCAGGTTCCAAACCAATAAAATCAAGAGGATAGCCATGACGTTCAAACTCATCTACTTCTTTTTCTACCTGTTCCGCGGTATAAAGCACCGGTGTACGTTGTGTAAATCCCAATCCCCAACGTGGAGGTAAAGTACCACCGCCACACAAAAGATTATAACGCCTAACCACATCCATTGGAGTAGGACCAGCAAACAAATAAATCTCCACACCGGAAGCGGGAACCAAGACAGAGACTGCATCTGAGTAAGGTTGTGATGTCCATGTTTTGTCTGTATTACGGTCTTTTGCCTTTTCTGCATCAGGACTATCTTTAGTGATACCACTACCGGCATACACTGTCAAATAGCGGGCTGAATTGATTAAAATACCGTACCCTTGACTGGATATATAAAAAGGTACTGGGGCATGTGTGCGCCCGTTATCACTTCCACCATAGTGATCAACATGCAGGTTCAATATTTTACCACGTTGATGAACTGTTTTAAAGTTAAGCCCAAAGCCATATAATTGCTCTTCTTTGCTCAAAGGAATGGAAAGATAAGTTTTTCCATCCTGAACAGTACCTGTAACACTGGAAGCCAACTCAGGTAATACTACCTTCGGCAAGCGGGAAAAACCTTCTTTTAAAGGCTGGCTTCCCGAAGCACTCAATAAAGAATATTCCTCAGGTGTACCTACAGTTGCTTTCCATACTCCTGATTCTACTTGTAGCCACAGCATTTGTCCTTTCAGAGGACCCATCCCCCCAAGAACCAATAATATCAATAATAGCCTATTTTTGAACATTCTCATTTTCCTGCTCTACAAAATAAACATGTGCTTCATCCTTTTTAAACGAGTCTTTCAATATGCCATTCTCTAAAAGAACACACCTTTCATCCTCTCTATATACTTTCAATTGCTCTGACAGCAATCCAAGCGGAGCAAGGCTTAGCTCGCTTTCTACAGGTTCCCCCGTTTCATTAAGAACAATAATAATTCTTTTTCCATCCACCAATTTGCTCCAGACAAACATATTCGGATTCTTTTCATCTTTAAAAGCTGTATAATCCTTATAAGGATTCACCAAATATATCGACAGATCTTTCAATTCGGCAAGTGTACTTTTCAGAGCTGCACACAAACGGGGCTGGAAAAAGAGAGTATACCATCCCCATCTCAAATTCAGTGTCCCCTTAGGATCTGAATAAAGCCAATAATAGACACCATTAGATCCATGCGCAAAAGCCCAATAGAAAGCACCTCTTACTGCTTCCGGCGTATTCGGAAAACTTGCACTCGTATGAAGCCCGGCAGCTTCCGGATTATCCAAATGATCTAACAAAGGCTGCCAACGTTCTTCTTCTTTCTTCCATTCCAAGTCTCCTTTTTTCACCCCTTTTTCAGCCAACTTATCAAAAGCTGAGGTGGGATTGAGAGAAGGGGATGTAACGCCAGGACCTTCCCAACCACTATCATAAGAGTTAAGAATAGCAACCCACGTTTTAGTATTTTGGTTTTCCTTCGCCAAATAGTTCTCTAGTCCGGGTGACAACCGATAGGGAACTCCCTGATACAATTGACGCATATCAGCATCGCAAGCATTCTTAAAGTTCCCTAGCTCCCAATTGGAATTGATAACCGGATGGTCCGGATCCGTTTGCTTTATCCAATCATACAATGCCTGAAATTCATTAGGATCTACACTTTTGATAGAAGGCTCATCAGCCAAATACCAAGCGTACAAAGCCGGATGATTCTTGAATGTATTCACCGTTTCTTTTATTTTTTCTGTATTTTCTGCCAATTTATGCGCTCCATTCAAACCTGCAAAAACCATCAAACCATTCCGAAAAGCCTCATCAAGATACTCTTTTTTCTCTTCATCCGGCATACCGAAGAATTGATAACTCTGCACCAGGTTAAAGCCAAAGTCCTTGACTGTAGGCATATCCTTTACCCCTACGGCATAAATGCCCAAAGGAATGAACGGCTGTCCGTTTACAATGGAATTCGTTTGAGAATAATAAACGACTGATGTCGTATCAGTCAACACAGGTGTTACGTAATCCGGCTGTTTCTGAACAACTTTCTCTGACTGGCAAGCAAAGAGTGTTACAACCGACATAATACAGAATAACAATTTACTTCTTTTCATTTTATTAAATTTATTAGTTACCATATTGCGATATTTTTAACAACATTCTTACAAAAAAAATCTCAATATTACCACATTCATTTTATTAATAGCGGTTTCTTCCCCATATACATTTCGAGTACTCCACCTTCCGTTATTTCATCATGTGTAATCCACAAGCGATTTATCTTCTTACCATTCAGCGCTACCGACTGAATATATATATTTTCCGATGAGTTATTATGAGCTACAATTTTGAACTTCTTGCCCGGATAAAAACGTTGATCCAATTTTATTTCTACTTCTTGAAAAACCGGGCTGGTAATTTCATAACGTGAATTGCCGGGACATATAGGATGAATCCCCATAGCAGCCAGAATATACCATGCAGACATCTGTCCCACATCCTCATTGCCGCACAATCCCATTACATCAGTCCCATAAGCACGTTCACAAATAGCTCTCGTCCAGAATTGTGTCCGCCATGGGGTAGATGAATAATTAAAAAGAAAAGGAACATGATGATTTGGTTCATTAGGATGATTATAATAATTATTCCAGAAGAAATCCAACGGCACATTGTCGAAGAAACAATTCAACTCTTTATCAAATTGTCGTTGTCCCCCCATCAATTTTTTCAGTCCTTCTAGATCGTGAGGAACAAACCATCCCTGTTGAAACGGATTACTTTCAGTTGTTCCCTGATCATGTACAGTGCGACCTTTCCAAGGCATCCAGCTACCATCTCTCAAACGAGCACGAAACCAATGCACGCTATCATCCCAAACATTACAATACGCTTTGCTTCTCTGTTCATAGACTTTCGCCATTTCTTTTTTTCCTGTAGCAGACATCATCTGACCAATGCACCAGTCTGTATAAGCATATTCCAATGTTTTGGAAAGACTATTAACGGCATATCCTCTTTCGCCATTTCCTGATTTATTCTGCGTATTTACAGCATATTCCAAAGCTTTCTTCACATCATATCCCCTAATACCTTTCATATAAGCATCCGCTAATACAGAAATGGCCGGATTGCCTAACATACAGCCAGTATAACTATTCATCAACTCCCAGCGGGGAAAATAATTCCGTCCGCTCAATTCCGCCATCTGCAACCATGAATTAATCTCATCATTCACCATCTGGGGATTAATCAACGTCTGCAATGGAAACTGGCTCCGGAAAACATCCCATCCACTAAATACAGTACGATAAATAAAATCTTTACTTTGATGTATTTTCTTGTCTGCCCCCCAATAGCACCCATCAATATCCGAAGCACAACGGGGGTCAATCATCGAATGATATAAAGAGGTATAGAAAATAATTTTATCACGCTCACTCCCTTTCACTTTAATAACAGAAAGAGCCTTATTCCATAATTTACGGGTAGCCTGCCTTATTCGCTCAAAATTCCAGTCAGGAATTTCCTGTTTCAGATTTTGTTTTGCACCTTCTGTACTAACAAACGAAATTCCACATTTAAGCAATACCTGTTCATTTTGTTTAGTAGGAAATTCCAGATAAAATCCCAAATGCTTCCCATTCATTTGCTGAGGAGCCTTCACGACAACAGCATTTTCTATATATCGCATATACTCTGGATTATCATTGGCATCATTCTTTCTACTGATACCCTCCGGTATCCCCGCACTCCATACACCATAATTCTCCAATGAACGATCAAAACAACAATAGAAAAAAACAGTATATTCCACTTTCCCATCTCCATTTCCCCAACCTCCACAAGCCGGAGTACATTTCATCCACCCTTGAATAGTATGATCGTCTACCTTCTCTATAAACTGTTCGTCGGAAGTTCCTCCAATACGGCGCGCCAAGTCTATTTGTATACGCGAACAATCTGATTTCGGATACGTAAACCGTAAAATACCAGCACGTGGAGCCGAAGTCAGTTCGGCCTTTATCTGATAATCATCCAACATAACCGAATAATATCCAGCCTGTGTTATCTCCGTCTCATGTCGGTAACGAGAACGATAACCCTCTTCCGGCTTATCCTCTGTTCCTTTGAAAGTCTTTAATTCACCAATAGTAGGCATCACCAAGAAATTTCCAAAATCGCCATACCAACCGATACCACTTAAATGCGTGAAACTAAATCCTTCTATCGTATTGTGATGCCATGAATATCCAGGTCCGTTATCTCCACCGGTTTTCGTATCCGGGCTCAACTGCACCAATCCAAAAGGAGTACAACTTCCCGGAAATGTCTTTCCTAATCCATGATCAGATTTTGCCGCCTCACGTGAAGTCGATGCACCAATCACAGTATTAACATAATCTACTGGCTCTTTTTGAGCACTCACTTCTATCGCGCAAAGATTTAATAGTACTAACCATGCTAATTTACAATATTTGATGTTTTTCATAACAAGAGTTTCTCAATATATTATAAAATTCTTAATAAAACAATGCCATTATATTTGCGGCATTACCAGCTCAAAACAATTACGATACAAACTTAGGAATAAATTCACTTAGCAACAGAGTTTCCCATACGTAAAACAACCCTTTACGATACAAATTACACAATCGGTCAGACATGGACTCAGAAGTCCCCCAAAGTGTACTAAGAAAGGTGTTTCCCCTCAAAAAGACATCTTAAAAATCTCCTAGCGCTCTTTTAGAGAATTACATTTTTTTATAAAATAAAGTATCATAAATGCCACTATAAGATCATTGCCGTTCATCGATTTCACCTGATTGTCGAAATGCCGATAAATAAGGAGATAGCGGGTGAAAGCAAGTGGCAAATTCAGGTAAAATTGAACATTTTCGGTTTCACCTTGTCTTTTCAAAATATCCCTTGAGCTAAAACCAATATCATTATAGCTAATGAAAATATGCTTATAGCAAATCTGCTGTCAGGTATTAATAGATAACCTATCAGGTATTAACGGCCTGGATGTAAGGTATTAACACCTTGAGTTTCATCTACTAACACTTGAGTTGGTAGATCTATATATTCAACACATTGTATCTATATACTTACCGCATTGAATCTATATATTCAGCACGGTGGCTCTATATGTTCAGCAACCGTGCTGAATAAATTTGAAAGGTGAAAGCAATAACGGGAGATTTCACCTTTATTTTTTCTATGCTTTCACCCGCTATCTCCTTATTCATCGATGTTTCAGAGCTAAGGTGAAACTGGTGGAATTTATGAGTCTAAAGTTCATATGTTATACTTATGCAAATCAGTTATTGAAAACAAATTCTCATTCATTTCCGTACAGAAACAAACCTTTTTGAGGTATGATTATCCTAAACCACATCCCCCGGACTTTCAAACTGAGCCCCTAGATTGACATTATGGTTCAACAAGGTAGAACATAGATAATTTTATCGCAAATGCCTTGTCAGCTATTGCAGCATATTGTTTGTTTGATAAGAAACCCGCCATTGATGTGAGTTTTGTCAATGACGGGCAGTTAAGGTTATTCTAAAATCATATCGAACTCATGTTAATGACATGTTTCATGAGTCTATTTTTTTACGCAAATAGGTGACTGCAGTTGAAGATAAATCAAAATGATTTATTCCTTTATCAAGATGAATCGTTTTACACCTTTCTTTATAACGCACTCTCACTTTCTGCTTCTGCCTAGAGTAGAGTTCAACGGACTGCAACATTCCATTCGCCCATTTCAAGTTCACGGTTATTCTTCCTCGGGCACACAAACCTCTTATCTCTCCATCTACCCAAAACGAAGGCAAAGCCGGCAACAGGTGTATTTCACCATTATGACTCTGCAGCAACATCTCTGCAATACCGGCTGTTCCGCCAAAATTTCCATCTATTTGAAAAGGAGGGTGTATATTGAACAAGTTGCTCTGTGTATTCTTCTCAAGCAGCAGTCGGACATTCTTTCCGGCTTCCTCTCCATCCAGCAGGCGGGCATAAAAGTTAATCATCCACGCACGGCTCCATCCTGTATACGTACCGTTCTTATGTTCCGCCTGTTCATTATAGTAACGACGCCTTTCGATTGTCTTGCGAGCGGCATCAAAAAGCTCTTTCCGCGAACTATTGATCGACTTGCCCGGATAGAGACCGAACAAATGGGAGATATGCCGATGCCCCGGTTCCACCTCCTCATAATCTTCTATCCATTCTTGTATTGTACCATATCTTTTACCAATGCGAATAGGCGGAAGTCTTTTCAGCGTGCTTTTTAACTCCTTAGCAAACTTCGAGTCATTATCTTTGGTTATTTTTCCCGCTTCTATACAAGCATTCAATAACTCATTGATAATTTCAATATCCATCGTTGCCCCATAAGTCAAATCATGAACCTTTCCGTTTGGCAGACGATATTTATTCTCCGGAGAATTGGACGGAGCTGTCACTAGGTAGCCATTTCTATCTTCTATCAGGAAGCCGATAATAAACTCTGCTGCTTCCTTCATTGCCGGATAAGCCTCATCCATAAGATACTTCTTGTCTCCGGTAAACAAATAGTGTTCCCATTGGTGAAGCACTAACCAGGCTCCTGCAATAGGAAAAGTTCCCCAGCCTACCCCGTCAGATATGGCCGTATGTCCGAAAGGATCGGTCAAGTGGTTCATAGTCCATCCCTTCGAATTGTATGTTTTTCGGGCAGTGACTCGCCCCGGAGTCCGAAGTGCGCTGATCAGATGGGAGAATGGAAGAAAAGCCTCGGATAAATTACAGGTTTCAACCGGCCAATAGTTCATCTGTATATTGATGTTTGTATGAAAGTCTGAGCTCCATGCCGCATACATATCCCGATTCCAAATTCCTTGTAGATTCGCTGGTAATACACCGGGACGACGTGATGAATTCATCAGCAGATACCTGCCATACTGGAAATACAACGTTATCAACGACAAATCTTCTTCCCCTTTCTGCAATCGCCGCAGTCGTTCGTCGACAGGCAATGATGATGTTTCTCCCATATTGAATGTCACCCGGTTGAACAATGCCCCATGCTCTACAATGTGTCGCTCCTTTATCTCCTCATACGGTTGGCTTTCTATCTTCTTTTGTATGTCAACACACTTTTTCATTGGTTCAATGGCACGATTCCAGTTTAGTTGAGAAAAATCATAATCCGTGGCTGCCGTAAAATAAAAGATGGCCTCATCTGCATCCTGTACATAGAAAGCATTGGAAGCCACCTCCATAGTACCTCCCTTATGAGTGCCACGTATATTTCCGGCAAACTTCATGTGTAACCCTGCCGCCCCGGCATCCTTTTCAGGTAAATCAAAGATCTGTCCTTTTATCCCAAGTTCACTATCGCTTATAGGATAAGCCACTGCATCCTGTTCTCTACTATATTGGAGACGAAAGGTCAATGCCCCCGGCTTACTGGCAGACAGACGAAGAGCAATGACATCATCTTGCGCTGAAGCAAAAAGTTCTCTTTTATACTGAACACCTTCTACCTCATAGGTCACCGAAGCAACTCCCGTTGCCAAATCCAATTCTCTACGATAACTGCCAAGTTTGATATTGGGAGCTTTTCCCTCCATAAAGTCAATTCGTATTTCTCCAAACGACTGATAAGAGCGTATACGCAAAGGGTTACTACGCATATACTTTTCAGAGAGCGTAGCTGCCTGCTCCACTTCTCCATCAAGTAGCAACTGTTGTATCCGAGGTAAATGCGCTGCCGCATTTGCATTCGCTTCACTTTTGGAACCTGCCCATAAACTCTCTTCATTTAGTTGGATGGTTTCATTCCGACAACCACCAAAAAACATTGCTCCCAATCTCCCATTTCCGACAGGAAGCGCTTCGTTCCAATTATTTGCGGGTTTCGTGTACCATAATACACAATCCTGGTGTTGCGCGCTCACTACAGAAGTCCACAAACAGCACAAAAGAATTAAAGCCTTACATTTCATGTTTATCATTGATATTTTAAAGTTAGTACTAACTCATATCGGGCTAATATTATTTATTGATAAGACAATTTACTGTTAATAACTTTAGATACTTGGTCAGCTAAAGCAGAATAGCCTGTATCGATAGGATGAGTTCCATCTCCACCTAAATAATATTCAGGATGATCAATTACTACTTTCCATAAATCATTGACTTCGATACCAGCGCGATTTATATGCTTCAAAGCAATTTTATTACGCACTTTCAGTCGTTCAGTAATAGGAGCAAATTCTTTCATATCTTTTCCTGCACGAACAGGAGTAATAGTTGCCCAGATAAGCTTTGCTTTTGGGGCATATTTACGGATAACTTTAATCAGTTTTGGAAATTTTTTATCATATTCTTCTTCTGTATAATCAAATCCATGCAAACCATTATTAAAATGAATAATATCAAATTGGGTATTTTTGAGTATGACTGCAATTTCTTCTAGTAAAGCCGGATCACCTACACTTTTTGAATTGGAAAGTCTCCCTATATATGCTTTCCCCCGTAATGCTTGTTCTACTTTCCCATAGTATCCACGTGTGATAGAATTACCTATAAGTAGTACATGTGGAAGATCGGTTTTATTAGCTCCGGAAATCCAAACATCAGACCATTCAATATATTCCCGGGCAATCTTTTGTTGTGCAAATACAGGAATACAAAATAATAATAAAATGAATATAATTACATGTTTCATGAGGCTCTTTTTATATAAATAAATGACCGACTGTTGAAGATAAATCAAAATGATTCATTCCTTTATCAAGATGAATCGTTTTACACCTTTCTTTATTACACACTCTCACTTTCTGCTTCTGCCCTTGATGTTCTGCGCTCACTACGAAAGTCCACAAATTGCACAAATATATCAAAATCTTACTTTTCATTGTTATCATAATTTTTAATATTAATATCACTTACACCGAAAAACTACGTACTTTTCAAAACCTAAAAAACAATTGTCCTTTCAAGTCATTCAAACCGCTATATCCTTTAAAGCTGTGCTTCTGTGACTGTGGACCATAGTTTTCAGCCTTGCTAAACTTTGTCCCTACCGACGGTATTGCGTCCATAAATGAAATGTTCCCCTTTGGATACCTAGGATTGGTATAATTCTTCGAAGCAGGATATTTCTGCTGAATACCTGGAGTAAACAAATGTAATGTAATATCTTCAGTAGAGGAATAAACTTCAAAAGGAGTTTCACAATTCAACTTCACACCATACAAAAGTGCATAATATCCCTTAAATTCCGGATAATCCCAACTTTCCCCCGTAAGTGTATTATTATAAGTTTTACTCCACAAGCCAAGACGTCCGCCTTTCATACGATTATTATAAACACGATATGGCCCTTTTGCCAACAATTCCGCTCCTGCTATCCCATTCTCCGGAAAATCAAAAGTAATTCCTGCCATCTCCACTTCATTACCCGGCCGGTAAGTATAATCCAACTGCAATAAACCCGACTGAAACACAGTCCATACAAATTCGTAAGCACGTTTTCCGTTTGAGTAAGCATATTCCACATATATTTTCACTTCCTTTCCCTTCATTTCGAGTCGAACATCCTTACACACAAATTCGTGATTGGTTATTAATAAAGGTCCTTTGGTTAAAGGACACTTTTTCCCTGAAATCTCCACACCATCCAGCAAACCGTTTTTATTATCAATCCAAATGGTACCTCTTACTGTTTTTATCAAATAATGGGTATCCGACGGTAACAATTCTATCTGTCCAACCGATTGCTTGCAATCGGTCAGAATCCTATCCGCCACTATTTCCGGAGAGTGTAACTCAAAACTCCATGTAAACAGTTCGTGTGACTGAAAGTCCTCCACCGACAGATATAATATATCATATTCCTGCCATTCTCGAGGTAAATCAAGCTTTAATTGACCTTTAGCACCCGGTGCGACATCCGGTGCAGAAATTATACCTGAAATGGAATCAACCTGAAATGGAAACATAGAATTAACACGTATCATCTTATAACAGAAACGACACTGGTTAGCATTTGTAAAGTCATACCGATTCTCCACATTTAAAGTTCCGTCCCAAGTAGAAGTGATATACTTCTTTTCCAACTGTATCGGAGACCATATTTCCTTTATAGTATAATAACTACCTTCCTTCTCACGATAAGGCCCCACAATACCATCGGCTGCATGATCTTTGTCTGTATCCAATATACCATCCAAGTCTGTCCTAACTATTCCCTGATCCGCAAAATCCCACAAAAACAGACCCGCGGAAAGTGGATTCAGCAACATAGCATTCCAATAATCATCCAAACCGGCACCATGCCCTCCATCATACAAGCCGTGTAACAGTTCTGTTGGCATAAAAATATCACGTCCATTAAACATATTCTTAATACCCGAATTGTAATGTATATAATGAACTGTATTTATACCGCCATACAATCCCCACGGATGAAGTAGCGGACGTTTTTGTAAATCCAAAGCCGGGAATATCGGATCTAAATCATAATTGAATCCTCCCTCATTCCCATTTGACCAAAAAATAATAGAAGGATGGTTTACGTCACGTTTCACCATTTCCCGCGCCAATATAGTACCCACCTGCGTATCATAAGGGGGTTGCTGCCAAGCGCACAATTCGTCAATAACATAAAGTCCTAAAGAATCACAAATTTCAAGGAAATATTTATCGGGTGGATAATGAGACATGCGTACTGCATTCATATTCATGTCCTTTATCTTTAAAGCGTCATCCAGATTAACTTGCCGGGGTACTGTTCGTCCTGTTGTCGGCCAAAAACAATGACGATTGACCCCCTTAAACATAATTCGTTTCCCATTGACATATATACCGTCCCGTTCCTTAACTTCTATCGTCCGGAAACCGATTTTTTCTTCTGCCACATACAATACCCCTTTATTATTTCTGACAATAATCCTTGCCTCATATAAATTAGGATGCTCTGCCGACCAGGGTAACACATTTACTATGGCACTTATATCCGACCCGACACTAGATAGTCGGGTCATAACAAAAAGTTATATTAACAATTTAAAAACAAAGATTATGGAAAAGAAAGAAGAATTATTGGAAAGATTAGTAAATGAGTTTGCAGCGTACAACAGACTTACTGCGGTTAGAATTGCAAAAGAGAATTTGATATCTTGGGGGAAATCAGATGAAGAAATAGTAGAAGAGATGAAATCTGCATCTGAACGAATCCTTAAATGGGGATACTCAACAGATGCAGATTTTCCGCTTGATGCACCGTTAAGAGCAGGAGTGACCATTACAAGTTCTGACCACTTATTTAAGTAATAGTTCTGTGTTAAACGACATCATGTATCCGCAATGTTCACACTTTATATCAATAAAGTCTTTAGATGTATCTATTGGACTATAACATATCTCTTCCTGTTCAGTAATCGTATCACGGCTTACAATACTATAGCATTTTAATAAAGGTACATTGCAAATTGGACATTGACTATTTCCTAATTTTGTTCTAAATTTTTGCATCTGTTGTTTGTTCATTTCTCTTGTAGTTTTATGGTTAATATTGTGCAAATGTATTACTTGTAAACTTAAACTGGTAATAATTGTATATGTTACTTAGCATCTTTGCAGACCAGCTTTTGGAAAATATATTGCAAATTGTTTGCTAATATCGTTGATTTTTAGTATATTTGGATAGCTAAAAATTTGACGTTATGAAAACCTATTTTACTCTTTTAACTCTATCTGAAAACTTTCCCGATGAAGAAAGTTGCATCAGGTATTTTGAGAAGATGCGTTGGGACGGCAAGGTAGTATCACCATTTGACCCAACGTCTAAGGTTTATAAATGTAGTAATGGGAAATATAAGTGCAAGAATACCGGACGATATTTCGATGTAAAAACCGGAACAGCATTTGCCAATACTAAACTGCCTATGAGAGCTTGGTTCTATGCTATGATGTTATTCTTGTCACATAAGAGAGGAGTTTCATCATGTCAATTGGCTAGAGATTTAGGCATAACTCAAAAAACAGCGTGGAATATGCTTCATAAAATTAGGCAATATATGGAGATGGAGAATAGTCATACATTATCCGGTGAGGTTGAGATAGACGAAACATTTGTGGGCGGAAAGAACGGAAATCGTCATAAAGATAAGAAAGTAGAAAAATGTCAAGGACGTAGCTACAAAGATAAAGTTCCTGTATTTGGAATACGAGAAAGAAATGGGAAAACTATAGCTAAAGTAGTTCCTAACATTCATGGAAATACACTACTTTCTATCGTACATGAATATGTAGAAGAAGGAAGTGTTGTCTATACAGATGGAGCAGGTTATCCAGGTATTAATATTGATTACGAGCAAAGAGATGTAGACCATAGTAAACACTTTTATGGTACAACCTATGCTACTGATGAAGGGGAAATAATCGTTGTTAGTACAAATGGTATCGAAAATGTTTGGTCTCATTTTGACAGAATGATGTTAGGAACGTATATTCGAGTAAGCAGAAAACATTTGCAAAAGTATATTGATGAATTTATTTTCCGATTTAACACTCGGAATTTTACCGATTCTCAAAGATTTAATTTACTTTTGCGTAATGTTGCTTAATTATGGGAAAGAAGAAAAAACAAGAAGAAATAAGATTAGAGGATATTAAGACAATGCAATTTAATATCAACCTCTCTGTACCTAAAGAAGCGTTTGATGAATTGCTTCGGAGGATGGCGCATCTTGAAAGTAAAGATACGCCTAAAGAGGATGAATCTAAAGATAAGAAAGAAAAGAAGAAGGATTAACCGTTTGTTATTTATGAAGTTATTCTTATATTTGCAGCGTATCATCGTATAGGTGGTACGCTTTTTACATATTATAGCCTAATCGCCATCGAACTACCACCTTGAAAGCAATAAGGCTATTTGAACTCACTTATGGGTGTATTGCGTTTATACGCCAATATACTGGCGTGGACTTTTGCCTATAAGTGAGTAGGGTGTGGTAGCCCTCGATGGCGTTAGGCATTAGCTCTACGCCTTTTTCATATATATGCGTGAGGTTGATGCTAACTAAATCGAAACATTATTATTTAGTATTAACCAATAAAACGCAAAATGTATGAAAAAGATTTTTATCCTTGCAGCATCAGTATTATTCATATCTAGCTGCAATATGAAGAAAAGTACTCCTGAACAGGCATTACAAGATTCAATTAGAGTAGCTGATTCACTTGCTGTATTAGAATATGAAAAAGAGCAAGCAATGTACGATGATGATGAAATTCAAACCTCTAGCGGGTATTCTTCTGACCCTAATTTTAAACCCACTATTAGTCCTAACGGTAAGTATCATACAATAGATGGTAAAGCTAGACAAATCGAGTTTCAAGGCAGTTTAGAGCAAAAACAGCAACTTGAAATGTTAGACAATTATTAACTTCAATTTTATAAATCTATGGAAGAACAAGAAGATAAACTGTATTGTCCTTTTTGCGGAAGCTCACAATTAACAGCAAACAAAAAGGGTTTTGGAGCAGGCAAAGCAGTTGCAGGAGCAGTTCTTACAGGCGGTGTAGGTCTATTGGCAGGATTTATAGGCAGTGGAGATGTAAAAATAACCTGTATCAACTGCGGATGCCAATGGAAGCCGGGACAGTTAAAAACAAGTCCTTTGAAGGAATCGGAGAAACAAGGCTATTATGAATTTCTTAAGAGAAAAGAAGAAGAAAAGAGAAAAACAGAAGAGCCTATGAGTACTAGTGCTAAAGTAGCATTATTTATTTGTATTGCAGTTTGGATACTAATAGGAATGATGACATGTAAATAGGTTATAATTAAACATCAACATCAATAGGCATTTTGTTTGAAAATGTCTTTAGATGTGTTTAAATTTAATTTAGGTATATAATTTAGTATACTATTTAATATTGGTACTACTAAACTGACACAATATCTACTACTAAAATGACGATTTACTATACTACTAAATTGACACACTGTACTACTAAATTGACATATACCTACTACTAAATTGACAGTAATATTTTGCTTAACCAAAAGCAATTAGTATATTTGCAAAGTGAACAGGGGTAGACATGGAGTAGCTACCTGTCGAAAGAGTCCGCAACTACTTTCCCCTGTCGCTTTGTATAATAGTTGCGTCAATTTAGTTGCAATGAATGTTATATTTTACACTTGTCTTTTCGGCAATAAGAATCTGCCGGAAATTAATGATAAGATTACATACTCTTATCTAGTTTATAAATCAATATCAGAAATCGAAAGTATCTTTGATTATGAAGGTAATTTTAATCAAGAAACGCTAATGGAATATTTTGACGAGTATAATTATTCTACTTTGTATGAAATATCACCTTATAAAATAGCAAAAGATTTATCATTATCCATAAATACAGTAAAAGCTAGATTACGTTATTTAACCCAATCCAAAATTATAGATTGCAATAATAATATATACATATTTCCTGCCATTAAAAATAGTACATATTTTAAATTAGAAATGGAAACTGGATTGAAAGGTAATGATTTAGTCGTTTATTCTTTTTTACTCGGAAAGGCTGAAAGATTTCATGGCAAAATAACAACTTACAATGGAATACAATGTAAAGAATTGGGCATGAGTAAGAAAAACTATGAGAAAGTTCTATGTAATTTATCAAAAAAGGGATTTATTCATAGAGATAAAAATAATGCATTATTAATAAATTAAATCAAAAAAAGTATGAGATAAAAGTGGAAAATTGATAAATAATTGCTATCTTAGCAGTCGAAAAAGAAACATGCTCTTTCCAGTTAACACCAACTAGAAAGAGCTTTTTATTTATAACTAAAAGTTATGGCACACGGCTAGGTGTTGAGTCGTATATAAGTGCCTTTACTATATGTCCCGAGAGGGTTATCGTCTTATCGGAAACTTTGCCAGACAACACTTCACCCACTTTCTCATGAGTTTTTAGATGATAAAGTTCCAGTGAAGCATTTATCTCTTTATATGCCTTATCCAATACAATATTTGCCGTTATGTTTCCATCGTGGCGGGCATCAATAGCAATATATTCAATATGTTTTTGTGGTACCGCTTCTATATAAACCGGACGAAAAATTCCCCCAAACACCCCAAAATCAGCACTTCGCTCTGCTTCATTCACACTTTTATTCGTTGACATCTTACTGACCTCTACTTCCAGTTGATTCTTTCCCGTGTAAGATACCAGATCAGTTATCTCCCGCTTGAAACGATAAAACGCACCTTGATGAATGTCACCCGCTTGTTTTCCATTCACTTTTATTCTCGTATCAGTCATTGAACCTTCAAATACAATATATAAACGTCTACCTTTCCACTCCTTCGGAAGAGAAAACTCAGTCTTATACAATCCCTTTTCTTCTCCTTTGTTAGCATCATGCCCATAATTGTATTTACCAAAACCTTCCATTTCCCAACAAGATGGAACACGTATCTTTGTCCACTTCCCGGAATTCCGCCCTTCCGTACAATAAAAATCCCATGTCACATTGTCATTTATATCCTGTCCTGAAACATACATGACTTCTGTTCTCTGCGCCCAGGATGTTATACATACCAACAACAGGGCAAAAATAACGACACTTACTTTCTTCATTTCAATTAAACTAAAATACTATGTTTTTTATTTACTCATAAAACCGACTAACCCTGATTTCAGCAGATCATAATAAAAGCCAAGATCTTCATGATAACTTTTATCTTCAGGATTTATTTTGCAAATAAAAGCATAAATAAAATACTATCCAGACTTTACAATTCAAAACATAATGTCCCAATAGCATCTGAACATAAAAAAACGATTTTGTACTCAAAAGACCCTTATCATGGACTAAAACAGCCATACCTCATATATCCTACAAACATTTTCCCGATAAACGGCTTTTACCTTTTCACGGACTAAATATACAGTAACGAACTACCTTTTTAGTTCATTTTAGGGGAACTTTAAGTCTTTTCCAAACAAATAAAACAATCGTACTCAAAAAGATTACATTACGAATAACCAGCTCCACGATTTTTCCTGAAAGTATCTATGTTTGTAGCGTCCTGACCACAGGCACAAAGAAAAGTACTGAGTAAATTAATCAACTATAAATAAAATATATGAAAAAGAGACTTTTATGGATATGCCTGCTTTTGTCAAGTCATGCCGGCATATTGCTACAAGCACAGACTATTCCTTATAAGAATTCCGCCTTGCCCGTAGAAGAACGCATACAAGACCTTCTCGGTCGGATGACTCTGGAAGAAAAAGTATCGCAATTACGCCACATTCATTCGGAAAATGTATTCGACGGGCAACAGTTAAGTAAAGACAAGTTGAATTCTTTCTGCCAAGGCATGAGTTTCGGTTTTGCAGAAGGACTTCCTTTGCACAGTGCAAACTGCCACGCCAATTTCACGCAGTTACAAAAATACATGGTTGAAGAAACCCGGTTGGGTATTCCAACCATTATTACTACGGAAGCCCTGCATGGCATGGCACAAGACGGCGCCACCATCTTCCCTCAAAACATCGCATTAGGAAGTACGTTCAATCCGGAACTTGCATACCGTAAATCAAGCGCCATCAGCGAAGAGTTACATACAGCCAATATCCGCCAAGTATTGGCACCCTGCATTGACGTTGTACGCGAGCTCCGCTGGGGACGTGTGGAAGAATCTTATGGAGAAGATCCCTGGCTATGCGGACAAATGGGGCTCTCGGAGACAAAAGGGTATCGCGACCACCGGATATCCCCCATGCTTAAACACTATGGCGCACATGGCGCGCCCCTGGGTGGCTTAAACCTGGCATCTGTAGACTGTGGCATACGGGATTTGATAGACATTTATTTGAAACCTTTTGAAATGATTGTCAAAGGCACAGATGTCATGACTATCATGTCCAGCTATAACTCACGTGACCGCGTTCCTAATTCCGCCTCCAAATTCTTGATGACAGACGTGTTGCGCAACCGTTGGGGATTCAAAGGATTAGTCTATTCTGATTGGGCAGCAATAGATATGCTGAAATCATTCCACCATGTGGCAGGAAACCTGGAAGATGCCGCCATCCTTGCTCTCACTGCCGGACTGGACGTGGAAGCTTCCAGCAACTGTTATCCCGAACTGATAGAAGCAGCACGGCAGGGACGTTGCGACATGGCGGCAATAGACCTTGCAGTCAGCCGTGTGTTACGCGTAAAGTTCGAGATGGGACTCTTTGAGCACCCTTACGGCATCAGCCAAGAGGCAGGAGCTATTCACGATGACAAGAAAATACAGCTAGCACGCGAAATAGCAGACGAATCCACCATATTATTAAAGAATGAAGGTGGATTGTTGCCTCTTGACATCAACAAACTGACATCTATTGCCGTCATCGGCCCCAACGCCGATCAGGTACAGTTTGGTGATTATAGTTGGAGCAAAGACAACAAAGATGGTATTACTCCCTTGCAAGGTATAAAAACATGGGCAGGAAATAAAATCAAAGTGAACTACGCTTACGGTTGCGACCTTATCTCCAAGGATACTACACAGATTGCTGAGGCTGTACGGATAGCACGCCAAAGCGATGTTGTCATACTCTGCTGCGGAAGCTCCAGTACCCGGTTTATCCGCCCCACTCCCATTCCATCTACCACAGGTGAAGGCATCGACTTGCACGACATTAGCCTGACAGGCTGCCAGAGCCAATTGATACAAGCAGTTACCGCCACCGGCAAACCCGTGATACTGGTATTGGTAGCAGGCAAACCATTCGCTATCCCTTGGGAAAAAGAGAATGTGCCAGCCATCCTAGCCCAATGGTATGCCGGAGAGCAGGCAGGCAACTCCCTTGCCGACATTCTTTTCGGTAAGGTAAATCCTTCCGGCAAACTGAATTTTTCTTTCCCACAAAGTACCGGACACTTGCCTGCATACTATAACCATCTACCATCCGACAAGGGTTTTTATAAAAAACCAGGCAGTTGCGGAAAGCCCGGACGAGACTATGTCTTCTCGTCTCCCACCCCCCTATGGGCTTTCGGACATGGTCTGAGTTACACCGCCTTCCTTTATGAAACAGCCAAAACCGACAAACAACAATATAGCGAAACGGATACTATACAAGTCTCCGTACGCATCCGCAATATCGGTAAACGCGCCGGAAAAGAAGTCATTCAAGTTTATATCCGCGACCTCGTAAGCAGTATCGTCACCCCTGTCCGTCAACTAAAAGCATTTGCCAAGCCCATGCTTACCCCGGGAGAAGCGAAAGAAGTCACTCTTGGCATTCCTGCAAGTGAACTAGCTTTAACTGATGAACAGGGTAATCGGTTCTTTGAACCAGGACGCTTCCTGATAGAAGTAGGCACCGCCTCCGATGACATCAAACACAAAATGGAAATCACTGTCGGCGACTATACCGAAAAAGCTATTACCGCCACCAAGCCTGTCCCAAGCATGAAAAAGCCTGTAGGCAAAGGAATTAAGATCTCCGGTATCGTACGCGACGTACAAGCCACACCGATAGAAGGTGTATCCGTCTGCTCTGCCTACACTGGTAAAGAACTGGCTGTGACCGACAAACACGGACAATATATACTAAAAGCCGCATCCGACGACAGTCTGGTTTTCAGATGTAATGGTTACGAGACACAAAGCATTGATATCAAAGGGAATAAAGTTATCAATGCAAAACTTAGTAGTAACTAAAAAAACTTGAATAAATTATGAAAACGACCAAACTCATAACCCGCCTTTTGCTACTGTTCTGCTTGCTAATGGTAGCAGAAAACAGTATGGCTAAAAAGAAAACAGAAAAAGAAAAAACAGATCGCGAACTATGGTGTGACATACTCTACAAAATGGCAGTCCCTGTGCTCAGTAATATGAGCGAAGGCAAGCTGCAAGAAGTCATGCCTGTGGAAGTCAGCCCGATATGGGACGGACGCCCCCAAAAGGTGACTTACATGGAATGCTTCGGTCGTCTGATGTCAGGATTAGCGCCCTGGCTCTCTCTTCCGGATGATGATACCGAAGAAGGAAAAATGCGTAAACAGCTTCGCGAATGGGCGTTAAAAAGTTACGCACATGCAGTAGACCCCAAAAGTAAAGACTATCTGCTGTGGAGAGAAACCGCCCAAACCGTAGTGGATGCCGCCTATCTGGCAGAGAGTTTCCTCCGCGGATATGATGCTCTTTGGGTTCCGCTTGATACTCTTACCAAACAACGCTACATTGAGGAATTCACCCTTCTTCGTCGAGTAGACCCTTGCTATATGAACTGGTTACTCTTTCCTGCCACCATCGAGACATTCCTTTATAAAGTAGGCGCACCCTACGACATGTTCCGCATTCTCACTTCTTTCCGGAAAATGGACGAATGGTATATGGGAGACGGATGGTACTCCGACGGCCCCGGTTTCTCATTCGATTACTACAACAGTTTCTCCATTCATCCCATGTACGTAGAATGTATCGAGATTATCACGCACAAAGGTACCAAAAAACTGTGGAACATGGATAACGCGAATTATCCACGCGCTTTGAAACGTATGCAACGTTATGGCATGATTTTAGAGCGTCTTATCTCACCCGAAGGGACTTTCCCGGTTTTCGGCCGTTCCATGACCTACCGGACTGGAGTATTCCAGCCTTTAGCGTTACTGGCATGGCGTGAACAACTGCCGGAAGAACTGCACAACGGACAAGTGCGTGCTGCCATGACTGCCGTTATCAAACGTATGTTCAGCGATGAACGCAATTATGGGAAAGAAGGTTTCCTCACGTTAGGTTTCAACGGTTCGCAACCTCAAATGGCAGACAGATACACTAATAATGGAAGCCTCTACATGGCTTCGCTGGCATTTCTCCCTCTAGGCTTACCGGCTAACCATCCATTCTGGACGGATGCCCCACTCTCCTGGACTTCCAAGAAGGCTTGGGAAGGAGAAGAATTTCCCAGAGATCACGCATATTATTAATAATATCTATTATTTGAACATGAAAAATCTGCTATTATTCGCAACATTATACCTTACTTGCATGGCGTGCACTGCCAACAAACCTATCCCGGCTAACACAGAAGCACAGCAAGTACTAGACTTGATATACAAAGTGAACGATCACTGGCAGGCGGGACATCCGGAGCATAAACGGGCATTTTGGGATCATGCCGTCTACCACACCGGAAACATGGAAGCTTACTTCCTGACTGGAAAAACAGAATACCTGACATATTCAGAGAAATGGGCGGAACGAAATGAATGGAAAGGTGCCAAGTCCGACGACAAGGCAACTTGGAGATACGACTATGGTGAAACAGACGAATATGTCCTGTTCGGCGACTATCAGATTTGTTTCCAAACTTATGCGGACTTGTTCACCCTGCGTCGCGACTCCAACAGGATAACGCGTGCCATCGAGGTCATGGAGTATCAGATGAGCACTTACCGTTCGGACTACTGGTGGTGGGTGGACGGTCTTTACATGGTAATGCCTGTCATGACAAAAATGTACAAATTGACCGGCAATCGACTCTACTCCGAAAAGTTATACGAATACTTTTCTTATGCCGACAGCCTAATGTACGACTCAAAAGCTAACCTATATTACCGGGATGCCAACTTCATCTATCCCAAATATCAGACAGCCAATGGAAAAAAAGACTTTTGGGCACGTGGTGACGGTTGGGCAATGGCTGCATTGGCAAAAGTACTGAAAGACCTTCCGGAAAACGACCCGCACCGTAACGTATACGTAGAACGTTTTCAAAAGATGGCAAAGGCTATAGCCGCCTGCCAACAGCCCGACGGTTATTGGACTCGCAGCCTCATCGACCCCGAATATGTGCCCGGCCCTGAAACAAGCGGAACCGCTCTCTTTACCTATGGTCTGTTGTGGGGCATAAACAATCAATTGCTTGACTATAAGAGTTATGCTCCCGTAGCAAAAAAAGCATGGAATTATCTGGCAAATACAGCCGTACAACCCGACGGAACATTAGGATATGTGCAGCCTATCGGTGCCAAAGCAATACCGGGACAAGTACTCGATGCCAACTCCACATCCAATTTCGGTGTAGGTGCCTTCCTGTTAGCAGCCTGCGAGCAATACCGTTTTCTTACCGGTATCCAAACAAATTGTGACTAAAATAAGGACAAAAACCATATTCATACCGAATATGTATTAAGATAATTCTTCCTTGCGATACTCTTGTGGAGTGACATGATACTTATCTTTAAAGCATTTCCTAAAGTACTTGGGAGAGCTGAAACCTAACCGGTCTGATATTTCCATAATATTCAGACCGGGATTATTTTTAAGCATCACAGTCGCCTCCTTTAGACGAATGGTAAGAATGAACTCCGCGGGCGTCTGTCCGGAAATGGCTTTCAACTTGATAAAAAGCTTAGTGCGGGCGATGCCTACCTCACGAGCAAACATCTCCATGTTGAAATCAGGATCCCCCATGTGCTTCTGTACAATTTCCATAGCCTTGTCGATAAATTCCTTATCCATTTCATTGTTCGCCAAGATACGATGTGTAGACTGGGGCTGTTTGGAGAATTTCTCTTGCATCATAATCCGGCTATTCACCAAATTATTACAACGGGACAACAGTAACTGTACATTGAAAGGCTTGGTTATATAGTCGTCCGCTCCTGTCTTTAGGGCTTCAAGTGTAGAGTCGATGGCCGTCTTGGCAGTAAGCAATACCACAGGAATATGACACGTGTCTATATTTTCCTTAATCGCCTTACACAGTTCCATGCCCGACATTCTCGGCATCATAATATCACTCACTACAATATCCGGCATCTCTTCCTGCACTTTCTCCAGCCCTTCCTGCCCGTCAACAGCTGTCACTACTGTATAGAAAGGTGCAAACAAATTGGCCAGCATATCACGCAGGTTATCGCTATCCTCCACAATCAGTATTTTGCAGTTGCCCGCTTTCAGTTCGGAAACCGTTTCGGACTCATTTTCTCCCTGAAGCAGCACCACCGGAATCTCACCCACCCGTTCATCTTCTATTGCCGGCTGTTCACCCTGTGGCTGTTCGCAGATTTCTTCCTTCTTGAAGTGCTCTTTACCCATCTTCAAATGTACACAGAAAGTTGTTTCCACCCCCGGGTCACTATATACATCAATGGTACCATGATGTAACTCCACAATACCTTTCGATAGTGACAGACCAATACCCGTACCGATATAGGAAGATGACTCCATGTCCTCTGTCTGATAAAAACGATCGAAAATCCGGGTGATATCTTTTGCGGCAATGCCTTTGCCGGTATCCGTCACTTCGATAAGCACTTCCTGCTCTTTTCGCCGCACAGCTACCACTATCTCTCCATTCTTAGGCGTATATTTAAAGGCATTACTGATGAGGTTATTCATCACTTTCTTCATCTGCCGCACATCGTACCACAATTCAATATGCTCGGTAGTCTTCACAAACTTGTAGTTTATCTGCTTCTGCTCTGCATACTCCCGGAACATCCGATAATATTCCTCCACATCGTTCACCACATTCCTCCGGCTTACTTTTAACGTCATGTATCCCTGTGTCTGCTTGCGGAAGTCCAGCAGTTCTGTAATCAACTCCTGTAACTGCAAACTGTTTCTATAGATTTTCTGCAAAGACGTACCAAGAAGCTGATTCTGTTCATGTGTACGCAGCAGCATCTCTAATTGTCCAATGATAACAGTCAGCGGTGTACGGAATTCATGTGATATATTGGTGAAAAAGCGTAGTTTCACCTGGTTCAATCTCTCAATATCTTCCGCATGTTTCTGCTCATACTTCAGCGATTCCTGCAACTTGATCCGGTTGTTGTAGGTACGCACCAACAAGTAAATCAGTAACACAGCCAGCAACACATAAAATATATAAGCCCACACTGTACGGTAAAAAGGTGGTAGCACCTTAATGACAAGACGACTTTCCGGCACAAACGTATTCTGTGCATTGGCCGTTTTCACAACCAATGTATATACACCGGGAGCTAAGCCGGTGTAAGTCACCATATTCTTGCCATGCATATTCACCCACTCATTTGAAAAGCCTTCCAAGCGGTAGAATAATTCCTCTTTATCTATCGGCAAATAGTCAGTAGCGGTATACTCTAATGCGAAAATATTGCACTTTGCCGGCAATTCAATCTCCTTCAAGGTGCTCAAATTTTCCGTCAAAATACCAGTTTCATCCCCTACATTCACTTCCTGCCCATTCACTGTCAGCCGATAGGGGTAGATATTGTAGGCTCTGGCTGTACGTTCAACCTCTTGTTCATTAAAAGAAATCATCCCATCCATGCCTCCGATAAATATCTCTCCTGTACTACTCTTCAAAAGCGAGTTCTCATTAATGGATGTCAGCGGTATTTTCTGCCCCTTGTCATAGTTGGTAAATTGTTTCGTGTTACAGTCCAAAATGGAGAATCCATTATCAGTAGTCACCAACATACGGTTATTATCCAATTCACAGATAGCATATACTACATTGCTCGACAACCCGTTCTTTCGCTGGTCATAATTCTCAAAGTCATCGGTATCACTGCGATAGAGATCCAACCCATGCTCGTTGGTACAGAACCACAAACGCTTGCAACTATCTTCATAGATATAGTTCACATGGTCACTGCTAAGTTTGTTCGTTCCCGTTTTCTGACGATAAGTAATCAGTTTCCGGGTATTGAAGTTATAGGCGCTGGCACCCATTCCTCCATTAGCTATCCAGAGGACGCCCCGGTGATCCATAGCCAGTTTACGACAAAAGGAAGTGCAATCATTATACTCCTTTTCGTTGAACAATGCCTCACACCGACCTGTTTGCGGATCAAAGAGGGAAAGTTTACCAATGGTACCCAAGACAAGCTTATCTCCCACCGGCACAATATCCATAACAATATCCGATGGCAACGATGCCGGATCGTCCGTCCGATGGCGGTAATGCGTGAAGCGCTCCGTTTTCAAGTCAAGACGGTTCAGTCCGCCCAAATGAGTACCGATCCAGAGCGCCTCCCGCTTCTTGTCGTAGTACGCCGTTTTAGCATGATTGTGCGAAATGCTGTTTGTACGGTCGTTATGGGTAAACCTGCGAAATTTTCCGGTATTGAGATTATAGCTGCACACACCTCCACCTTCCGTACAAAGCCACAAGTTGCCATGTGCATCTTCTGTCATTGCTCCTACTGTGGGAGAACTAAGTCCATCTTCTTCCACCAATGAAGTATTATATTCCCGATAAATCTGTTTACTTGAATTAAAATAGTTCACACCTCCATAGTAAGTTCCCGCCCAGATAGTTCCTTGATGATCGCGCAGCAAACTCCACACTGACGATTCGGAAAGGCAGTTCTTCTCTGCCGCCTTCTTATAATAACGCGTAAACTTCCCTGTCCGCTTGTCATATTTGTTCAGTCCGTCGAATGTGCCTATCCAGATATCCCTGTTTTCATCTTCACAGCAACAATGCACCTGGCTGGAACTAATGCTCGAATCATCGCCCAGCACCGTGCGGAAATTCCGGACTTCCCCGTTACGGATAAGATACAGCCCCTCACCACTGTGAAACGACACCCAAATATCCCCCATAGAATCACAATAAATATCATTGACGCGACCTCCCGGAATAAGATGAGATAACTTTTTCTTCTCTTCCAGTAGATAAAGACCCGCATTATATGTACCTATCAAAAGGGAATCATTCCGGTAAAAAAGACGGTTAATACTAACTTTCGAATCAGGCAACTGATAAATCAACCGGACGGAGTCATTCTCATAACAGTAAATCTGACTGTCACGTGCAAAGAAAAGCGCCCGTTCATAGCTCATAGCAGAAACTTTTCCGACAATAGGCGTAGAAAAAGAATCATGGACAATATCGTAGACTGAAATACCTTTGCCACCAGTCATGATGTAGACACTTCCTTTCCCGTTGCCTGTAATTTGCGCAATATCGTTGTAAGGCAAACTATTAGGATTATCCTTTTCGTGCTTATACACCTTAAATTCCTTGCCGTTGTAGAGATTCAGTCCGTCACGGGTACCCATCCATATCCATCCCCGTTCGTCTTGATAAAGAGTCATCACGGAGTTATGCGAAAGCCCGTCATCGGTAGTAAAGTGGTGAAAAGAAAGATTCTGAGCTATAATTTGCACTGCGGTCATGCCACAAAATAGAAATATCAGAAAAAATAATCTCTTATTCATAATCCAATGTTTTTCATCTAATTCGGGCATAAAGATAGCATAAACCAACGAATTATAACTACTTTTGCATTATCTATATACACGTTATCAACTATGGTTCTGAATTACATTTGGATAGGATTCTTTGTCATCGCCTTTATTATCGCCCTTATAAAAGTAGTTTTTCTGGGTGATACAGAGATATTTACGGCTATCATGAACTCTACATTCGATTCTTCAAAGACAGCTTTCGAAATTTCCCTGGGACTTACGGGCGTACTGGCTCTCTGGCTGGGCATCATGAAAATCGGAGAAAACAGTGGATTGATCAACGCCCTGGCCCGTTTCCTGAGCCCGGTACTTTGCCGCTTATTTCCGGATATACCCAAAGGACACCCGGTATTAGGGTCTATCTTTATGAATATGTCCGCCAACATGCTCGGTCTGGACAACGCCGCCACTCCGTTGGGACTGAAAGCCATGAAAGAATTACAGGAGCTGAACCCAAAGAAAGATACAGCTTCCAATCCGATGATTATGTTCTTAGTAATCAACACTTCGGGACTTATCCTTATTCCCATCAGCATCATGGTATATCGTGCGCAAATGGGAGCTACGCAACCGACTGATGTATTCATCCCGATTTTGCTAAGTACTTTCATTTCTACTTTGGTGGGAGTTATAGCCGTCAGCATTGCCCAGAAAATAAACTTAATCAATAAACCGATTCTGATATTGATGGGTGTTGTCTGCCTCTTCTTCTCCGGACTGATTTATTTATTTATCAGCGTTTCCCGTGAGGAAATGGGGACTTACTCTACATTAATAGCCAATATCATTCTATTCGGGGTTATTATTCTGTTTATCCTGACAGGAATCAGGAAGAAAATCAACGTTTATGATTCCTTTGTGGAAGGAGCCAAGGAAGGATTTACAACTGCTGTACGCATAATCCCTTATCTGGTTGCTTTTCTGGTAGGCATAGCCGTATTCCGCACTTCGGGAGCGATGGATTATCTGGTAAGCGGCATCGGTTACGTAGTAGGATTATGTGGAGTCGATACAAGCTTCGTTGGAGCACTCCCCACTGCACTGATGAAATCACTCAGCGGAAGCGGTGCAAACGGGTTGATGATTGATACGATGAAAGAGCTGGGACCGGACTCGTTTGTAGGACGCATGAGTTGCGTGGTACGCGGAGCTTCGGATACTACTTTCTACATTCTGGCTGTATACTTCGGCAGTGTAGGTATCAGTAAAACCCGCAACGCTGTTACTTGCGGCTTGATAGCAGACTTCTCAGGTATCATAGCCGCCATCTTAATCAGTTATTTATTTTTCTTTTAAATCATAACATTCAATTATGGCTGTAACTTATCAAACAGAAGGCGTAAAAATGCCTGAAATCAAAAAACGTGAGACTACGGAATGGATAAAAGCCGTAGCCGCTTCCTACGGGAAAAGACTCGGTGAAATCGCTTATATCTTTTGTTCCGACGAAAAGATTCTGGAAGTGAACCGCCAATATCTGCAACACGACTATTACACGGACATCATCACTTTCGACTATTGTGAAGGTGACCGTTTATCAGGCGATTTATTTATCAGCCTGGATACGATACGCACCAATGCAGAACAATTCGGAACATCCTATAACGATGAGCTGCATCGTGTCATTATTCACGGGATACTTCATCTTTGCGGCATAAACGATAAAGGACCCGGAGAACGGGAGATTATGGAGACTGCGGAAAACAAGGCATTGGCGATACGGTAGTCATAAACCATATTCCGTTGATGGCTCATTCTGATATACTATGACAGCATAACGAAAAGACGCCCCATCGTAACCACTACGACGGGGCGCTTTCATTAGCAACGTAATGCTAATATTAACACTAAATTATTTAAGAGAGAGATTTATTTCTTCTTGTCGGGAGCTACTTCCGGAGTAACTAATTTCTTGATTGATTTAGTATTCAGATACAAAAAAGCTAATCTCGGAGGTCCGTCCTGTGTGACCAACTCCAACGAATCAGGTGTCAGTTTTCCGATACGTTCACGTGTTTTATACACTTCCGTCTTTCCATTATCTTCTTTGTTGAATCCTTCGATAATTAAATAGCCGTCTTTATCAATCTTCCAAGTCTTTAAATCTAAAGAAGGGATATTGACAGCAGAGCATTTTCCGCCTTTTTTAAACTCAAATCCTTTCAGTTCACCGGTAGACTTGTAGGTATAAGGATTACACCATTTACCAATAATTTGTTTCTCCACTTTGCCCTGTCCATAGCTGCTGAATGCAAAGCAAAACAGAGTCATAGCTGTAATTAATAGTTTCTTCATTTCATTTATTTTTCTAGTAAATCATATTTCTGGTCAATGCCACGTTCTCTCAGATGAATACCCTCTTTCATCCAACGTGGTTCTTTTGTTCCTTTCAGGTAATAGTCGAAGAACTGCATCATCCGGATAGTCCAGTCCTTCTGGGCACCTCGACTCATAACAAAATGCCCTTCACCTTTGTAATTCAACAACCATGCCGGACGTTGCAAACGACGCATAGCCAAATAAAGAGCACGACCTTGTTCATACGCAACGGCCTCATCCTGATCATTATGTAATATCAATAAAGGCGTATGTATCTTATCCGCTTCCAGAATTGCAGAACTTGCCAGATACTTATCTTTCGCTTCCCATAAGGTCTTTCCCATACGGCTTTGTGTTTCTTCGTACATAAAATAGCGTGGCAGCCCACTTCCGTTACGGATTCCCAAATATCCGGTCACCATATCAGTGATAGGAGCCGCAATATTGGCACAAGTGAAAATATCTGTCTTTGTCACCAAATATGATGTTTGATAACCAGACCAGCTATGTCCCTGCAAACCAATTTTTCCGGGATGCGCTATCCCCTGCTCTATCAGATACTTTGTTCCGCTAACCACAGCATCATAACAACTCTGGCCGGGAGTCCCAACTGTGAAATGCACGTCTGGCATAAACACAATATAACCATTGCTGGCAAAATATACAGGATCTCCTAACGCGCTGCTCAATAAGGGTGCATGATAAATATTCAGCTCACCGGAATGGGTTTCATAAAACTGTACCAGCACCGGATATTCCTTTTGAGGATCATAATCTTCAGGCAAATAAAGCAATCCCTTATTTTCTTTATTCTCATAATTAGTCCACTTCACCAGTTTAACTGTACCCCATTTATAATCCGCTTGTTGAGGATTGGCATTCGTCACTCTGACCGGATTTGAAAAGTCGGCTTTACTCCACCACAAATCTCGAAACTCTGTTATACTCTGACGATTCCAGACACAATACTTATGATTGTCGGAAAAACGGTGTATGTTATATATATAAGGACCTTCCATCAGTTTCTTCAGACGTCCTTTCATATCAAGCTGATAGACACCCTCATCCATCGTATCTTTATCCCAAAGGCTAACCATGATTGTTTCGTCTTTCTGAAAAACATCCTTATCTATATTGCTCGTCATTTTACGAATAGATTTGCCATGTTTACGGCCATACCCTTTAGTCAAGCACTCCGGCTGACATTCTCCTGCCAAATCAATCTTCCACCAATCATATGCATCGTAGAGAAACACAGTATTCCCGTCAGCCGTCCACCCTGCTATGCCATAAGCGGGGGCAGGAGCCGGTTTATCATAATTTTCAACGAACATCGGATAACCGATAGCATCAGATATATTAATGACCTTACCTGTAGCACCATCAAACTTATTCCAGACTTGGGCAATCGGATCATACATTACCGCCCACTTGCCATTCACCGACCATTTCGGAGCTGTACGATAACTACGTCCGATCAACTGTTTTGCCCCCGTATGCACATTCACCGAATGTACATCGAACGGTAAGCGATCCAACCACTCACGCTGCATCTTATAAGGAGATTCGTCCGTATAAAGCACATAGTCCAATTTCTCTGCTCCCGATGGTAAGAGTAAATCTACGGTAGATGGAGCAATTTCAGTCAGCTTCTTAGAAGAAATATCATAAATATACGTCACCGACTTATCCTGCCTATAACGTCCGCCCCTTTGTAAAGTCGGGACTTCCATTTCGTTCCATGTCCACAACTCCAATTCAAAGCTCTTGTCCGGTTTCTTCTCCGATTCTTCTCTTCTACGCGAAATCTGCTGTGAGTCCCGAAGTTCAAGTATCAGAAAATTATGGCTTTTAGACAAGTCAATGCGTCCGACAGCCATGCCATCAGGCAAAACAATCTCTTTCCGGTCAAAAAGCAAGTTACAACCCGGCTTCTTTAATGAGAAAGCATACCACAAAGAATCGTTTACACTAAACTCCCCAGCCATCTCTTTTTCATTAAAACTATAAGAAGAGGGTTCACTCTTTACAGAACTCTGATAAAGAGTCTTATATGGACCGGCTAAAGGACCATAACATAGCTCGTTCCCGTCTGATTTTTTACGAATGAAAAGAATAGAACGTCCTCCGTCATACAATGTATGATAGCCGATACTGTCAATATGAAAAGCAACTTCTGTCTTTAAATGACGTACCACCAGCCTGTTAAAAGCCGGGACATGATTCACCGTATCTTTCGGCACGTTAGTTACAGAGATTGAGTAAGGAGTCCCTTCTACAGGGCGAAAAGCCTCTTTATGTTTCCATTCGGCCTTTACTCCCGAAGGCAATGACAACAAGAACGTCTTCATTACTCCCGCCGAGTCCGCCTGCCGATAAAAAGCCCCCTGATCGTTATTATAAAACTCCAGACGCTCTATATCACCATTCAGCAATATTTCTTTCCGTGTACGGGAATCGAATAAATGCAGAGGTTTTTCTTCCTTGCTATCCGGATTATATTCCATCAACGATATACGGTAAGTCACCCACCTGCCTGTCGGTGAAATATCCGGCGCATCAATACGCTTCCAAGATGTACACGCATCTATATCCAACGGCCTCTTCTGAGCCTCAACAGACAGGCTTCCACCCAGCAACAAGCTCGTTATAATCCCTATATGTACAAATATCCGGTTCATCTTATCTTCTCCTGTCATCTTTAATCATATCCTTATTCAAATCGACATCAGAATCAGCCGAGTTGTCATGCAACAGCAAGCGGGCAAAATGACGCCACATCTTATGTTCGAAGAAGTCCTCGGACTCACCGAAGAATCCATGTGTACATTTTGGCAATACAAACATCTCGAAATCCTTGTCTGCCTTAATCAATGCATCCACCAAACGCAATGTGTTAGCCGGATTTACAGTTTTATCCATCGCACCGGTAAACAGCAGCAAGCCATGCTTATAATTCTTTGCCAACTCCTGATTCGGACGTACGCGGACACTATAATCATACGTCGTGCTTTCTACTCCCAAACTGTCTTTAGTCGTTTTCACCTTCTCATCCACACCGAAATGAATCTCTACAAATCCTTTATTGTAAATGCGGTTGTCATGATTACCAGCCGATGAAACGGCAGCCGAATAGAAATCGGGATAAGTGCAAATGGCGGCAGCCGACATAAATCCCCCACCGGAATGTCCGTAAATGCCGACTTTAGTGGCATCAATAAACGGATAACGGGCAGCCAGTTGCTCAATAGCATATTTATCATCCGCCAACGGATAATCACGCATATTGTTGTACCCGTAGGTATGATAAGCCTTTCCACGCATCGGAGTGCCGCCTCTGTGCCCTACGGTTATTACAATGAATCCCAATTGAGCCAGACGGGTGTTATAAACATCGTTAATCGTAAAACGTGTCGGCACATACTCAAAGAACGGTCCCGGATAAACATTAGAAATGATAGGATAAACCTTTGTCGAATCAAAATCGGCAGGTTTCCACATCACGCCATACAAGTCGGTCACTCCATCGGCGGCTTTTACCTTAAAGCGTTCCGGTGCTTTCCATCCCATTTCATAGACAGGCTGCAAATCGGGCTTTTCCAATGTCATGATCATCTTTCCATTCCGGTTACGAACCACATTCACCGGTTCCTGCGAAACGGTAGAATAGGAATCTACCATATATCGGTAAGACGGAGAGATACTGACATCATGCGACGCATTCTCCGGAGTCAACAAACGAACAGCATTCGGACGATCCAGTTGAGCTTCATAAAGAATGTAGTAATAAGGATCAATACCTTTTTCACGACCATAACCATAGAAATACATCTTACGCCCGATAGTATCAATCTTGGTAACCGGACCGGCTACCCACGTCCCATCAGTCAGTTGATTCTTCAGGTTTCCCGTTGCCGTGTCATACAGGTAATAGTGTCCCCAACCGTTACGTTCGGAACGGAACAGAATTTCCTTTCCGTCATTCAAGAAAGAGACATTACGCATCTGATAATCAAGATACGGTTTGTTTTCTTCATGAATCACTACGCGTACTTTTCCGGTTTCTACGTCTACTTCGCAGATATCCGATTGGTTCCATGGACGGTTATAGCGTTGGAAATACAAGCGTTTCCCGTCTTTCGAAATATATAATACGTCGATATACTGATCAGGCCAACGATTAATATCAATTTTCTTCACTTCACGGGTATCAACATCTCCAATCAATAATTCATATTGGGTGACATGTTTATCGCCCGCCAGTTCGGCTTTATAAGTTTTCAGTGTCGGATATGGAGTAGACAACGAATTGATTAACCATAAATCACGCACTTTCCTGTTATCCTCACGAACTGCATAAAAACGATGGCTACCCGGAATCCAATGAGTGGACTCAGCCCCGAAGCGTCCTTCCATCATGCCCTCATCTTCACGGTTAAATGTATAATTCGGTTCACCGTCCGTTGTCAGTTGTACAGGAATAGTATCTTGTCCTTTCTTCTGATTTCCGACAAAATACAAATTATCCTTGCTGGCATAAAGAAAGTAAAGACTATCCGGTGAATATTTCATCCAATACGGATCACTATTCCCATAAGATGGTTTCTCATTAAGCTGTCTCAACACTTTCGTATGAATGTTGTACGTATAAAGCCCACGGTCAAAATCAATACGAATCGTTTCGTTATCCTTCATAAAAGTGAAAGACAAATATGGGTCTGCTGAAGAATAGGCTTTCTTGGTATATGCCGCAATTTTACTTAATAGTTCATCCGTATCAAATAACAAACGTTTTTCCTTCTTCTTCGGATTGACATAATAATATTTTTTTCCTTCACGTGTAGTAAACGAATAATAAAAACAGTCCGTATCGTTAATAAACGTCGGCCTAACTTCTGTAGAATATTTTGTTATAGGATTCTGCTCCAACAGACGGAACTTCTCCGCTAACTTATAATTCGCTTTCTGCTGTGCACCGGCAAGGCTGCATACAAACAACACAACTACCGGACATATATATTTAAAGAGAGAGTTTTTCATAAAATCTTATCTATTGTCTTATTTGTTGCGATTAATGTCTCCCCAATAATCCGCACGAGTATCACCCAGCAAATGTTTAGCGAAGAAACGGTACATTTTCTTTTCAAAATACTTATCAGCAGAACCATATCCATGACCGGCACCCGGAATCACCAGCATATCAAAATCCTTTCCGGCTTCAATCAAAGCCTGAGCCATACGATATGTATGCGCAGGATTCACATTCTTATCCATATCTCCGGTGACAAGCATCAAATGTCCTTTCAGATTCTTGGCAATCTCTGCATTTGACTTTACACTAAACTTATATTCATACTCTTTTGTCTCGTTGCCCAAACTATCTTTCACCACTTTTTCCACTTCCTTCACGCCGTTGTAGCATTCTCCCCATCCACGGTTGTAGATGTTGTTATCATGATTTCCAGAACATGAAACGGCTGCCTTGTAAAAGTCAGGATACGTGCAAATGGCTGCAGCAGCCATAAATCCACCACCAGAATGCCCGTAGATACCTACCTTGTCAATGTCAATATAAGAGTGTTTGTGAGCCAACTGCTCGATAGCATATTTATCATCAGCTAATGGATAATCACGCATATTGCCGTAACCAAACCGATGGTATGCCTTTCCACGCATAGGGGTATCTCCCCTGTGAGACACAGCAATTACGATAAAACCTAACTGCGCCAAACGGGTACAACATCTATCTTCTAAGGTAAACGAAGTAGGAACCTGACCAAAGTAAGGACCTGGATATACCACAGAAATAATCGGACACACCTTAGTCGAATCAAAGTCTGCCGGTTTCCACATTACTCCATGCAAATCAGTTACATTATCAGCAGCCTTCACAACAAAACGTTCCGGCTTTTTCCATCCGGCTTTGCTGGCCAACTCAATATCTGGCTTGGCCAATTCAAGAATCGTTTGTCCCTTGTTGTCTTTCAACATAATTCTAGGTTCCATATCCACTCTTGAATAAGTATCAATATAATATCTGTTAGACTTCAAGAAGTTAACTTGATGCTGACCGTCTTCCGTACTTAATGGAGTCACTCCTTCCCTATCAATATGTACTTTGTAGAGCATGTAATAAGACGGATTAATATCTTTTTCCCTACCATATCCATACAAATATACTGTTCGCTCCAAAGTATCAATAGAAGCTATCTGACCTGCCACCCACTCACCGGAAGTCATCACATTCTTCAGCTTTCCATTACCATCATAATGATAGTAATGCCCCCATCCCGTACGTTCAGAACGGAAAAGAATATCTTTACCATCATTCAAAATAGCAACGCTACGAGCATGAGGGTCACGATACGGTTTGTCAACTTCGTGAATAATTTCTTTCACTTCCATTGTCGAAATATTAACAGAACAAACATCCACTTCATCCCATGTACGTTTTGTACGTTCGAAAAAGAGGTATTTACTGTCAGATGTCACACACAAAGGAGCTACGTATTGATCCGGCCACTTATTTATATTAGCTTTTTTTACGGTGCGTTCGATTACATCAACTATCACCAGTTCATTCTGGGTTACATTCTTATCGCCAGGGAATTCATAACGATAAGTAGTTAGGGACGGTCTGTCACCCAACGAATTTATCACCCAGAAATCCCTAAGCAGACGTTCATCTTCGCGTACTAGATAAAGATGCCGTGAATCGGGGCACCAACGGATATCAGACATGACTTCTCCTTCGTCTTCCGTTCCTCCATCATGCGCATAAGAGTAATACCGAACTCCGTCAGTAGTCAACTGCACTTCCGTTGTGTCCATTCCCATCTCTCCGTTACCTTTCACATACAAATTGTGTTTTTTCACATAAACGAGATATTTCCTGTCCGGCGAGTATTTCATCCATGAATAACGATCAAATAATGACCGGCTCTTATCTTTCTTTTTCTCTCCAATCTGATGTGTCAGGCGATTATATTCATAGTTCTTCCCTTTATAAGAAAAAGAAAATACAGCTAGGTTTTCAGAAAACTTGATATCACTCAACTCCAGTTTATTCCTGTCTACTACTCCTCTAGTAATCTGTGCTATTCCCGATACCAGTTTCCCTTTATCAAACAACGGTTCTTTTAACCGACGTTCAGGATCTACAAAATAATAATCCTTCCCGGCGGTCGTATGAAAATCAAACCAGAACTTATCTGTTCCATTGATTTCATTTGGCCAGATACTTAGGTTATTAGCAGAAAAACTACCTCCTAACCCGAAAGTCTGAAATTCATTTGCCAATTCATAGTTGGCCTGCTGTTGGGAAAAAACATGCAGAAATCCCGACCAAGCAAATAAGATTATAAACAGTATTCTTTTTCTCATATTCAAATAAACAAAGGAGAATCACATAAAGTATTCAAGACTCAATGCGATTCCCCGCATAATCTAATATAGATCAAATTATTTTAAAGGTCAAACTGAACAAGCTGGTTGGCATTTCCTATTTTATATAGTACATCCACTATTTTTCCAAAATTATTATCTCCCTCCTTCTCACTTTCCTCATTCGGGTATAATTGTTTTATCTCTACATCATTAACCAATCCTGACTCTTGTTTATCCTTCTCTTCCACCCCATATATAAAGAAACTTCCGTCTTCCAGGGCAACCCCTAACTGACCGTTGTAAACCCCATATTTCGGATACAAATATATATCATTAGATGAAAGAGCAATCACCTTCTTGTCAAATGTATGAATCAATTTTGGAGCAGACACCACACCTTTCACATATTGGCAATACCACAATTCATTCCCCATTGCAATAACAACATATTGTTTTTGTTCAAATACAGCCATATCTGTATACTCTTTATTTTTCAACGACGTCAAGTCATTCTCATAATAATCATATATATCCCATTTTTTATTCTTCATTCTGAAATAACGCAATTGATAGGACATATCGTCACCCTTCATCAAAGCCACCCATGCTTGCATCATGTCGCCATTCACATTAACTGATGCAGTTTTCATTGCTATAATACTTTCATCATGCATATTCTGAAAGTTCTTAGCATCCTCTCCTTCAAATTCAACTATTTCTCCGGTATCCTTCACCGTATTATCATAAAATGTCGGGTCATTGGAACTATTCTTCACCCCACCTCCATTTCGAATAATTACTAATGAATTATCCTCTTCACGAAGGGCCAGAACCGCATCCATATTTCTGTCCTTAAACTTCTGTACAGGATATAAAGCACTGAATTTAGTATAATTCCACAGCGGAATAGACATATAAGCTCCAGCATGAAAATCATTCGCAACCGGCTTCGTGTGCATATAGATATATCCATTTTCATCACGAATAAATTTTGCAGAATAAGACATGGCAGCTTCTACAGGTTTGAAGCCTCCGACCGGCAAATCACCATAAAACTCATCCTCTGTATATACTTCACGCTCCAAAGTATTACCGTTCAGCTCCACCCAACAATCCTGCATCACTACCAGTTCATCATATACAGTCTCCACTTGCCCAAAAGTACTGGGATAGCCCAAATGCTCAAAGATACCTTTGGGATTGGTTCCCAAATCTTTGACTAAATACTTTTCGACAGAATGATATGCAATAGAATCACGTACCACTTTCTCCCCCCAGATATTCACTGCTTCTGACACACCATACAAGGTTTTAATTTTGATAAATGAAAGTGTTGACTTTCCATCTACATCAGACAAAATCACCCATCCTCTCTGATAAGGAGAACGAACCAGAATATTGGTTGAAGCAGAGTGCTTAACACCTGTCTTATTGTCGATGACAGAGAATGTGAGTTCAAACAATCCGATTTTATGAGAATTGAAAGTATACGAAGGCGCTTTTGCATTTAGCAATTCCCCGTCCAGCCTCCATTCGTAGCTCACATCCGGGTCTGTTTTATCAATTGTAAACTCAAATGTGGGGGTTATGACCAAGTCTTCATCTATTCCAACACTATAATTTTTCTCAATATTATTAATAGTGCCTTTCAGTTCATTAATCGGTGTATAATCATAATTGTTCTTATCATCCAGGCAACTGCAAATACTACCCAATAAAAGTAGTGATAAAATATAAACTGTTATCTTTTTCATACTTCTTCCGTTTTTTAATTATCCGGCAACAGGAATTTCCATTTTACCATACTCATCACTCATTGGTTCATCCGGATGTTGAATATTATAATCTTTAATTCTATTTTTCAAACGCAATGCATATTTACGCAATATAAACATATCTTTTCCGTCAAATACCACCCCGTCTTTTTTCAATTCTTCCAAAAACATTAAATATTTCTTTTCCGAATACCTCCCCAGATACCATTCTTCAACAATGTTATAGGGATTATTCACATCACCGTCATTTCTAGTCCACCACTCAGGTGCAAACAACAAATTAGATACGGAAATAATAGCACGCGAATAGACACTCGGACCTTGACGCACCTCACCACCATCATTCACTTGCAACGTCAACAGTTCAGCTTTCGTATCCAACTTCTCGTAATACTTCAAAACCACCAATATTTCTCCAGTTAGTTCTCCCGCTTTAATTACGCATTTCTCCGGTAATTCATATTGGGTAGCAGGCAAAGTTGTTCGTTCCGGATCTACACTGACCGTAAACTCTAAATCCTTATCCTGTACTTTTCCGGAAATGGTAACTCCTAATAATATCTTAGCATTTTCACCTTCATTATAAAACTTAAAAGATACACCTGTTGTATCTGTTGTCATATTTTTCTCAAATGCAACATATGACACATCATTTGTATGGGTCACTAATCCTTGCTCCTCACAAGAAGTAAAGAAGGAGACTCCCAACAATACAATGACTATATAAAAACTTATTCTTTTCATATATCTTCAATCTTTCAAAATTTAAATATTGCTTTCCGAATCAGGCAATGGCATCACCAAATTTTCTTCAATCGCCGGATATTCTACGAACTGCTTTTTATCCGATCCTTCCAAGTTCCGCTTCAGGCGCTTGTATAAAAAGAAGGTCTGTCCTTCGCCAATAAATTCACGACGAGCATCATCAACAATCAAATTAATGAAATCCTGCTTTGTTCCCGATTTGCTAAGATCAGGAGAGCTAATACCTCTTCCTTGCTTCACAGTTTTAAGATATGTCTTGGCCAATTCCTTATCCGTATCATAAATAGCCTCTGCAGCTATATAATATACTTCAGACATACGGATCATAGGCACCATTGTACTATTCACTTTACCAAAACCAGAACCTTCATCTTGTTTTTTATACTTCAATGAACGATAAAAAGAAGAAGTATTCGGTCCTAACTGATACTTAAGACGCCAATCTTTGCCGCTCTCGTTACCGAAGAATTTCGTTACCACAGCATCACTCAAAGCCAAATACCTTTCATCATCCGGTTTCGTAGCATTATCACTTGCATGATTAATCTCCAAATCCCAATCAGTCTGATCTGTAGAGTATAATGCAAATATGATGTCTTCATACATCTTTATATTCCCATTCTCTATATTCATTGGTCCACTATAACTGCTTGTTACTGCCTTGTAATAGCCTTTGTCAGCATTAATATCTATTAATAACTTCGCTGCCTCATATGCCTTTTCCGGTTGTCCTGCATACAAGTAGACACGAGCCAACTCCGCAGTTACAGCATGATAATTAAGATGGAATCCTCTGTACCAAACAAAACGTTCCTCTCCGGAAGGAGACTTAGTAAAACGATTGCCTGAAGTAAACTCAGATGACTTATCTACATCCTTCAGAATCTTTTGTGCTTCTATCAAATCAGCGATGATGCGTTCCAAACAGTAACTGACTGTTTGCCGGTCGGCCAGATAAGATGGATATTTGTCCACATAAGGAATAAAAAGCCTGTCCCCCGGGTTCATAGCCAAAGACGGCGCATATATACGTAACAAATCAAAGTGCATATATGCCCGTAAAGCAATAGCTTCTCCTAAAATCATATTTTTCTCCTGCGTACGTTTGTAGAACAGCATTGTATCTTCCTCTGCCACTTGCTGTGCAAGGTTATTGCAATTGGCTATTATATTCCACGCAGCACTCCACATAGCATCTGTTGTAGGAGTCAGTTCAGAGTTCTTATACAAGAACTGAGATAATTTCTTCATAGCTTTACCACCACCGCTGTCGGGAGCCTTGTCCAAGTCATATACCTGTCCCCAGCCATCTATCAACCCCCAACTCAGATTACTACCGTATAAATCGAAAGTTGCCAACTTCCGGTATATACCGTTCAGAGCTGTACGATAACCGTTTCCTGTTTCAAACAAATATTCTTCCTTTATCTCATCTGCAGGTCTCACATCCAGCCAATCACTACAAGAGCTGAGCAAGATAGCTGCTAGACATGACGCAAATATTAGAGTATATATCTTTTTCATTTTTCTTCTTTTTTAGAACTGTGCTTTTAATGAGAATTCCACTTTCCAAGATCTCGGATAGCTCAATCCGCGTTCCTGTTTAATAGAGGACCAATTTATCAAGTCGCTCGTAGAAGCTTCCAGACGAAGCAGATTCATGCGGAGATGTTTTTTTATCCAGTCACGGTTAAAATCATAGCTGACATTCAATGAATTCAATCGAACCAATGCTTTATCCTGCACGAAACGTGATGTTGGCAAAGTAGTCATCCCCCGGTCTTTAATATCTTTAAACTGAGCTATGTCACCCGGTTTTTTCCATCTGTCCGTCAATACGCGTAAATCGACATTCTTGTTCACTAAGTCCGCATTCTCCACATTGTTGACCAATGTTTGATTGTATTCCTGTCCACCCCACTCATAAAGGAATGAAGCAAACAGAGTCCAATTCTTATACGACAGGTTCAACCCGAAAGCACCACTACATTTAGGTTCTGTATTTCCAACTACAACCTCCTGCGCAGCATTCCACTTATCAGCTATAGAGCCATCACGGTTCAAAAAGATCTCTTTACCCGTAGTAGGATCAATGCCCAATGAACGTACAGCCCAAATTGAAGTCAGAGAAGCTCCCTCCGCATACTGTGGCAGTGGTACCGAATACTCCGCACCATGAGACAGCCCTAATGTTTCCTGATAAAGTGCTTCATTTTTATAATAAGCGGCCACTCTCTCATTATATGCTTTCTGAGAATCGGAAATCTTCAGAATCTCATTCTTATTGTGTGCCATATTTCCCCATAACGCCACATTCCAATTCCTGTCACGATAAATATCCGCACGAAGTTTTAATTCTACACCTTTGTTGGCAACTTGTCCCATATTATCTTTGTAAGTAGAGAAACCAGAAGTTTGGGAAAGGGTGACATCATTCACCAAGTCGATTGTCTTATTATAGTAATACTCGAAATCAATGGTCAAACGGTCGTGCAATGTTTTTGTTTCAATACCGACACTCAGCTTATCCGTCTTTTCCCAAGTCAAATCTTTATTACCTAAGGCTTTCAATACAGCTCCATAACCTGTTATATACCATTCATCAAATAAAGTTTCATACATCGTCGTTGCAGCATAAGCCGGAAAATTGACCTTACCGGTACGCCCATACGAAGCGCGTAATTTCAACTTATTAATATATCCGTTGCTTTTGAAGAAATCATAATTATGTATATTAACGCCCACACCTCCAGAGAAGAAAGGAGCCCATTTCTGATTTGCCCCAAACTCTGACGAACCGTCGAAACGTACAGAAGCGTCTACCAAATAAATATCATTCCACGTATAATTGGCAGAAGCCAATACGCTGACTCTTCGTGTGGTATTCTCAGTACGGGTAGGTTTCTTATATACTTCCGCCGCATAATTGAGCGAGTGGAACTCACCCGACGGGAATCCACGATAATGTGCATTGGTACTTTCAGTGGTACCAGAAGCAGCTTCCCAACCTGCTGAAACATTCAAGTTGTGCTGCTTGTTAAAACTACGGGTATAGTATAAAAAAGCATTGGAATTCCAATCCAGACTTTCTCCATTCGTCGTATACAAATCACCGGCAAGATTATTATCTTTTGAACCTGTAACACTAGTTTTACTTGAAAGCGGATCAATAAATTTCTCTGATTTGGAATATTTCTTCGTTACACTGAATTGTCCTTTAACCGTCCAGTAATCATTCAGATACCAGTTAAAGCTCAGATTATCGATAACCTCATCATAAGAATTCCAATTATAATTACCCAAAGTCGCTTCATACAGCGGATTATTATTATCACGTCCACTAATTTTCGAATATGTGAGTTTCTCCCGGAGTGTTCCATCATCTTTATAAGGAGAGTCATAAGGCTGTAGTCCGGTAAAATCACTAAACGAACCATACGGAGACTCTTTCGATTTCGTATGTCCGAAAGACACATAGTTTCTTACTTGCAGATTCTTGATACGATAATCCAACGAGAAGCCTGCACTATATCGGTTACGCTCTGTGCCCTTCATCACGCCGTCTGCTATATTAAATGAACCGTCTACACCATAACGCAGATTGGGAGTTCCTCCCTCCAAGTAAACACTATGCTTATGATTGAAAGAGTTTTGAAGTGGAATAGACATCCAATCCGTATCTACTCCTTTTTGAATTAAAGCGTATTTCTTATAATAGTTATTCATTCCTACGGCAGTCGATGGAATGTTAGTTTGTCCTTTATCAAATAATCCTGCGAGACGCTCTATTTCCAGTTTCTCCGATGCGTTTGCCAAATTATAGTCTCTCAAATCGGGCATTTCCAGTGTTCCTGTAAAGTTATAAGAGACACGAACCTCTCCTGCTTTCGGAGCAACAGTAGTAATTACCACCACACCATTAGCAGCACGTGAACCGTACATAGCAGTAGCAGCAGCATCTTTCAAAACCGTCAAGCTCTCAATACGGGTAGGATCCAAATCATATACCTTCTCAATACTTACCTCAAAACCATCCATGATAAAGGTTGGTAGGTTAGGATTATTCTCCAAATTTGATTTTGAAAGCTGATCTTTATCAAGTTCTTTTACACCAAAGCCTGAACGTCCACGGATATACATTTCAGGTAAGGCATTCGGGTCAGAACCAAATTGTACGTTATCTACCAAACGGAAAGAGGGATCGAATGACTGGATCGCTCCGATTACATTTGTTTGCGATACCTTACGCAAATCATCACCCGAAATCTGTGTAGAGCTACCCGTAAAACTGGATTTACGTACATTGCTATATCCAGTCACAACCACATCTTCCAATGTTTTGACATCATCCACTAATGTAATTTCAACCGTTTTCCGGCGGGTAGCGTCTACTTGTACAGTTTGCTTTTTCATACCGATAAAAGAAACCTCCAATGCCACCTTATCACTTTTCACGTCCAAAGTGAATTCACCTTCAATATTGGTAGAAGTACCTGTACGGGTACCTTTAACAATAATACTGGCTCCGGGAATCGGCTCTCCATGTGAGTCTGTCACCATACCACGAACACGGTTTTCACGCTTTTGTTTGCGAATGACAACAATACCGTCTTTCATCACATAGTCAAACCCTTGAGGATTCAATACCAACTTAAGAGCTGCATCCCATCTCTCATTTTTCACATTAATCGACACAGGTGGAACGTCCTTGAACATTTGTGAATTATACAACATATTCACGCCTGTCTGTTTCTTCACTGCATCCAAGACAGTCTCGATAGAGACATTGTGCAGTTTCAAAGTTACCGTCTTGTCTTGTGACGGTAAAGCCCATGCACTAAACGTGCAGCACATTGCCACTAGAAAACATAGCAGCCATCGTTTTTCTCTCATAAATTAATGATTAAACTTTTGTGTACCTAATATTCTAATTATTCTAATATTCTATCCTTCTATTCCTGTTCATCCGCTTTGTCATATATCAATATACTCCTGCCACTGATTTTGTAAGTCAGATCCCCTGTCAATTCCAAAGCATCCAGGAAGGAATTTATTGTTCCGTGGCGTTTCAAGCTGCCACTATATGTAATGTCCCGCAGGTTCGGGGTTTCGTAATAAACCTGTATGTCGTACCAGCGTTCGAATGTCTTCATAATATCACCCAAGGGACGGTCATTAAAAATGTACATGCCATCTACCCAACCAACGTATTCTTCCAAATCCACCTCGCGTTTCGTTGAACTATTAGCAAATACAACAGCCTGTTCACCCGGAGAAAGAGTAATCGTTTCCGCATTTAATGTGGAGAATTTCACTTTCCCATGCACCAGAGTCGTATAGCAGACAGAGGCATCGGCATAAGCATTCACATTGAATTCAGTACCAAGTACGGTTATTTCTCCAAGATGAGTTTGTACCACAAACGGATGTTCCTCATCCGCCACAACATCAAAATAGGCTTCGCCTTCCAAACGTACAATTCTGCGTTTACCGGCAAAACGTACCGGATAAGTCAGTTTGGAACCGGCATTCAAATGAACCGTAGTTCCATCTGCGAGGATTACGGTGTTTTCACCCCCACGCGGTATAACCAGTTCATTTGATTTAGCTGGTTGCTCTTCGACATTTTTTTCCTCGTGTTGTGTTGCAACGGCAGGTTGGTAAGAAAGTACACCTTTCTTATATTTTACTTGAACACCGTCCACTATTACGCTCACTTCTTTCTTATTCACATCAATCACGCTGCCATCGGGCAAAGTCAGTTGTGCCTGTTGAGTTCCCGGTTGAATCAGAACTCTCCCCTCCTCTTCCTGTGAAATATAATTCGACATGTAGAAAGAAAGGGCGACAACTAAAGTAACGACAGCCGCAGCGGTGTACCACCAAATCCGGAGAGAACGACGCTTCTGAACTTTCGGCTCCATCCGCCCGATTTTCTGAAGAAAAGATTGATAAGCCTTCTTTGACGAATAATTCTGATACTCTCCAAAGGCGACTCTCAATGTCTCCCCGTTCTGAAGTTGCCCATATACTTTTCGTAAGTCCGGACATTCCACCAGCCGTTTTTCAAGGTCTTGTTGCTCCACTTCATCGGCTTCTCCCAAAAGAACCTTTCTCATCAAAGCGGCATCTTGATATACATTTTCGAACTTATTCATCTTATTGCGATTTTTTAATTAAACAATTGTTTAATTACTCTTTATTATAAATATACATAACTCATAGAAAGGGGTGACAAAAAGAATATATTTTTTTAAGATAAGAATATGAGCAATAGGATTTTAGAGAGAAATATATAGCATTATGCTATAATTTAAAAGAGAAAGTATGCGTTTTAACAAAGAAACCATTTCCTAATCAATTAATAAAAAGATAAAGAAGTATCAAATTGACTTTTTATTTATTTTAGAGAAATAAACAAAGAATTATGGAATTCATGGAATCTCCCAACCTTTCACGGAGAAATTTATAGCTGCGGGTCTTTTGAGTTTTAACGGTATTGATGCTTATATCCAGACGTTCCGCTATCTCTTCCCATGTATACCCCTCGATTCTCATTAAAATAATCCGGCGTTGTTCGGCAGGAAGCTCTTCAATATGGCAATACAGTTGGCGGATAATTTCTTCTTTTACCGTCAATGCATAAATCATATCTTCATCCTCTACACCTTCTTCTTCGGCTAAAGAACTCAATATGGTATCATGGATTTGATTATTGCGTATATATAATAAGGTGTTATTATAGCAGGCACGATAAAGATAATTGGTAAGTTCTTTAATATCGGAAAAGGTACGCTTGCCCTCCCATACAGAAATAAAGACTTCCTGCACCAAATCTTCCACCGCATCGGGGACTGGCAATATCTTGGAGACATAAACACATAAAGCAGCATAAAAACGATCGTAGAAATCGCCCCACATCTTTTCATCCTTCCGGTTTACTCCCGCTACTATGGTGTCAATTTTATCGTTCATACTGTCACATTACCTGCGAAAAAAGAAAACAGAATTCATAAAAATCACCGTAACTACTTACTTTTGCGATATTTACGAATGCAAATATATTGTTTTTTTCAGAAACGCAGACCTTGCCGGCTTACAAAATAGAAAATAAAAAAAGCTCTCTCACACACATAGAGTTTTTTCACTTTCCTCTTTCACCTATCACCGGGCATCTTGAAACAGTTTATTCATGGCACTTTCAGGTATGGTGATAGGTTGTCGGCAACCTATCACCTTATCTATCACCTATCACCGCCTTTTTATCGCTCTGATTTCTTGTTATTTCTCTTCAATCTTACCGGAAACCTCATTCTGACATGGCTACGAGCTGTTATTTTCCTGATTGTCATACACACCTTCTTCAACCAACATTTATGACAACAAGTTTGCTCCAATGCAAGTTCTGCCGCCAAATCCCGCATTTGGTCGTTCTGTTCCAGCCACATCCTACGCAATGCATCCCGCTGCGTTTTTGCGTCTCTATACATTTCTATTTCCTTGTCGCGTGCACTTAAGAGATAGGCATACGTTGCACAAGCCTCAGATTTGCTGATACAAAATTGCTCCAGCATCCCAACATATGCCAAAGTATCCCCTTGCTCTTTAACTTTCAAAAATGCACGAAGGCATTCATCGTTTACTACAACTGTATTATATTCCTTAAGATAAGCAGTTACCACTTTCATATCCGCCCAAAGTTGGATATACTCTTCATCAAGGTTGTGTCTCTTAGCCGCTTCTTTTATATTAATCCATTCCGACATAGTGTTCGTTTTTTATGTGTTATACAATTAAAAGAGTGAAAGCTCTTTTCTTAATATATTAGTACAACGGGCATCTGCACTTTCTATAATCCGGTGGGTGGGGACTAATTAGGGTATATACAAGGGCGCGAAACAAGCCGTCTGGACACAAGAAAGGCGCAGATGCTGTTGCACCATTATCCTTATCAGAGGCTAGCAACACCCTTGTACCAGATAATGAGAACAACAGACATCCACGCCAATCGTTTATATATAACACATCTCTTACGGATATGTTGATATACAGCCGTCCACGTGGAGTATCTGTTGTATCACCTCTCAGTACATAAAAGTTTGCTATTTTCTGATAAGAGAGACAATACGTTATTTACTCCATAAAGGAAATAAAAAACACTTTCCGCCAGTTTCATCACGCCGATGGGCTGAAAGTGCGTGACAAAGATAGATGTTTTTTTTGAACTATGTTGGAATACGGAAATAAATATAAGAAGTTTTGTATCAACAATGAGTCAGACAAGACGGATGCGGGCAAAGCAACCGTAACCTGTAGGACAACATTCCGTACCTTATAGGACAACAATCAGTTTCATACTTTGAAACAAACAGTTTCACACCGAGAAACAAAGTGTTTCACTAGGTGAAACAAACAGTTTCAAGGCATGAAACAAATAGTTTCAAATAGGGTTGAAACTATTTGTCCGTAAGGATATGCCAATATCTACCATTAATAATTATCAAAATGTTCCTAGAAAGCTTTTTTTTCGTTTCTTTGCAAAACCAAAAGCAGTAAGTAATGCACAGATTTCAAGAGAAACAAAAATATTACGACGAAAAAGACAAGCTCATATTGGAACTGTTTCGCACCAATCCTCAAAGTGCGTTCAAATTGATGTTTGATACGTATTATATGCCTCTTTGTCTTTACGCCGTGCAATTGACAGACTCTTTCAGCATGGCTGAAGACATCGTGCAGGACTTCTTTATCTCTTTTTGGGAGAAAAAAACATATCAGAATATTGCTGTCAAGTTACGCAGTTACCTGTTTTATGCCATACGAAACAACTCTTACTTATCATTAAGGAAGAACAACCTCGTCTCAATGGAAGAACTTTTTGATACGGAAATAGATATCACCGAATCTATCACCGACGAAGAAGAACTGAGAGAAAAAGAGAGGAAAATCATGGAAGAACTGGAAAAGCTGCCCAAACAGGAACTCTCTGCCGTGCAAGCGGTGATTCTCGAAAACAAAAAATACAAAGAAGCGGCAGAAGAACTGAATATATCCGTGAATACCCTGAAAACCCATCTGTCACGTGCATTAAAGCGCTTGCGCAAAGATAACAACCTAATACTTTTATGGCTATAAAATAATTAATTTTATATTTTTCGTTTCTTATGTCACCCATTTTGCAACTTTTATACTCCTTATTATAAAGGATTGATAAAATGAGCAAAGAAATGAAAAACCCTCGCACGCAGTTCAATAACTTGAATGAACACAAGAAGGCGGCAAAGACATGGTTTGAACATCATAGAATCAGACGTTGCCTTGACTTCATCGAACAGTATGACGCTGCACAAGCATGGAAACGCCTTCAGAAAAAGAAAAGCCGGAGACAAATACGTCGCGTGACATATACATCTGTTGCTGTCGCGGCATCTTTCCTGCTCATTTTCACACTGGCTTACACTTCCTTATCTCATAATTTCCCTCATAAGGAAACAGAACTTTCCGCCGCAACGGATTCTTTTCCGGAAATGGGCAGCAAAAAAGCCACTTTAACCCTGGATGACGGGAAAGAAATAGATTTAGGTACAAAAGAAGGAAATATAGAGAGTACGGAAGGCACAATTGCCGTCAGCAAGCCCAATGAGGCGCTTGTTTATCAAGACACGAAAAAGGAGACGCCCAAGACTCTCAAATACAATACGCTAACCGTTCCCCGTGGCGGCGAGTACCTGCTGGTTCTGGCAGACGGGACAAAGGTGTGGTTAAATTCTGAAAGTAGCCTGCGTTATCCGGTCAGTTTCGCGGACAAACGTGAAGTTACTTTGACAGGTGAAGCCTATTTTGAAGTTGCCAAAGACAATAAACGTCCTTTCATAGTCAGTGTTTCCGACAATAAAATAGAGGTACTGGGCACGAAGTTTAATGTCTCAGCATATCCGGAAAATAAAATCTATACGACGCTGGCAGAAGGTAAAGTAAAGATATATAACCAGGAAGCTTCGGTCACTCTACTCCCGAACCAGCAAGCGGCAATGCACGGGACGGGGGATATCGAGGTAGAAAATGTGGATGCAAGCCTCTTCACATCGTGGTCGCAAGGAATGTATGAGTTCCGCAAGACAGAGCTTGGAGACATCGCCGCGCAACTTTCACGCTGGTACAACGTGGATATCCGCTTCAATAATGAAAAACTGAAGCACAAACGCTTTGCCGGAGTTATATTCCGCAACAACGAACTAAGTTTCGCCATCGAAGTAATCGAGAAAGTGTCGAACGTGAAATTTATCAGAGAAAACAATCAAATATATATAACAGAATAGCGGAAAGGGTGGAGCCTTCCCGCTATAAATAAACAATCAAAATCCTGTAAGACAGGAAATTTCACATCATTTAATCAAAACAAAGTTATGGGAAAAAAAGTTTTAAACGAAATTTTTCTTCGTAAGAATTTAATGATTAGATGTTTTATAACTTTTATGCTCTTCTCTTTAACAGTTGGCACACAAGCGTTTGCCCAGGCCGACAAGAAGATTAGCATAAATGTTCAAAACACTCTGGTCAGGGTAGTGTTGGATCAATTGCAAAGAGAGACGAATCTGCATTTTGTGTACGAAGAAACGACCATTCATCCGGGACAGACAGTGACATTGAGTTATCAAAACACCTCTTTGCCCAAAGTTCTTCAGGATTTCTGCAAACAGACTTCGTTGCGTTACGAGATTAAAAGGAATCTGATTCTTCTTTATCCGGAAAAAGAAGTGACAGGCAGTGACAAGAAATATGCTCCTGTAAATATTTCGGGGACTGTCGTAGACGAAAACGGGGACGGGCTGGTAGGCGTAAGCGTCTTTGTCCCCAAAAGCAACAACGGCACCATCACGGATGCCAACGGGCACTTTTCAATCAAAGCCGCACCGGGCGAAGTACTAACTTTTACTTTTGTAGGCATGGCAGACCAAATGGTAAAGGTTACTCCCGCCACCAAAGCTATAAGTGTGAAATTATTGCCTGCCACTTCTGCATTGAGCGAAGTGATAGTGACCGGTTATCAAACCTTATCCAAGGAAAGGGTGACAGGGGCATTCGGGCTTATTTCTTCAAGCAAACTGGAAACCAAACTGCAACCCGACTTGAAATCTTTACTGGAAGGACAGGCTGCCGGTATCGTGATAGACAAGAAAGGAAACATTGAAATCCGGGGCGTTTCTACTTTCAATGCCGAGAAAACCCCGCTGCTTGTAGTCGACGGCTATCCAATCGAAGGTAAACTGGAAGACTTGAACCCTGATAACATCCAGAATATCACAGTGCTCAAGGATGGTGTAGCCGCCTCTATCTACGGTTCGCGGGCAGCCAACGGGGTTATCGTCATCACAACGAAGCGCGGTCAGAAAGGAAAGGCGGTAGTCTCTTACAAAGGTTCGTTCAACGTGACGCTGAAACCTGATTTAAGCAAATTGAACAGGGCATCTTCATCGGATTATATTGATGCCGAGATTGACTTGTTCAATCAGTCACCGGACAGTTATGACCCACTGGATGAGGGTAATATGAGCAGAGTCAGTTATCTGTTGATGCAGGCACACAATAACAAGATAACACAGGATGAAGCGATGGCGGAAATAAACCAGCTCCGCCAGGTAAATGGCTTGAAACAGATTGAGAAGTATATGTTCCGCAACCAGTTGAGCCATCAGCACAATGTTTCCATTTCCGGTGGCGAAGACAACTATATGTACAACGTAGCAGCCAATTATAATTACAAAAGAGGCAGCTTCATCAATACGAATGAGGACAGGCTGATTCTGGATTTCAACAACCAATGGAAACCTTATAAGTTCTTAATCATAGATTTGGGGGCAAATATCTTATACAACCGTACCAACGAACCGAATACGACCTATTCGGCCCTGACCGGATATAGCAGCGGCTCCGATTTGCAGCCTTATACCGCCATTGTAGATGAAAACGGAAAGCCGTGTAATGTATGGGGACTCAGCCAATATAAAGTAAAAACTTACCAGAATACGCCCGGCATGAAAGACTGGACGTATAATCCGATTGAGGATGTTTATAAGGACGCAATAAGCACTACGAACTTCAGCACAAGAATCAGCGGCAAACTGCGCCTGGATATTATGAAAGGACTGAATATCGAAGTCGGCGGAGTGTGGCAAAGGGGCAATTACCAATACAAACAACTGCGCCAGGCGGATTCTTACGCTGTACGCATCGCCTATAACGACGCGACATCCAAGACAAATACCGTAAACCATTATTTGCCCGACGGTGCTGTTATCAACGAAAAAAGAAATGTAAGCGAGGATTGGACAATACGTACCCAAATCAATTACAACCGTTCATTCCTGAACGACAAACACCGCGTCACAATCCTTGCCGGTAACGAAGTGCGCCGTTCTACGTATGATTACAACACTATGGCAACCCGTGCGGGATATAATGAAGTAGCCGGCTCGTTTATCCCGATGAATTTAAAAGATTTTGTCGGCAATGTAAACTATGCGGATATGTTGTTCGGCTCTCCATGGAGTCCCCCGTTATATGATACATTCACAAACGGGGAGTACACCTATCGCGACAACCGTTTCGTGTCCTGGTATGGTAACGGCTCTTATGAGTACAACAACAAGTTTATCGTAAGCGGGAGTGTACGTATGGATTTAACCAACTTCTTCGGCACAGACCCTAAATATCGCCATAAACCGCTTTGGTCTGTAGGTGGAACATATAAGCTTGCCAATGAAGATTTTTTCGATGTACCGTGGATTAACAGGCTGAATATCCGTGCGTCTTACGGTATAAACGGTAATATTGCCTTGGATGAAGGCCCGTTCCTGATTCTGGAAGCGGGAGATTACAATCAGACGACCGGCGGCGTATCCTACAAGGTGGCTTCCCCGCCCAACAACCAGTTAAGATGGGAAAAGACAAAAACTACTAACATCGGTCTGGACCTCTCTTTCCTGAACAGCCGCCTGAACTTTAGTTTTGATTATTATACCAAAAACAGTTCCGACCTGCTGGCGAAAGACGCGATAGACCCTACTACCGGTTTTGCTTCTCTGACAAAGAATGTAGGCAGGATTGTCAATAACGGTATAGAAATAACGGTAGATGCTGACGCTATTGTGACGCGTAATTTCAAATGGAATATCAATTACAATTTCGCATACAATCACAACAAAGTGAAAGAATATAACGTAACCCGTAGTTACGCAAGCAGTTACACGCCGAGCACAGGTTCTGTCACAGTTGCCGGATACCCCGCCAATTCTATCTGGGGATATAAATTCGCAGGTTTGAATGAAGAAGGTGCCACTATGATTTATAATTCAAAAGGAGACAAAATCTTGATTGGTGATGCCGAGATAGAAGATGTTTATTGCCAGGGAAGCTTACGCCCCAAGTTTGATATGTCCATGACTCAGAGTTTTAGTTATAAGAACTGGGATTTATCATTTATGTTAATCGCCAAATTAGGTCATAAATACCGCAAGGATGCCTTTAGCGGCTCTAACTATTCCAACCGCCATGTAGGCGAAAGATGGCAAAAGCCGGGAGACGAAAAGACGGCGATTTATCCGGTACTGAAAAGCTGGAATATGGATTTATTCGATTTTCCGTACTTGGATATATTAGTTGGGAACGCCAGTTATATGAAATTGCGGGATATCACGCTGGCTTATACTTTTGACCGCTCGCTCATCAACAAGATTCATCTGAATAATGCAAGAGTCTATTTTCAGATGCGCAATTTATTCAGGATTACAGCCAAAGGAGTCGACATAGACCCTGAAATCGCAGAAGTCAATGAAACTGGATATTCCGGTCCCACTTACGACCAAGGATACACTTCATTGCCTTTACGTCCTGAGTTTTATATCGGTTTGTCATTCTCATTTTAATTGAATAAATCATGAAACTAAAATACTTATTTTTACTCTCAATCGCTTGTTCGTCTTGCAGTGATTTCCTGGATGTGAAGCCCATTGGAAAATTAATACCGACAGAGATAGAGGAATTTGAAAATCTTTTAAACAATGAAAGTACCATCAAGTACCACTTCATGAATAATAACAATACCTCTTTTTACTCTATGCTGGCAGATAATTTATCCATAAGCGAGAACTTGGATAAATATAAATACATAAGCTCTTATGTCAATAAAGATGTATATGCAGCCTATACGTTTAACGTACCTTACGAAAGCCCTATCAAGCCGCAATACACATGGGAATGGGGAATATACCGGGCAGCCGGATTGTTTAACAACGTCATCGAAGGCATTGAAGGCCTGGACGGAGCTGCCGAAACGGAAAACGGCAAAGCCGTAATCGCACAAGCCAAAGCCGGGCGCGCCTGGTCTTACATGGTCGGCGGATTGGGCTATGGCCCGATGTATAACCCTAATGGGGACAACAGCACAAAAACAATTCCTTACCGCACTTCGGGCGACCCTACTGTGCCTAATCCCGACCTAGCTACAACAGCAGAGTTGATGCAGTTTGTGAAGAAAGATTTGGACGATGCGCTGGATGCTCCCGAAAATGTAGTGAATCCCTGCAGAGCCAATAAAGCGGCTGTGCATGCTTTGCGGGCAGAATATTTCATGTATATGAGGGACTGGACCAATATGCTGAAAGAAGCGTCGGAAGCGTGGAGCCGTTCTGTCGCGCTGAAAGGAAGTGTTGATAATATGATTTATGACTTCAACCAATGTTACTATGACGACGACCCCAATGCCGATCCGGCAGAAGGAACGGATAAAGAGCTGTCACTCGACTTACGCGGACAGGACTTGTTGTTCAACCAAAGCATACACCGGGAAAACCTGTTTTACAGGACAGCACCTGCCGGTTGCGCCACCACGAACGGTCAATCCACTTATTACCCGTCGGATGACTTCCTTGCTCTGTTCGATCCAAATACCGACAGGCGATACCAACTATTTGCCTTGAGAATATTAGGATATTCAACGACTGTAGGCGGCATTAAATATGAGGACGGCATAAAAAGGACGTATTGTCGCAGCTCCAAAATGCTGACCAATCAGGGCATCACATATCCTCAACTTCTATTAATGAAGGCAGAGGCGGAAGCCCGCACTTCCGACAAGACAAATGCGTTGAAAGACCTGAACTTGTTGCGCAAGTATCGTTATTCCGGCGATAACACCGATTTGCCAAATGGCAGTTCTTTAAATGAAGATGAATTACTGTATGAAATACTAAAAGAACGCCGCCGGGAATTGCCTATTTCATCTTATCAGCGTACCTTTGACATCAAGCGTTTTGTATATGACACAGGGAAACCCTGGTGTCAGACAACAATCACGCATAAGATAGGAAGCAAGACCTATTCGGCTCCGGTAAATAACGAATATTACACGCTGCCGAAATCAAACTCTATCATTGAAAAGAATCCGCAATGGGGATTGGAAGTAGATAACCGTCCATATGACCCGCTCGGAAAGAAATAAACGGATAGCTTGAACATACAATAAAACTTTAATATTCGAATTATGAACAGAATTAGTATCACGGCATGTGCATTATGCATGTCACTCGCTGCATCTGCGCAAGTAAACTATACCATAAAAGGTACTGCTACCGGCATGGATGGCCAGACAGTCTATCTCAATGACGCAGAGAACAGCCAGACCAACGCAATGGATAGTGTAATTATCAGCAATAATGCTTTTACATTCAAAGGAACGCAGCCTAAAGTCTGTTTTGCCACCGTATCAGCGGGCAGAGCCAGGACAACTTTGGTTCTTGAGGACGGAACTATCAACGTCTCACTTGATAGTCCGGGAAAAGCGACAGGAACGCCTACAAATGATATTCTCGAAGCTTGCAATGAGAGGATTAATGCGTTCAACAGCGAATATAAGGCATTGAGACAACAGGCTTCTGAATTGAAAGAAGAGGATAAAGCAAAAATGCTTGAATTGGAAAAGAAATGGGAAGACGTAAGCAAGAGACAAACGGCGGTAATAAAAGAATGTATCAACCAAAACCTGAATAATATCGCCGGGGCACAGTTACTCCGTCGGTTTGAAAGCAGCCTGTCAAGCGAAGAAGTTGCAAAAATTCTTGCCGTTGCCTCCCCGGTTATGAAGGAAAACGGATTTACCCAGGCTGTCATCAAGCATCAGATTGCTATGAAACGGGCTGAAGTAGGACAGAAATTTACGGATTTCAAATCGAAAGATATAAATGATAAAGAGGTTGCATTATCCGACTATATTGGAAAAGGGAAATATGTATTGATAGATTTTTGGGCATCATGGTGTGGTCCTTGCCGTGGGGAAATTCCACATCTAAAAGCTGCTTATGAGAAATTTGCATCCAAAGGATTTGAAATCATCGGTGTCTCTCTGGACGACAAGAAAGAAGCATGGTTGAAGGGAATTAAGAGCTTGGGTATCACATGGCCGCAAATATCCGATTTAAAGGGATGGAAGAGTGAAGGCGCTACGGTTTACGGCATAAGAGCCATCCCTACTACCCTGTTGGTAGACCCTAACGGAATGATTATAGGAAAAAACCTCAGAGGCGAGCAAGTTGAAAAGAAGTTGAACGAAATCTTGAAATAAAATAAAAAGAGCATTTGTTCGTTACTACATGAAAGGGTCCCGGAAGTTCTTCTCCGGGGCTTTTTCTTTTCTCAGCCCCCCCCTACTAAAACAAGGAACACCAGATATCCCCCAGCAAGGCACAAAAAAAGAGCGAATCATTCCGCTCCACCTTTAAAGAATCCCCCTTAATGGGATTCTTCTTTTTTTCATCTTTCATTTACTCGTTACCTGAAAACTACTTTCTACTAATACCTAATCAAAACAATCTTTTTCCTAAAAACTAATCTTTAAATCTAATACCTTAATTTTATAAACTAATACCTTTTATTATTACCTTTTTCTAATACCTAAAAATCTTAGTAGTTTCACAACTACACTGCAAAGGTAAAGCTGTTTTGGAAAACGACAAGAACCATTATACAAAAAATTAAATTTCGACTTGTTTTTTTGACTTATGTCAAGAGATAAGGCAAAATTAACACTTCGTGCTCTAGTTTCATCTTGTTTCCGACAGTTTTAGAACTGGCAAAAAGTAAGCATAAGCCAAGATTACTATGCAGGAAATAAACTTTTTGAAAGGGAATGAGTATATACAGGAACAGAACAGTCCTCGTTCTCTGAACAATCTGTATTTTTCCAAGCCGAAATCACGACGATTTTTTCGACGAAGCCGGACAGTTCCCCGAATTTTCGGAAGCAAAAAGAGCATGAGGATATATTTCTCACAACTTTTCCGTAACTTTGCAGCGTTTGATAATAAATAAGATAGGAATGGATTTTAAGTACGACGTAATTGTAATTGGTGCCGGACATGCCGGTTGCGAAGCGGCAGCCGCTGCTGCAAATTTAGGTTCCAAGACTTGTCTCATTACGATGGATATGAACAAGATTGGACAGATGAGCTGCAACCCTGCCGTGGGTGGAATCGCCAAAGGACAAATTGTACGTGAAATAGATGCGCTGGGCGGACAGATGGGATTGGTGACAGACGAAACAGCTATCCAGTTCCGAATACTGAACCGTTCGAAAGGCCCCGCCATGTGGAGTCCCCGTGCCCAATGCGACCGTGCCAAGTTTATCTGGTCGTGGCGGGAAAGACTGGAGAATACCCCCAACCTTCATATCTGGCAAGATACCGTATGCGAACTTCTTGTTGAAGACGGTACAGTGACCGGACTGGTTACCGCATGGGGTGTCACCTTCAAGGCAAAATGCATAGTACTCACTGCAGGAACTTTCCTCAACGGACTGATGCACGTAGGACGCCACCAGTTGCCGGGCGGAAGAATGGCAGAACCGGCCTCCTATAAATTAACCGAATCCATCGCCCGCCACGGTATCACTTACGGAAGGATGAAAACCGGAACCCCGGTACGAATCGACGCGCGCAGCGTTCATTTCGACCAAATGGAAACACAAGACGGAGAATGTGACTTTCACAAATTCTCTTTCATGAATACAAGTGTACGTCACTTGAAGCAACTGCAATGCTGGACCTGCTATACCAATGAAGAGGTGCACCGGATTCTACGTGACGGACTGCCGGATTCTCCCCTATTCAACGGACAGATTCAGAGCATCGGCCCGCGTTATTGTCCGAGCATCGAAACGAAGATTGTGACTTTCCCCGACAAGACCCAACACCAACTGTTCCTCGAACCGGAAGGCGAAACAACACAGGAGTTATATCTCAACGGATTCTCTTCCTCACTTCCGATGGACATACAAATTGCCGCTTTAAAGAAAATTCCGGCTTTCAAGGATTTGGTTATCTATCGTCCGGGGTATGCGATTGAATATGACTATTTCGACCCGACACAACTAAAGCATACGTTGGAATCGAAGATTATCGAAAACCTTTTCTTTGCCGGACAAGTAAACGGTACTACCGGATACGAAGAAGCAGGCGGACAAGGATTGATAGCGGGAATCAATGCGCACATCAACTGCCACGGAGGCGAAGCCTTCACACTGGCACGCGACGAAGCATATATCGGCGTATTAATCGATGATTTGGTAACCAAAGGTGTCGACGAGCCTTACCGTATGTTTACTTCACGCGCAGAATACCGTATCTTGCTCCGTATGGACGATGCTGATATGCGCCTGACCGAACGAGCTTATAAACTCGGATTGGCTAAGGAAGACCGTTATCAATTAATGAAGAGCAAGAAGGAAGCGGTGGAACAAATTGTATCTTTCGCGCACAGCTATTCGATGAAACCGGCATTAATTAATGATGCTCTCGAAAAAATAGGAACAACTCCCCTACGCCAGGGATGCAAACTGATAGAAATTCTGAATCGCCCGCAAGTGACGATTGAAAACATCACCGGATATGTTCCGGCATTTCAACGCGAACTGGAAAAGGCTACCAGTTCTAATCAAGACCGGAAAGAAGAGATTCTCGAAGCTGCCGAAATCCTAATCAAATATCAAGGATATATTGACAGGGAGCGAATGATAGCAGAGAAACTGTCAAGACTGGAAAGCATCAAAATCAAAGGCAAATTCGATTACGCTTCCATTCAGTCCTTATCAACCGAAGCCCGGCAGAAACTAATAAAGATAGACCCGGAAACGATTGCACAGGCGAGCAGAATCCCGGGAGTATCGCCAAGCGACATCAACGTATTACTGGTACTTTCCGGACGGTAGCCGGCAACGTTTCACGTGAAACAAAGCATTTAAAGAAACGATATAAATCAATGATTATGAGCAAAGAAACGCTAATTAAAAGCATCCGGGAAATACCAGATTTCCCTATTCCCGGAATCCTATTCTATGATGTTACCACTTTATTCAAAGATCCATGGTGCCTGCAGGAATTATCGAACGTCATGTACGAAATGTACAAAGATAAAGGCATCACCAAAGTGGTAGGTATAGAATCAAGAGGTTTCATCATGGGACCGATTCTGGCTACCCGGTTGAATGCTGGTTTCATCCCTATCCGCAAGCCCGGCAAACTTCCTGCCGAAACGCTTGAAGAAAGCTATGACAAGGAATACGGAAAAGACACCGTACAAATTCATAAAGACGCATTGGATGAAAATGACGTAGTCTTGTTGCACGACGACCTGCTGGCAACAGGCGGAACCATGAAAGCGGCCTGCGAACTGGTAAGGAAACTGAAACCAAAGAAAGTATATGTGAACTTCATCATCGAGCTGAAAGACCTGAATGGAAAATCTGTATTCGGAGATGATGTAGAAGTAGAATCTGTATTGTCTTTATAAAGGATTTGATTATATTTGCAGGGCGTAGTTGAACTACGCCCTTTTTTATTTTAGCGATCTCTCAGCCCTAACGATTATGAATGCAGAAACGGAAAGCAGAACCAATGAATATTTGAAAGGAATCGTAGCCAACCTTCCTGAGAAGCCAGGCATCTATCAGTACCTGAATACGGAAGGGACGATTATATACGTTGGAAAGGCGAAAAATCTAAAAAAAAGAGTCTACTCCTATTTCAGCAAGGAACACGAGCCGGGAAAGACACGGGTACTTGTCAGCAAGATTGCCGATATCCGTTATATCGTAGTCAATACGGAAGAAGACGCGTTGCTGCTGGAGAATAATCTGATAAAGAAGTATAAGCCGCGCTACAACGTCTTATTAAAGGACGATAAGACGTATCCATCTATCTGCGTACAGAACGAGTATTTTCCCCGGATTTTCAGAACCAGGAAGATTATCAGAAACGGTTCTTCTTATTATGGACCATACAGTCATATCCCGTCTATGTACGCGGTATTGGATTTGATAAAGCATCTGTATCCTTTACGCACTTGCAATCTGAACCTGAGTCCGGAGAATATACGGGCGGGAAAGTTCAACGTATGTCTGGAATATCATATCAAGAACTGCGCAGGCCCCTGTATCGGGTTGCAATCACACGAAGATTATCTCAAAAACATCGATGAAATCAAAGAAATCCTGAAAGGAAACACACAAGAGGTCAGCCGGATGCTATTAGAGAAAATGCAGGTATTGGCGGGCGAGATGAGGTTTGAAGAAGCGCAGAAGGTAAAAGAGAAGTATCTGTTGGTAGAGAATTATCGTTCGAAGTCCGAGGTAGTAAGCTCTGTGCTGCATAATATCGACGTATTTTCTATCGAAGAGGACGAGGCTAATTCAGCTTTCATCAATTATCTGCATATTACGAATGGAGCCATCAATCAGGCATTCACTTTCGAATACAAGAAAAAGCTGAATGAATCGAAAGAGGAGCTTTTGACATTGGGTATTATTGAAATGCGAGAGCGCTACAAAAGCCTGTCGAAGGAGATTATCGTTCCTTTCGAGCTTGATTTGGAATTGAATAATATCGTTTTCACCGTTCCTCAGCGGGGAGATAAGAAGAAGTTATTAGACCTTTCTATCTTAAACGTGAAGCAATACAAGGCTGACCGTCTGAAGCAGGCGGAAAAGCTGAATCCCGAACAGAGGAGCATGCGTCTGATGAAGGAGATACAGCAGGAACTGCACTTGGACAAACCGCCTTTGCAGATTGAATGTTTCGATAACTCGAACATACAGGGGGCTGATGCGGTAGCGGCATGCGTTGTATTCAAAAAGGCGAAACCATCGAAGAAAGATTACCGGAAATACAACATAAAGACGGTTGTGGGGCCGGATGATTACGCTTCGATGAAAGAGGTTGTCAGAAGGCGTTATCAACGCGCTATTGAAGAAAGCTCTCCGCTACCCGACCTTATTATTACCGATGGTGGAAAAGGGCAAATGGAAGTCGTCAGAGAGGTTATTGAAGATGAATTGAACCTTAACATTCCTATTGCAGGATTAGCGAAAGACAATCGCCACCGCACATCAGAGCTGCTTTTCGGGTTTCCGCCACAGACAATCGGCATCAAGCAACATAGTCCGTTGTTCCGTTTGCTGACGCAGATTCAGGATGAGGTACACCGTTTTGCCATCAGTTTCCATCGTGATAAACGCAGCAAACGGCAGGTAGCGTCTGCGCTGGATAGCATCAAGGGAATCGGAGAAAAGACGAAAACCGCCCTTTTGAAAGAGTTTAAGAGCGTAAAACGGATAAAAGAGGCATCTTTAGAAGAGATTAGCGCCATCGTTGGAGAGGCGAAAGCCAAAACCGTAAAAGCGGGATTGAACGATGAACAAGCCGAAAATAAATAACGCCAATTCGATATAAATCCAACAACTCCATCTTCCTCTTTCTGGAAGGTGGGGAAGCCTGCGGACTACTCTTTCATCGAATAGATGTTAAACAAGAAATTGATAGAATAGAATCAGTTATATTTCTACCATTGAAGCTTTCGGCACAGTTCCATAATATTTTTCCTTCAATACATCGTTTTCTCTTCCGAATTTCGTAAATTTGCCTTTCGTAATTACGAAATAAGATAAATAGCAATGCGAATAGTTATACAACGGGTAAGCCGTGCGTCAGTAACCATTGAAGGAAACTGCAAATCAGCTATCGGAAAAGGAATGTTGATATTGGTCGGCATCGAGGAAGCCGACGGACAGGAAGATATCGACTGGCTCTGCAAAAAGATAGTAAACCTGCGTATTTTCGACGATGAAAACGGAGTTATGAATAAGTCTATCTTAGAAGATGGAGGCGAGATTCTCGTCATCAGCCAGTTCACCCTGCACGCTTCTACAAAAAAAGGAAACCGCCCTTCTTATATCAAGGCAGCCAGACCGGAAGTTTCCATCCCACTCTACGAGCGATTTTGCAAAGACCTGAACAGTGCATTGGGAAAAGAAATAGGCACGGGAATCTTCGGGGCAGACATGAAAGTCGAACTTTTGAACGATGGTCCTGTTACTATATGCATAGATACTAAAAACAAAGAATAGACGTTCAAATGCGGGCGTTCACTAATCATTAATCACTAACCCTAATCACTAAAAGATGACTTTGGAAGAAGCTCAAAAACAAGTAGACCAATGGGTCAAGACATACGGTGTCCGCTACTTCAGCGAATTGACAAATATGGCGGTTTTGACGGAAGAAGTGGGCGAACTGGCACGTGTGATGGCACGCAAATATGGCGACCAGTCCTTCAAGGAGGGAGAGAAAGACAACCTCGACGAAGAGATAGCAGATGTGCTATGGGTGCTTCTCTGCATCGCCAACCAGACAGGCGTAGACCTCACCACTGCCCTGCAAAAGAGCATGGAAAAGAAAACGAAACGAGATAATCAAAGACATATCAATAACCCAAAACTGAAAGAGCATGGAAGAGAATAACTCACAGTCCAACAAGTATGATGCCGCGTTGGCAAAGTATAATACCAATCTGAGCGATGCTGATATTCAGGCCCGCGTAGCCGAATTAATCGAGAAAAAAGTGCCGGAAAACAATACGGAAGAAGTTAAGAAATTCCTGTTCAACTGCATTGACCTGACGACTTTGAACAGTACGGACAGTGATGAAAGCGTGATGCACTTTACGGAAAAAGTCAATAAGTTCGACGATGAATACCCCGATTTGAAGAACGTTGCGGCCATCTGCGTTTATCCCAATTTTGCCGCTATCGTGAAGAATACGTTGGAAGTGGACGGCGTCAATATCGCTTGCGTATCAGGCGGATTCCCCTCTTCACAAACCTTTGTTGAAGTAAAGGTAGCAGAGACAGCATTGGCTATTGCAGACGGGGCGGACGAAATAGACATCGTCATCTCCATAGGCAAATTCCTGAGCGGCGACTACGAAGGCATGTGCGAAGAAATACAGGAATTGAAGGAAGTATGCAAGGAACACCATCTCAAAGTAATCCTCGAGACAGGTGCCCTAAAGAGTGCTTCCAACATCAAAAAGGCCTCTATCCTATCCATGTATTCGGGTGCTGATTTTATCAAGACCTCTACAGGAAAGCAGCAGCCTGCCGCTACTCCCGAAGCCGCTTATGTGATGTGCGAAGCCATCAAGGAATATTATCAGAAAACAGGAAACAAGGTAGGTTTCAAGCCGGCAGGCGGAATCAATACAGTCAATGACGCAGTTATTTATTACACCATTGTCAAAGAAGTGCTGGGTGAAGCATGGCTGAACAACCAACTGTTCCGCCTGGGAACCAGCCGCCTCGCCAACCTGTTGCTTTCGGACATCGAAGGCGAAGAAATCAAGTTCTTCTAGGAACTAAGGGCTACATTAGCAATCAAATATGCCTCACCGCGCTGGCTCCCGTCCTTACGGAAGCCGACGCGGTATTTTTTTCTATAAAAAAAATCTAAAGATAGTTATCCGGCAATCAAGAAAATTCCTTATCTTTGTAAATGACTTAGCGAAGAAAGTATAGCTAATTAGTTATATTAGAGAACGTTTCATTTATTACCATCTTCCTGGAATTCGGCAAAATTCAAAGTTATGAGCGGTAATAAGCAAACGGGTCTCACGCACCTTCATGTATATACTTTTGTTATATATCGAACGGAGCGTGGGACTGTTGCTTGTATTATCATAACGGCTTGCCGAAGCCTCAGGAAAATACATGGCAACAGTTCTCACGCTTTTCGTGAATTTTAATGGTATAGCACGAAGGATGGAGACACACATAAAAACCTTACGATCCAACCCTAACCCCTTGAATCTCTTCCTTGGAAGTAAGAGAAAAAAGGGGCTGCGTATCGGTTATATGGAAGCTGCACTGAATGGGTTTTATCTCAACTCCATAGATACCGGTGTGCATCCGCAAAAACTATCCAGCTTCTTGTCTGAAGATTATCATTGTGCCGATACCGAATCTGTCACCGGATTATTTCAGTTTCTCATCAACGAAGGCGACAGGATTTCCTACCAAATCATGCTCCCCTATCTGCTCTCCACAAGCAACATCTGCGAATTTGAGGCAATCATCCGGGAACGCTTTTTCGGAGTGGAACGCTTTATCCAACAAGGAAAGAATCTATACAATTTCGTGAAGTATACAGAGGAAAGAAGAGACCCAATCATATGGATAAATGATTTGGAAAGAGGAATTGCCGGATGGGATATGGGACTGCTGGTAGGATTAGTCCGTGCCGCTTTGGGTAGCGGGTACATTGCGAAAGAAGAAGCCTGGAAGTACATTGAACAAGCGAATGAATTATGCGCTAACGACCTCCTCACAGCGGAAGAGATAGACAAGAGTTACTTACTTGGAAGAGCGATGAAATCAGGGAAAATAGAAGATTGGGATAGGGTGTTGTCTTGTTATTCGCTTCTCGACAAATACCGGAAGTAATTATTTTTCGCGGTCTACCACATAATCCAGATAAGCACGAAGTGCCACGCAAACATCCGAGTCCGGCAGAGAAGCCAACAAGTCGAAAGCCTTCTGTTTATACGCATTCATCGTCTGTATAGCATATTCGATACCGCCATTTTCTTTGACATATTCAATCAAACGGGCTATTTCACCGGGAGTAGCCGTGCCTTCCTTCACTTTGAAAGCAATCTCTCGCACAGCGCTGTCCTTCGTTTTATTCAGCACATACAAGGCGGGCAGAGTCAGCTTTCCTTCAAGCATGTCATTACCTGTCGGCTTACCTATCTCCTTGCTATCAAAGTAGTCGAAAATATCGTCTTTTATCTGAAAGCAGATACCGATATATTCACCCAACAAACGGGCTGATTCCGCTTCTTCCTCTCCCACTCCCACCGAGAAAGCGGCAGCTTTCGTACAGGCAGCGAAAAGGGCGGCGGTTTTCTTACGGATTACATCGAAATAAACTGATTCGGAAAAACTATGATTGCTTACATTGGAAAGTTGGAGCAACTCACCGTCGGCAAGATCCTGCCCCAATGAAGACACCAGTTGGATGATAGGATGGCTGTGTGTCTGCTCGGCGTGAACCAGGCTCGTAGCCAGCAGATAGTCGCCCGTCAGCACAGCTACCTTATTATTAAAGATAGCATTCACCGAAAGTTGTCCGCGACGTTCGGTACTCTCGTCCACAACATCGTCGTGTACCAGGCTGGCCGTGTGAAGCAATTCCAAGGAAACTGCCGCATGAAGCGTGGAAGGGCGGACAACACCGTAAAGGCGCGCTACCAACAAGACAAGAATAGGACGCATCATCTTACCATTCCTCTGCCGTATATGGGATACGACACTGTCGAGCAATGCATTCGAACTGGAAAGAGAACTATCAAAAAGATTCTTGAAGTCCCCCAGTTCCGCTTCAATCGGAGTTCTGATGAGTGAGATACTGTCCATTTATATACAATTTGAGTACAAAAGTAATAATAAAACGCTTAATACGGTATTTTTTTGTACTTTTACCATGAAAAATTAATTAAATCTATGGATTCAGATAATAAATTATTTCTTTTAGACGCTTATGCACTGATATACCGGGCGTATTACGCCTTTATCAAGAACCCAAGAATCAACTCCAAAGGATTCAATACTTCCGCCATCCTAGGATTTGTCAATACCCTCGAGGAAGTGCTGAAAAAAGAGAATCCGACGCATATAGGAGTGGCTTTCGACCCTTCGGGTCCCACCTTCCGCCACGAAGCTTTCGAACAGTATAAAGCACAACGCGAAGAGACTCCCGAAGCAATCCGGCTTTCCGTACCTATTATAAAGGACATTATAAAGGCATACCGTATTCCTATCCTCGAAGTGGCAGGCTACGAAGCCGACGACGTGATAGGAACCCTTGCCACCGAAGCCGGCAGACAGGGTATCACCACGTATATGATGACACCGGACAAGGACTACGGACAGTTGGTGAGCGACAAGGTATTCATGTACCGTCCCAAGCATACGGGTGGTTTTGAAGTAATGGGCATCGAAGAGGTAAAAGCCAAGTTTGATATCCAGTCGCCCGCGCAAGTGATTGACATGCTCGGCCTGATGGGTGATGCTTCGGACAATATCCCCGGCTGCCCCGGTGTAGGAGAAAAGACGGCACAGAAATTGATTGCCGAATTTGGCAGCATCGAAAATCTGTTGGAGCATACCGACCAACTGAAAGGGGCGCTGAAAACGAAAGTGGAAACGAACCGTGAAATGATTATCTTCTCGAAGTTTCTGGCAACTATCAAAATCGACGTACCTATCCAACTAGAGATGGATGCACTCGTCCGCGAAGAGGCAGACGAAAACTCACTCCGCAGTATTTTTGAAGAATTGGAGTTCAGGACTCTCATTGACCGCGTACTCAAAAAAGAGTCCGCCGGAAATGGAGTGACGATGACAAGCGGAAGTAAGACGACAACCGGGAAAGGCACTCCCGCCCCTCTCCCACTTTTTCCCGAAGAAGGGGGAGCTGTACAAGGCGATTTATTTGCAAATTTCACGGCCAGTGAGCCGGGCGAAGCCAAAAAATCAAATCTAGAGACGTTAGATTCGCTCAAATGCAACTACCAACTCATTGATACAGAAGAGAAAAGACGAGAAATTATTCAAAAGTTACTTACATCAAAAATTCTCTCGCTAGACACGGAGACCACCGGAACGGAGCCGATGGACGCAGAACTGGTCGGAATGAGTTTTTCCATTGCTGAAAATGAAGCATTTTATGTGCCGGTTCCCGCCGAACGAGAGGAAGCGTTAAAAATCGTCAATGAGTTCCGCCCGGTATTCGAAAATGAAAACTCGCTGAAAGTCGGACAGAATATCAAATACGACATGATCGTTCTTAAAAATTATGGAGCTGAAGTGAAAGGCCCGCTTTTCGATACAATGATTGCCCACTATGTTCTTCAACCGGAACTTCGTCACGGGATGGATTATCTTGCAGAAATTTATCTGCACTACCAAACAATCCATATCGACGAACTGATTGGACCGAAAGGAAAGAATCAGAAGAATATGCGCGACCTCGACCCGAAAGATGTATATCGTTATGCTTGCGAAGATGCAGACGTAACGCTGAAGTTGAAGAACGTGTTAGAAAAAGAACTGAAAGAGAATGACGCCGAACGGCTGTTCTATGATATAGAGATGCCGCTTGTTCCGGTACTGGTCAATATAGAACGGAACGGAGTGCTGCTGGATACGGAAGCGCTGAAACAATCGTCCGCCCATTTCACCGCACAGATGGAACGCATTGAAAAGGAGATTTATGAGCTGGCAGGCGAAACCTTCAATATCGCCTCGCCCAAGCAAGTCGGCGAAGTCCTGTTTGACAAACTGAAGATTGTAGAGAAAGCGAAAAAGACCAAGACGGGGCAGTATGTCACTTCGGAAGAAGTGCTCGAAAGTCTTCGCCACAAGCATCCGGTGGTAGAGAAGATTCTGGAACACCGCGGATTGAAGAAGTTACTGGGAACGTATATCGACGCCCTTCCCCTGCTTATCAACCCACGCACAGGACGGGTACATACCTCTTTCAATCAGACAGTCACTGCCACGGGACGCCTCAGTTCGAGCAATCCGAACTTGCAGAATATTCCTATCCGCGACGAGAACGGGAAAGAAATCCGCAAAGCATTCATTCCCGACGAAGGCTGCCTTTTCTTCTCTGCGGACTACTCGCAGATTGAATTACGTATCATGGCACATCTCAGCGAGGACAAGAACATGATTGACGCTTTCCTCAGCAATCACGATATTCATGCCGCCACGGCTGCGAAAATCTACAAGATAGACTTGAATGATGTTGATTCCGACATGCGCCGCAAGGCAAAAACCGCTAATTTCGGCATTATATATGGTATATCCGTATTCGGTCTTGCCGAACGGATGAACGTAGACCGGAAAGAAGCCAAAGAACTTATCGACGGATACTTCGAGACTTATCCGGGAGTGAAGGCCTATATGGATAAAAGTATCCGGATAGCCCAGGAAAAAGGCTATGTAGAAACGATTTTCCACCGGAAACGCTTCCTGCCGGACATTAATTCACGAAATGCCGTTGTACGCGGATATGCGGAACGGAATGCGATCAATGCGCCTATCCAGGGAAGCGCTGCGGATATTATCAAAGTAGCCATGGCACGCATTTACCAACGGTTCCAGGCGGAAGGCATACAGGCGAAGATGATTCTGCAAGTACATGATGAATTGAACTTCAGCGTTCCCATCAATGAGAAAGAACGCGTGGAAGAAATCGTTATCGAGGAAATGGAGAAAGCATACCGTATGCACGTCCCCTTGAGAGCAGATTGCGGATGGGGCAAAAACTGGCTCGAAGCACATTAAAGGCAAGTAATGCACACACTACCCACATAGTGCATACCCACAAGACAGGAGCCGGAATAACTAATAACATTATTTAACCCGGTATCCATAAAGCTAGAAAAAGGAACACTTCCCCTACGAAGTGATTCGTTCTATATCCGGCAGATTGACTGCCGGATATTTTTTTGTCACCAATCTTGGCAAAAAGCAAACGACACCGCCTACCCCTTATTGACATTTTGACAATATTTCATCTTTAAAATTGCACAAATACCAAATTAATATGTAAGTTTGCAGCGTAAAACTGATACAGTTATAGAAATATGAAAGTATAACTCAAAAAACTTAAATAGCCATGAAAGCAAAAGTATCTTTAAAAATGTTCGTTTTATCAGCAGTTCTTCTTGTTGTGTCGCTTGCTACTTCTGCACGTAGCTACGATGGTCAGTTGGTTTACAACCCGGTAGAAGAAAATGGTGTAACAGTAGGACAAACCGTTTACAAAATGGACGGAAACACTCTTGCCAACTACATGAAATACAATTATAAGTACGATGACAACAAACGTATGATCGAAAGTGAAGCCCTGAAATGGAACAGCAGTAAGGAAGAATGGCAAAAGGACTTGCGCATCAACTACATTTATGAGGGCAAGACCGTCACTACCAACTATTATAAATGGAACGCCAAGAAACAAGCCTACGTACTGGTTCCCGAAATGACCGTTACGATGGATAATACAAATATGTAACATAACTCTCTCTCATTCTAATATTCTAACAACAAGAGACGCCGCTCCTGATGAAGAAGTGGCGTCTTTCATTTACAATATCCAGCCGGGGCCGGTATCACAACACATAAAAGCGTTCTTGAAGCTCTTTTAGAAAATTCCTGGAAATTATCAGATCATTCTTATCCTGAAAAGGCGGATAAAGCAGGCAACATTTACCATCAATCATAGCCAGAAAATTCACATTTACAATAGCAGACTGACTAATCTGCACGAAAGCTTGTGAATAACTTATAATATCTTCTGCCCTTGTATTCCGTTTCAGGTTCAGGCGCGTTTGGTTAAACAACACCACCTGCCATTGGCGTTTATCTTTCAGATATTCAAAGAAACCGATTTCTTCGAGCCGAAGCAATTTGAATCCTGTCACCGTGCTAATCATAAACATACCATGCTGTGGCATCAAGGCACTGATGGAAGACGCAAAAGAAGGCGGGGGAAGCAAAGTGGAAGTTGAGATAACCTTCCGGTAACGGTCTATAATCACTTTCAAATCGTCCCTTTCGAAAGGTTTCAACAAGAAATCGAAAGCCGACTCACGCAAGGCCTGCAACAGATACTTATCATAAGAAGTATAGAACACGACTTTCATATCCCACAGCACATCATCCCTTATATCACTCAGCAAGTTAAGCCCTAGTATATCAGGAAGTTCCACATCCAGAAACAATAAATCCGGATGCAACTCCATAATCATCTTTTTACCTTTCACACCGTTGCCTGCTACCCCCTTTACCTCAAATTCACGATAGGGCTCCAATTCCCGACGCAAAGCATCAACCGCCGTACGTTCATCGTCAACGATGACCACTTTATACTTTTCTTCCGTCTCCATCATAAATCATAAGAAAAACGGAACGGGATATACACCGATACTTGCGTACCGGCCTTTCCATCATTCCTGTTGGTTATATCAAAACGTATCTTATCATTCTTGTTTTTTGCATTCAGCAGTTGGATAGTCTGATAAAGGACTTTCAGCCCCGTACCGGTTCCATGTGTCGCAGAAGGCACTTGCGAGAGATACCCCCGCCCGTTATCCGTAACCATAATACAGATTCCGTTCTCCTGACAGGAAACATATACAACAAGCTCCTTCGCTCCATCCTTTCCCGCCAACCCGTGCTTAATGGCATTCTCCACAGGAATCTGTACAATCATAGAAGGAACCATGATACGGGTTGCGTCCAATCCGTCCCCAATTGTGACTGTTGAGGTGAAACCTTCCCCGAGACGCCCTTTCTCCAAGTCAATGTAAGAACGTACAAAGTCCAGTTCGTCCTGTAGGGGCACGCTCAGTTTTTCCGTCAGCTCAAGGCTTCGGCGGAGATATCCCACCAGTCCCATCAGATTATTTCTCACTTCTTCCGAACCATTGAACTGGTTAATCTCACGCCCCAACACATTGAAAATAAAATGAGGAGAAATCCGGCTACGCAGGTTCTCCATCCGGATGCGGTTTATCTGCCGAAAAAAACGTTCACGAAGAAATTCCCGTTTCTTACGCATATACCAGATAATGACCAGCGTACCTGCCACAAGCAGCACGCAGACAAGCACCCAAATATAAACATTCAACTTCAAGACCCTTACCTCAGCGGCCTGTTGCTGAATCTGTATCTCCTTACGCAATACAATCGTATCCTGCTGATAACGCATATCCAGTTCGGCGACACGCATTTGTACCCGTTCGCTACGGATGGAATCATCCAAACGGCGATCACATTTCAGATATTCATAGGCGTGGCGGTAATCACCGGTACGTTCAAAATAATGCTGGAGATACCGGTTGCGTATGGTCAGCATATTGGCATCAAGATGCCCCACGGGATTCGTACGGGCAATCATCTTCTGCGCCTGTGCCATATTCCCTTTCTTCAGGGCAAGCTCGATCATTTGGGTTTCGATGTAGTAGACAGCAGAATTATGCTGTATTTTTTGAAAGAAACGATAACTCTCGTCCAGGCATATTTGTGCGGAATCGAGGTTATCAGTCAATACATACAATTCTCCCAGGTTCACTTTGATAAAGTTCTGTTCGAATACCATTTGCGAATGGGCAGATACCAGTTCATTCGCCCTGCGCATGTATTTCAAAGCTTCCTGATAGTCTTTCCTGTAATAATAATAGTTACCGCGGTTATTAAGAAACGTCCATTTCTCCCCTACATTCATGTCATCGAAGAACTGTTCTGCCAGTTCATAATAGTGATTCGACAAGTCGAAGTCACGTAAGTCCATATAGGTTTGTCCCAGTCCATAGTAGACAGGGAACTTCGTATGTTCGGACAAATTCAACGAATCACAGAGAAACAAAGCACGGCGATAATATGAAGCGGTATGCGCCAAGTCGCCACGATGCAGATAAGCATCGGCTATGTTGATGCAAATATCCGGAAGACGCTGCAATTTCTCCCCTTCCAGACAGTACTTATACGCCTGCTTATAGTTCATCATGGCAGAATCAGGGCGGTTCAACTGCATCCACACATTCCCTTCCATATTATAAATTTCGGCCAACACACTATTCCACCGCGGACATCTGACAGCTTTAGGCGAAAATGCCTTCACCCGGCGATGATAATAAAAGACGGAGTCAAAATCGGAAGAAACGAAGAATGTTTTTCCGTACAAGGCGAGAAGGCGGTAATAGTATTGGGAATCCTGTACCTGCGCCAGTGCGTCACGTACCTGTGAGCGGGAATAAAGTACATTGGAGAACAGAGAATCCTGCACGCGGGTTTCCAGAGAATCGACAAAAGTCAGTTCACACAAAGACTTGCTATGATGTTTGTCAGCATATCCGCAACCCAATAACACCAACAGCCCTAACAACCCGAATAGTCTCATAGTAGCCCTTTGATTCATCTGCCCTTATTCATGTCATGTTTTGAATGTGACAAAAATACATTATTTATCCTGAATCCCAACGAATTTTATTATTTTTTTAATACCTTTGTGCCCATATAAATATGAGCAACTGACCTAATGAGTCCACTGAACTTCACCCACATTTTGACACAGGCAGTCGATGAGCTATCGGAAAGCGAATCTTATAAAGGACTGTTTCATCAGCACAAAGATGGCGAACCACTGCCCTCTGCTAAAGTCTTATATGAAATTATTGAGCTTTCACGCTCTATTCTCTTCCCCGGATATTACGGAAATTCTACGATCAACAGCCGGACAATCAATTATCACATTGGTGTAAATATTGAAAAGTTATTCGGTTTGCTCTCCGAGCAAATCCTCGCCGGATTGTGTTTCAGCGTCAGCATAGAAGGGAAATGTAACGTCTGCCCGGATTCCAAACGGGAAGAAGCCGCACGCCTTGCCGCCAAGTTTATCAGCAAGCTGCCTGCCATGAGAAGAATACTGGCAACTGACGTGGAAGCCGCCTACAACGGTGACCCCGCTGCCGAAAGTTATGGCGAGGTAATCTTCTGTTATCCGGCCATCAAGGCCATCAGCAATTACCGTATTGCGCATGAACTGCTGGAGCTGGGTGTTCCTCTGATTCCCCGTATTATCACGGAAATGGCACACAGTGAAACAGGGATTGACATTCATCCGGCAGCGAAAATCGGCAGCCACTTCACCATCGACCACGGTACCGGCGTTGTTATCGGTGCCACAAGTATCATCGGCAATAACGTCAAACTATATCAGGGAGTCACCCTGGGAGCCAAGAGCTTCCCGTTGGATGCCGACGGAAAACCGATCAAAGGTATCCCCCGCCACCCGATTCTGGAGGACAATGTGATTGTCTATTCCAACGCCACTATTTTGGGAAGAATCACCATCGGGCGTGACGCAACCGTAGGCGGTAATATCTGGGTAACGGAGAATGTTCCTGCAGGAGCAAGAATCGTACAAACTAAAGCAAAAAAATAAAATCAAATAACTATATATGAGCGAACAATTCGAGATGATTGCCAAGACCTTCCAAGGACTGGAAGAGATACTTGCAGAAGAACTTACAGCATTAGGAGCCAACGACATTCAAATAGGACGCCGTATGGTTTCATTCACCGGAGATAAACGTATGATGTATAAGGCAAATTTTTGCCTTCGCACCGCCATCCGTATCCTGAAACCAATTAAAAACTTTACAGCCAAAGATGCCGATGAGGTTTATAATCAAATACAGGCTATTCCATGGGAAGAATATCTCGATGTGAACAAGACGTTCGCTATCGATGCAGTAGTATTCAGCGATGAGTTCCGCCATTCGAAATTCGTTTCGTATAAGGTGAAAGATGCGATTGTGGATTATTTCCGTGATAAAACAGGGAAACGTCCGTCGGTACGTATCAACAATCCGGATGTACTTCTGAATATTCATATTGCACAGACTACCTGTACGTTATCTTTGGACTCGTCCGGAGAATCACTTCACCGTCGCGGTTATCGCCAGGAGGCAGTAGAAGCCCCGTTAAATGAGGTATTGGCTGCCGGCATGATTCTAATGACCGGATGGCGCGGAGAATGTGACCTGATCGACCCGATGTGTGGTTCGGGCACTATCCCTATCGAAGCGGCACTGATTGCCAAGAATATCGCTCCGGGAGTATTCCGTAAGGGGTTTGCTTTTGAGAAATGGGTAGATTTCGATGCGGATATGTTCGATGAGATTTACAATGATGACAGTCAGGAGCGTGAATTTGCTCATAAGATTTACGGATACGATAACAATCCGAAAGCTAATGAGATTGCGACTCACAATATAAAAGCTGCCGGTGTATCGAAAGACATCGTGTTGAAGCTGCAACCGTTCCAGCAGTTTGAGCAACCGCAAGAGAAGTCGATTATCATCACTAACCCGCCTTATGGTGAACGTATTTCCACTAATGATTTGCTTGGACTTTATCAGATGATCGGTGAACGTCTGAAACATGCGTTTGTAGGAAACGAGGCATGGGTGCTTTCTTATCGGGAAGAGTGTTTCGACCAAATTGGTCTGAAAGCAAGCCAGAAGGTTCCTTTATTTAATGGACCGTTGGAGTGTGAGTTCCGCAAATATGAGATTTTTGACGGAAAATACAAAGAGTTCAAGAGCCAGGAAGAGGGAGAAGAGAAGAAAGAGGCTGAAGGAGAACAGGCTCCAAGATTCAGAGAAAGAAAAGAATTTAAGCCACGCCGCGAAGGTGAGTTCAAACCGCGTCGGGATGGTGAATCCAAATCTCGCAGAGAGGGAGAATACAAGCCGCGCAGAGAAGGTGGTGAGTTCAAAGGTGGTGACAGAGATAGAAAGCCACGGGGAGAATTCCGCGGAGGAAGAGATTCAAGAGGGCCAAGAGAATTTAGGGGGAACCGGGAGCCGAGGATTCCGAAGAAGGAAGAGGAATAAACAAGCATCAATATTCAATTATACATTGACGCCAAATTGCCTATTAACTAACTGATAGACAATATGAGGTCACAAAATGTGACCTTAAGTTCAAACAACAATAATGTTAAGTAATAGGCGTAGATAGTAAGCCACCAATTAGACTAAGAAATGAATGAATTAGTTGTTATAGAAAATAAGATATATGAAATCAGAGGACAAAAGGTTATGCTTGACTTTGATTTGGCAGAAATGTACGAGATTGAAACAAAGAACCTGAAACGAACAGTAAAAAGAAATATGAACCGCTTTCCCGAAGATTTCATGTTTCAGCTTACGAAAGAAGAGGCTAACTTATTGATAAACAATATAAGGTGCCAAAATGGCACCTTAGAAATAAGTTGGTTTAGATATCAGCCCTATGCCTTTACTGAACAAGGAGTCGCAATGTTATCAGGTCTTTTAAATAGTGAAAAAGCCATCGAAGTCAACATCAACATCATGCGAGCCTTTGTCCACATGCGCCAGTACCTGCTCTCCCATGCTCCGAAACAGGAATTGGAAGAATTGAGGAAAAGGATTGAATACTTGGAAGAGGACATATCCTCCGACAGAGACAGCTACGAAAAGCAATTTGACGAATTATTCTCTGCTTTTGCCAAGTTGAGTGCTGCCATTCAAATCAAGCAGACTCCCTTGGACAGAGTAAAAATAGAAGGATTTAAAAACAAATAATAAAGAAAAGAGCAATGAGTAAAATTGGAAAAAGAGCCATGCTTTTATTGTTGGCACTACCAATCGGATTCAATGTTATGGCACAAGAAACCAAAAAGCCGACACTGGAAGAATTGATTCCGGGTGGCGAGAGTTACCGCTACGCAGACAACCTGTACGGACTGCAATGGTGGGGTGACGAATGTATCAAGCCGGGCGTAGATACCCTTTATTCTATCCAACCCAAAACGGGAAAAGAAACAATGGTTATCACTCGTGAACAGATCAACAAAGTGCTTGAAGAGAACAAGGCAGGAAAGTTATCACACTTGTATTCCGTCCGTTTTCCATGGGCAGACAAAACACAGATGCTATTCACGATAGGAGGAAAGTTCATTGTATATGACTTCAAGAACAATCAAGTTGTCAGCACTCTCAAGCCAAAAGACGGAGCGGCTAATGAAGACTATTGCGCAGCCAGTGGAAACGTGGCTTACACGATAGGCAACAATCTGTATGTGAACGAAAAAGCGGTAACTAATGAACCCGAAGGTATCGTTTGTGGGCAAACGGTGCACCGCAATGAATTCGGTATCAACAAAGGCACTTTCTGGAGCCCGAAAGGCAACCTGCTCGCTTTCTACCGTATGGACGAGAGCATGGTGACACAATATCCGCTTGTAGACATCACTGCACGCGTAGGTGAAGTGAACAATGTACGTTATCCGATGGCAGGAATGACGAGCCATCAGGTAAAAGTAGGCATTTACAACCCTGCTACGGGCAAAAGCATTTATCTGAACGCAGGTGATCCCACAGACCGTTATTTTACCAATATCAGCTGGGCACCGGATGAAAAAAGCCTCTACCTGATTGAAATAAACCGTGATCAGAATCACGCCAAACTTTGCCAGTATAACGCAGAGACAGGAGAGCCGATGGGCGTTCTCTACGAAGAAATGCATCCTAAATACGTGGAACCACAGAACGCAATCGTGTTTTTACCGTGGGATTCTACCAAGTTCATCTATCAAAGCCAGCGTGACGGCTACAACCATCTTTATCTCTTCGATGCCGATGCAGCCAACATGAAAGGTGAAACTTATAGCAGCGCCAACGGTGGTACTTATTTCCAGGCCGGCAAAGCCAAACAATTAACCAAAGGCAACTGGCTAGTCAGCGACGTCCTGGGATTCAACACAAAGCGTAAAGAAATCATCTTCACAGCCGTAGAAGGCTTGAAAAGCGGACATTTCGCTGTAAACGTGAGCAATGGAAAGATAAGCCAACCATTCGAGAACTGCAAGGAGAGCGAACATAGCGGTATGCTTAGCGCTTCCGGCACTTATCTTATCGACCGTTATTCAACAAAAGACCAGCCTCGCGTCATCAACTTGGTAGACACCAGGAACTTCAAAGAAACAGTCAACCTCCTGACAGCTGAAAGCCCTTACAAAGGCTACCAGATGCCAAGCATCGAAACCGGAACAATCAAAGCGGCAGACGGCACGACCGACCTGCATTACCGCCTGATGAAGCCGGCCAACTTTGACCCGAGCAAGAAATATCCCGTCATCATATACGTCTACGGAGGTCCTCACGCACAATGCGTCACCGGAGGATGGCAGAACGGCGCACGTGGATGGGACACATACATGGCAGGCAAAGGCTATATCATGTTCACCATCGACAATCGTGGCAGCAGCAACCGTGGACTGGCATTTGAAAATGCCACTTTCCGCCGCCTCGGCATCGAAGAAGGTAAGGACCAGGTAAAAGGCGTTGAATTCCTGAAATCCCTCCCCTACGTAGACAGTGAGCGCATCGGCGTACACGGATGGAGCTTCGGAGGTCACATGACTACCGCCCTGATGCTTCGTTACCCGGAAATATTCAAAGTAGGCGTTGCCGGAGGTCCGGTAATCGACTGGGGGTATTATGAAGTGATGTACGGCGAACGCTATATGGATACACCGGAAAGCAATCCGGAAGGCTACAAAGAATGTAATCTGAAAAACCTTGCCGGCCAACTGAAAGGCCACCTGCTGATTATTCACGACGACCATGACGACACCTGCGTGCCACAACACACTCTGTCGTTCATGAAAGCCTGTGTAGATGCCCGCACTTATCCTGATCTGTTTATCTACCCGTGCCACAAGCACAACGTAGCAGGACGTGACCGTGTACATCTGCATGAGAAAATTACCCGGTACTTTGAGCAGAACTTATAAAACTAACAAAACCCATCGTATCCATACAAATCATAGATAACAGTATAAATTTATAACAATACAAAGATGAAGATATTATTACTAGGCTCGGGCGGCCGCGAACATGCACTGGCATGGAAAATTGCCCAAAGTCCGAAAGTTGAAAAACTATACATTGCTCCGGGGAATGCCGGAACAACTGCCGTAGGCGAGAATGTCAACATCAAAGCAACCGATTTTGAAGCAATCAGTGCTTTTGCACTGAAAGAGAACATCCAAATGGTAGTGGTAGGCCCCGAAGATCCGTTGGTGAAAGGAATCTACGACTACTTCCAAAACCGTCCGGAGCTAAAGCATATTGCCGTGATCGGTCCTTCGGCTCAAGGAGCACAACTGGAAGGCAGCAAGGAGTTTGCCAAAGGCTTCATGATGCGTCACAACATCCCGACAGCCCGCTACAAAAGCATCACTTCCGAAAACATCGAAGAAGGTCTTGCCTTCCTCGAAACGTTGGAAGCTCCCTACGTATTGAAAGCTGATGGCCTTTGTGCCGGAAAAGGAGTTCTCATCCTTCCTACGCTCGATGAAGCCAAGAAAGAACTGAAAGAAATGCTCGGCGGCATGTTCGGTTCCGCATCGGCAACCGTTGTGATTGAAGAGTTCTTGAGCGGCATCGAATGCTCTGTATTCGTACTGACAGACGGAGAAAACTATAAAGTCCTCCCCGTAGCCAAAGACTACAAACGTATCGGCGAAGGCGACAAAGGCCTCAACACAGGCGGTATGGGTAGCGTGACTCCGGTTCCGTTTGCTGACGAAGTGTTTATGGAGAAAGTACGCACACGCATCATCGAACCGACCATCCATGGTCTGAAAGAAGAAAAGATCACCTACAAAGGTTTCATTTTCCTTGGCCTTATCAAGGTGAAAGGTGAACCGATGGTTATCGAATACAACGTCCGCATGGGCGACCCGGAAACAGAAAGCGTGATGCTCCGCATCCAAAGCGACCTTGTCGAACTGCTTGAAGGCACAGCCGCAGGCAACCTGAACGAGAAAACACTTGTGATGGACCCGCGTTCGGCCGGTTGCGTCATTCTTGTCAGCGGCGGTTATCCCGAAGCCTACGAGAAAGGATTCCCCATCAAGGGACTGGAACAGGCTGCCGCTACGGACAGCATCATCTTCCATGCCGGAACAGCCCTGAAAGACGGTGAGGTAGTCACAAACGGCGGACGTGTCATTGCCGTCTGCTCTTACGGCGCAACGAAAGAAGAAGCGCTGGCACAGAGTTACAAAGTGGCGGACATGATTGATTTCGACAAGAAATACTTCCGTCGTGACATCGGATTCGATTTGTAAGAAGCAAAATAATTAAGCACGGATTACACGGATTTCACGGTTGTTTTATGGCAACCATTGTTCCAACCGGTGTAATCCGTGTAATCCGTGCCTAAATTTAGTATAATTTCATGAGAAATAAAAAGCTGCAAAACCAAGTAACGGCAGGACGGCTCACCCTACCTGTTGTTGTCCTTATCTGCACCCTCTGCTGGGTGTCGACCTACTTTTTATTTCCCGACCTCATAACCGCTGCCACACAAGAAAGTTTCTCCTCGTTCTGGCAATCTGCCCGTGACTTCCTGTTCGCAGACTGGACAGAGCGAATCGTCAGCTTTTTTGTGTACGCCATCATCGGTTATTTCCTGATAGAGCTCAACAACCAGTTCGGCATTATCCGCATGAGGGCCTCCATGCAGACAGCCATTTACTTTCTGCTGGTCACCGCCTGTCCGGAGATGCACCTGTTATATGCAGGTGACATTGCTGCCTTGGCTTTCCTCATTTCCATTTATTTCTTATTCAAAAGCTATCAGCAATCACACTCGGCAGGTTATCTGTTCTATTCCTTCCTCTTTATCGGGGCGGGAAGCATCCTTTTCCCCCAGCTCACCGTTTTATCGGTGCTTTGGCTGCTCGAAGCCTACCGGTTTCAGGCACTTACGCCACGCAGTTTCTGCGGCGCGCTGGTAGGATGGACACTCCCCTACTGGATGCTGTTCGGACACGCCTTCTTCTACAATGAAATGGAACTGTTCTACCGTCCTTTCATCGAACTGACAACCTTTGGCGAAGTCTTTAACTTACAGACTCTTCAGCCCTGGGAACTGGCGGTACTCGGTTATCTGTTCGTACTGTTCATTGTCAGCGCCGTTCATTGTATCGCTGCCGGTTTTGAGGACAAGATACGTACACGCGCCTATCTGCAATTCCTGATAGACCTCACCATCTTCCTCTTCCTGCTGATAGCCATCCAGCCGAACTATTGCAGCGATTTGCTGCCGCTGCTTATGATAAGTTGCAGCATCCTGATCGGGCACTTTTTCGTACTGACCAACAGTAAAAGCTCCAATGTGTTTTTCATTGTCTCACTGGTCAGTCTCATCCTCTTATTTGCATTTAATATATGGACGCTTTTATAGATTCGATAGTACAACTCCTCATAGAGTGGGGACTTCCGGGATTATTCATCTCGGCATTGCTGGCAGGAAGCATCGTGCCTTTCAGTTCCGAACTGGTGCTGGTGGCATTGGTGAAACTCGGCCTTCCCCCCGTCGCCTGCCTGCTGTCCGCCACCTTAGGCAACACGGCAGGTGGAATGACCTGTTATTATATGGGGCGTCTGGGCAAAATAAGCTGGATTGAAAAATATTTCAAAGTAAAGAAAGAAAAAGTCGACAAAATGGTGAACTTCCTGCAAGGAAAGGGAGCATTGATGGCATTCTTCGCCTTTCTTCCCGCCATTGGAGAAGTAATCGCCATCGCACTGGGCTTTATGCGAAGCAATACATGGCTTACCGTAGGCTCCATGTTTGTCGGCAAGTTAGTACGCTATATCCTTCTTCTGTATGTGCTCGAAAGCGCCTGGGATGCAGTAGCAGGATAAAGTTTTTTTCAAGTAATAGGTATAAAGTATTAGATATCAAATATTATCAGGTATCAGAGATTGCGTAATGGAAAGAATTATTGAGAAAACCGAAGACGGGAGTGCCACCCTGTTTGTACCGGAATTGAATGAACATTATCATTCAACGAAGGGAGCACGCACGGAATCCCAACATATCTTCATTGATATGGGGCTGAAAGCATCTGCCGCCACTTCTCCACGTGTCCTTGAGATAGGCTTCGGAACAGGACTAAACGCCTGGCTCACACTCGAAGAAGCAGAAAGAAGCGGACGGAACGTACACTATACAGGACTGGAACTGTATCCTTTGGAATGGCAGATGATAGAGCAACTGAACTACGTCACAAACGATGAACAAGTAACGGTGAACGGCGGACAGCAAACAGCTATCGAACTGTTTAAACAGTTCCACACGTCTCCCTGGGAAGAAGAAATACACTTAACCCCGCACTTCACTCTACGGAAAGTACAGGCGGACTTTAATAAACTGAGGATAGAGAATGGAGAGTTGAAAGAGAACATTACCAATGACAGCGCAGCCATTTCTCAATTCTCAATTCTCAACTCTCAATTTAACCTCGTCTACTTCGACGCTTTCGCCCCGGAAAAGCAGCCGGAAATGTGGTCGCAAGAACTATTCAACTGCCTTTATGTTTTATTAGCTAAAGACGGTATCCTCACCACCTACTGCGCCAAAGGCATTGTACGACGAATGTTGCAGACAGCCGGATTCATCGTAGAACGTCTTCCGGGGCCTCCGGGTGGTAAACGGGAGATTTTACGCGCCCGTAAACAAGAGTAAAAACAAGAATAAGATAAAAAGAAACCCTCGAAATAAAAGAAAAACCATGAGAAAGCAACTAAAAGATATAAGAACGCTCCTTTTCCTCGGTTCCTGCCTGCTATTGGCAGCCTGCACAGGACGTGCGTCCAAAAATAATAACGGGGATGAAGAAAAGCCGGTGATTACCGTCACACTCGAACCCCAACGTTATTTCACCGAAGCCATCGCAGGAGACAAGTTCAAGGTAGTCAGCATGGTGCCCAAAGGTTCCAGCCCGGAGACATACGACCCTGTCCCCCAGCAGCTTGTTTCCCTGGGAGATAGTAAAGCATATTTCCGTATCGGATACATCGGCTTCGAACAGACCTGGATGGAACGTTTGATGAACAACACACCCCACATTCAAGTATTTGACACTTCTAAAGGCATCGACCTTATTCTGAATAATGGCAACCATGACCACAACCACGGACATGGCACTCACGACGGTCATATCCACGCCGTAGAGCCGCATGTATGGAATTCTACCGCCAATGCATTAATCATCGCCGGAAACACCTACAAAGCCCTCAGCCAACTGGATAAAGCCAATGACGCTTACTATATGGCGCGTTACGACTCTCTCTGCCAACGTATCCAGCATACCGACAGTCTGATTCGCCAACAGCTCTCCGCACCGGAAGCTGCCAAGTCCTTTATGATTTATCACCCCGCCCTCTCCTACTTCGCCCGCGACTACGGATTGCATCAGATTTCTATCGAAGAAGGCGGAAAAGAGCCTTCTCCCGCCCATCTGAAAAAGCTGATAGACCTCTGTAAAGCGGAAGATGTGCGTGTAATCTTCGTCCAACCCGAATTTGACAAACGCAATGCGGAAACCATCGCGCAGCAGACCGGAACGAAGGTTGTTCCCATCAATCCGCTCAGCTACGACTGGGAAGAAGAGATGCTGGATGTAGCCAAAGCCCTCGCTCCTGCCGGAACCCCCAAATAAACGATTAGAAAATACTATCAGAGAAAGCCCAATGACAAAGCCAATTATCGAAATAAAGAATCTTTCTGCCGGATACGACGGCCGTAACGTTCTCCATGACATTAACCTTACTGTCTACGAACGGGATTTTCTGGGTATTATCGGCCCGAACGGCGGTGGAAAGACAACGCTTATAAAATGTATCCTGGGACTGCTAAAGCCCACCGGCGGGGAGATTGTATTCAATTGCAAGCCTTCACTGGGCTATCTGCCCCAATACAGCACCATCGACCGGAAGTTTCCCATCTCGGTAGAAGAAGTTATCCTCTCCGGACTGAGCATACAGAAGTCACTGGCATCCCGATTCACACCCGAACAGAGGGAGAAAGGCGGACAAGTCATCGCCCGCATGGGACTCGAAGGGCTCGAACACCGTGCCATCGGACAATTAAGCGGCGGACAGTTGCAACGTGCCCTCTTAGGACGCGCCATTATCTCCGACCCCTCAGTGCTTATTCTGGATGAGCCCAGCACATATATCGACAAGCGTTTTGAAGCACGTCTCTATGAGTTACTGGCTGAAATCAATAAAGAGTGTGCCATTATCCTCGTCAGCCACGATATCGGCACCGTGCTGCAACAAGTGAAATCTATCGCCTGTGTCAACGAAACACTGGATTACCATCCGGACACCGGTGTCACTACGGAATGGTTGGAAAGGAACTTCAACTGCCCAATCGAACTGCTCGGACACGGGACATTGCCGCACCGCATCTTGGGAGAGCATCACCATCATAAAGGATGCAATACCTGACAACCTTATCGGTTAATACCTGCCGGAAGATTTAGATTTATTATCACCCAAAGCGTCTCCTTATACTTAATAAATCTTACTTTCTTCTCCTATATACAAGTAAATCACTATCTTTGCGCCCGTATAACGCGTTTTTAACGAATAAACTACCATAGTGCTAATGAAACAGTACAGAACCGTAAACAACCTCATGGGTTGGCTTACATTCATCATTGCGGCAACAGTCTATTGCCTCACGATAGAACCAACCGCAAGTTTCTGGGATTGCCCTGAGTTTATAACTACCGGCTACAAACTGGAAGTCGGTCACCCGCCCGGCGCACCTTTTTTCATGCTGATGGCGAACTTGTTTACCCAATTTGCTTCCGATGTGACCACCGTAGCGAAAATGGTAAACTATATGAGTGCCCTGATGAGCGGCGCCTGTATCCTGTTCCTCTTCTGGAGCATCACCCACCTGGTTCGCAAACTGATTATCACCGATGAAAATAACATCACCAAAGGACAGCTTATCACCATTATGGGCAGCGGACTGGTCGGTGCACTGGTCTACACGTTCAGTGACACATTCTGGTTCTCGGCTGTAGAAGGTGAAGTATATGCCTTCTCCTCCCTGTTCACCGCAGTCGTTTTCTGGCTGATTCTGAAGTGGGAAGACGTAGCCGACCAACCTCATAGCGACCGCTGGATCATCCTCATTGCCTACCTTACCGGATTGAGTATCGGTGTGCACTTGCTGAACTTGCTTTGTCTGCCCGCCATCGTGCTGGTTTACTATTATAAGAAAACTCCGAACGCCACTGCGAAAGGCTCGCTACTGGCACTCGTCGGTTCCGGCGTATTGGTAGCCGCCGTTCTCTACGGCATCGTGCCGGGCATTGTGAAGGTAGGCGGCTGGTTCGAGCTGCTGTTTGTCAACGGACTCGGCATGTCATTCAACTCCGGCGTAGTAGTTTATATCTTCCTCCTTGCAGCCGCCCTTATCTGGGGTGTGTACGAAAGCTACACCGAGAAGAACAAGATGCGCATGGCTATCTCCTTTATCGTGACAATCGCCCTGCTCGGTATCCCGTTCTACGGTCACGGAGCAAGCAGCATCGTTATCGGTATTCTGGTTATTGCCGCATTGGGACTTTATCTTGCTCCGGGCGTACAGACCAAGATTAAAGAGAAATGGCGCATTTCCGCCCGCACCATGAATACGACCCTGCTGTGTACCATGATGATTGTCATCGGATATTCTTCTTACGCACTAATCGTCATCCGTTCCACCGCCAACACTCCGATGGATCAGAACTCACCGGAAGATATATTCACGCTGGGCGAATACCTCGGTCGTGAACAATATGGAACCCGTCCGCTTTTCTACGGCCCCGCCTTCTCCTCGAAAGTGGCGCTCGACGTAAAAGACGGTTATTGCATCCCGCGCCAATCGGAAACGGGAAGCAAGTACGTCCGCAAGGAAAAGACTTCGCCGGACGAAAAAGACTCTTATATCGAACTCCCCGGACGTATCGAATACGAATACGCACAGAATATGCTTTTCCCGCGTATGTACAGCTCGTCACACGCCCCGCTCTACAAGCAATGGGTGGACATCAAAGGCTATAACGTACCTTACGACCAGTGCGGGGAAATGGTGATGGTAAATATGCCTACCCAATGGGAGAATATCAAGTTCTTCTTCTCCTACCAGTTGAATTTCATGTATTGGCGTTACTTCATGTGGAACTTTGCCGGACGGCAGAACGACATACAAAGCACTGGGGAGATAGAACATGGCAACTGGATTACCGGTATTCCGTTCATCGACAACCTGCTGGTAGGTAATCAGGAACTGCTTCCACAGGATCTCAAGAATAACAAGGGACACAATGTGTTCTATTGTCTGCCGTTGATTCTCGGTCTGATAGGGCTCTTCTGGCAGGCTTATCACAGCCAGCGGGGTATCCAGCAATTCTGGGTGGTATTCTTCCTGTTCTTCATGACGGGTATCGCCATCGTGCTCTACCTCAACCAGACACCTGCACAGCCGCGTGAGCGAGACTACGCGTATGCCGGCTCGTTCTATGCCTTTGCCATCTGGGTAGGTATGGGAGTGGCAGGCATCATCCGCATGCTGCGTGAATACTGCAAAATGCAGGAACTTCCGGCAGCCGCCCTGGCATCTGTCCTCTGTCTGCTTGTCCCCATCCAAATGGCGGGACAAACCTGGGACGACCACGACCGCAGCGGACGTTTCGTAGCCCGTGACTTCGGTCAGAACTACCTGATGACTTTGCAGGAAGAGGGCAACCCGATTATCTACACCAACGGTGACAACGATACCTTCCCCTTGTGGTACAACCAGGAAACGGAAGGTTTCCGTACGGATGCCCGCACCTGTAACCTGAGCTACCTGCAAACCGACTGGTATATCGACCAGATGAAGCGTCCGGCTTACGACTCTCCGTCGCTGCCTATCACCTGGGACCGTGTACAGTACGTGGAAGGACAGAATGAATATATCTCTATCCGTCCGGAAATGAAAACCCTTATCGACAGCTACTTCAAGCAGGCAAATGAACTGGCTGCACAGGGAGACACGACCATACTGTCGCTCGTCCACTCCATCTTCGGCGAGAACCCTTATGAACTGAAGGAAATCATCAACCGCTGGATGCTTGGCAAGAACGACCAGTTGAAGGAGCTTCTCAAGAAGTCCGGCAAGGATATACAATTACCGCTTATCCCTACGGACAGCATCGTAATGAAGATAGACAAGGAAGCCGTACGCCACTCCGGCATGAAGATACCGGAAGCATTGGGTGACTCCATTCCCGAATACATGACTATCACCCTGAGAGACGCCAACGGCAACCCGAAACGCGCCCTCTACAAGAGTGAGTTGATGATGCTCGAAATGCTTGCCAACGCTAACTGGGAACGTCCTATCTATATGGCAATCACCGTAGGCAGCGAGAACCATCTCGGCATGGGCAACCACTTCACGCAGGAAGGTCTTGCCTACCGCTTCACTCCGTTCGATACGGACAAGCTCGACAGCAAGATAGACAGCGAAAAGATGTACGACAACCTGATGAACAAGTTCAAGTTCGGCGGCATCGACAAACCGGGTATCTACATTGACGAGAACGTGATGCGTATGTGCTACACGCACCGTCGTATCTTCACACAGCTTGTAGGGCAGCTCATCAAGGAAGGCAAAAAGGACAAGGCGCTTGCCGCACTGGACTATGCCGAAAAGATGATTCCGGCCTACAACGTACCGTACGACTGGGCAAACGGCGCCTTCCAGATGGCAGAGTCTTACTACCAACTGGGAGAAAACGAGAAAGCCAACAAGATTATCGACGAGCTTGCCAACAAGTCGCTCGAATACATGCTTTGGTATCTCAGTCTGAGTGACAACCAGCTTTCCATCGCCGGCGAGAATTTCGTATATAACGCCAGCCTGCTTGACGCTGAAATCCGCCTGATGGAGAAATATAAATCAGAAGAACTCGCAAAACACTACTCCGAACAGCTCGACCAATTATATAACGAGTATGTGACGAGAATGAAAGGGAGTAAGTAGTGACTAACCACTAACCGCTACACAAAATGTTTATAGAACAACCACCCTGGCTTTTACGGGCGTTGTATCCACAGGCTATTTTCCGGATGGACCCGAACGAACGGGCAGTCTATCTGACTTTTGACGACGGTCCTATCCCCGAAGTAACTCCTTGGGTACTGGATGTACTGGAAAAGCATGCTATCAAGGCCACCTTCTTCATGGTAGGCGACAATATACGGAAACATCCGGACGAATACCGGATGGTGGTAGAGCGCGGACACCGTATCGGCAACCATACTTTCAACCACATCCGCGGATTCGAATATTCCAACCCGGATTATCTGGCAAATGCCAAAAAGGTGGACGAAATTATTCACTCGAATCTCTTCCGCCCACCACACGGACATATGGGATTCCGGCAGTATTATACGCTGCGCAATCATTACCGCATCATCATGTGGGATCTTGTCACCCGTGACTACAGTAAACGGATGCGTCCGGAACAGGTGCTGAACAACGTAAAGCGGTATGTACGCAACGGTTCTATCATCACTTTCCACGACTCATTGAAGTCCTGGAACAACGGGAACCTGCAATATGCACTTCCCCGTTCCATCGAGTTCCTGAAAGCGGAAGGGTATGAGTTTAAAGTATTGTAGCCTATAAGAATAAAGACTTACCCGAAGAAGAGATTTCGAGAAAATATAAAAGCCGAAGCCTTATGCTCCGGCTTTTCTTCATTTAAAACCACTTTCCGGCTCAAAATCGGCAGTTTTCTTTATAGTCTATCATTTGGGTATTGCAAGACAGATTTGCCCGATAAAGGGCAAAAAACAACTTAAACAGTATATTCCAGAAAGTTTATTGCTCATTATTACCATCGTCAAACTTATTTTTATAATTTTACAACGGACTCTCCCGCAGAAAGCCTTCGGGTGTTGGTGGAGAGATCTGTTTATATTGAGAAGACGGTTATTCTGTAAAGAACAAGAATCTATCTATCAGCATAGGATATAACTTCTAGCAAACATGTCCAGACGCATCATTCTGGTATCTGTGAATCAGTAGAAGAATAAAATCAAACCTTTTCAATATCATTCATGCGGTGTCTATGTTTTCAGATTTTATAGAATAAACATAGATACCGCTTCTCTGGATGATGATTAAAATAATATTAATGATATGAAAACAATCTGGAAACTAGCTACTTGTGTAGCTATCGCATTGACATCATTGTCTTTTTACTCCTGTGGAGATGACGACGAAGACTCCATAGGCTCAGTAGACGAGTTGACAGGTATGTGGGAAGTCATCGAACATACCGGATATGAAATAGAAGACGGAGTACGTGAAGATGACAATTCATCATACAACGTCGGCAAACGATACGAACTCAAATCCGACATGACTTTCAACATCTACTCCAAAGGAGCAAGTACTCCCGGTGAAACAGGTAAATGGGAATTGAAAAATGGTGCCGTCCACCTCATCTTTTATTATCCTAATGATGGGGGATACGATTATGAAGACCCCGATATCATGAAAATCCTAGAGATTTCTTCCGCCACACTTGTATGGGAATACCACTGGAAAGAGCCTGGATGGGAATTATACGAAAAAGACTCTCTAAAAAAAATCACTCAATAAGCAATTCACTATAATCCCCATAATTTATATCAGTCAGAGGGTACCACAGTCAATATGGTGCCCTCAACCCAGCATCCATTTCCAAGCTGGCAACACACGAATCAGCATATCCTGTTCTTTCCACTCGGCCTCTGTCTCCATTGTGACAATAACGAGTTCCTGACAATTTGTCGCCCGGGCAGCTTCCAATAACCCGTCTATTTCCCTCTTGCGGGTTTCCTCATCACCCATCTGATAACTTACTTGTATCAATCGCGTCACTTTATCAAATTCTGTAACCACAAAATCACACTCCTTTTTGCCTTTATAATAATGCAACTCTTCCTGAATCCGTAACGTTCTTCTCAAATAAAGGAAAACAGCATTTTCCAACAATTTTCCATTATCCTCACTCTGTGGATTCAAAAGTACGGAACGCAAACCATTATCAATGCAATAATACTTCTTATCTCCTGTATTCTCTTTTACAAGCGACGGTTCATATTTAGTTAAAGAGAAAAAAAGGTAAATAGACTCAGTCTGTACAATCACATCATACAACGTATTCTTTCCAATGCTGACTCCCTGCGACTTCAATTCATTATAAATATGCCTGCATTCCTGTTCATAAACCCTCCGTACAAAAGGCTGCCAATCATCTGCCATTTGTACTTCATCAAAGAACATATATACTTCTTTCAAGGGAATCGCAGGATAAAGTTCCCGATAGGCCTGGAGAATCTCATCCAAATTATCTGCATTCAGTTGCAAACGTTCATCATCAAAGTTGAGGAACAGTACCTGTTCCTTCGTTACAATCCGTTCACGAATAAGCTGGTTTATTTACAATAAAAAGAGAGAAGACTTACCACACCGTCTCACGCCGGGCACGGTTATAATCTTCCCGCTATCGACAGGTAAAAAGAGTTCACGAGGATAAACCTCCACCGGCAATGATGCTTGAAATCCAACAATCAGTTGTTTTAGCAATTCTTTCTTTCCCATAAAGACAATAATTAGAAAAACTTTCTTTCTTACAAAGAAATAGACAATTAATCTGTAAGAAAAAGAAGTATAAACCATTGATGACTTACCATATTCGATATACACAAATAAGAATAGCCGTCTTATCACAAGACAGCCATTCTACTTAATTAATGTAAGCCAAATCTCCTTTAAGGGGACTTATGATTCAGCTTGTTTGAAGCGCGCTCGCTTACACATATTCAAAACATATTATTCCATACAAATTACTTTATATACCTATTCGTCCTCAACCTTTAGCCAAACCAAATCGGTAACAGCAGCAATTCCATTTCCGGTTGTCGTTCCACCGTTTTCTAATAAATCAGTAAACAATCCATAATAAAAGCCGTCTACTTTCTGCCCGCTCCACGTACCATTGTCCTCAAATACGAGAAACATCTGCCCATTAGAGTACACAGCGTCTAAGGGAGCAACATATTCAATAGATGTATTCCAAGAGAGCCGTCCTGCTTTATCATAAGAACATAAATAAACGCAAGGGAAAGATGCGTTGGAAGAAACTCCCAAATATTGACCGAAGTAGATAACAAACTGTCCGTTCCTGCATTTTGCATAATATGGAGCATCGTATGCGCTTCCGGTAGGAGTTATCTTGTAGAGAAAATCTGTTTCTGTCTCCTCAATCAGACAAGTTCCATAGCCACCGCTTCCGCCATTAATATAGCAAGCATATTTACCTGCCATATTAACCTGTGTAAACGTAACAGGGAATTCATGTGTGCCTGATTTCACCTTTACCGTATTCACTCGATACTTACCACCTTCCGTCAAAGGAAGAGCTTTAACGGTCACTTGTTCATCCTCTGCCGAATAAGTACAAGTAATCCATGTTTCATCAACCTCTTCAAAACTGACATTCCAATTGGACTTCACACTGAAAGTCAACTCACCACCATTTGCGGTAAAGTCAGTACTCTTCATATCCGTATCAAAAATATCACCCAACTGATAAACCGGCACTCGTGCCTCTTCCTCCCCCGCACGGATAACAACCATTGCCGAACGACTTCCAATCAGCAGATTAGGGGATATTGTCATATCAACGACGTTCTCTTTCACTGACAGTTGGCACCATTCCTCAGAAGCACTGGCACTGATTGCTAAAGAAGACTCAACACGTATGCTGCCTGTACCACCCTTACAATCAAAAGACACATCGGAAGAGACAACTCTCAACAATTGCACTCCGGCATTACCATCGTCATCCGAACACCCTACAAACAAGATGCAAAGCATCAATGTCATTATAGCATATATATTTTTCATAATCCTTGTGCTTTTAAATTATTCATTTCTTTATGAAGACTATATTTTGGAATCTGGTATCACCTCCATACCCTCTATATTCTCCGGAAGCACTCCACAAGATGATTGCGCGAGCAATATAGGTACCCCACACACCGTTATCAACAAACTCATAGACATTATCCGTATCTTCCTTCAACTGACCGATCATTCCAAGACCTGCTCCCCAACTCAAATTACCGTTTCCTATAACCTCCCACATGGCAACGTTGCATTGTCCTGTACTATAAGTAAGAATCTCCATACAATCTTTTTCCACATTATAGAATATAACCAGCGGGAACGGCAACCCTTCTACTTCATATGTTTTTTCAGATGCCGAATATTTCAGAGATTTCAAGTTAACGGGCACTTCTCTTGGCGTATTACCATAATTGTATTTCATGGTATACTCTCCCAAGAACCGCTCGTATTTGGTATAAGCCGGATCGGGCACAGAAACAAACGGACCATCATCCGACACATATGTCTGTCCGGTTTCCGACCACTGCAAAGAGCTGACTTCCTTCCCTCCTACCATCACCGACTGATAGAACCGGATCCCATTGGCAGTATACATAAAACCTGTCGTAGTCAATGATTCTCCGCCTATTTGAATATTCATCCGGCGATCAGCAGGAATTGATATAGATACATCTTGCCCGTTCAGTTTGCCGGTATATCCCAATATTCCCACAATGGATGCTATCTTCGCTTCGGTAGCCATTACAGAAGCTAGATAATCCTCACTCGGTTCTGTGAGACGGGTCATCTTCATGATATTCTTTGTTTTTTTCCCTTTCAGGACGATTTCGTTTTCCGAACGTGACTGAATGATAAACTCATAATCACCCTCATACCCTTTACCCAAACCTGCACCGGCTGAATTATCAGGGTCAGCAAAGAAGTGCAAGATTGGGTTGTAAGTATCAAAATTCAATGTGGGTCCCATGTCCGATTTCAGGGAATAAAGACTGGACATCGTAACGGCTGGATCACCAGTTATTTCAGAAGCTGCCGTCACGTGAGTCTCATCAAACTTGACGGTCATGGCGTAGCCGCCATAACTTTGTTTAGCAGAAGGATAATAGTCGAGTTTCCACCCTAGTTCGGAACTGGCAAGAAGCTCCCTGCAAGCCTTGACTTCTTCATTCATTCGTTGCTGTGCCGAGCTGTCAAAAAGGTCGTCCACTTCATTGGTGCAAGATTGCAATAATCCTGCGATGATTAAACACGTTATATATATAATATTTCTTCTCATAATGATTCGTATTTGTTATATGTAAACTAATCGGGAAGTTCTGTCAAATCCATCGTTTGCAGTTCTGTACATCTCCTGTCAATAGTAGAACGAAGATTATCCATATCAATGCCATAATTATCTTTCATATACTTCTTCATGATGGTAATCTTCTGCTGAATAATGCTCCAACCTTCATTACCGGCTCCTGCTTTCAATTGAGTCCATTGCTCCGGAGTCCATGTCAAGTAACAAGCCGTCACTTCGGCAATGTCTTCTCCCGGCTCACTGCTTCCATAAGCAGTGACGAAGCCGAATGGCGCATAATCAGCCATATTATGGCGATTATTCCAACCGGAAGGTGAATAATGTCCTTCACTTAGGCTATTATATTCCGTCGGATAATTCTTCGTCTGATGAAGAATATGGGCAAACTCATGGTGCATGGTCTTGAAGTACATCTCGTTCATATCAGGAATATCAGTGGGATCGAGCCAGTTGCCACCTACGAGCGTAACTTTCAGTCCGCCTTCGGCATATCCCAAAGTAATAGTCCCATTGGGATTCCACTGCCTTGAACCGATGAGATGAATCACCTTCGGAGCATACATACGTGTGAAACTAATGCCTCCGATTTCATCATATGCCTCAAACCAGACATGTTTTACTATCCGCGCCATCTGAATAGCCAAATCATAATCTATCGGCACCAGATTATTACTCAAAGAAGACTCTATATCTTCCATCCTGTATTTAAAGTCAAGATTATAAGGATACAGGTAATTTTTCTCTATCCAGATATCAAGTGCATTCTTTTCAGTCTCCAGACCATCATCGAAGATACTGGTACTATTCAAGTCGTCTTCCTGACAAGAAACAAACAGACCGGTAAAGAACAGCCATAAGAAAAACAGATATGTATATTTCATAATAGTTATATTTTACTTTGTTAATGAATTTATCTCGGATTAGGAGTCATATTGCCCGGAGCAGCCAGAACCTGAGAAGGAATCTGAATGGCTTTGCGATAATCACCTGATTCCAGAACAATGGGCGAACTACCATAAATAATATGCTTGATAGCTATGCCATACCGTTTTATATCTAACCAACGTACTCCTTCATGGATACCTTCCACTCTACGAGCATGCAATACAGCATACAACATATTCGTTTGCTTCTCATCATAAGCAACACCAGTATTCAACGGTTTGGCATTCGTTTCAGCACTGCTTGCCTTATAAAAATCGGCAATCTCGTCAGCAGTACACCCCGATACGCCTTTCTTCTTATACCAATACGACAAATCAGTAGCCGCAGCATCGTATTCCTTCTTCAAGATATAAGCCTCAGCACGGCACAACAGCGTTTCGTCCGTGGTAAATGCAGGTACAACCACATGAGGCTGACCTGTCTGAGCCACTTGGTTAGTCACTTCAAAGATCTCCTGCATCTTAGGTACCAAATAAGACACATAATCATAATGGAATACTGTATTATATACTTTGAGTTGTGTGTTGCCTGGGAAATTTGACCAAACCAGTTGCGAACGCATGATGGCGTTCGTTATCCCATATCTTTTATTATGGACACGGCCGAAAAAAGAACGGTTGGTTATCAATAGCAGATTAGCAGGTTCATCTTTATTAATATAGCCGTATGTCCACTCCTTACCGGTAGTAAACTTATCATAACCATTCAAATCTCTCAACACGGAGGTAGGGTCAGTACCAATAGCCTGTGTAGCAAGACGAATCACTTTATCATAATCTTTGCCATAAAACAAATTGAAACGGGCGGCAAACGCATAGGCAGCTTTCGCATTAAAATGGTAAACCGGAACATCAAACCTCGCGGCTTCTATCAATGGCAAAGCTTCTTCAATATCCGCGTTTATCTTCTCATATACCTCTTTCAACGTCCCCCTGTCATATACAACTCCCACTTCTTTCTCAGGAGAAGTTATATAAGGAATGCCCAGTTCAGTAGCGGCTGTTTGTTCATTGTATGCCATACAAAAGGTGTTAGCCAACTGAAAATGCCCGTATGCACGACACAACAGAGCCTCGCCTTTATAAGCACGGCATGATTCGGGATCTCCTAATTCATCAATAGATTCCAATACTTGATTGGCAGCGGCAATAGCTTTATAATTTGCATCCCAAACCTCCTGTGGCGAATCCCAGTCAGATTCTATGGCATCCTTCCAATAATAAGATTCTTCAACCAGATTATTAGTGTTACTATATCCATCTCCATTATCCTCATAGTTATCGGACATAAACTCAAACATGAGTGTCGGATGAAGAGTGGAATATGCAGACAGCAGCAAATCCCTCACTTTATCAGAAGTATCCACATCAGTCCGCTGATCCGGCATTGTATCAAGAAAACTGTCACAAGAAGATAGACTCCCCAGCGCTATTGTAAGCAGAAATGATAATAATATATTTTTTGTTCGCATAATTATTCACTGTTTTTTATTAGAAACTTGCTCTTACCGTAAATGTAAACTGCTTAGGCACAGGCGCAGCCACACCGCCCGAATTAAAGAACTCCGGATCTTGTCCGTTCAACTTGGAATCTGAATAAATCAAAAACAAGTTAGTACCTTGTACTTTCAGCGAAAGAGCCTTGACCAACTTCTGATTGCCCAGCATTGACTGCGGAAAATCATAGGATAAAGAAATCTCCTTCATGCGGACAAATCCACCATCGGCAATGCGTGCATCCGAATAATTATAAGCATTGTATCCCACCTTCAAGTTGCTATATTTATTATTATCACGTGCATTCGGTATCACTGGAACATTCGTCACATTCTCATCACCCGGTATCATCCAGCGATTCTTGAAATCTTTCGGAGTAGCATCCAAGTCATCATATTTATTAGAGAATTGTGGTTCCAGACGAACTTTATTTCCCGCCGAGTAAGTAATGAAAACATTTAGCTTAAAATTCTTGAAAGCAAACACATTTCCAAAACTACCGGTTATCGTAGGGTCTCTGGGACCTTCGTATTTCAGGAAATCCACATCTTCCACCTGTTGGAAGTTAATATCGCCATAATTTGTCTTATTAATCAACTTGCCATTCCACATATAAGTGGGATATCCGTCGGCATCCAGTCCGGCAAACGGGATAGAGAAGATACTTCCCCAATCATAGCCTTCACGCTGACCATAACCGGTGACAAGGTTAAACACATTTGTCTGCGATTTCAAGTCTGTAATCTCGGTTTTACTATAACCGAAAATAAAATCCGTTGTCCATTGGAAATCTTTCGTCACGATATTACGTGTGGAAAGTGAAAACTCGAAACCATGAGATTTCATAGAGGCAAGGTTGGCGTTACGACGGGTCTCCCCTCCTACTCCTTGTGTTAACACAGCACCTATCAGGTCATAATTGTCACGTTTGTACCATGCCAGTTCTGCATTGATACGATTATCCAGAAAGCCTAAATCAACTCCGACATTCAATTCATGTTTCTTTTCATAAGTCAGCCCACCGTTCTCCAGCTCAACGATTTTCAGTCCCGATTCACCGACAGATGCGCTTGGCCGCCACGGGGTGAAACTATTAATGTTGACATACGAGTTGGTTACATCCGTAGGACCTGCATCAGCCGTAAGGCTGTAAGACGCCTTGAGTGTGAAATGCGAAAATGCCGGTTGTAGCTTTTTGAAGAATCTTTCCTCATGGGCATTCCATGCTCCTCCTACGTTCCACGTGGGCAACCAACGCGCTGAACGGGCTTTCCCCAAACGGTTGGAGCCGTCATAACGGAATGTTCCGGTTATGCTATAACGTCCTTGATAAGAATAAGTACCATTGGCAAAATAACCAACAGTCCTGCTTTTTGTATTCTTCAGGTTATAATAGTTTGAATTTCCCTCACGCATCTTTTTAAACGCATGGTAGTCAAAATAAGGGATTTCACCGTTCTCATATTGCATTCCCCAACCTTGGAAATCATTATTGGAACGATCCTGCGCTTTCGCCTCCAAACCGGCAAAAAGACTCAGGATATGGTCATCATTAAAAACCTTGTTCCAAGTAGCGGATGCACGAAAATCATAACTGAACATACGATAATCAGTCTTGTTATAAAAACCTCCCTTTGGCAATACACTGAAAGGAAGAGAGTTCAAAACATCTGGGTCTGTATACAGCCAATTATTAGCATCACGCATCGTAGCATCATCCATAGCCCGATAGGCCATCGCCTGGTTTGAACTTTCACGTATCTTATGCTCCTGTGACGAAGAATTGTATTTAACAGCCCCCAAAGCACTCAACTCCAAGCCCATCACAGGTTTCCAGCGCAACTCTCCCTGAAACTTCATATCAACTACGTTCAAGTTGATGCTATTCGTCTGCAACTCATTAAATATATTAAAATCAGCATAATTGCGTGTGTAATATTCGTCAGGATCCAATGTTCTTGAAGTATTCAGCGCATAGGAATAAGGGTTGATATCAAATCCGCGGGACACTTCACCGGATACAGCGTCACGGGTCTGCCCAATAGTTCCGGGAGCTTTCTGCTTACGATAAGACGCGTTTCCGATTACTGTCAAAGCAAGATCCTTATTGATATTGTAAGTTGAATTCAGGTTCGCAGTAAAGCGTTGAACATTGGTACCTTTCATCCAACCCGGATCTGTCATGGCACTTACGGATATATAGGAGTTTGATTTCTCCGTACCGGTTGACAAGCTGACAGAATGGTTCATCATGATGGAATTGCTGAACAACAAATCAAACCAGTCAGTATTACGATATTCAGCCTGACGCAGATAAGCATTTCTAGCCAATGGAGTATTCATCAGGCCAAACTGCCCGGTAGCAGGATCATAAGTATTGATTAAATGATACATCTTACCATATACCCCGCTATTGGCAGCACGATAAGTACTCGACAGGTTCAACCAACCCTTATCCTGCAATTCTTTATAAATACCCATCTGATCTTGAGAATTCATGATATTGAAAGTACTGTAAGAAGGTTTCAGACGAGTAGTAAACTCACCTGTATAATTGAGCGAACTCTTCCCTGCCTGACCTTTTTTGGTTGTTACGACGATAACCCCCGCCATAGCTCGCGCGCCATAGATAGAAGTGGCAGAACCGTCTTTTAATATCTGGAAACTTTCAATATCGTCCGAATTTAAACCTGCAATAGCGGAACTTATCAACGTGGTGGCATCACCTGAAGAAAGATCATTGGCACCGATTTCTACCACATCGTCCATAATAACACCATCCACCACCCATAAAGGTTTTGAATTACCATATATGGAAGTAGCACCACGCACACGGATTTTAGGAGCTGTACCAAACGTTCCTGATACATTCTGTACAGAAACACCTGCCGAACGCCCTTCCAAACCTCGACTTATATCAGCCATACCGTCCAGTTTCACATTGGCTGCTTTCAGTTGATCCGCCGCACCGGTAAAAAGACGTTTATCGACTTTTGTCATACCCGTTACAACCACTTCCTGCAAAACTTCCGAATCTGATTTTAAAACAATCTTCATTATACCCGATTTGATGGGTACTTCTTCGGTTTTCATACCGATGTAGCTAATTTTCAA